>CAWFZR010000035.1:0-45669 GCA_963820365.1 uncultured Alphaproteobacteria bacterium | reverse complement strand
GATGATCCTGATCAGCGGCTCATCCGAGCGCGAGATCGTCGACTTGCAGCAGGGCGACTACGAGGAGATGGATCAGCTGGCCATCACCCCCCTGCAAGGCGGCCTTCCGCGTGCTGCATGCCGCGGACATCGGCATCGGCGTGGCGCGCGCGATCCGCGCGGCTGTGTCGGGCCGGCCGGGCGGCGCCTGACCTTGATCTGCCGGCCAGGCTTTTCTTCTCAGGTGATGGACGCGGAGGCTGGCGCCAGGTCGCTCGTCAAGGTCATCGATCCGGCACCGGCCCAGCTTCCCGCGCCGGCCGCTGTCAAGCGCGCACTCGATGTCCTCAGGAGCGCCAAACGACCGCTGATCATTCTCGGCAAGGGCGTGGCATACGCGCAGGCCGATGCCGGCGATCTGCGCCCTGGTTGAAAAGAGCGGCATTCCTTTCCTGCCGATGAGCATGGCCAAAGGGCTCTCTGCCTGACATCCATCCGCTGTCGGCGGGCGCGGCGCGCTCGACGGTGCTGAACTACGCCGACGTTGTCCTGCTGATTGGCGCCCGCCTCAACTGGCTGCTGTCGCACGGCAAGGGGAAGACCTGGGGTGAGCCTGGATCAAAAGAGTTCATCCAGATCGATATCGACCCGAAGGAGATGGACAGCATCGTTCACACAGTCGCTCCGCTGGTTGGCGATATCGGCTCCTGCGTGTCGGCCCTGCTCGAAGGCATTGACGGCAGCTGGCCGGCTCCGCCGGCTGACTGGGTCGGCGCCATCAACGCGCGCAAGGCAGAGAACATTGCCAAGATGGCGCCCAGGCTGATGAAATATTGGTGCCGCTGGATTTCCACAGCGCGCTCGGGCGCCGCGCACCGTCATCAAGGAGCGGCCGGATGCCATCCTCGTCAACGAAGGCGCCAACACGCTTGATCTCGCGCGCGGCGTTATCGACATGTATCAGCCGCGCAAACGCCTGGACGTCGGCACCTGGGGCATCATGGGCATCGGCATGGGCTTTGCCGTCGCAGCCGCCGTGGAGACCGGCAAGCCGGTGCTCGCGGTGGAAGGTGACAGCGCCTTTGGTTTCTCCGGCATGGAAGTGGAAACGATTTGCCGGTACAAGCTGCCCGTCTGCATCGTCGTCTTCAACAACAACGGCATCTATCGCGGACCGACGCCAATCCCACTGGCGGTTCGGACCCGGCGCCTACCGTCTTCGTGAAAGACGCGCGCTACGACAAGATCATGGAAGCATTCGGCGGCGTTGGCGTCCATGTGACAACGCCCGACGAGTTGAGCCGCGCCGTGAACAAGGCCATGGACTCCGGTCAGCCGACCCTGATCAACGCGGTAATCGACCCGGCGGCGGGCAGCGAGAGCGGCAGAATCGGGAACCTCAATCCGCAAAGCGCGGTTCGCAAGAAATGAATGAGAGGGAACCCACATGACAAGGAAGAAAGCCAAGAAGGCAACGGCAAAAGCGAAGGCGAAGTCCAAGACGGCATCGAAAAAAGTCGTGAAACTGAACCCGAAGAGGCCGGCCACCAATACCGGCGACGGTTTGCCGAAGCCTTCCACAAAGCCCTGGGGCCAAGCCGGCAAGGCGCTCGAAGGCGTGCGCGTGCTCGACTTCACGCATGTGCAGTCGGGCCCGACCTGCACGCAACTCCTCGCCTTTATGGGCGCCGACGTGATCAAGGTGGAGCGGCCCGGCGCGGGTGACATCACGCGCGGGCAATTGCGCGACGTCAAGGGCGCCGACAGCCTCTACTTCACCATGCTCAACGGCAACAAGCGCTCGATCACCATCGATTCCAAGCATTCGAAAGGCAAGGAAATCCTCGATCGCCTGATCAGGCATTGCGACGTGCTGGTGGAGAATTTCGCGCCGGGTGCGCTCGATCGCATGGGCTTGACCTGGGACCACATTCACAAGACCAACCCGCGGATGATCGTGGCCTCGGTCAAGGGCTTCGGCCCCGGTCCCTATGAGGACTGCAAGGTCTACGAGAACGTCGCGCAATGCGCCGGCGGCGCCGCCTCCACGACCGGGTTCCGCGATGGCCCGCCGCTCGTCACCGGCGCGCAGATCGGCGATTTCGGCACCGGGGTGCATCTGGCTTTCGGCATCGTGAGTGCGCTCTACCAGCGCACCCGGACCGGCCGCGGCCAGCGCGTGCTTACGGCCATGCAGGACGGCGTGCTCAATCTTGCCCGCGTCAAGCTGCGCGACCAGCAACGTTTGGCACACGGACCGCTGACCGAGTACAGCCAATACGGCGAAGGTATCCCGTTCGGGGAAGCCGTGCCGCGCGCCGGCAACGATTCCGGCGGCGGTCAGCCCGGCTGGATCCTCAAATGCAAGGGATGGGAGACGGATCCGGATGCCTACATCTATTTCATCACCCAGGCGCCGGTGTGGGAGGCGATCTGTGATCTGATCGGCAAGCCGGAATGGAAGACCGATCCGGACTATGCAAAACCGGGGGCGCGGTTGCCGCGGCTGCGGCATATCTTCGACACCATCGAGCAGTGGACCATGACCAAGACCAAGTTCGAGGTCATGGAAATCTGCAATGCCCCGCGATATCCCGGTGGGGCCGATCCTGTCGATGAAGGAGATCGCCGAGGAGCCCTCGCTGCGCAGGACCGGCACAGTCGTCGAGGTCGATCATCCAACCCGCGGCAAGTATCTGACCGTGGGCAATCCGATCAAGATGTCGGACTCCGTTACCGAGGCGAGGCGCTCGCCGCTGTTGGGAGAGCATACCGACGAGATCCTGCGCAAGGAGCTGCGCTTCAGCGACAAGGAGATCGCCGAGATCAAGGCGTCGGGCGCGATCACTGCGCCGGAGAAAGGCGCGCGCGCCGAGGCGGCGTAGCGAGGCAGGTTGGGTTGGCGCGACCCGTGAATCCTCAATTCGAAGGGGTTTATTCCGCGCGTAACCCAACATGCAGCAGGTCTAAACAAGGTGTTGGGTTGCGCGCGGAAATGACTTGGTCGTGTCGGCCTTGGTGCCCGCGCTGACCCAACCTGCGAATATGGGGAAGGGTGGAGAGGAACTGAATGCGTATTGTGGTGCACGGCCAGCAGGCCTTCGGCAAGGCCGTCCTGGACGCCCTGCTCAAGCGCGGCGAGAACGTGGTTGCCGCCGATGTCGCGCCCGAGAAGGAAGGCGCGAAGGCCGATCCGCTCAAGGAAGCGGCGCTTGCCGCAAAGCTTCCGGTCTATCAGCCGGCTTCGTACCGCAAGCCGGAAGCTTGGGACGAGTTCCGGGCGCTCAAGCCCGACCTGCAGGTGATGGCATTCGTGACGTTGTTCGTGCCGGCGGAATTCCTCAACATTCCGACCAGGGGCTCGATCCAGTACCACCCCTCGTTGCTGCCGAGGTATCGCGGGCCGAGCGCGATCAACTGGCCGATCATCCAGGGCGAGAGCGAGACCGGGCTTTCCATCTTCTGGCCCGACAACGGTCTGGATACCGGCGACGTGCTGCTGCAGAAGAAAACCCATATCGGCCCCAACGACTCGCTCGGCAGCGTCTATTTCGACCGCCTCTTTCCGATGGGGGTGGACGCGATGCTGGAAGCAGTCGATCTCGTGAAGGCGGGCAAGGCACCGCGCATCAAGCAGGACGAATCCAAGGCCAGCTACGAAGGGCGCTGCGGACCGGACAATGCCCGCATCGACTGGGGCAAGCCGTGGGCGCAAATCGACCGCTTGGTCCGCGGCTGCAATCCGGCGCCCGGCGCCTGGACCAGTCTCGAGGGCAAGACGCTCAAGGTCTTCGAAGCGAAGCCCTTGCCGGCGAAGGATCCCAAGGGCATCGGCGGCAAGATGGGTGAAGTCGTCGAAGTGGGCTCGGACGGCTTCACCGTCGTGTGCGCCGACGGCCGCATGCGCCTTCTGCGCGTGCAGCCTTCCGATGGTCCCAAGATCGCTGCCGGCGAATTCGCCGGCAATATCAACCTCACCGCCGGCAAGAGGCTTTCATGACTTCGACCACCGCCACCGCAGCCAAGTCAACGGCCAAGGCACCGATGACCGGCTCGCAGCACGCCAGTCCGAAATCCGATATCGAGATCGCGCAGGCCGCCAAGATGCGGCCGATCATGGACGTTGCGCGCGAGCGGCTCGGCATCGCAGCGGAGAACCTCGATCCCTATGGCCATTACAAGGCCAAGCTGTCGATGGACTTCATCAAGTCGCTCCAGGAGCGGCCCAACGGCAAGCTCATTCTGGTTTCGGCCATCACGCCGACGCCGGCGGGCGAGGGCAAGACCACCACCACGGTCGGCCTCACCGACGCGCTCAATCATATCGGCAAGAAGGCGATGCTGTGCCTGCGCGAGCCTTCGCTCGGGCCGTCGTTCGGCATGAAGGGCGGCGCGGCCGGCGGCGGCTACGCGCAGGTCGTGCCGATGGAAGACATCAATCTGCATTTCACCGGCGATTTCCACGCTATCACCTCGGCGCATAATCTGCTCGCTGCGCTGATCGACAACCACATCTACTGGGGCAACGAGCTTGGCATCGACAGCCGCCGCGTCGCCTGGCGGCGCGTGATGGATATGAACGACCGTGCGCTGCGCGAGATCGTCTGCTCATTGGGCGGAGTTGCCAACGGCTTTCCGCGCGAAGCCGGCTTCGATATCACGGTGGCATCGGAGATCATGGCGATCTTCTGCCTCGCCAAGAATCTCGACGATCTCAAGCAGCGCATCGGCAACGTCATCGTCGCCTATACGCGCGACCGCAAGCCGGTGCGGGCGCGCGACCTCAACGCCCACGGCGCGATGACCGTGCTGCTCAAGGAGGCGCTGTCGCCCAATCTGGTGCAGACGCTCGAGGGAACGCCTGCCTTCATTCATGGCGGCCCGTTCGCCAACATCGCGCATGGCTGCAATTCGGTGCTCGCCACCACCACGGCATTGAAGCTGTGCGATTACGTGGTGACCGAAGCCGGTTTCGGCGCCGACCTCGGCGGCGAGAAATTCCTCGACATCAAATGCCGCAAGACCGGGTTGGCACCCGATTGTGCCGTGCTGGTGGCCACCATTCGCGCCTTGAAGATGCACGGCGGCGTCAAGAAGGAGGATCTCAAGAAAGAGAATCTCAAGGCGCTCGAAGCCGGAATGGCGAACCTCGCGCGACATGTCGAGAACATGCAGAAATTCGGCATCGTGCCGGTGATCTCCATCAACCGGTTCAGCGCCGATACCGATGCCGAGATGGCGCTGGTCGAGGAGCACGCGAAAAAGCTCGGTGTCGTCGGCACTGATGGCCGATCATTGGGCCGAAGGCGGCAAAGGCGCGGTCGACGTCGCGCGAGCCGTGGTGAAGGTCGTCGAAGGCGGAAGAGCAAGCTCAAGCTGCTCTACCCCGACGAGATGCCGCTCCTTGAAAAGATCCGGACCATCGCCAGGGAAATCTACCGCGCGAAGGACATCGCGGCGGACAAGCCGGTGCGCGATGCGCTCGCACAGTTCGAGCAGATGGGCTACGGCAAGCTGCCGGTCTGCATCGCCAAGACGCAATACAGCTTCTCGACCAATGCCGACATCAAGGGCGCCCCGACCGACCATGTCATTCCTGTGCGCGAGGTGCGGCTTTCCGCCGGCGCCGAGTTCGTGGTGGCGATCTGCGGTGAGATCATGACCATGCCTGGCCTGCCGAAGGTCCCCGCCGCCAACGCCATCGACCTCGGCGCGGACGGGCGCATCGCCGGATTGTTCTGATGGAAAGGTTGTCGTGACCCTCGTTGAGAACAAGCCCGCAAGCGGCAGGCGCCGGCCGCCGCGCACGCCCAAGGGCCGCCAGGTCGAGCCGCAGGCACTCGCGGACGTGCGCGCCTTGCTGGGCGGCCGCGAGCGCCGGCGCGACCTTCTCATCGAGCACCTGCATCTCATTCAAGACAAGTACGGTCATCTTTCGGCGGCGCACCTTGCCGCGCTCGCACAGGAGATGAAGCTCGCGCTCACCGAAGTGTACGAGTTCGCGACCTTCTACGCCCATTTCGACGTGGTGAAGGACGGCGAGCGGCCGCCGGCGGCCGTCACCGTTCGCGTCTGCGATTTGCTTTCCTGCGCCATGGCGGGGGCCGAGCATCTCCTCCATGATCTTCCCGGCAAGCTCGGCCGCGACACCCGGGTCATCCGCGCTCCCTGCATGGGAGCCTGCGACCGCGCTCCGGTCTGCGCCGTCGGCCATGTGCAGGTGATGCGTGCGACGGCCGCGAGCGTCGCGGCCGCCGTCGCGCGCGACACGCACGCGCACCCCTATGCGTCCAGGAATACCTTCGATGTCTATGTCCGCGACGGCGGCTATGAGCTCCTGCGGGCGTGCCGGTCGGGAACGCGCACGCGCGACGAGCTGATCAAGATCGTCAGCGATGCGGGCCTGCGCGGGCTCGGCGGCGCCGGTTTTCCGACCGGACGCAAATGGGCGCTGGTGCGGGCGGAGCCGGCGCCCCGGCTCTTTGCCGTCAATGCTGACGAGGGTGAGCCCGGCACCTTCAAGGACCGCTACTATCTCGAATGCGATCCGCACCGCTTCATCGAAGGCATGCTGATCGCGGCCTGGGTGGTCGAGGCGGCAGACACCTATATCTATATCCGCGACGAATATCCCGAGGTGCGGCTCCTGCTGGCGCAGGAATTCGCCAAGGTCGAGCAGGCCGGCATCGCCAGTCACACCAGGCTGCATCTGCGCCGCGGCGCCGGCGCCTATATCTGCGGCGAAGAATCCGCCATGATCGAATCGATCGAAGGCAAGCGCGGCCTGCCGCGCCATCGTCCGCCCTACGTCGCCCAGGTCGGGCTGTTCGGCCGCCCGACGCTCGAGCAGAATGTCGAGACGCTCTACTGGGTGCGCGACATCGTGGAGAAGGGCGCCGCCTGGTTCACCGCGCACGGCCGGCGCGAGCGCAAGGGGCTGCGCAGCTTCTCCGTCTCGGGTCGCGTCAACAAGCCCGGCGTGGTGCTCGCGCCCGCGGGCGTGACCGCGCGCGAGCTGGTCGAGGAATATTGCGGCGGGATGACCGCCGGTCACAGCTTCAAGGGCTATCTGCCCGGGGGCGCGTCGGGCGGGATATTGCCCGCCTCCATGGCTGATTTGCCGCTCGACTTCGGCACGCTCGAGCCGCATGGCTGCTTCGTTGGCTCGCACGCCGTTGTGATTCTCTCCGACAAGGACGACATGAAGGCGGTGGCGCTCAACCTCATGCGTTTCTTCGAGGACGAGAGCTGCGGCCAGTGCACGCCGTGCCGGGTCGGCACGGAGAAGGCAGTCAAGCTGATGGCGAACGGGCCCTGGGACGAGGCGTTGTTGAACGAGCTCTCGGCGGCGATGCGCGACGCCTCGATCTGCGGGCTGGGCCAGGCAGCGCCGAATCCGCTCGCGAGCGTTTTTCGCTATTTCCCCGAGGATCTCGGCAAGCCGCTCGGGGTGTGGTCATGATGCAGGCGATTGTTCAACTGTGGTCTCTTCGGAAGAAGATGGATGCGCGGATAAAGTCCGCGCAAGACTGCGCCACGTTTCAGCGAGACCGAACGAAATGAGCATGACCAACGGCCAGGGCAAGGAACCGCTCGGTTACGGGCACGACGGCAAGGGTGGCGTGACCGGCGACGTCGCCGGGGAAGGACAGCGCATTTCCTTCACCCTGGACGACCGCGAGGTCGAAGCGCGCGCGGGCGAGACGATCTTCCGCACCGCGCGCCGCTACGGCATCAAGCTGCCGCATCTGTGCTACTCGCCCAAGCCGGGATACCGTCCCGACGGCAACTGCCGCGTCTGCATGGTGGAGATCGAGGGCGAGCGCGTGCTCGCGGCAAGCTGCATCCGCACGCCGACCCCCGGAATGAAGGTCAAGACGCAGACCGATCGCGCCAAGACCGCGCGGCGCATGGTGGTCGAGCTCCTGATGACGGACCAGCCGCCGCAGCAGGTGGCGCACGATCCCCAATCCGAGTTCTGGAAGACTGCCGAGCGCCAGCGAGATCGCCGCCAGCAGGTTCCCGCGCCGCGCCGCGCCGACGCCTGATCGCAGCCATCCTGCCATGGCGGTCAATCTCGATGCCTGCATCCACTGCAATCTGTGCGTGCGCGCCTGCCGCGAGGTGCAGGTCAACGACGTGATCGGCATGGCCGGGCGCGGCTATAGCGAGAAGATCGTGTTCGATTTCGATGATCCGATGGGGGCCTCGACCTGCGTCGCCTGCGGCGAATGCGTGCAAGCCTGCCCGACCGGCGCGCTGATGCCCGCGACGTTGCTGGATGAGCGCCAATGTGCGCACCGAGTTTCCCGACCGCGAGGTGCACAGCGTTTGCCCTTATTGCGGCGTCGGCTGCCAGCTCACCTATCACATCAAGGAGGACGCGCTCATTGCCGTCAGCGGGCGCAACGGACCGGCCAACGAGAACCGGCTGTGCGTGAAGGGCCGCTTCGGCTTCGACTACGTGCACCATCCGCATCGCCTCACCCAGCCGCTGATCCGCAAGGACGGCGTGCGCAAGCACGCGCATGACACGGTCGACCCCGCCAATCCGTGGACGCATTTCCGCCCCGCGACCTGGGAGGAAGCGCTCGACCGCGCCGCCTCCGGCCTCAAAGCAATTCGCGACCGCGACGGCGCGCGCGCGCTCGCCGGCTTCGGCTCCGCCAAGTGCACCAACGAGGAGGCCTATCTTTTTCAGAAGCTGGTGCGCGCCGGCTTCGGCACCAACAATGTCGACCACTGCACCCGGCTGTGCCATGCCTCCTCGGTCGCTGCGCTGCTGGAGACCATAGGATCGGCGGCGGTCACCGCGACGTTCAACGAATGCAGGAATTCCGACGTCATCATCGTCATCGGAGCCAATCCGACCGAGAACCACCCGGTTGCGGCCACGTTCTTCAAGCAGGCGGCAAAGCGCGGCGCGGCCCTCATCGTCATGGATCCGCGCGGCCAGGCGCTCAAGCGCCATGCCGCCCACATGCTGCAGTTCAAGCCGGGCACCGACGTTGCGATGCTCAACGGCATTCTCAATGCGATCGTCGAGGAAGGTCTCTACGACCGGCAATATGTCGAGGCGCAGACCGCCAATTTCAAAGCCTTCGCCGACCACATCAAGGATTTCACCCCGGAGGAGATGGCGCCGATCTGCGGGATTGCGGCGGAGACCTTGCGCGCGGTGGCGCGCAGCTATGCGCGCGCGAGGTCGGCCATCATCTTCTGGGGCATGGGCGTCTCGCAGTCTGTCCACGGCACCGACAACGCGCGCTGCCTCATTGCGCTCGCGCTCATTTGCGGCCAGGTCGGGCGCCCCGGCACGGGACTGCATCCGTTGCGCGGCCAGAACAACGTGCAGGGCGCCTCCGACGCCGGCCTCATCCCGATGTTCTTCCCGGACTATCGCTCCGTCGAGGACCCCGCGATCCGCGCCGGGGTGGAAAAAGCCTGGGGCACGAAGCTTGATCCCAAGCGCGGTCTCACCGTGGTCGAGATCATGCGGGCGGTGCACGCCGATGTGATCAAGGGCATGTACGTTCTCGGCGAGAACCCCGCGATGTCCGATCCCGACCTCAACCACGCGCGCGAGGCGCTCGCCCATCTCGAGCATCTGGTGGTGCAGGACATCTTCCTCACCGAGACGGCATTTCATGCCGACGTGATCCTGCCGGCCTCCGCCTGGCCGGAGAAGGACGGCACCGTCACCAATACCAACCGGCAGGTGCAGATCGGGCGGCGCGCGCTGCCGTTGCCGGGCGAGGCCAGGCTCGATTGGTGGATCACGCAGGAGATCGCGCGCCGCATCGGGCTTCCCTGGAGCTACTCGCATCCGAGCGAGATCTATGCCGAGATGGCATCGTTGATGCCGGCGCTCGACAACATCTCCTGGGACCGCATCGACAAGGAGAGCGCCGTCACCTATCCCTCGGATGCGCCGGACAAGCCGGGGCACGACGTCGTGTTCGGCGACCGTTTTCCCACCCAGGACGGCCGCGGCAAGCTCATCCCGGCCAAGATCACGCCGCCGGACGAGCAGCCGGACGCCGAGTTCCCGTTCGTGCTCTCGACCGGCCGCCAGCTCGAGCATTGGCACACCGGCGCCATGACCCGGCGCGCCGCCACGCTCGACGCGCTTGGAACCGGGCGCGGTCGCCAACGTTTCGCGCGGCACCATCGCGAGGCTCGGCATCGAGCCGGGCGACATGGTGCGGGTCTCGACGCGGCGCGGCGCGATCGAGCTCTCCGTCCGCCAGGACGATGCCATTCCCGACGGCGTCGTGTTCATTCCATTCGCCTTCGCGGAAGCGGCGGCGAACCTGCTCACCAATCCCGCGCTCGATCCGTTCGGGAAAATTCCGGAATTCAAGTATTGCGCGGCCAAGGTCGAGCGCATCGAGGCAGCGGCGCGCGTCGCGGCCGAATAGGCATCCACGCCAAGCCGCTTTCGTCTTCGATGGCTATGGAGTAGCGCGATGCGGGAGGAAGCGCAGCGCGCGCTATGCAATTGGAGTGAGTTTTGAGCGCGGGCCCCAAACAACCCTATGTCCGCTTCAGTCCGAATTGTCTCCAAATCGATTCGCGGCAGCGGACTGAAGCGATGCGCCATAGCACACAGCACACAACCGGACTTATGCAGTGCAACAAACGACACCTCATTCGATCACCTCGTCGGCGCGGCCGAGCAAGGAAAGCGGAACGGTGAGACCTAAAAGCTTTGCGGTCTTTATGTTGATGATTAGCTCAACTTTTGTCATCTGCTGAACCGGCAAATTGGCGGGCGTCTCGCCCCTAAGAATCCGGCCGGCATACGCTCCGACCGTGCGGAATTGATCCACGAGGCTGCCGCCATAGCTCATCAATCCTCCCTCCAAAGCGAAGTCCCGGACTGTATGAATTGCCGGAATCAGATTTCGTAGCGCCAGGGCTGCAAGCTGTTCAATGCGACTGATGAAAAAGGCATCGGCATTGATGACGAGAGCCTGGGCGCGCGATTCCAGCAAAGATACAAATGCAGCCTCGATATCGTGAACGGTACTGGCGTACAGGAGATGGAGCTCCACGCCGAGCATACGCGCGGCTACCATCAGCCCTCGCGATTGGGCCTCGGCACCAGGAAAGTTGGGATTGATGAGGGTAGCGATGACAGACGCCATGGGAAGCATTTCGCGTATAGCTTCGAGCCGCTTCGGGGCCAGCTCAATATTCAGCGACGTGACGCCGGTGACATTGCCGCCCGGACGATTTATGCTGCCAACAAGGCCAGATGCGACGGGATCGATTGCGGATTGGAAGACAATAGGGATTGTCGACGTTCCCGCTTTTGCAGCGAATGCGGCAGTAGTGCCATCTGCCACAATCACGGTCACCTGACGACTAACGAAATCCCGTACTAATTCCGGCAATCGGTCGTATTGCTCATCGGCCCAGCGATATTCAATCGTGACGTTTTGACCTTCGACGTAGCCGGCTTCATTTAGCCCCCTGCGGAACGCGGCCACCAGACTCGGTGCAGCAGTGGCAGACCTGCTGCTGAAATAACCGAGTACTGGACTTCCCGGCTGCTGCGCTCGCACCGCGAGCGGCCACGCCGTCGCCGCGCCGCCGAGAAGGCTAATGAACTCACGTCGCCGCATATCCGCACCTAAGCTCAGGGGCCAGCATTGTATCGGCTCAAACGAGTACTTTGATAGGGCTCAAACCGGGCATCAAAACCATTGCCGCGGTGCACAGCCAATGTCGGAGATGGGTCTTGTGTCACGAGTATCGCCGGTCCAAACGGCGATGCGCAACTGTACGAGAGATGAAGGAAGGTCCTTCGAGGTCGGCAATCAGGTGCTGATCTCAAGCCACCGCAAGCTGCTGTTGTCAAAAGCAATGGTGGTGAACGTTGCGGAAAAGTCGGGACGAGATCCCGACAGGCAAGGTTGAGAGAGGCGAGCGCAAGCGAACCGCTGCAGAAGTGTCGAAATCGCGATTAGACGATGTCAAAACCGGGGGCTGACCCTTCCTCCGGGATCAGCTTGGGGGATGCACTGAGACTGCCCGAGCGGCATCCGGCATGTAGGCGGCGCGAAGCTCAACCAGGCTCTTGTATGGAACGTGAGAACCTAGACGGTGATGCGAAGGGAAAAGGCACAAGCGGCTCAAACCGCGAGGCCGAAAGTACCGATGCGCCGGCTAGGGGCGGACTGCTCCGTAGTAGTGATGAAGCGGGGTAATGCCCGTGGAGCGAAGGGAGTGGGTCATCGCCATTTGGCGCGGGTCAACCGGCAACGGGAGGAACCCGATGTTCAATGGAAGGCGGCAGCCTTCGCGCGATGGCACGAGCCGGATGACGCGAGAGTGTCAAGTCCGGATCTGTGAGAGGCTCGGGGTGAAATTCCCCGGGCCTACTCGGCAATTGCTGTCGAGACCATCGGTTCCGGTCAGCGTCTTACTGCAGCAATGGTCTAAAAGCCGACTCGCATTCAATGCCCAGCGCAGCAAGCGCGACCGATTTGCCAAGCGCGCTTGAATGGCCAGGCCGGTCGGCCGAGCGGTCCCCGGATGTAGCTCCACTCAATCCGCTAATACCTTGCCGCCGGGTCAACATCCGCCTAAATGCGCCGTTGGTGGTCGGTCGGGACGTCGCACTCAACGCGCGACCGCTTCCATGATCTCCTTGGGCCGCCGCTTGATGGCGAGCAGATACGCCGCCGCGGGCGCGTCGGGGTGCCGCCGTCCTTGCTCCCAATTTTTCAGCGTGGGAAGCGGAATGCGATAGGCCGCCGCGAAGCGGTGTTGTGACATGCGAAGCGAACGGCGGATCGCCTTCACGTCCGGTATCGCCACTCTTGTCACGCGCATGCCGCGCACCTTGCGCCCGCTGGCGTGCGTCGCCGCCTGTCTCATGCTTTCGAGCAACTCGTCTGCAAACTTGCCCATTTCCGTTCCTTTCTTCCGTTCCTGTCTCAATCCTTGATCAGCGCTGCCAGCTTGCGCACGGCCTTCTTTTCCTCGGGCGTCAGATTCTCCCGGCGCGCCTTGGAGTAGACCATCAGCAAATAGAGCGGTCGGTCCCGGTCGTGGTAGAAATAGATCACCCGCGCCACCGCGTTTCCCCGTACCCGCTCTGGCCCAGCGGATTTTCCGCACACCGCCCGTCTCGGGGATCACGTCGCCCGCTTCGGGATTCTGCGCGATGAAATCCACGAAAGCCTCGCGCTCGGATCGTCCCAAACATCCTGAGCCTGGCGCGCGAAAAGCGCGGTTTCCGCCACGGTGATGAATCGTCGCGACACCTGCCCACTATACGCCATTGACGCCCACTCAATCCAAGAAAGGAAGCCGCCACTAGCGGGGGCACGACGTGGTGTTCGGCGATCGCTTTCCCACCCAGGACGGTCGCGGCAAGCTCATCCCGGCCAAGATCACGCCGCCGGACGAGCGGCCCGATGCCGAGTTCCCGTTCGTGCTCTCGACCGGCCGCCAGCTCGAGCATTGGCACACCGGCGCCATGACCCGGCGCGCCGCCACGCTCGACGCGCTGGAGCCGGGCGCGGTGGCCAATGTTTCGCGCGGCACCATCGAGAGGCTCGGCATCAAGCCGGGCGACATGGTGCGGGTCTCGACCCGCCGCGGCGCCATTGAGCTCTCCGTCCGCCAGGACGATGCCATTCCCGACGGCGTCGTGTTCATTCCATTCGCCTTCGCGGAAGCGGCGGCGAACCTGCTCACCAATCCCGCGCTCGATCCGTTCGGAAAAATTCCGGAATTCAAGTATTGCGCGGCCAAGCTCGAGCGCATCGAGCCGGCCGGGCGCGTGGCGGCGGAGTAGGGATCGACGCGCAGCCGCGTTCGTCTTCGACCGGTGTGGCGCAGTTCTACCGTTTCGGCAAGACGATGAGCTCACCCGACATCGAAGGCTTGTGCGTGCCGCATATGATGCCGAAGATGCCCACCTTGTCTGCAATAAAGGTTACGCGATGGGCCTGGCCACGTTTCACCGTGAATGTTTGGCCGAACGCCGCAATAGTGGTCGGATGAGCCGCGCCATTGATGCCGACAAACTCGAGCGCTACCTCATCGCCTTCGTTCACAACGATTTGAGAAGGTTGCCAGACATAGGCGCTCACTTCCCAACGCCGAGTCTTCTCGTCGGGCTGCGTAATCACATAGCCTCCGCCTGGAGGTAGCGGGCCCGTTGGAAATGGTTCGTTGTCGACAGTTGTGCCGCCTTTCGGCTCGACCGCCAAGACCGTGAAAAAACGCTTCTCCGCCCACGTTGGGCTCGTCCACGCCATGGCGCCTGTCAGGCTCGCAAACAAAGCCGCCAGTGCACGCAAGCGCCGGTTCGAGAGCACCTTCATGTGGGACTCGCATCATTTTGCAAATGAGAACGATTAGCATCTTGGGGCGCCGGGAACCCGGAGTCAATCTGGTTTCGTCATGCCGCGGCATCCACCGGTTGCGGCGCGACGATATCTTCAAGCAGTTATATTACTCGCGGGCGACGAGGTTGCCGGGCTCGATCGAGCACGTGGGAGCAATGATCTCGGTTGACAGAATGTTGTAAAGCGCAGGGGGTGCGGAACCTGCAGTGGAGGGTTGCCTTTATTCACAGAACCGCCGTCCCTGGAAAATGAAGCATTTGTCGCCGGTTGCGGTTACAGGCGCGGGGGGCGGCGGCGGCTTGGGATCGGCAACGTCGCCCGCGATCGCGCTCCAGCGGTAGAGGGGGTGACCGGGGCCTCCTCTCGCGGGCGACGGGGAGGTGCGGACCAGCAGCCAGGTCTGGCCGCTGCACGGGTTGAGGAGAATTGCGCCCGCGGGCTGCGTTTCAGACGGGCCGGCGAGAACCTCGAAGCACGCCGCTTGGGATGCAGACCCCTGGGCGAGAGCGGCCTCTGCCGGAAGCGCCATAAGCGCGACGGCGATCAGATGAGGCGCGTACCACTTCATCATGGACTCAGCCCTTCCTGACCTTCCTGATATTTCATTCGCAGAATTGGCGGCCTTGGAAGGTGAAGCATTTGCCGGAGCCGGCGCCCTTCGGAGCAGGAGCGTTGTGCCCCCCGGATTCGGTGGCACCGCGCTCGGCCACGCAGCTGCCGTCCTTGAGCACTTGTCCCGCGGGACAGAGGAGGCGGACGCAGCGCTCGTCCTCGACGCGCTCGCCGGCCTGGCAGACCAGCGGGCAAATCCGCTTGTCGATCCCGCGCACTGCCTTGACCGCTTCCGGCGATAGGTCCGGACTCGGCAGCTGGACCGCGGATCGATTGACGAATTGACCCAGCGCCGTGCGGGTGGAACTCGTCGAACTCGCCGTTGATGGCGCCGTCGAAGCAACCCACCCGCCGCAGCTCCAGTTGCAGCAAGCGCGCAAGCTCGCGGCGGTCGGCCTGCGCGGCATGTTGCAATTTTTGCTCAGCCTCGGCCGTGAGCGCCGACATGCGTTGCTCCGCGTCGGGGCGTCTCGCGCTGCCCGGGAATTGCTCCGCGAACCGCTTGAGCGCGCCGGTATCGTTGGTGCCCTTGAGGAATTCCCACATCACTTCGTCGGCAGAAGGCGCCGCCGCCACCGGCACGGGTGCGGGGTCCTTGAGATAGATCGCCTCCTTCGACAATGCCCCATAAACAAACGGCTCCTGCTCGCGCTGTGTCGCTCGCAGCACGTCGTCGCGAACATTTCGAAACAGAAAATTGATCTCCAGCCCCGGTGTCTCGATGTGCCTCAGCAGCGCGGCGGTGAACGGGCTGTTGCGTCCGCTCCCGTCACCGGCGGTGGTGCCGTCCCTCGCTCCATACGCGACCAGCACGCTCCCGACCGGCTCGATCCGGGTGAGGCCGCGCTCGAGCGCGCGCGTGCGCACGGTGCGTTGCATCTTGGCCGCGAATGGATTGTTGCGGCATGCGTCCAGCACCACAAGGCCGAGCTTCGACGCCGCCGCCACCATCGGCATGATGCTCTTGAGCGCAACCGCCTCGTGGTCGGCATCGAGATCGGCCTTGAGCTCGGCATCCACCGGGACCAGCCAGTTCTCGCCGCCGATCTCCATGCCATGACCGGCAAAGAACATGACCGCGATCTCGGCCCGCCGTGCGCGCTGACCGAACTCCAGCAGCGCGCGCCGCATATCCTCGAAGGTTGCGTCGCTGACGCGACGCACCGTGAAGTCGAGACGCTCCAGCGAAGCGGCGACATCGCTCGCGTCGTTTCCGGGGTTCGGAAGAACGGGCACATGCCGGTAAGCGCCATTGCCGACGACGAGGGCCACTCGCGTCTGCGCCGTTGCCGGCGCGCAATGGAGAACTGCCGGCGCAAGGAGCGCGAGCAGGCCGAGGCGAAGAGAGCGACGGAGCGCCCCGCGCATGCTCCGGCATGGCGCAATGCACCACATATCAGTCTTTCCTTACACTGCAGCTCGACGAAATCTGCTTCGCGCTTATGATCTCCCAGTCTCCTCCGAAGGCAAATTCCCGGCGAATACGGCCGGCTCCGATTTCGCGCGCGTGGGATTCGTCGACCGAGCAGGCGAAATGATAGCTGACGGACACATCCACCACGGCTCCGTCAAGCTCCGCAAACATGACGGATTGGCCGCAGGCCGGCACAGACGCCATTGCCAGCATAAAGGCATACGCGAAATCCGCCACCAGGCGTTGAGCGGGGCTTTGCACGGGGACCCGGCTCAATGGATTCTCCCGGCCGGCAGGCGCGCTGTGAACCGGTCGCAGGCCCGCTGAGCAGCACTTGACATTTCGAGTAGAATGCAGCGGAGACATTCCATGCGATTGATCCGCTCCCCACGCATGCTGCTTGCGTCATTCGCGTTCGCGGCCATGGCCGCGGCGCCCATGGGCACAGCATCGGCCCAGGAGGACGCGGCGAGCTACCCGAGCAAGCCCATCCGGATCATCGTCGGATTTGCGGCCGGCGGCGGCAATGATCTGGTGGGGCGGATCGTCGGCCCGAAACTCTCGGAAACGGTCGGCCAGCCTGTCATCATCGAGAACCGGCCCGGCGCAGCCGGACAGCTCGCCGTCACCTACGCCCAAAGCCAGCCGGCCGACGGATATACGATGGTCATCGGCGCGACCGGACAGCTCGCGATTGCGTCGGCGATCTATTCCAATCTGCCGTTCCATCCGACCAGGACGCTCGTGCCGCTCACCTTGCTTGGCTCCTACTGGCTGGCAATTGCCGGTTCGAAGCAACACGCAATCAACTCGCTCAACGACCTCGTCGCCTTCGCCAAGGCGAACCCGGACAAGTCGAACTATCCTTCCTCCTCGCCCGCGTTCACCATCCCGGCCGAGCTGTTCAAGCTCAGAACCGGCATGCCCGGGCAAACGATCCCCTACAAGAGCACGAGCGAGATGATGCTGAGCATCGCCGCCGGACAGACACTGTTCGGATTTGCCGATCCTCCGATCGTGCTCCCGCTGGCGCAAGGCGGCAAGATCCGCGTCCTCGCCATGACCGGACCGGACCGCTTGCCGGAGCTTCCCGACGTACCGACAGTCGCCGAATTAGGGTTTGGAACTATCGATATCAGGCTGCAATGGATCGGTGCCTTCGCAACCGCCGGGACGCCGCCTGCGATCGTGCGAAAGCTTGAGGCGGCGATGCGCCAGGTCATGGCCGATCCTGCTGTGCGAGACAAGCTCAAATCCGTGGCCTACACGCCCGACGGCCGGCCCGGCGAGGAGTTCAGGCAACTGATCGATGCCGACATCAATGCCTATTCCGATGTCGTCAAAGCTGCCAACCTGAAGTTTGATTAGGGGCGCCGCGTTCAGCCTCGCGCCGGATACCAAAGTTTGATGGGCAACCTGCTCGAATACTGAGGCATTGCGATCGCCATGGGGATAGCAAGTCATACCGCCGCACCGTCGTCTCAGTTTGGCGAGAACGCTCGATGCATCTCGTGGCCGTCGATCATAGCCTCTACTGCTGCCGCGGGTGGCGGCGTCGTAGCGCGCATCGTTATTGCAGTGTCCCCCAGAGCGCTTGCAACAACGCGCGCGGCAGCTCTTGCCCTCGGGCTCTTCTTCTCGCCGCCCGTTTTCAACGCCATCGATACGATCGCCGGCGCGGTCACGTCTCTGGTGCCGGCCAACATCGGCGATCTCGGCTTCATTTCCTCCGCACACGGTCAGCCCGCCGCACTCCCTACGTCACAATCGGATGTGCTCAATACGTACAACAATGCGGTAAACCAGTTTAAGTCGATCTTGAGCCAGCGGCGCGCTCAGATCAATTCGAAGCTACCGCTGCCGAACTTGCCGGGACAGGCGCTCTATCTTGCTCGCAACAACATGATAAGCGCGTATAAGGATCTCACCGACGCGCGTCCGTCAAAAATCGGAAGACCGAATAAATTTGGAATTCCTCCAGCGTATTTCGATGCCGACAATGAGCCGCTTCTCGAGGAATATGCGAATCTCTTCAGCATCATGCAGGCGCCACCCGGCAATGTGCAAAACTCGGATACTCCATTCAAGGACGTTGTTGACTTGGGAACCAATATTGCACGAGCCAGGGGCCTCGATGCAGCAAATGCCGAAGCGGCAGGTCGTATCAGCCTGGGTCTGTTCTTTGCCGAGACAAATGGCAATCAAAACATGGGGAACGCGCGCTCGAACAAGTACAAGGGAAGTTTGCAAACAGGAGTCTCCGAAGATCAAAATGGTCAAAGGAAATGGGCCGCGATCAAAAAGTCGATTGCAGCCTTTGATCCTGCGCTGAGCGCCCGCGACGACAAGGAAGAGGCGCGGATTGGCAACTTGGATCATCGGCTCAATCACTGGACCGCCGTGAGAGACGCCCTTATGAACGCGCACGCGGACGTTTTCCCGCAAATTCCGGCGATCGTGAAGGCATTGCCAAATCCGATTGATCAGATGAAGTTTTTTGAGCTCATCCAAATTGTTCCCAGTCCGACCAAGTCGGCTCTCAATTCAGGCAACCTGGC
This sequence comes from uncultured Alphaproteobacteria bacterium, assembly GCA_963820365.1. Classification (GTDB taxonomy): domain Bacteria; phylum Pseudomonadota; class Alphaproteobacteria; order Rhizobiales; family Xanthobacteraceae; genus VAZQ01. The sequence continues at coordinate 26,737 of CAWFZR010000035.1, read as the reverse complement.
CAACTATAGAATTTCCGACCCGACGATAATGGGATTTTTGCGCAACAACAGTGTCTTCACCTTTGGACAGGCTGACAGGGCAAAGACATCTGCAACCTACCGCGAAATCCTCAATGCGATGTGGCTCTTCAATGACAAATTTGAACGCGCGCTGGCCAAGTTCAACGAGATCAAGGCTGGGCAAAAAAGTGAGAATCAGCAGTTGCCGGCCGGACCGCGTTTCACCCGCATTGAGCGGGCATTTCACCTGCGATGACGCGGTCTCCGGATGAATGTCAGCGGTCGGACAATCGTTGTCACCGGTGCCTCCCGAGGGATCGGCCGGGCCACTGCCCAAGCCCTGGCGCGCGCAGGTGGACGCACGGCGTTGCTGGCGCGCTCTGCGGAAATTGAGCACGTCGCGGCCGAGATCGTCGCCCAAGGCGGCAAGGCGCGAGGCTATGTCGTCGATCTGACCGATCCGGCGGCCGTTGAGCGGACCGCTGAGCAGGTCGCGCGCGAGCTGGGAGCGCCTGACATCGTCATCAACAATGCCGGTGCCGGCCGCTGGCTCCATGTCGAGGAGACACCGCCTGCAGAAGCTGCGGCAATGATGGCCGCGCCCTACTTCGCCGCATTCTATGTGACCCGGGCATTTCTCCCGGCGATGCTCGCTCGCCGTCAAGGCTACATCGTCAACGTGAACTCCCCGGCGGCCTGGCTTCCATGGCCCGGCGCAACCGGCTATATGGCGGCGCGCTGGGCGCTGCGCGGCTTCACAGCCGCACTGCGGGCGGACCTGCGCGATACCGGCATCCAGGTCTTGCAGATCGTGCCCGGCAAGGTCAGCAGCACCTATTTCGAGCACAATCCACAATCGGAAGAACGAATTCCGCGCATCGCTCTTTGGTTGCCCACGCTTACTCCCGAGCAGGTGGCCGCGGCGCTCGTGCGCGGCATCGAACGCGACCGGCGCGAGATCATGGTGCCGGCGATGTTGAGAGCGGTCGTGCTCGCGCGTGCCTTGGCACCGGCTGTGGTCGACCTGCTCATGTTTCGCACAGGCGCGCGACGGACCACGCCCGAACCAACGCGACGGAAGTGAGAGCTCGACATGGGAATGATCCTGAAAAAGATCGGGGCGCCCATCACCGTCCCGCGCCGGCGCCGCAAGCCGGGGGCAGGGCTCGCCTCTGATGGGGCTGGCCGAGGCGCGCCGCTGCCGCTAATAACGTGCAAAAGGCCGTCGGTCGAGGCGGCGCAGCTCAGCAAAAGGCAAGGCGATCACACATGCCGGAGAACAATGGCGCGAGGACCTCGGTGCGCTCTCCTCCCCCCTTGTGGGACCCACAAGGGGGAAGGGAGAAAACCGCGTCTGCCGTTGCGGTTTCGCCCGATACTCTTGCCGCAAAGAACGAGGGAAGCCTCGGCGTGGTGCGCCACGACTGGACGCGCGAGGAGGTGCGGGCTCTGTTCGCGCTTCCGTTCCCGGAATTGATGTTTCACGCGCAAAGCGTTCACCGCCTTTGCTTCGATCCGTGCGAAGTGCAGATTTCCACCCTGCTGTCGATCAAGACCGGCGGCTGCCCGGAGGACTGCGCCTATTGCCCGCAGAGCGCGCGCTACGACGCCGGCGTGAAGGCGCAAAAGTTGCTGCCGCTTGCGGCCGTCGCGGCCGAGGCGCGTGCGGCGAAGGATGCCGGCGCCACCCGCTTCTGCATGGGCGCGGCCTGGCGGGAGCCGAAGGACCGCGATCTCGACAGGGTGTGCGAGATGGTCGAGGCGGTCAAAGCGCTCGGGCTCGAGACCTGCGCCACGCTCGGCATGCTCACGCGCGCGCAGGCGGTACGCCTCAAGAGCTCGGGCCTCGACTACTACAACCACAACCTCGACACTTCGCCGGAGTACTATGGCGCGATCATCAGCACACGGGCGTACCAGGATCGCCTCGATACGCTCGCGCATGTTCGTGCCGCCGGCATCCACGTCTGTTGCGGCGGCATCATCGGGATGGGCGAGGATGTCGAGGATCGCGTCGGCCTGATTGCGACGCTCGCAAATCTGCCCGTCCATCCCGAAAGCGTGCCCATCAACATGCTGGTCAAGGTTGCGGGCACGCCGCTCGCCCACGAACGCGCGATCGATCCGATCGAGCTCGTCCGCACCATTGCGGTTGCGCGCATCACCTTGCCGAGATCGGTCGTGCGCCTTTCGGCTGGGCGCGAGGGCATGAGCGAGGAGACCCAGGCGCTGTGCCTTCTCGCCGGCGCCAATTCCATCTTCTATGGGCCGAAGCTTCTCACCACGCCCAACCCGGAGCGCGACCGCGACTGGCGCCTGCTCGACAAGCTCGGCCTCACGCCGCAATCGCAACCGTCATCGCCCGCTTCAGGCGGCCGACCCAGTAATCCCGACTCATGTGGTTGAATTTCTGGCACGGCCATCAATGCACCGCGACGGCGGTGCGGGGCATGAGCGCCCCGCGGTGGCGGATGACTTGCCCGGCAAGCCGGTGCGCGGCGGCGGCGGCGTCGCGCGGTGCACTGCCGGACAGGCGCGCGGCGATGTAGGCGGCATTGAAACCATCGCCGGCAGCGGTAGCGTCGACCGGCGTCACCACTTCCGGGACCGGAATGAAGTCGCTCTGGCCGCCGGCAGCGACCAAAGCGCTGTTCGGACCGTTCTTCACCACGATCTCGGCAATCCCGAAAGCTTGCAAGCGCTCGACGGTCGCCTCCGGGCTCGGGTCGCCCCACAGCACGGCTTCGTCGTCATAGGCGGGCAGCGCAATGTCGACCCGCTTCAATGCCTCCATGAACACCGTGCGCGTCCGCGGCAGATCTCCCCGCCACCCGCGTGGACGAAAATTTCCATCGAACGCGATTTTCACGCCTTGCTGGCGGATCGTCTCGATGACCGCAAGGAACCGGCCGAGCCCGATATTGGAATAGAGCGACAGCGTGATGCCGGAGAAATAGACGAGCTTGGCCTGGCTCAGCGCGTCGGCGAGGCGCGCCCATTCCGGCAATTCGAAGAGCTCGCGCGCGGGTGCTTCGCCGCGCCACTCCTGCACATGGTGTGCGCCCAAGGAGCTGCCGTCGACGACGACGAGTCCGGGCAGCCGGCCACGCACCCGAAGCACCAGGTCGCTGGCAACGCCCTCGGCTGCCGCCAGCGCAAGGATGGCATTGGAATGGGGATCCTCTCCAAGCGCGGTGGCGAAAGCCGCCTGCACGCCTGAGCGGGCGAGGTAGATCGCCACATTGAAGGTGTCGCCGGCGCAGCCGAGCGCGAAGCGACCGTCGCCGCCGCGCACGAGCTCGACGAACGCTTCGCCGACGACGATGACGCGGGGTCCTTCCTCGCCCATGGTGCGCCCAATAGGTCAGGGCTGCTGGGATGGCAAGCGCGCGAAATGGATCGGAGCAGCGGCTGCAATGACGCACGCTCGGTGCGGTGCCCATCCCGTCTCGGGCTGGCGCTGGACATTGCGAAATGTTATATTGTAACAATTCACGCCGTCAGAGACTTGCCCGCAACGCGCCGCAGACCCCGCCATGCCCACCGAGCTTCCCCATGCGCACCATCATCCCGGTCGCGGTCACCCGCCGGCGTCGATCTCGCCCTCCATCTTGCGCATGTCGGTGATCGAGCGGCTTGCCATCAGCGCGGCGTTGATCGGGATCTTGTGGGCGGCCGTGATCTGGGCGATGAGGTGAAGGCCGATGCCTTGCGCGCTGCAATTTCGCAACGTCACGCTTGGCTATGATCGGCATCCCGCCGTGCATCATCTCGACGGCGAGGTCGCTGCCGGCGCGCTGGTGGCGGTTGTCGGACCGAACGGGGCGGGCAAGTCGACGCTGTTCAAGGGCGTCGTCGGCCTGCTCAAGCCGTTGGCAGGCCGCATCGAGCGCGGCGCGCTCTCGCCGCAGGACATCGCCTACCTGCCGCAGGCGGCCGAGATCGACCGGTCGTTTCCGATCAATGTCTACGACCTCGTGGCGATGGGACTGTGGCGCCGCACCGGCCTGTTCGGCGGGATCGCGGGCAAGAAACGCGACAAGACGCGCGAATCGATCGAGCACGCCATCGCCGCCGTCGGCCTGACCGGCTTCGAGGATCGCGCCATTGCGACCTTATCCGGCGGACAGATGCAGCGCATGCTGTTCGCGCGTCTCTTGCTGCAGGATGCGCGGGTGATCGTGCTGGACGAGCCGTTCAACGCGGTCGATGCCAAGACCTCGGCGGATCTGTTCGACCTGGTGCAACGCTGGCATGGCGAGCAGCGCACGGTGCTCACCGCCATGCACGACATCGATTTCGTGCGCGCCCATTTTCCCGAGACCCTTCTGCTTGCGCGCGAGCCGGTAGCCTGGGGTCGCACCTCGACCGTTCTCACCGCGGAGAACCTCCTGATGGCGCGGCGAATGTGCGAAGCTTTCGACGAGCATGCCGCCGAATGCGCGGCGCAGGTGGCGGTGTGATGGCCGCCCTCGTGATGCCCTACGAATTCTTCATCGCCCCGTTCACCGAATTCGAGTTCATGCGTCGCGCGCTTGCCGGCGTGCTCGCTCTGGCGCTCGGCGCCGGTCCCATCGGCGTGTTCCTGATGCTGCGGCGCATGAGCCTCGTTGGCGATGCCATGGCGCACGCCATCCTGCCCGGCGCCGCGATCGGCTTTCTGCTCTCCGGGCTCAGCCTGTTTGCGATGACCGCGGGTGGCCTGATTGCCGGGTTCGTCGTCGCCTTGCTCACCGGTCTCGTCGCCCGCACGACCGAGCTCAAGGAAGATGCCGCCTTGGCGACCTTCTACCTGCTTTCGCTGGCGCTCGGTGTCACCATCGTCTCCATCAAAGGCACCAATGTCGATCTGCTGCACGTCCTGTTCGGCAATGTTCTCGCGCTCGATGACCAGACCCTCCTGCTCATCGCCGCCAATGCCACCGTGAGCCTGGTGGTGCTCGCAGTGATTTACCGCCCGCTGGTGATCGAATGCGTCGATCCCGGCTTCATGCGCTCGGTCAGCCGTGCCGGCGGACCGGCACACCTCGCCTTTCTGGTGCTGGTCGTCATCAATCTGGTGAGCGGTTTTCATGCGCTTGGCACGTTGCTGGCGGTCGGCATCATGATGCTGCCGGCGGCCATCGGTCGTTTCTGGGCACGCGACATCACCACGATGATTCTCATCGCGACTGCAAGCGGCGTCGCCTCCGGATACGCCGGCCTGCTGCTGTCGTTCCACGCCGGGGTCGCTTCCGGTCCTGCCGTGATTCTCGTCGCCGGCGCGCTCTACGTGTTGTCGCTGCTGTTCGGCCGCGTCGGCGGTCTGGTCCGGCAGCTCTTCCCCGGGCGTCACCTCGAAGCGTGACGCGCAATCCGCGAGCACGGAGAGACCGGCCATGCCCATGCGACGACGAGAAGGTGCGGCGAGGGCGTGCGCCCCTCTGATTGCGGCGACCGCGCTTTCTGCAAGCCTGTTGGCCGCGGGCCCGTTGGCGGCGCAACAGCCGTCGAATGCCAGGCTCAAGGTCATCGCCAGCTTCTCGATCCTCGGCGATTTCGTCAGGAACGTCGGCGGCGACCGTCTGGAAGTCGCGACCCTGGTGGGGGCGAACGGCAATGCCCACGTCTATGCGCCATCGCCGGCCGATGCCAAGAAGGTCGCCGACGCCAGGCTCGTCTTCGTTAACGGGCTCGGCTTCGAGGGCTGGCTCGATCGGCTGGTGAAGGCATCGGGCACCAAGGCTCCGATCGTGGTCGCAACCAAAGGCATCAAGCCGCTGGAGCGCGCAGGCGCTCACGATCATGACCATGACCATGGCAGGGCGGACCCGCATGCCTGGCAATCCGTCGCCAATGCCAAGCTCTACGTCGGCAATATTCGTGACGCATTGATCGCCATCGATCCCAGCGGCAAGCCGCATTACGAAGCGGGCACCACCGCCTATCTCGCACGGCTCGATGCGCTCGATCGGGAGGTGCGTGACACCATCGCCAAGGTCCCCCCCGATCGCCGTCGCGTCGTCACCAGCCACAACGCCTTCGGCTATTTCGAGCGCGCCTATGGCATCCATTTCACCGCCCCGCAGGGGGTGTCGACGGAAGCCGAGGCGTCCGCCCGCGACGTTGCGTCCATCATCACTGCGATCAAGAAGCAGAGGGCTTCCGCCGTGTTTCTCGAGAACGTCACCGATCCGCGGCTGGTGCAGCAGATCGCCCGCGAGACCGGCGCCAAGGTGGGAGGCGTGCTTTATTCCGACGCGCTGACCGATGAGAAGGGCGACGCGACGACTTACATCGACCTCATCCGTCGCAACCTCAAGCAACTTGCTTCCGCGTTGACGAGCTAGAGGATAGCGTCCGGCCATGCATGCCTATATACGGAGGCCAAACGGAGCAATGCATGTCCGACAAGATCCCCGTCACCGTCCTCACCGGATACCTCGGCGCCGGCAAGACAACGCTGCTCAACCGCATCCTGTCCGAGCCGCATGGAAAGAAATACGCCGTCATCGTGAATGAATTCGGCGAGATCGGCATCGACAATGATCTCGTGGTCGGCGCCGACGAGGAAGTGTTCGAGATGAACAACGGCTGCATCTGCTGCACCGTGCGCGGCGACCTCGTGCGCATCATCGACGGGCTGATGCGGCGCAAGGGCAAATTCGACGCCATCATCGTCGAGACCACGGGCCTTGCGGACCCGGCGCCGGTAGCGCAGACATTCTTCGTGGATGCCAATGTCGGCCGCAAGACCAAGCTCGACGCGGTTGTGACGGTGGCCGACGCCAAATGGCTGCGGGACAGATTGAAAGATGCTCCCGAGGCGAAAAATCAGATCGCCTTTGCCGACGTCATCCTCCTCAACAAGACCGACCTGGTGGCCGCCGACGAGCTGAGCGAGGTCGAAGCACGCATCCGCGGCATCAACCCCTATGCCAGGGTGCACAAGACCGAGCGCTGCAGGATCGCGCTGCCGGAAGTCCTGGGCCGCAATGCGTTCGATCTCGACCGCATCCTGGAGATCGAGCCGGACTTCCTGGGTGAGGACGCTCACCACCACCCACACAGCCACGAGCACGACCACGATCACGATCACGACCGCGACGGTCATCATCACGGTGATGGCCATCATCGCCATGATGGCGGCGCGCTCAAGCACTATCACGATGAAGAGATGCAGTCCTTTTCGCTCAGGACCGAGCGGCCGCTCGATGCGGACAAGTTTTTTCCCTGGGTGCAGGACCTGGTCCAGAAGGAAGGGCCGAGCATCCTGCGCTGCAAGGGCATTCTTTCTTTCAAGGACGATGCTGAACGCTTCGTCTTCCAGGGCGTGCACATGATCCTCGACGGCGACCACCAGCGTCCCTGGAACGAGGGCGAGAAGCGCGAAAGCCGCATCATCTTCATCGGCCGCAACCTGCCGCAGGAGAAGATCAAGGCCGGGTTCGAAGGCTGTCTCGTGTGATCTGGAGCATGATCCCGAAAAGCCTGCCCCGGACTTGATCCGGGGTGAATACCGGTTTTCGGAAAAGATCATGCTCAAGCAAAGAAGCAGAGCGGGATGGTGATTCGAGAAAAATCATCCCGCTCTAAGTGGGCACCATGAGCGATACCCGCGCCGGCATCGCCTCGGTCGTGGAGCGGACCCGGCCGGTGAAAGCTGCTGCGGCCGTGGTCGGCGTCCATTTCCTCGGGGATACGGCCGTGTTCGTGCTCGGCGAGGAAGCCTTGCTGATGGTGCCGCGCGACGGCGAGGTGCGCCCGCTTGGGGTTCATGCCGGCGCCATCCTCGCCTCGACCGCGGGGGGTCGTCGCGTCGTGACCGGTGGCGATGACGGCAAGGTGATGGCAACGCCCGCCCAGGGCACGAGCACCTCAATCGCAACCGACGGCAAGCGCCGCTGGATCGACCATGTTGCAACAGGCCCGAACCAGGCTGTGGCTTGGTCGGCGGGCAAGCAGGCATTCGTGCGCTCCGCAAAAGGCGACGAGCGCATGCTCGAAGCGCCTTCCACCGTCGGCGCCTTGGCGTTTGCGCCAAAGGGTTTGCGCCTCGCCGTCGCCCATTACAACGGCGTCACATTATGGTTTCCCAACGCCCAGACCGAGCCGCAAGGGTTGCCATGGAAGGGTTCGCACCTCGGCGTGGCGTTCAGCCCGGACGGGCGTTTCCTCGTGAGCGCCATGCAGGAGCCGACGCTGCATGGCTGGCGGCTTGCCGACGGCAAGGACATGCGGATGTCCGGCTATGGCGCGCGCGTGCGCTCGTTCGGTTTTACCCCCGACGGCAAGTGGCTCGCGACTGCGGGCGCCCCCCAGCTGATCCTATGGCCGTTCCAAGGCAAGGACGGTCCCATGGGGAAGGCGCCGCGCATGTTCGGGCCGGCAGAGTTTGCGGTCGAGATCGTCGCCTGCCATCCCAAGGGGGAGATCGTGGCGGCGGGATATGCCGACGGCCTCGTGCTGCTGGTGCGCGTCGAGGATGGCGCGGAGGTGCTGGCCAAGAAGCCCGGATCGGCGCCCATCACCGCGCTTTCCTGGAACGCAAGCGGCGACACCCTCGCTTTCGGCACCGAAGACGGCGATGCCGGGATCATCGATCTGGGTTGACTCGAGCTCTCATGTCGCCCGCCGGCGCCATCAATCCGGCTTGACGACGCAAGCTTGTTGCGGGGTCGCGCCCTCGTACGCGCAGGCCGCGGCCAGCAACGCTGCATCTTGAGCCCACGGAGCGACAAGCTGCACGCCGAGCGGCGCAGCGCATTCGGCAAGCCCCGCCGGCATGGCGATGGCAGGGTGCCCGGTCAGGTCGAACAGGGACAGGTACGGCGTCCACTCCGTGCGCAGGTCGCCGACCTCCACGCCATCGATGACCAGCGGCATTGCGAGGTCGTGCTCGGCCGCGACCGGTGGCGCCGATACGCAAGGCGTCAATATGAAATCGACGCCATTGCCGAACACGCCTTGAACCGCGCGGAACAGCTCCGTGCGCTTGATCAGCGCGCGCTGCAGGTCGATGGCGCGATAGGACAGTCCCGCATCGATGCCGGCGTTGAGCGTCGGGGCAAGCCGGGCGCGCTCGTCGGCCTTGAAGGCGGAAAAACGCGCGGCCCAGTTGGACTGCTGCAGGATGCGCCACACCGGATCGGGGTTTTCGAACGGGTAGGGCTCCTCCACGACGCGGGCGCCGAGAACTCGTGAGCACGGCAGCGGCCTTGCGGGTCGCGGCGGCGATCTCCTCGGCGACACGTAGATTGCCGACGGTCATCCAGAGCAGCACCTGCGCGCCGCGCAGCGAGGATTGCCGCAGAGTGGCCGTCGCATTCGGCTTGGCGCGCGTGAGGCTGTGCGGATCGCTCGCGCTCGCGCCGGCGATCACATCGAGCCCCACCGCGAGGTCGGCCACCCGTGCTGCCAGCAAACCGAGATGGATGAAGTTTGCGAACGCTTCCGTCACGCGATCGTGCGGCGCCGTGCCGAGCGTCGGTTTGAGCCCGTACACGCCGGTGCACGCCGCCGGCAGCCGCGTGGAGCAGCCGGCATCGGTGGCAAGCGAAAGCGGCGCCAGACCGGTCGCAGTCGCGACGCCGGCTCCCGCCGAGGAGCCGCCGCAAGTGCGGTCGGGAGCCCAGGGATTGCGGGTCAATCCGGTGAGCGGGGACATGCCGAGCGGGGAATGGGCGAACTCCGTGGTGGTGGTCTTGCCGATCATCACCGCCCCTGCCGCCCGCAGGCGCGCGACTGCCGCGACGTCGGTCTTGGCGGGCGGCGCTTGTGCCATCAGCACCGAGCCCCAACGCGTCGGCAGACCGGCCACATCGAGGATGTCCTTGACCGAGACCGGCACTCCGGCAAGCGGTCCCGGGTCCTTGCCGAGCCCGATCTCGCACGCAAGCTCGCCCGCCCGCACGTTCGCCGTCTCGTCGGCGAGCGTGGCAAAGGCATTGAAGCTCCCTTGCAGCAGGTGCGCGCGCTCGAGCGTCGCGCGAATGGTTTCGCGCGGGTCGCGTCGACCGCTGCAGTGCTCATCCGCGAGCGCGATCGCATCCGGCGGCATCGTGGTCATTGCGATCCTGTCTGCTTGCCAATCAATATCGAGTTCATCAGTATAACCCCGATCGTGCGCATAAGGAGGATCCGATGGCCCAGGAACCGCTCGCGAAGAAAGGCAACTTCCTTCACATCTACGACTTCATTGTCGAGAAGGGCCGCGAGGACGAATTCATCAGGCTGTTCGAGGAGTTCGACTACTCCGACGGCAACCCGATGCACAAGTCCTCGGCCCAGGTGAAGGACGGCGTGCTCTGCCGCGACACCGAGAATCCGCAGCGCTTCTTTCTGATCGCCGAGTGGGCCGACATCGTCGAGCACGCGCGCATCCGGAAGATCCTCGCCGAGGAGATCAAGCCGGCCTTTGTCGGTCTCATCGAGGGGCGGCAAGTTCGTGCCGAAATACGTGGAGGTGGTGTCGTCGACGCCCGGAGGAAATCCTCAACGCTGCCCAGAAGTAGCCGGGTCTCCCGGCGATGCGCGCGCTCTACACCTTCTTCCGGTCGTCGACCTCTTATCGCGTGCGCATCGCGCTGTCGGCTGAAGGGGCTCGCGTGGGAGCCGCGCTCCGTCAGCCTGCCGAAGATGGAGCATCGCGAGGGCGCCTATCTTGAGGTCAACCCGCAGGGGCTGGTCCCGGCCCTGGTCGAGGAAGACGGACACGTCCTCGCCCAGAGCCTTGCCATCCTCGAATATCTCGAGGAGGCCTATCCCGATCCGCCGATCCTGCCGAAGGAACCGCTCGAGCGCGCCTATGTGCGGCGGCTCTCCCAGATCATCGGCTGCGACATCCACCCGCTCAACAATGTCCGGGTGCTCAAGTGGCTCGCGGTCAATTCTCCGACGACGAGGTGGCCGACGCTGGTATGCCCATTGGATCGCCGAGGGGTTTCACTCGTTCGAGGCGCGCTCGCTCCGCAGAGCGCTTCGGCAGGTCCTGTCTCGGCGACAGGGTGACCATGGCCGACATCTGCCTCGTGCCGCAGGTCGCCAATGCGCGCCGCTTCCGCTGCCCGCTGGCCGATTTTCCGCGCTCGGTCGCCATCGCCGATCTGGCTGCGGAGCTGCCGGCGTTCAAGGCCGCACACCCTTCCGCGCAGGCCGACGCCGCTTGATCTTGGGCGGCCTCACACCGGCAGGCAGAGCGCGTTGTCGATCAGCAGGTTGTCGTAGACGCAGCGGCGCTCTGCGAGCTTGAGGGCTCCGTCCGACCCTGCGGAATACGTCGTGATAGGCGCCGACCTGGTGCAGCTTGGCGTCGGGCCGATCGATACAACACCTGAAACAACACGTAGTTCGCCCGCGCGCGGATGGTGCCCTGCGCATCCTCGCCGAGAATCTGCAGGTTGCCGATGATGTGGCGCAGGTAGCGCGGCGCGAACATCGCCGTCTTCTCCAGCGCGAAGGCGCGGTCGTAGATCATCCGCTTGCTGTCGCAATAGATCAATCCGACCGGCATGCCCGCGATCGGCGTTCTCGCGCGAGATGACGACGTAGAAGGCGTCGTCGGTGAACATCTCGACCCAGTCGGCAAGCCGCTGCTCGTCGAGCGCCGCGGCATAGGCGGCATTGAAATCTTCCACCTCCTGGCGAAGCAGGAGCGCATCGAGGCGCGGGTCGTCGCGCGCCTTCGCTGCGGAAACGTCGAGCATCGCGAGCTCCTGACTACAGCCCCATTTCCGCCCGCCAGTGCTTGTACATCGCGCGGATCGCCGACTCGGAGATCAGAGTGTCGGAGGTGCCGGCTTCGACCGCCGGATCGAGCTTGACCAGATGCCGCTTGTCGGGCACGCGCCGCATGCCGTCCTGCACGAATTTCATCGCCTCGTTGTCCTCGAGCCCGAGAAAGCCGGCCGGCCCCATCAGGTTGCCCTGGCGCAAGCGATGGCGGGTCATCTCCTCGTCGTCGCTCTCGAAGCCGAACATGGTCCACTTCATGATGAACTCCTGCGGCCCGCTCGGCACGATCTGTCGAATGCCGAGCGTGTTCATCTCGCGCTGGACGATCAGGTTCGGCCAGATGGTCGACATGGTCACCGACCAGGGGCTGTCGAATTCCCGCGACGAACTCCATGAAGCGCGGCTCGCGCAAGCGTCATGCCTTCCTTGTAGGCGCGCATCTCCTTCTTGGCGTCGGCGGACTATGGTCTTGGTGTCCGACTTGGCCGACGCCATCACGCCATGCCGACCGCTTTCGTCGGTCAGCATCAGCGAGCGGTTGCCGGCGACGAGCAGGCCGAAGGTCACCAGAAAGGTGTGCAGCAGCGTCGCGTGGTAGGGGTCCTTGAGATTCTCGTGATAGAGCTTCCAATTGCCCGGGAGCGAGTGGCGATAATGGCCGAGCACCTTGAGCGCCCTGCCATCGAACGTCGCCTCGAATTCGCGCAGGACATCGGGACCGAGGTAGTCGGCGAACGACTCCATGCCATCGTGATAGGAGGCGAACACCACGCCGCGATGCGTGGTGACGTTGAGCTTCCCGAGCCCATGCGCGGCCGGATCGAAGTCTGCGCGGCATGCCGCCCTTGCCGCCCACGCCGCGCTTGAACGGAACGCCGATGAGGTTGCCCTTCAGATCATAGGTCCATTGGTGATAGGGGCAGACGAACTCGTTGACCGTGCCGGACAATTCGCGGCAGAACTCGGCGGCGCGATGCACGCAGCGGTTCTCGACCACGCTGATCGAGCCGTCCTTCGCGCGCACAACCACGACCGGCGTCGGACCGACATTCGAGCGGATGAAGTCGCCGGCATTGGGAATTTCCGCCTCGAGCGCGACGTAGTTCCAGGTCGGACCATGGAAAATGCGCTCGATCTCGCGCCGGTAGATGCTCTCGTCGGTGTAGACCCAGTCCGGGATCTCGGTGAGGTCGCCGGGCCAGACATATTGCCGGTCGAGCAGCACCGCAGTGTCGCTTGCGCCGCGGGTTCCAACGTTGCCGTTCCCGCTCGTCTTGCTCATGCCGGTGTCCGGGTGATTGCTGCTCATGTCGCCTCCGACGCGATTATGCAGGATCGGGTCAATGCATGGTCGAGCATACCATCGGATCGTAGCACAGGCGGGGGACGCATAAACCCGTCGAAGATCTATGATAATGCGCAGGGATGGGTCTCGATCCCGCCCCGGCATCCGCCGTCATTTGTGAAAAGACCAACTTTCCCGCAAATTGACTCGCTCACGGCTCTTCATCAGTATGGCTCATATCAATTGCATGTGGGCGACGTGCGGTCACCGCAAGAGATTCCATGGAGACGATATGAAGCGACGCAAGTTTCTGCAGCAAGCGGCGGCCGGCGGTCTCCTTGCCGGAGCAGTCGCGCGCCCTGCCCTTGCGCAGGCCGAGCCCAATATCCGATGGCGGCTCGCCGCGAGCTGGCCGAAGAGTCTCGACACCATCTTCGGCTCCATCGAGGATCTGTGCAGACGCGTGGCTCAACTCACGGAAAAGAAGTTTCGAGATCCAGCCATTCGCCGGCGGCGAGATCGTTCCTCCATTGCAGGTGATGGACGCGACGCAGAATGGCACCGTCGACTGCGGTCATACCCTGACGGCGTTCTACATCGGCAAGAATCCCGCCTACGCCTTCGATTCCGGCGTTGCGTTCGGGTTGAACAACCGGCAGCAGAATGCCTGGCTGTATTATGGCGGCGGGCTCGAGCTCCTGCGCGAGCTCTTCAAGAAGAACGGAATGGTGCAGATCCCCTGCGGCAATGTCGGTGTGCAGATGGGCGGCTTCTACCGCAAGGAAATCAACACCGTCGAGGACCTCAAAGGCCTCAAGTTCCGCATCGGCGGACTTGGCGGCACCATTCTCGCGAAGCTCGGCGTGGTGCCGCAGCAAATCCCGACCGCCGACATCTATCCCGCGCTCGAGCGCGGAACCATCGACGCCGCGGAGTGGATCGGCCCCTACGATGACGAGAAGCTCGGTCTCCACAAGGTGGCCAGGTTCTACTATTACCCCGGGTGGTGGGAAGGCTCGGCGATGATCACGCTCTTGATCAATGCGCAGCGCTACGAGGCCTTGCCGCAGCTCTACAAGGATGCGCTCGACGCCGCCTGTGCCGAGCAGAATCTCCTGATGATGGCGAAATACGATGCCAAGAATCCAGAAGCCCTGCGCCGCCTGGTGGCGGCCGGCGTGCAGCTTCGGCAATTTCCTCGTCCGCTCCTCGACGCCTGCTACAAGGCGACATTCGAGACCTACGATGAGCTTGCCGCCAAGAGCGAGGACTTCAAGAAGATCTATGCCTCCTGGCAGAAGTTCCTCGCCGATTCGAATCTCTGGTTCCGGTTGGCCGAGAACAATCTCGACAACTACCGCTACATCATGTCGGCGCAGCAGCGCTGATCCCGCAAGGCAGGGCTATCACATATGGCCGAGGCTCGATCGGCAAGCTCGGTATACCTCCCCCTTAAAGGGGGAGGTCGGCGAGCAAAGCGAGCCGGGTGGGGGTCAACCGCAACGATCGAGGGACCCCCACCCGATCGCCAGTCGCTCCGCTCCCGGCGATCGACCTCCCCCTTGCAGGGGGAGGTATACCGCGTCCGCGAGGACGCGTGAGCACGCAAGGCATCGGCGCTCGGGTACCGCGCAAAGAGGACGCGCGCCATCTTCATGGCCGCGGCAGCTTCGTAACCGACATGATGCTGCCGGGGCAGAGCGAAGTCGCCTTCTTGCGCAGCCCGGTCGCGCATGCACGCATCGCGAGGATCGCCAAGCCGCAGGGCTGCGAAGATTGCGTGTTCATCCGCGACGACCTCTGCGATGTCGCCGACATCGTCGCGGGAAATACCGTGCCCGGCTACAAGATCTCCAAATGCCCTCCGCTCGCGCAAGGGAAGGTGCGGTTTGTCGGCGAGGCGATCGCCATGTGCGTTGCGCCGACGCGGGCGGAAGCGGAGGATCTCTGCGAACGAATTGAGCTCGACCTCGAGGAGCTTCCGGCGCTAGTCGATGCGCATGCGGCGGCCGCCGATGCGAATGTGCGGGTCCACGACGAATGGCCCGACAACAGCTTCCTCACCCTCAGCTACGACAACGGGTTCGCGAGCGAGAGCAAGGACGCGCCGGTCGTGGTCAGCCGCGAGATCTCGCTGGCGCGCCAGGCAATGGTGCCGCTGGAGGGCAAGGCGGTGCTCGCCTGCTGGGACGAGCGTCATGACCAGCTCATGCTGTACGCTTCGACCCAAGTTCCGCACATCATCCGCGTGGGAATAGCGCAGTTCCTCGGCATATCGCTGGGACAGGTGCGCGTGGTCTCGCCCGACGTCGGCGGCGGCTTCGGCTACAAATGCGTGCTGCAGCCGGAAGAGCTGTGCGTCGCCTGGCTCGCGCGCAAATACCGGCGGCCGTTCCGCTACATCGAGGACCGCCGGGAGCACCTCGTGGCGGGAGCCAATTCACGCCAGCATCACTACCGGCTCACGGCCTATGCCGATGAGCGTGGCCGGCTCAAGGCGCTCGATGCCGATATCACTATCGACGGCGGTGCCTATTCCAACTGGCCGTTCACGGTTGCGCTCGAACCGGGCCAGGCCATTGGCAATCTGCCGGGGCCGTATGATTTTCGCGGCTATCGCTGCCGCACCCGCTGCGTCGCCACCAACAAGCCCGGCTTCCTGCCGTACCGCGGCGTCGCGCGCACCGGCGTCTGCTTCGCGATGGAGCTGATGATGGACGCGATCGCGCGCGAGGTCCGCCGCGATCCGTGGGAAGTCCGGCATGAGAATCTCGTCCCGGCTTCTGCCATGCCTTACAACAATGTCGCTCGCAAGCATTACGACAGCGGCGATTATCAGATGAGCCTCCAGCGTGCGCGCGAGAAGCTGGACGTGGCCGCATGGCGCGCGCGTCAAAGCCGTGGCGAGCCTGACGGCCGCCGCATCGGCATCGGCTTTGCCACCTACTGCGAGCAGTCCGCGCACGGCACCAGCGTGTTCTCCGCGTGGGAATTCCGGTCATCCCCGGCTACGATCAAGCGACGGTGCGGATCACTCCCGACGGCGGCCTGGAAGTTCGCGCGGGCGTGCATTCGCATGGCCAGGGCATGGAGACGACGCTCGCGCAGATCGCACACGAGGTGACCGGAATCGACATCGCCAGCATCCGCGTCGTGCTCGGCGATACCGGGCTCACGCCCTATTCCACCGGCACCTATGCTTCGCGCTCGATCGTGATGGCAGGCGGCGCGGTGGCGAACGCCTGCAGCGCGCTGCTGCCGCGCTGCACGGCGATCGGCGCCCACCTCATGCAATGCGCGCTCGGCACCGCACGCTACGAGAACGCGGCGGTCGTCGGACCGCAGCGCTCGGTTGCGCTGCGTGAGATCGCGGAGGCCTGGTATTTGCGCCCGGAGCGCCTGCCCCCCGACGTCGACCTCGGCGGCCTGGAGGCAACCGTCGGCTTTCGCCCCAAGGTCGATACCGGCGCCTTCAGCTATGCCTCGCATGCTGCCGTGGTTGCGGTCGACACCGAGCTCGGGGGACTTGAGATCCTCGATTACGTCATTGTCGAGGACTGCGGGACGCTGGTGAATCCCATGGTGGTGGACGGCCAGACCTTTGGCGGGGTTGCGCAGGGAATTGGGACCGCGATGTACGAGGAGAGCCCCTACGACGCCAACGGCCAGCCGCTGGCCTCGACCTTCGCGGATTACCTGCTGCCGGGAGCGACCGAGATCCCGGCAATGCGAATCTTTCATATGCAGACGCCGTCGCCCTATACCGCATTCGGCATCAAGGGGATGGGCGAGGGCGGCGCCATCGCGCCGCCGGCGGTGATCTGCAATGCGGTCAACGACGCCTTGCGCCCGCTCGGGGTGGAGATCGCGCAGACGCCTCTCACGCCGCGCCGGCTGCTCGCAGCGCTCGCGCGCGCCAAAGCTGCGCCGGAATTCAGGTCGGCTTGACCGACTTGAACGTGCGTGTGAATGTCAATCGCTTGTGCAACAAACTTTGACACGGGAACATCATGGCCACCAATCCGAAAGCGCTCGAGCTCGCGAAGAAGGGAAAAGTCGAGTACGAATGGGGCACGCTCTGGCCGCACTACCACAAGGAGAAGATGAACTGGGGCGGCGGGTTTCGGACCAAGGGCGACGTGGACATCCTGTTTCTGGCCGGGGAGACGGGACGCGACCCGTTCGAGGATGCCCCGTGCAGGACGCCCGAGGAGGAGCGGGCGGGACGCGGCAAGGTGATGTCCCATGACGTCAAGGAGCAGACGCGCCAGTGCCTGGAATACATCAAGAACAAGCTGGAGATGATGGGTGCCTCTCTCAAGCATGTCGTGATGTTCCGCTATTACCTCCCGCGGCGGGAAGACGTCTTCGACATGCGCGACGAGATGTACCGCTTCTTCGAGGAGTTCGAGCCCGATCTGCGGGAGCATCCCAGGCCCGCCACGCTGCTGCGCGGGGTCGGGATCGACCTCAAGGAAATGCTGGTCGAGATCGAGGCCTGGGCGGTGGTTCCGCGGCAGAAATAGAAATCTGTCCCACAGAAGGAAGGGGCGCCGACTGCTTGCCGGCGCCGCCGACCGCAAGGTCACAACGTCGTTCATGATCCCGGTGCAGAAGGACGTGAACAGGAGCGGAGCTTCAGCAAGCGAACCGCAATGACGCTTCGAATTGAGGACTATGCGCTGATCGGCGACTGCAAGACGGCCGCCTTGGTCGGCCGCGACGGCTCGATCGATTGGCTGTGCTGGCCACGTTTCGATTCGGCTGCGTGCTTTGCCGCCCTGCTTGGGAAAGCTGACAATGGACGCTGGCTCATTGCCCCAAGGATTCGCTCCTCGGCATCAGTCGACGCTATCGTCGCGGCACGCTGATCCTCGAAACCGAATTCCAGACTGAGACCGGCTCTGCGACGCTGATCGATTTCATGCCTCCCGGAACGGGGGCGATCTCGTGCGCATCGTGGTGGGTCGATCGGGACGAGTTGTCTTTGAGACTGAACTCGTCCTGCGCTTCAATTATGGAGCGGTCGTGCCTTGGGTCGACCGACTCGATGATGGTTCAATCAACGCGATCGCCGGTCCAGAGCGTGTCCTCCTGCGAACCCCGGTAGCACTCTACGGCGAGATCTAAAAACGGTCGGCCAATTCGAGGTCGAGGGTGGCCAGTCCATTCCCTTTGTCCTCTCCTACGGACCCTCCTTTCAGAGATCCACCGCGAGCGATAGACTCTTCCGATGCGCTGGCGCGCACCGAAGCGTTCTGGCGCGAATGGAGCGATCGGTGTCCCGATGTCGGGCCTTGGACAGAAGCGGTCAAACGCTCAATCATCACGTTGAAAGCGCTGACCTATGCCCCGACCGGGGGAATCGTCGCGGCTGCAACAACGTCGCTTCCCGAGCGCCTCGGCGGCGTGAGGAACTGGGACTATCGTTATTGCTGGCTGCGGGATGCCACCTTCACGCTCCTCGCCCTCATGAATCTCGGCTACTACGACGAGGCGCAGGCATGGCGCGATTGGCTTATTCGGGCTGTCGCCGGCAGCCCGAACCAAGTCCAGATCATGTACGGTGTAGGTGGCGAGCGCTGGCTGCCGGAGCTGATCGTCCCCTGGCTGCCGGGATACGAGAGCTCGACACCGGTGCGCATTGGCAACGGCGCTTCCCAGCA
This sequence comes from uncultured Alphaproteobacteria bacterium, assembly GCA_963820365.1. Classification (GTDB taxonomy): domain Bacteria; phylum Pseudomonadota; class Alphaproteobacteria; order Rhizobiales; family Xanthobacteraceae; genus VAZQ01. Next base: position 8,074 of record CAWFZR010000035.1, on the reverse strand, counting down.
ACTGCAGCTCGACGTCTTCGGCGAGATCGCCGACGCGATGTTTCAGGGGCTGAAAGCGGGTATGGCGCCATCTGAACGGGGCCACGCATTGCGGCCGATCGTATTGGAGTATCTGGCAACGGCGTGGCGGCAATCGGATGAAGGCATTTGGGAGGTGCGCGGCGGCCGGCAGCATTTCGTTCATTCAAAGGTCATGGCCTGGGTCGCATTCGATCGCGCGGGAAATGAATTGGAAAGTCGAGCATTTAACGAGTCAGGGCGGCGATGGCGCGAGATCGCCGACGAAATCCATGCCGACGTCTGTGAGCGCGGTTTCGACCGCGACCTCAACAGCTTCGTGCAGGCCTACGGCTCCAAGCAGCTCGATGCCAGTCTGCTGCTGATCCCGATGGTTGGCTTTCTTCCTCCCGAGGACCCGCGGGTGCGAGGAACGCTGCGGGCGATCGAAGAGAGACTCTTGATCGAGGATGAATTCGTTCTTCGCTACGAAAGTGAGCACGCCGGCGACGGCCTGCCGGCAGGTGAGGGAGTTTTTCTGGCGTGCAGCTTTTGGCTGGTCGATAACTACATATTGCAGGGCCGCCATGCGGAAGCGCGCAAGCTCTTCACACGTTTGCTCTCGCGTTGCAATGACGTGGGACTGCTGGCGGAAGAGCTCGATCCGCTGACCGGCCGTATGCTGGGCAACTTTCCGCAAGCCTATAGTCACGTTGGTCTGATCAACTGCGCGCTCAATTTGAGTCGGCAGAAGGGCCCGACGGAAGAGCGCGCCGAATTGCGAAGGTCGCCCACCAACGTTGCCTCCACCGCGGAATAAGAACGGACATCGCAGTCTGCGCAAGCTTGACTGCGTTCGCGGGCATGACGACCGAAAGTTTTTCGATCCCAAGCAAGCTTCGGTCGGTCGCAACCAAGCGATGCGTCAGGGACGCAGCGTCCGCTTTCGCCAGCTCCGAACACGCCGCCGCAGAAGCTCTGTACCGCTGTGTGCCAATCCGGACTCATGCACTGAAGCAACCGAACGCGCGGGCCGCTACAGTGCCGATCGGCTAGCGCGTGTACCCATAAAAGCAGGAAGCCTCCCCGACTAGGTCCCGACAGACTGGCGAAAACTCAGGCTCATGCAACCACAAGGTCTGTCTGTTAGGAGGGGTTGGTCTCGCAAACGTGTTTGAAGAGCTCAAAGTTCGCCGCCTGCCCAGCCATCATTCCTTGCTTCTTCTCTGCCGGCAGCGTTGCGCCCATCCAGTTGACGTTGAATTTCAGCCGCGTGCCGGCCTCGCCGAGAGCTTCCATGTCATAGTGAGCCAGGAGCGTCAGGTTGATCTCGGGAATTTCCACCTTCTCGGAGTAGCGCGCGTGGTTTTCAGAGAAATCGCGATAGACGGCCGTGTTGACCAGCTTCAACCCGTGGAACACGCAGTTGTGCCGCATGTTGACGCGCTCGGTGGTCATCTCGCGGTCGATTGTGTCGACACCGTCCAACCAGTCCGGCCGCCTATCGACGTTGACCAACGTTTGATATACGGCCTTGAGGGGGGCATTGATCACGACCTCAAGATTGTCGTCCCCCTTTTCCACGACGAAGCGCGGCGACGCTGGCGGCTGGGGAATTTGTGCTTTGTAGTTTGTTAGCATCGCGAATTCGTACCCGACGCTGCCGATCGAGTCGTAAGCCTGGCTCGATTTCGCCCATTGGAGCTTGGGACTTGCATCTTCCTGGCCCACGGCGGCACTGCAGAGCTCGGTTATGAGGATGTACTCGTTTGCGCCGACGTCGTTCTTCAGCAACCGGTGGGCAACGATCATGTCGATTTCAGTCGCCTTCACGAACTGAGCAACCTTGATCTCCTTGATGTATCCGAAGTGGACGATGAACTTGAGCGTCAGGTTGCTGGCCGTCTGGCAGGCGCCGCACTGGCAAACCGTGTCTCGCTCGATCATCATGAGTTGCCGGTGGAAGTTGGAGAACATGCGCAGGCATTGATCGACGAGTTGTTCGCGTCGGAGCGGTTCGCCCTTGCGATAGAACAGAACCGCATCACCTTCGATCTCGGCCAGCGTAAAGTCCGTTTCATTCGAGGCGACGATGATTTCCAGCAGTTCCGTTATGATGTGGGCAGCGTGATCAATCTCCGTGGCACCCGTAAATCCGGTGAAACCGCTGATGTCGGGGATCAGGATGATCGCTTGTTCAGCCATGGCAACGATGTCTCAAGGTGCGCCGCGAGGTTGACGTGCCGTCCCGGCTGTCGCGGGAAAGCTCCTCAGGCGCGACCTCCGGCAAATCCAAGGGTAGCTGTTCAGGCGGCGAAATCAATCGGTTCGGCGAGGAGACGCTGACCATATCCAAATCCAGTTCTACGAGGCCGAAGTTTCATCCGGCTGAGGACTTGGCTGCGGACAAATCCATTGAGTCGGCTATGTGCGAGAAATGCCAACACCAGAAGTCCCATGTCACCCTAAGCAGCCTTGTCAACGATGCCCCAATCGGGCAAGGCTGTTGTCCAGGAATAAGTTGTTCAGAGAATTTGAGCTAAATAATGGAGGATGCCGATGAAGTACATGATCACCTGGAACGAACGTTCGCAAGGATCGCCGATGGAGTACGAGAACGCCCAGAAGCGGATCCTGGAGGTTTTCACTCAATGGAAGGCGTCGGACAATTTCAAGATCGAGATGTTCGTTGTCCGCGTGGGCGACTGGGGTGGGTATATGCTGCTGGACTGCGACGATCCGCTGGCGGTCCACAAGTTCTGCTCGATGTTGCCTGCTTTTGAATTCCAGGCACGACCCGTGGTTCCCGTCATGGACGCTGTCCGGGTGGAGCTTGAAGCGATGGCCTTTCGTGATGGGCTCAAAGGCAAGTGACGATCGAAGAATAACACCTTACATTCACTGCGTGGGAACCGGCGCCACAGGTGTTGCTCCCCGCGGGATCAAGAAAGCGGCACTCAAGTTGAGTGCCGTTTTTTTGCACTGAGTTTGCGTAGAGGATCACGCCCAAGACAGCTGCCGAAGGCCCGCTGTGGGTCCATAACCCGAACCCCGCTTCAGCGCTCGCGTCCGGTCCCACCGGATGCGGACATCGTCGGGAGAGCGGTCCCGTTGGTCAGGCTCGCATATGTTTGCTTACATCTTGCTCGCTTCCGCCGGCGGCGGAATGAACTCGGCGCCGGTGGGGACGAACTCATTGGTATAAAGCTCGCGCGCTTCCAGCGGCGCCGTGACGCCGCCGTACAGCTTGAGCACCTCGACGGTTTCCTGCCAATCCTTGTCCGCCATCCAGCCGAACGGCTTGCCCGCCGTGTTGGGCGAGACCCATGATTGCCACGACATTTCAGCTTCGCGCCGGGCAATGGCAGGCTCGATCGCCGGCGAGTATCTCCTGGCGATGGCGATCATCTCATCGACGTTCTGGCGCCCATACAGAATCCCTTGAGGGTGGCGGAGACGAATTCCCGAACCAGCTCGGGTTCCTCCTTGATCAGATCGTTGTGGGCGACGATGCCGTTGCTGACCGCCGTGACGCCGCAGTCGGCGTACCAGAAGATGCGCGCCTTGGTGTTGCCGCGGATCTCCACGCTCGGGACTTGACCGAGCGCGTAGCCGGCGATGGCGGGGACCTGCCCGGTGATCAGCGCAGGTGGGCTGCCCGCGGGATCGATGTTGACGACGCGAATCTTGCCGGCATCGAGACCGCATCCCCGCACGAACGCCGGCCACTGCTGGAATTGAGTCGAGCCGGTGGCAATGGCAACCGTCTTGCCCTCGAGATCCTTCGGGGTCTTGATGTCGGATTGGGCGAGCACGACGATCGCCGTCGGATTGCGCCGATAGAGGCCGGCGACCGTCCTGATATTCATGCCCTTTGACACGGCGTTGCCGACGACGTAGCCGTCGGCGAAGCCGAACTGGGTCGCCTTGCTGGCGACGAGCTGGGCGGTGCTTCCGGATCCCTTGCCGGGGCCGACCTCGACGTTGAGGCCGACTTGCTCGTAATAGCCCTTGTCCTGCGCCACCATGAAGCCGGCATTCGGCCCCTGGTAGATCCAATCGAGCCGCACCGTGACCTGACGCCTGGCCTGCGCGAGTGCCGGACACGCGATCGGCACCGCGGCAACACCCGCGGCGATGCCGGCGTCGCGCAGAAATTGCCGCTTCGAGATCGGCTTGTCGCGGGGCATGATCGGAGGCTTCCATAGAAGAGGTTGCGCGTCAACGAGTGCATGAGCAGTCCGCTGCCTTGACGCTCGATTTGGGTCATGCTTGTCTTTTTTCTGCTTACGCAGTCGAGCTCAACGCAAAGCGGCATGGGAATGGCATGACATCGCAGACCGATATCCTGCACAAGCATCCGGTGTCGGGAACCATCGTCAAGGAGTGGATCATTCCCGCGCGGGGCTACGCCGCATTCAACATGGAGAAAGGCCAAGTCCTGCGTTTCGTCGACATCGAGGGCAAGCAGGTGCCGGACCTCGTCTGCTTCAATGCTCACGATCTCGGCGAAGCGATCAACATGGGAAATTCGCTGCTCATAAACAAGCGGCGGGAATTCATCAGGGGCAACGTGATCTATTCGATTCGCTGCCGCGCAATGATGACGATCACCGACTACTCCAACGAGCTGAGCTACGCGTATGGGCCGATGTGCAGCGAGGAAGTCAACCGCATCCGTTACGGCGTCGAGACACTGCGAATTGCCGGGGCAACTTCGCGATGGCGCTGGGCCCCTGGGGCTTCAACTACCGGGACATCCCGAACGCCTTTGTTCCTTTCATGAACGTCGAGGTGGACGAGAAGGGGAGCATGGAGATCCGCGAGCCGACCAGCGTGCCGGGCGACTATTACGACATGCGCGCAGAGATGGATTTGCTCATCGGCATCTCGAACTGCCCGCAGGAGCGCAATCCCTGCAACGGCTGGAACCCGACGCCGATGGGCGTGATCATCTACAAAACATGATCGTCGACGTTCATGCGCACGCCGCATCCGAGGACTTCATCCGCGAAACGGCGGCAAGGCCGAGCTATGGCATGCCCTACGAGGTCCGACCGGACGGCAGCTATGCCACCCGAGGCTACGGCGAGATGGATCGACCCGATGTGGGATCTCGACGGCCGGCTCGAAAGTCTCCACCGTCGCGGGATCGACCTGCAGCTCATTTCACCGTCACCGCGGACGATCTCCGATGCCGAGCACGTGATTGGGGTCGAGGTCGCGCGCCTGATGAACCGCGAAACCGCTGGCCTGGTAAAGCGCGGCGGTGGCCGGCTCGGTGGCATGGGCGTTGTTCCTTTGGGCGAGCCGACGAAGGCCGCCGACGAGATCCGCCGGGCGGTCGGGGAATACGGCTTTCGCGGCGCCTGCATGCCCACGTCGGCCGCCGGGAGGCCGCTCGACCTGCCGGAGTTCGCGCAGGTATGGGAAGCGCTGGAAGAGCTCGGGCTGCTGATCTTCATGCACGCCACGACCGCGATCATGCGTGACACACTCGGCCAGTATACGCTGAACACCGTGATCGCGTGGCCGACCGAAGTGACCATCGCAGCCACACGTCTCATCTTTTCCGGCGTGCTCGAGCGCCATCCCCGGCTCAACCTGGTCCTGTCCCACGGCGGCGGATCGCTTCCCTATCTCGGCGGGCGGCTCGACCTCGCCTATCACGCGCCAAGCATGAGGCCAATCCCGCCTGCCGGGCGAACATCACGAAGCCGCCGAGTCACTATCTGACGCAATTCTATTACGACACGGTGGTGGCGAGCCCTGCTTCGCTGCACTTTCTCATCGACCTCGTCGGCGCCGACCGGGTCATGTTCGGCACCGACTTTCCCTACGAGATCGGCGATGCGGAGGGGGCCATCGCGCTGCCGGCGCTGGCGGACTTGCTGGCGCCTCAGCGCGACAGGATTCTTGGGCAAAACGCCCATGACATTCTGGGACGCGCACGGTGCTGCTGAGGTGCGGGTCGGTAGGGGCGGGTTTGAAACCCGCCCCGACTTCAACCATCACCCTCCAATCCCCCTGCCTGCGCCAATATTGTGCAGGCCGAGCGCAGCGTCCTCTGGTAGAAACCTCTGATGGGGCGCGATCGATGCTCAATCATGGAGATGGGAAGATGACCCACGCGTGCAACTTCCGCCGAAGGCTCTGCGTCATTGCCGCCATTCAACTCGTTGCCGCCGTTGCGGTTGGGCACTCTCTCACTTTCACGGGGGCGCAGGCGCAGACCGCTCGCCCGCTGGAGAAGATCACTTTTCTGTTGGATTTCACCCCCTACGGCAAGCACGCGCCGTTCTTCGCTGCCCTCGACAAGGGCTTCTGGAAGGACGCCGGCTTCGACGTGACGATCATCAAAGGGGAAGGCTCGGCGACGACCGTTTCCTCATATGCGGCCGGGACGGTTGATTTTGCCTTCTCGGATACGCCGACGCTCATCCTCGCACGCGCCAAAGGTGCGCAGATCAAAGCGGCGGGCATCATTCACGACAAGTCGCTCTACGCCGTTGGAACGCTGGAAGAAAACAACATCAAGGTGCCGCAGGATCTCAAGGGCAAGCGAATTGGCGGCAGCGCCGGCGATGCGGCCCGGGTGATGTTTCCGCTTTTGCCAAGCTCAACGGTTTCGATCCGGGCTCGGTGCGCTGGGTCGACATGACGCCGCCGGCCCGCGTTGCGAGTCTGGTGCTGGGCCAGATCGATGCGGTCCCGCTGTTCATGACCGAGCAGCCGACCTTTTCCGCCAAGGCGAAGGAAGCCGGCAAGCACTGGAAGGATTTTCCCTACGCCGATTACGGGCTCGATCTCTATTCCCATGGATTGCTGGTGCGCGAAGACCTCATCGCCAACCAGCCGGATCGCGTCAAACGGTGGATCAAATCGACCCTGAAGGCATGGGCGTGGTCGGTCGAGAATCCAAAAGAGGCGCTGGCGAACTTCCTCAAGCACAATCCGGCCGTTGATCCCGATCAGGCAAGGAAGCACTTCCGCATCGCGATCAAGCATCTCATGACCGATACCGCCAAGCGCGACGGGATGAGCACCATCGACCCCGAAAAGATGAAGCGCACGGTGGAAACCGTGTCGCAATATTTCGACGTCAAGGGCGTTTCCGCCGACGATGTGTAACCAACCGGTTCACGCCGAAGCTGTTCCCCAAGGAGGCGCCGTTGTAGGCTGCGTGCGGCCGCAGGAAGGCTTGCGTCGTGGAGACACCGGTCGCCCGCGAGGGGGGCGACCATGGCGCAATCGAGGTCCGCAATCTGGACAAGGCTTACGCTTCTCAGGATGGCCCGATCCAGGCGCTGTCGGACCTGTCCTTTACGATCGCGGATGCCGAATTCGTCACGATCGTCGGTCACAGCGGCTGCGGCAAGAGCACGCTGCTCAAGATCATCGCCGGCCTGCTGGCTCCCTCGTCCGGGGTGGTGAAGGTCCGCGGCCGGGCCGTTACCGCGCCGCTGTCGGACGTCGGGATGGTTTTTCAACGTCCCGTCCTCTTGAAGTGGCGCACCATCCTCGACAACGTGATGCTGCCGATCGAAATGCTGCATTTGCCGAGGGCGGAAGGCGCGCAACGAGCCCTCGACCTGTTGAAATTGGCGGGGCTGATCGACTTTCGTCATCACTATCCTGCGCAGCTTTCCGGAGGCATGCAGCAACGCGCCGCCATCTGCCGTTCATTGGTGCACGATCCGTCGCTCCTGCTGATGGATGAGCCGTTCGGCGCGCTCGATCTCATGACGCGAGAGGAAATGAACTTCGAGCTGCTTCGCATCTGGAGCGATCGGCGCAAGACGACCCTCCTCGTCACGCACAGCATCTCCGAGGCCGTGCTCCTGGCCGACCGGGTCATCGTCATGACGCCGCGACCGGGAATGGTGGCGGATGTGCTGGATGTCGGGCTGCCCAGGCCGCGCTTGCCGGAAACCAAGCTGGATCCCGCGCTTCCGTCGAGTGCGTGCGGACGATCGGCCGCAGGATCGGCCTGCTGTATATCTAGGGCACATTACGATGAGAAAAATGAATTATTTTACGCTCGCTCGCAGTCAGCGTCACCTCTCCCCGCAGGGGA
>CAWFZR010000034.1:0-29896 GCA_963820365.1 uncultured Alphaproteobacteria bacterium | reverse complement strand
GAGCAGCGTAGGGACGGAAACGAACGCGGTCAGCAGCACCTGGATGAACTTTGTCGCATTGCCATGCTCCGGGTCCGAGCAGCAGGTGATGCATCCCGACCGGCAGGCTGTAGATCAGGAAAAGAATGAAGGTCAGGCGCCCCATGGTGTCGCTATAGAGCCTACCGCCTGCTGCACGCGGGACCATGGTGTAGAACGCGATGTAAGCCGGGATCAGCCAGAAATACACGACCGCGTGCAGGGTCCACGAGAAGAGCGTTCGCGCCAACCCTACGTCGATGGTTTGAACGAGTCCCGAGGGCGGCGGGGATCACCTGAAAGTACAAGCTCGGCTGCTACGCCTACCGTCGTCCACAGCCACATCACCGCGTTCGCGACGGTGGCGAACATCGCAAGCGGCACGGGCCGCTCCGGATTCTCAGCCTTCCACGCCGGCATTGCGACGAGCATCAGAATGCACCACACCCATGAGCCCGCCACGATCAGCACAAGGCCGATATAGAACCACACGCTCGCCATGAGCGGCGGATAGAATGTGAAAAGAACTGAGGCCTGGCCGGTGGCGATGGGAATGACTGTAACGATGACACCGAGCAGCGATATCCAGTAGGCGGCCCATGCGCACGGCTTGCCGGGAAGTGGCCGGTTCCATGCGGTGACCGCAACGAAATAGCCAAAGCCCATGATGAAGAAGGTGGTGAGCACATAGGCCATCGAGACGCCGTGCGCCGTCACCGACATGAAATACTGCCCGGGTGTTCCGACATGCGCGCCGAGCGGGCTGCGCACCCACATCTGCCAGGTGCCGATTGCCGATGCGAACAGAAAGGCCGCGAAGGCGACCCAGAAATGTGCGAGGCAAAGCCGCTCAACGTTGCGCACAGGAAATCCTCCCGTCAGGCCCCGGCTTGAATTGATTTTGCGGAAGCACCTGCACGGTCGCCCACATCTCGCTGTGACCGAGCCCGCAATATTCGTGGCACGGCATCAGGAGATCGCCGGTCCGGGTGAACCGGTATGGACCTGCGCGACGTCCGGGCACCACCATGGTGTTGACGTCGGTGCCGGTGATCAGCAGGCCGTGGATGACATCGGGCGACGCGAAGCGCAGCGTGACCTTGCGGTTCACCGGGACCACGATGCATTGCGGGAGGACTGTTCGGGTCGCGATCGCGCGCACCGTGACGCCGCCATCGGCGGCAACCGTGGTTCCGAGGTTATGCTCGGCAAACTCGCCGGAAAGATGCAGCGCCTTGGGATCGATGCGCTCGACATTGCTCGGCGGATTGACGCCCATGGTGAACGCGGTGAACAGGATCATGCTCAGCGCGGCGGCGACGAAGATGCCGACGCCGAACGCCCAGAGCAATTCGGTTCCGAGGATCCACCTCTCATGCATTTCGGGGTGGGTATCGGACATCGCTAGCCCACCGTGCCGCGCGGAATGAAAACCATGATGTAGACCAGCAGGTATCCAACCAGCAAGGCGACGGCCGACCCGGCCAGGACGGCCGCGCCCAGAGGCACCGTGCGCATCACCGCTGCGAGCGCCGTCTCATCGATCTCATCGCCTACTTCAAAGGGCGAGTCCGCCGCCGAGGGTTGATCAGAATGCGTCACGCTCACCTCCATGACATCAGCACCGCGCTAACCCCGAGCGGATCGCCGTAATTCCTGCACCTATTCAACACCCGAATGCGGTTGCGCTCCATCATCAGCTCCCCCGCGCCCAAAACAGAACCGGCGCCTAAAGCAGCGCAAAACCTCCAAACGCCGCGATCCAGGCAAGCGCCGCGATATGAAGCAAGGCAAGACGCCGCAGTGGAAGAATTCGCACAAGATTGCCACACGATGTGGCGTGCCTGCTAAGCCACGGCGCTCATGCTCTGTTCAGGCGGGCGAACTAGCGGTACTCTTTGAAGCAGCTCTGTCATTCTCACCTCAACTCTTTCGGTTGCTTTGCAAATGTTCGCGATTCGTTGTCGCATTTCCACGGGTCGTCGCGTGAAAACTTTTCTACCGTCGACCCGAAATCCGTCCTGAATTCATCATGATCATCTCGGCACCGAAACTCAAGCGAATTCAGCTCGGCGCAAGCAAAGTGTTCCGCTTCCACAGCATCGTACAAAAGTTCGATGAGATTAGATGTAGGCGTGTGCTCCAAGACCTGAAGGAACTCTTGCGTAACGTCTCGTCTTCGAAATCATCTCTTGAAAAACGTGAGCGTCGGCGAAGAAAATCGTCATTTAAACATTCTTGCATGCACTCGGCCTCAAGCCTGCGTCGTTGCATGTTCTTGCGCACATCGCGGATGATCAGAACAGCCCTATCGCGAATAGCGACGATTGCTGCTTGCAATTGTTGGGAACTGAGCTGTCGTTGTTGCAGTCTGACGATATTGTTTTCTGCCCCGGTAATCGCAATTCGATCGGCGCTCATCCGCTATCTGGTCGCGTTCAGTTTGAAGAATTCTTTTGTGCAAATTGAGTGCTTCCGGTACTTGCTCCAATGCCCAATGGCAGTTTTGTTCATTCATGACGACGGCCCCCGTGTTGTTCTTGCGTGACAGCATAGCAAGAAATACTGCCCACTCGTGACCGAGATAAAAAAATTGCCGAGTGTTGCCAAAATTAACAGATTAAGAGGATGGTGTCTCAAGCACGGGTGAGGCGCTTCCTTACGGCGGTATCTTTCTGCCGCCCCTCTTTCTGAGCCGTGGTTGCCTTGGCGAAGGCAGCAGCGATGTGGGAAATTCCGACCGTCTTGGCGCTTTTGGGGTCGACTACGAGGTCGAATTTGACGGCCCGGCGACCTTGTCGAGCGCGGATCATCTTGTTGGCTGGACGCGGCCGCGGTCTGGAGGAATTGCCGGCGAGACGTGGCTGATGTTGAATTCCGCCGTTCAGGCAGTAGCTGACCGCCTTCTGCTGCGGCCCGCCCCTCTAATCTAAGTCACCCGACCTCTGTCTTCAGGCGCCATGAGCTGGCGCTTTTCTGTGAGAGGGTCTTCCGCTGCGGCTTGCAACTGGTGGCCGATTATCCCCGGCAAGTTTAGGTGGGTGCAGTGTCGGTCCGGGATGCCAGACTGCCGCGACACCAAGTGCTCGCCGGACAATCAGATGGAATTTATCGGGGTTGTATGTTCGGCCGGTTGTCATGTCCGTAATCTGGACATGCTGAAAGCCTTGTCCCATCATCTTGGCCGCTCTTGTAACGGCATCAATAGCAGTAGCCCGCCGCGTTGATAGCCTTCTGACTGCGTCGTGCCCGTGTATTTTGAACGTCATGGCATCCTTCCTCCTGAGACTGGGAGAGTTGTCCGAAACTATACAGTTTCGTTTTCGGCATGCCACACATTGACGAGGCCCTCCAGGCCGCCATAAACAATCGTCCTTCGGGGCTTCGGTAGCAGAATGGTAGCATAACGACCCGCTGCCCTTACCTAAGTCATTGATTTGCCGGGTTAGCTCAGTGGTAGAGCAGCGGTTTTGTAAACCGCAGGTCGGGGGTTGAAATCCCTCACCCGGCACCACAACACGCATTGGCGTGCCCACATTAGCCTGACGAGGAGCATGGCAGGTCCTTCGGCAGCCTATCGCCCCTTCTGGACCCAGAACTGGTACATGTTGACGAAGGCCTTCGGGTGATCGAGCTCGAACAGGTGCCATTGATCGAGATCGGTCATCGACTTGTCGCCGGGAAAGCGCATGCGATCGGTCTGCAAGGCGGCGCTGGCAAACGCGATGAAAGTCATCCCGCTCGCCTCGAACAGGTATTTGAGCTCCGGAATGGAGAATTGATGCTCCTGCACATGGAAGAGGAGGTCACGGCATTCGCTGGTAGCGTAGAAGTCGGAATAGTGAGCGACCTCCTTGACCGGATTGCCGTCCGGCAAGGATAGGATCTCCTGCCGGCAACGCCGGATGTCGTCGGCATTGGCGCCGTAGCCGCGTTCGGCGAGGAAGCGGCGGGCGGCGCGCACGTCCGCCCGGGCGAGAGCGCTGTAAAGACCCACATGCATGAATCCGCCGGGCCGCAGCCGCGCGACGAGCGCGTGCCAGCCCTGCCCGGGATCGCGCAGGTGGTGCAGGACGCCGCTCACCTCGATCAGGTCGAAGCTGCGGCCGAGCGCGCCAAGCTCGAGAATGTCGGCCTGCGCGTATTCGATGTTGCCGAGGCCAAGCTCGTTCGTCTTGCGCTTGGCGTAGGCGAGGCTGGTCAGGCTCAGGTCGATGGCGAGCACGTTTGCACCGGAAAACCGCCGCGCGGTCTCGAGCGTGTGCTGGCCGGTCCCGCAGCCGGCAATCAAAATGTCAAGTTTCTGGCGTTCGCCGCGGCGACTGATCGGCGCCCACGGAAACTGATTGCGCAAATACCACTCCAGCGTGGTCGGCCGGCCGACCGGCGCCGCCTTCATCCAGCGCGGATAGGGCATCTCCTCATACTGGTTCCGGACTTGTTGCGAGATCTCGTCATTGATCGCAGTCATGGCCGGCACGGTTGTGCGCAGCCGCTGCTCCTCTTGCGGCTCCCTCACCTGTTGCTCGATGAGGCCGATGAGCGCCTCGGGCCATGGGCGCCCGGTGAGCTGGCCTGCTCCCGCGAGCGAATGCAGCGGCATGTAGGCCGCCAGCACGATCAGCCGGATCGGCGGGACGGGCGCTGCGGCAGCGAGCGCCGCGGCAGCGGCTTGCCGCAATTGCTCGACCTGGCGCAGCTCATCCGGCGACGGGGCGAAAACGTACTCGTTGATGAAGCATTGGCGCGCCAGCGAACAAAAGAAACCGGTTTCCTCTGGCGTGCTCGCGCTCGCTGCGTCCGCCACCAGCGCCTTGCTGAGCAGCGCCGATCGGGCATTGGTGAGAAATCGCTCGAGCGCAGTATCTTGGACCGGAGCCGATTCAAGGAGCGCCCGCAGCAAGGCGTCGCGGGATATGGCCGCAAGCTCGTCTGCGGTCCACAATTCATTCGGCGGCAAGCGCCTGGGCCAAGCCGCGGCGGCGCGCGCGAGGACGGCTGCGCCGGCGTCTTCGCAGCGAAACAGCATTGCCGCCAGCCCGGAAAGCTCGGCGGGACGCGTCCAGCCTTCCGCCAGGGCGCGGGTGACGAGCGTCGAGAGGTCGGCGCGGAGCGCGCGATCCTGCGGCGGCGACGGCAGGGCTTTGGCGCATTGCAGGAAGAACGCCCGCAGCTCTTCGGTTTCGGCGAGCGCGAGCCCGCGGCGGGCAAGCGCGAGCGCCTGCGTGAGATCGCCCTGCGCCAGGAGGAGCCGCCCGAGATTGCCGTAGACGTCGATAAGTTGCGGCTTGAGCGCTAGCGCGTGCTGATAATGCCTTGCTGCTTCGTCGCGTTGGCCGAGCGCGGCAAGCGCGACGCCGAGATTGCCATGAGTTTCGGCGGCCTCGGGCCGCGCCGCCAGCATCTGCCGGTAGCGCACCACGGCGTCCTCGAAGCGCCCCTGCCGCAGCAACAGGTTGGCCAAGCCATTTTGCGCGCCGATGAGGCCCTGATCGAGCGCGAGCGCCCGCTCATAGCATTGGCGTGCCTCGGCAAACCTTTCCTGCTGCTCGAGGAGATCGGCGAGGCTGCAATGGGCCTTGGCATAGTCGCGACGCAGCGTGATGGCGCGGCGCAGATGCACGGCGGCTTCGTCGAGATGCCCGCGTGCGCGCAAGGCGAGCGCCAGGTTGAAGTGGCATTCCGGCGCGCGGTCGTTGACGGCGATGGCGCGGCTGAACAGCTCGATCGCCTGCTCGTGGTGCGCGGTCTGCAAGGCGATGATGCCGAGGAGGTGCAGGCTGTCGAAATGATTGCGCTCGATCGCGAGCGCGTCGCGGCACAGGCGCTCGGCCTCGGCGATCTGCCCGGCGCGAAATTGCTGGAACGCCGAGGCAAACAGCTGCGTGCTCACTCCGGCCGGCAGACGGCTGGGTGCGACCGTGCCGGCGCTTGCGCCCTCCTTCTTCGCGGCCCGCCGCTCTTTCCGAATTCATGCTGGTGTCCCGATTGCGAAGCTCACTGCTTGGGAACGCCGGCCTTCTCTGATTACCGCCTCCGACTTCTTGATTCGCCTTCGAGCTGCGCCTTGAACTCGGCCGGCGAGCTCGCCTTCGCCTCTACTCCGAATCCTACCTCCCCGCCTTCACCTCCGCCGTCGCCAGGATCTCGCGCATCGCGGCGTTGAGGCGATCGATGATCGCCAGCCCGCGTACCGGCCGGCGCCCCGATGCCGTTCCACGAGGTCACCTCATAGCCCGGCACCTCGCTTCGGCAACCGTCGGCACCGCCGGCAGAAATAACGAGCGCTCAACCCGGAGGTCCCGATGGCGCAGAATATTGCTGTCGACGAGGTCGGCTTCATGGCGCGTAGAAATGGACCATGGGCTGGGTGTCGTTGCGAAGGACGCCACGAATCGGGAGTTCCACGACAGGGATTATCTTGAAGTTGAGGCCGGCAGAGGATTTGAGCAGATCGGCAGCGGTTCTGGGTACCCCGATCTTGATGGTGCCGACATTGAGGGCGCCGGGTTTTCGCTTCGCCGCCTTGATGAAGTCCGCCAGCGTCTTGAGCCCGACTCGGTATTGGTGGCGAACACGAGTCGAGATGCCAAGGCGGAGATGGCGCAAAATCCTTGACCGGGTCGAAGGCAGGACTTGTAGATCGCCGACACTGATCGAGTTCCGTTGGTCACGCCGATCGTATGGCCGTCCGGCGGCCGCGGGAGACCGGCGCGAGCCGCGGCGATGCCACCCGGCCCCGGCTTTCTTCCACCACGAACCGCTGTCCCAGCCGCTCGCCGAGCTCCTCGCCGCCAGCCGCGAGTGATATCGGCGACGCCGCCGCGCGGAACGCAAATAAAGCGGATCGGCCGGGGGGATAAGGCTGGTGCGCCCGCGATGCCCGCGTTAGCCGGCCTTTCGGCACAGCCCGCTGCCCCACCGCCGCCGCGCTGCCCCTCTCACGCGCGCCCCTTCGAGCGACAAAGCTGCCTTCGCAGTGATGCGATTCCTGGTCATTGCGCCCTTAGCCCTTACCTCTGCCTCACTCATGCCTTCTCCTCGATCACGCTTGCACGCACGTCGTCCTCGATCAGCCGCCAGATATGATCGACGTAGCGCACGAACTCGGGCGTTCGCTTCATCGCGAGCGAGCGCGGGCGCGGAAGCTCGATCGCGACGTTCTCGCGCAGCCGCCCGGGCCTGCGCGCAAACACCAGCACGCGGTCGGATAGGAACACGGCCTCGTCGATCTGGTGGGTGACGAACAGCACGGTTTTTCGGCCCTCTTCCCAGATACGCAGCAATTCGGTCTGCATGATCTCGCGGGTCTGCGCGTCGAGCGAGGAGAACGGCTCGTCCATCAGCAGCACTTCCGGGTCAATCGCGAGCGCGCGGGCGAGATTGACGCGCTGACGCATGCCGCCGGACAGCTGGCGCGGATGATAGTGCTCGAAACCTTCAAGCCCGACGAGTTTGAGAAGCTCCATCGTGCGCGCCCGCTCCGCCGGCCCCACCCGGCCCGCGACCTCGCGGCCGATGATGGCGTTGGCAAAGACGGTGCGCCACGGCAGTAGACTGTCGGTCTGGAACACGAAGCCGCGGTCGCCGCCGGGGCCGTGCACGGCGCGGCCGTCGAGCACAACTTCGCCCGAGCTTGCGGGCTCGAGGCCGGCGACGATGCGCAAAAACGTGGTCTTGCCGCAGCCCGAGGGCCCGACCACTGAAATGAACTCGCCGCGCGCGACCGCGAGCTCGATGCCGCGCAGAACCTCAAGCGTGCCGAACGATTTGCCGACATTCCTGATTGTGAGCTTGGTCGCCATCGTCCGTCGCGCTCGCTAAGCGTCAGTCTCTGGTCCATGGCACGAGCTTGCCCTCGAGCCGGGTGAAGCCCGCGGTCATGACGATGCCGGCGAAGGCGAGCACCACCACGCCGGCGAACAGCTCCGGCATGTTGAAGGCATCTGCCGACTGGCTGATCAAACGCCCGAGCCCCGCGCGCGAGCCGAACAATTCGGCGACGACGACGCCGATAAGTCCGCGTCCGATGCCGAGCTTCAACCCCGCCAGGATGAAGGGCATGGCCGACGGCAACGACACCTTGAAGAAGATCTGCCGCGGCGTCGCCCCGAACGAGCGCAGCATCTCGATCAGCCGCTCGCTGGTCGTGCGAAGCCCAGCCTCGGTATTGATGGTGACCGGGAACAGCACCAGGAAGATCACCACCAGCACCTTCGACCAGATGCCGATGCCGAACCAGAGAATGAACAAGGGCGCCAGCGCAATCGTCGGCGTGGCGTAGAGGCCCGAAATCCACGGTTGCAGCGCCCGTTTGGCGGTGACGCTGTTGGCCATCGCAAAGCCGAGGACGATACCGATCACGCTCGCAATAATGTAGCCGAGGGCGAACTCGACGGCGCTGATCGCCATGTGCCGTTGCATCTCGCCGCTCAGGGTCAGCGCGTAGATCGCCTCGACGATCTGCGAGGGCGCCGCCAGAAACAGTGCATTGGCGACGACGACACGGCTGATGAGCTCCCACAGCAGGAGCCCGCCTATGACCGAAATGGCGCCCGCGAAATAGCGCAGCCGCGAGCCTTGCATAGATGCTGGCGACCGCCTGCGATTCGGTCGCCTCGGCCGGCTTCGCCATCTAGTCGCTCAGCTCTGTTACGCCCCGCAGAGTGAGGCGCTCGACATCGATCGCGTTCGGCAAGTCGCCGAGGCTGACCATCGCCTTTGCCAGAGCGGTGAGCTTCGACTTCGAGACCTTGCCGGTCGGCTCGAAGAATTGACCCTTGAGCATGAAATCATAGGCCTTTTCCACATCGTCCTGCTTGAGCTTGCTCGCCGCCACCAGGATCTTGACCGCCTCCGCACGGTTGCGGTCGGTCCCCGAACCACGCGACGCTCTTGGTGTGGGCTGCAAGCAGCTTTGCCAGCGTCGCCTTGTTGGCGTTCGCCCAGCGCACGTTGACCACCGTGCCGGAGAACGGCAGGTCCTTGACGTAGTCGATAGTCAAGCCGAGGTCGCTGAAACCCGCCGCCACGGCCTGGAAATTGAAGGGAGGCAGCAGGATCGCGGCATCGACCGCGCCCGCCAGCAGCGCGGACGCGCGCGCCGCGGTGGAGCCCGCAAACACCATGTCGAATTCGCCGGGCTTCACGCCGTTCGGCTCCAGCATGCGCTCGACATAGATACGCGTGATGTCCTTCGGACCGCCGAGCGAGATCAGTCTTGCCCTTGAGCTCCTTGAGGCTCTTGATCGCGGGCTTGGCATTGAGCGCATAGGGCGGCGCCTGCACCTCGACGCGCACGATCGCGATCGGCGCGCCCATCCCGACCGCCCGCATCGGATCGACCAGGCCGGTCGACATGCAGATGTCGAGCGAGCCGGCGGTGATCTGCTGCACGAGCTGCGCGCTCGACTGCACATAGACCACGTCGATCTTGAGATCCTGCTCGGTGAAGAATCCCTTGTTGAGCCCGATGAAGACCGGCCAGAGATTGGCCGATGCCTGGCCGACGGTGCCGATGGTCACCGCCTCCGCCGCATTGGCGACAGGCGAGACGGCAGGATCTTGCCCCCACGAGCAGCGATCCGATTTGCAGCTTTCATGCCCGTGATCCATGCGCATGATGCTACTCCTTCATGAGTTGGCGCTCTGCGCGAGATAATGTCGCGTAATCTCGCTGCCGGTCGCCTTCCAGACACGCGGATGGCTGGCAGATATAGCCGAGCGCCGCGGCAAAGGCGTCGATGCGGTGGGGCACGCCGGTGAGATAGGGATGCAGCGCGATCGCCATCACGCGTCCCGATTGCGCGCCCTCGCGATAGAGCACGTCGAACTGCCGACAGATCATGTCGCTTGAACTCATCGGCGGTGCGGTGCTGGCGCTCGAATGCCGGCTTGTCGTTGATCTCGTGGCTGTAGGGCATGGCGACGAGCCGCCGCCCGCGCTCGAGGCTCATGACATAGGGCTGGTCGTCGTTGGTCCAGTCGCAGACATATTCGCAGCCCTCCGCCGCCAGCAGATCGGGCGTGTCCCAGGTCTCCTGCAGGCCCGAGCCGAGCCAGCCCACCGGCCGGGAGCCGGTCGCCTTCTCGATGGTCGCGAGCGTGCGGCGGATGATACCCTCCTCTTCGCCCGGCGGCGCCTCATTGAGTCGGCGGGTGTTGCTCTCGCAATGGCCCATCCACTCCCAGCCGCAGCCTTTGACCTTCGCTCGATGATCTCCGGATGATGCGCGCAGAGGTCACTGTTGAGCGCGACCGTGCCGCGCACGCCATGGCGCTCCATCACCTGCATCAGACCGGAACACGCCGACCCGGTTGCCGTAGTCGCGCGACGACCAGGTCGGAATGTCGGGCACCGGCGTGCCGGGACCGCCAGAGCCCGCCGGCACCTTCTCCATCAGCGAGAAGAACTCGATGTTGGGAATTACCCAGAATGCCACATGCGCACCGTCCGGCCAGCTCAGCCGCGGGCGTTTGATGATCGGCGAATAGGGAAACGGACCGTAGGGCGCGGGCTTCATTTCAAATCCTTGAACGTTCCTGTTCGCCCTCATCCTGAGGAGGCCGCGAAGCGGCCGTCTCAAGGATGCAGGGCGTCCTCATGCGTCGAGATGCGTCAGTTCGCGAGCCTCCTCAGCATGGGGCCGCAACGGACATCAGCTCGCCTTGCGCACGGCCTGCCCTCCGAGATGGGAGACCACCTCGTCAACATGCATCACGTCGCAATATTTGTGATGCATGTCGAACAGGTTGACCTTGTGGGAGAGGATGCTGCGGTCGTAGCAGCACTCCTCGACCAGCACGACATGATAGCCGTGCGAATAGGCATCGACCGCAGTCGCGCGCACGCAACCCGACGTGCTCTCGCCGCAGATGATCAACGTCTGCACGCCGAGCTGGGTGAGATGCGCGGTTAGCGGCGTGCCGAAGAACACGCTGGCGCGCTGCTTGGTGATGACGACGTCGCTGCGGCTGCGGCTTGAACTCCGCCCGGATGGCATAGTCGGGCGGGTCGAGCGGCGGCTTGTTGCGCTTTGTGGCGGTGACGCAGGCTTGGGCGGCTTTCCGCGCGCACGTCGCCGGTCGAGTAGAATATCGGCAGGCCCGCGCGCGCGCGCCGCCGCGAACAACCGCTTGGTCGGCTCGATCGCCGCATAGGCGTATTCCCCGCAGGTGTTCGGGAACGATCTTGGCGAGCTCGCCGGGGGCGCGGGCCGCCGCGATAGACCAGCTCATAAAGATCGACCGCGAGCAGCGCCGGGCTTGGACCGACGAATGTCTTGCGTCGATAGGCAGCATAGACCTCCAGCACGTCCGGAGTCACGATGTCCTTCCAGCAATGGTCCTCGAAATCGTCGATCATTGCATCCCTCCTGTCGCACGGACGCTCTTGCTCCCGAATGCCCACCTTCCGGCGAAATTAGCCGGACGCGGCGGCGAATTACATCGATGTCGGAAACGCGTGCCGGTGTCGCACAGGCGGTCGAGCTCTTCACGAGACCCGACAATGGTGCCGCTTGCGCGAGCGTTGGTCTCGTACCCGGTTTCGCAAATGTCTGACTCGTGTCCCGGATGCAGTGCAGCGCGCTGCTATCGGTTTGGCGTGCCCTTGCAAACTGCCAGCGCGGTGCACTGCTGATCCGGGACCGCCGGCAATCGCGTCTTGTGCGGGCCCGGGTCTGCGGCGCGCACCGCTTCGTGCTGCGCTGCGCCCGGGACACATTTCTGTATCAGCCAATTGTGGTTCCGGGCACTACGTAGGGCGGATCATGCTGCGCTAATCCGTCCTGCACTGTTGCCGCGGGGTTACAGAACATACGCCACAGGCTTGGCATAGTGGACCGGCTTGCGGGCCTTGTGGGCACCGCAAGCCGGCTGCCGTGACCCAAGCCGGCTACGCATACTGCCAGCTACGCGATACAGAACTGTCAGTACAATCCCGGCGTGGGCACGGACCTCGGAGCAACCGAGCCCGTGGAATTTGCGGGCATCCTGGGCTTGGCATGCTGCGATTTGACCTGGCCAGGCTTTGGCCCATTGGGCTTCGACGGATTGAGCTTGGCCTCATTCAACTTGGCCTGATTGGGCTTCCCGGCCGTTGACTGCGTGATCTTGGATTGGGTCTTGGACGCCGGCGCCGTCGCATCCTTGCTCGATGTCTTCGTCGCCGCTCCCCGCTTGGCGCCTGCGCGTGCCGCGGTTGAAATTTTTGCAGGACGCTGGTTCTTGCCGGCGGTCTTGCTGCCGATCTTGCCGACGACCTTGCCCTTGGCGGGCGTCGTGCTCTTGCTCGATGGGATCGTCTTGGACTGGACTACCGGGGAGGTTGCGGGGGGCTGCGTCTCGATGGCGAGGGCAGGCATCGCAACCAGCAAAGCAGAAGCCATTGCGGCCCCGATTGTACGCAACATAGGCTCGTTCCCGCCACGATCCCCGCGCCGGCAATCCGGTGCCCCTTCACAGGATCGTCCCGAGATACGCTACGCCGAGATGCTTAATCCTTCCTGAATGCGGTCAGCGCCGGATGGGCAGGCTGTACGCTTGAGTGACGCACCTGCAAGACCGGCGCGCGTGGCCCGTGCGTTTGCCACGCCGGCAAGATTGTCGGGTGTTGCGAAGCGTCCGATCCGATCCAGCCTATCTCGCCGGTGCCTCGGTCTCTGCCATGAGCCAGTCGAGATAAGCCTGCTCGACGCTCTCGATCGGCATCACCAGAATGGCAGGCGTGCTGTAGGAATGCATCTCCTTGACCGCGGCGCTGACGCTCGCGCTGAGCGAGGCGCGGGTCTTGATGATCATCACCACTTCCTCGCCACGCTCGATGGTGCCCTGCCACCAATAGTGCGAGATCATGCCGGGCAGAATGTTGACGCATGCACAGAGGCGGCGCTCGACCAGCGCGCGGCCGGCCCGCTCCGCCTCGACAACGGAAGGATAAGTCGTATAGACGAGGATCGCACGCTCCATTTTCAACCTCCGCCGGCCGCAGGCAGCCGGCCAGCCGCTGCCGCGTCAAGGCCAAGCCGCCGTATCAAGCGCATGAATCAAATCCCATGAGCTCCGCGAGTTCTCGGTTCTGCGAGTCGCAATCCCGCGCGCGCTGCTTGCGCGACCCCGAGCTACGACCGCATCGCCTTCGTCGCAAGCTCCATGGCGGAGGCGCAAGATTCCCTCCAAAGCCTCGCCGCCCAGTACGGAAACATCGCACCCGATCGCGCCGAGGTGATCGTTGCACTCGGCGGCGATGGGCTCATGCTGCAAACCCTGCACAAGTTCATGCATGCCGGCAAGCCGATCTACGGCATGCACCGCGGCACGGTCGGATTTCTCATGAACGAATTCCGTGAAAGCGGCCTGCGCGAGCGGCTGGCAGCGGCGCGGATGACGGTGATTCACCCCCTCCTCATGCGCGCCCGCGACAGTGCGGGCACGACGATGCAGCACCACGCGTTCAACGAGGTATCGTTGTTTCGCCAGACCTATCAGGCCGCGCGACTGCGCATCCTGATCGACGGCGAAGTGCGGCTTCCCGAGCTGGTCGCCGACGGCGTGCTGGTGGCCACGCCTGCCGGCTCGACTGCCTACAATCTGTCCGCCCAGGGCCCGATCATCCCGATCAGCGCGTCGCTGATGGCGCTCACGCCGATCAGTCCGTTTCGGCCGCGGCGCTGGCACGGCGCCCTTCTGCCGGACCGCGCGCATGTTCGGGTGGAGGTGCTGGAGCCGGAGAAACGTCCGGTCGCCGCCGTCGCCGATCATGACGAAGTGCGCGCGGTCTCGGAGGTGGACATCCAAATGGACCACGCTATCGAAATGCGGATGTTGTTCGACCCCGGCCACAGTCTCGACGAGCGCATCGTGCGCGAGCAATTCGGATATTGAAGATCCATCCTTCGCCTGCCTCTACCGTCATTCCCCGGGGATGCTGGGAATCCCTGCGCGAGCGATCGAGGCAATCCGGTGCAATCTTGACGTCTCACCTGATGTAAGATTGGTCGCGGATGGGCAAGGGCGTGCGCTGCGCCGCGCCATGCTCGCCTACATCGATGACACCTCCGACCCGCGCAACGCCCATCCCGCCTACTGGGCCCCGTTCGCCGTTGTGGGAGAGGGCGCGCCAAGGTAAGCGCGATCGAGTTCATGCGCTGATCGCGAAGCGGTATTGTCGGCCATGCTTCTTGCTGAAACGTGCAATGCGCTCGTCATATGTGACCAGCGGACATGCAAGCTCGATGGCGGTGGCGATCAGCAGGCGATCTGCCGGGTCACGCTGCTCCAGATGATGAAGCTGATAGCTGCGCGACGCCGCATGTGCGCTCAGCGGCGCAGCTTTTATGCCGGGACGGCCCAGGAAACGCTCGATCCAAGTCTCAACAGGAAGATCGAGATCGATCCGCTGCGTGTCGACAAGGAGCGCAATCTCCCAGGCCGTGATGGCACTCATGAGAATGGTTCCACCATCTCTCCAGCAGCCGTCGATCAGAGCGCGGGTCGAAGGGCGCAGTCGCTCGTCGCCGCTGTCGAGCCAGAGGGCGATATGGGTGTCGAGCAGAAGCGCATCGGTCATCGATCGCTTTCTCGGCCGGTCTCGGCATCGGGCTGGACGTCAAGTGCCGGTGCAAGGAGATCCACGCCTTCATGGACGCGCACCGATCCGTGGTGCGCGCCGAACAGGGAGCCGGCGCGTGCGCTCCGGTCCAGCAACGATCGCAGGGCCAATGCGACCGCTTCGGTCTTGTTGCCGTCGGTCAACCGGTTGGCTGCCTCTTCGATCAGGGCAACAACGTCCGGGCGGTTGATGGTGACAACGTTCGCCATTGCCGGGGCCTTTATCATTACTGCCATACTTACATAATGAAAACGCTGTCGCGATGCAAGATCTGCAAGGGTCTCAGACCACGTCGGCGTCGACATTGAAGTCCGATCCCACGCTCGGCGGCCCCGAGGCGCTGCGCCGGGCCATGCTCGCCACCATCGACGATACGTCCGATCCGCGCCACGCCTATCCCGCGTATTGGGCGCCCGTTCTGGTGGAGGGAGAAGGGGGGCGAAACAGAGCTCAGGCCGCCGCGCGTTCGTAACCTTCATCGGTGCCGTCGTCTGCGATCAGCTCCTCGCAGAACATCCGCGCTTCCTCGCGCGCGGCTTCCGCGGCAAAGCGGCGAAGCAGCGTCATCAGGGGAGCGACGTCGACGTCGGGTTCATCGGCGCAGCGCGTGAGCACACGTTCCACCATGCGCCGCTTGAGCCGCGTCGCTCCGCCGGGGTCGAAGCCGCCCTCGCGCAGGGCTTCGATCGCCTCGCGGAATGCCGGATGGGTGGAAGGGGGAAGCCCTGCCGCATCGAACATTGCGCGCAAGCCGGAGCTGCCCTTGTCATGCACGAGCGCGCTCACGCGCGCGAGCGGCATGTCCGAGAGCTCGGCGAGCGCCTCCACGAACATCTCGACATTCCCGGAAAGGAGCGCCCGCAGCACCAGACCTGCGTTGAGCTGGCCGCTTTCGCGCAAGTGTCGAATGAGCGGCCTGATCTCGCATACGGGCGCAACCGCCGCGAGCCTGACGGTCGCCTTCTCGCAGGCCTCCTTGGCAACGCGGTTGGCGCGATCCTGCTCGAGCCATGCGCGCGCAGCGACAAAACCTGCAAGCGTTTGCGAGAGCTTGGCGACCAGAGCCTGACGCGTCGGCGCCGGCAGATCATCGCGCTGCAGCATCGCCTCGCGGATGGCGCCGAGATGACCGTGACGGGCCACCATGCGGTCGAGCGAGAACGCCGCGATTCGAGCGCTCGGATTTTCGATGAGAATGAGGCAGGCCTCGGCCCCGCCGACCTCGGCAATGGCAGCTGATACCGGGCACGGCAGGTCGTGGCGGTTGGCGATTGCTGCCTGTATCTGCGCCTTGCCGGTCGCAACCGCATCGACGAGATCGGTATCGAGCAGGAGCGGCGAATGCTCGAGCACCCAGGATGCCACTTCAGGCTGGTCGATGGCGAGGCCGAGAATGACTGCCGGCGGTGCGTGCTCGCTGAAGGCGAGCGCCCGAGCGAGCTCGGCGCGCACCAGCGGCGAGGGGTCGTCGAGCAGCATGATGAGCGCGCCTTCGGCGGCCGCCCGATCGTCCGGGCCGAGCTCGGAATAAAGGTAGGCGCGCGCCAACGCGCTGGTCGCGTTACCTCGCTCCGCGGCGGGAGCCGTGCGCGTCCATTGCAGGAATTCACGAACGATCATGCTGCGACCGACGCCACGATGAGGGCATGTCCTTGCTGCCCGATTGTCCGGGTGCTGATTCCCGAGCCTACGGCGCCAAGGCTTAATAAAGCGTTCACCATAAATCTTTGGAAATATTGATAGAATGTAAACGACGGCAAGCCGCGGCCCGGATCGCGCTTTCCTCCCGCCCGGAGCCCGCGATTGTGGTAAATGCAGGCGCAAGCAACAGCCAACGGAGGACGGCCGATGGCGCAAGACACCCTGGTCCGCCACAAGCGCGGAGGACTCTATTTCGACGATTTCGTGGTTGGCCACCTCTACGAGCACCCGCTCACGCGCACGGTGACGCAGATGGACAACATGTTGTTCTCGAACATGACGCTCAATCCACAACCCCTGCACATCGACCGCCATTTCTGCGAGCAGGAAACCGAGTGGGGCCAGCCGCTAATGAACTCGTTGTTCACCCTCGGGCTGATGATCGGCATCATGGTCAACCATCTCTCGGTCGGTACCACCATCGCCAATCTCGGCATGACCGAGGTCAAGTTCCCGCACCCGCTGTTCGAAGGGGACACCGTCCATTGCACGAGCGAGGTGATCAACAAGCGCGAGTTGACGTCGCGGCCCGGCGCCGGCATCGTGGAGTTTCACCACCGCGCCTATAATCAGAACAACAAGCTGGTCGCCGAATGCCGCCGCCAGGTCTTCATGCGCATGCGACCGATGTAATGCGCTCCCTTCTCTTCGTGCCTGCCGACGGCGGCAACAAGCTCGACAAGGCCATGGCGAGCGGCGCCGACGCCGTGATCGTCGACCTCGAGGACTCGATCGCGCCGGAAGGCAAGATCGCCGCCCGAAAAAGCGCCGCGGACTTCCTCAAGGAAGCTTGCAAGGCGGCCCACCGCCCTCGCCTCCTGGTGCGCGTCAACGCCATCGCGACCGGATTGATCGACGCCGATCTCGATGCAGTCGTGTCCGCGTGCCCCGATGCCATCATGCTGCCCAAGGCCGAAGGCGGCGCGAGCGTGATCCACGCCGATGCCAAGCTCGCGGCGCGCGAGGCAATCCACGGCCTTGCCGATGACGCCATCAAGATCTTCTGCGATCGCGACCGAGACCGCCGCGGCGCTGTTTCTCGCCGGCACCTTCCGCGGCGCGAGCACGCGGCTCGTGGGGCTGACCTGGGGCGCGGAGGATCTCTCGGCCGCGCTTGGCGCCGAGGCGAACCGGGATGCGGATGGCCGCTTTCTCGATCCTTATCGGCTGGCGCGCGCGCTGTGCCTCGCCGGTGCGGCTGACGCGCAGGTGCCGGCGCTCGATACCGTCACCCCCGACTTCCGCAATGCCGCCGTGCTGCGGCGCGAGGCGCAGGAGGCGCGCCGCGACGGCTTCCGCGGAAAAATGGCGATTCATCCGGCGCAGGTGCCGGTCATCAACGAGGTGTTCACACCGAGCGAGGACGCAATCGCCAGGGCGCGCGCCATTGTTGCCGCATTCGACGCCAATCCCGGCAAGGGCGCCGTTGCCGTCGGCGGAGTGATGCACGACCGCCCGCATCTTGCTCGCGCGCGGCAAGTGCTCGCGCAGCAACCGCGGCAGGAGTGACCTGAGCAGGAGGAATTAGATTAGGGCTTCTTTTCGCCGTACACGGCCTTCGGGTCGAAGGTCTTCTCTGCGTCGCAGAATTCGAGCGTCACGGCGCCGGGCCTGCCCAGCGGCACCGTCCGATAGAAGCACGAACGCCGGCCGGTATGGCAGGCGCCCGGCCCTTCCTGCTCCACCCTGATCCATACGGCGTCCTGATCGCAGTCGATGCGCATGTCGAGAACATGCTGCACGTGACCCGAGGCCTCGCCCTTGCGCCACAACGATCGGCGTGACCGGCTGAAATACCAAGCCTCCCCGGTGGCGATCGTCTTCTGCAGCGCCGCAGCGTTCATGTGCGCCACCATCAGCACGTCGCCCGAGCGAGCGTCCGTCGTCACGCAGGTGACAAGCCCATCGCGGTCGAACTTCGGGGTGAATGTGCGGCCCTCCTCGACTTCCTGCGTCGAGCCGGGCGCGACAAAATCGGAAGCTTGATCCGACAATATGACCTCGCGCCAAACGCGTTCACGAAGGAAACGCGGCCGCTGCACCGAACATTTTTTCGGACGGCCGGTGGCGCCGCGCATTCGCGCCGATGGTTCCTGTCGCCACGCCGAGCGGGAGCGGCTCGCAACGGCGCGCAATTCAGCGATCGGTTCCGCGCACCATGGTGATGAAGCGGAGCTGATCGTCCGAATTGTCTCGGAAGCTGCCGATGAACTGCGTCGTAATGGTCGAGGAGCCGGGCTTCTCGACGCCGCGCACCGACATGCACATGTGCTTCGCCTCGAGCATGACGGCGACGCCGCGCGGCGTCAAAATCTCCTCGATTGCGGTCGCGATCTGGGAGGTCATGTGCTCCTGGGTCTGCAGCCGATGGGCATAGACGCCGACCAGGCGCGCAAGCTTGGAAAGTCCCACCACCCGATCAATGGGCTTGTAGGCGATATGCGCCTTGCCCATGAACGGCATCATGTGGTGCTCGCAGTGGGAATTGAACTCGATGTCACGAACGAGGACGAAATCGTCGTATCTGCCGATCTCGCCGAAGGTGCGCTCGAGCACGTCGAGCGGACATTGGCGATAGCCGCGGTAAAGCTCGCCGAAGGCATCGATGACGCGCTTGGGCGTCTCCAGCAGACCTTCGCGGCCGGGGTTGTCGCCGGCATAGGCGATGAGCGTGCGCACTGCAGCCAGCGCTTCCTCGCGCGACGGTCTGGGCACGACGGGCTCGGGGGCCGCGCGGACGTGGTCGGACAGGGTCTTCTTCGGCCAGGCTTTGACCACAGCGTCCATGGCGGTCTCTCCGTTCGACCGGCGCGATGCCGGGGGTGTCACCGGGGGCCGCGCGTCAGTCAGCCGCGTAAGGCTCGATTGCGCCTACGCGCGACGACCGGACGCCGCATTCCCAACATACATCATGCGGTTGCTGCGCCATGAGCCCAACAATCCGCCGCAGCACGCTGCGCCTGCTCGCAACGGGCGAGCCAACCCCTATATATTGCCTGATGCGGATCGCGCAAACATATTGACCGGTGGGCCAGCCGCGATCGAATGTCATGTTGAACGACGTCTACAACAGTCGAATCCTCGAGCTTGCGGGGAATATTCCGAGGTTGGGCCGGCTCGAAGCGCCTGATGCGACCGCGACCGCCCATTCCAAGCTGTGCGGATCGACCGTAACGGTCGATCTCAAGATGGACGGCGATACCGTGACCGACTTCTCCCACGACGTGAAGGCTTGCGCACTCGGTCAAGCTTCGTCCTCGATCATGGCGCGCAACGTGATCGGGGCAAAAGCCGAGGAATTGCGTCGCCTGCGGGAAACGGTCCGGCGCATGCTCAAGGAAAACGGCACGCCGCCCGGCGGGAGATGGGCCGACATTGCCGTCCTTGAGCCGGTGCGCGACTATAAGGCGCGCCATGCCTCGACCCTGCTGACATTTGACGCCGTGACCGCCGCAATTGACCAGATCGAGGCCAAGCGGAGGGCCGCCACGGCGGCAAGCTCGTAGCATTCCAGATGAGGCGTCTCTCGCTGGTGTCCCGATTCGCAAGCTCGCAAGTGCCCGCAGCCACGCTGAAGCGAGCTTCGGAGTTAAAGGGATACGAGACACTTGGCGTAACCGTGGGCGGATCGTGCGTGCGAGTGCTTGTCTGACGGCGGTGGCCATTCTCTTGTCGGAGGGAAGTTCCCTTGCCGGCGCTGCCGCGGCACTCGATTGCGCGACCGAAGCCAAAGTCCTTAGCAAGGACCAAGCCGAGCTGCCGAAGCTCGATGTGACCTCGCCGCGAGACCGGCCGCCCTACTGCATCACGCTCGAAACCATCATGGCGTTCGCAGGCCGGGTGAAGGCGCACGTTGCCCATTGTCCGGGCTCGGACTTCGCCGCCGCCGCAGCCGACTGGGCCAAGACACAGACGGACTATTCCAAGCGCTTCAGCCAGCGCCGGTGCAAGCGCACGCTGTAACGCCCGACGCGGCGTTCGGAGGCCAGCCCGGAGGTTGCGCTTAGTCGCGCGGATGGTCTCCCGGGCGGCCCACCGTCGCCAGCGCGCTGGCGGAGCTGACCGCGCGGTTGCGCGGGAAATCCCGGTCGAACGGCGCCTCGACGGTGTTGAGGCGCATGCGCTGAAGCTCGTCGGCGGAGAGGCGATACAACGGCTCCCAGGGTGGAATGCGCAAGGCGGTTTCGAGCAGATCGACGCCTCCGCCCATCTCGATCGTATATTGTGCCAATCGCCCGATGTCGCGTTGAACGACATTGAGCTCCTCGGCCGAGTAGCTCGATTCCAACGCCTGCTTGCGTTTCTTTCCCAAC
This sequence comes from uncultured Alphaproteobacteria bacterium, assembly GCA_963820365.1. Taxonomy (GTDB): domain Bacteria; phylum Pseudomonadota; class Alphaproteobacteria; order Rhizobiales; family Xanthobacteraceae; genus VAZQ01. The sequence continues at coordinate 9,253 of CAWFZR010000034.1, read as the reverse complement.
CAGATCTGGTGCACAAGAACACGGGCTTCCGGGGGCACATAGCGGCTCGAGCCGGCGAGCAACAGGAAGGCGCACATCGATTCGCAGTTGCCGTTGGGAGCAAGCATCGCGCGGCGCTCGTCCTTGCCGGACGCCGGCAGTGTCGTCGACTTGCCGATGGTGGTGATCATGTCCAGGGTGCGGATCATCCTGCCAAGCGCCAGCGTCCCCAAGACCGAGCCGCCGTCCGAATCAAGCACCAGAACGGCGCCCCGTGCGTTGGGGTCCTTGGCGAAAGCCTCGAACTCGCGCGGTGTATCGGCCGTGATGTAACCGGCTGCGGAGATCCAGACGCGGCATTTTGATCCGCAGGCGTCGGCCGGTCCCTCTCGCCTCCATTCGAACCGCATCGGTGCGCTGCTGCTGTCATCTGCGGGTACCGGCGCGCCGGCACCGACTTGAACAACACCGCATGCGAGCGCAAAGGCGCCCCAGACAAATCGGAGCATGCTGACCCTCTTCAATGGCGCTGCGCCTGACCCTTCTTGGGGGAGGCCGGTCGCAGAGCGCCGTGTGTGTCCCAGAGTTGGAGTTCCCGTTTTAGAGGCGGCCGGGATTTGGGTCTAGTCCCAAAAAACGGCCGGACCTGCCTAAATTCGATGCAGAATGAAATGCGACCGCTGGTTCGACCAGACTTTATCACGCTTAGCCCGATGCGGTGCGAAGGCCATGTCCGAACTAAGATTCTTCAATGTTTTTCGTATCTTACCGCTTGGCGCTCGACTGATCGCACAGGCATTGATCGGCGCCTATCGTTTGACCCTTTCCCCCCTTGTCGGGCTTGACTGCCGCCATTTGCCTACCTGCTCCGCCTATGCCGGTGAGGCAATCGGCCGCTTCGGACTGTGGGCCGGCGGCTGGATGACGTTCGCACGGCTTTGCCGCTGTCAGCCCCTTGGGACGTCCGGGCTCGATTTCGTTCCCGCATCATTGCCGCGCCGTTCGCGCTGGTATTTGCCTTGGCGTTACGGTCTCTGGCGCGGAACCAATCCCGGGCCTGGTCTTGAGCCACCGCTGCGCGCTCCCCCCCGCGATGGATAGGGGCTCTATTCAGCTGCCAACCGACACAGGCCCCGGCAACGCGCCACGGCATGTTGCGAAGCGCAAGCACATCGGATAAGTGGCGCTTTCATCCGCACTTCTTGCAGGTGCCGCAGCGCGCGCCTCCCGGACCGGCGCCTGCGCCTGCCGCTAAATCAGTGCGGTGACGCTTACCTGCATTCGTAGGCAGCGAGTGAGCTGAGGAGACGAGCATGGTCACGCTGACCTTTCCCGACGGCGCGCGCCGGGACTATCCCAATGGGATCACCGGCGTCGAGATCGCCAAGGGTATCTCGCCCTCGCTCGCCAAGCGAACGGTTGCGATGGCGCTCGACGGAATGCTGGCCGACCTTTCGGACGCAATCGAGCGCGACGCGAAGATCGAGTTTCTGACGCGCGATGATCCGCGCGCGCTCGAGTTGATCCGGCACGATGCCGCCCATGTTCTGGCCGAAGCGGTGCAAACCCTGTGTCCCGGCACGCAGGTGACCATCGGGCCAGTGATCGAGAACGGCTTCTATTACGATTTTTTCCGCAATGAGCCGTTCACTCCGGAAGATTTCGGCGCCATCGAGAGCAGGATGCGTGAGATCATCGCGCGCGACAAACCCTTCACCAAGGAGATATGGTCGCGCAACCAGGCCAAGCGTGTCTTTCGCGACAAGGGCGAGATATTCAAGGTCGAGCTGGTCGATGCCATTGCGCCGGACCAGGAGATCAAGATCTACAAGCAGGGTGACTGGTTCGACCTTTGCCGCGGCCCGCATATGACATCGACCGGCAAGGTCGGAGCCGCGTTCAAGCTGATGAAGGTCGCGGGCGCCTATTGGCGGGGCGATTCCAGCCGCGAAATGCTCTCGCGCATCTACGGCACCGCCTTCGCCAAGCAAGCGGACCTCGACACCTATCTCAAGCAAATCGAGGAAGCGGAGAAACGTGACCACCGCAAGCTCGGCCGCGAGATGGATTTGTTTCACTTTCAGGAGGAGGCGCCTGGCTCGGTCTTCTGGCATCCCAAGGGCTGGACGCTGTTCCAGATTTTGGAGAGCTACATCCGCCGCTGTCAGAGCGCGGCGGGCTACGTCGAGGTGAACTCGCCGCAGCTCATGGACTCCTCGCTCTGGATCGCTTCCGGCCATATGGAGAAGTATCGCGACATGATGTTCCTCACCGAGCATCGCCCCGACGACGAGCGCATCTATGCCATCAAGCCGATGAACTGCCCGGGCCACGTGCAGATATTCAAGAATGGGCTCAAATCCTATCGCGACCTGCCCCTGAAAATAGCGGAGTTCGGCAAGGTGCACCGGTTCGAGCCTTCCGGCGCGCTGCACGGCCTCATGCGCGTGCGTGCCTTCACGCAGGACGACGCGCACGTGTTCATCACCGAAGGTCAGATCGCCGACGAGAGCCTGAAGATCAACGATCTCATCCTGTCGATCTACGAGGATTTCGGCTTTTCCGATGTGACCATCAAGTTCTCGGACCGCCCGGCGCAACGCATCGGCGACGACGCGGTCTGGGACAAGGCTGAAGCCGCGCTGATGGCGGCTCTGCAGGCATCGGGGCGGCGCTGGACGCTCAACAAGGGCGAAGGCGCGTTCTACGGCCCCAAGCTCGAATACGTGTTGCGCGACGCCATCGGCCGGGACTGGCAGTGCGGCACCGTGCAGGTCGATCTCAATCTGCCGGGCCGGCTCGGCGCCTTCTACATCGACGAGCACTCGAGCAAGATCACCCCGGTGATGCTCCACCGCGCCATGTTCGGCTCGCTGGAGCGCTTCACCGGGATTCTGATCGAGCACTATGCCGGCCACCTGCCGCTCTGGCTCTCTCCGCTCCAAGGGGTGGTCGCCACCATCACCGACGATGCCGACGACTACGCCCGCTCGGTGACGGCGGCAGCTACGCGCGCGGGGCTGCGGGTCGAGCAGGACCTTCGCAACGAGAAGATCAACTACAAGGTGCGCGAGCATTCGCTCGCCAAGGTGCCGGCGCTGCTGGTGGTCGGCCGCAAGGAAGCCGCCGACCGCACCGTGTCCGTCCGTCGGCTGGGCAAGGAGGGTCAGACCGTGCTTGCACTCGAAGCCGCAATCGCGGCGCTTGCCGACGAAGCGGTCGCGCCGGATATGCGAAGAGCAAGAAAAGCAGCTTGACTAAGCAGAGTTGGCGCTTCGCAATGTCGAGAGCACCGTAGAGCCATGGCCTTCCCGGCCGGTGTTGGTGCCTTGCAGCCATGCTTCCAGGGCGCTCGGGCTTATGGCAAAGTTGCCGTACCTGGAGCTTTCTTCCATGCGCTTGCTTTCGGCAGTCGCTTGCGTCGTGATTTTCTGTCTTGCCTTGGCACCTCTCCGAGCTACGCCGAAAAGCGTGTGGCTCTTGTGATCGGCAACGGCGCCTACAAGAACGCACCTGCACTCCCGAACCCCCGGAACGACGCCCAGGACGTGAGCGTTGCGCTCAAGCGCGCCGGCTTCGAGATCATTACCGGGATCGATCTTGATAGGAATGGAATGGACGACGCGGTCGCCCGGTTCGCCAGAGCGGCGCGGGAGGCCGATGTCGCGATGTTCTACTATAGCGGCCATGCCGTACAGTTCGCTGGTCTCAACTATTTGATGCCTGTGGATGCCAAGCTAATGGACGAGACTGACCTCCGTCGCATGACGCGCGTTGACGAGATAGTTTCTGATCTTCAACATGCCAGGAATCTCCGCATTCTCGTTCTCGACGCGTGCCGGGACAATCCCATGGCTGAGCAGCTGAAGCGCTCAATCGGCTTGACGCGTGCAGCCTCGATGCAGCGCGGCCTCGCCCGCATCGACACTCCACATGGGATGATCGTGTCGTATGCCACGCAGGCTGGGCGAACGGCGGCGGATGGCATAGGGCGCAACAGCCCGTACACGGCGGCATTCTTGCGGCACATAGAGGCGCCGGACGAGATCGGGGTGGTGTTTCGCAGGATAAGCACGGACGTGTACGAGGCAACCAAACATAGCCAGCTTCCTGAGCTGTCGCTGTCAATCGTCGGAGAGTTTCATCTGATGGTGACCGTAACGACCTTAACCTCACCACCGCTGCCAGCTCCCCCTGAGCCACAGACCGATGCAGCCTCACAAGCATGGCTAGCCATCAAGGACACAACGAGCATTGCGATCCTCGAAGAGTTTCGGCGGCATTATCCAGGGAGTGTCTATGCGCGGTTTGCGAACGCGCGCATTGAGGAGCTCAAGAGGGCTCAGGTCGCGGTGGTCGCGCCGCCGGCTGCTCCGTCAGCAAAGACATACTCGAAGAACGGAAATTTCGCGTGCTTTAGTAAGCAGAGTATCCCGACAGCTGGCGCGAGGAAGCATCACTTTGTGCTCCGTACGGATGCAATTTCGGAAAGATGTCCCAAGACGCCTGCCTAGCTCTCGGAGCGAGGAAACGATCGAAGACCGTCATTCACGGCAACACCGGCACGACCCGGGCTAATGAATGTTGGCTGCAGCATTCCTGTGGGGATCTGCGGACACACAGCGAGTTCACGCTGTTTAGGATGTGACTCCTTGCAATCAAATACCTTTGGGTTGCCCGCGCCGACGAAGTTTAACGCTCAGCGCGCGATGACCTCGACTTCTGCGTCGACGCCGTTGACGACCCGGAAGCCGCCTTCGTAGGTCCGGTTGTCATTGCGGGCGACTGCGCGGTATTCGCCTTCTGACAGGATCACGCGGGGAAAGGCGCCGATCGATTCCTTGATGACGTCGCCGCCCGGCGTAAGCACCGACCACTGCGTGTTGGCGCGCGCTTCCCCGCCCCGTTCATTCACCAGCTTGAGGGTGATGATCGCGGCGCGGTGATTGATCGTGGTGTCGGCGAGCTTGCCGGCCGCAACGCGGATGTCGGAACGAACCGTGGAGTTGGCATCTCCGTAGTTCGATACGATATGGTAGGTGCCCTCCGGCACCAGGATCACGTCGCCTGTCATGATCGCAGTGGCAATCGGTCGTTTGTCACCAGGCTCGAATTGACTGCCCTTATAAAGCTCAAATGAGATCTGCCCGTGCGGGATGCGGGCATCGCCGACTCGCCCCTCGATGCGTAGTCCGCCGGCCGGAATTTCAACCACGTCCTTGACGGTTTCGGCGCGCAGCAAAACGGCCTTGGTTGCGTTGGCGAGGCCGAATTCCGACGCTGACGACATAGGCGCCGGGAGGAAGCACGAATGTGGGGCTCGAGGCCTTGTCCTCCTTGACCATGCGGGGAACGCCATTCTGCTCGGTCCGGAAGACGCGCCAATGCAAGCCGCCGTTGATGGGGGGAAGATCGCGGCCGAATCGGGCGCTCAGTGCGAGCGCACCCTGGCCGGCAGGTAACGTGGGCGCGGCATGAACCTGGCCAGGATTGGCGGCGGGGGGGAGGGACTGCAGCATTGGTCCCTTGGGCGGAGCAGGCGAGCTCGGACTTGGAGGGGCAATGCCCGGCGCCGGCGCGGGCGGGACCGACGGGACGTCGTTGGGCGGACGAAGCGTCGGGGTCCTGTCAAGAAACTGTGCGCGCGCCTGCGTCGGCAATGCCGCCAGCGCAATGCCGGTTGCCACAAGGCCAACGGCCAAAACGAGTTGGCCCCCCTTGCCCGTCCTCGCTCGCACCACCCCCATGGGGAACGTTTTTGACCGCAATCGCGGCAAATTCAAGCCGCCGGCGGCCGTTTGTCACCCTCGCCGACCTGTGCTAGGCGCAACCGGCATCACGGACATTTCTGATGACCGACGCGCTCGAACTGCTCAAGACCCGCCGCTCGACCAAGCCCATCGAGCTGGCTGGTCCGGCTCCGTCCGCTGCCGAGATCGAGACGCTCTTGACCGTCGCTTCGCGCGTTCCCGACCACGGCAAGCTGGTGCCGTGGCGCTTCATCGTGTTCGAGGGTGATGCCAGGCTCGTCGCGGGCGAGGCAATTGCCGCGGCCTTCGGCATCAAATACCCGCAAGCCAACGCGGAGCAGGTTGCGGCCGAGCGCGGGCGCCTCGCGCGCGCCCCGCTGGTCATCGCAGTGGTCAGCCGCGCCTCCCCGCACGTGAAAATTCCGGAATGGGAGCAGGTGCTCTCGGCGGGCGCGGCCGCGATGAACCTCGTCCTCGCCGCCCACGCGCTTGGCTATGGCGCGAGCTGGATGACCGAATGGTACGCCTATGACCGTGGCGTGCTCGAGGCGTTCGGGCTTGCCGCGAACGAGCGCATTGCCGGCTTCGTCCATATCGGCCGGTCACGCGAGCCGCCCGCCGATCGGCCGCGGCCGCCGCTCGCGGAGATCGCAATCCGCTTCGCTCACGGATGAGTTAGCTCCGCACGATGTCGGGCTGCCCCCATGTTCTATGAGACCGCGAAGAACGATCACGGACTTCCGCGCAATCCCCTCAAGGCGATCGTTGCGCCCCGTCCGATCGGTTGGATCACGTCCATGAGCGCCAAGGGCGAGATCAACCTTGCCCCCTATTCGTTCTTCAATGCGGTTTCCGATGATCCTCCGATCGTCTTGTTTTCCAGCGAGGGTCCCAAGGACTCTCTTGTCTTTGTCGAAGAGACGCAGGAATTCGTATGCAACCTCGCCACATTCGACCTGCGCAACGCCGTGGTGGAAACGTCGGGACGGTTTCCGCGTGGCGTGAACGAGATGGCGCAATCGGGACTGGCGCCTGCGCCGTCGAGATTGGTGCGCCCGCCGCGCGTTGCCGCGTCGCCCTGTGCGCTCGAATGCAGGCTATTGCAGATCATCGACCTCAAGGATCTGCAGGGGCGGCCGTCTGCCCGCTTCGTCGCATTCGGACAGGTGGTGGGCGTCCATATCGATGATCGCTTCATCAAGGATGGGCGGCTCGATACCGCCGCCATGCAACCGATCGCGCGCTGCGGATATGCCGACTATTCCGTGGTGGACAAAGTGTTCGCCATGGCGAGGCCCAAGGTCCCCTTGCCAACGCAAGACGCCGCCGAATGACGCCGCCAGCGACCGCTTCCGGCGGCGGCGTGCCTGCTCCAGCTCCAGGCGCATGGTCAAGCGCCACGGCTGCGAGGAGCGGCGTCCTGCTCCGACTTGAGGCGATGGCAGCTTCCGCTGCCGGGAGCATCACGCTGTCTGGATGTAGTCGCGCAACGCTGCCGACTCCCGCTCCATCTCATGCAGGCGATGCTTGACGACGTCTCCGATCGAGATGACGCCGACCACCTGATCCTGCTCGATGACCGGGACATGGCGGAACTTGCCCGTCGTCATGCGCTCCATGATCGTGCCGACAGTCTCCGTCTCGCTGCAGGTGACGACCTTGCGCGTCATCACCGCAGCCAGCGGTTTCGTGAGCACGTCGGCGCCTTGCTCGGCAAGTGCCCGCACTATGTCGCGTTCGGATAGAATCCCGATCACTCGACGGTCCGGTCCGAGCACGAGAAGCGCGCCAATTCTATGCTGCGCAAGCTTTTTCACCGCGGTTTCGAGATTTGCGGTCGGGTCGATGGAGATGATGTCGCCGCCCTTGTTGGACAAAATCGCCTTCACGGTCATGGCTCGCCTCCCTTGACCGGCGTTCGTGTCGATCCCACCAGAGCACCGGTCGGTTCAATAACCAGCAATTTGGTGCCAAGTTCCTCCGTCCGTTTGCAGCGAGCGCCGAACGCGCCAGCAGCTTGGCCAAGCCTCATACGGCATCACGGCGACCGGGCACGGCTTTGTCCATAGCACAAAAAACCGTTGGTCGGAATGCCTTTGCCGGCGCTGCATCGCCTTGCGGTATTCTGAGACGGCCGCCTGAGGCGAGGTCAACATTCTTATCAAGATGGATGAGAAGACGGCGGCGCATCACCTTCATCGGCGCCGGTGCCCTTCGACATGGGAATGGGGTCGAATGCGGCGAATGCCAGGAGACCTGCAAGAAAGCCGCCGATATGTGCCTGCCATGCGATCGCCTGCTCGATCCCGGGCAGGCCGATCGAGCCGAGCCCGAACAGCAGGTTGACGCCGAACCATACCAGCAGAAAGGCGAGCACGCGCGCATCCCGCAGGCATGACGCCAGCGGCGCCGCTGGCACCCGGTAGGCCTCATCGCCATCCCGCCACAGCGCGAGCGGGCCACCACGCTGGAACGCAAAGCGAGTAGCCGCCGCCATGGCTCCGGAAATTGCAGCCGATGCGCCGATCATCGGCAGTAATTCTCCGAAATGCGTGACCAGATGCACCGCTGCTCCGGCGGCGGCGGTCGTTGCCATGAAAGCCAAGAACCGCAGAGGACCGAATTGCCGCGCGACCGGGGATCCGAATGCCAGCAGCCAAACGGCATTGAAGACCAGATGGGTGAGATCTCCGTGGATGAGCGCGTAAGTGACGAAGGTCCAAATGTCGGCCCCCCAACCTCCCGGCCAGACGATGTCGGGCAGCACGGAGGCATCGTAGCGCGCGGGGATAAAGGCGAACAGAAGCAGGATTTCGGTCGTCTGCTCCGCCGTCAATGCCAGGAAGAGAAAAGCATGAACGCCTGCGAGCACGGCAATCAGTGCCACCACGACGAGGGGCACGTTGAACATTCGTTCGCGACGAGGTTGCTCGAGCATGGGATTCAAGGGGGTGAAATTGCGCACTGCGCTGGCATTGCAGCGCATGCCGGCCGCCGCAGCGACCCGCGGCTCGCCGCATGCCACCGCACGCTCATCGAAGCAGAACAAAGCAAACGCAATCGTATCATTAACACTAACGCCTCGTTTGCGATAGCCGAGCCGGACAGTGCCTCGCGCCGGCACGCGCCGTGCTCATCGCATTCTCGTATCTCCGAATAACGGCGGGCTGCGTCCCGAATTGGGGCATCGACGACCGCATTCGGAGGGGGCAGAGAGCGAGGCGCGCATGAAGCATCCATCGATCCGCGAATTGTTCAACTATTGGGACGAGCGGCGTGCGGGAGGGGCGGTGCCGGAACGAGCGGACATCGAGCCCAGCGCAATCCGCGGTGTGCTTGCCGACACCTTCATTCTCTCCTTCGAGCCGAAGACTCGGGCATCCCATTCGCATTGCGGGCACCCGGGTGTGCGCCCTGTTCGGACGCGAGATCAAAGGCGAGGCCTTCCTCGATCTGTTCTCGCGCGACGCACGCGACGAGATGCGCCACCTGATCGCAATCGTCGCGCATGAATGCGTGGGCGT
>CAWFZR010000033.1:0-102085 GCA_963820365.1 uncultured Alphaproteobacteria bacterium | reverse complement strand
TTTCGGATTAAGCCGATTTCGGCGCCGGAAACGACAGTTCCCGCCGCAGAAATTGTGGAGGAGATGAACCGACTGACTGAAGAGGCGCGGATGCTGCCACCATCTCTGGAAGGTGCTGCGGCCGTGCTGTGAGTTCGTTTTTTAGGAGGGCAAATGCGTCGGCCTGTGTTGCGGCCTCGAGGGTAACGTTATGGGCTGTCAGACACCCTGCCAGCAAATCTCAAGCCTTGAGAATAGGTGAAAAATAATGGCATTTTCCAAACGGCGGCGAGGCGTATCTCTCCCCGCAGGGGGAGAGTGCCGATGCAGCGTGCGCTAAAAAATTCCTTGCCAAAGCTGCGCCAGCGCTCTAGAACAAACAGTGAACACGCGATGTAGCAGGCGAGGAATGGCATGATCAGCGAAGCAAGGCGCCAGGCCAGCCGCATCAATGGCCGCGCCAGCCGCGGCCCGAAGACGGCCGAGGGCAAGGCGCGCTCCGCGCGCAATGCATGCCGGCACGGCTTGAGCCGGCCGGCCGGGCTTATCCCCACCCTGGTGCCTGAGCCTGGCGCGCGCCATCGCGCGCGCCATGCCGGCAGGAGCCGATGCCGGCCAGGAACGCTTCGCCATGGCGTGCCGGATCGCGGCGGCGCAAGCCGATGTTGTGCGCGTGCGCCGCGCGCGCTGCGATCTTCTTTCCGCCGTGCCCTTGGACGAGGCTGCGCTCGGTCGGGCGGCTGCGCTCGACCGCTATGAGCGGCGCGCATTGTCGCGGCGCAAGTTCGCAATCCGGCAATTCGACGCTGCTTTTCCGCCCGCATCAGTTATCAGGGCGGGTCTATCTGTCGCTGACACATTCTCACCGGCGCTTGCGCCCGGCCATTTGGCCAAACAAACCCGAGGCGATGGAGCCCGTGAACACCATTTTGGCCGAACGAACCCGAGCGGTGCACAACGGAATCGGGCAATTTGGCCGAACGAACCCAAGTCGGTGCAGCCAATGCACACCAATCCAACGGAGCGAACCGACCCCAAGGCGGTGCAGCCGGCGAAGGTCCTTTTCGTTGAACGCCCCGAGCGGTGCGCCTCGCAGCCGCCAATTGGCCAAACGAACCCGGGACGGTGCCGTCGGAACGCTCGATCTTGGCCGAACGAACCCGAGAGATGCGCATGCAGGCCGCGCGCGGCGCCGCTCACATTGTTGAAGAAGCGCCCATATGGCAGATTTGCGCTTGCCGATCCGATGGCACGCCGATCGATGTGGACGAGGACCACCCATCATGCTGTCCGACGCCGACCGAATGAAAGCCGCCGATATTCTGATGTCGGCGGAAAAGGAGCGCAAGCAGGCGGTCCAGCTCTCCAAGACCTGGCCCGATATCACCATTGATGATTCCTATGCGGTCTCCCGCGAGGTGGCCAGGCGCAAGATGGCGGCCGGTGCCAGGCTGATCGGCCACAAGGTCGGCCTCACCTCGAAAGCCATGCAGCGTTCCTCGCAGATCGACGAGCCGGATTATGGCCACCTGTTCGACGATATGATGATTGCCGACGGCGCGAGAATTCCGCACGACAAATATTGCCGCCCGCGCGTGGAGATCGAGCTTGCCTTCATCATGGGGAAGGCGCTCAAGGGGCCGGGCGTTGGCCTTGCCGAAGTGCTGCGCGCAACCGAATATGTCGTGCCGGCGATCGAGATCGTCGATGCACGATTGCAGGATCCCCGCAAGATATTCGACACGGTGGCTGACAACGGAGCAGCAGCGGGGATTGCCATCGGCGGCCGGCCGGTCGGCCCGCTCGACGTCGATCTGCGCTGGGTCGGCGGCATCATGTACAAGAATTCCGAGATCGAGGAGACCGGCGTCGCCGCCGGCGTCCTCGGCCATCCCGCGCTCGGCGTTGCCTGGCTTGCCAACAAGCTGGGCAGCCACGGGGTCGCGCTCGAGCCGGGTCACCTCGTGCTGGCGGGCTCGTTCACGCGCGTGGTGCATGCGCACAAAGGCGACACCTTGCACGCCGACTTCGGGGCGCTCGGCGGCATCGCGGTGCAATTCGTGTAGGCGCAGGCGTGGCGTGGCACAGGCGTGGTCGAGAGGCGCTCAGTTCTCGTAACGCACGCGAACATGGTTGCGGTAGTAGGACCATAAATGCTGGACCAGCCAGATGGCCTGGGCGCAGAGCGAGATCACCGAGAGCTGCAAGAAGTACCGAGGGCCAAGCCAGCTCGTCCCGGAAGGGAATAGAAATGCCGGTATTGGCAAGAAAAAACAGCGTCGCCCGCGCCGGGCTCAATTCCCTGGCCAGCCTCGTATTGCTCCTTTGCACAGTCGCGGTGCCGGCAGGCGCGGCCGATTATCCCAGCCGCCCCGTGACGCTGGTGGTTGCGTTTACCCCCGGCGGCGCAAGCGACGTGCTCGCCCGCATCCTCGGGCGCAAGCTCGAGCAGATTCTGGGGCAGCCGTTCGTGATCGATAACCGCCCCGGCGCCGGCGGCAACGTTGCCGCCGAAGCCGTCGCCCATGCCGCGCCCGACGGTTACACCCTGCTCAACGGCAATAACGCCATTCTTGCCACCAATGCCGCGCTCTACAGGAAGATCAATTTCGATGCCGAAGCCGACTTTGCGCCCATCGGGCTGATCGGCTCGCAGGCCAACATCCTGGTGGTGAACCCGGCGCTCCCCGCACGCTCCCTGGCCGAGCTCATTGCGCTCGCCAAGGCCAGTCCCGGCAAGCTCAACTTTGCTTCCTCCGGGCATGGCCTGGCCGCACACCTTGCCGGCGAGCTGTTCAAGGCCGAGGCCAAGATCGAGCTGGTCCATGTTCCCTATAAGGGTGCGGCGCCGGCGTTGCAGGACGTGATCGCCGGTCATGTGCAGATGATGTTTGCCACGGCTTCGTCGGTGGTGCCACACATCAAGGAGGGCAAGGTGCGGCCCCTGGCAGTGACGACGCTTACGCGCACCTCGGTGCTGCCCGACATCCCGACCATGGACGAGCTCGGCATCAAGAATTTCGATGCGACCACCTGGCACGGATTGGTCGCGCCGGCACGCACGCCAAGGGACGTGATCGAGACTCTCCACCGTGCGCTGGCGGCGACGCTCGCTGATGCCGCCGTCAGGAAATCCCTCGGCGATCTCGGGGTTGACCTTATCGGCGGCACCCCGGGCGATTTCGCCACTTACATCAAATCCGAAATTCCGAAATGGACCGCGATCGTCAAGGCATCGGGGGCGAAGCTCGATTGACCGCGATTGCGGCGATGACCTGCGATTGGAGCTCTGTGCATGGACGTCGAACGAGGAAAGAGCGCGCTCGCCCACAAGGTCCGCCGCCTGGGACATCTCGATCTTGCCGGAGCGGGCCAGGTCACGATCAGTGACGGCTACGCCTTTGTCGGGCACATCCCCAACCAGGATCGTCTCGGCACATCGGTTCTCGACATCTCCGATCCGCGCAAGCCGCGCGTGGTCGCGGCCGTCACCCTCGACGATGCGCAGTCGCACAGCCACAAGGTTCGCGTCGCCGGCGACATCATGGTCGTCAACCACGAGCGCAACATGAGCAGGATCGGGCGTCGCGCCGAGCAGTTGCCGGCGGTTAAGCGCGCCTTGAGCGAAGAGCTCGACCGGCAGCCGACGCCGCCAGAGATTGCCGCGAAAATGAGCGTGTCGGAGGATGACCTGCGCTTGCTCGAAGAGTTCGAGCAACGCGGCTATGACAATGGCGGCTTCAAGATCTACGACGTCGGCGAGCCGAGCCGGCCGAAGCTGATCTCATATCACAGGACCGGCGGCATCGGCGTCCATCGCTTCGATATGGACGAGCGCCATGCCTACATCTCGACCGAGATGACGGGCTATGTCGGAAACATCCTGGTCATCTACGATCTGCGCGATCCGCGCAAGCCGCAGGAAATCTCGCGCTGGTGGATGCCCGGCCAGCATCTTGCGGGCGGCGAGACGCCGGCCTGGTCGGGACGCCGGCACCGCCTGCATCATGCACTGCGTTTCGGCGACGAGATGTGGGCAAGCTGCTGGCACGGCGGGTTCCGGGTCGTCGATGTGTCCGACCTGGCACGGCCGAAAACTGCCGGCGGCTACAACTATCACCCGCTGTTTCCGGAGCCTACGCACACGGTGATGCCGGTGCCGGGCGCCATCGGCCGCCGTCGCATCGCGCTCGCCATCGACGAGGAGGATCCGGCGCAGAATGCGAGCGAGGAAGAGGCGCGTCGCGGCCGACCGCATGCCTGCATATTGACCTTCGACGTCACCGATCTCGCAGACATCAAGCCGCTCGGCCAGTTCCAGGTCAGCGAGCTTGATTCGCCGTTCAGCCGCACCAGCGGCACGCGCTTCGGCGCGCACCAGTTCTGCGAGCGCATGTCAGGCACGCTCGTCCACGCCGTCTGGTTCGCCGGGGATTGCGCATCATCGATGTCGCCGATCCGCAGAGTCCGCGCGAGGTCGGCTATTTCATCCCGCCGCCGGTCGGCGGCAAGGCCGCTCCGCAGAGCAACGACGTGGCGCTTGACGCGCGCGGATTGATCTACGTGGTCGACCGCCATGTCGGCTTCGATGTCCTGGAATATGGCTGAGCAGAGTTATGCAGCCAGCGTGGTCATGACCGGGTTCGGGGAGGTTCGCTTTGGGGATTGTTCGCGCGCCCCGCAGTCCTCGAGTACGAGGCGGATGCGTTCCGCCATCGCCAGCGCCTCGCTTCGTCTCTGCACCGTAAGTGACGATCTCAGCTATTCGTCATTGCCCGGCTTGATAGAAGGTCTTCGCGTCGGCGCTGAAGGCCTGGCGGGATTTCGCATCGATGTAGAACATGTGCCCGCCGCGATAGAGCGCAAGCTGGGTGCGCGAGGGGTCCCCGATCGGCGGCAGATGGTCGAGCACGTAACGGCTCACGGCATACGGTGTCACCATGTCGCTATAGCCGTGCGCAACGAGCAGCCGGAAGGATGGAATGAGCGCGAGCAATTCCCGCAGATCGTCGCTGACACCCACGGAGCCGCGTCCCGAACCTTCGCCCCAGTCCCATTTGCCCGAGACGTCGGATGCGAGCAGGATGTAGGTCATCTCGGTCTTGAAGCCGAGCTCATCGCGGGCATAGCTCGAATACAATGCGCCATACGCACGGGTGAGCCCATCCAGCAGCGGATCAGGGCCACGAGCGCTTTCCTGTTCCGGGTAGGGATCGGGGACCGCAAAGGTTGCGTCGTAGCGGCTGACGATCTTTCCCTCGGCGGAACGCAGATGCTTGACATAGGCATCGCGGATGAAGCCGCGCGACCTTGCGACCGTGTCCTCGGGCAATCCGGTGATTTGTGCGACCCGCGCATAGAAATTGCGCGCCGCATCGCCCTTCGGTTGCGCGCCGGCAAGGGTGGTCAGATAGTCGGTGAGGGCGAAGCTTTCGGCCTCCGCCAACGCCTCCTTGCTGAACGCGCCTTTTCGCTCGAGCTCGGCGGCGGCGAGCGAGGGCAGTTGCAACGCCGCGCCCAGCGCGAAACGGTTGCCGCCGAACGTCAAGCCGCCCTCGATGAGCGGGGAGACCATGATGATGCCGGACACCGAAATTCCCTGCTCGCGCTGGAGCATCTGGGCGACCTTGGCGGCGCGGAAGCCGCCGTAGCTCTCGCCCAAGATGTATTTGGGCGAGTTGGCGCGGCCGTTCCTCGACAGATGGAGCGCGATGGCTTTGGCCAGCGCCTGCGCATCGCCGCGCACGCCGTAGAAGGGGCTGCCGCCGTCGGGCTTGGCGGGCCTGCTCCAGCCGGTGCCCACCGGATCGATCATCACCAGGTCGGTGAAGGAGAGCCAGGTCTGCGGATTGTCCTTGAGCTGCGCTGCCAGAGCATCGTTGCCGGCGAGCTCGGCAATGCGCGGGCCGACCAGTCCCAAGGTGAGATAGGCCGATGCCGCGCCCGGTCCGCCGTTGAAGGCAAAGGTGATGGGTCGGCTCGTGTCTCGGGGTTTGCCACATAAGAAGTGTAGTAGATGGCTGCGGAACGCTCGCCCGACGCATCGAACAGCGAGAGAGTGCCGGCCGTTGCGGTGTAGGCAAGCTTGCCGGCGAGAGTGTCGAGCGCATGCTGGGTGACCGAATCCGCGGGGAGGAGGCGCAGCACGCTTTCGCGTGCATCGCCCGGGTGCGCCTCGGGTCGTTGCTGCTCGGACTGTTGTGCGGGTTGGCGGCGGGGGCGCTCCTGCGCGCTCGCGACCGCGCTCGCACCGGCGATCAGCAGCGCCAGGAAGAGCCGGGCCGAGAGCAGCCGGGCCGTCATCATGTTGGGCAGGGTCATTGCGGGCGTCCTGGACGTTCCATTTTTCGGGCGCCCCCGGCCCGGTGCACCATACCGTATTGTCCTCTCGCCTAAACGGCCTGCTTGGTGGACAACAGGCGGAAGATCGGGGAATGTCGGGCACTCCGGCGGTTTCGGTCGGCCTAAGCTCTCGGTCGTCATGCCCAGCCCTTGCTGAACAGCCATAGCGGTCACGAAAGGGACCGAGATAATGTCGTTTCCCAGGGCCTCGCGCGCGCTCGAACGATTCACGGTCCTTGATCTGACGCGGGTCCGCGCGGGTCCGACCTGCGTGCGTCAGCTCGCGGACTGGGGCGCCAACGTCATCAAGCTCGAATTGCCGCTCGAGCCGGGGGCGGGCGATCCGCTTGGCGGGCCGCGCGAAGCGTCCGACTTTCAAAACCTGCATCGCAACAAACGCAGCCTCACTCTCAATCTCAAGGTTCCCGAGGCGGTGGCGGCGTTCAAGCGCATGGTGAAGAAGGCCGACGTCGTGGTGGAGAATTTTCGGCCGGACGTAAAGCGCCGGCTGGGGATCGACTACAAGCAGCTCGCCAGGATCAACCCGAAGCTGATCTATGCCAGCATTTCCGGTTTCGGGCAGACCGGCCCCTATGCCGATCGGCCGGGCTTCGATCAGATCGCCCAGGGCATGGGCGGGCTGATGTCGATTACCGGCTTGCCCGGGCAGGGGCCGGTACGCGTCGGTATCCCGATTGCCGATCTCTGCGCCGGCCTGTTCTGTGCGCTTGGCATTCTCGTGGCGCTCCTCGAACGGGAGAAGTCGAAAAAGGGGCAGCATGTCTCGACTTCACTGCTGGAAGCGCAGATCTTCATGCTCGATTTTCAGGGCGCGCGCTGGCTGATCGGCGGCGAGGTGCCGAAACAGGCCGGCAACAACCATCCCACGAGCATTCCGACCGGCGTATTCAAGACGACCGACGGCTACATCAACATCGCCTCGACCGGATCGAAAATCTGGGCACGGTTCTGCGACGCCGCCGACGCAGGCGAGCTCCTGCAGCGACCGGAATATCAGACCGCCGCCGAGCGCTCGAAGAACCGTGACGCGCTCAATGCCGACATCGAGCGCTACACCGTCAAGCGCAGCAGCGCGGAATGGATCGAGCTCCTCAACAAGGCCGGCGTTCCCTGCGGCCCCATCTACAGCATCGACCAGGTCTACGCCGATCCGCAGGTGGAGCATCTCGGCATGGCGCAGCCGGTGCCCAGATCGAGATGCGCATGGCGCGCCAACCGATGTCGCTCTCGCGCACGCCGAGCAGGTTCGCGGCCGCGCCGCCCGGTATTGGGCAGCACACCGACGCCGTGCTCAAGGAGTTTGGCTTCAGCGCAAAGGAAATCTCTGCCTTGCGAAAGGCCAATGCAGTGTGACTGGCAGCGAATGATGCGCGGAGAAAGCTATGGATGACGTGACCAAGGCCGAGAACAAGGTCGAGACCAAGACCGAGAACAAGACCGACAAGATCCTGCGCCGCAAGGATGGCGGCGTGGGCTATGTGATCTTCAATAATCCGGAGCGCCACAACGCTGTGTCGCTCGACATGTGGGCGGCAACGAGCCGTATTCTCGACGACTACGCCAAGGACGATGAGGTGCGGGTCGTTGTCTTGACCGGCGCGGGCGGCAAGGCCTTCGTCTCCGGTGCCGACATCTCCAAGTTCGAAAGCGAGCGCGCGACCCTCGACGCCACCCGGCATTACAATGCCACGGTCGAGAAAGCCTATTCCGGGGTGCAGGACTTTCCCAAGCCCACCATTGCCATGATCCGCGGTTATTGCATCGGCGGTGGATTGGGCCTTGCCGTGTGCTGCGATCTGCGCATCTGCGCCGAGCATTCCCGGTTCGCAGTGCCCGCCGCCAAGCTCGGGCTGGGTTATTCCTACGCCGGCTTGCGCCGGCTGGTCGGATTGGTGGGGCCCGCCTTTGCGCGGGAAATCTTCTTCACCGCGCGGCAGTTCGGAACCGAGGAGGCGAGCGCGATGGGTCTCGTCAATCGCGTCGTGCCCGAGGCCGAGCTCGAGAGCTATGTGAAGAATTACGCGGAGACGATTGCCGCCAATGCGCCGCTCACGGTCAAGGCCGTGAAGTACATCGTGGGCGAAGTCATGAAGGATGAGTCAAAGCGCAATCTCGCGCGCTGCACCGAGATGGTCGAGCAATGCTTCGCCAGCGGCGACTTCATCGAGGGTCGTCGCGCCTTCATGGAGAAGCGCAAGCCGGCATTCACCGGAAGCTAGAGCGTGCTCTCCGCAAATGGGGAAAGGGTGTCCTGCCGAGCCCGTTGCACCTTTGTGCACCTGTCTTACCGAAGCGCGAGTGGTTCCGCCGTGGAGTAGTCCGGGAGGAGAGGCGTGGCGTCGGTTGAATTGCGCGGTCTGACCAAACGCTATGGCGAGCTCGCCGTCGTCGATGACGTTTCGCTCACCATCGAGCATGGCCGCTTGGTATGTCTGCTTGGTCCGTCGGGTTGCGGCAAGACCACGACGCTGCGGCTGATCGCAGGCTTCGTGGAGCCCTCGGCCGGCGAGATCCGCGTGGGCAGTGCGCTCGTATCCTCGCCGGCGCGAACCGTTCCGCCCGAGCGGCGCAACATGTCGATGATCTTTCAAAGCTACGCATTATGGCCGCACATGACCGTGACCGAGAACGTCGCTTATGGCCTCAAGCTGCGTAAGGTCGATCGCGCCACGCTCGATCGCAAGCTCGGCGCAATTCTTGCGACCACGCACCTCGGCGAGCTTGCCGATCGCTATCCGGGCGAGCTGTCGGGCGGTCAACAGCAGCGAGTCGCGCTGGCGCGGGCGCTGATCGTCGAGCCGGAGACGCTCTTGCTGGATGAACCCTTGTCCAACCTTGACGCCAATCTGCGCGAGGAGATGCGCTTCGAGGTCCGCCGCCTGCATGACGAATATCGCTATACGACGGTCTACGTCACTCACGATCAGTCCGAGGCGATGACCACCGCCGATGTCATTGCGGTAATGAACGCAGGCAAGATCGAGCAGGCCGGCTCGCCGGAGGAGATCTACGACCGGCCGCGCTCCGAGTTCGTTGCGCGATTCATCGGCTCGAGCAATGTCGTGAAAGGGCAGGCGCTCGATGAGTCGCACTTGTCCTGCGCCGGCGGCAAGCTGCGCTGCACCGGCGGCAAGCTCGCGCCGGGCGGCGAGGGGGCGATTGCCATCCGTCAGCACGTGGTGCGGTTGTGGGCGGAGAGGCCCGACAATATGGAGAACGTGCTGCCGGGGACCGTTGTGCGGCAGGTTTTTCTTGGTGCGAGCCGCGACTATCTGGTGGAGATGCCGGATGGCACCCAGCTGCGTGTGGTCGCGTCGGCAGCCGAGAGCATTCCGCAGGGTTCCTCGGTATGGCTTCACCTTCCGCCGGACCGCTGCCGCATCCTGACGGGATAGCAACATTTCGAACAACCAAGCCGACCCAGGGAAGAAACGATGATGAGAAAGACCACGGTCTCCAGGCGGGAAGCGCTGCTGGGCTCGGGCGCGTTGGCGGCATCGAGCGTGTTCACCTCGGTGGCTTCATCAGCTCCGCCCGCCAGTGCGGTCACGCCTCAGCTGGTCGAGGCGGCGAAGAAGGAAGGCAAGGTCGTGTTTTATACTTCGATCGATCTTCCGGTCGCCGAGCGCATCGCCAAGGCATTCGAGGCGAAATATCCCGGCATTGCCGTGCGGGTCGAGCGAACGGGAGCGGAACGCGTGTTTCAGCGCATCGGCCAGGAATATTCGAGCCGCATCCATGCCGTCGATGTCGTCAATTCCTCCGATGCTGCCCACTTCATCGCATGGAAGCGCGAAGGCATTCTTCAGCCATACCTGCCGGAAGACGTGGCCAGATATTATACGGACGAGCACAAGGATCCGGACGGCATGTTCGCGAGCTTCCGGGCCTGGGCCTGCGTCATTGGCTACAACACCGCCATGGTCAAGGCTGCGGAGGCTCCCAAGAGCTATGCCGATCTGCTCGAGCCGAAATGGATGGGCAAGATGGTCAAGGCGCATCCCGGCTACAGCGGCACCATCATGACCGCGACCTATCAGATGTCGCGCGATCTCGGCTGGGAGTATTTCGAGAAGCTCGCCAAGCAGAAGGTGATGCAGGTGCAATCGTCGTCCGATCCGCCGAAGAAGCTTGCGCTTGGCGAGCGCGCGGTGATGGCGGACGGCAACGAGTACAACATGTTCATCGAGAAGGAAAAGGGTGCTCCAGTCGAGATCGTCTACGCCACCGAGGGCTCGCCGCTCATCGTGGGGCCCAATGCGGTGTTCAAGAACGCGCCCAACCCCCAGGCCGCGCGGCTATTCCAGAGCTTCTGCTTCTCGCCGGAGGCGCAGCAGCTCATCATCGATGTCGCCGGCCTGCGTTCATTGCATCCGCAGGTCAAGGAGAAGCCGGGACGGCGGCCCTTCGGCGAGATCAAGAAGATGAAGGACGATCCGGCGGCCGTGGAGAGGATGAGCGAAGAGATCAAAGCACGCTACAGCAAGCTGTTCGGGGTGTGATGACCAAGCGAGTCGACACCAGGCGCGATGTGCTCAAGGCATCGGGCGCAATCGCCGCCGGCCTCTTCATCTCGCCGCTCAAGGCAGCGGCGCCAGAGCCGACGGCCATCACCCCCGAGCTGATAGAAGCGGCGCGCAAGGAAGGAAAGGTCAATTATTACACTTCGGTCGATCTGCCGCTCGCCGAGAAAATTGCGAAATCCTTCGAGGCCAGGTTCGCCGGCATTGTCGTACGCGTGGAGCGCACCGGCGCCGAACGCGTATTCCAGCGCATCGGCCAGGAATATGCCAGCCGTATCTACAGCGTCGACGTGGTCAATTCATCGGACGCAGCACATTTCATCGCGTGGAAGCGCGATGGCCTTCTCGCTGCCTTCGTGCCGGAGGATGTCGCCCGGCATTATCCGGCCGAGCACCGGGATGCGGACGGCATGTTCGCGAGCTTTCGCTATCACCTTGAGTGCCATGGGCTTCAACACCAATCTGGTCAGGCCGGATGAGGCGCCGAGCAGCTTTGCCGACCTGCTCGCCCCGAAATGGATGGGCAGGATCGTCAAGGCGCATCCCGCCTACAGCGGGACCATCACCACCGCGACCTTTCAGATCGTGCGCGAGCTCGGCTGGGAGTATCTGGAGAAGCTCGCCAAGCAGAAGGTCATGCAGGTCCAGTCCGCAACCGATCCTCCCAAGAAGCTCGCGCTCGGCGAGCGTGCGGTGATGGCAGACGGCGGCGAGTACAACCTGGTCCAGACCAAGGAGGCCGGCGGCCCGGTCGAGGTGATCTACCCGACCGAAGGCATTCCGCTCGTCATCGGCCCGAACGGCATCTTCGCGAGAGCGCCAAACCCGAACGCGGCGCGGCTGTTCCAATGCTATTGCTTCACGTTCGAATGCCAGCAGATGATCGTCGATTTCGGCGGATTGCGCTCAGTGCATGCCCTGGTCAAGGAGAAGGCCGGCCGCAAGCCCCTTCGTGCCATCAAAGTCATGAAGGAGGACCCCGTCGGGGTCGAACGAATGAGCGAGGAGATCAAGACACGCTATTCCAGGCTTTTCGGCGTGTAACCATCGGACACCCCATGACCAGGCATCTCTTTTCCAGGCGCGATGTGCTCAAGGGCTCGAGCGCTGTCGCCGCCGTCGCCGGTGGTTTGTGCGGCGCAGCCAAATTCATGCGGCCCGTGCAGGCCCAGGCCGTCACAACGCAGGCTGTGCCGGTTTCGCCGGCATTGATCGAGGCCGCCAAGAAGGAAGGCAGGCTCGCTTTCTATACGGCCATGGATCTTCCGATCGCGGAGAGGTTCGGCAAGGCGTTCGAAGCCAAATTTCCCGGCATCGCCGTGCGCGTGGAACGCTCCGGAGCCGAGCGCGTGTTCCAGCGCATCGGGCAGGAGATGGAAAGCCGCATCCATGCCGTCGACGTCGTGAACAGCGCCGACGGCGCCCATTTCATCGTTTGGAAGCGCAACGGCTGGCTTGCCCCGCACCTGCCCGAGGAAGTGGCGCGGCACTTTCCCGCTCCATACTACGACCCGGACGGTCTCTGGATCACCACGCGGGTGTGGCTTTCCTCGCTCGGCTACAACACCAACCTCGTGAAGCCGCAGGAAGCACCAAGGAGCTTCGCCGATCTGCTCGATCCGAAATGGATGGGCAAGATGGTCAAGGCGCATCCCGCCTACAGCGGAACGATCATGACGGCGACGTTTGCGATCGTGCGCGAGATCGGCTGGGGCTATCTGGAGAAGCTGTCCAAGCAGAAGGTGATGCAGGTCCAGTCATCGACCGATCCGCCGAAGAAGCTCGCGCTCGGCGAGCGCGCCGTCATGGCTGACGGAAACGACTACAATCTGATCCAGCTCAAGGAGGCGGGCCAGCCGGTCGAGGTGGTCTACCCGGCCGAGGGTACGCCGCTTGTCGCCGGTCCCAGCGCCGTCTTCAAATCGGCGCCCAATCCGAACGCTGCCCGATTGTTCCAGAGCTGGCTGCATTCGCTCGATGCCCAGCAGCTTCTGGTCGATTTTGCCCGCCAGCATTCGGTGCATCAGCTGGTCGAGGAAAAGCCAGGCGCGCGCAAGCTCAACGATATCAAGCTGTGGAAAGACGATCCCGCCGGCGTCGAGAAGGCGAGTGAAGAGATCAAAGCGCGCTACGCGCAGCTGTTCAAGGTTTGACGCGATGGAGGGCACGAGGAAATTCGCAGCGGGGGCAAAATCGCCTCGCCGAAAGTTGCCCGCGCTGAATTATGCGCGCGCACGCCTTAACCCACCCCACGGGTTCGTGCGGTGATGGCCGTCGCCTTGCCGTCCGATCATTCGGCCGGATCTCACAAGATCGATTTGTCCTGGCCGATCCTGATTCTGTTCGCCGCGCTGTTGTGCGTGCTGATCATCCTGCCGATGTCCTGGCTGGTCTATTACAGCCTGGTCGATCGCACCGGCGCCTTCACCCTGGGCAACTTCAAGACGCTGATAACCGATCCTGTTTTCGTCGATCCGCTTGTCACCACCCTCATCCTTTCGATCAGCTCCAGCATCGCCTGCTGCGCTCTGGGGGCACCCATGAGCTGGCTTGTCGCCCGCACCGATATGCCGCTGCGCCGTACCGTGCGAGCGTTGGTGACAGCCTCGTTCGTGACGCCGCCCTTTCTCGGGGCCATCGCATGGGAGCTTCTGGCCGCCCCCAACAGCGGACTTCTGAACAAGATCTATCGCGCGGCGACCGGAGCGCCTCAGGACGAGCACCTTTTCAATATCTATTCGCTCCCGGGGCTTATTTTCGTCATCTCCTGCTACACGTTTCCCTATGTGTTCGTGCTGCTGGCGAATGCGCTGGACCGTATTCCCGGCGATCTCGAGGACGCCTCGTCGATCCTCGGCGGCCGTACCTGGACGACGGCGCGGCGGGTGACCATTCCGCTCGCCCTTCCGGCGCTGCTCGCGGGCGCCCTGGTCGCTTTCCTGCAGGCCATGACGTTGTTCGGCTCTCCCGCGATCCTGGCGATTCCGGCCGGCTTCCACACCATGACCACCAAGATCTGGAGCCTGTTCAACTATCCTCCCAAGCCCGAGCTTGCCGCGGCTGCTTCGGTGCCGCTCTTGGTTCTCACCGTGCTGCTGCTGCGTGCCGAGCATCGCATCCTCGGACGCCGCGGCTATTCGGTCGTTGGCGGCAAGCAAGGCGACCCCAGGCTGGTCAGGCTCGGTGCGATGAAATGGGCGGCGCTCTTCTTGGTGTTCGTTGTTCTGCTCTGCCCGGTGTTTCTGCCCTACGGCGCGCTCCTCAATGCGACCTTTTCGCGGGTCGCCACCTCGTTCATGTGGATCGACAATTTCACTCTCCACAATATTCACTTCGTGTTCTTCGAATTATCGGCGACGAAGCTTGCACTGAAGAATACGTTCCTGCTCGGCGTTGCGTCGGCGACCATCGGCACCCTCATGGCGCTCGTGATCGCGTATGTCACCACCAGGCGAGCCATCCGCGGCTACCGGACGCTTGGTTTCCTGGCTACCGCGCCGGTGGCCATTCCCGGCATCGTGCTCGGCGTCGGCCTGTTCCTGAGCTATGCGCGGCCGCCTTTCGTCCTCTACGGCACGTTGTGGATCCTGCTCATCGCCTTCGTTACCATTGCGCTTCCGGCGGCCTACCAGCAGCTGCAGTCGGCGTTCCGTTCCGTCCATACCGACCTCGAGGATGCAAGCCGCATTCTCGGCTCGACGCGGTTGCGGACCCTGCGCGACATCACCGCGCCTTTGCTCCGCACCAGCGTGATCGCGACCTGGTGCTTCATCTTCGTAGGCGTCATCCGGGAGCTGTCGGCCGCCATCATGCTGTTCACATCGGAGACCAAGGTGATCTCGGTGCTTATTTTCGATCTCAACGAGTTGGGGGACCTCGGTGCGATCTCGGTGCTCGGCCTGATCATGCTCGCGATCACCTTTGCCGTCGTGATTGCGGTCAATCGCATCCCCGGCTTCGGCGACGCCCGTCTGCGCAATGCCTGACCGACAAAACCCGATGACCAAGGAATTGTCAGGGCGGGTCGCGATCGTCACCGGCGCTGGACGCAACATCGGGCGCGGGATTGCGCTCGCGCTCGCAGATGCTGGCGCGGCGGTCGTGGTCAATGCGCGCGCCAACCGCGATGAGGCGGAAAATGTCGCCGGCGAGATCGCTCGGACAGGCGGCAAGGCGACCGCCCTCATTGCCGATGTGTCCGATCCCGGTGCGGTCGAGAAAATGGCGGCCGCCGCCGCGGTGCATTTCGGCCGTATCGATATTCTGGTCAACAATGCGGCCATGCGCGCAGAGCAGGCCTTCGACACGATGACGCTGGCGCAATGGCGCGCAGTCATGGCCGTCATCCTCGACGGCGCCTTCAACTGCGTGCAAGCCTGCCTGCCGCATCTCAAACGATCAGGTGCGGGCGTGATCGTGAACATCGGCGGATTGAGCGCGCATACCGGTGCGGCGCACCGGGCGCATGTGGTGACCGCCAAAGCCGGTCTTGTCGGCTTCACGCGCGCGCTGGCGCACGAGCTTGCTGGCGACAAATCCGGGTCAACACCGTGACGCCAGGGGTGATGACGATGCCAAGGCCTGCCGGTCAGCCTGAGCCGGCGCATCACTCTCTCGTTCATGCGCTGGTCGGACGGCGCGGCGCGCCTGAGGATATCGCGGCGGCGGTGCGTTTCCTCTGCGGCCCCGGCGCGAGCTTCATCACCGGACAGAACCTTCAGGTGAACGGCGGGACTTTTTTAGGGTGATCTCACGAGCCCAAATATGCTAATCCGCTGACAGTCCTGAAATCTCGGTCATCAACGCAAGAATGAGGCGATCATGTACACCGATCTCGCGCTCTACATCGACGGCAAGTGGGTGAACGGCAACGGCCGCAAGGGCGAGGAGGTCCTCAACCCGGCGACCGGCAAGCCCCTGGCGCATCTGCCGCATGCGAGCGATAGCGACCTCGACGAAGCGCTCGAAGCCGCGAAGAAAGGGTTTGCGCTGTGGCGGGCGACTTCGGCCTACGACCGCGCGAAGATAATGCGCAAGGCTGCCGATCTCATGCGCGAGCGCCACGAATTCGATCTCGAAGATTCTCGTGCAGGAGCAAGGCAAGGTATACGTCGAGGCTCGCGCCGAGGTGGTCACGTCGGCCGATATCATCGACTGGTATGCCGAGGAGGGCCGCCGCAGCTACGGCCGGATTGTGCCAGGGCGCGCAAGGGGTACCCGCCAACTGGTGGTGACGGAGCCGGTCGGCATCGTCGCAGCCTTCACGCCGTGGAATTTTCCCGTGCTCACGCCGGCGCGCAAGATCGGCGGTGCTTTGGCGGCAGGCTGCGCTCTCATCCTCAAGGCGTCGGAGGAGACGCCGGGGGCCTGTGTCGAGCTGGTGCGTTGCTTCGTCGATGCCGGGCTGCCCGCGGGCGTGCTGAACTTGGTGTTCGGCGTGCCGGCGCAAGTCTCGGAGCACCTCCTGGCGAAGGACGCCGTGCGGAAAATTTCCTTCACCGGCTCGATCCCGGTCGGCAAGCACCTTGCCGCACTGGCGGCGAAAGGAATGAAGCGAACCACCATGGAGCTCGGCGGCCATTCGCCGGTCGTGGTGTTTGCCGACGCCGATCCCGAGAAGGCAGCCGATACCATCGCCGCGTTCAAGTATCGCAACGCGGGGCAGGTCTGCATCTCGCCGACGCGCTTCTACGTGCAGGAAGGCGTCTACAAGAAATTCCTCGCACGGTTCACCGAATATGCCGGTGGTCTCAAGCTCGGCGACGGGCTGGAGAAGGGCATCACAATGGGCCCGATGGCGAATGTGCGCCGGATCGATGCCATGGAGAGCTTCGTCGCCGACGCGAAGAACCGTGGCGGCACGGTCGTGACCGGCGGCAAGCGGCGCGGCAATCAGGGCTTCTTCTACGAGCCGACGATCGTGACCGAGGTGCCCGACGATTCCAAGGTAATGACGCAGGAGCCATTCGGACCCATTGCGCCGATCGTGACCTTCAAGACCTTCGACGAGGTGGTGGAGCGCGCGAACGCGTTGCCCTTTGGGCTTGCCGCCTATGCGTTCACGACCTCGAACGCGACGGCAGCCGCCATCGGCGATGCCATCGAATTGGGGATGGTGGGCGTCAACTCGGTCGCCGTCTCCATGCCCGAGACGCCATTCGGCGGGGTCAAGGAATCCGGCCACGGCAGTGAAGGCGGTATCGAGGGGCTCGGCGCCTATCCGAGCACCAAATTCATTTCGCAGGGATAGCGTTGACTTCGTTTTGCTGCTGCGTTGGAAAGCCGAGCCCGGCGAGGCTGCCGTGATCATCGGTGGCTTTGCCGGGGCGCTTGCGATCGGCCTCTTGTCGGTTTGTTGGCCCACTGGTGCAATTGGCTGGCTCGATCATCGGAGTGCACCTCGACAACGTGCACAAGCTCGATGCGCAGGGTCTGGCCGAGGTCTTCAATGCTTTTCTTCAAGCCGTGGAGGCTGCGAGAGGGCAAGGCCGCATTTCCACGACCAGAGAGGTCGGATACATCGCGAAGAACAATCCGAAGGGGTTCAACGAGGCGCTGGAGCACGGATTACTCGATGCGCCACCGCTGTATCAAATCAACGAGAACGCAACGTTAAGCGAGGACGGTATTCTCGACAGCGACTCCCGCATCGCCCAGCGGATCGGACGGCGATATGGCATCCCGGTGTTCCTCAAGACATTCGGCTCGGACGTTGCCTATACGATCGAGCAAAATGGCAGCAAGGTGAATGTCTACACGTCTCAGGACATGACGAGGTTGATGGCGCGGTTGCCCGACGTTTCCGGAGCGGCATGGTCCGCCGATGAAAGAAGCTATCGCCCGACGCTGTTCGTGCAGGGGTCACCGGTTGAGCCGGCGCCGCCGCCGTTCGGCTACCGCCGACGCGATTGATAGCAGGGAAGACGCATGCGTCGCCCCTACGGGGATGCGGAGGCGTGGCACGCGCGCCAGATCCTCTCCGCCGTTGCCGGCATGTCGAGATGCGCACCGGTGCCGCCTGGAATGGCATCCGCAACCGCGTTCATGAGCGCGGCGATGGCAGCCGTCGTGCCGGCTTCACCCGCGCCTTTCACGCCCAGCGGGTTTGTTCTTGCCGGTACGAGATGTAGATCCTCCTTCAACGCCGGCACGTCGTCAGCGCGCGGCATGGCATAGTCCATGAACGAGCCGGTGATCAGTTGTCCGCCTGACGTGTCGAAGATCGCATTCTCCATCAGGGCTTGGCCGAGGCCCTGGGCGATGGAGCCGTAAGTCTGGCCCTCGACGATCATCCTGTTGAGCGCATTTCCGCAGTCGTCCACCGCGGCATACCCGACGAGCGCGAGCGCGCCGGTCAACGGATCGATCTCGACTTCAGCGACATGACAGCCGTTCGGAAATGTCAGCGGCGTCTCCGCGTTGGTCTTGGTGTCGAGGTCCCCGGCGATCTCGCCGCGCGTCTTCATCTCCTTTGCGCGCGCAGCGAGGTCGAAGAGAGAGATGCTGCGATCTGTTCCCACCACGCCGAAACGCCCGCCGCGATATTCGATATCTGCGTCCGCGGTTTCGAGCACTGTCGCCGCGATCGTCTTGCCTTTCGCAAGCATCGCCTCGACGGTCTTGATCAAGGCGTGGCTCACGGTCATGGCGGAACGCGAGCCGACCGAAGCATAGCCCGCGATCTCCAGCGCCGAGTCGCCATGGCGATGCTCGATCTGCGCTGGACTGATGCCGAGCCGTTCGGCCAGCATGGGGGTGAACACGGTGGCATGTCCTTGGCCGGTCGATTGCACATTGAGGCCGAGCAGGAGCTTCTCGCCGCCGGGAAAGCTCAACGCGGTTCCCTCGAGCGGAAAGCCGCCGGCGTGCTCCAGCATGCAGGAGATGCCCAGACCGCGGTACTTCCCTCGCTTCGCGGCCTCCCGCCGACGCTGCTTGAAACCGTCGTATCCGGCGAGCGCAAGCGCCTTGTCCAGCAGGGTCTCGAACTCGCCGCTGTCGATGGTGGTCCCGACCGCCGTCTTGTACGGCATGGCCGAGGGCTTGATCATGTTGCGCCGGCGCAGCTTGATTGGATCGATACCGCTCACGCGCGCAGCCTCCTCCACGACGCGTTCGATCATATAGTTCGCCTCCGGGCGGCCGGCGCCACGATAAGGTGCCGTCGCTGTCGTGTTGGTGAACACGCAGCGCACGCCGATGTCGATGAGCGGGATGTCGTACATGCAGGGCAGGCAGCGCGTGAGATTCACGGTCTGGATGTTGGCGCCCACCGCGCCGATATAGGCGCCCATGTTTCCCAGGTGACGAATGCGCAGCGCCAGAAATTTTCCGCGTTCGTCGAGCGCAAGCTCCACATCGCTGCAGGCGTCGCGTGCGTGATTGTCGCTGAGGAATGCTTCGGCACGGTTCGACATCCAATGCACCGGCCGGCCGAGCTTGCGGGATGCGACCAGGACAGCGAGATACTCCGGGTACGGCCCGGTCTTGAGGCCGAACGCGCCGCCGACGTCTTCTGTGAGCACGCGCAAGCGTTGGTTGGGTACTCCGAGAATCGGAGCAAGCCCGTCGCGCAGCGCCCGCGCGCTTTGCGAGCAGCAGTGCAGTACGTAGCTTTCGCTGGCCGGATCATGGCTCGCGGTGGCACCGCGAGGCTCCATGGAAGCAACCATGATTCTTTGATGCACGACCGAAACGCGCGCGACATGCTTTGCGGATGCAATGACCTGCTCGACCTCCTTGGCATTGGCGTCGGGATCGCCTGCCAATCCCGGCCAGTCGACCGCGATGTTCCCGGGAGCTTCCGGCCATACCTGCGGCGCGCCTTCGCGGACGGACTCGCGCAGGTCGACTGCCGGGGTGCGCTCCGCGTAGTCGACGACGACACGCTCAGCGGCGTCCTGAGCGGCGGTGAGCGACTGCGCGACCACCATGGCGACCGCTTCGCCGACATGGCGTACGGTCGTCCCGGCAAGGGCAGGACGGTGGGGAACAATAAGCTTCTTGCCGCCGCGCCCGACAAGCGGCGGATGTTGGGATACATTGCCGATCCCCTCCATATCGGCGGCGGTCAGGATCGCAAGCACACCGGGAGCCGCGCGCGCCGCATCGATGTCGATCGAGCGGATATCGGCGAAAGCATGTGGCGAGCGGACGAAATAAGCATAGGCTTGGCCGCTCATCGGAACATCGGCCGCAAAGCGCCCGCGGCCGCGCACCAACGGATCGTCCTCCAAGCGTGGCTGGTGCAGCGCCGGACTTGCAACGGTCTTCGTATCCATATGGCTTCCGGATTGTGAGGGAGATTGCGGGAGAACGCTTTATAGCCGAACCAGCCGAGAGCGATAGCCGCACATTACAGGGGCGAGGCATGCCTCGCCCCTCCAGCATTGTCAGCGATGCTCCATGGCGGCACGCACCTTCGCCACGGTATCGGCAGGGGTGCGCGACACCTGCTCGACCAGGGCTGCGACCTGTTCCCCCGAGAGCGGCTCGATATCAATCTTGAGCTTATCGGCCTCGGCGAGATAGCCCGGATCCTTCATCGTGGCATCGAACGCGCGCCGCAATGCTTGGACCCGTCCGGCCGGAACATTCGGCGGGAGGAAGAAGGGACGGCCATATTCGAGGCGCGCCAGCATCAGCTTGAGCGCCGCGCGTTCGGCGTCGGTCTTGGCCATCTCCAAGAACATGGGAATTTCGTTGAGCTCGGGATTTTTCGTGAGCGCCCACTGCGCAAGGATGCGGATTTTCTTTTCGGAAATCCAACTTGCATTGATCGCCTTGAGCGTGGACCAGTTGGCGATGGTACCGTGAACTTCGCCGCTCTCCATGGCGAGATGGATTTTCGGCGTGCTCTCGTAGCCGGTGACCACCTTGAACTTGAAACCGAACATCTGGTTGGCGAGAACCGGATAATCGAACTGGGTAAGATCCGGGCGCCTGGGCACCCATGATGACCTCCGCGGTCCTCGCATCTTCGAGCGACCGCGCGGGCGCGGTTTGCCACACATACATCGCCTGCGTCTCGCGGTTGGTGCTGCCGATCCAACTGAGCTTCATCGGATCGAAACGGGCGCCGGCGGGTTGCAGCAGCGGCGTGGTCGGCATGCCGTTGAAGGATGCACCCATCACCGTGCCGTCGAACGGACCCGCATGGTAGAGCGCGTTCGTCATCGTGAGACTGCCTGCGCCCGGCTGGTTCTGCACAATGATGGTCGGCTGGCCTGGAATATGCCCTGCCATGTGACGCGCCAGGAGGCGGGCATTGATGTCGTAGCCGGAGCCGACTCTCGATCCCCACCATGAGCCGCAGTGTTTTGCCCTTGAAGAAGGTTGCGGCATCCTCTTGCGCCGATGCCGTCGCGCTTGCGGCGAGAACGAGGCATATCGCAAGCAAGAAATTCCTCATGGCGTCCTCGGCTTGCGGCACGTCGACCCCATACCGTTCAGCGCTTCGGAGCAAAGGACTGATTAGGAAATGGCGAAGTTTGCCGGGCGCTGAATGACAATGAAAGGACGGTTTGCACTCTGATGGCAGGTATTGCAGGCGCCGGTGAGATTGTCGTATGCGGCCACGAATTCTGACCCGGTCGCGTGCTTTTATGGCGCCTTCGACGTCGGCTATGGCCGGCATGACGGTGGACTTGGTCATCGGACCGACGGGAATTTGTTTTGTAGATCGGAAAGTACTTGACCACGTCCTCAAGCCCTTCCTTCAGCTCGTCGAGCTGGTAATCCGCTAAATCCCAATTGCGCGCGTCGCCGGCGAGCCAAAGCTTGGCATGACGGATCTGCGTCATGATCATGATTTCCGCAATCCCCGGTGAGTAGGGGCCGGCTGGTGTCGCTGATTTGCGGCCGCCTCGGATGCAGCCGACGATATTGCGGCCGCAAGCGCTGCAATGATCAGCTTCGTCATGTGACGCCTTTCCTGGTGGCTGCGCTATCCACCGGAACATCAGATGCGCCGCGCAACATGCGCCTGAGAACGTCGTTGTGCTTGATGTAATGATGACGCAAGGCGGCCGCGACGTGGATCACTACTAGGACGGCGAGCAGATAGGACAAGATCATGTGGGATTGCTCGAACAGATTGTGGATCGATCGGTCCTGGCTCGCCACGATCTGCGGCACCGGAAGGCCGAACAGGTCCTTGGTCATCGGAGTTCTGAAAGTCCCGGCAACCGCCCAGCCGGTGAACGAGGCGCCGAGCATGAGGAGATAAAGAGCGGCATGGCTCGCCCGTGCCGCAATGCGCTCCCAGGGTTGCAGGTCCGGCGGCAGCGCAGGCACCGGGTTGGCCCACCGCCACAGCAGCCGCAGGATCACCAGCGCCAGCAAGTCGTAGCCCAACGCAGCATGTCCATTGTAATGGGCCAGGCGCTCCGGACGCATTGCCATGTGCGTCATCCACCAGCCATGGCCGAGAAGAAGCAGGATGGCGACGGCTCCGATCCAGTGCAACAATTTGGCCGGCCAAGCCCATGCCATCGTCGTATTCCGCAGCATCTCGGCTCCTTTCGTGCAATGCCCTACGCGGCCGCGCGCTCCTCGTCGGGCTCGAGCGGAAGCCTCAGGGGTTGCCTGCGCTTTGCGGACAGATCAAGAGCTTTGGTCAGCATCAAACGGTTGTGAGCTTCGGCGGCGGTGGCGGCTTGCGTCGGCAGCCCGAGCGCGATCCGATTGAGCCAGGAATTGGTTTCTTCCCGCATCGGCCCGCGCAACTCGCCGAGCGCGATATCGCCGGGCGGGTAGCTGCCCATGAAATCCACCAGCCGGCGCTGATCCGGAGCATAGCCTTCGTTCTGCGGCGCCGAGACCGCCAGCACCATGTCACGATGGGTGTCATCGATGGTGAGCACGCCTTCGGTGCCGTTGATGCCGACTTCGAGGCTGTAGACGGCGCCCGGCCAAGTCACCGGCAGCGCCCATGAGATGTTGAGGTGGTAGACGCTGCCGTCCGAGAACATGATCATGCCGGCGGTGGCGTCAATGCCCTGATAGGTCGGACCCAGCACCTTGTCGATGGAGCGCGCAAAACATTCCACCGGTGTCTTCGCCTCCATGTACCACATGACGATGTCGAGCGCGTGCGTGCCCGATATCACCATCGGCGAGATGGTCTTCGGATCATTCGTGCGCTTGTAGTTGTCGATGGCCACCAGCCTGTTCATGAAGGCGCGCGAGCTGACCAGGGTCACGTCGCCGAGCGCGCCGGTGCGCACCTTCTCCTTGCCGGCGAGCCATTTGCGGCGAAAGCGCTGGGTATAGCCGACAACGGCGTCGAGATTTGCCTCGGTGATGGCCGCCAGGACGCGCGCCGACTTCGCCGAGATCGGTCGCAAGCGGCTTCTCGATCAGCATCGGCACGCCGCGCTCCACCGTCGCCATGATCGGATCGACGTGGAGATGCTCGTCGGTGGCGATGATCGCACAGGTGACTTCCGGCCGTTTGAGCAGCTCGCGATGATCCTGCGTGACGAAGTCGGCGCCGATCTTCTCCGCGACATAAAGACCGCGATTATGATTCCTCTCCGCGATGCCGATCCATTGCACGGCCGGATGGCGCGCCGCGACCTCGCCGCGAAACAATCCGACCCGGCCGGCACCGACGATAGCGAGCCCGATGCTTTTCGGCTGCGGTCTCATCCCTTGTCTCTCATCCCTTGCCTCCAACCATTTCGGCAATTGCCGATAGCGACTTGTTCGAAAGCGGCAGATCGATGGGCTCATTGCGCTCGGCGGAAAGGTCCGCCGCGGTATAGGTTTCCATCACCAAGCGGGCGCTCTCCGGCGTCACCATCACGGGCCGATCCAAGATGCAGGCCTCGAGAAAATGGATGGTTTCCGGTCCCATCTGGCCGGCAAAGGCGTGATCCACCTGCTCGCCCGGCATGGTCGACATCGGGAAACGGGTGCCCTCGGCCACCGTATTGAGCCAATTGTCCCGATGGGTATCGTCGAGAACGAGCGCGCCCTCGGTCCCGGTGATCTCGACCCAGGTGGAGCAGTAGTTTGGATAGCTCGGCGGCAGGTTCCAGCCGCCGCCGATGGCCACCACCATGCCGTTGTCCATGGTCACGATCGACCACATCACATCGAAGGATCCATTGATCGGCTGCATGTAGCCGTATGAGCCTTGCGAGTAGACGCGCACCGGCTTGGCGGGATGAAGGAGCCAGAACACGAAGTCGAGATCGTGGGTGGACTCCATCACCACGGGAGAAAGCTTCACCCGCTTGGCGATCTTGGCGCCGAGACCGCGACTTAAATGGCGGCTCACCATGATGGAGACTACCTTGCCCAAGGTGCCATCGGTGATCTTCTTCTTGGCATAGGCGAATTTCGGATTGAACCGCTGCGAATAACCGATCGTGAACTTGAGCCGGCCGCGCTTGGCGAGCGTGATCAGCTCGTCCGCCTCCCACAGCTGCAAGGCGATCGGCTTCTCCAGCAGCACGTGCTTGCCGGCCCGCAGGCAGTCACGCGTGATCGGATAATGATTTGCTCCGGGGTGGTGCAGACGTAGATGACCGAAATGTTCGGATTGTTGACGATGTCCTGATAGTCGAGCGTCGCCGTCGCGGGCTTGGTCAGCGTCTTGACTTCCGCGAGGCGGTCGGGCCGGATTTCACAGATGTGCAGCTTGTCGACGAGCGCGGAGCGCGACAACGTTTCGGCGCGGATGCCCCCGCACCAACCGGTGCCGATCACTGCGACTTCGACCTGCTCCACTCTTTATTTCCCTTACGCGGGTTGGGTGCGCGGACTTCTTGCGCAACAAAAGACTGTCATCCCTGCGCAAGCAGGATCCGGCAATCACTGACTATCCGAACTGGCGTCGTCGCGCCACCCCGCCCGACCCTGCCTTCAGTTAGACGTTCCATTCTCAGCCGTCATCGCCCGCCTCAGGCGGATGACCATTTATCCCGGATCAGCGTCCATTGCTTGGCTCACCCCGAACACATCGGTGGCAAATCGCGGGTAGACCTCGGCAAGTTGCGGAGCGATCACGGTTCGTAGAAGGCGGAGCGCCTCGGGGGAGGGGGGTGGCGTCTCAGGCACGCTCGCCGGCCGGTCGAAATCGAATCCGGTATGCTCTGCGATTTCCGCATTCGAGTGTCCGGGATGCACGCTCGCGAGCCGGAAGCGATGACGTGCGCGGTCGAAGGCGAACAGGCACCGATTGGTGACAAGCGCAATCGGACCGCCTGGACGATAGACGTTCGGCGGACTTGTTCCCGGCGCGCTGATGAAAGCCACCTTCTTGACCAGCGTGCGACGCGTGTGCTCGAGGCGAAACAGGATGATTTTGGGCACGACGAAATACATGTAGGAGGAGCCGAAGGAGCCGGGAAATCGGACCGTTGGTCTTTGGTAATCGCCGGTGCCCACGAGATTGATGTTGGCTTCGCCGTCGATCTCTCCACCTGAGAGAAAGAACACGTCGATGCGGCCCTGGCCGGCGCAATCGAAGAGCTCGCGCCCGCCATCGGTGAAGAATGTCTGCCGCCGGCTGCCAAGGAGCGAGACGTAGGGCCGTCCGTTGCCGCGCTCGCGCGCGAGCAAAGCCGCTGCCGCGGGAATCGGCGATGATGCCCCGACGGCCGCATGCTTCGCATCGCCGATAAGCCCGGCGATCGCATCAATCAGCAGCTCTTCAAGGCGGTAGCCAGCGCGCGCCGTCATGGCAGGGTTGCTCACGCCGCGCGCTGGGCATGCACATGGCGATCGAGATAATCTGCGAATCCCTCGGCGCTTTGGGCCAGGTGGGCATATTCGGCGAGGTGGATCCCATCCGCGGAGTAACGATCGGCGAGCGCAAGCGGCCAGGCCCCCTTGGGTGCGAGCGCGACTGACTCCACATAGAAACCTCCGAGCACTCCGGCGGCGAGCCAGGGATCGTCGAAAAGGTTGGCGTCCTGTATCTTTTCGACCGTGACCACCGTTGTCGCGGCGGCATGCGCCATCATGGCCAGCTCACGATCGCGACCGATCCAGATGTTGCCCTGGCGGTCGGCGAGAGCAGCGTGGAACAAGGCGACATCGGGCTTGATCGCGGGCAACAGAGTGATCGGATCGTTGTTGCCGAACGGCCTGTCGATCACCTTCCAGTCCGGCCGATGCGCGAGCAGGTCGGAACCGATCAGCCCGCGCAGCGGAATGAAAGGAACGCCTTTTTCCGCCGCCTGGAACGCGGCATGGAGCGCGGGGCAGGTTGCTTCCTTCATTCGGATCGCGCCCGCACTCACTGCCGCGGTGAAACGCGGCGCGGGCCCGAATTCACCGAGACTCACTGCGGACGTCTCGAGGGTGTCGATCGCGCCAGCGCCGATCAGCAAGTCGGCCTGCAGGCTCGATGTGGGCAACGTGACAAGGTGCAAGCGTTTGACGCCGCGCCGGATGAGGGCGCGCGTCGCAGCCATGGCAACACCCGATTGCTCGCGGGCGACTGCCAGCACGCAGCCGTCCGTGATGGGCGCCAGGGCATCGTCGAGCGTGCGAGCGATCATCTTTGCCGGGCTTAATCACAGACAGAGCAACGAGCACCGTGCACTCCTTCTCCCCGCTTCTTCACGGGGAGAGGGTTGCGGTGAGGGGCAAGATCTACGACAGCGACTGCTTCACTCGGTCCGGCGAGAACGGCACGCGGCGAATGCGCACGCCGGTGGCGTCGAAGACCGCGTTGGCGATGGCGGCGGCGACCGGACGGATCGACGGCTCGCCCGCGCCAGTCGGCGCGATTTCCGGATGGTTGATCAGCGCGACGTCGATCGTCTGCGGCGTCTCGGTGATGTCGAGGATCGGATATGTCAACCAGTCGATGCTGGTCACGTTCTTTCCATCGAACTTGACCTCCTCCCACAGCGTGCGGCTCACGCCCTGGACGATGTTGCCCTCGATCGTATGCTTGAGGCCTTCCGGATTGATGATTTGGCCGCAGTCATGAGCGACGGTGAACTTGCGCGCCCAGATCTTGCCGCTGGCACGATCGATATCGACCTCCGCCACGATCGCGCAGCGCGTCCCATTGCGCTGGGAATAGGCGATCCCGCGGCCGCTCACCTTGCTGCCGGTCTGGTCTCGTCGCGGCGACGGCCGCGACTGCCAACCCGACTTTTCGGCGGCGGCCTTGATCACCGCGGCATCGCGTGCGTCCTTCACATGACGCAGGCGCAATTCGATCGGGTCGATGGCAAGCGCTGCCGCCACCTCGTCCATGAAGGATTCGCTCGCGAAGTGGACCTGCGGGCCGACCGGATCGCGCAGGTGGGCGCTGCGCAGCGGCGAGCCGCGCTCGAGCAGCGGGGGGATTGTTTCCCACGCCATGCGCTTGTTGGCGAACTCGTAGGACTCCGCCGGTACGCCGAAGCCGTCGCCTGATTTGAGCGCAACGTTGCGCAATTGTCCCGCCAGCGTATCCCAGGGCGCGCTGCCGTTGGTGTTCACGTCGATGCGGGAAAAGCCCTTGCTGGTGAACTCGTACGCGACGACATTGCCTGCCGCATCGATGGCGGCGCGGGCGCGATGGATGGAGGCGGGGCCCTTCGGGTCCCATCCCGTCGCCTCCTCGCGCGTGTATTGCACGCGCACCGGCTTGCCGACCGCTTTAGCCAATACCGCGGCGTCCATCGCCGCATCGTCGGCATCGCTGCGACCATAGGAGCCGGGTCCTACCACCCAGATGGAGCGCACCCGCTCGGGGGCGATATCGAGAGTGAGCGCGATGCCCTTTTGTACGAAGTGCGGCTTCTGCGAGCCGGTCCAGCAGGTGACGTTGCCGTCCTTGATCTCGACCGTCGCACAGGCCGGGCCCATGCAGGCATGGGACTGGAACGGCCATTCGTATTCGGCCTCGACCACACGCGCCGCGGTCTTGAACGCCTCATCGACGTTGCCGGTTTCCTTGCCGCCGATCTCGCGCTTGCGCACCGGCGCCTTGCGGATGTGATCATAGATGGCGCTGGAATCCGGGAACGGCGGCTTTGCCTCCGACCATTCCACCTTGAGCTTTTGCGCCGCCCTGATCGCGTCCCATTCCCTGTCGGCGACGACACCGAGAAAGCCCTTGTCCCAAACCACCCTGGCGCCTGGAATATCGGCGATCGAGCCTTCATCCACCTTCACCGGAACTGCACCCGCCACGGCAGGCCGGATCATCCGGCCGTGCACCATGCCCGGCACTTGGACATCGGTGCAGAAATCTTCCTGCGCATAGACCTTGGGAGCGATGTCTGCGCGCGGGATCGGCTTGCCGACAATGACGTGTTCCTTTGCATCCTTCGGCTTCGCTTTGCCCGGAGCATAGAGCGTGTTTCCGATCTCCTTGTTCCAATCGAGCAGCACGTTGAAATAGCGCCCGCCGATGAGCTCGGCGTACGACGCCTTCTTCGCATGATCCGTCTTGCCGTGCACCACGCCCTCGGTCACGGTCAGCGCATCGGCCGGCAGACCAAGTTTCTGCGCCGCCATCTCGACCAACACGCGGCGCGCCTCGGCCGCAGCCATGCGCATCTGCAGACCACCGCGCTGGATGCCCGTGGAGCCCGAGGCGCCGCCCTGGTTCACGCTGGTGGCGGTGTCGCCCATGATCACGGTGACGGACTTGAACGGCACGTCGAGCTCCTCCGCCACCATCTGGCCGATGGCGACGAACAGGCCCTGGCCCATGTCCATCTTGCCGAAGAAGGCGGAAACGCTGCCATCGGCATTCACGGCGATGTAAGAGGAGAGCTGATCGGGCGTGAGCGGTGGTTTCGTACCTTGCGCGAATGCATTTCCAACGCCGAGCACGGCATCGAATCCCATCGGCATGCCGATCGAGACCACCAGGGCGCCGCCGGTCTTGAGCATGGAGCGGCGGGAGAAATGCGTGGTTTTTTCCATCCTGGTCATTGTCGCCTCCCTCAACCCATCATCTCGGCGGCGCGCTTGACCGCGCGCAGGATGCCCATATGCGTTCCGCAGCGGCACTTGAGGCCGGTGAGCGCGTCCTTGATCTCGGCCTCGGATGGGTTCTTCTTTTGATTGAGGAACGCTGCCGCGGTCATGATCCAGCCATTGATGCAGTAGCCGCACTGCGGCACCTGCTCCTCGACATAGGCTTTCTGGATCGGGTGGGGCTTCTCCGGACTGCCGAGACCGGCAAGCGTCACCACTTTGCCTTTGCCCACCGCCGCAATGGGCGTGACGCAGGATCGCACGGGTTGACCGTCAATGTGCACGGTGCAGGCGCCGCACTGCGCAAGGCCGCAGCCGTAATGCGGGTTGTTGAGCCCCACGTCGTTGCGCAGCGCATAGAGCAACGGCATGTCGGGATCGACATCGATCGCATGGACCTTGCCGTTCACGTCGAGATCTATTCGAGCCATGGCTACCTGTCTCCCGGCCACAATGGGAATGATGCAATCAACGCTCTGCCGATGGCGCATCGGCCGCCGGTGTCGGCGGGAGCTTGCGGATTATCTGATACGCACGAACTTTAATCCAACCCTATCGCGCTGGGAAGGCCATCCGAGACCGCCAAGGCGGCTACCGCGCTCAAGAGGTTGCGCACATGGCTCTCGGAAAGGTTGCGGGTGATGAAAACCAGCCGGTTTGCCCGGTTCCCGCCCGGCCAGGTTGCGAGCTCCACCGGCGGATGGGCGAGGTGTTGCACGATGTGCACCACGACGGGGCCGCGGCAGCCGGCCACGTTGAGAAAACCCTTCACCCGCAGGAGATCGGAGCCGCGCAGCGCAATGAGCGTGTCCATGCTGCGGGCAAAGGCATCCCAGGCAAGCGGCGCCTCATCGGCGATGACGAAGCTCGAAATGCCGTCGCTGTGCTCGGATTCGGCCACGAAGCCTGAGCGCGATGCCGGCTCTCCGGCATCCGGCTCGACCAGGCAGCGCGGATCAAGATCGCCTGCGACAGTCGTGCGAATGACGGCGCGCGGATTGAGCTGGCGCAGGCGCTCGATGACGCCATCGACGCTCTGCGTGGCGGCAAGATCGCATTTCGAAACGACCAGCCGGTCGGCGAGGATGATCTGCTTTCTCGCTTCCGCGGACCATGCCAGCGTATCGAGCGCGCAGGCGGCATCAACCATGGCCAAGAGCACTTCGACGTGAAATTCGCCGCCGAGCGCGCGGTCGGTGGCGAAGGTCTGCAGGATCGGTCCGGGATCGGCGAGCCCGCTGGTCTCGATCAGGATGCGCCGGAACTGCGGCACTCTGCCTTGCTCGCGCTCGGCAACGAGCCCGCGCAGCGCGATTTGCAGATCGGAGCGCGTATTGCAGCACAGACATCCGTTGCCGAGAAGGGTGACGTCGTCGGCGATCGAGCGCAGCAGGACGTCGTCGATGCCGATGCTGCCGAATTCATTGATGACGACGGCAGTGCCTTCGCCCTCCGGTGAGGTCAGGAAACGGCGAATGAGCGTCGTCTTTCCGACGCCGAGAAAGCCGGTGACTATGGTCACCGGAATGCGCGCACCGCGGACGCGTTTGCGCCTGCGTCCGAACAGGCCCGCATCGCGGGAAGGGAAGATCAGAAATCCATCTCCAGAACGTAGAGCCCGCCGATGTGACGGTCGACGGTGTAGACGATCTCGCGCTCGTCGACGAACACGTCATTGAGCTGGATGGTGCCGGTCGGCGCCATGGGAGGCGCTGGCGGGACGAACACCCCGACTTCCTTCGGTTGATATGGGTTGGAAATGTCGTAGGCGCGCAAGCCGCCGTTGAAGAAGGTTCCGAGCACGATCTGGTCGGACTGCCATGCGGTCGCAAGCGGCACGTTCTCATGGATGTTGTGCGCCCCGAACCGGCCGGCTGACGCGTAGGCCGTGTGATCGGGCATCGGGCAGGTCGCGATCGGAACCAGATTGGATTCCTCGCGCGCGTCAATGAGCCAGATCAGCTTGGGCCAGTCCTTGGCGTTGTTCTCGGTGGACTCGTCGGTCACGAGCATGAGACCGCGGTCGAACAGCGGTACGACGGTGTGCATGAACCCGGTATAGGGTGGCGAATTGGTCCACTGCGACACCTTCTTCGGGTTCGCCTTGTCCGCAATGTCGAGGATGAACATGCCGCCGTCGATATAGGCGAGATAGCAGCGATCGGGACGCTGTGGATAAACGTTGGTATTGTGGGCGCGGTAGCCTTTGTCGAGCGGATGGCGCGGCGGCGGCATCACATTGTCGCCCTGGCGCGTCCCAGGCATCCACCAGCGTCCGAGCTCGACTGGCTTGGAGGGGTTGCGCACGTCGATGCAACGATAGAACTGGTCGTCGGAAGGGTGCGTCGGGCTGAAGTCGCGCGCGCCGGACGCGGTGTGGACGTATTCGCCGTCGCAAAACCAGAGCTGATGCACGCCGCGCGACGTCGGCCCCGAGCAGTCGAAGAACGAGATCGACTTCGGTTTCTCCGGTACCGAGATGTCGAACAGCTCGAAGCCGGCCGGCTGCAAGCCCTTTTTCTGCGTCTGGTAGGCGACCGCCATCAGATTTCCGCAGGTCTCGAGCGAGTTCGAGCGCATATGGGCTTGCGGCAGGTCGGTCTGCACCACGACCTTGGGCTTGCGCGGGTCGGATACGTCGACTGCAGTGAAATTCTTCGGCGCGCTCTCGTGCGCGAGCCACAGGATGCGGCGTCCGTCGGGCGCGATCTGGATCGACATGCCTTCGCCCATCCCGCCAAATCCGTCGAGCGCATGATGGGCGATGAGGTTGAAATTCCAGGT
Organism: uncultured Alphaproteobacteria bacterium; assembly: GCA_963820365.1. GTDB lineage: Bacteria > Pseudomonadota > Alphaproteobacteria > Rhizobiales > Xanthobacteraceae > VAZQ01. The sequence goes on along the minus strand of CAWFZR010000033.1, from coordinate 70,493 downwards.
AACGGGTTGGTACGCGCCCTTTTGCAGCGGGCTCTTTTCGGCAACGGCCATATGGTGCTCCTTACGTGCAAATTCGCGCTAGGTGCTGGCCTTTGCCCAAAAATCCGGCCGCAGCGCCTTTTTCCAGTCGGGAATGGCGGAAATCTTCTTCTCACGCAAGAGAACTTCCGCGTCTCTCTGCAGGTTGGGCACGAGGTCGGAGGGAAAGCCGGGGTTGACCTCCACGCGCGCGAGCGCCCTGGCGAAGGTCTCCCTCGACATGCTGTAGCCTTTCGATGTGAAGAACGAATAGATCACATCGGCGACCTTGTTCGGATTGTCCTTGAAATCGCGCGCGGCTTCCTGCCAAGCCTTGAGATAGGTCACGACGGTTTCGGCGCTCTTTTCTATGAAATCGGGAGTTGCCGCCATGAACACCGGCATCTTGTCCACGCTCGAAAAGTCCATGATGGAAGTTCCGATGCCGTCGGCGACGGCTATTTCGTTGTACGGCTCCACATTGACCATGGCGTCCACCGTCTTTGCGACCATCGCCGCGACCATGTTGTTGACGTCCATGCGCACCTCCTGGAAGTCGCCCTTCTTCAACCCGGCACCTGGCGCGATAATGTCCACGAAGACGTTGCCGACCGAGGAGCCGGTCTGATTGGCGACCTTCAATCCCTTGAGCTCTGCGATCTTGCTCAGGTTGAGGTCCTTGCGCGTGACGACCTGCGCGGTCTTGCCGACGGTCTCGATCTGGGCGATGGCGACGAGGCCGCCCTTGTCGTGGCCGATGATGAAGGACTGCGCGGCATAGGTTCCCATGTCGACCTGACGCGCGACCATCTGCTGCATCGTGAGATTGCCGGAAGGCACGGCGAATTCCTCGAACTTGATTCCGCGCTTCTCGAGCAAGCCCGACTTGAGCAGGTAGTAGGTCGGCATGCCCCAGATATTGGTCTGGTAACCCTGGCGCACGGTGTCGAGCGCGAAAGCGGGTCGCGCGGTGCCTGCGCCAATGGCCACGAGCCCGGCGCCGGCAGCGAGATATTGCCGTCGTGTGAGGAGCTTCTTCATTGCATGGTCCTCATTGCATGGTCCTCCGCGATGACGCGTGATTGCCCTTTTACCGACATCTCCTCTCGCATGGTCACTGCTCCTGCTGCATCCCGAATTCACGGATGCTGGACGAAACCTCGTCCAAGGTCTGCATGATCACTTGTCGCAGTTGCGCCGGCGTCGATGATACCGCGATGGAGCCGGCCTTCTCGATCACATCGCGATAGTCCGCCGTCCCGACGATCGCAACGATGTGGCGGTGGAGGAGGTCGAGGACCGGCTCCGGCGTACCGGCGCCGGCGCAGATGCCGAGCCAGCCGAAGCGCACGAAATTCACGCCTTTCTCGGCGAGCGTCGGGATGTCCGGTAGATTGTTCAAGCGCTCGGGCGCGGAGACCGCCAGGATCCTGAGCTGCTTTGCTTGGTATTGCGGCACGATCGCAAGGGTCGGCGAGACGTAGAAGTGCAAGCGGCCGGCGATCAATTCCTGCACGACTTGGGCGCCGCCACGGAAGGGAACCCGGTTCATGGAGATACCGGTGAGCCGCTCGAGCTGGCGCGCCAGAATTTCCTGGGCCGAGCCTGCGCCGATGGTCGCGTATGTCACCTCGTTGGGATGCGCCTTGGCATATTGAATGAACGATTCGAAATCCGTCGCTGGCACGGAGCTCGCCAGCGCCAGACCATAGTAGTATTTCGCGATGAGCGAGATCGGCGCGATGTCGTGGAGCTTGAACTGCACGTTCTTATAGACGGCGGTATTGATGGATTCGAAATGTGTGCAGAGGAGAAGGGTGTAACCGTCCCGCGTCTGAGAAAGTACATCGCGGGTCGTGACCATTCCGGCGGCGGCCGGCTTGTTCTCGACCACGACCCGCGCTCCGAGCGCCTGCCCGAGCTTGTCCGCAACGAAGCGCGCCGGAATATCCGTCGGTCCGCCAGCGCCGAAGCCGACCACGAGCCGGATCGGCCTTGCCGGATAGACCTCTTCGGCGGCACCGGCGAGCCCCGACAGGGCTGGAGCCGCAATTGCGAGCGCGAAGCAGATCATTCCCACAAACGGGATGGAACTTTGGCTTCGTTTTGCAAAATTTCCTGAACTTGATTGTATTTCAATCATTATTCAATCTTTGGTTGATCTGCGGTTTGCGGTCCTTGCGAGCTCGTCGCGGTCTCCTGGCCGAGGCTGCGCAACAGCATTTTCTGGTACTCCAGAAATTCCACGCTGAGGGGATCGCGCGGCCGCGCGAGAGCAACCTGCACTTCGGTTTTCACCGTCCCGGGATGCGGCGTCATCACCACCACGCGGTCCGCGAGGTAAACCGCCTCCGCCACGTTGTGCGTCACGTAGACCACCGTCTTGCGCGTTTCCCGCCAGACGTCGGCGAGCAGCCGCTGCATATCGTCCCGGGTCAACGCATCGAGCGCGGCGAACGGCTCGTCCATCAGCAGCACCGAAGGGTTATATGCGAGCGCGCGCGCAATGGCGACCCGCTGCTGCATTCCGCCGGACAGATGGTGTGGATAGGATTGCATGAATTTTTCGAGCTTGACGAGCTTGAGCTGCCCGCGGGCGATTTCCTCGCGCTCGGCCTTCCCCATTCCTTTCATTTCGAGGCCGAACGTCACGTTTGCAAGCGCCGTGCGCCAGGGGAACAGCTGGGAGAAATCCTGGAAAACTACGCCGCGGTCGAGCCCATGCCCGGTGACGGGTTTGCCGCCGATACGGATTTCGCCGCTCGTCGGATTGAGAAAGCCCGCGATCATGTTGAGCAGCGTGGACTTGCCGCAGCCGGAGGGGCCGACGATGCAGAGGAACTCGGACGCCTCGATAGCGAAGCTCACTCCTTCGACGCCCGGAACCTGGCCTGAGGGAGTGTCGTAGACCAGCGAGACGTCGGAAACTTCGATATGGGGCATCGCCACGACCTATGTCGTAATCTCATAAATGTTATGCGGTTTACTGGGCAAGGGTCCCGTTCCGAGGTTGGTATCCGTTCGCAGCATGCGCGCGTACCAACGCCGGAACCAAATGGACACTGGCAACTATATGATTCCAGTGTAGCTTTGGATTTGACGTTGCTTACGGATACGTCGCCGCAATGCTGGCAGGAACGTCGAATCGCCACAGCAACGAGGCGGGGATCGGTTCCGTCCGCGGCCATTTGCGTGTAGAGAAGTGGAAACGAGCAATCGGCGGTCACGAGCCGCCAGGCGAGGAGCGCCGACATGGGGCCGCAAGGAGCATCGCGACCGATGACACTGTCCGAGCGTGCAGATGAGCTCGAAGAGCAGATGATGCACGAGCTCGATGCGAAGATCGCGACCAAATCGCTTCTCTTCGAGCTTGCGGACGGGAAGCGCGACATGGTCGGCGGCGCTGCGCTGATGGCGCAGAATCCGGGGAAGTACTTCCTGATGGGAGACGATCCGCGGCTGCCGAAAATGCCGGGCAGGCCCACCCTTCTCGACTTCTTCAAGTACCGCTTCTCATCCTCGACCAATCATCTTCTGCAAAGCGCGACGCTGGCGCTCAAGGCGGGCCACGACGAGAAGGTGATCCTGGCGTGCCTGCTGCACGACATCGGGGTTGCAGGTTTCATTCGCTGCGATCACGGCTACTGGGGCGCGCAACTCATCGAGCCCTATGTGGACGAGGAGGTGAGCTGGTCGGTGCGCGTGCATCAGGCGCTGCGCTTCTTCCCCGACGAATTGGTAGGCTACAAATATCCCGACATGTATCTCAAATACTTCGGCCCGCACTATAAGCCCGAGCCCTACATCGAAGAGGAATACAAGCGCGCGCGCAATCACAAGCACTACATGACGGCGCGCCTCATCTGCGTGAACGACGTCTATTCCTTCGACCCCAATGCCGTGGTCAATCTCGACGACTTTGTCGATATTGTCGGTCGCCATTTCAAGCAGCCGAAAGAGGGGTTGGGCTTCGACAATACGCCGTCATCGCACATGTGGCGCACCCTGATGTGGCCAACCCGCTTCCTGTAACGACGAATTTCCGTAGGGCGGGGTAGCGGATATATCCGACTTCGGCTGGGAGAGGGGGTACACCGAGATCGCCGCGCAGTCGTCACTCCGATCCCGCAAGACCGGCTTGCTGGATCACCTTGCCCCAGCGCTCGATCTCGGCATTGATGAAGCGCGCGAACTCCTCGGGCGAGGAGGGGCGTCCCGGAAGCAAGCCGAGATTGATGATCTGCTGCGCAACGTCGGGTAGCGCAAGTACCTCGTTGAGGGTGGCGCGGAGCTTGTTCACGCTTGGCTTCGGCGTGCCCGCCGGCGCGGAGATCAATCCCCAGCCGGCAGCATCGAACCCGGGAACACCCGCTTCCGCAATCGGCGGGATCTCGGGCGCGGATGGAAGCCGCGCTGCAGTCGAGACCCCGAGCGCTCGCACCTTGCCTTCCCTGATCTGCGGCAGCGCAGGCACGACATCGGAGAACATCAGCGGCACGTGGCCGGCGATCACGTCGGTAAGCGCAGGCGCGCTGCCCTTGTAGGGAACGTGCGTCATCTCGATTGCGGCCATGCTCTTGAGCATCTCGGCCTGCAGGTGATGGGGCGAGCCGGGTCCGCCCGAGGCATAGGACAGCTTTCCCGCATGCGTCCTGGCATAGCCCACGAGCTCCGCCACGCTGCCCACCGACAGGGACGGATTGACCACAAGCACGAAGGGGATCTTGGCGACCAGTCCGATCGGCTCGAAGTCCCTGACCGGGTCGTAGGGCAGCTTCTTGTAGATGGCGGTGCTGATGGCGAGGGATCCGCTTCCCGCCATGACCAGGGTGTATCCGTCCGGTGTGGATTTGGCACCCGCCGCGGTCCCGATCACGGAGCCTGCGCCGGGCCGGTTCTCCACCACGACCGGCTTGCCCAGCCGGTCGGCAAGGTAGGGCGCGAGCGCGCGGCAGAGAGCATCAATGGCCCCGCCCGCCGGCCACGGCGCAATCAGCGTGATCTGCCGGTTGGGATATTCCTGGGCAGCGGCAATCGAGACGGTCCCCAGGCCGAGCGTGAGGCCCGCGACAAGCAGCAAGGAACGACGCTTCATGTTTCCTCTCCAGTGAATATTCTGAAAGCAGCTTCTCATTGTCGGATTTGGCTGCCCGACATTTCATTGCGGGATCGGCGTGGAATGAAACGGGCTTGCGTCCGTCATTTCGCCATCCGCACCATGCCCCATCGCATGATGGTTGCGCGCTCGATCGAGCCGAAGACCAGGCGCTCGAACACGAATCCAATCAGGCCGATCATGGCGAGCGAGGCGAGCATCACGTCCGCGTTCAAGAATTCCTTGGCATCGAAGATCACCCAGCCTAATCCCCAGTCGGAGGCGGCCAGCATCTCGGCGCCCACCACTGCGATCCATGCGCGCAGGAAGGCTTGCCGCAGCCCGATGATGATGAACGGCGATGCGCCGGGAATGATGACTTTCCAGAACAGCGCTTGCTCGTCCGCGCCCATGGTGCCTGCGGCGCGCAGCCACAGCGGATTGACGGCGCGCACGCCTGACCAGGCATTGAGCAGCATGGGAAACAGCGCGGCATAGAACACGATGAGGATCGCGACCGTGTTGCCGAGACCGAACCAGAGAATGAATACCGGCACCCAGGCGAGCGAGGGAATCGGCATGAATGCGCTGGCGAGCGGAAGAAAGAAGTTCTCCACCGGGCGAAAGCGGCCCATCAGGATTCCGAGCGGCAGTGCGACCAGGATGGCAAGCGCGAGACCGCACAGGACTCGATACATGGTGAAGAACGCGTGCTCGAGCATCACGCCATCGAGCAGCTGGTCGATGAACGTGCTTGCGATCTTTGGCAGCGTTGGCAGCAGCGCCGCCGGGAACATCCCGCTGCGTGCAATCGTCTCGTAAAGGGCGGCAGCCAAGAGGAGCGTGATGCCCCCGCGATAGGCCGATTGGGCGCGCTCCATGACGGCGCTCACGACATCATTCCCCAGCGAACGACGGTGAATCGCTCGAGCCGCTGGAAGACGAGCTTTTCCAGCGCAAGCCCGATCACGCCGATCACGGCTACGCCCGCCAGCATCACGTCGGTGTTGAGGAATTCGCGCGCGCCGAAGATCATCCAGCCGAGGCCCCAGGGCACCGCCGCAAGCATCTCCACGCCGACCAGAATGCGCCACGCCTGGGCCAGGCCGAGCCGCAGCCCGGTGAGAATGTAGGGCAACGCACCCGGCAGGATGACATGATGCAGCAGACGCCGGTGATCGGCGCCCATGGCCTGCGCCGATCGCACCCAGATTTCCTTGACCGCCTTCACGCCCGTCCAGGTGTTGAAGATGACCGGGAAGGCGGAGACGAAACCGACCAGCAGCACGGCCGACTTGTTGCCGAGGCCGAACCAGAGCAGGAACAGCGGCGCGTAGGCGAGCCCAGGGATGGGGGCTCCGATGCTCACAAGCGGCAGGAAAATGTCCTCGGCCCGGCGCGAGCGTCCCATGGCGAAGCCGATGGCGATGCCCACGATCGCGGCGAGGACGAAGCCCGCAAGCAGACGGACGAGCGTATCCAGGACGTGATGCGGCAGGATCCCGGCGGCGGTGAGACGAACAAAGGCGGATGCCACCTCCTTGAGCGGAGGAAACAGGCGGCGCGGGAAGATGCCGAGATGTGCCGCAAATTCCCAGGCGATCGCCAGCACCAGGAAGGGGAAGGCGGTTCGTGCGACAACCCGCCACCGGCTCTCGCTGCGCACAGCCGATGTCCCGGCGATGAGGACATTCGGCGACACGGCACGTGCGACCTCGGACATTGCACCACGATAATGCGCGCCGGCGGATTACGCTACGCTGGATACATTCCGATGAGATTGAAACATTTGCGCGGCCTCGCAGCTGGCGTCACCTCTCCCCGCAGGGGCCCCCGCAGGGGAGAGGTCGGATCGCGCTTGCGCGATCCGGGTGAGGGGGCCCGCCTTGCGAACGGATTCTGTGACCCCCTCACCCGGAATGTGCGCGCAAGGCGCGCCAGGCTGCTGAAAAACTCATTTTGACCGTGAACATAACCGAATCCGCGAGTGAACGAACTGGAATCGAACCGAGAACCTTGTTCTGTTTTTCAGCGCCCGCTAGACGAAAAACTGCCCCGGATGTTCGTCGTGGACCGGCTTGGCGTCAGCTTGGTCGTGCACTGCCGTGTCCCAAGCTGTACTCTGGCCTACATCTCTTTGAGAGTTGTTCAGTCGAGATGCCTACCAACTCAATTGTCGGTCGTCGGTGTTGCCTTAACCGATGCGCTTTCACCGGATTATCTATTCGCTTGGCTTAGATCACCACATTTCGCTAACACCATCGACCCTGGACGCAGCAATGGAGTGCCACAGATATCGAACGCATTCCCATTACTGTCCATCTAGGTCTGCCTCTCCGGGAACAGTCCCGGCATCCAGCGGCCGGCGAGCGCTGCGGGAAAGGCCAGCCGCAGCGCATCGCGCGGGCCATCTGATACAAGGACGTTGAATTCCATCAGTGACGCGACGATGCGTCTTGCATGACGCGGGGTCACCCCCAGCAATTCCGCCACTTCGCCTCGTGGCAGTTCGCCGCGATACAGGATGGCGTCAAGCACCTGTCCTGCCTTCGGCGGCAGCTTGCTGACCCGCGTCTCTTCTTCAGCCCACATCAGGATGCGCGCGCGCAGCCGATCCGGTTGGACCAGCGATTCCATGAACGTAACTTGATCTATGCAGGCTTCCAGGAAGAAGCGCGTGAACGAGGCCAGCGCCTCTTCGCTTAGATTTCCGCGCCCGTCGAGATCGTTTCGGCGGGGCAGGTCACATTCCGCAAGATGGCCCTTATAGGCAGCGACGTTTCTGGCGAGGCCGCGCGCCACCGACCAAACACCGCCCGCATCCAACGCATCCAGCAGCATTGCGTGCGACATCAGCCGCGTCACGCGGCCATTGCCATCCAGAAAGGGGTGAATCCACAGCAGGCGATGATGAGCAGCAGCAGTAGCCAGAATCGAGTCGCTCTTGCCCAAGCCGCTGTAAGCGCGCTCGAATTGCGCAAGAAAGCGCGGCACCGCGCCTGGACTGATGGACACATGGAGCCCGACCTTGACATCGCGTTTCCGCAGTTCTCCCGGCAACACGCGCTCACGCTCCCCGGTGTCAGGCTCGCTGATCCAGAGCAACTCGTCGGGCAGCAATTCGCAGAAACGACGATGCAGTTCGCAAACCGTTTGCGCAGTGACAGCGCAGCCCTTGGCGTTGCCTTCGTCGATCCAACGCTGGACGGCGATATGCGCTTTGGCCTCAAACTGAAGATCGCGTTTGACCGGATCGGCGCTGTAGTCGCCGTGCAGCGCCCGCTCAATATCGACGGGGTGAGTGTCGTGACCCTCAATCAGGTTGCTGTAGTAACAGTTCATCGCACGCACCAGCTCGGCAAGTGCAGCGTGAATGCTGGCTGGGAGGCTGCGCCGGAAGCCTGCGGATCGGCCGGCAAGATCGACCGCCAGATCATTGAGGGCACCGCGCCGGGACGATCTCTCCGCGACCAGGAGCGGTTCCATCAGGCCGAGGGATTCCCCACGATCCACAGCCGCTGAAATGTCCTCTTTAATGTCCGCTTCGTTTTTTGCCATTATCAAGTAATATTAGATATTTCCGCCGTATGCACTGAGAATATAGGCCCTCCCATGTCCGCTAGTTTGTCCTTGAGCGCACTCGCCAGAGTTGTGTTCGGGAAACTCGAGCTTCTGGCGGTCACTCGTTTCGAGATCGCGAAATCCGGCTTCAAGGACCGAGCGTTGCTCGGTTTCAGATAATTCCCGGAAGCGCTCGGCGAATTTATCAGGAATTCCGGTCTCCCCGGCGGGGAGAGCTTAACAGCGGCTGCGTCAACGTCATCGGTACACGCTCTAAACTAATCCGCCCCACGTCTGCGTGCACCGCTCGCAACGAGCGCGCGGCCGACCTGCAACGCGATCAGCGCAATGCTGCACACGATCAAGAATGCGGCGATCGGGCGCGTATAGAACAAGGCCAGCGTGCCCTTGCCCACGAGCAGCGCCTGCCGGAAATTGGTCTCGAAGATATTGCCGAGCACGAAGGCGAGCACGAGCGGCGCCGGATCGAGCTCGACCTTGCGCATAAGATAGCCGGCTATGCCGAAGCCGATCATGATGATCACCTCGACCACATTGTTGGAGAGTGTGTAGGCGCCGACCACGCAGAACACGATGATCAGCGGTGCGAGGATCGAGCCGGGCAGGCGAAGGATCTGCACGAACAACGAGATCAGCGGCACGTTGAGCACAATCAGCATCAGATTGCCGATCAGCATGCTGGCGATGACCCCGAAAAAGATATCGGGGCGGTTCGCCACGAGCGTCGGGCCGGGGGTGATGCCCTGGATCAGCAGCGCGCCCAGAATCACGCCCATGACCGCGTTGGCGGGAATGCCGAGGCTCAGGAGCGGCACGAAGGCGGATTGTGCCGCCGCATTATTTGCCGATTCAGGCCCCGCGACGCCTTCGATGGCGCCACGGCCGAAGCGCGCGGGCACTTTCGCCAGCCGCCGCTCCAACACGTAGGAGGTGAACGAAGACAAGGTGGCGCCACCCCCCGGCAGCAGCCCGAGGAAAAATCCAAGTGCGCTCCCGCGCAGGATCGGCAGCGCGCTTGCGCGCCAATCAGCGCGGTTTGGCAGGAGCTCGATGAGCCCCTTGGGTTGAACGACCGGCTGCGCCGCCGTGCCGCCGCCCTCGGCCATGACCAAGAGCTCGGCGACCCCGAACACGCCCATCGCCAGGAGCGCAATGTTCAATCCGTCGAACAGGCTGAAGATGTGGAAAGTAAAGCGCTCGGTGCCATAGATCGGGTCCTTGCCGACAGTCGAGAGCAACAGCCCGAACGCCACCATCAGCAGCGCATCGATCTGCGAGCCCGACGAGAGCTGCGTCACAAGGAGAAGGCCGAGCAGAACGAGCGCTGTATATTCCGCCGGGCCGAAGGCGAGCGCGACCTCGGCCAGCGCCGGACCAACGAGGAACAGCGAGATGGTCACCAGCACGCCGGCAATGAACGAGCCGAAGGCGGCGATCCCGAGCGCCGCTCCCGCGCGGCCTTGCTTCGCCATGGCGTAGCCGTCGAGACAGGTGACGACCGACGATGCCTCCCCCGGGATGCGCACCAGGATGGCAGTGATGGAGCCGCCATATTGCGCGCCGTAATAGATGCCGGCCATCATGATGACGGCCGAGGCCACGTCCATGGTGAAGGAAAACGGCAACAGCAGCGAAATCGTCGGCACCGGCCCCAAGCCCGGCAGCACACCGATCACCGTGCCGACGAAGACGCCGACGAAGCAATAGAGCAGATTCTGCCAGGTGAGCGCGGTAGAAAACCCGAGGGCGATGGCGTGCAGGAGATCCATCGACGACCGCCTTCACCTTCCGTCTTGAGCGCGCAGGCAAGAGCAACCATTCGGCCCAACTGCGGTCATGGCAACATGTCTGCCCAGAGCGTGCCGAACGGGAGGATGGCGCCGAGCCAGAGCACGAACAGGATCTGACAGCCGATCACGGTGCCGGCAGTCAGCGCGAGCGTGGCGAGCCAGGAATAGCGCTCCGCGCAGCGAAGGATGAAGATGATGGTGATCGAGGTCGCCGCGATGAAGCCCAGGACTTCGAGCGACGCGGCATAGAATATGAGTGCAGCGAGATAGGCCGCCACCCGCGCGAGCCCGGCACGGCTGCCCGCTGCGGTGACCTGTGCGCGCGCAAGCTTCGTCCAGTCATGGGCGAGCCCGGCGGTGCCGAATACGACCATGGCGAGCGCGGTCAAGAAAGGAAACAAGCCTTCGCCGGGTGAACTCTGCCGCCATGTTCCCAGTCGCAGCGACATGAGGAGGGCCAGCACGCCCACTGCCGTGAGCATCGCGTGGCCGGCGAGCCGCCCCCACGCGGGGGCACGCGGCGCCTGCTCGTTCACGCCGCGCTCCTCTTACTGCGTGATGCCCGCTTTCTTGACCGCCTCGGCATTGCGTACCGAATCCGTCTCGAACAGTGCCCTGAACTCGGGCTCCGGCAGGTAGCGCGCGGTGGCATTGAGCCTTTCGACCGCGGATTTGTAGCCTTCGCTCGCAACCGCGTCGGCACAAGCCTTCTGCAGCCGCGCGACCACGTTGTCAGGCGTCTTGACGGGAACGACGATGCCCCCGGCACTGAATGCCTCGACCGGAAAGCCGAGCTCCGCCATGGTCGGCACGTCCGGGAGCGCGGCGATGCGCGTCTTCGACAGCGCAGCCAACACCTTGAGGTTGCTCGCCTTGGCGACCGCCGGCGATTCCGTCATTGCCATCACGGTGCCGGCGAGCAGCGCCTGCGACATTGGGCCTGCGCCCGTGAACGGCACGTGCACGCCTTCGGCCTTGATGGAGCCAAGCACCGCGAGAATGCCGAGATGCGGCTGGGTGCCGGGCCCCGGGGATGCGTAGATCAAGTTGTCGTTCTTCGCCTTGGCGAAGGCCATGAACTCGGCAAAGCTCGCAAACGGCGCCTTCGGCGATGCAATCAATACGTAGGGCACATCGTAGGTGAGGCACACATAGCGGAAGCTCGCCAAATCGTAGGGCAGCTTCTGGATATGCGGCTGTGCCGTCACTGGATTGTTCGGGGTGAGACCGATGGTGTAGCCGTCGGGCCGGGCATTGGCGACTTCGATGTTGCCGATGGTGCCGCCGGCACCACCCTTGTTCACGACCACGATCGGCTGCCCCAGCGACTTCGCCAGCTCGGATTGCAGCGCGCGCGCCATGAGGTCGGTGTTTCCGCCGGGAGGGAAGGGAATCACCATGTTGACCGGGCGGCTCGGATAGTCCTGAGCGGCCGCCGCCACCGCCGCCGCGAGCAGCATGCCGGCGAGCGCGGCCGTCAACGTCTTGCGCAATAATGTCTTGCGTTGTGTTCGCATGGCGTCCTCCCGCGTTCGGCTGCGACGTGGACCGTCGCATGCCCCCGGCTCGCGCGGATTTTCAATATTTCGAACCGTCGCCCATTCGTGTCGCAAAGACAAGCCGGCATGAACGGCGAATATTCCCACCGCATACGTCTGCGCATGCGCTATGCCGCGCTGCGTATGGATTTGCGCGCATCGCCCTGTTAACACGGCCCTCTTCCATGTGCGCCATCCCCCATCCTCCCATGTGGCGAATGCACCTGGTGGCGGGGCTTGCCATGGCGGGAACGCTGGCTGCAGGTGTGGCGGGTGGAGCCGCGGCGCGCTACGTCCATCTCCCGTTGCCCTGGCTGCTCGGCTCGCTCGCAACCATCATGGCGCTGTCGCTCGCCGGTGCGCCGGTGCGTCTCATTCCCTGGGGCCGCCCCGCCGGAACAGTGGTGGTCGGCGCCTCAACGGGCCTGCAGTTCACCGCGGCCGTGGTGGCGAAGCTCCTGACGCTGTTGCCGTTGATCATTGCGGCCGCGTTTGTCTCCACCTTCGTCGGCGCGATCGGCGGCTTGCTTTATATGCGGCTCACCGGAATCGACCGCACCACCGCCTTTTTTGCCACCCTTCCCGGAGGCGTGGTCGAGACCACGAATGTCGCTCCGCAATATGGCGGGCAGCTCGAACCCATCATGGTCGCACAGACCACGCGGGTCGCGCTCATCGTTGTGTTCGCGCCATTTCTGGTGGTCTCATTCGCCGGCAGCGGTGCCGGCAGCGCGCTGGTTGCGGCGCCGCTCGTTCCATGGCTCGCCGTGCTCGCACTGCTCGCGGTCTCCGGCATTGTCGCTGCGCTGCTTTCCCGGACGCGTTCACCCAATGCCTGGCTCATGGCGCCGCTCTTCATAGCCGCTGTTCTCAGCCATCTCGGCTGGTTGGAAGGGCGCATGCCCGATCTTCTCCTGGTCGCCGCGCAAGTCGTCATCGGCAGCGCGCTCGGCGCCCAGTTCAGACCGGAATTTCTCACGCGACTGTTCGGCCTCCTCTGGGCGTCCTGCCTCGTCGTTCTCTTCGCGGCGGGCTCGATGGCATTGTTCGGCACCACGATTGCATGGCTCAACGGGTACCCGGTGCCCACCATGGTGTTGGCAACGGCACCTGCCGGCATTGCCGAGATGGTGCTCACGGGCAAGCTGCTCGGTCTCGATTCGACCGTGATTGCGGGATTTCAGCTCATGCGCATCATTATTGTTCTGATCTGGTGCCGCACCGCGCTGCAATTGTTCGGACCACTGGCCGATTGGGTGTTTGGAAAAAGGAAATGACCTCGCTCCGGACGCAGTCGCAGTCGCAGGGCGGACTAAAGCGGTTCCCGCCCGATTTGAATCGGGGGATTCCCAAAGACTTATAGATGAGCGAGTCTTTGTGCATTGATTCTCCTTTGCGGGGCTCAGCGATGCCTAAGGCCTATTCTTGTGACCTGCGGGAACGCGTTATCGAAGCCGTGGAGACGGGAGCGTCGCGACGGGAGGCGGCCGAGCGTTTCGAGGTGAGCGTAGCCTCGGCAGTAAAGTGGCTGCAGCGCTGGCGCAAGAGGAGGAGCGCCGCGCCGAAGCCGCGCGGCGGTAGCATTTCTCCGTTGGACGAGTTCGCCACCGAGGTGTTGGCTCTGATTGCCGAACAGCCGGACCTGACTTTGGTAGAGACGGTTGCAGCGTTGCGCAAGCGGCGGATTTGGACCAGCCGCAGTTCGCTCTGGCGGTTTCTCGACCGACACAACATCACCCTTAAAAAAAAGCCTGCAAGCTGCCGAACGGCAGCGAGCAGATGTGGCACGCGCGCGCCGACGTTGGATTCGAGAGCAAGGCATGCTTGATCCTGCCCGGCTGGTGTTTATCGATGAGACCGCGGTCAGTACCAACATGGTGCGGCTCCGGGGACGGGCTGCACGGGGCGTCAGGGTGATCGGCACCGTTCCGCTTGGAGCATGGGAGACGATCACCTTCGTGGCCGCCTTGCGTCACAATAAAATAACCGCGCCAATGGTGCTCGAAGGCGCCATGACCGGAGAGATGTTTCTCGCCTACGTCAAGCAGTGCCTGGTTCCCACCCTCCGGCGCAACGACATCGTCGTGATGGATAACTGCAAAGTCCATATGGGCCTCGCCATTCGGGAGGCGATTGAGAAAGTGCAGGCGACACTTCGCTACTTGCCGAAGTACTCGCCTGACCTCAATCCGATCGAGATGCCTTACAGCAAATTCAAGCAGTTCCTGCGCAAGGTAGCCGCGCGCACTGTTCCCGGACTCACTCGAGCCATTCGCTCGTTCATCCCACAACTCAGCCCTCAAGAATGCACCAACTATTTCAGGCATGCAGGCTATGCTTCAATATGATCGGAATCCGCTTTAGTTCAGTGTAGTCAGTCGTATTAGGCGTCCTCGCCGTAATCCGCCGCGCATGCAAGGTAGCCGGATGCAAAACCCGCTCCGGCTGTGATACCAGAGCGCGGCGTCGGAGGTTCAACAGGAGAGTTGGCATGGCAGAGAACAAGAAGATCGGCTGGATCGGCATGGGACGCATGGGCTACCCCATGGCTGAGCGGCTGCTCAAGGCCGGTTACGACGTCTCCATCTGGAATCGTACGCGCTCGAAGGCGGAGCCGCTGACCAAGCTCGGCGGCAAAGTGATGGACAACCTCCTGGAGCTCAAGGAGGTGGATGTGCTGTTCTCCATCGTCTCGACGGGCAAGGACCTCGACCAGGTTTATTTCGGCAAGAACAGCATCAGCGGGCATGGCGGCAAGCTGCCGAAGATCTTTGTCGATTGCTCGACCATTGCGGTGGAGGAGTCGGCCGCGATTCGCGACCGTCTCAGCCAGCTCGGCAGCGAGTTCGTGGCGGCGCCGGTAAGCGGCAATGCCAAGGTGATCAAGGCGGGGAAGCTCTCTGCCGTGATCTCCGGCAGCGAGGCCGCATGCAAGAGCGTCGCTCCCATGCTGGCGGTCATTGCCCCGCAAGGCGTTTCCTATGTCGGCCAGGGTGAGCTCGCGCGCATCTGCAAGATCGCGCACAATGTCATGCTCGGCGTCGTGATCGAGAACCTGATCGAGATGACGCTCCTGGCCAACAAGATGGGAGTTCCGCGTCACGCCTTCCTCGCCTTCATCAACAACAGCGTCATGGGTTCCATGTTTACGCGCTATAAATCGCCGGCTCTGGTCAATCTCGACTGGACGACGACCTTTACGCCCGAGCTGCTGCGCAAGGATATTGATCTCGGCCTCGCGCTCGGGCGCGAATGGGACGTGCCGATGCCGGTGACGGCGGCGACCCGCGAGGTGCTGCAGGGTCATTTCGGCGTCGCGGCGCTAAAGACCGATGCGGAGCAATATCTGCAGAAGGATTTCGCCGACGCTGATGGAGACCATGGCACTCGTCGGCCGGCATGAAGCTGCAAAGCGAGAACAAGAATGTTCCGACCGGACTGGAGAGCTGAGGCAAGCCGACGCGACGCAGAATGGAGGACCCAACGTGTTGTCTGCGGAGAAGAACCGGCTTCTTACGCAGGTCGGCCCCGGAACGCCGATGGGCGAGCTGCTGCGGCGTTATTGGATGCCGATCGGCGGCGCGAGCGAGCTCGACGACCGATCCGATCAAGCCCATCCGCCTCATGGGCGAGGACCTGGTGCTCTACAAGGACAGGGGCGGCCGCTTCGGCCTGGTCGACCGGCACTGTCCGCACCGGCGCGCCGATCTGTCCTACGGCATCGTCGAGGAGACCGGCATCCGCTGCAACTATCACGGCTGGCTGATGGACGAAGCCGGCCGCTGCATCGAGCAGCCCTACGACGACACCGTCAATCCGCGCTCGCGCGCCAAGGAGCGCTGCGCCACCAGGGCCTATCCGGTCAAGGAATGCGCCGGCCTGCTGTTCGCCTATCTGGGACCGCAACCGGCGCCCGAGCTGCCGGTCTGGGAGCCGTTCACCTGGGAGAACGGATTCTGCGAGGTCGTGCTCTCCGATGTTCCCTGCAATTGGTTCCAGTGCCAGGAGAACTCGTGCGATCCCGTGCACTTCGAATGGATGCACGACAATTGGGCGCAGCGCCTCGCCGGCAAGACCGGTCCCTATTCCGGCAAGCACCTGAAGCTCAAGTTCGAGGAATTCGAATACGGTTTCATCTACAAGCGCGTGCGCGAGGATTCCGACGAGCGCAATCCGTACTGGACCGTTGGCCGCGTCGCGCTATGGCCGAACGGCTTTTATCTCGGCAACCACTTCGAGTGGCGCGTGCCGATCGACGACGAGAACACGCTCAGCGTCGCCTGGTTTTTCATGCGCGTGCCCAAGGGGCGCGAGCCCTATGTGCAGGAGACCAGGTCCCGACCTGGGTCAGCCCGATCAAGGACGAGAACGGCCGCTGGATTTCGAGTCACGTCGTCAACCAGGACATCATCGCCTGGGTCGGCCAGGGCAGGATCGCCGACCGCACCAAGGAAAATCTCGGCGCCGAGCGACTTGGGCATTGCCATGATCCGCAAGCGCTTGTTCGACGATCTCGACGTGGTTGCGCAGGGGCGCGATCCCAAGGCCATCATCCGCAATCCGGATGCCGCTGGATGCGTCGAGCTGCCGTACTTCCAGAAGAAGGAGAGCGTGGAGGGTATCACGCTCGCGGAGCATGAGAATTATCCCTTGCTCAAGGCCCGGCTCAAGGCGTTCCGGCACTGCTACGGCCAGCCGCCGAGGTCCGCCGCGCCTTCGAGCAGGCGATGGGAATCGGATGACGGACGACGGACGACAGACGACAGATGCCAGATGCCAGATGCCAGATGCCAGATGTCAGATGTCAGATGCAAGATCTGGTGCCGCTGCACAGTGATTTTTACGGGTTGAAATTGCAGCATCTAGCTCCATCCCTCCCCCGCGTCTTCGCGGGGGAGGGTGGCCTCGCTCTGCGAGGCCGGGTGGGGGGTACGCAGCGCCTCGTGATAAGCGTCAGCACGCCCTCCAGATGGCGATCGAAGTCCACGATATGGCCATCGCGCGGCGCCTGGCGTCGGAAATGGAACCCTTGTTTTCTCCATGTGCGCAGATGAACCCACAATTTGACTTCTTGCGGGGTCATGCGTTTTCGAAGTGTGCGAGCGATTTCGTTTGCCATGATCCCCCACCCGGCCTCGCTTCGCGAGGCCACCCTCCCCGCGAAGCCGCGGGGGAGGGATTGCAGCCTTTGGGACACGTCGATCACCGAGACCAAAGTCGGAAAGATCAACCAGTCAAAATCACTGTGCAGCGGTACCTAGAATCGTTCCACCCACGGTCGCAGCTCGACCTCCCAGGCCCAGGCGCTGCGGGGCTGATGGATGAGATGGAGATAGGTTGCCGCGATCGCTTCGGGATCGAGCAGGCTGTCGGATTTGTCGGGCGGCTCCGGCCTTCGCGCACTTCTCATTCCGCCGTCGATGACGACATGGACGACATGAATGCCGGAGGGCGAAAGCTCGCGCGCCATGCTTTGTGCAAGTCCGCGCAGCGCGAACTTGCCCATGGCGAAGGGCGCCGACTGGGCATAGCCCTTCACGCTCGCGGACGCTCCGGTGAACAGGATTGCGCCGTGCTTCTTCGGCAGCATTCGACGCGCCGCCTGCTGCCCGACCAGAAACGCGCCGTACGCCGTGACCGCGAGCGCCTTCTCGACATCGCTCGGATCGAGCTCGACCAGCGCCCCGCGACTACGAAAGCTCGCATTGTAGATGGTAATCTCCGGCGCGCCGGATTGCGCATCGATGTCGGCGAACAGCTTGTCGACGTCGGCGCGCTTGCTCGCATCGCAGGCGAAGGCCTGCGCGCCGATCTCTTTCGCCAGCGGACCGAGATCGCCGGTGCTGCGGGCGGCGAGCGTCACCTTTATTCCTTGCGCCGCCAGCGCCCGCGCCAGCGCAGCGCTGAGCCCGGAGCCGGCGCCGACGATGAGCGCGCTATTGAAGCGTGGGGATGTCATGATCCTGTCCTTGCAGCATTGCCAAGTGGGTAGTGTCATCGGCAACGGTGCAGCTGACAAGCGCTACGGAACCGCCTGTTCGTAGTTACGTTCGCGTTAACGCGCCGGCGTCGTTCCGCTGGCCGGCGCCGGCGGGAATGCCGGTCTCGTCGGCTTGCGCTCGCAGGAAAGCAAAAAGCCGGCCTGGCGGGCCGGCGCTATTCTCGACTGATTGACGAAAGCTTACTGCCGGTATTGCTGGATGCGCGTGGTGCGCAGGCCGGCGAGGCCGTGCTGGTCGATGGAATATTGCCAGGAGAGGAATTCCTCGACCGTGAGCGTGTAGCGGCTGCAGGCTTCTTCCAGCGAGAGCAGACCGCCGCGCACCGCCGCCACCACTTCGGCCTTGCGACGGATGACCCAGCGCTTCGTGCCCGGCGCGGGCAGGTCAGCAATCGTCAGCGGGCTGCCGTCGGGCCCGATGACATATTTGGCCCTCGGTCGAAGGGGCTCTGTCATGTGAATACTCACGCGCACTCGACTGACCAACTCAGGTGCAATGTACCTGCCGCGGCTTAAAATTTGCCTAAGCACATCGTTTCAATTGGGTAAATGCCGCGCGATCCGCGGCCGGCCAGGCTCCGCGGCTCCGCGGGCTGGCGATCGCCCTGACCGCCATGGGCGTTCGCCCCTGCTGCCCGCCGCCGATGCTGCCCACCACCGATGCTGCCCACCCGACAGATACTCGCGCTCCGCGGCTTCACTACATATAATGAGGGCGCCAAGCGCCGGCCGGCTCGTTCGGCAGGGCGTCGGGACGGACAGGACCGCAGTGCTCAACAGTCTCGATATCAAAGGTCGCCCGCAGGATACCCGCGTGGTCGTCGCCATGTCGGGAGGGGTCGATTCCTCGGTCACCGCGGCACTGCTCAAGGCGGAGGGCTATGACGTCGTCGGCGTGACCCTGCAGCTCTATGACCACGGCGCGGCCCTTCATCGCCCCGGCGCCTGTTGCGCCGGGCAGGACATCCATGACGCGCGCGCGGTCGCCGAGCGCGTTGGCATCCCGCATTACGTGCTCGACTATGAAGATCGTTTCAGGGAGACGGTGATCGACCGGTTCGCAGAGAGCTACGTGGCAGGCGAGACGCCGGTGCCCTGCGTAGAGTGCAACCAGTCGATCAAGTTCCGCGATCTGCTCGTGACGGCGCGCGAGCTCGGCGCGCAGGTGCTGGCGACCGGCCATTACGTTGCATCCCGTCTTCTGCCGGACGGGGGGCGCGCGCTCTATTGCGCGCGCGACAGGGATCGCGACCAGAGCTATTTCCTGTTTGCGACCACGCGAGAGCAGCTCGATTTCCTGCGTTTCCCGCTCGGTGACATGACCAAGGCGCAGACGCGCGAGCTTGCGCGCCGCTTCAGTCTCCCGGTGGCGGAGAAGCACGACAGCCAGGACATCTGCTTCGTGCCCTCCGGCCGCTATAGCGACGTCATCGAGCGTCTTAAGCCCGGCGCCGCCGAGCCGGGCGACATTGTCGACAGCGAAGGTCGCGTGCTCGGCTCGCATCCCGGCATCATCCATTTCACCGTTGGTCAGCGACGCGGGCTCGGTATCGCGGCAGGGCATCCGCTCTATGTCGTGCGGCTCGATGCGGTGTCGCGCCGTGTCGTCGTCGGGCCGCGCGAGGCGTTGCGCACCAGCCGGATCAGGCTGCGCGAAGTCAACTGGCTGGGTGAAGGCACCATGGATCATGCGCTGTGCGCGGGCTGGCACGAAGTCTTCATCAAGGTGCGCTCCACGCGGCCGCCGCAACCGGCATGGCTGAGCAGGGGCGCCGACGGCATCGAGGTCGATCTCGTGGACGGCGAGGAGGGCGTCTCGCCCGGCCAGGCTTGTGTTTTCTACGACACGGCGCAGAGCCAGGCGCGGGTGCTCGGCGGCGGCTTCATCCGCAGCGCGGTTGCTGTCGCGGTGCGGCCCGCACGGGAGGCGCGCGCAGCGTCGGGCAAAGCTCCTGTCAGCATTGCGGCGAGCTCGTAGCGGGTGCGACGGGTGAGGGGGGCGATGACCGGCGAGATCGACATCGGCACGATTGCCAGGGCCTATGCGCGCTGGGCGCCGGTCTATGACCTCGTCTTCGGCGCGGTGTTCAACGCCGGCCGCAAGGCCTCGATCGCGGCGGCCGAACGGGTCGGCGGCCGCATTCTCGATGTCGGCATCGGCACCGGCATCTCGCTGACCGATTACTCGCCGGCAAGCCGCGTGGTCGGCGTCGATTATTGCGAGCCGATGCTGCGCAAGGCACACGAACGCGTCGCCGACCACAAGCTTGCTCACGTCGAGGCGCTGGCCGTGATGGACGCGCAGCATCTGGGCTTTCCCGATGCTTTCTTCGACGTTGTGGTCGCGCAATATGTCATCACCACGGTGCCCGATCCCGAGGCCGCGCTCGATGAGATCGCCCGCGTCACCAAGACCGGCGGCGAGATCATCCTGGTCAATCATCTCGGCGCCGAGATGGGCTTGCGGCGGGCCTTCGAGCAAGGCTTTGCGCCGGTTGCGCGGCGACTGGGCTGGCGCCCGGAATTCCGCTGGGAGCGTCTCGTGCAATGGGCTGCCGGGCATGCCGGCGTGCGCATCGTCGAGCGCCGTCCGATGCCGCCGCTCGGGCACTTCTCGCTGATCAGGTTCGAGCGCGTGGCGGCGCAAGCGCACCCACCGCAGGCCTCAACGGCTGCCGGCGGCAATATGCATGATCGCGCGAGGACGAGGGAATTGCATCAGCGCTAAGCAGGGTTTTATCGATTGGCCAACGGAAGCGTCGGGGATGCGGCGTCAGCTTTCACCAGCAGCGGACAAACCGCCGCCCGAGCCCTATTCTGTTAAGTGCCGCATCAAATCCAGACGCACGCAGCGCAGCAAATAGCGCGTTCACTCGATGACCTCATCGGCGCGGCCAAGCAGCATTGGCGGGATTTCGAGCCCGAGCGCCTTAGCGGTCTTGAGATTGATCACCAATTCGAATTTGACTGGAAACTGCACGGGAAGTTCGCTCGGACTTCGCGCCCATGAGGATGCGGTTGGCGTAGTTCGCTGCGCGCCGGAAATCATCGATCAGGTCATTCCCATAGGAGAGCAGGCCACCGAGCTCAATGAAGAAACGGAACGGATAGACGGCTGGAAGGCGGTGGCGTACCGCCAGTGCTGTAATCTCCGCGCGATGGGTGCTCGTGAAGGTATCCGGCAGCACGATCAGGCCGCCATTTGGCGCGTGCGCAAGTGCGGCAACTACGGATTCGAGCTCCGAGGTGTCGTGAACGTGTGCGGCGCTCGCCTCCACTGGCAAGGACACGGCGGCGGCTTTGAAGGGGTTCAGCCAATATTCGCGACACGGGCCTGTCCTTCCGGGTCCCTCTCGGGATACCCCATCAGCGCGCCGATGCGTCGCATTCGCTCGGGCTGCTGCGCGCGCGCCACTAGCGGCTATACCGTCCCGCCGAGCAGCGTGAGGAATTCGCGTCGCCTCATGGGCACTCCCTCGGTGCGAGGATCACACCCTACCACATCGTTGAAAAGTTCGTGTTGTGCATCACAGCATTTTGGCCCACCCGACTTCCGCAACGGGTTATAACCCGCCCCGCCTCGCACGCTAGCCATGTCAGCTTCCACCAGCTGCGGACATTGGTCCGCGCCAGCAACCGTTGGTCAAGCCGTCCAACTCTGCTTAGCGCGCGCTCCCTGCCCCGGCAGGGCTATGGCATTTGAATCTGACGAATAATCGACAGCCAATCGCGAGAGCCCTGCCTGCCCCGGCGGGCCATCGTCACAATGACGCAGCCCATAAGAACAGGATCATGGCCGAGACGCCCAACGCGCTTCGACCGGCATGCAACTTGCCCCACTTCTCAACCAGAACTCTGGTTCTCGCGCCTGCGTTCGAGAGCTGCGTGTCCAGGAGCTCGTTGTTTGTGGGCCGAATGACCAGCAACGTGTAGGGCCATGCAGAGACAAGAACGATGGCTCCGGCGAGCCACTGCCACGCCGCGGTTTGTCGCCACGCGATGAGGCCGAGAATGCAGCCGATCAAGGCAAGCGGCGCTTGCATTGCCGCGCCGTGCTTGTACGACGGCTTCCACTGCGTCAGGAGCACGCGGTCATCAAGCTTCAGACGCGCAGGCTGTTCCGAAACGCTGACGTAGACAGCTGCCCCCGCGAACAATGCCGAAGCCGACAGGGCGAGCGCGCCGACGATCATGCGGGCATTCCTACCGGCAATGTTCGGTTGAAGCAAACATGCTGGCCAACCCGATGGTCGCACCGCTGCCGGCGCCAATGCTGGGCGGCACGGCGCGACGCTCCCGCCGGGCGAGCTTGCCGGGCTTGAAGGTCGGTCCCGCAGATGCGATATCCTGCGCCATCAGCCCCTATGGGCGATCCGGCGCGGCGCCAGATCGGTGCCGAGCCCACTGGGATGCGCCAAGTGGTCGATGTCGTTGCGTGGCGGGGTAGCTCAGCTGGTCAGAGCGGCGGAATCATAATCCGTAGGTCGCCGGTTCGATCCCGGCCCCCGCTACCACCGTTGGAGTAGATCGCCTGCTTCGCCGCCCCGTCGGTCCAAGACGGCAGCAAGCCGCCTGACGGCGCCAATTCAGTCACTGCCTACGCGCCGACGCGAGGCAAGAAGCCAAGCCACCTTCTCATGCACGCATGGTCTCTTGCCGTTTTCACGAGGAAGCCGTCCCTGCAGGCTTTGCGGCAGAAGCGCAATCCCCAATGCTGGTAGCAGACCAGTCCGAACTTTCCACCACAGTGTGAACAGCGGTTCGCCAGCTTGGTAGTCATGACGCTATCCCTTCGACTAGTCATGACGCTCTCCTTCGATTTGTATGCGCCAACGACGACGAATTCTGTTGCGTCGGCTCACAACTCTCGGCCATGGGCGATCTCAACCGCAGCATTGACGGCCTCTTCGAGATTTTTCGTGTAGTAGGCCGTGGTCTCGTTTCCATCGCGGAAGCTCACGCAATAGTCGCCAGTGCGCACCTTGCGCAGAGTGAGCCCGAGATGTCGCGCGATGAATTTTGCTTCTGGAAGCGTCATAAATGCATCACGCCTTATCGGTACCCGTTCATTGACCGAACCGCTTCTTAGTCGCTTTGCCACACATGCGGGACTTGTTACTCTGCGCCAAACATTTGTTCGTCGCTGCCATGGTGGCAGCTACCCCTGCAGGGCGCTCAAGGATGAGCATTGGGGATCGAGCTCTGAGCTCGGAACACGACCTGGCGTCAGTCCCGATGGCGCAAGGGGGCATTGCCCGCTTGGCTATCGCACGCCTCAAAAGCGCCGGCGTGCCGGTGGAGCCTCTTCTCAGGCGTGCGGGAGTGACGCCTGAGGTGATCGCCGACCCGGAAGAGCGGCTGAGTGTGCGAAGTCAAATCGCGCTTTTGGACCAGGCGGCGATTGCTCTGAAGGATGACTGTATGGGGTTCACGTTGGCTCGCGAGTTCGATCCGCGCGAGATCGGGCTGCTTTACTACGTCATGGCGTCTTCGAAGACCTTAGGCGATGCACTGAAACGGGTTTCCCGATACAGCAGGATTACCAACGAGGCCCTCGTCTTCGGATATCGAGAGGGAAACAGGCTCATTGTCAGTCTGAGTTACGCCGGTGTTCCACGACACTCGGACAGACATCAGATTGAATTTTTCATGTTTGCTGCATTGCGGATTTGCCGCATCCTGACGGGGCAGAACATCGTACCGCAACAGTTCTCGATTTCCCATTATCGATCGGAAGGCATCTCCGAAATGGCGCGATTTGTCGGAACAAAAGTAGGGTTCGGCGCTGACGCAGACGAGCTTGCCCTCAACGTTGACGCACGCGAGTTGCCGCTTATTCACTCTGATCCGTATCTCAATGACCTTCTCTTGAAATATTGCGAGGCGGCGCTGGCCAATAGAAGAAGCGATACGAGCCAGCTACGCACGAGAGTCGAGAACGCGATCTCGTCGCTGCTTCCTCATGGAAGAGTGCGCGTGGAAGACGTTGCCCGCAGTCTGGGGATGAGCGAGAGAACGCTTGCACGAAAGCTTTCGGACGAAGGGCTGAACTTCACCGAAGTGCTTCGGCAATTGCGGCGCGATCTGGCAGTTCGTTACCTCGATGATCACAAGCTGCATGTATCCAAGATTGCGTGGCTGCTCGGCTTTCATGAGGTGAGCGCATTCACGCATGCATTCAAGCGCTGGACCGGAAGGACGCCGAGCCAGATGCGACAGCCGGCGCTTATCGAGTAAATACCATGGCTGCGCGCCGGCAAACGCCCACGATGCCGGAGGCGTCGTCGGCGCTGTTACGCTGTTACCTTCACACGGGCTGCTTCAATGCTGTGGTGTCAACGGGCATCTTGCGCAGCCGCCTGCCGGTCGCTGCAAAGATCGCATTGGCCACCGCCGGAACAATGGCCGAAGTCCCGCACTCGCCCACTCCACCCGGCGGCTCGGAGCTCTGAACGATGTAAACCTCGATCGCCGGTGCCTCATTCATGCGCAGCATCTGGTAAGTGTCGAAATTGGTTTGCTGCACGCGACCGTCCTTCAGCGTTATCTCGCCATGGAGCGCCGCCGTGATGCCGAAGACGATTGCACTCTGGATCTGCGCTCGTACAGTGTCGGGATTGACCGCGGTGCCGCAATCGACCGCGCAGACGACGCGACGGACGCGGACCGCTCCGTCCTTCGACACTTCAACTTCGGCGACCTGCGCCATGTAGGTCTCAAACACGAACTGGAGGGAGACGCCGCGGCCGACCCTTTCAGGCAATGGCTGTCCCCAGCCGGCCTTTTCCGCGGCGAGGGCGAGGACGGTTTTGGCGCGGGGTGACGCGTCGAGGAGGGCGAGCCGATAGGCGACCGGGTCCTGCCTGGCCGCGACCGCCAGCTCGTCCATGAAGCTTTCGACCACGAAGACCGTGTGCGACGGGCCGACGCTCCGCCAGAAGGCGGTCGGAACCCCCGGAGGCTCCACGCGCAGATACTCGACGTGCATGTTCGGGAGCGCGTAGGCGAGGTTGACCGCGCCCTCGGTACTGTCGGGATCAAGACCGTTGCTGAATCCCGCAGGGAGCCATCGTGCAATCACCGAGGATCCCGCGAAGCGATGGTTCCAGGCGACAGGCGTTCCTCCTGCATCGAGACCAGCGGAGATGCGGTCGAACCAATAGGGCCGGTACATGTCGTGCTGGATATCCTCCTCGCGCGTCCAGACGACCTTCACGGGACCATCGACATGCTTGGCAATCTCGACGGCACGGACCGCGCCGTCGGCCTCCAGCCTCCGGCCGAAGCCGCCGCCGATCAGATGATTGTGGACAATGACTTTCTCCGGCGGCAGGCCTGCCACCTTGGCGGCCATCGCCTGAACCCGCGCCACCGCCTGGCTGCCGATCCAGATTTCGCACGCATCCCTGCGAAAGTGTACCGTGCAATTCATCGGCTCCATCGTCGCGTGGGCCAGGAACGGAGCCTGATAGATCGCCTCGATTTTTGTGATGGCGCTCGCCATGGCCTTGTCGGCGTCGCCGATGTTCTGCGCCACTGGGCCCGAGCCAAGCGTCGCCTGTTCGAGCTCGCGCGCGACGTCCGCTGTGGTGAGCTTGGCATGCGGACCGTCGTCCCATTCGATCTTGAGCGCTGCGAGACCTTTCTTCGCAGCGCCCATATGATCGGCGACCACAGCGACGGCGTCATCGAGCCGTATGATCTGACGCACGCCCTTGACCGCCTTGGCAGCCGCATCATCGACGCTCTTCACGCGACCGCCGAAAACAGGTGACTGCGCAAGCGTCGCGATCTTCACGCCCGGCGGCCGAGCATCGATGCCGTAGACGGCTGTTCCGTTTACTTTCGCGGGCGTGTCCAGCCGCTGGGCCGGCGTGCCGATCAGCTTGAAATCCTCAGGCGCTTTGAGCGTGACGCCTGCAGGGACCGGCATCTTCGCTGCCTCCGCAGCCAGCTCGCCATATTTGCGGCGCCGTCCGGTCGGCACGTGGACCACCTCGCCGTCCTGCGCGCGACAGGATTTGGCATCGACGCCCCAGCGCTTGGCTGCGGCCGCAACCAGCATGATCCTCGCGGTGGCGCCGGCCTCGCGCAACGGCTTCCACGCACCGCGCATTGCGTTCGAGTTGCCGGTTGCCTGCACGCCCAGCAATGGGTTGGCGTAGAGCTTCTCGTTCGGCGGCGCATGCTCGAGCTGCACCTGCTTCAAATTCACATCGAGCTCTTCAGCGATCAGCATCGGGATCGAGGTGTAGGTGCCTTGGCCCATCTCGACATAGGGCATGGTCAGGACAACTCGCCCATCGCTCCCGATCCGGATGAAAGCGTTGGGGGCAAACCCACCGGCGGCAGCCGCTTCAGCACGATGGTTTGGGAACGGCAAGCTCAGGCTCAGCATCAGGCCGCCGCCGGCGGCGGCGCCTGCTTGGAGAAGCCTGCGCCGCGAGAGACCGTTCGCGAATCCGGATGGGCCCAGGTTCCGGCGGCGGGACGCGATGTGATCGCGGATCATGGTCAGCCTCCCTGTCCGGCCGATTGCGCGGCCTGCTTGATCGCTTCGCGAATGCGGACATAGGTCCCGCAGCGGCAGATGTTGCCGGACATCGCATCATCGATGTCGGCATCCGTCGGATGCGGGTTGCCCGCAATGAGCGCCGAAGCCGACATGATCTGGCCCGACTGGCAGTAGCCGCATTGCACGACCTCGCGGTCGAGCCAGGCCTTCTGGATCTTCGCGCCCGCCGCCGTCGCGCCGATCGCCTCGATGGTGGTGACCGCGGAGGTACCGATGCTGTCGATCGGAGTGATGCAGGAGCGGATGGCGACGCCGTCGACATGCACGGTGCAAGCGCCGCAGAGCGACATGCCGCAGCCGAACTTCGTGCCGGTCATGCCCAGCACGTCGCGCAACACCCAGAGCAGCGGCGTGTCGCCGTCGACATCGACGCTGTGGGTGTTGCCATTGACTTTAATGGTGAAGGCCATGGCGTCCTCTCCTTCCTGTCCCTGCGCGAGCGGCAGCGCCGCAAGCTCGATCACGCTTGGGTTACGTCGATAACGGCCTCGGCGAAAGCCTGTGGAGCTTCCTGCGGCAGATTGTGCCCGATGCCGCCGGTGATGGTGCGATGCTCGTATCGGCCCGAGAACTTCTTGGCGTAAGCGTCGGGCTCTGGGTGTGGTGCGCCGTTGGCATCACCCTCGAGCGTCACGGTAGGCACGGTGATGACCGGGGCTTGGGCCAGGCGCTGCTCCAGCTCATCGTATCTGCGCTCGCCTTCCGCCAATCCGAGCCGCCAGCGGTAGTTATGGATCACGATGTCGACATGATCCGGGTTGTCGAAAGCGGCGGCGCTGCGCCCGAAGGTGGCATCGTCGAACTGCCACTTCGGCGAGGCGAGTTGCCAGATGAGCTTCGAAAACTCCCGCCGATGCTTGTCGTAGCCGGCGCGGCCGCGCTCGGTGGCGAAATAATATTGGTACCACCATTGCAGCTCCGCCGCCGGCGGTAACGGATTCTTGCCGGCTTGCTGACTGCCGATCAGATAGCCGCTCACCGAAACCATGCCCTTGCAGCGATCCGGCCAGAGCGCCGCGACGATGTTGGCCGACCGCGCCCCCCAATCAAAACCGGCGATGGTCGCCTTCTCGATCTTGAGAGCATTCATCAGGTCGATGACATCGGCAGCAAGCGCCGACGGCTGGCCGTTGCGGACGGTCTCGCTTGAAAGGAAGCGCGTCGCGCCGTAACCGCGCAGATACGGGACGATCACGCGGTAGCCCGCTCCTGCAAGCATGGGCGCGACATCGACAAAGCTGTAAATGTCGTAGGGCCAACCGTGCAGAAGAATGACTGCCGGGGCGTCGGCCGGACCCGCTTCGGCGTATTCAACGTTCAGGACTCCGGCGTCGATCTGCTTCAGCGGGCCGAATGAGACATTCGCCCCCGGCTTGATCGCGGGCAGCTTCGTCTTGGCGGGCTGTGCGTGCGCCGGAACCAGCATACCGAGCTGAGCGGCAGCGGCGGTCATGGCCGCGGCGGTCACGGCCGCCGAGCTCGCAAGAAAGTCGCGCCGGTTGAACGATGACGATGTTGCGGACATGATTTCCTCTCCTCTGGACGAGCGGCTTGCAACCACCGGTTCTGGCCGACGCGTCGCTGCGCGTGGGCACTGCGCCACGCAAGGTTGGCATGCGGTGGTCGCTCGAAGCGAGATGCCTCAGGCTTGCGAGCAACTCCTTTCAGGGCGCATCGTGCCCGGCTATGATATTATTTTGCAACGCCGATCTGAACATGTCTCGCTGGTCCGCAGTGCTCGGCCGAGCCGCAAGGGGAGGATTGCACCGTGAATAAGACAATCTGCAGCTTTCCAAGGCCGTCCTATCGTCTGCCAGCATGCGGGCTTCACGGTCACGCGGGTCGGCGCCAACCTCGGCGCCGAGATCACCGGCGTCGATCTTCGCCAGCCAATCTCCGATGAGGTGCGCGACGCCATCGAGGACGCGCTGGCCGAGAACGAGCTGATCATCTTCCGCAACCAGGACATCAGCTCGGACAACCTGATGGACTTCGGCCGGCGGTTCGGCGAATTGACCGTGCATCCGTTCGCGCCCAGGGACGAGAACGTCTCGGTGCTGATCAAATTTCGCAACGACGAAACCAATCCGCCGTTCCGCACCGACGTTTGGCATTCGGACGAGACATTCCGCAAAGAGCCGCCGAAGGCCACGATTCTGGTCGCCAAGGAGGTGCCGGCGATCGGCGGCGACACGATGTTCGCCAGCATGTCGGCGGCCTTCGACGGTCTCAGCGACCGCATGCAGCAATTCATCTCCGGCCTCGAAGCGATCCACGACTTCAAGCCGTTCCGCGAATTGTTCGACGATTCCGAGGACGATCGAAAGAACGTGATGCGCTGGGAGCAGTTGTACCCGCCGGCGATTCATCCGGTCGTACGCGTGCACCCGGTCACCGGCCGCAAGGTCTTGTTCGTCAATCCACAGTTCACGGTCGCGATCAAGAACATGGACGAACGCGAGAGTAAGTCGCTGCTCGATATTCTGTTCCAGCAGGCGCAGATACCCGAATATCAGTTCCGTCATCACTGGGCGCCGCATACGCTGATCATGTGGGACAACCGCTCGACCCAACATTACGCGGTCAACGACTACTTCCCGCATCGCCGCTACATGGAGCGTGTCACCATCAAGGGCGGGCCAGTGACGGCACCGAACGCGCCGATCCGGAAAACGTGCGCAAGGCCATCCGGCGCACCGCGGGCCGGCCGGGCTTCGCGCATGGCAAGCCGCAGGCGCCGATCACGCCTGAAACGGCCAAGGTCTGATCACGGTCGGTGCCAAGCAAGGTCGGAATCATGTCCCGCATTCCTGTCATCGCCTTGGCAGCAGCAGTCATGCTGCTGTCGCCGTGCGCCGCTTCGGCACAAGCGTGGCCGAGCCGACCGGTCACCATGATGGTGCCGTTCCCTGCCGGCGGCACCGCCGATCTGCTCGCGCGTGGAACCGCGCAGGCTTTGAGCGACGCGCTCGGTCAGCCGTTCGTCGTGGAAAACCGCGCCGGCGCCAGCGGCAATCTAGCCGCCGGTGCAGTCGCCAAGGCGGCGCCTGATGGCTCCAGCCTGCTGTTCGCCTCGCAAGCGCAAGCGGCCTTCAACAAATTCATGTTCAAGAGCTTGCCGTATGATCCTTCACGCGACCTGGTGCCGGTCGTGCTGGTGATCAAATCGCCGGTGGCCTTGGTCGCCGGCATGGATGCACCGGTGAGCAGCTTTCAGGCCATGATCGACTACGCCAAGGCTAATCCGGGCAAGCTCAGCATCGGACAGGCAGGCATCGGCTCCATGGCGCATGTCGCTTACGAACTATTGCAGCAGAAGGCCGGGATCAAGCTCAACGGCGTGCCCTACAAGGGCGGCGCGCCGATGGTGACTGATCTGCTAGGCGGCCATCTAGCCTCTCGCCTCGGACCTGCTTTCGAACTTCATTCAGCTCGCCAAGGAAAAAAGGGTCAGGCTCCTGGCCCTCGCTACCCCGCAGCGGCTGAGCGACCTGCCCGACGTGCCGACCGTGCAGGAGCTGATCCATGCGCCTTTCGAGGCGGCTGCTTGGTTCGTCATCATGGCGCGGGCCGGTACGCCGGCCGACACTCTGCAAAAGATCAATGCCGTCACCAATCGCTACCTCCAGAGCGCCAGTGGCCAGGAGCTGATCGCCAAGCAGGCGGTTGAAGCGGGCGGCGGTACGCCAGCCGACGCTGCGGCGTTCGTCAAGCTCGAACTCGAAAAGTGGGAGCCGGTGATCAAGGCGGCGAACATCTCCCTGGATTGACGGCCCAATGGGCGCAGGCCTCCAAACTGTTTGGCAGGCGCATGCTTCCGATCCCCACTGCCTTCTGGCACAGTGCTGCGGAAGAAAGATGCTTCTGCGAAGGGGCTCACGATGCATCCTGTCGGCGTCGCTGCGATGCCGCTTGGCTTCTTAAGCGCCACGCCGTGAGCGTCCTGCCGTCGGTGGCGAGCCTCAAGGCATTGCGCGTGTTCGCGCGCAGGAACGGGGTGTAAAACCGCTCATCGGCTTCGGCGATCCCGTGTTCGGGACTGGAACCGAGCCTGAAACCCTTGTAGGGGCGAGGCATGCCTCGCCCCTACCTCAGCGCACCGCGCAGGCGGTGGTCACGCGCTCGTACACCGAGTTCTGGAAAGGGCAGGGCACCGGCATCAGGCTCGCCTTGCCAGCAGATGCGCTGCGTCACAAAGTCTGAAACAGTAAGGCCGCGCGCGCGACCTGCAGCACGCTGCGTCAGCCTATGATCGCCAAAGCATGCAACAGCGCTCATGAGTGACAGACGATGAGAAAGGCAATCATAGTCGGAGGCTCGATGGCAGGCGTGCTTGCGGGCAACATGCTCGTTCGTCAGGGATGGGCGGTCGACATCCTCGAGCGGACCAAGGAGGGTCTGGAGGGGCGCGGAGCCGGCATCGTGCCGCAGCGCTCCCTCCTCGCCGCGCTCGAGCTTGCCGGCGTGACGGTACGTCCGGATATCGGTATCCGGGTGACCAAGCGCGTCGCCTATGATCGCACAGGCGTGGCTTTTGCCACGCATCCATACGACCAATACAGCACATCGTGGTCCCTGCTTTACAATCTCCTCCGTGATGCCTTGCCGGAACAGCACTTCCGCGTCGGGCGCAATGTGTCCGAGATCGTGCAGAACCGCGGTAGCGCGATTGCGATCTGCAGTGACGGAACGAAGTACGAAGGCGACTTGCTGATAGGCGCCGACGGAATGCGATCCGTGGTTCGCCGAGCGCTCTTTCCCGAGGTTCAGCCGCGATACGTGGGCTATCTCGCCTGGCGCGGCATGCTCGAGGAGCGGCATGCCACGCCCGAATTCGTGGACAGCTGCTTCGCGTCCTTGAACTTCAGCTTTCCGAAAGGCGAGGAGCTGATCGGCTACCCCGTGGCCGGTCCCGGCGGCACCGTCGAGGTCGGCCAGCGGCGATTTAACATCATGTGGTATCGGCCCGTCTCGCCCGGCTCCGAGCTGTGCAACATGTTTACGGGGACCGATGGAGCTCACCATGAAGCCGGCATTCCTCCCCATCTTGTCAGGCCGGAGCTCGTCGCTGCAATGAAGGAGGAGGCCCACCGTCTGTTTCCGCCGGTCTTTGCCAACGTGATTGCGCGTATGGAAGGCATGTTCGTGCAAGCCATCTACGATCTCGAATTGGATGTGATGGGACAAGGAAGGGTTGCGATCATTGGCGATGCGGCTTTTGTTGCGAGGCCGCATTGCGGAGCGGGAGTCTCCAAGGCAGCTGATGACGCCGCCTGTCTTGCAGCCGCTCTGAATACGAACGGCAGCACAGAAGATGCTCTCGCCGCATTTTCCGCCGAGCGAACGAAGGCGGGATCGGCGGCCGTCAAATGGGCCGCGCATCTTGGATCATATTTCCAGATGGACGGCACGGGCCGCCGACGCACGGACTTCAATGCCGACCGGCCGCCGATCACTCCCGAGTACATTATTGCGCACACGGGCATCGAACTTTCAGAGGTCCGGAAATTCTGAAATATGGTATATCAGCATCGTCGAAGCAATCCTTGATGGTTTTCTCGCTTTCTCCGTGAAGCTTCATGGCGGCGTACATTGGCAAGCCGATCTTGCGGCGCGAGGACACGCGGCTCCTGACAGGTGCTGGCCGATATGTCGACGACGTCCACCTCGAAGGAATGCTGCACGCGGCAGTGTTCCGAAGCTCATGGCCGCATGGACGTATTCGCGGCGTGGATATCGACGCGGCGGCGGCCGTGCCCGGAGTGGCTGGCGTGTTTACACGCTGGAATTTGGGGCTCTCGCTCAAGCCAATCCGCTCGCGAATTGCGGCGATGCCCGGATTCGACAACTTCCTCCAGCTCCCGCTCGCGACCGACAAGGTTCGGTATGTCGGTGAGCCCATCGCCGTTGTGGTCGCGACCAGCTCATCTATCGCGGAGGACGCCGCATCGTTGATTTCGGCCGAGATCGAGGCGCTGCCGCCGATAGTCAACTGGGCGGGAGCAAACGACGGCTCAGTCCTGATTCACGAAGCCGCTGGAACAAACACCTCCACCATAGAAGTTGCCCGTGGCGATGCAGGTGCGGCGTTTGAGACGGCTTATTACGTGCGGCGTGAGCGTTTCACCGTACAACGGCATACCGCCGTTCCCATGGAAGCGCGCGGGCTTGTCGCGGTCTGGAACGCCATGGACGAGCGCATGACAGTGTTCGGCATTACCAAGGTGCCGTTTTTCAATCGTAGCATGCTGGCCTCGATGCTCGGACTTCCCGAAAGCTCCGTCGTCATGAACGTGGCGGACGCGGGAGGTGGTTTCGGCGTTCGTGTGAGTTCTACCCCGAGGACTTTCTCATCCCAGCCATCGCCCGCAAGCTGAATCGTCCGGTGAAATGGATTGAAGACCGTCGCGAGCATTTCCTTGCCACCAATCATTCGCGCGAGACAGCCTGTGATCTCGAGATCGCCTGTGACCGTAACGGCGTTATCCTCGGATTACGCGGCGAGGTGACGATTGATATCGGCGCTTATGCCCGCGGTACCGGTGGCACGTCGCCGACGCGTTGTGCGCAATTCCTGCCAGGGCCGTATCGGATCCCGAGCTTTTTGTGCAAGGTCAATGCGCACGTCTCCAATAAAACGCCATCAGGAACGTATCGCGGGCCAGGGCGCGTCGAGGCGAATTTTTTCCGCGAGCGGTTGATCGACATTGCCGCGCTCGATCTTGGCCTCGACCCGGCGGAAGTACGACGTCGGAATTTCGTTAGCGCACAGGAAATGCCATTCAACATCGGACGGCTGGTCACCTACGAGGACCCTGCACAATTTGACTCCGGCGATTTTACTGCAGTCTTCGAGAAGGCTCTGAAGGAAATTGGTTGGGTTGACAAGTCAGGCATCCAAGGCCGAAAGGTCGATGGCTGGTATCATGGCATCGGCTTTGCGTCGTTCGCCGAGAGCAGCGCGGGCGGCCTCAAGGAGATGGCCAGGATACGACTCGCGTCAGATGGGAGGCTTGAGGTCTACGTCGGTTCGACGAGCGCCGGACAAGGCCACGAAACAGTGTTCGCGCAGGTGTGTGCCGATACGCTGCAAGTTCCACTCGATGCAATCCGAATCATCTGCGCCTCTACCAATGAGCTGGAGGAGGGGTTTGGTACATGGCACAGCCGTTCGGCCGTAATGTCCGGCAATGCCGTTCACACAACGGCACACGCTTTCCTGGATCGGCTCCGAGCCGTTGCGACCGATTTCTTTGGACGGCCGAACATTGCGCTTGAGTGGCGCGAAGGACTCTTTCACCGCCGCGATACGGGTGCGAATGTGGATCTGCCTATGTTGGCCGCTTTCTCCGCCGGGCGGGGCGAAACGATCGATGTAACCGGGACCTTCCAGTATTCGGGCATGAAGCCGTTCAGCTACGGCACGCACGCCGCTCACGTGGCGGTGGATCCGCGCACCGGCCGTGTCAGGCTGGTTGACTTCATAGCGATCGAGGATATTGGCCGCGTGCTAAACCCGCTTATTGTTCACGGCCAGGCTCTAGGAGCCATCGTGCAGGGACTGGGCGGTACATTCATGGAGCATCTGCGTTATGACGAGGAGGGCCAACTGCTAACCGCGTCGCTTGCCGACTATCTGCTACCCACGGCTGACGACTTCCCTGTTATTCGCGCATCCTTCATGGAGCTCGCGTCGGCACCTGGAAACCCGCTCGGCGTCAAAGGTGCAGGTGAAGGAGGAATTGTTGCGGTAGCTGCGGCTGTGACCAACGCCGTCTCGCGCGCGCTCTCGTCGTTCGGAGTTCAAATCTTCAGCTTGCCCGTCTCGCCCTCGAGCGTCTGGGAATTGATACACAGCTCTCAAGAGAAGTCTTGCTGAATTGGTATACGGAGCAAGCTCATGACGGTTTCAGTCGTTCGGGCTCTAACAGCGATCTTGCTCTTGACGCATTTCGTCCTTCCCGCGCGAGCCGAGTTGGACTTTCCGAATAGGACGGTCAGAATCCTCGTCGGCTTTGCACCAGGCGGCACAACCGATCTCCTGGCCCGCATCATCGCAGATGGACTGCGGTCGATGTGGAATGTCGCGGTCGTGGTGGAGAACCGGCCTGGCGCGGACGGAATTGTCGCCACGACCGCCGTACATCATGCGGCGGCCGATGGCTACACGCTCCTGATGAGCACGAATGCTCTTGTAATAACGCCGCACCTGAAGCCGCTGCCCTATAACCCGCTCCAGGACTTCGAGCCGATTACGATCGTTGGGCAGGAGTATCACCATCTGCTGGTGACTCTAAGTTACCGGCGAATACAGTCAGCGAGTTCATCGACTTGGCCAAATCGACCGCAGGCGGGCTGACCTTCTCCTCGGCCGGCCCCGGCAGCGCCCCGTTTCTAGGCATGCAGCGCTTCATACAGGCTTCGGGAATCTCGCAGATGGTTCACGTCCCCTATCCCGGCTCGATGCCAGCGGCCATGGCGCTGGTGACAGCGGACGTTCACTCCATGTTTTCATCCCCTTCCACTACCTTGCCGCTGTCGACCGAAGGCAAGATCCGCGTACTCGCGGTTGCGGGCCCAAAGCGCGATCCGAATGTTCCTGAGGCGCCAACCTTGGCAGAATTGGGGCTGCCGGGATTCGAGAGTAATACTTGGTTCGCCCTCCTGACGGCTTCTAACCTTCCGCCGGATATCTTGAAAAAGATAAGGACAGACGTCGCTCAGGCAATGCGCTCCCCTGCGGTGCTCAAACGCATCAACGACATCAAATCGATCCCCGTTGGGAATACTTCAGAGGAGTTCCGCAGGATTGTCTTGTCGGATTTCGACATCTTCGGACGGATCATAACCAACGCGAAGTAGCAGCGTCAGAACCAATGTCGGGAAGCGCGCGATTCGTGCGTCTTCATTTCTTGCCTCTCTGCTCTACTGCACGGTCACGTTCTTGAGACTTTGGGCGCCATGCAGTCCGTCGATGTGGCGCCCGGTCAGCGCGAACACGTGACGGTCGAACAGGAGCGCGTCCGGCCCGCCGCGATGGGCGGTATAGTTCCAGAATTGCAGGCGGGCGCAGTCCGGTGTCGGTTTCGGCCGATTTGCGCGAGTTTCAAGTTCGGCACTCATCAGCGGCGTTCCAGGAGCGAGTCCTTCCACCACGCTGGGGTGATGCCCGCCCAGGAGGACTCCCACAATGCGAGTGGCATCGCTCGACGATACGCGCCAGATTGCCGGCTCATAGGTGTCGAGCACGAGAAACACATCGCCGGGCTTTTCCACACGCACATTGATCGGATGGGGTGTGCGCTGCGCGGTGAAGCTGCGATTGGCTCCGTCGGGTTGATAGGTCGCGACCGCTTCGAGCGAGGCCTCTTCCGGCACCTCGAGCATGCGACAGCCGGCGAGCTTCTCGACCGGAGGAAGCTCGCGCATTTTTTCGATTGCCTCGCTCGCCTCCCCGAAACAGGCGCGGAGATCGTTGACGCGGAAACCGTCCATGTGCGCGACACAAGCCCGGCCCGCAATGCGCGGCGTGGGCACGCCCGCGGGCACCAGAATGTGCCATTCCTTCGAGGTTGGGGAAAAGTGACCCCACGCGTAACGACGAAGTCGAATTTCGCGGCAAAGCGAAAATCGGGCGACAGTCTTGATCGGTAGGGTTGGCTCGCACCGAGGATGAATTCCTCGATCTCCTCGGGTCGCGGCTTGCGAATGGCTTGCGCCGCCTCCAACTGCGCAATTCCGGCTTCGCCCGGGAGCAGGTCCGGCCGCGTAACGGGCAATGCCGAAACCAGGTGGGCGGGATCGAGCACGCGCGGACCTCCTGGGGCATGCACCTGTTCAGGCCGCGCGACGAAATTTGCATCGGGGAGCGAAAGGTTGACGGCCTTGTGCTGATAAACGGCGCGGAGCGGCCGGCGTCCGAGCATGGCCGACAGCGCCTTCACGCGAACCGTCTCGTTGTCTGACGTTGTCGCTTCCAGGAAAAGCTTGCAGTCGCTTCTCGCAGGGAACTCCACGCGCTCGCGGGGCACTCCGGCGACTGCCACCTTGCGGTCGGCAATCGGCGAGAGCGTAACGACTCGCGCCACACGCTCGACAGCACCAGTGAAATCCCAGACCACGCCCAACCCGGAAAGGACCACGGTGATAGGCTTATCGCCCGGCTCAACATTGACGCGAACGATCTTGAGGACGGTGGGAGGCGTTCCGATCACGAGATCGGTCTGAATGCCGCCCTCCCAAAGGGACGCCGCAACGAACGCGTGATCGCGAGGAACTTCTGCAAGCGCACAGGCAGGATTTTGCTGCCGCAACGACGTCGTCGTCGACGATATCTGCATGCCTTCGGGCAAATATTCCGAAAATTGCGCGTAGATCAGCGCTGCAAGGACGGCCACGACGGCAGCCACAAGCGAAAAGTGAACGAAATTTGAACGGCCCATCTCCGTCCCTTCCTGATGGCCGCCCAGATCTCGCACGTCAGGCTTGAAGAAACGGTTGCGTCCGCAAAGCCCTCGGACCTCCCCAGGTGCGAACTGCTTTTTGCGCTTCTTATCAAAGGACAGGATTAACTATTGGCTCGATCATTCGATTGGATGGAAGACTTTTCAACATGCTTCATTAAGCGTGGACTCGCAGCATGGCAGCATGAGCGGTAATGAGTGCAATCCGGCGAGCAACGCGCAGATGGCAGCGGGCGCCGCCGCGTCGGCCCAACTGCTTCCTCCGCAAAGGTTGCTGCAGCCGGTGCCGATGGTTGCCATGGCGGTGATCGCCATTGGTTTTGCCGCGGGCATGGCCTTCATGCTCGGCGATCGTCCGGGCACGGAAGTCGCCGGCGAGGGCGCGCAACGCGACAAGGTGTTTTCCCTATCTGCCGATCAGACGACCGGTGCGTTTCGCATTCTCCCGGATAATTTCCAGAAAACTCCGGGCAGTGTGCTTGCTCAGCTCAGCATGCCCGAGACCGAAAAGGCGCGGCTTGCGGAAAAGCTCGCCGACGGCAGCGTGCGGCTCGCTGCGGTGACCGTCTGGGACACGGTGGACGAGGATGGCGACGCCGTCGATGTGACGGCGGCGGGTTTCAGCCAGCGCCTCGTCATCATGCACAAGCCGGTGACGTTTTTCCTCCCGGTGCAGCCGGGGGCAGCGTCGTGATCAAGGCGGTGCGCGACGGCGGTGGCGGCGGCATCACCCTTGGGGTGAGCACGATCCTCGGTCCGTATCGATTGCCGGCGCTCGCCGTCGGTCAATCGGTGGAGATCCCTGCGCTATGATGGCGATGCCGCTCGGGCCATTGCTGTCGATCCTGTTCAGCGTCGGCTTCATGGCGATGCTGGTCAATTTCCATCCGCCATTCGCCGCGTTCGCGGTGCTGCTGTCTGCCGGCTGCGCCTTGATCATCGTCTTCTACAAGGGTCGCTATTTTCCGAGGTGGATCAACGACGCACTCGATCGTCTCACCGACAAGGCCTCGCTTGAAAAAGCCTACGAGGCGCGCGGCCGCAAGCTCGTAACCATCGACGCTGCGGTGCTCGCGGATAAGCTCAAATCACGCGTGATCGGGCAGGATGCCGCCATCGACTCCATGGCGGCGCAGCTGCGGCGACGCCTTGCGGGCCAGCGGCCGGACAAGCCGGTGGCGGTGTTTTGCCTCGCTGGTCCGCCCGGCGTCGGCAAGACCCATCTCGCGAAGG
Source organism: uncultured Alphaproteobacteria bacterium (assembly GCA_963820365.1). Classification (GTDB taxonomy): domain Bacteria; phylum Pseudomonadota; class Alphaproteobacteria; order Rhizobiales; family Xanthobacteraceae; genus VAZQ01. The sequence continues at coordinate 32,198 of CAWFZR010000033.1, read as the reverse complement.
TTCTGGCCGACGAGCTCTATGGCGAGAAAGGCCATCTGCATTTCTTCGACATGAGCCAGTTCGCTCAAGCGCACGCGGCTGCCAGCCTGTTCGGTCAGGCACGCGGCTATGTCGGTTCGACCAGCTACGGCGCCCTGACCAGCGCATTGCGCGATGTTCCGGACGCCATTGTACTCCTCGACGAGTTCGAGAAGGCCCATCCCGACGTGCACAAGCGATTCCTGACCGCCTGGAACGATGGTTTTGTTACCGAAACGAGCGATGGCGCGAAAATTCCAACGACCGAGGCAATCTTCGTGCTCACCACCAATGCCGCTTCGCGCCGCATGGGTGATATCGCACGTAATCATGCCCACTACCCGGAGGAAATGGATCGCCTGATCAAGCGCGCTCTTTCCGGCGCGCAATTTGCACCGGAAGTCCTCTCGCGCATCGACAGCGTGTTTGCGCTTCAGCCCCTCGATGGCCTCGATATCGCCCGCGTGGTGGCTCTCGAGATCGAGGCGCTGTGCAAGCAATTCGGCCTCGCCATCGAAAGCGGCGGCATCGATCCGGCGATCCTGCTCGATGCCATCGACGGCTTGCAGAAGCGCACCGACGGCGGCGTGCGCGACATCTCCCGCGCCATAGAGCGTGAGGTAACCGATGGTCTGCTTGAGGCGCGCGGCAAGGGCGCAAAAAACGTCCGTCTCATGGGCGCAGGAACCGGCGTGCGGGTGGAGATCACGATGATGTCCCCCGACATGCAGCCGGCTGCCCAAAAGGTCGCCTGATGGCGCGAAGTTCGACCGCCGAAGAGCTCGGGATGCTGCCGAAAAATGACGAGCGGCCGCCATTCTTCGCATTCGCTGTCAGCCTTTATCGATCTGATCTCCTCTTCCGCGGGCTTGTCGACCTCGCCGTCTCCGGGTTCGTCATTCTTGCATTCACCGGAGGGTTCGCTGCAGCTTGGAAGCCGGTGAAGTCCGCACTCAATTCTCTCAACAGTGCGATCTCCCGACCGACCAACGAGATTCGCGTCAGCGGAACACCCCAGTTCACCGCAGCGATCCGCGGTCCCGGCAGCGAGACCGTGCTCGCGATCGCGCCGCCGCAAATTCCCGATCGCTGTTATTGAAAGGTCGAGCCCGGCGATTGCGGCCGTACTGACGCAAGCGCGCAAGCAACTGCAGGCCGGCGAGCCGGAATTGGCGCTCGATGCGCTCGCGTCGGCAGACGCGGCCGAGCCGGCCGATCCTGTTCGGCAAGGCGGTCGCAAGCGTGCATCTTCCCGGCAACGGCCGCGCACTCGTCGCCCAGCGCTTGCTGCGCGGTGCCACGCAGAAGGCGTTTGCGCCCGCTTTCACGCTCAACGGCCTCGTGCTGTTCCAGCTGCTCGCGCTGCACGAGCGGGGCGAGCTGGCCGCTTCCGAGCGTGTATCCCTCGACGGTTCGGGCCGGGCGGTCGAGGTCACGGCAGCGCAACTTGCATCCGAGGCGGTGCTTTGGTGGCAGCGCGGCGCAGCTTTCCATGATCCGGAAGCGATGCGACTCCTCGGCATGGCCGAGGCGCGCGGCTTCAACGGCAAACGCAACTTGCCGGCAGCCATCGCCTATTGGCGCGATGCTGCCGCGCGCGGCGACGCGCTTGCGCGCTTTGAGCTGGCGCAGCTCTACTACGAGGGCATCGGGGTCGAAGCCGGACAGCGAAAAGGCTTACGAGCTGTTCCGGCAGGCGGCCGATCAGGGCATCTCGCGCGCCGCTATGGCGCTTGGCGCGGCTCTGCTTGGCAGGGGCATCACTGGGGATGCCGCCGCCGTGAGCGAAGCGCTTCGTCTGCTCACGAGCGCGGCCAAGAACAGCAAGGTGCCAGCCGAGCGCGCCTTCTCCCATTGGGCGCTCGGCGTCCTTCTTTCGGATGCGGCGCCGCCTGCAATGCGCGATCCCACGCGCGCCGCATGATCACTATCGATTTGCAGCCCGCGGCGGCTATCCGGATGCGTTGAAGTCGCTTGCGCGCGCACATGAGAACGGCGTCGGCGTGGAGCGCGACCTTGCGCGCGCTTTCGGTTATCTGTTGCTGCTCAAAGCAAGCAGCCCGTCCGATGTGGGGCCCGACCTTGCTCGTATTTCGAAACAGCTGAGCGCAGCCGAGCTTGACCGCGCCAAGGCTTTTCGTCTGTCGGACGATCCGGCAACGCCGGAGTTTGTGAAGGAATACGAAGTCCGAGAGCCGCCCAAGGGCTGGTTCAAGCGGGTCAATTCACTTTGATCCCCACACCAAGGAGGCGATGCGAATCCCATGACGCAAGCCGGTCAGTTTGCGAAACGAACGACAGCCAAGGCTGGTGAGCGCGCCATCCTGCCGGGAGTGCCGTCGCGTTCGAGCCGGTATGCTGCGCTGGCTGCGCTTGCCGGTTTGGCAGCCCTTACAACTCTCCACGTTTGGTTCAATGTCTTGCATGTTGCGTGGGTACGGCCGCTCGGAGCCCTCTTCGACGCAGACCAGGCCGTGAGAGAAGGCTGGGCAGCATGGTACGTGCCGCCCACGTTCGCCGCGGTGCTGACGTTTGCGCTGCTCTATCCATACTTTCGCCGGCCACAGCGCTGGACCCTGCTTGCGCTGGCTGTCGCTGGCCTGTGCGCGGCGGTGTTCGGGACGTGGACCGCCTATTGGGTCAAGAATATCGGTTACACGTGGTATTTCGTCCCAGGCGCGACGGTCGCCGCCATTCTGGGCGTACAGCCGCAAATGGCGGCCATGGCGTTCGCGCGTGCGGCACATCTCCTCGCCGAGCAGTTGCTGTTGCCGGCCATCGGTGCCGTCGCAGGACTCCTGGTCGGCCTCGTTCTGAGGGTGCCGTTTCGTGTCATCACATCCACTGCCGCAGCCAGCGAAGTTGCTCCGGCTACGATGGTTACAATCGAGCCGCCGCAGAGGGCGGGTTTGCCGGCGCGCCTGACGACCGCGGCCTTGATGGCTGCGCTGGCAGGCGGCGTCGCAAGCCTTCGGATTCCACTGATAGGCATCGCCATCGCGCCATTCGCCGGTCTGATCTGGTACTTCGTGTCCTTCCGCGACGGCTTCTACAGGTTCTGGAATGTGGTCTTGGGCAGCACAGCCATTGCGTTCCTGATCGGTCTTCCGCTCGCGCTTCTCACCACGCGACTTTCCTTTCCACCTGGCTTCGAGGGCATGTCCGCCGGAACAGGATCCGGTGGCCTCGATTTGAATTTATTTGTTTTTGGAGCGGTGGTACGGCTGCCGGTGCTGGTGCTCTTGTCAATTGCGGCCATAAAGATTTCGTCGCTCCTGGCGCGAACGGTAACGCTGGTGAGGCGCAAAACCGTCTTATCCACCTAGTCCAGTGTCCGTGATTCGAATCATACGCGGTGTCATCCCGGGGCGAGGGGTGACCTCATTGTGGACCGACACGGATCGGGACCGGCAGGCTGTCCGGCAATTTCCCCAGCATGTGAAGCGCTGCCTGCATGGCAACAATGTAGCCATAGGGGCCGAGCCCGCAGATGACCGCCTTGACAGCGGATGACAGCTTGGAGTGCCGGTGCAGCTCATCACGCGCGTGGATGTTGGAGATGTGCACCTCGATGATCGGACCTTCGAAGATCTTGAGCGCATCGAGCATTGCAATGGACGTGAATGAGTATGCGGCCGGATTGATGATGATCGCGTCGGCCTCCTGGCGCGCCGCCTGAATAAGATCGACAAGCGCGCCTTCGTGATTCGACTGATGAAACGACAGGTGCGCGTTTGCGGCTTTGGCGAATTCCTCGCAGCTCGCCTTGATGGCGGAGATCGTCGTCGAGCCATAGATGTGCGGCTCGCGCACACCCAAAAGATTAAGGTTCGGACCGTTCAGAATCATCAGCCGCGCCGTCATGATGTGCTCATTTCCCGTCACGTGGCCTCCCCTGAGATGTCAGCAGCTACGCCCGGTCTGTCTCAGCGCCCATGAAAGACCGGGGCGCGCTTCTCGACGACGGCGCGTGCGGCTTCGCGGGCATCTTCGGTGTGCATCAACCGTGTGCTGTAGCTCTGTTCCCGCGCATAGCCTTCTTCGACCGGAAGGAACTCGATCTCGTTGAGAGCGGCTTTGCCGAGCCGAAGGCCAAGGGGTGCCTTCTCGGCGATCACTTCGGCAAGCTGCCGGGAAACATCCATCAGCCGCTCCGGCGCTACGATCTCCTGCACGAGCCCAATCCGATAGGCTTCCTCGGCGGAGATCGGTCTTCCGGTGAAGAACATCTTGCGCAACATCCCTTGCGGCACGTGCCGGCCGATATGGGCGCCGCCGCCGCAACGGCCAACGTTGATCTCCGGCAGGCCGAACGTGGCAGTGGCAGCAGAAACTCGGATGTCGCAGACCGAGGCCAGCACGGCGCCGGCACCGAGCGCCGGGCCGTTCACGGCGGCAATCACCGGAATGGTGCAGTGGCGAACTGCGCTGAAGGTGCGCCGCACGACGGCGGCGCGCTCCGGGTCCTGCTCCGGCGTCGCTGCCAGAAACTCGCGCAAATCAAGTCCGGCACAGAACGCCCGCGTGCCGCGTCCCGTGAAGATCGCGCAATGGACGTCCGTGCGCTTGCCGATCTCCTCGAAGGTGTCGGCAATCTGCCCGTACAGCGCGATGGTCAGCGCATTCACCGGCGGCCGGTCGATGGTTAAGGTCACGGTCTTGCCGGCAGTCTCGATCACGAGCTCACTCATCGTCCTCTCTCCTGCTCAGGCAGCGAGGTTCGGAAGCGGCGGTTCGACTCCTGCCGGCAGCGGAATTTCGTGCGCGTTCAGCGTCATCGCGACCATCGTGTAATATCCGATCAACGCCGTAAGCTCGACCACTCCAACATCTTTCCACGCCAGCCGCACCGCGTCATAAGTGGCCTGCGCCACCGTGCCGGTCTTCGTCAGCTCGACAGCGTAATCATGGGCAGCGAGCGCCTGTGCGTCGGCCTTGACGGGGCGCCGATGTTCCTTGATGTCTTCGATCGTGTCAGCCGCGACGCCCGCATTGGCAGCGGCGATCGCATGCATGTGCCATTCCACCTGTGAATTCCATCGGCGCGCCGTGACCAGGATGGCAATCTCGCTGATATGAGGCGGCAGGCTGGTGCGGTAACGCAGCAACTCGCCGAGCTGTTGCCACTTGTCGGCGAGCTCAGGCCGGTGCAGCGCTGCTCGCAGCGGTCCCACAAGCGTTCCTCGCGGTCCATTGACGATCGATTCGTATACCTGTCGCTGCTCGGGCGTCATCGCGTCGGGACTGGGTAGCGGAATGCGGGCCACGTATCTCTCCTTTACACGGCGGTGCGCTGCGGTTCGGTCGTTTCCAAGCCAAGCTCTCGGAGAATCTCGGCCGAATGCTCGCCGAGAAGGGGCGGAGCCCGCTCGAACACCAACGCGGAGTCCCGGAAACGCATGGGGCTCACGATCTGCGGCACGGTGCCGGAGAGCGGATGCGGCAAATGACGCAGCATTGCACGGTGCTTCACCTGCGGCTCCTCCAACACCATCGGCACGGTGTTGATCGCAGCGCTTGGCACGCCTGCACCCTCGATGCGCGCGACCCACTCGCGCACGTTGCCCGTCGCGAGGATGCCCGCAACCATCGACTTCAAGGTCTCACGGTTGCGTACGCGTTCGGCGTTGGTGCGAAATCGCGCATCCTGCGCCCATTCCGCGTGACCGATCGCCCCACAGAACTTCTCGAATTGGGAATCGTTCCCGACTGCGAGCGCCAGGTAGCCGTCACGGCAGGCAAACACGTCTTGTGGCTGGACATTCGGATGCGCATTGCCGCTGCGCTGGGGTGGTTTTCCGGATACAAGAAAATTCATCGCCTGGTTGGCGAGGTAGGCAACCTGCACATCGAGCATGCTGATATCGATGAAGTCGCCGCGGCCGCTCACCTCCCGTTTCGCCAACGCTGCCAATACGGCGACAGCGGCGTACATCCCGGTCATGATGTCGGTGATCGGCACCCCGACCTTCTGCGGCCCGCCGCCTGGCTTATCGTCGGCCTCGCCGGTCACGCTCATCAGGCCTCCCATGGCCTGGATCATGAAATCGTAAGCCGGCGCGTCGCGCTTCGGACCGGTCTGGCCGAAGCCCGTGATCGAGCAGTAGATCAGCCGCGGATTGACCGCCCGCAAGCTTTCGTAGTCGAGACCGAAGCGCTTGAGCGTTCCTGCCTTGAAGTTCTCCAGCACAATGTCCGAGCGGGCCACGAGCGCGCGCACCACGCTCTGACCCTCCGGCTTATCGAGATCGAGGGTGATCGACCGCTTGCCGCGATTGACGCAAAGATAATAGCCGGCCTCGCGTGTCGGATTTCCCGACTTGTCCTTCAGAAAGGGCGGACCCCAGGCGCGCGTGTCGTCGCCGACCATCGGGCGCTCGACCTTGATCACGTCGGCACCGAGGTCGGCCATGGTCTGTCCGGTCCACGGCCCTGCCATTATCCGGCTGAGATCGAGGACACGTACATGCGAGAGCGGACCTGCCATTTCAACCCTCCACTGCCTCGGTCGCGCGCGCCGAAGGCCGTTGCGAAAACGATGCGTGCCACGCCGCAATTTGCGGATGCCCGGCGCGCCAATCGATGTCGGCAAAACGAAAGTCCGCGTAGGAAAGCCCGCACCCGATGGCGATATGCCCGATCCCGAACGGCGTGGCGCCGATGTCAGGAGCTTCCATCTCCAAGGCCTTGAGCGTGGCTTGGTACTTCACCGCAAAAGCATCGAGGTGCGGCTGCGAGGGCTGCTGCCGCTCACGCTCGCCGCGCCAGAGAATGAGCATATCGAGAAGGCCGTTTCCCATGGCATGGCGGCGTAGCGCCGTCCAGCGCGCACTGGAATCCGCCGGAAAGAGCTTCGGCCCACTGTGCAACGCATCGAAATATTCGCAAATGACGACCGAGTCGTAGAGCGCAGAGCCATCGTCCAATACCAATGTTGGAATTTTGCTGAGCGGGTTGTCGCCCAGGAGATTGATATTTGGCGCCGTCATCGCCACCACCGTCCTAACGCAGGTGAGACGGTCCACCATGCCGGTCTCGTGGGCAGCAATCATGACCTTGCGCACGAATGGTGAGCGCGGTGACCAATGCAACTTCATTACCCATTCTCCCGGACCTTGTGCCAGGGCTATCGCATATGGCCGTTCAGCAAGCGCCGTAATACCTCCCCTGAAAGGGGAGGTCGGCGAGCAGAGCGAGCCGGGTGGGGTTGGCTGCAACAATCTCGCGCCTCGAAGCGACCCCACCCGACCGCCTGTCGCTTTGCTCCGGCGGTCGACCTCCCCTGAAAGGCCTTGCAGGGGAGGTACACCGAGTCTGTTGCTCGCCATATACGATAGCCCCACCGGCACGAACTCGGGTTTACCCGAGTTCGTCACTATTAAAGTGGCCGAAGTCGGATAAATCCGACTTCGGCTGGGGAGGGAGCAGACCGAGTTTTCCGCTTGCGCTGATCCCATTTCATCGGAATTGGCTTTAGTTTAGGTCCCGTTGACATATAGGGGATTCCCTCGGACTCGCGAATGTGATTTCAAGATCGAAACTGAGGAGGTCGATCTTGATTTCGGCGAACACTTACGAATGCGCAATGGCGGCGCATCGAGCCGCTTGTTCCGGGTAAGGAAGGTGACAGAGGGCGCCACGGCGAGGACAATCGATTGTTCGTGGATGCTGTGCTTTGGTTGGCTCGTGCCGGAGCACCTTGGCGCGATCTGCCGAGTGAGTTTGGCAACTGGAATAGTGTGTTCCAGCGCTTCCGTCGGTGGGCAAAGAAGGACGTTTGGCAGAGTATTTTCAATGCGTTGGTTGAAGATCCAGACTTCGAGTACCTCATCATCGACTCCACCATTGTGCGGGCGCACCAACATGCGGCCGGTGCCAAAAAGGGGGGAGCGAAGATGAGGCGATCGGGCGTTCGCGCGGCGGCCTGAGTACGAAGATCAACATTAGCGTGGATGCTCTCGGCAATCCCGTCCGCTTCATCCTTACCGCAGGCCAGGTGCACGACATCCTCCAGGCCGAAGACCTGATCAGCGGTTTTTCTTTCGAGAAGTTGCTCGCTGATATGGGTTTTGACTCCGATCGCTTTCGCACCCGTATAGCAGAAGGCGGGGCGGAAGCTGTGATCCCATCGAGCCGCTCTCGATCACAAGCCATCCCGTATGACAAGCACATCTACCAGGAACGCAATCTGGTCGAGCGGTTCATCAACAAAATCAAGCATTTTCGCCGCATCGCAACCCGTTACGAGAAAACTGCGCTCTCATTTGCATCCATGCTATTCCTGGTCGGGGCCATGATCTGGCTCCGATGAAATGTCAACAGGACCTAGGAGCCTGTCCGAGTAATAGGGGGATTTTGCTGGCAAAAGAAGGGCGAGTCGGATTCTGTCTGTGCGCATGAGCAAGACATTTCGCCCTTGGAAGATCGATGATCCACTGTTGCTGCCGCCAATGGTGCAGGACTTTGTGGCCAAGGGCCATCTCGCCCGCTTTGTGCTGAGCTTGGTGAGAGACGACGTCGACCTTGTCGAGATCACTGGTACCTATGGCAGCGAACGGGGCCAGCCGCCGTTCGATCCGACCATGATGACGGCGCTGCTGTTGTATTCCTACTGCTGCGGCATCTACTCCTCACGTCGGATCGCCAAGGCGTGTCGCGAGCGGGTGGATTTCATGAGCATTGTGGGGCTTGATGCGCCGGATTTTCGCACCATCTCGGATTTCCGTAAGCGGCACTTGAAGGCGCTTGGCGGACTGTTCGGGCAAATCCTGCATCTGTGCGAGACGGCCGGCCTTGTGAAGCTCGGGCATGTGGCGCTCGATGGAACCAAGATCAAAGCCAACGCGTCGAAGCACAAGGCGATGAGCTACGAGCGCATGGAGAATCGCGCGTCCGAACTGGAAGCCGAGGTTGCCAAGTGGCTCGGCACGGCTGCGGCGGCGGATGCTGAGGAAGACGAGCTATACGGCCGCGACAAGACCGGCGACGAGATGCCGGATTGGATCGCCGACAAGAAGCTGCGTGCCGAGAGAATCCGCGAGGCCAAGGCCGAACTGGAGGCGGAGGCGAAGGCGGCTGCCGAGGCCAAGCTCAAGGCAGAGGCCGAAGCGGCAGAGAAGCGAGAGGCTGAGGGGCGCCGCAAACCCGGACGGCAAGCGGCTGCGCCCTCCACCGAGCCGGATGCCAAAGCTCAGAAGAACTCACCGATCCGCAGAGCCGGATCATGAAGAGCAAGGACGGATTCGTGCAGGCCTACAACGCCCAGGCCGCCGTCGACGCAGAAGCGCAGATCATCGTGGCGCAAGACGTGACGCAGAGCGCGGTCGATTGCGCCCAGCTGGTGCCGATGACCGATGCGATCGAGACCAATCTCGGCCGCAAGCCCGAGCAGCTATCGGCGGATGCCGGCTACTGCTCGGAGGCCAATATCGAGGCATTGGAGAACCGCAACATCGATGCCTACGTAGCGACTGGCCGGGCCAGGGATGCTGTCGCCGGCACCGTCAAAGGCGAGGCCAGCGCCGCAACGCCGGCCGGCTCGGAGGAGGCCATCCCGACGCGCGTCGAGGCGATGCGCGCCAAGATCAAGGCCGGCGGCCACGAAAGCCCTTACCGGCTGCGCAAGCAACTTCCGGAGCCGGTGTTCGGGCAGATCAAACAGGCTCGCGGCTTCCGCCAGTTCTTGCTGCGCGGCTTCGAGAAGGTGCGCGCCGAGTGGGCGATCGTCTGCACCGTCCACAATCTTCTGAAGCTCGCCCACAGGCGGACTCTATCGAAAGTGTTGCTGGCGCCCGCTGGATAGCGGGCGTCACAGCAAGTGACGCCCGCCAATCAAACTCCGGTCTGGGCTACATCTACCAACCACGATAATCTGGACAGGCTCCTAGTACTCGGAATCGCAATTGGCTGATACAGAAAATTGCTGATACAGAAATGTGTGTCCCGGGCGCAGCGCAGCACGAAGGGGTGCGCTGCGGACCCGGAGACCGCATAAAAGTCGACCTTGCTGCGGTCCAGGCTCAGCAGTGCACCGCGCTGCCGGGCCTTGCGCTCTGCACGAACCGACGCCCGAGAGCATCAGGTGCCGTTCCAAGAATGGTAGAACGAAAATTGCGATCGCTATTCAAGGTGCTGACGGCGTTGTTTGGGCTCATGATCACGCTGCCACCCAGCCAAGGCTGCGCCGAGCGTGTCCGCGAGCTCGTCAGCTACGGGGACGTGGTGATTGATGTCATAGTTGACGGCAACGGCCCGGCCATTGTCCTCCTGCCGTCGCTTGCACGTGACTCGGAGGATTACGATGCGGTGGCGAGTGGTCTTGCGGCCGCCGGTTACCGCGTTCTGCGCCCGCAACCCCGTGGCATCGGCCGCAGCCAAGGTCCGATGACGAATATCAGCCTGCATGTACTTCGCCAGGGATGTCGCGGAAGTCATCACGCGGCTCGGAGCGGGCCGAGCGGTCGTGGTCGGACATGCCTATGGCAACTGGGTCGCGCGAATGACCGCGGTCGATCATCCGCAATTGGTGCGCGGTGTTGTCATTGCAGCGGCGGCCGCCATGCAATATGCCCCCGAGCTGACGGTAGCGGTCACGAAAGCAGGAGATCCCACTCTCCCCGATAAGGAGCGCTTGGAGGCTTTGCGTTTCGCCTTCTTCGCTCCCGGCAATGATCCGACGGTGTGGCTCACCGGGTGGCACCCGGAGATTCGCGACAGCCAGCGCGCCGCCGCGGCTGCGGTGAAACAGGACGAGTGGTGGTCGGCCGGCAGCGCGCCGCTCCTCGACCTGCAGGCCGAACAGGATCCTTTCAAGCCTGCAGCCAGGCGGAATGAAATGAAGGACGAATTCGGCGATCGCATCACGCTGGTGGTGATCGAGGACGCTAGCCATGCGCTCATTCCGGAGCAGCCGAAGGCCGTGGTGAACGCCCTCGTCACGTGGGTAAGCTCCCTCCCATGAAAGCGCTCGTTGTTCCATTTGCCACCGGCGGGACCGCGGATGTGTCATGGACAGGCGGAAAGGGTGCATGTCGGTGGGAAAGGTTGTAGCGTGCCCCCGCTGCCAACCCGGCGCATGCCTTCCGGGGCGCGGCGACCTCTTCACCCGGCTGCCCGATCCGCGAGAGTTTCTCTTGTGTCGCATCCTTATCTTGTGCTCGCATTCGCGTCGCTGTGCTGGTCGGGCAATCACATCGTCGGACGTGCCCTTGCAGGTCATATCCCGCCGCTGACCATTTCAACAATCCGCTGGCTGGTCCCGGCCGTCGTGCTTTGGTTCGCCGCCCGGTCAAGAATCCAGCATGACTGGCCGGTGCTTCGCCAGCACTGGGGCATCGTGCTGTGGCTGGGCTTCACGGGCGGCATACTGTTCAGCGCGCTGCAATACGTTGGTCTTAAATACACGACGGCGCTCAATGCCTCGATCTTGAACTCGCTCGTGCCTGTTCTCATCATCGCCGCCGGCGCGCTGATATTTCGGGATCGGATTCGCCCGGTCCAGGTGCTGGGCATCGCAACGTCCCTCGTCGGCGTCATCATCATCATTACGGGCGGCGACCCGGCAGTATTGGCGCAGCTGAGGTTCAACCGCGGCGACCTGATCGTGGTCTTTACGATGACCGTGTTTGCAATCTACGTGGTCTATCTGCGGCTGCGGCCGCCGGCGCACTGGTTGAGCTTCTTGTTCGCTCTCGCCGTCATCTCCGCAGCCGGCACAATGCCTTTCGCGGTTTTTGAGATCGCCTCCGGCCAAGCGGTCGAGTTGACGGCGCTGACCATCCTGGCGGCACTGTATGTCGCGATATTTCCCGGTCTCCTGGCATTTGCCGCGTGGAACCGGGGCGTGGAGCTCATCGGCCCGAATAGATCAGGTCCGTTTCTCCATCTGGTGCCGCTCTACACCGCGTGCCTTGGCGGCATCTTTCTCGGCGAGCGTCTCATGCTCTTTCATGCGGTGGGGCTTGTGCTGATTCTTGCCGGAGTCTGGCTTGCCGCCGTCCGTCCGCGCTAACCCGCGGGCGTCGCTTCGATGCTGCTCAGCGCCAGAACCAGATCAGCGAATAACTCGTTGTTCAGGCTGATATGATCCACAAGCAGCCGATGCGCCTCATCGCCATTGCCTGCGACGATCGCCGCGACGATTGCCTCATGCTCCTGGGAGGCGAGACGGAGAGCATCCGGTCTCTTCAACTCATATGCACGGTAGGGCGCAAGACGGTCGTAGAGCGTGCAGGCCTGCTCCCGCAGGTACTGATTATGCGAGCCTGCATAGATCACCTCGTGAAAGGATTTGTTCAATGCGTGATAGCCCTCGCTGTCTCTTGCATCGACATACGGTCGAGACCGCTTGTGGATTGAAATGAGAGCGGCGTGCTCCACAGGTGTCATGCGCCGCGCTGCCAGACGGCCGCAGAACCCTTCGAGCTCGGCCATGACCTCGAACATCTCCACCATCTTGGACGGAGTGATCTTGGCCACCACGGCGCTTTGGTGCGGGCGCCACTCCACGAGATGGGCAGCAGCCAGCTGTCTCAGCGCCTCCCGCACCGGCGTGCGCGAGACCTTGAAGGCCTCCGCCAGCGTCTTCTCGTCCAGCTCCTGTCCTGGCCGTAGCGCTCCGGAAATGATCTGGTCGGCAATCTGGCGTCGGACACGATCAGACCGAATGACCGGCTCCTGCCCAGTCTCGGCCTTGGGAAGAGCGTCGCGGACGGATTTTGTCGCCGTGGTCATGATCGCAACGCGGCCCTGCGGAGAAGCGGCGCCCGGCATGCAAATCTCCCTCCCAGGCGCAGGACGTTTGTATACTTGACTGGTTGTATTGTATATTGTTTTTGCCGAGGCCAGACAGACTTGCAGGCGAGTTTCAAGATGGCGGTTCGCTTGGCGCTGCTGCAGATGAATTGTTCGCACGCCCGAAAGCATAATCTGGCGCGTGCGGAGGAGATGATCCGCGAGGCGGCCGGCAAGAAGGCTCAAATTCTACTGTTGCCGGAAGTTTTCCACGAGCTGTTCTTCATCACCGATCTCAACAGCCGCCATTTTGACGCCGCCGAGCCCATTCCTGGGCCGATCACGCACAGAATGCAGGAGCTCGCGCGCGATCTCGAGGTGGTCATCGTGGCGCCGATCTACGAGCGGGTGGACCGCAGCGTCTACTACAATTCCGCCGCGGTCATCGATGCCGACGGCGAATTGCTGGGCGTCTACCGCAAGAACCACATCCCGCTGAACATGATTTTCTACGAAAAGCTGTATTTCAAGCCGGGAAACCTTGGCTATCCCGTGTTCAACACCCGCTACGGCAAGGTCGGAATTCTGATTTGCCACGACCGCCATTACCCGGAAGGCGCGCGTGCGCTGGCGCTCAATGGCGCGGAAATCGTGCTCATACCAAGCGCCACGCCCGACAAGAGTCTCTCCCGCAAGGTGTGGGAGAAGGAGTTGTGCGCGCATGCCATCTTCAATGAATATTTTGTCGCGGGGCTCAATCGCACCGGCCAGGAAGGCGATTACTTGTATTACGGCCAAAGCGTCGCGTTCGACCCCGCAGGGGAGATGCTGGCGCAAGCGGGCCCCGATGAGGAAGTCCTCATCGTCGACTGCGATCTCGATCTCATCACGCATCGCCGGCGCGCTTGGCAATTCTACCGGGACAGGCGCCCCGATACCTACGGCATACTGACCGCGCTGGTGCCCTGAGGCGGGGTCCGATGACATTGAATGACGGCACAGGGTGGGCTAAGGCGCGTCCGTGACCCATCCGCGTGGGCAAAACCTGTCCCCGGCTGCGACCGGGGATCTCCCGCGCCGAGCCCACCATCACGAGCACGGCAGGCGGTTTACCCATCTTACAACTACAACCTGGGCCGAGCGGGAGATGACAATGCGTAATCTGACGATCGCGGCGTTCGTTCTATCTGGGCTGGCGTCCGCCAGCGGCGCGCAGGCGGCCGACAAGATTCGGTTCGCCTATACCGTCCAGGTCCATCAGGCCCACATGATGGTCCTCCAGGATCATGCGAAGAAATACAATATCGAGATCGAGCTGGTGCCGATGCGCCGCTATGCCGACCAACAGCTGGCGCTGATGACGAACCAGGTCGATGTCGCGGTTGTGGGGTACATCAACGTTGGTCTCATGGAAGAAAAGAGCTTCCGCGACTATCGCACCATTGCCGGCGTCCTCACCGGGGGGCAGAGCTTGACGCTGGCCAAGGACATCAAGGCGACCAAGTGGACGGACCTGGAAGGCTTGAAGCTCGGAACGGCCCCGAACAGCTATGCCGAGCTGCTGTTCAAGACGAGCGCGCGCCTGGGCGGGGCCGATCTCGCGAAAATCCAGACCGTCAGCTTTGCCGCCGGGGGCCCGCCCTTGCTCGCCGCCCTCAAGGACCGTCAGATCAATGGCTTTGTCTCCTGGGAGCCCAACAACGCCGACGCTGCGGTTGCCGGCGACGGGGCCTACAGCTCGCTCGATATCGGCGATAACCCGACCCATCACATCAACGGTCTCCTGGCAGTCAACTCGGCCTTTCTGGCGGCCCACAGGCCGGCAGTCCTGGGATTCGTGCGCGCTGCGGTCGAGGCGACAAATGCGCTTAATCAGGACCAAAACAAATATTTCGAGATCGCGATGAAGGGCACCGGCTCCACGCTTGCTGTCATCAAGGAAGCGATCCCGCGCGGCAAGCTCGACTACAACCTGTATTCCAAGGAAGCCAAGGCGCTGCTGAAGATGGTTTACGACGCCAAGCTCACCCAAACCGATACATCCGGAGCGGTCGATAAGCAGTTTGACCACTCTCTCCTCACCGAGGCGACGGGAAAGTCGAAAAACCAGGTCGGCGGCGAGTAGGCATAAGAGCCTGACGTGACTGTCCTCCCGGTCCCGGCTGCGACGGCAAGCTTCGATGGCGCCCGCATGTTCGCGGGCGCGCACCTTGCTCTGCGCCGGATTGCGGGTCCGCTGGCCGTGGTGGCTTTGTGGCATGTCGCGTCGACCCAGGGCTGGGTGGATGCGCGCTTTGTGCCCTCGCCACTCACGGTGCTGCGCGCCCTGCAGGAATGGATGTTCGGGCAAATCGGGACGAGCCCCTATTCCGGCACCTGGTTCATGCACGCGGCCAACAGTACGTACCGGGTGCTTGTCGGCTTCCTGCTCGCCGCGGGGACCGGCGTCGTGATTGGCTGCCTGATCGGCTGGTTCCGCCTCATGTCCGATCTTCTCGATCCGATCATTCAGATCCTGCGCCCCATTCCGATCACGGCCTGGGTACCCTTTGCCGTCATCTTCTTCGGCATTCGCGACGGTTCTGCGTTCTTTCTGATCGCGCTCGGCGCCTTCTTCCCCATTGTCGTGAATACCGCAGCCGGCGTCGCCGGCACGCCGAAGCTTCTGGTGCGCGCCGCGCGCATGCTGGGAATCCGCCCCTATATGCTGCTGCCGCGTGTCGTGCTGCCTGCTGCGATGCCGTTCGTTTTTACCGGGCTGCGCCTCGGCATCGGTCTCGCCTGGGTACTGGTCATCGTAGCGGAAATGATGGCCGTCAAATCCGGACTCGGTTTTGCGATGTGGGATGCGTACTATTTCCTGCGCCTCGACATCATCATCGCCGCGATGCTGAGCGTCGGCGCACTCGGCTTCCTCAGTGATCTCGTCATCCGGTTGATCGGCCGCCGCTTCCTGCGCTGGAGCCGAGGGTTGTGAGCGAGCCCGTCGTTGCGAAGCCCTATCCGCAAAAGGGTCAGCGCATCGTCATGCGCGGACTGCGCAAGCAATTCGTCGATATCGTACGCAAGGAGGAGATCGTCGCTCTCGATGGCATCGATCTCGAGATCGGCGACGACGAGTTTCTCACCATCCTCGGCCCGAGCGGCTGCGGAAAGACCACGCTTCTCAACATCGTCGCCAGCTTTGAGAGTGCGAGCAGCGGCGAGGTGCGGCTCGACGGCGAGCCGGTTCTGAAGCCCGGACCCGACCGCGGCGTCGTATTTCAGGAATACGCGCTGTTTCCCTGGCTCACCGTGCAGCAGAACATCGAGTTTGGGCTGCGCGAGCGCGGAATGCGCAGATCGGAACGGCAGGCGCGCGTGCGTCGGCAGATCGCCACGGTAGGGCTGTCCGGCTTCGAGCAAAGATATCCGCAGGAACTCTCGGGCGGCATGCGCCAGCGGGTGGCGCTCGCGCGCGTCCTCGTCAATGACCCGAAAATTCTGTTGATGGACGAGCCGTTTGCCGCCCTCGACGCGCAGACTCGCACGATGATGCAGCGCGAGCTGTTGAGCGTATGGAGCGCGGAGCGGCGCACCGCGATATTCATTACCCACAACATCGAGGAAGCCATTCTGCTGGGCGACCGGGTTGTCGTGATGACGGCCCGCCCAGGCCGAATCAAGGAGATCGTCACGATTGGTCTTGCACGTCCGCGTGACGTCACGTCGGCCGAATTCAACGAAATCCGACGCCGGGTCGCTGCGCTGCTCGAAGACGAAGTGCAGGCCGCCTTCGCCGCCATGCAAGGTGGGGTCAGCATGGTTTGAAGCACGGCGCAGCCGCGCGCGGCGTATCGCCATGCGCACGGACTGAGGAATGGAAAACGCGGATGGTCGCGGCCGGCAGCGAGAGGAGGCATCGGGGAATGGACAATGAGCTCATCGTCGAGCGGCACGGTCCGGTCGCGTGGCTGACGGTCAATCGTCCGGAAGTGCGCAACGCGCTCAGCCTGGAGATCACGCAACATCTCGCGCGGACCGTACGCGATTTGTCGCGTGATCGTACGCTGCGCGTTTTCGTGCTCACCGGCGCCGGCGACCGTGTCTTTGTCTCAGGCGCTGACGTGCGCGAGTTTCGCGAGCACCTGGCGACGCCGGAGAGCGCATTGAGTTACGATGCGGCTGCAGAGCAGCTGCAATCGGCGCTTCGCCACGCGCCGCAGCCGGTCATCGCCATGATCCAGGGTCATGCGGTCGGAAGCGGTACGATCGTGGCCGCCTCCTGCGATTTCCGCATCGCGGTGCGCACCGCAAAGTTCGGCATACCCGTGGCGAAATTCGGCTTCCTTGCTCCGGTGCCGGACACGTTGCGGCTGGTGCAACTTGTGGGTCCTGCCAAGGCCAAGTGGCTGCTGATGACCGGGCAGCTTATCGACGCGCAGGAGGCGCGGGTGATCGGATTGATCGATGAAGTCGCCGAGCCGGGCCACCTCAAGCCGCAGGTCGACGCACTGGCGGCGACGCTGGCGGCCAACGCCCCGCTGACGATAAAAGCGACCAAACAGATCATCGAAACGATGACTGCGCCGGGCGCCACCGTTGCCGCTGGCGCCCCCTGGTACGCGGAAATCTTCCGCAGCCGGGATTTCAAGGCAGGGCTTGATGCATTCTTCAATAAGAGCAAGCCGGAGTTCAAAGGTGAATGAGATGGAAGTTGGCCCCGCAGCGGCCGAGCGAATCCACCCGGCTGCGGAGCGCCTTGGACCGCTGCAAGGCGTGCGGGTGCTCGATTTGACCCACATGCTCGCCGGACCCTACTGCACCTGGGTGCTCGGCGCACTCGGAGCCGAAGTGACAAAGGTCGAAAGGCCGGGGTCCGGCGACTTCACGCGCAGCATCGCGCCTTTCGCAGGCGGTCGCAGCATCTACTTCATGAGCGTCAACCGCAACAAGCGCAGCATAACGCTCGACCTCAAGCAGTCATCGGGACGCAGCGCCCTGCTGCGGATTGCCGAGCGCGCGGATATCTTCGTCGAGAACAATCGACCCGGGGTCATGCGCCGCCTCGGACTCGACTACCCGGCCATTGCCCGCATCAATCCAAGAATCATCTACGCATCGATCTCCGGCTTCGGCCAGACCGGTCCCTACAGTCAGCGGCCCGCCTTCGATGCGGTCGTGCAGGCGATGTCCGGCATGATGAGCATCACGGGGGAGGAAAATGGTCCGCCTGCTCGCGTCGGCGTCTCGATCGGCGACATCGGCGGAAGCCTGTTCGGCACCATCGGCATTCTGGCCGCTTTGGCCGACCGTGCAGTGACCGGGCGGGGTGCACAGGTCGACGTTGCCATGTTCGATGCGCAAATCGCGCTTCTCGAGAATGCCGTGGCGCGCCATCTTAATGCCGGTGACCAGCCGAAGCGGCTGGGCTCGCGGCATCCGCTGATTGCACCATTCCAGGCCTTCCCTACCAAGGATGAAACGATCGTTGTCTGCGTCGACACCGAGGCACAGTGGAAACGCTTTTGTGAGGTGATCGGCCGCAGCGATCTGATCGCAAATCCTTTGTTCCCGGACGGCAATGCACGCGCCCGGCACCACGCTCAGCTTGAACCGCAGCTGATCTCGGCGTTATCGCAGCGCACAGGCGCGGAGTGGCTCTCCATATTTGAGGCCGCGGAAGTGCCGGCGGGTCCGATCAATGACATTCCAGCAGTCGTGACGGATCCGCAGGTTGCGGCGCGCGGCATGGTCCGCCGATCAGGCGAACACGCTTTCGTCAAGCAACCGATTGAGTTCTCGACCTATCCGGAAATACCCGATCGGCCGGCGCCGGCCCTTGGAGAGCACACGCAAGCCATGCTGGCGGACTGCGGATATTCGATGGAAGAGATTTCGGCAATGAGGGCGGAGGGGATAGTCTAACGCGCCGCAGCGCGTCCGATTTCAACGTCGAAACGCGCTCCAACCAAACTAAGAATGAGCAAACGGAAGGTCTCATGTCATACCTGACGACGAATGACGGCGTGAAACTGTATTACGAGGATACCGGCGCGGACCAGCGGTGTCGCCCTTGTCGGTCTCAGGCGCCAGCGTGTCGGGGTTCTCGAGCTGCGCCATCGTGGTCTCCGACCAGCTGCGCTGGGCGTCTGCAGGAACGGCTGCGGCGTGCGGCCCTCGGAGATGCCGCCGTCGGGCGCGATGGCGCGAACCAGCGGGAACATCGTGATCAGATCGAACCGCTCGGTGATTGCGTGGGTGGGATAGGGCGGCGCCGCCACCGGCACGGTGGCCACCGAGGTGCGGCCGCTCACGTCCACCACCACCGACTTCTGCGCCTCGATGCCCCACTCGGCCAGCAGCGCCTCCAGCCGCGGCATCGGCGGAAACGCCTTCAGGTCCTCCGGCGGATCCAGCAGCACCAGCAGCTTCCCCGACTTGTTCAGGTAGTCGCGGAGCAGCGGCACCTCCTGCTCCAGCAGATCCGTGCGCGGACCCGCCGAGACCAGCACGGTGGCGTCGGCCGGAATCTGGTTGGTCTGGGCGAGGACCAGCTTGTCGAACTCGTAGTTGTCGCGCTTGAGCGCGTCGGCGATGCCGCTGTAGCCCGTGCGCTCGCTGTCGGTGGTGGCCTTCTCGCCGTGCCCGCCCAGGAAATAGACCTTCTTCTTCGACGGGTTCAGCACCTTGATCAGCGCGTTGGTGATGTCCTGCTCGGCGTCGGTCGTGACCCGCTCGCGGCGGCCCATGTACTCGACCACCACGGTGCCGTACTGCTGGATCTCGTATTCCTTCGCCTGCACCGGACGCTGGTCCGGATCGATGTATTCGGTCGAGACCTGACGCGAGTTGTACTCGTAGTTGGTCAGCCGCGTCCGGAACCGTTCGAAGTTCGTGTTGCGGTCGAAGACCACGAACTTCACCGGCGCGGTCAGCCCCTGCAGCAGCTTCACCGTCTGGTCCGACAGCGTGAACTGCCGGTTCTCGGTGAGATCCCACCGCTTGTTCTCACGGTTGGCCAGGTAGTTGGCGGCCACCAGGATGCCCAGGCCCACGAGCACGCTGACGCTGGCCAGCGTGCCGTAGCGGGCGTTGCGGTGCCCGAACCACGCGACGATCTGGCGCCACTGGCCGAGCGTGTAGAGCAGCACCAGCGCCAGGCCGGTCCACGACGCGAACATCGCGTAGCGGTCCATGTCCGGCGACACCTGCATCGCGTCGGCCCAGCCCAGGATGCGGACGGCGGCCGCCACGAACACCAGGCCTGTGCCGACCCATGCGAGAACGTTGAGAGCGCGTGTCACGGCTCGATTACCCCCGCCACCGTTCGGTGTCCACCGACCGCGCGGTCAGGAACAGGCCGAACGCGATGAAGCTGATGTAGTAGACCAGGTGCTTGGTGTCGATGATCCCCCTGGTGAAGTCGTCCAGGTGATCGGTGATCGACAGGTAGTTGAGCACCGCCTGGGTCGTCGGACCCGTGAACGACGCGATCCAGTTGATGACCCACAGCATCAGGAACACGCCGAAGGTGGCCATGCCGGCCACGATCTGGTTGCGCGTCAGGCTGGAGATCAGCAGCCCCAGCGAGACGAAGCAGCCGCCCATGAGCAGCAGACCCAGGTAGGTGGTGAGCACCGGCAGCGGCTCGGGGTTGCCGCGCCAGAACAGCACCGCCATGTGGACGAGCGACAGCGCCAGCATCGCGGCGAAGAGGCCCATCGCGCCCAGGAACTTGCCGAGGATGATCTGCAGGTCGGTGAGCGGCGCCGTGAGCAGCAGCTCCATGGTGCCCGACCGCTTCTCCTCGGCGTAGGTCCGCATCGTGACCATCGGCAGCACGAACAGGAAGATCACCGTCGCGTTCAGGAACACCGGGCGGATCAGCTGCTCGTTGACGTTGACGCGTCGGGCCGCCCGCCCATGCGCCTGCCGGTCGAAGAAGAGCAGCAGCGAGTAGAAGAAGAAGCCGAACATCAGCGCGAAGAACCCCAGCACGATGTAGGCGATCGGCGAGGCGAAGTAGCCCTTCAGCTCCTTGTGGGCGATGGCCAGCATGTTGCTCATGCGGCCTCCGTCGTCGGCGCGCGTCGCGGCCGCGGCGCGGGCGCGTCCGGTTCGATCGTGGTCAGCGTCAGGAAGACGTCCTCCAGGCTCATGCGCATCGGCCGCAGCTCCAGCAGGCCCCAGCCGCGGTTCACGACCGCGGCGGCCAGCTCGCTGCCGGATGTCGCGGCCGGTCTGGCTGGCCACTTCGAGCGCCGTCAACCCGTCCCGTCGCCTCGGTGACGGTCACGCCGGTCACGCCGTCCAACGCGCCCAACTCGCCGCCGGCATCGGCGCCCCGCGCATCGACCTGCAGGAACAGCGACTCGGACCCGCGCAGCCGCGACGTGAGGTTGTCGGGCGTGTCCACCGCGACCACCTTGCCCTTGTTGATGATGACGACGCGCTGGCAGGTCTGGCTGACTTCGGGCAGGATGTGCGTGCTGAGGACCACCGTGTGGTCGCCGGCGAGGTCCTTGATCAGCTTGCGCGTCTCGATGATCTGCTTCGGGTCGAGGCCTGCGGTCGGCTCGTCGAGGATCAGCACGTCGGGGTTGTTGAGCAGCGCCTGCGCCAGGCCGACGCGCTGTCGGTAGCCCTTCGACAGCTTGCCGCAGTGGCGCTCGGCCATGTCGGCGACGCGCGTGCGCTCCATGGCGGCGTTGACGCGTGCCGCGCGATCGCCGCGGCGATGCCCTTGATGCGCGCGCAGAACAACAGGTAGTCGCGCACGGTCATGTCGGTGTAGAGCGGCGGCGTTTCGGGCAGGTAGCCCGTGCGGCGCTTGGCCTCGATCGGCTGGTCCGACCACGTCGAAGCCGGCGACGCGCGCGCGTCCCTCGGTGGCCGGCATGTAGCCGGTCAGCACGCGCATCGTGGTGGTCTTGCCGGCGCCGTTCGGGCCCAGAAAGCCCAGGATCTCGCCCTTCTCCACCGTGAAGCTGACGTCGTCCACGGCCGTAACGGTGCCGTAGCGCTTCGTCAGATGCTCGACCTCTATCACCGCGTCCCCCTCGCAAAGCCGGCGCCGCGCCGCCGTAACTGCCACAGTGCCAGCCGGTTGTGCCTCGAACGACTCGAAATCGTAGCGGAAGGGCTGTCGGCCGACAAGCCGTCCTCGGCCGCTATGACGCCGCAGGAGCGTCCAGCGGTCCGCGGTGTGACGGCTCCGGGCTCCAGGCTCCAGGCTCCGGGCTCATGAGCTACAATATATGAGCAAGTGTTCATATGTCGTCACGCTGACTGAAGCCGCCATCACACGGCTGACCGAGATCTTCCGCGTGCTCGGCGACCCGACGCGGGTGCGGATCCTCGATGCGCTGGTCGAGCGCGAACGCAGCGTGGGCGACCTGGCCACCGGCCTCGGGCGTCACCCAGTCGGCGGTGTCGCATCAGCTGCGCCTGCTGCGCGGTGCCCGCATCGTGCGGCCACGCCGGGCCGGCCGGTCGGTGTTCTACGCGCTCGACGACAAACACGTGCTGGCCCTCTACCAGGAGGGCCTGCGCCACGCGCTCGAGGATCGGCGGGGGGCCGGGCGATGACCGCCCGCGCCCAGCCGGCCCGTGCGCGCGTGTGCGAGGACCACGCCGAAGCGGTGTTCCGCGTCGAGGGCCTGCACTGCAGCGACGAGGTGGCCATCCTGGAGCGCCGGCTGAAGCCGCTGCCGGGCGTGGAGACGCTGGCCGCCGACGTCGTGTCGCAGCGCCTGCGCGTCGCCTACGACGCGGCGCGGCTCGCCCCGGCGGCGATGGTGGATGCGGCAGCCGACGCCGGCCTGCGCATGTGGCTCGAGCACGAGACGCCGCTGACGCCGGGGCGGCCGATGCCCGGGCGCCTGGTTCACGCTGGCGTCGGGGGCGGCGCTGGCCGTGGGCCTGGCCGGCGACTGGCGGGCGTGGCGCCGCTGGCCGGCGGTGGCCGTATCTGGCGGCGGTCGCCGCCGGCGTCGTGCGAGCCGGCGCGACGGGCCGTGGCGGCGGTGCGAACCCGCAGCCTGGACATCAACGTCCTGATGGTGCTCGCCGTCGCCGGAGCGCTGGCGATCGGCGAATGGGCCGAAGCGGCCAGCGTGGTGTTCCTGTTCGCGCTCTCGCAGTGGCTCGAGGCGCGCACGCTTGCAGCGCGCCCGTCACGCCATCCGCGCCCTTGCTGGATCTGGCGCCGCGCGAGGCGCTGGTCCGCCGCGGCGGCCACGACGAGCGCGTGCCGGTGGAATCGGTCGCCCTCGGCGAGACCGTCCTGGTGCCGTCCGGGCGATCGCGTGCCGATCGACGGCATCGTGATCGGCGGGCGGAGCGAGGTCGACGAGTCGTCGCTGACCGGCGAGTCGCTGCCGGTGGAGAAGGCCGCCGGCGCGGAGGTGTTTGCCGGGCACGCTCAACGGCCATGGCTCGCTCGACGTGCGTGTCACCCGCGTCGGGCCCGACACGCGCATGGCCCGCATCACCCACCTGGTCGAGGAGGCGCAGTCGCGCCGCGCGCCGCTGCAGGCGTTCGTCGAGCGATTCGGGCGCTGGTACACGCCGCTCGTCGCGCTGGCGCGCTGGTCGTCGCCGTGGTCCCGCCGCTGGCGGGCGGCGACCCTGGCGTCTGGATCTACCGCGGGCTGGTGCTGCTGGTCATCGCGTGCCCGTGCGCGCTCGTGATCTCCACGCCGGTGTCGATCGTTGCGGCGCTGTCGGCCGCGGCGCGCCGCGGCGTGCTGGTCAAGGGCGGCATGGTGCTGGAGCGGCTGGCCGCGGTGGACGCCGTGGCGTTCGACAAGACCGGGACGCTGACGCTGGGCCAGCTGAGCCTGGGCGACGTGCGTCCCGAACGCGCGTGGACCGAGCGACGACGTGCTGCGCTGGGCCGCCGCCGTGGAAGCGCGCTCGGCGCACCCGCTGGCCCGCGCCATCGTGCGAGCGCGCCCGGCATCGCCGGCTGATCTGGTCCGACGCCGCGCAGTTCGCGTCGCTGCCCGGGCTGGGGGCGCGGGCCGTCGTGGACGGGTCCCGGTGCTGGTTGGGAATGCCGCCCTGATGGCCGGCAAACGGCGTCGCCTTCCCGGAGCGGGCTCGCGCCGCCTGGCGCAGCGGCACCACCGTGTTCGTGGCCGTGGACGGGCGGCTGGCCGGCACCATCACGCTCGTGGACACGCCGCGGCCGCATGCCGTGGAAACACTGGATCTTCTGGCCCGCCTGGGTATTGGCCGCGTGGTGATGCTGACCGGCGACCGCGTCGAAGCCGCCCGCGGCTCGCCGACGCGCTCGGCGTGCGCGAGTTTCACGCCGGGCTGACGCCCGATCAGAAGCTGGCGCGAATCGACGCCCTGCGCGGCGAGGGCCACAGGGTCGCGATGGTGGGCGACGGCGTCAACGACGCGCCGGCCCTGGCGCTCGCCGACGTGGGCGTGGCGATGGGCGCGGTGGGCTCGGACGTGGCGCTCGAAACCGCCGACGTGGCGCTGATGGGCGACGAGCTGACGCGCCTGCCGTACGTGCTGCGGCTGGCGCGGGCCACCGTGCGGACCATCCGCGCGAACATCGCGCTGTCGCTGATCGTGAAGGCGGTGTTCCTGCTTGGCGGCCACCACCGGCGCGGCCACGCTGTGGATGGCGGTCGTGGCCGACACCGGCGCGTCGGTGGTCGTGGTCGCGAACGCGCTGCGGCTGCTGCGGACGCGCGAAGACTGAAAGCCTCCAGGCTCCAGGCTCCAGGCTCCAGGAGATCCGGAACTGCACCGGAGCCTGGAGCCGGAGCCTGAGGCCGCTACGCTTTGCGATTCGTAAAGAAATGCGAATGGACGAACGACTCGATGGCCGTGCGCGCGCCGTCGTCGAGCATCGAGAACTCGATGCCCATGCCCAGCCCGGGCTCCGACCACACCACGCGCGCGTCGGTTTCCACGTCGGCGCGCGCGGTGGACAGCCGGAAGCGCACGCGAAGCGTGGTGCCGATCTCCGAGCGGGCTCACGGTGCGAATGCCCAGGCCGCGCAGGCTGATGTTCACGGTGACGGCCGACGTGATGGTGTTGGCGATCCGGTAGGCCACCGGAATCGCCAGGCTGACGCGCGGGCTGAGCCGCCGCTGGTAGTGTTCGGGGAAGAGATGCGGCGCGAGCGCCGGCAGGATGTGCTGCACCGCGGCGTACTCGTTGAGGTAGCCGGCCACACCCAGCGTGGTCAGGTCGCGGACCTCCACGGCGTTGGCGATGGTGCCGCTGAAGACGACGATGGGCGTGGTGGCGGGCACCGTGGAGCGGAGCGCACGCACCATCCCGGTGCCGATTCCCTGGGGCAGACGCAGGTCGAGCGCCACAAGGTCGAGCCGGTCGCCCACGCGCCGGACGATCGAGGTCAGCTCGGGCCACGACCGGGCCCCCAGCGCCTCGTGACCGGCTTCCTCCAGCGCCCGCGAGAAGCGGTCGCGGACGAACGCCGTGTCGTCGGCGACGACGATTGTCTTCACGGCCACCATGGTCGATGCGGTCATCCGCTTCTCTGTATCGGGACTGTATACCTCAGACGCCGCGAGCCTGGTCCTTCGTTGCCCGTCTCCGCGAGGTTCTCGTTATAATTTGAACTTTCGGAGGTTAACGCCGAGGCGGTACAGCCGCCCGTGGAGCCCGTATGGCGACCTGCCCTGATTGCGAATTCGAAGACGTCGACACCGAGGAGCTGGAGGAGGGCGATAGCCTCAGCTGTCCCGAGTGCGGCAGAAAGCTTGTGATGAACGGACTGGGCGAACTGGACTTTGCGGACCCGGACGACGACCTCGACGATGACGACGAGGACGAAGACGAGGACGAGGACGAGGAAGAGGAAGACGACGACGACGACGACGACGACGAAGACGAGGAAACCGAGGACGAGGACCTCGACGAGTGACGCTCGAGGCCGCGGACACCCACCCGGCCGACCTTGAGCCACAGCGCAACGTCTCGACGAGCTGATCGGCGGCTACGGCTCCGTCATCGTCGCCTTCAGCGGCGGCGTGGACAGCGCGCTCGTGGCCGTGACGGCTGCGCGCGTGCTGGGCCATCGGGCCCTGTGCGTCACCGCCGAGAGCCCAGCTATCCCGCACGCGCACCGCGCAGCTGGCGCTGGATGTGGCGCGTCAGTTCGGCCTGCGGCACGAGTTCATCTCCACCGCCGAGCTTGAGCCGGCCGGAGTACCGCTCCAACCCAGTGAACCGCTGCTACTACTGCAAGACCGAGCTCTACACCACGCTGGCGGCGATGGCGACGGCCCGCGGCATGGCCGTGGTCGCCGACGGCAGCAACGCCGACGATCGCGGCGACTACCGGCCCGGCCGGCAGGCCGCGCGCGAGCACGGCGTGCGCAGCCCGCTCGACGACGTGGGCCTGACCAAGGCTCGACATCCGCGAGCTGGCGCAGCGACCTCGGCATGTCCACGTGGGACGAGCCCGCGTCGGCCTGCCTGTCGTCGCGCGTGCCGTACCACACGGCAATCACCGACCAGGCGCTGCGCATGATCGAGCGTGCCGAGGACGGGATTCGCGAGCCTGGGCTTCCGCGTCTGCCGTGTGCGCCACTACGACGACGCGGCGCGCCTCGAGCTCGGCGCCGACGAGCTGTCGCGCGCCCAGGAGCCCGAATGGCGCGAGAAGATCCTCGGCGCGGTGCGCGAGGCCGGCTACACCCACGTGACGATCGACCCCAGGGGGTACCGCATGGGCAGCTTGAATGAGGGGATTCCCCTTCGCGCGGTCTGAGTCCCCCGACAACCTGCCCCAGGTAGCCGAGCGCGGCATTCCCAAGCTGCTGCTCGCCGGCGCCGCGGTGTACGCCGCGGCGCACCTGCCGTTTCTGGCGCAATCGCTCGAGGACATCGACTCGATCAACTTCGCGCTGGGCCTGCGCGACTTCGACGTCGCGCAGCACCAGCCGCACCCGCCCGGCTATCCCGTCTACATCGGCATGGCCCGCGTGGCGCTGGGCGCTCGTGCGTCTGGTGCACTCCGGCGCCCAGCCGGCCGCGGCCGAAGCGCTGGCGCTGGCGCTGCTGTCGGCGCTCGCGGGTGCGCTGGCCGTGGTCTGCCTGGGCGTGATCTTCGCCGCGCTCGACCGCATGAGCGTCGCCCCGGCCAGGCGCCTGTGGTGGTGGGCGACGGCGCTGACCGTCGCCGTCGCCGCTGTTCTGGATCTCCGGCCTGCGGCCCATGAGCGACCTGCCGGGACTGGCGCTGGCGCTCGCTGTCGCTGGCGCTGATGCTGGGGGCCGACAGCCGCGGCTCGCTGCTCGCGGGCGCGCTGGTGGCGGGCCTTGCAGCCGGCGTGCGGGTGCAGACGGCGCTCCTGACCGTGCCGGCGCTCGGCTGCCTGTTGTGGACGCGCCGGGAATCGCCGCGCGCGATACTTCAGGCCGGTGCGGCGCTGGCCGTCGGCGTGCCTGCTGTGGGTCGTGCCGCTGCTCTGGCTGTCGGGCGGCGTGACCGGGTATCTGGCGGCGCTCGGCTCGCAGGCCGGCGAAGACTTCGCGTGGGTGGACATGCTGTGGGCGAACCCGACGCCGCGCCGCGTCGCGCTCGGGCTCGCCGACAGCTTCGTGCGCCCGTGGTCGTCCAACGGCCTTGCCGGCGACCGTGCTGGCGCTGGCCGCGATGGGTCTTGCTGGTCGAGGCCCGCGGCAGGCGGCGCGCGCTGCTGTTCGTGATCGTGGCGTTCGGTCCCTACGCGCTCTTCCATCTGCTGCTGCAGGAAACCTCGCACGTGCGCTACGCGCTTGCCGCTGATTCCGCCCGTGGCGTGGCTGGCGTCCCGGGCGCTGATGCAGATGGCCCGCGCTGGGCTCGGTGTTCGCCTTCGTGATCGTGGCGGCTGCCTGATCGATGCCGTGCCACCTCCGGTCGCCTATGCGAGCCAGCGCCATCCGGCCTTCCGAGCGATCGGCGACATGGCCGCGTGAGGCGGAAGGAGCGCCTCCGGGGGCCGTGTTCTCCCACTACGCCCTCTACCGCTCGCTGCAGGCCGCCGCGCCGCGGCACCTGCCGGTCGTGGCGCCGGTCCGGAACAAGGAGTGGATCGGCGTCGCTTGACTACTTCCGGCGCGGGGAACGCGCGCCGGTCGTGGTTTCTGGCGGACCCCCGGCGCACCGATCTGGAGCTGTTCGACCGCCGCGCCCTCCGCAAGGACGAGGAGTATCCCTGGGACGTGGCGGCGAGGCCCGAATTCGGCGGGGCCCGCCCGATTGGCGCCGAGTGGTACCGCCTGACGCCCCCGGATTGGGTGGTGGGGGAGGCTGGTCCCTGACGCCGGAGGCAGGGGGCCGGGTGCGGGCGGAGGGCTCGGGCCTGAGCAGCGGGCCCATCGAGGCCCTGGTCCGCCGGCAGCCTGAGCCCTTGCTCGTCCTGGTGGGCGGGTGGTATCTGGGGGCCCCGACCGATCCTGGCACCGTGCTTATGCTCGAGCTCGACGGTTCGGTGGTGGATACCTGGACCCACGACCACGCCTCGGCCGGACCCGGTTTTCTCCATGTGACGCGGCTAGCCGGCGGCATCCCGGCCGGCGACGGCGCCTATGCCACGCTGCGGATGACCGCCCGAAACGCTGGCCGGCGGCGCCGGCGGGCGAGCTGGCGATCCGCCAGTTCGATGTCCACCGGGAATCGGGTTCGATGCTGGCGTTCGATCGGGGCTGGTATGAGGACGAATACGACCCGGCCACCGGTCTCCGCTGGCGGTGGTCGAGCGACCGATCCGATCTCTTCGTCGTGGCGGGCGCCGGCACCACGCTGGTCCTGCGAGGCGAGTCACCCCTGAAGTACTTCGACGAACCGCCGATAGTACCGGGTGACCACGGGTGCGATCACCCTGGGCGAGTTCAGACCCGACGCGGACTTCGAGTGGCGCATACCCATCCCGCGAGGCACGTGCCGAGCAGCGGAGGCGTCGTGACCGTGTCGCTCGATCGCGCGTACCTTCCCGGGACCGGCCGAGGGCACGTCGGATACTCGCCGACTTGGTCTTCGCATCTTCGGTGCGACGCTCGAAGGGGATTGAACGTAGTTTTTGGTATTTCGCAGATTGACAGGTGGGATCTCGGGGGCTAAGCTCGGGTCGAACCTTTGCCCCAACGCACGCTCACCGTGGAGGCCTGATGAGTGCTCGCCGTTATGCGTGGGTGACCACGATACTTTTGCTGGTCGTGTTCGTTGTGGCGTGCGGCAAGAAGATCCCGCCGCCTCCACCACCACCTCCTCCCGATCCACCGGCAGCTCCGGCACCGCCACCACCGCCACCGCCTCCCGCTCCGACCGCGAAACCGGCTCCGCCTCCGCCCGCACCGTTGACCGAGGAGGAGCTGTTCGCGCGTGAGACGCTGGATCAGCTGAACGCGCGCAGGCCGCTCGGCGACGTGCTGTTCGATTACGACGCGGCCACGGTCCGCGAGGATCAGCGCGCCATCCTCCAGAAGAACGCCGATTTCCTGCGGCGCTGGTTGACGACGCGCATCTCGGTCGAGGGCCACGCCGATTCGCGCGGCACCAACGAGTACAACCTGGCGCTCGGTCAACGCCGCGCCAACGCCGTGCGCGACTATCTGGTCAGCCTGGGCGTGAACGGCGACCGCATGGTCGTGGTCAGCAAGGGCGAGGAATCGCCGACGTGTTCGGACGAGACCGAAGGCTGCTGGGCACGGAACCGACGCGGTAGCTTTATCTTTACGGCGAAGTAAACTCGCAGTTCGTAGTTCGTTGTTCGTGGTTGGTAGTCGCGAAACTACCAACCACATCCTGGCCGGAAGCCGGAAGCCGGAAGCCGGGAGTCCAAATGACGCTCATGCGCTGGACCATGGTCGCCCTGCTCGCGCTGTCGACGGGGATTGCGGCGCAAGGTCAGAATCTTGCCGGCCAGTGGCAAGGCACGCTGGCGGTTGGGCAGGGGCTGCGGCTCGTCGTCGTCCTCACGGCCAACGCAGCCGGGGGCGGGTATACGGCGACGTTTTACAGCATCGACCAGAGTCCGATCGGAATTACCGCTACCACGATCGTCCAGGGAGGCGCGGTCAGGATCGGTGTGGCGGCGGCCGGGATCACGTTCGAAGGCAAGGTGAGCCCCGATGGCAACTCCATCGTCGGCACCTTTGCGCAGGGCCCGGGCACGACGCCCTTCACTCTGGTGCGCGCTGCGAAGGAGACGGCGTTCGCGATCCCGTCGCCGCCGCGGTCGATGGCTGCGGACGCGCCGACCACCTTCGACGTGGCGACCATCAAGCCGAGCAGGCCCGGTACGCCAGGCAGACTGTTTACCGTACGCGGCCGCGAAGTCCTGACGATCAACACCTCGCTTGCGGATTTGATCACTCAGGCCTATGAGGTGCACACGCGCCAGGTTGTCGGCGGACCGTCGTGGATGGAGTCCGACAAGTACGACATCACCGGACGTCCGCTGGCGGAGGGTGTGCCGAACATCGCTCAGTTGCGCGCCATGATTCGTTCGCTCCTGGAGGATCGGTTCAAGCTCGCCATCCACCGCGAGAGACGGGACCTTCCGGCCTACGCTCTCACGGTCGGGAAGAACGGTCCGAAGCTGACGAAGAACGAGACGAACCCGAACGGTCTGCCAGGGCTGCTCTTCAAGGGGCTCGGCATGCTGCCGGCCGTGAACGCGACGATGGCCGATTTCGCAGGGGTGATGCAGACCGCCGTGCTCGATCGGCCGGTCGTCGATCGCACCGGGCTGCAGGGCCGCTTCGACTTCACGCTGAACTGGACGCCGGACGACTCGCAGTTCCGCAGCATGGGCGTGCAGGTGCCTCCGCCGCCTGCGGATGGGACCGGACCGCCGGGACTGTTCACCGCGATTCAGGAACAACTCGGGCTGCGGCTGGAATCCGTCACCGCTCCGGTTGAAGCGATTGTCATCGACCGCGTGGAGCGGCCGTCAGAAAACTAAAGCCTCAAGCCCAGAGCCGGGAGCCGGAAGCCTAGAGCCGGCGAGGTCGCTCAGTTCAGCGCCGCGACTCGTCTTCGCAGCGCCTTCACATGCTCCCAGATCTGCTCGTGCTCGTCCTTGGCGTCATCGTCCATCTGGCTCATGCGCGCCAGTTTCAGGTAGGTCTGCAGGTCCCGCAGCGCCGACGTGACGTCGTTCAGGTGATACGCCAGCAGCCCGCGGTCGCGTAGCTCGGTCAGCGCCGACGGGGTGATCGCCAGGATCAGGTCGGTCACGTCCCTGGCCTGGGGGAACGACCGCATGTGCACGTAGAGCCGCTTCAAATTCAGCAGCATTCGCGCGATCACCTGTGCCCGCGTGGCCGACGACAGCAGCGACCGGCTGAAGGCCACTTCGGGCCCGACGTGCCGCTGCAGCAGCACGCGGCAGTCGTGCTCGGTGAGTACCGGCGCCCCGGTGGAAGGGGTCGATGATCAGGCCCGGGGTGGCTTTTTCCGCCGCACCCTTGCAGCGCACCAGGAAGTGGCCGGGGAAGTTCACACCTTCGATGCGGAGCCCGGCCCGCCGCGCCACCTCCATGTAGACGACCGACAGCGTGATGGGGATGCCCGTGCGCCGCTCCAGTACCTCGTTCAGGCAGCTGTTGCGCGGGTCCTCGTAGCGCTGGCGGTTGCCCTCGAACCCCTGCTCGTCGAACAGATATTCGTTGAGCGCCTGGACGCACGAGGCGGGCGACTTGTCGTCGCTGCAGGCCGCGCGCCGCTCCATCGCCCGGCGCGCGCCGTCGCCCATGGCGTCCAGCTTCTCGAGATACGGCTCGGGATCGAGGTGCGGGTACTCGATGCGCGCGATCAGCAGAGCCGCCTGCGCGAGCCCCGACCCCGGCCCCGTGGTGGCCTCGATCAGCGCGTCGCTCAGGTCCTTCGGAATCATCTCTACCTAGGATGCGCACAGCTCGTCCAACGCCGCAAGCGTCAGACTGCCCAGTCCGCCGACGATCAGCTCAGCTCCCTGGAGCGCGTGCGCCGGATAGCTGTTTGTCACTCCCACACAGCGTAACCCGGCTCCCCGTGCCGATTCGATACCCCATCGCGAGTCTTCGATAGCCACGGACCGCCGGGGGTCGAGCGCTGCGCCCGTTTCTGCGCGCAGTTGCTCGAATGCCCGCATATATGGCGCTGGCGACGGCTTGCTTTCGGGCGTGTCGCCCGAGGCCACGATCGTGCGGAAGAGCGGACGCAGGCCGGTGCCCTCGAGCACCTCCTCGATTTCATGGCGCAGCGCGCCCGACGCGATCGCCACCGGCACGGCCCCGGCCGCCTGCCGGATGAAGTCGGCCGCGCCGGGGAAGAGCACCGCGCCGGCCGCAAGCAGCTGCTGCAGCTGATCGCCCTTGCGCGCCACCAGCTCCGCCACGCGCGCCTCGGCCATCGGGAGGCCGCGATCCCGGCCGAGCGCCTGGAAGACGCCCACGTCGTCGTAGCCGAGATAATGCGCGTAGTAGTCGGCGGCGGAGA
>CAWFZR010000032.1:0-293891 GCA_963820365.1 uncultured Alphaproteobacteria bacterium | reverse complement strand
GCGCGCCATGGAGAGGTGCTCGGGGCTGCCTTGAAACGAGGGGACATCGGTCAGCGCCGACAGACAGGCCGCGCCACCGGCTTCTACGCGCGCGCAATCGAGACGGATCGAAATCCGCGCGGATCAGTCCTTTCGACGGGCTCGCCTTCTTGAATTCGGCGATCAGGGCAAAATTGCCGGCGCCGAGCTGGCGCTCGATTGCGGCGACGAATCCCCTCGGTGGCGCGGCTGATTTGGCCTCGGCTTCGATCGTCGCTAGCGAATGCAGGCGCTTGGTGGTGGCGATCTCTTTGCGCTTATAGGCTTCAATCCGGCTCAGAATATCGGTCATGGCTGGTCACCGCAGCGTGCTTATCCGTTGGAAGCCGTGATCAAGCGCAGGAGCCGGCCGTGGGCTTCGCCGGAATCGATGGATTTCTGCGCTAGCGCCACGGCCTGCTTCAAATCCTTCGCGCCGCCGCGACCATCAAGCCAGCGGCCGCGTTAAGCACAGCGACGTCGCGGAAGGGCCCTTTGCCCCCTTGAGGACTTCGGTAAGAGCGCGCGCGTTCTCGCTCGCCCTGCACCGCGCAATGTCTCCTGTTTTGACCCGCGCCGATTCCACGTCTTCGGGCGTGATCTCGAAGGTGCGTAGTGCGCCCTCCTCGAGCGCAGCAACATGAGTGTGCCGGTGGTCGTGATCTCGTCGAGACCATCGGAACCATGCACGACCCAGATGGATTT
Source organism: uncultured Alphaproteobacteria bacterium (assembly GCA_963820365.1). Taxonomy (GTDB): domain Bacteria; phylum Pseudomonadota; class Alphaproteobacteria; order Rhizobiales; family Xanthobacteraceae; genus VAZQ01. Next base: position 293,168 of record CAWFZR010000032.1, on the reverse strand, counting down.
CGGACCCGAGGTTCTTGAGGACCTGCGCCAGCGGCTCGATCCAGTGGCGCGAGATCTCCCCGACCATCTGGCGCTTCACGCCGGGGATTGGACATGGTCCGAGCAGATTGAAGATGGTCCGCGTCCCCAGCTCGACCCGCGTCGGGCCGACATTCTTATCGCCGGGTGGTGCGCGGGGGCGAACATGAAGCCGATGCCCACTTGCTCGATGCAGCGGGCGATGCCGTCCGGAGGCAATTGATATTCACGCCGAGTGCCGCCAGCACGTCGGCCGCGCCTGACCGCGATGAGAGCGCACGATTGCCGTGCTTGGCCACCGGAACACCACGCCTGCCACGATCAAGGCGGCGCAGGTCGAGATATTGAAGGAGCCGGACGCATCGCCGCCGGTGCCGACGACGTCGATGGCATCGGCTGGCGCCCACACACCCAGCATTTTCTCGCGCATTGCCGGACGCCCCGGTGATCTCGTCGACCGTTCGCCCCGCACGCGCAGCGCCATCAACAGCCCGCCCATCTGGGAGGGCGTCGCCTCTCCGACATCATGGTGTTGAGCCGCGTGCCGCCTCCTCGCGGCTTAATGCTGCGCCGCTCGTGGCCTTCGCAATCAACCCCTTGAATTCGTCGCTCACGTTGCTCTCACTGCATCCCGTCGTGCCGGCCGGCCGGAAGGCGAGCGCCGGCCGGTCGAGCGTTCCATGCCGCGGCTATGTCCAGAAAATTTCGCAAGATGACATGACCGTGCTCGGAGGCGGTGCTCTCGGGATGAAACTGGACTCCGTGCACTGGAAGCGTGCGATGGGCAAGACCCATTATCAATCGGTTATCGGTCTCGGCCGTCACCACAAGATCCGCGGACAGAGTAGCGCGGTCGACCACGAGGAATGATAGCGCGTGGCCTTGAACGCCCCGTTGATGCCCCGGAAGACACCCTCGGCGCGATGCTTGATCTCCGAAAGCTTGCCGTGCACTTGCACCGGTGCACGCACCACTTTGCCCCCGAAGGCCTGTCCGATGGCCTGGTGGCCGAGACAAACCCCAAGGATCGGGATGGTAGGCGCTGCCTCGGCGATGAGCGCAAGGCAGATGCCGGCCTCGTTCGGCGTGCAGGGACCAGGGGAGAGCACAATGGCGTCGGGCTCCATCCCGATCGCCCGGTCCACCGAAATCTTGTCGTTGCGGTGCACGACCACATCCGCCCCCAGCCCACCCAGATAGTGGAACAGGTTGAAGGTGAAGCTGTCATAATTGTCGACCAGAATAATCATCCAAGAAACGCATGTTGAATCAGCGGCTTATGGAATTCAGCCAATGACAAGGTTTCATGCCGGCTCGCCCCCGAGGCTTGCCCCACTTTCTTAGCACCAACACTCGTGAACGTCATGCATGACAGGAGCCATCGATGCGCCGACTTTCATATCGTTCTGCGCGGCGCGGCTGTTTTCTTGTCGCCGGTGTTGGGCGTGCCGGTGGGCTCGATAAGCAGAAGATGCACTTCTTGCGTTGCGGCAGGACGGTGCTCCACGCCTTTTGAAACGATGAATAATTCACCTGGTCCAAGAGTAATCGTGCGGTCACGCAGCTCAATATCGAGCTTGCCTTTGATGACCAAAAAGAAATCGTCCGTGTCGTCGTGCTTGTGCCATACAAATCGATCTTTCACTTTCACCACCATCACATCGTAATCGTTGAGTTGAGCAACCGTTCTGGGTGACCAGTATTCGGAGAATGTGGCCAACTTTTCCGACAAGTTTATTTTGTCATCCATGTTCAGCTCTTAAAGCCAGGCAGGTTGCCGCATCCTTGCGGCTTGAAGACGCGCTCGGTTGACGCCGGAAATTTCGCCAGCTTCTCCGCGGGTCGTATCGGGCGAGCGACGAGATTTCCGCCGCAATTTGGGCAATTCGAACGAGCAGATCACAGCATCCGTCGCTGCGGGCGGCAGATCCTTATCGCAACATTCGCAACTCGGTCGAAGCGTCAGCAGTTGATGATCCGTCTGTTGCCCAACTTACCCCTTATGGATTGGATCGACCCATAGGACCTGGTCCGGCTTCTCCACCGGCTCGATGTCAAGATTGACGACAACTGCCTCGTTGTCGCTGCGCACCAGAACGCATTCGAGTGGCTCTGACGGGCTGGCATTGATCTCCTGATGGGGCACGAACGGCGGAACGTAAATGAAGTCGCCCGGCCCGGCCTCGGCGGTGAATTCGAGCCGTTCGCCCCATCGCATGCGCGCTCGCCCGCGCACGATATAGATGACGCTCTCAAGCGCTCCGTGATGATGGGCGCCGGTCTTGGCATTGGGCCGAATGTTCACCGTCCCCGCCCAGATCTTTTGCGCCCCCACGCGTGCATAGTTGATGGCGGCCTTGCGATCCATCCCAGGCGTCTGCGGGGTGTTCGAATCGAGCGAATGTGCCGGAATGACGCGTACCCCGTCATGCTTCCATTTCGGCGCCTGGTTGGGCTTAGCGGTGCTTGTCATGTCGCTATCATCGCAAAGAATGTAGCTCTCGGCACTGGTTATCTCGGATTCCGCAGGCCTACCCGCGAGGTCCGCTGGCAAAGCGTTTTGCTTCCTCGGCGGCCCGGAACAGCGCCTTGGCCTTGTCCACGCATTCCTGCTGCTCGGACTTGGGGTTGGAATCAGCCACAATGCCGGCGCCGGCCTGAACATACATCACGCCATTCTTGATCAGCGCGGTGCGCAAGATGATGCAGCTGTCGAATTCTCCCGCGGCGGAAAAATAGCCCACCGATCCGGCATAGAGTCCACGCTTTTCCTTTTCGAGCTCGTCGATGATCTCCATTGCTCGCACCTTGGGCGCACCCGAGACGGTGCCGGCCGGAAACCCAGCAATCAAGGCATCGAGCGCATCCCTGTTCGCATCGAGCTTGCCCTCGACATTGGACACGATGTGCATGACCTGGCTGAAGCGCTCGATCAAGAATTGATCGGTGACCGTGACGGTGGCCGTGCGCGACACCCGGCCGACGTCGTTGCGGCCGAGATCGAGCAGCATGAGGTGCTCCGCGCGCTCTTTTGGGTCTGCCAATAGTGCCGTCTCGAGCGCCTTGTCCTCTTGCGGCGTGGCCCCGCGCGGCCTTGTCCCTGCCAACGGTCGAATGGTCACGGTGCCCTCGCGCACACGCACCAGGATTTCGGGACTGGAACCTGCAATGGCAAAGCTGCCGAAATCGAGAAAATAAAGGAAAGGAGCGGGATTGACTCGCCGCAGCGCGCGATAAAGCGCGAACGGGGGCAGCTCGAAGGGCGCCTGGAAGCGTTGCGAGAGGACGACCTGGAAAACGTCACCGGCGGCAATGTATTCCTTCGCAATATTGACCATCTGCTCGTATTCAGCGGAGGGCGTGTTGGAGGACGGCCAAACGGTGAGAGAGCCCGCCTTGATGCGTGAAGGAGAATGCGCAAGCGGGGCGTCGAGCGCTTCGACAATGGCTGCGAGCCTCTCGCCTGCGCGTTCGAAAGCCGCGTCGGCCGACACGTCCGCCTCCGGCCGCACGGGAGTCACGATGGTAATGGTGTCGGTGACGGCGTCGAACACCACCACGACGGTCGGGCGCATGAGCATCGCGTCGGGAATGCCGATCGGGTCGGGATTGAGGCTGGGAAGATGCTCCATCAGCCGCACCATGTCGTAGCCGAGATATCCGAATATGCCAGCCGCCATAGGAGGCAATGTGTCGGGGAGCTCGATGCGGCTTTCAGCGATGATGGCGCGTAGTGCCGCTAGCGGCGCTTCAGGGCATGGCTTGAAGTCACGAGCTCCGTCCGAAGTGCGATGGATCTCGGCTCCTCCGCCAACGGTGCGCCAGACGAGATCGGGATCGAGCCCAATGATCGAATAGCGCCCGCGCACCTCGCCTCCCTCGACCGACTCCAGGAGAAAGCTCATCGGCCGCTCACCGGCGATCTTGAGGAAGGCCGAAACTGGAGTTTCGAGGTCCGATACCAGCGTGGTCCAGACAATCTGGGGCTCGCCCCGTGCGTAGCGCCTGGCAAACGCCGTTGCTGGCGGCTCGATCTGCATGGTGGGCAAATTAGTTGACGTCGCCGGGACCGGCTCCACCGCTGATCACTTGGTTCAGCGCACTTTGATTGATGGTCACACCGATCTCACTTTGGAGCCGCTCAATATATTCCCCGGCGATGTCCTCCGAGAGGGCACGATTGAGGGCCTCGACCGTGCGCTTCGACTCATTGGACTGCGAATCCAGCGAAGGCACCGATATGTCCGTCACGCGGAACACGACCTGTTCCGCCGGCTGCGCCGCTTCGGCCTTGCCGTCGCCGTCCTTGGGGGTGCGGAAAACCGCATCCACCGCCGCCGCCGAAAGCGGGCCTGAACCTTCGCCCCGCTTGAGCCCGGTCAAAGTCTCGACCTTGAGATGGTCGGCGGCGGCTGCCTCGGTGAGCGTCGATCCGGTTTTGGCCTTTTCCAGGATCTCGGCCGCCTTGGCATTGAGCCGTGTCGCAATCTCCTGCTCACGCCAGCGCAGCTCGACTTGATGTGTCACTTCGTCGAGCGTTCGCTCCCGTGACGGGGTTGTCCCGACAACGTCATACCAGATGTATCCATCCTGAGCCTGCAGCGGGTCTCGCTCGACTCCGACCTCGGCGGCAAATGCTGCCGCCAGCAGACGTTGTTGATCGGGAAGCTGGATGGGCATGCCACTGGGGTCGCGGCCGGAGCGATCGATCGCGTCGATGGTGCGCGCAGGCAGCTTGAGATTTTCGGCCGCCTCAGCGAGCGCCTTTCCCTCGGCGCGCGCATCCTCGATCTTGTCGTAGATCTTGAGCATCTCGGCCTTGGCACGCGCCGTCGCCAATTCCTGCTTGAGCTGGCCCGCGGCCTCCTGGAAGGAACGCACCTGTTCGGGATCGATCTTGAGCACTTTCACGAGGGCGGGACCAAATCTCCCCTGGACCGCGGGGCTGACCTCGCCTTCCTTGAGCGCAAAGGCAGCATCGGCGACTGCACGGTCGATCATGCCGGCTTTGGTCACCGTGCCGAGATCGATATCCTTTTCGGTCTTGCCGAGCTCCTTGGCGATATCCACGAAACTCGTGCCTTGCGCTATCCGTTGCGCCGCGTTCTCGGCTGCCTCGGTGCTCGGAAAGGCGATCTGCTCGATATGCCGACGCTCCGGTGTTACGTAGCGGGCGCGCCTCTCCTCATAGGCCCGTTGTAGATCGGCATCAGAAATTTCGATCCAATGTGCCTGCTCGCCGGGGATGAGCGACACAATCACCAGCTTGCGGTATTCGGGGGCGCGGAACAAATTTTTGCGATCCTCGAAATATTTGGCGAGTAGATCTGGAGGCGGGGAGGGGATTTCGCCTGCCAATGCGCGGTCGAGGAGCACATATTCTATGGAGCGCTGCTCGTTTTGATAGCGGTTGACTGCCTCGATCAGAGCCTTCGGGGCATTCATACCCGAGGCGATGGTTCCGGCGAGCTCACGCCGAATGAGACGACGACGCTGCTCCGCGACGTAGCGCGCCTCGTTGTAGCCGGCATTTCGGATGGTCTGCTCGAAACGGAAGCGATCGAACTGACCATTCGGGCCCGCAAAGGCGGGGTCGGTAGTGATCTGCTTGGCTACCTCGGCGTCGGAAAGATTGAGGCCCATCTTGCGGGCTGTTTCATCGAGGACGATCTCGGACACGAGCTGTCCGATCACCACCCGGTCCAACCCCATTGCGCGGGCCTGATCCGTGCTGATCGGACGGCCGACCTGCCGAGAAAACTGCTGCAGGCGTTCGTTGTACAGGGTCCGAAACTGCTCGACTGTGATCTCGGTGCGACCAATCTTGGCCACCGTGGAGCGGCCAAAACCACGAAAAATGTCGCCGATTCCCCAGATCGCGAAACTGATGACCAAAAAGCCGACGACGGCGGCCATGATCACCTTCCCGAGCCAGTTGGAAGAGGCTTTTCGAAGACCTCGAAGCATCGATCATCCGCCCCGGAGAATACCCTCGACCGAAATTGGGTCGGGCATCATAGGGAGGGGGACACTGCATCGCAACACGTCCGCGTCGGACCCAAATTGCGACACGCGAGTCTAGGTAGCGACCGCTCTCAGCGGCGAAGACACGGCAAGGCCGACAGCAACCAGTTTGTAAATGCACGAAGATCGAGTCAGAAAGTAGATTAAGAGCGATCCATATCAACCATTGATTGAATTTCTATTTGTTTACAACTTATACCCGAATTTTTTTGGCAGAACGAACCCAAGTTCTCAGAACCGGGGGACGGCGTGAACCGGCAATGCCGACGAGCTTGTGTCATAATGCTCATGCCGCTCTGGTGCGATTTAGGCCTCTCTGCTAACGGCGTTCGGGTAAAACGGGGGACCTCGGTTCATGCCCAGCGAGCCTCGCCGCCCGCTCGTTGCGGGAAATTGGAAAATGAACGGTTTGCGCGCCTCGGTATCCGAGCTTACCGAGGTCGCCCTTGGTGCCAGCGACCTTGTACGCGCCGACGTCATGGTGTGCCCGCCGGCAACGCTGATCGCCGAGTTTGCAGCGTCCGTGGGCAACCTACGCCTGCACATCGGTGCGCAGGATTGTCATCCGGAGCCTGCCGGAGCCTTCACCGGGGATGTATCGGCCGAAATGCTCAAGGACGCCGGTGCGAGCGCCGTCATTCTCGGGCACTCCGAACGGCGCATCTACCATAAGGAAACCGACGAACTGGTGCGCGCAAAAACGCTGGCGGCGCGGCGTGCGGGGCTTCTTGCCATCGTCTGTGTCGGCGAGACCCGCGCCGAACGTGAGAGCGGGTCGGCGCTCGCGACGGTGGGAGCACAACTCGAAGGCTCACTCCCGGATGGGATGGGCAATGAAAATCTGGTCGTGGCCTACGAGCCGGTCTGGGCGATCGGCAGCGGGCTCACGCCGACGCCGGCCGACGTTGCCGAGATGCATGGATTCATTCGTCAGCGCCTGCTGTCCCTCTTCGGCAGGACAATGCAGAGAACGCGGATTGTCTACGGTGGCTCGGTAAAAGCGGCGAACGCCAAGGAGTTGATGAGCGTCGCCGATGTCGACGGAGCACTGGTCGGCGGCGCCAGCCTCAAGGCACGGGAATTCCTGGCGATTGCAGGTGTTTACCGCTGATCTCTCGATCGGGACGCGATCACGATCGCGCAGGCACCGATGATAGAGTACCCTATCGCAATGGGTTGGTCGCAGGCCTTCCCTTGCGCCCAGGAACGCCCGCCGCAGAGTAGATTCGAATGCGTGAAGATCGAGCGCTTGTCGCCGACAGCTGGCATACGCATCGCGATCCCAAGGAGACCTCCATGGCCAACGAGAAAGTTCAGAAGGACACGGCCCCGGTTGCACGCCGCGATTTCCTGTTGGGCGCCGGCACCGCCGTTGCCGCAGGGCTCGCCCCGGCGGCCGCCGCTGCACAGCAGCCCGATGCCGCGCTTTCCGCCGTCGAGAATGAGCAACAGGCGTTGCTCACGCTGACGGCGACCGAAGCTGCTTTCTTCTCGGCCGCTGCCGATACGATCATCCCTGCGGATGACCTCACGCCCGCAGGCAGCGACTGCGGCGTCGTCGCCTTCATCGATCGGCAACTCGCCGGCGCCTGGGGCGGGGGCGCCAAGATGTACCGGGGTGGTCCATTCCGGAGAGGAAAACCGGAGCAGGGTTATCAGCTTCCGCTCACCCCGCGGGAGTTCTTCGCCGCCGGGATAGTCGCCACCAATGCATGGTCGCGGAAGCTCTACGCCAAGGAATTCGACCGATTGGGTGCCACGGAGCGTGAAACTGCACTCAAAGAATTGGAGGCCGGCAGGGCCGCGCTGGATGGTTTCGACGGCAAGCAGTTTTTCGAGTCGCTCTTGCAAATCACAATGGAGGGCTTCTTTTCCGATCCGATCTACGGCGGCAACCGCAATAAGGCAGGTTGGAGGATGGTGGGATACCCCGGGCTTCCCGCGGTGTATTCCAATTTGATCGATGAATATCGCGACAAGCGCTACATCGCAGAGCCGCAGTCGATCGCGGACTTCTCGTGAAAGGGGAGGCGGAGAGATGGCAACGCGGTTGAAGGAGGTCGATGCCGTGATGGTCGGCATGGGCTGGACCGGCAGCATCGTGGCGCGCGAACTGACCAAGGCAGGGCTCACGGTCGTTGGCCTCGAGCGCGGCGAGGACCTGACCCCAGGCGAACATTTCGCTCTGCCCAATATCCGTGACGAGCTCAAATACACCTATCGACTGGAGCTCGTTCAAGATCCGGCCCTGGAGACGCTCACGTTCCGACATCGCACCTCGGAACTGGCGTTGCCCATGCGGCGGATGGGCTCCTTCCTTCCCGGCAACAGCGTCGGCGGAGCCGCCAATCACTGGGGCGGCCTGCACTGGCGTTATCTGCCGAGCGATCACCTGTGCCGCAGCCATATCGCGGGGCGCTATGGTGCCAAGGTCATCCCCGAGGACATGACCATCCAGGATTGGGCGATGACCTATGACGAGCTGGAACCGTATTACGACAAGTTCGACAAGCTGTGCGGTGTCTCGGGCAAGGCCGGCAATCTGCGTGGACGCAAGATCGTGGGCGGAAACATCTTCGAAGGTCCACGCAGCAGCGAATATCCGAACCCGCCGCTGAAGATGACCGAGTCCGCATTGATGTTCGAGAAGGCGGCGACGGAGCTCGGGTATCACCCGTTTCCGCAGCCCATCAGCAATACGAGCCGACCCTACACCAATATCGAGGGTCTTACCCTCGGCGCCTGCCAGTATTGCGGCCATTGCGACAAGAGCGGCTGCGAGGCAAACGCCAAGGCGGGACCACAGGTCTGCATTCTGCCGCTGCTGCGCGCCGACGTGAAGTTCACGCTGCGCTCCCGTTCCTGGGTCAGCCGGTTGATCTATGACAAGGCGGCACGCAAGGTGACGGGGGTTGTCTACATCGACACCCGCACCGGCGAGGAATACGAGCAGCCGGCGGGCCTCGTTGTGCTCTCAGCCTATGTGTTCGGCAACATCTCTCTTTTGTATCACTCCGGCATCGGCGAACCCTATGACCCATCGACCGGCAAGGGCGCGGTCGGCAAGAACTACTGCTATCAGCTCTCCCGGATGGGCGTGACCATGTTCTTTGAAAACAAGGAATTCAACCCGTTCATAGGTGCGCCCGGCTCGGCAATGGCCCTCGATGACGTCGACGGCGACAATTTCGATCACACGGGTCTCGGCTTCCTCGGTGGATCGCGCTTTGCCTGTGGCCACGCCGATGGCCGGCCAATCGGTTATCGCCCAGTTCCGCCTGGCACCCCGCGCTGGGGAGCCGCATGGAAGAAGGCGACGGCGAAATGGTATCACCACGCCGCCAGCATTGCGGTGTCCGGATCCAATTATGCGAATCGCCACAACTATCTCGACCTCGACCCGACCTACAAGGACCAGCTCGGACGCCCGCTGCTGCGGCTCACCTACAATTTCGTCGAGAACGATTACAAGGTCATGGAGTACACGCTCGGCGTCGCGACCAAGATCGCACGGGCGATAAATCCCACCATCATGGGCCCGCCGCGCATGCGGCGCGGGAATTACGACATCGTTCCCTATCAATCCACCCACAATACCGGGGGCACCATCATGGGGAGCGATCCGAAAGGAAGCGTGGTCAATCGCTATCTGCAGGCCTGGGATGCCCATAACCTTTTCATCATGGGTGCCCCTCGACCTTCCCACAGCAATCCGCCTACAACCCGACCGGACCCGTAGGAGCGCTCGCGTACTGGTCGGCCGAGGCGATCATCACGAAATATCTACGCAGCCCCGGGCCGCTGGTGCATGCTTGACCTGCATGCAGCCGGGCAAGAACACTGCGTCACTCGATTTCGACACGCGCGCAATGCGATAAAATTCAAGCGCAAGCCGGGCCTCAGGTGTTCTCGTCGGTTTTCTGGGCCTGCATCGCGGCATCGGTGGCGCCGCCTGCCACGGTGACACGATTGAGCGCCATGCGTTGAATGCCACGGCCGAAGATCCGGGGTTTTCTCGCAGTGAGGGTGCGCGTGTTGACGCCCATCCAGGCGATCTCCGACGACAGGCGACCATACTCGATTTTGGGACAGCGGTTCATCACCACTTTGAGTCCGTTTTTCTCCGCTAGATCAGCAGCTGCGTTGCTGCGGATGCCGAGTTGCATCCAGACCACCTGCGGACGCGGAGCGAGAGCCAGCGCCTCCTGAACGACGGCCAGCGCATATTGCGAGGCGCGAAAGATATCGACCATATCGATGGGCTCAGGGATATCGGAGAGCTTGGCATAGGCTCTCTGTCCTAGCAGGTCCTGCCCCGCGAGCCCGGGATTGACCGGAATCATGCGGTAGCCTCGTTCCAGCAGATATTTGAAGGCGAAATAGCTCGGCCTGCTGGTATTGGCCGAAACTCCGACAATGACGATGGTCTTCACGGTGTTGAGAATGCCGCGAATATAGCTGTCGGGATAATGATCGTGGTGCATCAGGCGCCGTGCGTCCGCAGCAATGTCCAAGATAGGGTCTCGCCGGTGCGATCAGTAGGGTGCCGGCTCAGTGTTGTTCATCCCATATCGGTGGGCGCTTTTCTACGAACGCGGATATTCCTTCGGCGGCGTCGCGCGCCATCATGTTCTCAATCATGACCTCGGTTGCAAGTGCATAGGCATCGGCAATGCTCATTTCGATCTGTCGGTGGAACGTTTCCTTGCCGAGCTTGATGGCAGTCGGGGACTTTGCAGCAATCCTGCGCGCAAGCGCCAACGCCTCTTCGCGCGCCTTGCCTGGCTCGACCAGGCGGTTGACCAGCCCCATGCGATAGGCCTCTTCGGCCGCGATGGTATCGCCGGTGAGCAACATTTCCATGGCGTGCTTGCGCGCGACGCTGCGCGACAGAGCGACCATCGGGGTCGAGCAGAACAAGCCAATGTGCACGCCCGGCGTGCAGAATTTGGCGATGGTCGAGGCCACGGCGAGGTCGCAGGTGGCGACAAGCTGACAGCCGGCGGCCGTGGCCATTGCTTCCACGGCGGCGATGACAGGCTGCGGAAGGCGAAGAACGGCAAGCATCATGGCGCTACAGCTTTCCATAATGTGCCTGGTATAGCTTCGCCCGCCGTCAGCATCGGCACGATGCGCAGTCAGTTCCTTGAGATCATGGCCGGCCGAAAAGGCAGGTCCCTTGGCAGCGATCACAACAGCGCGCACACGCGTCTGTGCCCTGATATCGGCCAGCTCTCGGTGCAGCGCTGCCAGCATTTCCTCGGACAGACTGTTGCGCGCCTGCGGCCGATTGAGCGTGAGAACGGCAATTTCGTCGATATCCTCCCGCACAAGGGGAGGAGATCCGGTTGCGAGCGGCCGGGTCCGGCTGCGAGCGGGGACGCGTTATTCATTGATAATACCGGGCAAACTTGCGCGCTCTCCGTGTCTACTTAACGCTTTCGAGGGTCGGCGCAAGTGCTTGACCATCAGGCCGCCGCGCGCAGGAATAGGGTGATGCTCTTTACGGCGGAGTTGATCCCATCCCGCTCTATCGCACAATCGCGGCAAGCGGACCATCCGCGACAGTATTCCAGATAGAGAGACCAGGATGGTGCAAAAAGCAAAGCGCAAGAGTGTGCGACGACGGAAAAACGGCTCGAGCCGGGCCCGGCACCGATGGTCCGGCCGGGTGACCGAGCGAAGCGACGCGCTCACGCTTGATAAAGGAGTCTTCACGTTCGGCGATCCAAGGAAGATCGCGACATCGCTGAAACGTTCGGCCATGAGAAGCAGGCGTCGCAAAGCAGATCCGTTTCGCTCCGCACTTTCGATGCTTACCTTTTACATCAATCGTGCGGGCAAGAATTTGCCGGCCGGACGCAAGAAAATCCTGATGCGAGCGAAAGAGGAACTACGCAGGCAGTTCTGCAAGGATTGATCTTCGGTGCCTGTTCGGATTGCATCGAGCCATCTCCACGGTCATGGCCGGGGTGGGCGAATTCCAAGCGGGCCGCAGGCCGCAGGGGGAGTGAATGCAGCTCTTGATGACGGTCGACGAGCTCGAGCGCTTTCTCGCTGCCGAATTTCCCCAAGTCTTCAGCCCGCAGAGCGGTCTTTCGATCGAAGCCCTATGGGAGCACGGCTGCCGGGTTCGACAGGCCTTCCGCGCGGTGTCGCTGCGACCTGGAGGTACGATTTCCGGCCCAACCATGATGGCGCTCGCGGATTTCGCCATGTATGTCCTGGTCCTTGCAGCGATCGGACCGGTGCCGCTGGCGGTGACGATCAACCTCAACATCAATTTTCTGCGCAAGCCGTCGCAACGAGACCTGACCGCCGAGGCGCGCCTCCTCAAGCTCGGCAAGCGATTTGCAACCGGTGAGGTTGCCATTCGCTGCGTAGGTGACGAAGAGCTGGTGGCGCATGTGACGGCCACCTATTCAATTCCACCCGCGACCGCGACTGAGATTTGTGATGGTATCATAGAACCAAAATAATAAGCCATTGATAAAATACAACTATTACCGCAGCATGGCGTTGACCATTGGTATCCCTTGGTGTATCACGCCGCGGCGATCTACCCCCCTGTATTTCACTGAAGGCAACTGCCATGAAAACCTATTCGGCCAAGCCGGCCGAAATCGAGAAAAAATGGGTGATGATCGACGCCACCGGGCTCGTCGTTGGCCGCCTCGCATCTATTGTGGCCATGCGCCTGCGTGGCAAGCACAAGCCTACCTACACGCCGCACGTGGACGATGGCGATAACGTCATCATCGTCAATGCGGAAAAAATCGTGCTTACCGGCAAGAAGCGCGAAAACAAGGTCTACCGACACCACACTGGATATATCGGTGGCATCAAGGAGCGCACCGCGCGCTCGATCCTCGACGGCAAGTTTCCGCAACGGATCGTGGAGAAGGCGATCGAGCGCATGCTGCCGCGCGGACCGCTGGCCCGCGTGCAGCTAGGAAATCTGCGGGTCTATGCCGGTCCCGACCATCCGCATGCGGCGCAGAATCCGCAACCGCTCGACATCGCCTCCCTCAATCGCAAGAACACCAGGAGCGTGTGACCATGGCCGAAACCATGCAGTCGCTCGATCAGCTGTCGGCGCTCAAGCCCGCGCCTGCCCCGGAGACTCCGAGATATGTCCAAAAGCTCGACAAGCAGGGCCGTGCCTATGCCACCGGCAAGCGCAAGGATGCAGTAGCGCGGGTGTGGTTGAAGCCCGGCGCAGGCAAGATCGTGATCAACACGCGTGAGCTCGAAATCTATTTCGCTCGACCGGTATTGCGCATGCTGATCCAACAGCCGCTCGTGGCGACCAGCCGTAACGGGCAGTATGACGTCACTTGCACGGTCTCCGGCGGCGGACTCTCGGGCCAGGCGGGCGCAGTACGCCACGGCCTCTCGAAGGCGCTGATGAATTTCGAACCAGATCTGCGCAGCACGCTCAAACGGGGAGGGTTTCTAACCCGAGATCCGCGCGTTGTTGAGCGCAAAAAATACGGAAAGGCTAAGGCCCGGCGCTCCTTCCAATTCTCCAAGCGCTGATGGACGGCTACAGCGGATTCCGCTCGAATCGAACCAACCCCCTCTCCGCGTCATGCGCGGGCTTGACCCGCGCATCCATCTTCAATCGATCAATTTGGCTCATTTCCGTTTACCGATCGACAAGCCTACCCCGGTGTGTTGCTTGTTTGGTAACCACTACGGAACACTTGCGGCGCTAGGTTGCCGCGAATCCGGTGGGGATGGCGGTCGGCTCTCATGCATCTCGATATCGGGACCCTTTCGGCCGTTACCGTATTCGTCACGGCCCTTCTCGGCGCACTCCTTCTATTTGCCGGCGTGCAGAACCGCAGCATCAATTCTCCGATGTGGTGGGGCGTGGCGCAAATCGTCGGCGCCATTGGGCTTGGATTGACGACCTCGGGCGGCACGCTTCCCGGCTTTGTTGCAATCGACATCGCCAATGCCTTGGTGCTGCTCGCCTACGGCTTGACCTGGGCGGGCGCGCGGATTTTCGATGGCCGCGGAGTTCTGCCGCTGGTCGTCGTATTTGCGCCTGTCGTGTGGTTGCTCGCCTGCCGCATTCCGGTATTCGAGAACGACTCCAACCTTCGCGCCATGGTGGTATCGGCCATGACGGCCGTGCTGGCGGCGGCAACCGCCGAGGAGTTTTGGCGTGGTCGCGGCGAGCCGCTCCTCTCTCGCTGGCCCATCGTCATTGTGCTTCTCGCCTATGCGGCGGCGCTGCTCGCGCGCATTCCCGCCATGTATTTCTCCCCGCTGCTAGATAACGACTCCCTGTTGAGCGGCCTCTCATTCGCACTGATTGCGTTCGGTACGCTGCTCTTCACCGTGGTCATGTCTTTTCTGCTGCTCAACATGACGAAGGAGCGCACCGAGCTGCAGCACAGGATCAACGCGATGGTTGATCCTTTGAGCGGGGTCGCCAACCGCCGCGCCTTTCTCGACGGCGCGCATCGACTTTTCGTGCAACAGGCGGTCGACGGGGAGCCGCTGGCGATGCTGCTGTTCGATCTTGACCGCTTCAAGGAGATTAACGACCGATTGGGTCACGCGGTGGGTGATCGCGTGCTGCAGACCTTTGCCGCGACGAGCACCGCAACTCTCGGCGCCGATATCCTGTTCGGCAGGATCGGAGGAGAGGAATTTGCCGCTCTCTTGCCGGTGGGCGACGTCGGCGAGGCCTATGCTGTTGCCGATCGGGTGCGCCGCAAGTTTGCCGGTGCTGCGGCGCGATTCACGGACGGCGACTTGGCGCCGACCGTAAGCGCAGGCGTGACGATCGGGATGAATTTGCCATCGGCGAGCGTCAAATACACACAAGGGGACGCGGATGATGCCAAGGCAGGCATTGATACGATGCTCGACGTCGCCGACCGGGCGCTCTACCGCGCCAAGGCGAACGGTCGAAATCGTGTCGAGGCGATCGCATCGCTAAACGAAAAGGCCGCCCCGTTTGCCTGCGCGCCCTCGATCGTACCATTGATCAAGACCGAGCGCGTGACGTCTGCTTCGATGCCCGGTTGGCCCCGGCGGGCGAGTCATTGAACGGCGTTCGGCCGCCTCCTCGCGCGAAGCCGTCGCTCCCGCGCGCTCCTCCGGCGCACATTCGGGGTTATCCGAATTCGTCGCCTGAAGGCGCTCGAACCCGGATATATCCGACTTCGGGTCTGCGAAATTGAAAGACTGTGTGAAGATTCCTGTCGACTGATTCAATTCTGCCGAATTGGGCGCTGACCCAAAACCAAACAATTTCTTCCGTGAGTGCATATTGTTTTCGACGTTTTTCATCGCAAACCAGCTCATCACCGCAACCAGCCGCAAAGGCTGCAACCAGAGTTCCCACCGCAAGACGCGAGGCGGTGATATGGACCAGTCAAGAGCAACCAATTCAGAGGGGCCATTCACATGCTCGCACTTGACGCGGACGCGCCATTCGCTCTTGACGTCCCCACGCTCGTCATCAGCGGGACCTGCATCACCGCATTGCTCGGCCTCCTCCTGCTCTCGGCCTGGGCGCAGGAGCGCATCCGGGCGCTCGCTTGGTGGGGAACTGCCTACCTCCTGGGAGGATTCTCGGTGGCGATCTGGAGCATCGAGAATATGATCTCGCCGCCCCTTCCGTTCGGGACAGCGAATGCGCTTCTATTCCTGGCGTGCGGTATGATCTGGAGCGCGGCGCGCATTTTCCACGGCCGTCCGGTATTCTGGGGCGCGATGACCGCGGGCGCCGTGGTGTGGCTTGCGGGCTGCACGATGGCGGAGTTCGTGCAATCAACGACCGCGCGCATCGTGCTCAGCTCGCTCATTGTGTCCACCTATACCTTTCTGACCGCCGCCGAGCTCTGGCGCGAGCGTCGCAAGTCCGTGCTGCGGCGATGGCCGGCGATCTTCGTGCCGATGCTGCACGGCGCCGTCTTTTTGATTCCGATTCCGCTGGCAAGCCTGCTGCCGGTCGATCGCGGGATCGTCAGTCTCGCCAGTGGCTGGATCGCCGTCTTCGCACTCGAGACCATGCTCTATGTCGTCGGCACCGCCTTCATCGTCCTCGTGCTCGCCAAGGAGCGCACGCTGCGTCTCCAACGCGATGCGGCTTTGACCGACGAGCTCACCGGCGCGCTCAACCGGCGCGGCTTCTTCGCGGCGGCGCAACAGCTGGTGGCACAGCATGCAAAGAGGGCAGAGCCGGTAAGTGTGTTGATGTTCGATCTCGACCATTTCAAATCGATCAATGACCGGTTCGGGCATCCAATAGGCGACGAGACGCTCAGACTATTCGCCGCCATAACGAGCAGCAGCATGCGCTCGTCCGACATATTCGCTCGCTTCGGTGGCGAGGAGTTCGTCGCCATGCTGCCGTGCTCGCTCGCCGATGCTGCGGTCGCCGCAGAGCGCGTGCGCGTGGCGTTCCAAGCGGCCGCTGGAGTGGTCGCGGGCTGTCCGCTCGCCGCCACAGTGAGCATTGGAGCGGCGAGTGCCAAGCTATGCCCGGACGTGGCCGCCCTGCTCACCGCCGCGGATCAGGCGCTTTATCGAGCCAAGGCGAAGGGGCGCAACCGCATCGAGAGCGTCGAGCAGGAGCTGCCTATCATGCTCACTCGCAATCCTACGATCGTTCGGTCCGGTGCCGACGCCGTCGCGTGGCACGTCGATGCACGAGCGGCCCCCGCTGCTTGACATCCCCGCTCGTCGTGCCCGGGGGGCTGGTTCAAGAAGCTCGGGCAAAATCCGGGTCCGCAAGCCGGGTTTGGCCTACCCGACTTGCGGTGGGGTTCGCAGTCAGTCCTCAATCTTTCCTGCAGGCACCCGCGACCTACCCCCGGATGAAACCGTGCGTTTACCAGGCTCGCTTATCGTAGCCTCATGCGTGATATGTTGGCCTCGACCAGGGTACGGGACGCATTGCTGGTGCTCGAGAGCAGGGCGGCACGCGCCGGCTATGCAATGGCCTGTCCGTTCGGGTCGTCCGCCGAGTTCGAAGCGGCGGTGATCCGGGGAAAGCTCGAGGCGGGGGCTTACGGGCGCAAGCGTTGTTGGCGATATGTCCTCGCTGCCGCGGTGGCGGGCACACTCCTCTCTGCTCTCCTCTGGGCAATCTGATGCGCAATGGCGGCATCCGGGTAGCACGGAAAGGGCGAGGGTGATGGCCAGCCGTCGCGGCGCCTCGGGTAATCGGCTGATTGCCGACCTGCCGAAGGGGCGCCGTGAGTACGTCCCTTCGCATGCAGGGGGAAGAGCGCCGCGGCGCTACGCGCTGTAATACATTTCGAACTCCACCGGATGGGGCGTGTGCTCGAAGCGGATGACCTCCTGCATCTTCAGCTCCGTGTAGCTGTCAAGGAAGTCATCGTCGAATACCCCGCCGGCCTTGAGGAATTCGCGATCCTTGTCGAGGTAGCCGAGCGCCTCGCGCAGCGAGCCGCACACGGTCGGAATCTGCTTGAGCTCCTGCGGTGGCAGGTCGTAAAGGTCCTTGTCGATGGCAGGGCCTGGATCCAGACGGTTCTTGATGCCGTCGAGGCCCGCCATCAGCATGGCCGCAAAGGCGAGATAGGGATTCGCAAGCGGATCCGGATAACGCACTTCCACGCGCTTGCCCTTGGGCGATGAGGCGAGCGGGATGCGGCAGCCGGCCGAACGGTTGCGTACCGAATAAGCGAGCAGCACCGGCGCCTCGAAGCCGGGAACGAGCCGCTTGTAGGAGTTCGTCGTCGGGTTTGTGAAGGCGTTTATGGTGCGCGCGTGCTTGAGGATGCCGGCAATGTACTGCAGCGCCGTATCCGAAAGATCCGCGTACTTGTTGCCGGCGAAAGTCGGCTTGCCCTCCTTCCAGATCGACTGGTGGCAGTGCATGCCCGAGCCATTGTCGCCATAGATCGGCTTCGGCATGAAGGTCGCGGTCTTGCCGTAGATCTGCGCGACCTGATGAATGCAGTATTTGTAGATCTGCATCCTGTCCGCCATCTTCACCATCGGGGCGAACTTCATCCCGAGCTCATGCTGGGCGGAACCGACCTCATGGTGGTGCTTCTCGACCTGGACGCCCATGCGCGCCATGGCGCCGAGCATCTCCGAGCGCATGTCCTGCGCGGTGTCCTGCGGCGGCACCGGGAAGTAACCTTTCTTGAAGCCTATATGGTGGCCGAGATTGCCGCCCTCGTAGTCGGTATCGGAATTGGTCGAGAACTCGACCGAGTTCGAGCTTGAAGCCGGTGTTATAGGGCTGCGCCGCATATTTCACGTCATCGAAGATGAAGAACTCGGCTTCGGGCCCGAAGAACACGGTGTCGCCGATGCCCATGGATTTGACCAGGCCCTCGGCCTTCTTGGCGATGGAGCGCGGGTCGCGGGTGTAGGGCTCGCCGGTCAGCGGCTCGAGCGTGTCACAGACCAGGACCATCGTGGTCTCTGCGTAGAACGGATCGATGCAGGCACTCTCGGGGTCGGGCATCAGCTGCATGTCCGACTCGTGGATCGCCTTCCAGCCGGCGATGGAGGAGCCATCGAACATGATTCCTTCGCTGAAGGTATCCTCCTCAATTGTCGAGATGTCGGCGGTGACGTGCTGCCATTTGCCGCGCGGATCCGTGAAACGGAAATCGGCGTATTTCACGTCGTTGTCCTTGATCATCTTCATGACTTCTTTGGCGGTGGTCATGGAACGAATACCCTTTTTTTCGTGAGTGGTCGCAGGTCGAATACTCTGCCGCAGGAGGACCCTTACGCTGCTTGGACTCAGATCGCATCCAAGCCCGACTCTCCCGTTCGAATCCGGATGGCTTCTTCGATGCTGGAGACGAAAATCTTTCCGTCGCCGATTCGCCCGGTTTGGGCCGCGCGGCGGATCGCCTCGACCGCTTTCTCGACCATGTCGTCGCCGAGCACAATCTCGATCTTCACCTTCGGGAGAAAATCCACGACGTATTCAGCTCCGCGGTAAAGCTCGGTATGGCCCTTCTGCCTTCCAAATCCCTTCGCTTCAGTGACCGTGATGCCCTGCAGGCCGACCTCTTGCAATGCCTCCTTCACTTCGTCGAGCTTGAATGGCTTGATGACCGCTTCGATCTTCTTCATCGCGTCTCCTTCCCCTTGGCTTGCACACACCGCACTGGTCTGGCCCACTCACGCCGGTAGACTTGCCGAGCTTCCGTTTAGCAGGCTCCATGCCAAGCGCATGCGGGCGGGAAACCAGCCGCGGATCAGATGCTTAATAGCCGGCTCACGACGCGTCGGGAAGGCAACTGGGCATAAAATAAGCAATCTGCCTATTCTGTGCTCATGAGGGCTCGCCTCTTCATGGCATATGCGAAAATATCGTGCCGACGAACCGCGCACGAAAACAAGCGGGCAGGGATGGGATAAGGGATGGGATAGGCGCCAGCGGGCATGAGAGAACTGCTCACCACAAAGGAGATGGCTGAAGCGGATCGCCTGACGATCGCCGGCGGAATGGCCGGAATTGTCCTGATGGAGAATGCCGGCGGTGCCGTCGCGGAGAACGTCGCCCGCCGCCACCCGCCGGGCACGGGCGTCGTGGTTGTGGCCGGGCCGGGCAACAACGGCGGCGATGGTCTAGTCGCGGCTCGACTCTTGCGCGAGCGCGGATACCGGGTGCGAGTGCTTCTCCTCGCCGGAGTCAGCCGCTTCGAGGGTGACGCTCTCATGGCTGCACAACGCTGGAACGGGCCATGGGAGCCGGCGACGCCGGCTGCCCTCGCTGTGGGCGAGGTAATTATCGATGCGTTGTTCGGGGCGGGTCTCGACCGACCGGTGGAAGGGCGGGCGCAGATCATGATCGAGGCGATGAATTCGGGCGCTTGCGTCCACGCCGTCGACCTCCCGAGCGGAATCAACGGAACAACTGGTGCAGTGATAGGTCTGGCAGTTCGTGCGTCCGAGACCGTCACGTTCTTCCGGCGCAAGCTCGGCCACGTGCTCCTGCCCGGACGGCTCCATTGCGGCAGGGTTCATGTCGCGGATATTGGCATAGCCGCGAACGTCTTCGAAACGATCCAGCCGCGGTTATGGGTCAACGGGCCGACCCTCTGGCTTGAGCACTTTCCGGTGCCTGGCGTCGAGGGCCACAAATATACCCGTGGCCACGCCGTCGTGGTCTCCGGGCGGTCATTCTCGACCGGTGCTGCGCGGCTTGCCGCGCGCGCGGCGCTGCGTGCGGGCGCCGGGCTCGTCACCATCGCAAGCCCACGGGAGTCACTCGCCGTCAATGCCGCCGCAAGCCTCGCGGTCATGGTGCGGCCGGTCGATGGAGCAGACGAGCTTGCCGAGTTCCTGCGCGATTCCCGCCACAACGCGGTGGTGCTGGGCCCGGGTGGCGGAGTAGGGCGGCCAATGCGTGAATTGGCGCTGGCAGCTCTTGCGGGGGAGCGCGCAGTGGTCCTTGATGCCGACGCACTCACCAGCTTTTCGGACCAGCCGCAAATCTTGACAACTGCCACGAGGGCGCGCAAAGGCGACACGCTACTGACTCCGCACGAAGGCGAGTTCAGGCGTCTTTTCAATATGATGGAAGAAATTATGAAAGCTCCATCGAAACTCGATCGAGCACGTCGGGCGGCCGTGCAGACGGGCGCGGTCTGTCTGCTCAAGGGAGCTGATACGGTTGTCGCCGCGCCCGACGGACGCGCGGTCATTATGGACGATGCGCCAGCTTGGCTTGCAAGTGCAGGATCGGGTGACGTGCTGGCCGGGTTGGCGGGCGGTCTTCTCGCTCAGGGAATGCCAGGCTTCGAAGCAGCGTCGGCGGCAGCTTGGCTGCACGCGCAAGCCGGACTTGCCGCCGGTCCGGCCCTGATCGCCGAGGACCTGCCGGAAACGATGCCGCAGATTTATCCGCGATTGTTCGAGCTTGTAGAGGCTCGCCGCTCGCTCAATTCAGTGCGATACTAGCTATCAAGACCGCTGTCGCAGCCAAGACCATCGAGGCAGGTCTCATGCGCCGCATTATCCATCTGATGCTCCCCCTCGTGGTGCTGGCGCCGTCACTACCGCCAATTAGCCAGGCCGCTGCGGCCGACGATGTTGTGGCATGCGAGAGCGCCGTGGGTGCCGTCGCAATCGCCGCCTGCAGTCGATTGATCGCCTCGGCCCGGGAAAAAGGCAGCGCTCTTGCCAAGCTTTATCGCAATCGGTGCGAGGCGTGGAATCACGACCATGAGCCCGATCGGGCGCTGGCGGATTGCAGCGAAGCCATTCGTCTCGACCCCTCCCTGGCCGCGGCACACAGCTTGCGCGGCGACAGCTTCAGGTTGATGCGCGACCGCGACCGTGCGATTGCGGAGTACAACGAGGCGATCCGACTCGACCCGAAAAATCCCGCCGCCCTTCGCGGCCGTTGCGCAATATGGGCGAACAGAAACGAGCTGGATCGCGCACTTGCCGACTGCAATGCCGCGATTGAAATCAATGCAAGATTTCGCACCCGCATATGCCACACGTTGCTTCGTAATGAACAACAAGCGCGACTACGATCGCGCCATGGCCGATTGCGATCAGGCCATCAGACTCGACCCGAAATTCGCTCCCGCCTACTCTAATCGAGGCAATGTGTTGCGGAGCAGGCGCGACTACGACCGCGCCATTGTCGATCTCAACCAGGCCATCCAGATCGATCCCAAATTTGCCATTGCCTACGATATCCGCGGCCTCGTCTGGGTGGAGAAGCGCGACTACGACCGTGCCGTTGCGGATTACAGCGAGGCGATCAAGCTCGACCCGAAGTTCGTGCACCCTTATGCCAACCGATGTTGGGCATTGTACCTCAAGAAAGAGTTCGACCGTGCCCTGAAGGATTGCGATCAGGCGATCACAATCGATCCAAAACTTCCTTTCGTCTTCGTCCGTCGCGGTCTGATTTGGATCGAGCAGCGAGATTTTGACCGTGCCATTGCCGACTACACCCAGGCGATCCGTATCGACCCTAAATGGCCGTTCGCCTATTACAATCGCGCAGCGGCTTGGAGTCACAAAAGAGAGTTCGACCGCGCGCTCGCCGATTATGGCGAAGCCATCCGGCTCAATCCGCAATACGGCGACGCCTATCTGCAGCGCGGCCACCAACTTAGGCAAAAACGCGAATACGATCGCGCCATCGCGGATTACGATCAGGCGGCGCGGCTTAGTCCGAAGAGTCCCTTTGGGGTCATGGGCCGTGCCCTCGCCCTTATCGACAAGCGCGACTATGACGGCGCCATTGCCGCCTTCGACGAGGCGATTCGGCTTGATGCCGATTACACGTCGGCCTTCACGAACAGGGGGCTCGCCTTCGAGCGTAAAGGCGAGCCCGAGCGGGCACGAAAGGATTTTGAGGCTGCCCTCGCGCTGCCGCAGAAATATCGGGATGGCAAATGGGCGCACGACACCGCGCGCGAGCGGCTCTCGACACTGACCGCCGCCCAGGCATCCGCTGCGCGGCCTTCGGAGGTGTCAACCGCCCCGCAAGAATTCGGCCTCGTCCCGCATGCCGGCGCGGACATCGATCGAGCGTGGGCCGCGTATTGCCTTGCTGATCGGCAATGCCACCTATCCCGACGCCGACCCGCCGCTCAGCCAACCAAGAAAAGACGCCCGAGCCTTGGCAGGTGAGCTCAAGCGCATGGGTTTTGATACCGAAGTCGCGGAAAATCTCACGAAGCTCGGGTTGCAGCGCGCCATCGACAATTTCAAGAAGAAGATAAAACCTGGATCAATTGCGCTATTTTTCTTCAGTGGATACGGCGTCCAGGCGAACCGGCAGACATACCTCCTTCCGACCGACGCGCAAATCTGGACCGAACTGGACATCCGCCGCGATGGAGCAAACCTGGAAACAATCCTGGAGGAAATGCACGGGCAAGGCGCGGCAGTGAAGCTCGCCATCGTCGATGCCTCGCGGAGGAATCCTTTCGAACGTCGCTTCCGCTCCAGTGCCGCGGGATTGACTGCCATCAATGTCGCAAAGGACAGCCTGGTCATGTATTCCGTCGGCCTGGGGCAGACTTCCAATGAAACGGCCGGCGAGCAAAGTCTGTTCATGACTGAGTTGCTCAAGGAGTTGCGCTCGCCCGGCATCGCTGCCGAGGAGGTCTTTGCTCGGACGCGCATTGGGGTTTCGCGAGCGTCCGACTCGGATCAGGTCCCGTGGGTGGCGTCTTCTCTGGTCGAGAGCTTTTATTTCGTGCCATCCGGCGGCGCGACGGTGGAGCGCCGAGGCATCCGCTGATCCTGGACGAGGTCGAGTTTGGGCCCATCCATAGCTCGACCCCGGACAGATGCACGGTCGCAACGGGCAATTACCCTCCCACCCCGCACTTGTGACACAAACGAGCCCCATTCCTGCCGCGATCGAGCGGCGATATGTGTGGCCAAGGGGAGCGGTCCGCGGCCGGGGTGGCGCGCGACCGGTCCGCGGCCTTCCTGTCATTGCGCGCCTTCGTCGCTTTCCGGGGTTGTTTCGCGGTGAGGTCGGTTGCGGCGTGGGGAGCGGATGGGGCGAAGGTTCACAGGCGCATGCCTGAGCAGGACGATACGGGGAGGCGTGCTTGTGCTCGGCTGCCTGGTGCTTGCTCATTGCTCAGGCGGCTCCAAGTACAGCGAGCGTGTCGTCGCGGACGGTGAGCCCGTGCCGAAAGGTGGGGGCGGCTATCGTATCGGCAAGCCATACAGCATCAACGGCCGCACCTATGTCCCGAACGAAAATCCTTCATATCGCGCGGAAGGAGTTGCATCGTGGTATGGCCCCGATTTCCATGGCCGGTTGACGGCCAACGGCGAGCTCTATGATATGCACGCCATTTCGGCCGCGCATACCACCATGCCGCTTCCGAGCTATGCGCGTGTGACCAACTTGGAAAACGGACGCTCGATCATTGTACGAGTGAATGATCGTGGACCCTACGTACGCAACCGCATCATCGATCTGTCGATCGGAACCGCGAAGGCCCTCGACTTTTACGGCCAGGGGCTCGCCCGGGTTAGGGTCGAATTCGTCGGTCGCGCGCCACTCGAAGGTAGTGATGACGCCATGTTGCTCGCGACGCTGCGCGAGGGGGCTCCGGCGCCGGCACCGTCAAAGGTGATGATCGCCTCCTCCAGACCTTTCCTGCCCAAGGTCGACAACGGTAATGACGCGACCCTCCCGTCGCAGCGGGCATTGTCGCTCAGCACGTCGCCACGCTCTCCGGAGCAGACGTCCGCAAGCCAGAAATCTGCAGGCGAAGTCGCTTCCGCCAACCGATCGCAAATGCGCTCCAGATCGGCATCGGCCGATCACCGGACGGAAGTGCTCCCGACGGGCGCTCCTGGCGCTGCCGTCGGGCGCGGACTCCTACGCTGGGCCTCATGAGCGGTCGTGGGCTCTATTGAGGTGGCCGCTTTGAAGCGGCAGGAGCGACGACGGCGCGGCCCGAACCGAGGTGTGCATGACGCACCAAGCTTGCGGCGCGTGGCATTGATTTGGACGTGCAGTGCCTGTTAATCAGAGGCGTAGGTAGTGAGCAGCATCGCCGGGAAGGACTTGCCGCAGCTGTCATGAACGTATCTGAGGTTGCCCGCTTGTTGCATTTGCCGGTGCGCACATTGGGTGCTGGGGCCGTTTTTGCGCTTGCGGTCGCCGCGGCATTGGCTGCCCCCAATCCCATATCAGGACCCAAGTCGAGTGACGGCTTTCAGACTGGAGCCGCGCACGCGATGTTGATCGATGCCGACAGCGGCAGCATCCTGTTCGAGAAAGGGGCCGACGATCTCATTCCGCCCGCCAGCCTTTCCAAGCTGATGACGGCGGAGGTGGTGTTCAATCAGATCCGGCAAGGGCGGCTCAAGCCGACGGACGAATTCATCGTCAGCGTCAATGCCTGGCGCCGCGGCGGCGCGCCGTCACGTACATCGAGCATGTTCATCCCTATCCACAACAAGGTGTCGGTGGACAATCTCCTTCGAGGCGTCATCATTCAATCCGCCAACGACGCCTGCATCGTGCTGGCCGAAGGGATTTCCGGAAACGAATCCTCATTCGCCGAGCTGATGACCAAGCGGGCGCGCGAGCTCGGCCTGACCAAGTCGACATTCGGTAATTCGAACGGTCTGCCCGACCCGAAGCAGCTCATGACGGCGCGAGAACTGGCCAAGCTGGGGCGACACATCATCCAGACCTACCCCGATTTCTACAAATATTACAGCGAACGCGAGTTTACTTGGAACAAGATCCGTCAATACAATCGAAATCCGCTGCTCGCCTTGAACATAGGCGCCGACGGGCTTAAGACCGGCTTCACCAAGGAATCAGGCTACGGCCTCGTGGGTTCCGCGGTACAGAATGGCCTGCGCCTGATTGTCGTCGTTACCGGCCTCAGGTCGGAAAAGGAGCGCGCCGACGAAGGCAAGAAGCTGCTGGAATGGGGATTTCACAATTTCCAGTCGGGTCTGCTTTTTGCTGAAGGCCAAGAAATCGCGCAGGCGAAGCTATATGGCGGCGCAAAGGGACATGTGCCGTTGGTCGCGCAGAAAGAAGTGAGGCTGATGGTGCCGCGCGGCACGCGCGAGAAGATCATCGCACGTGTTGTCTATTCCGGCCCGGTACCAGCGCCCGTGCGGCAGGGGCAGAAAGTCGGGATGCTGAAAGTGTGGCGTGGAGATTTTTTGGTTCTCGAGGCTCCATTGCAGGCGGCGGAGAACGTCGGCACCGGCTCGGTGCCCCGACGTGCCTTCGATGCTGCATCGGAGCTCGTGCTCGGTCTGTTCCGGGCGGGCTTGCAACGGCTATGATGGCGCCGCGCCGAGCGAGCATCTTATGACATTTGGGATAATAGGGCAGCGAGGCCTGCAACGTGGACTCGCTTGAGTGACATGCGTGGGAGATTCATCACCTTCGAAGGCGGCGAAGGCACTGGCAAGTCGACCCATTCCGCTCTGCTGTCGAATCGGCTCAAGACGCTGGGCATCGATGTTGTGCTCACGCGCGAGCCTGGCGGTTCACCTGGCGCCGAGGCAATCCGGCACGTGCTGATGTCGGGAGCGGCAAAGCCGCTCGGGGTGGAAGCCGAAGCACTGCTGTTTGCCGCGGCTCGCGATGACCATGTACGCAACATGATTGAGCCGGCTTTGGCACGCGGAGCGTGGGTGATCTCGGACCGTTTTCTCAATTCCACCAGAGTCTATCAGGGTACGCTCGGCCGCGTGGACCCGAAATTCATCCGCGCTCTGGAACGGGTGACGGTCGGCGACCTCAAGCCTGATGTTACTTTCATTCTCGACGTACCGGCTGACGTCGGACTGGCACGTGCCGGCAAGCGGCGCGGTGAAGCGCCCGCGGACAGGTTCGAAGCAGAGTCTCTGGTCACCCACCAAGAGCTGCGTGAAGCCTATCGTCTGCTCGTGGTCGCCGAGCCTGCGCGTTGCATCCTGATCGACGCGACCGAACCAAAGTCCGCGGTGGCCGACCGTATTTGGAAGACGGTGAACGAACGCCTCTCTCCCGCCACTTCGCATGCTCTGCTCACTGGCGTCGGGTCGTGAGCGAGATTGCGGAAACGGCCGATCGCATCGAGCCGGCACCGCCACGGGAGACCTCCGTGCTCCACGGCCACGCTGAGGCAGAAAGTGCGCTGCTCGAACTCCTATCGCAGTGGCCGCTTGGCGCACGCCTGGCTGCTCGCGGGGCCGGCCGGCATTGGCAAGGCAACGCTCGCATACCGCATGGCGCGGTTCGTCCTCGCATATCCCGATCATAGCCGAGTGCCGCAGACTGCGACGTCTCTTTCCGTGAACGCGGAGCACCCGGCGGCGCGGCGGATCGCGGCACAGGCCCACGGCGATCTGCTGGTATTGGAGCGCACCATCAATGAAAAGACCGATAAGCTCCGCCAGGAAATCCAAGTTGATGATGTGCGCAGGACGGTCAAGTTTTTTGGTTCGACGCCGGCGGAGGGAGGATGGCGGATCGCCATCGCCGATGCCGTGGACGAGCTCAACAACGAGGGTGCGAATGCGCTGCTCAAGATCCTGGAAGAGCCGCCGCGACGAGCGCTTCTGTTGCTCGTGAGCCATTCCGCTGGCAAGGTTCTTCCGACCATCCGTTCCCGTTGCCGCTTGCTGACCTTGCGGCCGCTTGTCTCCGGCGACGTCGCGCGTGCCGCAGCGGCGGCAATTGGACAAAATCCAAGTGATCCCAAGGTCACGACCGCCGCCGCGGTTGCAGAAGGCAGCGTGCGGCGTGCTCTGGCGCTGCTCGATCGCAGCGCGCTCGATCTGCGCAATCGCGTCCTGACATTGCTCGAGCGCCTTCCCGTACTTGATCCGCGCGCGCTCCATGCGCTCGGCGATCAACTCTACGGCACCGAGCCGGCAACTCTTGGCGCCTTCGTCGATACCGTGAACGGTTGGCTCGCGGCCCGTCTTGACTGCGGCCCTCAAGACCCCGCAGTGCTAGACCGGATCGCCCACATATGGGAGAAGTTCAATCAGAGCGCGCGCGACGTTGAAATCTTCAATCTTGATCGCAAACCTTTGGTTTTCGATGTCTTTGCCTGGCTTGCTGAGGTATCCCGCGGTTGATAGCTGTGCCGTCAACGGGTCGAGCCGGGCGTGATCGTCTTGACCCGGCCTCGATCTCATGGCCCGCATGGTGGGGGCGGTGGCCTGCATTTTGGCGATAGCTGCGCCGCGACCGTTTTGACGCAATCATCCGCTGGCTTCTGTCCTTCAGCCGAGAGCCTGGGCCCGTGGACCGATGCCAGCATGCCGCGAGCCTGACTAATGGCTGAAAAACCGCGCTATTATGTCACCACGGCCATTGCCTATCCCAATGGTCCGCCGCATATCGGGCACGCCTACGAGGCGATCGCGACCGATGCCATAGCGCGTTTCATGCGGCTTGAAGGCTATGATGTCCTCTTTCTCACCGGCACGGACGAGCACGGCATCAAGATGCTGCAGACCGCCGCGAAGGAGAAGCTTGCGCCTCGCGAGTTGGTCGAACGCAACGTGCCGCGCTTCAAGGCCATGGTCGAGCGGCTCGACTGCTCGAACGATGAATTCATCCGGACCACAGAGGAGCGCCACCATCGCGCCTCGATCGGCATCTGGCAGCGCATGGAGGCCGCGGGCGACATTTATCTCGGCAAGTACTCCGGCTGGTACTCGGTACGCGACGAAGCGTATTACGATGAGGATGAAACGAGATTGAATGGTCAGGGCGAACGGGTCGGTCCGCAAGGTACGCCGGTCGAATGGGTCGAGGAGGAGAGCTTTTTTTTTCGCCTCTCCGCCTATCAGGACAAGCTGCTCGACCTCTACACCCGCCATCCCGATTACGTCTTACCGAAAGAGCGACTGAACGAAGTGCTGCGCTTCGTCGAGGGCGGATTGCACGATCTCTCGATCTCGCGCACCACCTTCGACTGGGGCGTCAAGGTTCCAGGCAGTCCAAGGCACGTCATGTATGTCTGGGTCGATGCGCTCACGAATTACATCACTGCCGTCGGCTATCCGGACATTGAGAGTCCAAAATTCCGGCGCTTCTGGCCCGCCGATCTGCATGTGATCGGAAAGGACATCGTGCGCTTCCATGCCGTCTATTGGCCGGCGTTCCTGCTGTCGGCAGGTGTGGAGGTGCCGCGGCGCATCTTCTCGCACGGATTTTTGTTCAATCGTGGAGAGAAGATGTCGAAGTCGGTCGGCAACGTGATCGATCCCTTCGCTCTCGCCGATGCCTATGGGGTCGATCAACTTCGCTATTTTTTCTTGCGGGAAGTACCATTCGGCCAGGACGGTAATTACAGTCACGAGGCCATCGTCAACCGCGTCAACGCGGATCTCGCCAATGATCTCGGAAACCTTGCACAGCGTTCGCTCTCGATGGTCGCGCGCCAGTTTGGAGGCATACTGCCAAAGCCTGGCGCATTCAACGCTGCCGATAGGGCGATTTTGGCTCTGGCCGATGGAATGATTGCCATGGCGCGCGAAGCCATGAAGACGCAGCAGTTGCACCAGGTGCTCAATGCAGTCTGGGCCGTTGTAGCCGAAGCAAACCGGTATTTCGCCGGGGAGGCTCCGTGGGCCCTGGCGAAGACCGATCCCGTCCGGCAGGGGACGGTCCTCTACGTTACCGCCGAGGTGACCCGTCAGGTGGCGATCCTGTGCAGTCCGTTCATGCCCAGGTCGGCCAAGAAACTGCTCGATCTTCTCGCCGTGCCAGCCGAGGAGCGACGGTTCTGCGATCTTGGCGGGGCCCGCCGGATTGTCGCCGGAGCCGCCTTGCCGGCGCCGAGCGCGGTCTTTCCGCGTTATGTTGACAGCGAAGCGAGTGCGCAGACCTGATGCTCACCGGGAGCCGATGCAACGGCTCGGACCCCGCCCGCCCTGGAGTCTTCGGCGTCTGGTGCACATTTCGATCGAAAGGATGGCCATGTCGGATAACCCGGGATCGAACGAAGAACGGCCCTGTCTGCATTGCCTCATTGCAGACACGATCGATGACTTCTACGCGGAGTATGGATCGCTGAGCGGCGAAAAGGATACCATTGACATGGACGAGATCATTTCAGCGCTCGGCAAGACCGTGGCAGAGCTCACCACCGGTTCCGACCCTGGGTTACGCCAGCGGATCGTGGAAGACCTAATGAGCGAAATCTCGAGATTTGAAGCCGAATACGCAAGTGCGCCGGGGTCTGACATGCGGCACTGAGAATGCCGCCGCATGACCCGTCACCTTGCGGCTCGCGGCGGATTCGATGACGAACGGCAGGAGGGGAGGGTGTGCGGGGACAATCCGCTACTTACCAAACGAGGTTGGCCCCTCCCACAAACGAGGTCCCTGGAAATCGGGTGCGAAAGCGTAGCTGGTGGACAAATCCTCGACAGCCACGGTTCGAATCGAGGACAGTACCGTAGCGGCCAATGTTGCGTTGTAGGGATCGAGATAGACCAGCCGGCCGCTGAATTGGACGTCGACCGCCTCTGAGGGCGGTACTGTAGCTGCCAGCATCGCGTTGTAGGGATCGCCATAGACCGCAGGACCGCTGAATTCAGGATCGACAGCGAAAGCCGCAGGCGACATGGCCGCGACCAACGTTGCCGCAACTACGCCACAAACCATCGCTTTCCCAACGATATTCGCCATCGTGAGCTCCTTTCCTGCGATCGAACGGTGACAAACGCACCCGCGGTCCGCGCTACATAGGGCCACCACAGGCCGTTATTTGTCGCGATGAGCGGGCATTAGGTTCAAATTTTGCACGACATCTCTCCCGGGATTTTCGGGTGCCGGCATGGATGCCGGGATATGTGACCATGGTGGGCGGTCGGACTTGACTGGAAGGCGTCGGTGGGGCTTCGTTGCGAGCCCGACCTCTACTGTGGCCGGATTGGCCGGGCGGAAAAGTTCGAGCAGGGCAGATGGGAAACCGGTGACCGTCGAATTGATTTCCTTCGGGTACCCTCAGCATCTCGATACCGATTGCCGAACCGCATGCCTCCGAATACTGCCAGAAACCTTCATTTGTCCCCCGGATTGACACTGGTCGATAGCCACTGCCATCTCGATTTCCCGGATTTTTCCGGCGAGATCGACGCGGTGGTCGCGCGTGCGCAGGCGGCCGGCGTCGCATCCATCGTCACCATCTCGACCCGGATCAAGCGGCATGCCGATGTGCTCGCTGTTGCCGAGCGATTTCCGCAAGTCTATTGCTCCCTGGGCACCCATCCCCACCACGCTCACGAGGAGCTCGACATCTCCGTCGAAGAGATGATCTCTCGCACGCGACACCCCAAGGTCGTGGCGATTGGCGAGGCTGGCCTCGACTATCATTACGAAATGAGCACGCGTAACGCGCAGAAGCAGGGTTTGCGCAATCACATCGCCACCGCGCGGGCGACGGGCCTTCCCCTCGTCGTTCATTCGCGTGATGCCGATGCTGACATGCTCGCCATCCTCACCGAGGAAATCGGAAAGGGCGCCTTTCCGGCAGTCTTGCATTGCTACACCGGAGGACCCGACCTGGCGCAGCGGGCGATTGCGCTCGGCTTCTTCATCTCATTCACAGGAATTCTGACGTTCAAGAGATCCGACGACTTGCGTGCGATTTCGAAAAGTCTGCCGGCAGATCGCATTTTGGTCGAAACCGACGCGCCTTACCTTGCGCCCGGACCGTACCGCGGCAAGCGCAACGAGCCGGCCTATGTGGTCGAAACGGCGCGGGTGCTGGCCGCCATCCGCGATGTCGCGCCCGAGGAGATCGCCCGACAGACTAGCGACAATTTCTTTCGGCTCTTCGGCAAGGTTCCGCGCCCGGCAGCCGCTGCAGCATGAGGCTGAAATTTACGATCCTCGGATGCGGATCATCAGGCGGGGTGCCGCGTCCCGCCCTCGGTTGGGGCAATTGCGATCCCAACAATCCCAGGAACCGCCGCCGTCGGACCTCGCTTCTGGTCGAGCGCCATAGCGGGTCCGGCCGCACGCGAGTGCTGATCGATACCTCGCCCGACCTGCGCGAGCAGCTTCTCGACGCCAAAGTGGATTGGCTCGACGCCGTATTCTTCACCCATGCGCATGCCGACCATACCCATGGAATTGATGATCTTCGCGCCCTGGTCATCAAGAAACAGCGGCGAATTGACGTTTACTTGGATGAGCATACCGCCAGAGCGTTGCATGTCCGCTTTGGCTATTGCTTTCGCTCGCCGCCAGGCAGTGAGTATCCACCGATCGTGACCGAGCACCGGCTCGAACCAGGACGATCCGTAACCATCCAGGGGGAAGGGGGCCCTGTCACGGTTCTGCCGCTTCTGCAGGAGCACGGCGGCATTCCGTCCATTGGTTTCCGGTTTGGAGAACTGGCCTATTCCTGCGACCTCAGTGGGTTGCCGAGTGCGAGCATTGCGGCGCTTGCGGGAGTGGATGTCTGGGTGGTGGATGCGCTACGATATCTTCCGCATCCCAGCCATTTCAGCGTGGACGATGCGTTGGCCTGGATCGAGCGCATCAAGCCGGCGCGAGCCATTCTGACCAACTTGCATTCCGATCTCGATTTCGACCAATTGCGTGCTCAGCTTCCGCCCCAGGTGGAACCGGCCTACGATGGTCTGACAATCGAAACAAAATGCCGGCAGCGTTGAACCGAAGCGGCAAGATCATTACCCAAGCGGTTGGTCTCTCTTGTATTTTTAATGCCTTCAGCCCGCTGAGTCTCCGGGTTCCCACTCGGGACTAGCGCTCCAGCGCTGGAAAATAAGCATTGCAGGAAAATATTCCATAATATTCCTTATGCGAATCTCGGAACTAGGAACTGGCGTTTGCGTTTGCCCCCTTGCAGCAAAGGCGTCCCCTTGATGCCCATTCATCTGATCTCATCCCCTGCAAGACGAGGTAGCCCTTGACCAATAAAGTCAGAAAGCTCGAACCGCGTCCGACCGCCGCGGCCCTCGACACGCCCACCGACCTCTCTGAGGAGGCGGTGCGGGAAACGTCCGCGGCGTTGAATGCGCTGCTCGCCGATACGTTTGCCCTCTATGTCAAGACCAAGAACTTCCACTGGCACGTCACCGGACCGCATTTCCGCGACTACCATCTCCTTCTCGACGATCAGGCCGAGCAGGTCGAAAAGAGCATCGATATCCTGGCCGAGCGAGTCCGCAAGGTCGGCGGCACCACCATCCGCTCCATTGGTCACATCGCAAAGCTTCAGCGGATCGATGATAACGATGCCGATTTCGTGGCCCCGCGCGACATGCTGTTGGAGCTGATGGACGACAACAAGAACCAAATCAAGAATTTGCGAAATGCACACAAGCTCGCGGAAGATCACGAGGATGTCGCGACCGCAAGCCTGCTCGAGATCTTCATCGACGAAGCCGAGAAGCGCTGCTGGTTCCTGTTCGAGGCGAGCCGGCAAGCCGATTGACAGCCGACGGATAACGGAGGACAGATGGCCGCGGCCCCCCGTCTGACCTCCCTCACCTCCTCCTCCGATGTCCGATATTTCGCGCCTGCTGGAAATCATGGCGGCCTTGCGCACACCGGGCACCGGATGCGCATGGGATTTGAAACAGGATTTTGCTAGTATCGCCCCCTACACTATCGAGGAAGCCTACGAGGTCGCCGACGCCATTGCGCGCGAAGACCTCGCGGGTCTGCGCGAGGAGCTGGGCGATCTCTTGCTGCAGGTGGTGTTCCACGCCCGTATGGCGCAGGAGCAAGGGGCGTTCGAATTCGCCGACGTTGTCGAAAGCCTGACTGAAAAATTGGTGCGGCGCCATCCGCATGTGTTCGGGAATTCACAGGATCTAACGCCGAGCGGCGTTGAAGCCTTGTGGGAGCGCATCAAAACGCAGGAACGGGAACAAAAGTCTGGGAAAAGTGAAGGTGCACTCGCCGGGATCCCCGTGACGCTTCCCGCCCTCACGCGCGCGTTCAAGCTGCAGGCCAAGGCTGCCAAGGTTGGCTTCGATTGGAATGACCCACTGGCGGTGCTTGCCAAGATCCGAGAGGAAGCGGACGAGATCGAAGCCGAGCTCACGAGCGGTGACCGCATCGGGGCCGCAGCCGAGGTCGGCGACCTCCTATTCGGTGTAGTCAACCTGGCCCGTCATCTCGGCACCGATCCGGAGTCCGCGCTGCGCGGTACCATTCAGAAATTCGAGCACCGTTTCGAAGCGATCGAGCGCGGCCTGGCCCGACGCGGCAAGACCCCGCAGCAAGCCACCCTTGCAGATATGGATAGGCTCTGGAACGAGGCCAAGGTGGCGGAACGAGCAGCGGACGGGCCGAGGGCCGAATAGTGCCCGATGCTGCCGCGCACCCTCTTGCGCGCATGGCTCCAATGGTAATATTCGCGTACGCATCACGATTGAAGCAAATGCTCCCCTTCCTTCTTGCTGCCGTGCTTGCCATGGCGGCAGGCTCGCCGCTTGCCGCACAACAATGGCCGACCCGAACAATAAGAATTGTGACGGGTACGCCGGCTGGCGGCAGCCCCGATTTCGTCAGCCGGCTGCTGGCGGAAAAACTCAGCGAGCGGCTTGGCCAGTCCGTGGTGGTCGAGAATTCATCGACCACAGGGGTAGCGGCGTGGAATACGGTCGCAAAATCGCAACCTGACGGCTACGTGGTAAGCATGCTGACCGGTGCTTTTTCCGCGCGAGCAGCCGTGGCCAAATCGCTTCCCTACGATCCGATCAGGGATTTCGCCTTCGTCACGCTGGTTTCCGGCTATCCGATGGTAGTCGCGACTGCGCCGAGTTCGCCGATCCAATCGTTTGCCGACCTGATTTTTCGCGCCCGAACCGCGCCGTACGCCGTGACCTACGGGATGAACCTGCCCGGGAGCGTCCACCATTTGACGGGCGAACTGATCAATGTTGAAGCCGGAACCTCCATGCGCGGGATTCCTTATCGAGGCAACACCCAGATCGTGCAGGACCTTCTCGGCGGAAGGCTCAATGTGATGATCGAGACCGGAACGATCGCATTCTCGCAAATCAAAGGCGGTAGCCTGCGAGGCCTCGCCGTATCGTCCCGGCAGCGCTTCGTGCTGGAGCCCGACATACCCGCCATTGGCGAGACCCTGCCCGGCTTCGAGGTGATGTCCTGGCTGGGACTTGCAGGGCCCGCGGGAATGCCTCGCTCGATCATCGAGCGGCTCAATCGCGAGGTGGGCGAAATCCTCAAGCTGACGGACATCCGCGAGCGGCTTGCAGGCGTCGGCAACGTCGCAATGTCTTCTACGCCGGAGGAGATGCGGGACCATATTGAGCGCGATGCAGCGCGCTGGAGCCGGGTTGTCGATATCAAGGGCATAGAGCGTTATTAGAGCAATTAGCGAAAGGCGGCTGATGCCGCGGTGGGAGGAAAGTGAGCCCGCACCTTCTCTTCGTTGGCCGGATCGACGCGCACCGTTACCACCAGGCAGCCCTCATCGCGAACCCGCTTTGCCATCACCTCGGTGTGGCGATGCAGCCAACTCAGCCCCGCGCCGTCGGACAGTGCAAGCACCAGCTCGAGCGTTACTCGTCGCGTCGCGAGCCGCGCCTCGATTTCGGACGCCAGGCGGTCGAGCCCCTCCCCCCTCAGCGCCGAGACCAAAACCGGGCGCTTGTCGGCGGGGCGTCGCGCGGCAAGGTTGTGAACGCGTGCACTCATTTCGCCGCTGAGCTGGTCGATCTTGTTCCAGATCTCGATGAGCCGCGCCCCATCCTGACGGATAATGCCGAGCTGATCCAACACCTGCTCCACATCAAGGGCCTGAGCTTCGGCATCTTCATGCGAGATGTCGCGTACGTGCAGGATCAGATCAGCTTCGATGACTTCTTCCAGGGTTGCGCGAAACGCCGCTACCAACATGGTTGGCAAGTCGGCAATGAAGCCGACAGTGTCCGACAGGATGATGCGCAACCCACTCGGAAGGTCCACTGCACGCAGGGTCGGATCCAAGGTGGCAAACAGCATGTCGGCGGAGAGCACGCTGGCTTGCGTCATGCGATTGAACAATGTTGACTTTCCGGCATTGGTGTAGCCCACGAGTGCCGCAATAGGATAAGGCACCCGCTTGCGACTGTCGCGGTGCAGCCTGCGCGTGCGCTTGACTTTTTCCAGCTCCGCTTCGAGACGCGCAATTCGTTCCTCGATCAGACGCCGGTCGGATTCGATTTGCGTCTCGCCCGGCCCGCCAAGAAAACCGAAACCGCCGCGCTGTCGCTCAAGGTGGGTCCAGGAGCGAACCAATCTGCTTTTCTGATAGGTAAGATGCGCAAGCTCGACTTGCAGCGCCCCCTCGCGCGTGCGAGCACGACGACCGAAGATTTCCAGGATCAGGCCGGTACGGTCGAGCACTTTCGCGCCCCAGGCCCTTTCGAGGTTGCGCTGCTGCACCGGGGAAAGTGCGCAGTCCATCACGACGATGCCGGCATCGTCACTCTTCACCAGTCCGGCAATCTCCTCTACCTTTCCTTTGCCGATAAACGTCGCGGGACGGATGGCGCCAAGCGGGACGACGCCGGATGACACCACGTGGAGATCAATGGCGCGAGCAAGACCAACCGCCTCTTCAAGGCGCGCATCTGACATATGCGGCTTGCCGTGGGTGCGCGCGCCCACAGCCGTACGGCCGCGCACATGCGGTTCAATGACGAGCGCGCGGCCCGTCTCTGCGTTGGCCTGCGGCCGCAGACGATTGCTTCGCTTATCGAGTCCCTGGGGCTCCAACTACGTCTTTTCCCCGGACGGATGCTCCTCGGCCCCTTCAAACAGTTGAATTGGGTGACCCGGCATAATGGTCGAGATGGCATGCTTGTAGACCAGCTGCGAGTGCCCGTCGCGTCGCAGCAATACGCAGAAGTTATCAAACCAGGTCACCACCCCCTGAAGCTTCACCCCATTCACGAGGAAGATCGTCAGCGGGGTCTTGTTCTTGCGCACATGATTGAGGAAAGTATCTTGCAGGTTCTGTGAGCGGTCGGCCGCCATTGTCGTTTTCCATTTTTCCCGAGGTCATTTTTGCCTCGGAGCTTTTTTGCCAAGCCGCTGCGCCAAATCTCTCAGCCTTGTGCTCTCAACAGGGCCTGGACCCTGCCATTACATTGTAGGTCTGCCGCCCGCGCAAGCATAAGTTGGGGGTATAGATGCTTTGCGCCCGGCCAATTTCCCTTTCAGCTGCGCTGGGCATAACCGTGGAACTTCGCCCGCAAGCCGGTCGCCACCGACCCTGGCTCCCCATTGCCGATTGGCCGGTCGTCAATGCGCACCACGGGGAGGACGATCTGGCTGGCCGAAGTCACGAAAGCCTCGCGGGCGCCATAGGCCTCTTCGGTCGTAAATGAGCGCTCCTCCAATTCCAACCCCTGGGCGGCAATGACGTCAATCAACACGCTGCGGGTAATGCCGCGTAGAATTCCTTTGTTGGCCGGGCGGGTAATTACCTTTCCCTCCTTGCTGACTATCCAAGCATTGGTGGATGACCCTTCGGTGACGTGGCCGTGACGGTCCACGAACCATGCCTCGCTGGCTCCCCGCTCGCGCGCCGCCTGTTTCGCCAGCACATTGGGCAGCAGCGAGACTGATTTGATGTCGACCCTTTCCCAGCGATTGTCGGGGAGGGTAATGACGGCGACTCCTTGCGCCGCAATCCGCTCGTTTGCCGCAAAGTTCAAATTGCGCGCGGTCACGACCATGCTCGGCTTCGTCTGCGGGGATGGAAAGGCATGATCGCGGCGCGCTACACCGCGCGTGATCTGCAGATAGAGAATGCCATCGCGCACTCGATTGCGGCGCAGGCATTCGCGCATGACAATTCCCAGGGCGGACCCCGACATGGGCATAGCGATCCGAAGCTCACGGAGCGAGCGCGCAAGGCGTGCCATATGGCGCTGCTCGTCGATGATATGGTGATCCCTCACTTCGCAAACTTCGTAGACGCCATCGGAGAATTGATAGCCACGATCCTCGACGTGGATCATGGCATCACGGTCCATCCTGTAGCGGCCGTTCACATAGGCGATGCGCAAGTATTGTCTCCGATCTCGTTCACAGGCCTTGGCGGCGGGCCCGGACATACCAGCTCTGCCCTCGCAAGGGCAATGGTTTGGCCGCCATGGATTGCGGGGGAAATTTCAGTCCAAGCAAAGACGAGATTCGTGCATTTTGTGACGGCGATCACGGCGATGAGAGGATTGGTGCCCTAGCTTGCGCCAGAGCCAGCTGGCCAATGGAGGCACCAATGACGGACATTTCCCTGCCGGCACGTTTTGCCGAAACAGACTTCCGCATCGCCCGTGACCACGATCGCACGACGAGTGATTTTCGAGTTGGCCGCGTCATCGACAGAACGGCGTCGGTGCTGTCGAGGAATTTCCTTCCATTCTTTCTCGTGACCGCAATCGCGCAATTGCCATCCCAGGTATTTTCCCAAATTTCGGCTTCCACAACCTCCGGCCTCTCCCAGTCCGGAGCCGAAACAGCGGGTCTGATCGGGCTTGCCTCGTCGTTGAGCATGGTGCTCGGGATCCTCAGCCAGGCGATCGTTCTATACGGGACGTTTGAGGACTTGCGCGGGCGCCCGGTCAGCGTGCGAGCGTCCTTGCAAGTCTGCCTACGTCGATTTTTTCCCGTCCTCGGACTTTCCATCTGCATGGGAGTTTTCGAAGGGATTGCCGCTCTTGCCCTCATCTTTCCGGCACTCATCCTGTTCATGATGTGGTTTGTCGCGACGCCAGCCTGCGTCATCGAGCAACTGGGCCCGTTCCGCAGCATGGGACGAAGCTCGCAGCTCACCAAGGGACATCGCTGGAAGATTTTAGGGTTGATGCTCGTGTATTTCATGGCCCTCATGGTGGTCAGCGGCGTGCTTGGCGCCAGCCTGAATGCCATGGGCGGCACACCCTTGAAGCTCATCGGTGATGTGCTGTGGAGCGGAGTATCGGGTAGCTTTTCCAGCATTGTCATCGCTGTCACCTATTACGATCTGCGCATGATCAAGGAAGGCATTGACGTCGAGCAGGTGGCCTCCGTATTCGAATAACGAATGAGTTCCGTTCGCTGTTCGCCCGACTAGAGCGGGATGATTTTTCTTCGAATCACCACCCCGCTCTACTTCAAGACCGGTATCCACTTTTCGGGATCATGCTCTAGTCTGTACTCCCAGTGTGCGCTGCGCCCAGTCGCTCATCATGTGTGCTATGGACCACCGGTGAACCCGCGCATGGCGGTCTATTGACTATGCCGGAAGGCTCCTTATGGAGGAACCATGACTGATGCATCTTTACCCGCACGTTTCGCGCAAGGTGATTTCCGCGTGGGCCGCGTTCTCAACCGCACGACGTCGCTGCTGTCGCGAAATTTTCTCACCTTTTTCGCCGTAACCGCCGTTGCTCAACTGCCGACAATCCTGCTGTCCCAATTTTCAGCTTCCACCTCACCTGGATCGAGCCAAGCCGGGTTTCAAAGCGCGGTCCTGCTAGGCCTTGGACTATTGCTGATGATAGTGCTCAGCGTGCTCAGCCAGGCGATCGTTCTATACGGGGCATTTCAGGATATGCGCGGCCGACCGGTAAGCTTGGTCGATTCCTTGCAGGTCGGCTTGCGTCGATTTTTTCCAATTATCGGGCTCGGGATCTGCATGTCCCTGCTCGGCGGCCTTGCCAGCGTATTCTTTCTGATCCCAGGACTGATTCTGTTCACGATGTGGTTCGTTGCCACGCCGGTTTGCGTCGTCGAGAAATTAGGGCCGATCGGCAGCATGCGACGAAGCTCTCGCTTGACCAAGGGGCATCGCTGGAAAATTTTTGGCCTGTTCCTTCTGCTGATCATCATCAGCTTGGTGGTGAGCCAAGTGGTGGCCGTGACCATGGCCGCCATGGGTGGCGCGACGCTGGCGCTCATCGGCGCGGTCCTTTGGGGCGGCGTTTGGGGCGCCTTCTACGCCATCTCCGTGGTTGTCACCTATCACGACCTGCGCGCCGCCAAGGAGGGGACCGACATCGAGCAGATTGCCGCCGTGTTCGACTGACCGGCGGCGCGGGGCGCACGCCGTTTGATTTCTCGCGGCTGTCGCCTACCCGCTCCGTCCCGAGTTCGCGTGCTTGTCGGCGCGCATCTTGCCGTAGAGTTGCTCGCGTTCCAGAAAGGCGCGCTCGGCCGTGTAGAATTCCCGCAGGAACGAAGCGACGTCGGGCACCGGGATCGGCGCGGGCCAGCCGATTTTTCGGCAGATCTTGTCGCAGACCTCGTTGAGCACGCGCATCGATTCCGGCTTGTCCGGGTGGCGCAGTAATTCCTCAAGCACCTGCAACTCGAAGGCTCCGTAGGTCCGCAATTGCTGCTCGGTGAATGCAAATCGCATCGTTTTCTCGACCAGGTCGCTCGAAAGCACGCGTTTCGACACCCAGATGACCATAGTGCCGGCGATCAGGTCACCCCCGCGCATGCGATCGCGATTGATGAACGGCAGCGCCGCGAAGAACAGCAGCCATAGCGCGATCGCCAAGTTTTCCCAGTCCGGCGATCCGCCGGGAGCCGACCCCCAGGTCAAGAGAATTCCCAATGGGAGAAACGTTTCGACCTCGCGCGTGAGGTTGCGCGCGATGACGGCGGACGGCAGCAATGGGCCGCCAGTGCGATCGATCACGCGCAAGCCGACCAACCGCTTGCCGGGGGTCGAGCCCCGCCATGCCAGCTCGAAATAGACAAAATACAGGTTGCGGATCACGAACCCGATGAAGAGCGCGATCGAGATCGCAATCAGGCTGCCTCCGCTTGCTCCAATGGCCCAAAATATCGGCACATAGATCGCGAGCGTCAGCAGCAACCAGATGAACAGGTCGAGGACGAACGCGACCAGCCGCTCACCATGGTCGGCGAGATGCACCGCGACCGAAACGCCTTCCGGCGTGATGATCTGACGGCGCTCGCGCCGCGCGCCTTCCAGGAATTCCGTGGTGCGTTCATGTGTCAGCGTCATTGCCGCGCCTTTCTTCCGCAACAGCAGAAATAGGCGAGCCAAAGAACGCCAAAGCCAAAACCGATCACGAAGCGCCAGGGCGTGCTCGCCACCAGTTGGCGAAATCCTCCTTCCAGGATCCCGGCCACGAACAGCATGAGAACGGCGCCTGCTGCCATCTGCGCCGCCAGCCGGCCGTGCATGGCGAGATTTTCGATCCGCGAATAGCGGCCTGGGAACAGGATCTTCTCCGCGATCACCAGCCCCCCTGCCGCAAACAGGATGAGCGCGCCCAATTCCGTGGTTCCGTGGATCGCGAGCCAGCCGAGAAAATCAATTGCAAGCTCGCGATTGTAATGCAGCGCGAGCATGGCTCCGAGCGGGAGTCCCTGGTAGACGGCCAGCATAACCGTCGGGATCCCGGCCGCCATTCCAAGACCGAAAGTCATAATGCCGACAAGCGTGTTGTGGCTGAACAGAACGTTGGCAAATATGCCGAACGACTCGGCTGCGCCCGGCCAAGGCCCGAAGATTTCCTTGTTGTACAAATCCGCCCGGGTGCTCGAAGGGCCACGACCACCGGCCAGTCCGGACGGCACGAGCGAGGAAAACCAGGCCTCGTCCTGCACGGTAAGCATGAATCCCGCCGCTGTTCCGACCAGCAGACAAAGTGCCGCGATCAGGATATGCCAACGGGCAGAGCGCACGGCGGCCGGCAGATCGCGTCCGAAGAATGCGCGCAAGCCCTCGATCGGCCTCACCCGCAAGCCATAAACCGCCAAAAACGACCGCAAGGCGAGGCTTTCGAGGTAGAGGAGGAGATCCCGGTCAAGCGCGATGGTGCGCGCCACCGACAACGATGACAGCGCGGCACGGTAGAGAATAGGAAGCCGTTGCAGCTCATCGAGTGACAGCAAATGCACGCCGCGCCGCTCGACCCGATCAATGAGGCCTTCCAGCTCTCGCCAGCTGTTCTCCCGTCCCTTCCGGAACTCGCTGCTCTTGAGGACAAGCCCTTGTTTGCCGGCCACTCCGCCAGCCGGCACCGATCGATCGAGCAGCACTTCGATCGCCGTCATATCAATCCGCGCTTCTTGATCAGGAGATAGCGATTGATGAGAGCAACCGACAAGGCGCGGCTCGGCACGTCGAGGCAATGCACCCCAAGCCTCTCCAGACGCTCGAACACGATGCTGCGTTCCCGCAAGAAATCCTGCGCGATCACGGCCTGCGCAACGTCGGCGAACCGAACCGGAACGGCATCGACCGCGCGCTGCAGCACCGAGCCGCGCTGGGTGATGAACATGACGACATGCCGGTTTGCGACTCGCTGCATGCTCTCAATGAGAAGCTCTGCGGTGATCGTATCGACGAAGTCGGTGAATAGAATGACCAGCGCCCGCC
The DNA here is from genome assembly GCA_963820365.1 of uncultured Alphaproteobacteria bacterium. Classification (GTDB taxonomy): domain Bacteria; phylum Pseudomonadota; class Alphaproteobacteria; order Rhizobiales; family Xanthobacteraceae; genus VAZQ01. The sequence continues at coordinate 251,286 of CAWFZR010000032.1, read as the reverse complement.
GCTTGAGCCGCGCATTGAGCTCGGCCAGACCGAGGGTGAAATTGGTCTCCTGATGATGGTATCCGAGCTCGGCGGTGGCGCGTTGAATACGGGCAAAGTTCGCGACGCCGCGGATCGGGCCAAGATATTGTCGGACCGCCGCATCGAAGCCGTATGTTCCCACCAGATCGCCGCCCTGGAGCGAGACCCACGCCAGAATCAGACCGGCATTGATTGCATGGTCCAGCCGCGTGATGGCGTCGACCGGCTCGAGCATGAGATAGCCGGTATCGAAGGCCATGATGATCTGGTGATTGCGCTCGGTCCTGAACTCCTTGCACAGCAGCTTGCGATGACGGGCCGAATGCTTCCAGTCGATGAAGCGGCTGTCGAGCCCGGGTGAATACTCGCGCAAGGCATCGAACTCGGCGCCTTCTCCGCTCTGCTGCTGCGTCTTGATGCCGTAGAGCGCCTCCTGCGCGAAGAATTGCAGGGCCGCACTGTGCACGCCGCGTACGTTGGGTAAAACGTCAATCGTCCGATCGACGGCAATTCGCCGGGTGAGCTCAACGAGGCCCAGCGGCCCGCGCCAGCGCACCCAGATCCGATCGATGTTCACCCGGCCCCGACGTCGAGGAACGACCGGCAGCGCAATCTGCGTCTCGTGGCCGCCCCGGAGCTCGCCGGAGACGATCTCAGCCGGCTCGACCTCGCCACGCTGCTCGGCGACCAACTGGAAGACGGCGGATCTGCGCCATGACGTTGCAGGGATCGAAGCCGTGATCGCCCCGCGTTCGCCGATATAGAGCCTGTCCGGCACGGAGATCTTCATATTGAGTAGCCGCGGTGGGAACGCCAGCAAGAGGTCGGTCACGGCGGCGAGCAGGACCAGAATGCCGTAGTTGAACGAGGGCACCCACAGCCTTGCATCGTAAGTCACAACCAGCAGCGCCAGCGGGATGCCGGCGGCGAAGATCAAAACCGTTCGGCCGGTCGGGCGGATCATCGCGGCGCCGGCGTCTGGTCGATGATCTCGCGCAAGATGCGGTCGGTGCTGAGCCCCTCGATCTCCGCGCTGGGAGACATCGTGAGGCGGTGGCGAAGCACCGGTAGTGCGAGTGCCTTCACGTCATCGGGAATCGCAAAATTGCGGCCCTGTAGGACTGCGAACGCCCGCACGCCTGCCGCGAGCATGTTGGCAGCGCGCGTCGAGGCGCCGAACTCGAGCGAGGAATGCTCTCTGGTCGATCGGTTGACGTCGACGATGTAATCGATGATCTCGTCCGAGAGGCGCACATGGGTGACGGCCTCACGGACGGCTGCGAGCGTTGCCGCATCGGCTACCGGCCGCAACCCAAAATCTTCCAGCCGCGGCATGGCGGAGCGATGGCCGTGCCGCCGGACAATCTCCCGTTCCTCGTCGCGGCTGGGATGGTGGATGATGATCTTGAACAGAAAGCGATCGAGTTGGGCCTCCGGAAGCGGATAGGTGCCCTGTTGCTCGATCGGGTTTTGTGTCGCCACCACCATGAACTCATCGCCGAGCGGATGGTCCTTGCCATCGACCGTGACCGCGCGCTCATTCATCGCCTGGAGCAGCGCGGCCTGGGTCTTGGGCGGTGTGCGGTTGATCTCATCGGCAAGAAGGAGCTGGGTGAAGATCGGCCCCTTCGTCAAAACGAACGCGTTGGTCTGAAAATTGAAGAGATTAGTCCCAAGCACGTCGCCCGGCATCAGGTCCGGCGTGAATTGAATGCGGCCAAACTGCAGGGCAAGGCCGGCTGCGAAGGCTCGGGTGATCAGAGTCTTTGCCGTCCCCGGGACGCCCTCGAGCAGAATGTGTCCTCCGACCAAGAGGCTCGTGAGCATCAACTCGATGACCTCGTCCTGCCCGACCACTGCCTTGCGGACTTCGCTGCGTACACCCTCAGCGATCGCGCGAATATCTTGAACGTCCATCAAGGATTTGCCCTTTCCATCTATGAATATCGCGCGCGAGGCGGATCAGCGACGACGATTCGCGCCGCCGCGTCTCGCCGAGTTGACGAACAAGTGCTTTGCAATCGATCTGTACTCCGCGTGCTGCGCCGACCCGTTGCAGCCAGGCCGTAAGCGCTTCGCCCGAGAGCCCGCGCGGCGCGTGAAGTTGGCGCGCCACATCGCGGATGGTTTCGGAAATGTAACGGCGAATCACCGCCTGTTGATGACCGGCATGTTCGATCAGCTTTGCTATGTTTTGTAAGAGACCCTCGCGTCCGGCGCGCAGGGGCGGCGGTGCGGATTGCGGCGCGCCAAAGCGCGCCAGAGTTGCCCACAACAGCAGCATGATGGCGATCAATCCCTGCAGCGTCGCGACCACGAACGGGAAGCGGAACATCAGCAAAAGCGGGCTTGCCGGTCGCGCGAGATAGCCGTGTATCGTTTCGTCGAACACGATGCTGCCATCGGCAGACCGTAGCCGCTTGAACAGAGCCAGCGCCAGCGCTGCATTGCCCTCGCGGGCGAGGCCATGATTGGATATGAGATCGGGGTCCGATAGAACCCAGTTCCTGCGATCGCGGTCGCGGATCTCACCGAGAAGCATGCCGCCGTCCGTGGCGATGATAGCCCGCAGCCCGCCCCCGCGCATGAGCTGGATGGGCGGTTCCAGGCTGGGAGCGAGACCGAGATCATTCGTGCTCCAAGAATTCATGCTTCCTGATGTGCCAGCTCCGGCGCGCACGACCTCGGCACGCGGCGCGACAATATTGAGCGCCCATTGCGCGTCACCGATGAAACGTTCGCGGGCTTCACGAAGCCAACCCGTTGTTTGCTCGCTCGGCTCGCCGGTCCATTTCGGCAGCACCAGCAAAATTGTGTTTGCCTTGAGGAACGCGCGGATGGCCTCCTCGGACTGGCGACTTGGGCGAGGTTCGGCGATAACCAGGACGCTTCCGGGCGAAAGCTTTTCCAGGGAATTGTATTGGCTCTTGACAACCGGAAGTCCGAGCCGTTGCAGCACCTCGGCGAGGCCGGCGTGACCAATAGCCGAGCGCGAGAACGTACCAGGGCCGGTGCTGTCGACGCCGCCAATCTCGCCCGACCCCATTAGATACAGGGAGAGCGCGAAGAGCACGATAGCGGCGGCAACCCATCCCATCAGCAAACGGCGTGAAAAGATGGGTTCGACGCTCATGCCGGCGCGCTTTCATGCAGCGCCTGCGCCAGGCTGTTGAAGCTCGCACGGCAGGCGACGTAGTCTGGGAGCGCCGCGGGATGCTCGCCGAAATAGGTCAACTCTACCCGATTGATGATGTCGCGCAGCGAAGCTCGGCCGGCGTCGGAGAGCTCGGCCGTCCGCAGGATCTCACGGCTGGTGAGGGAATCCGCGAACTGCTGGTCGAGGCGCTGCCGAAGATGCGCCAAACCTTGCAGCAGCAGGACATGGATGGCTTCGACGAACCGACCCTGGGAGGCAAGCTCATCGGCAGTGCTCAGCACGGCCGCCGGCGTGTCCGCCTTTGCCTCTCCCGCGAGGTTGTCCTCGGCCGTCCACGCCGCGCTCCCCGGCAGGCGCCAGATCGGCAGCATGTCGCGCAGCGAATAGAGCAGAACTCCGATGGCGACCGCGATGACAAACCAAATCGCTTCCGGCGGCAATTTGACGGTGAAGCGGTTCTTCTCCGGCCCGCGCGGAAGCTCTGGCTGGAGGTGGAGCCTTTGGATTGCCTGCTCGGCGATCTTTTGTATTTCCCGCGGAGTTTGTGCGGTGACCGGTCGCACCTGAATGGCGAATGCCGACGCGGCGACTAGGATGATCAGTAGACGATAGCGGACGCGCATCGCCGGGCTCACCAGCGCCCCGGCAAACAGCAAGTCGGCAAATTTTGTGCGCAGGATGAAGGACAGGAAGAAGCGGACAACAGACCTCAAACAAACACGACGAGCGTTTGCTCGCTGCCTGTCATCATCCATCATCTGTTGCCCGCGACGTGTGGCTATGACCCGTCCTTATCATGGTCATCAGTCTATTCCGAGCGCCTTGAGCTTGCGGTGGAGCGCCGAGCGCTCCATGCCGACGAATTCGGCCGTTCGCGAAATGTTGCCGCCGAAGCGGCTGATCTGCGCCACCAAATATTCCCGCTCGAAGACCTCGCGAGCTTCGCGCAACGGCAACCCCATCAGATGCTCGCCGCCATCCCCACCCGGCATCGAGGGAACCATGGATCCGACATCCTGCGGCAGCATGTCGGCATTGATCACCGCTTCCGGATCGCCCCCGGCAAGGATCATCAGGCGTTCAACATTGTTACGCAGTTGGCGCACATTGCCGGGCCAGTCGTGTGACTGCAGCACCGCCATGGCGTCCTCGCCGATCAAGCGACGCGGCAGTCCCGTCGCAAGCGAAATCTGCTCCATGAAATACTCGATCAGATGCGGAATGTCATCGCGCCGCTCGGCCAACGGCGGCACCCGGATCGGAACGACAGAAAGCCGGTGATAGAGGTCTTCGCGGAATTTGCCTGCGGCAATCTCAGCCTCGATGTTGCGTCCGGTCGACGAGATGATGCGCACATCGACCTGGACCTTGTTGGTGCCGCCGACGCGCTGGAACGTTTGCTCGACGAGCACCCGCAGAATCTTGTTCTGGGTCTCCCGCGGCATGTCGGCGATCTCGTCGATGAAAAGCGTTCCGCCATGCGACTCTTCGAGCGCGCCGACCTTGCGCCCTTGACCGTTGGTCGGTTGCTCGACGCCGAACAGCTCGACTTCCATCCGTTCGGGCATCATCGCCGCCGCATTGATGACGATGAATGGACCATTGGCCCGGGCGGAATGGGAATGGATTGCCCGCGCTGCGAGCTCCTTTCCGGCGCCAGCGGGACCGACAATCAGGACGCGGCTGTTGGTAGGGGCAATCTTTTCGACCGTTTGGCGCAGTTGATTCATCGACGAGGACTTGCCGACGAGCGTCGAGGGAGAGAGCTGCTTGAGAGCCTTGACCTCCCGCTTGAGGCGGGAGGTTTCGAGTGCGCGCTGTGCGACCAGCACCAGGCGATCCGCCTTGAACGGCTTCTCAATGAAATCGTATGCACCCTGCTTGATCGCAGCGACGGCGGTCTCGATATTGCCGTGTCCGGAAATCATCACGATCGGCAATTCCTGATGCTGTGCCTTCATTGCGTCTAGCAATTGCAGCCCATCCAGCCGGCTTCCCTGCAGCCAGATATCGAGAAAGACCAGGTTGGGTCTTCGGCTCGCGACGTGAGCGAGCGCGTCGTCGCTGTCGCGCGCAGAGCGCGTGATGAAGCCTTCGTCCTGCAGGATGCCGGATACCAGCTCGCGGATGTCCGCTTCGTCGTCGACAATCAGGATGTCATCTGCCATGGCTTATGCATTCGTTGCGAGTTGAGGGGTGGGTGCTTGACGCGCGGGCTGCGCCTCGGTCGAGCCCGCGTTTTCCGCGGCAAAGCGCAGCCGCATCCATGCTCCCCGCTGTCCGGGAATCTTTTCGGCAGCATCGCTGAGCTCGATGCGTCCGCCGTGCTCCTCGAGTATGCGTCCCACGATCGCAAGGCCGAGGCCGGTACCCTTCTCGCGCGTGGTGACATAAGGCTCGAGAAGACGGCGCCGGTTCTCCTTCGGCAGCCCGATCCCGTTGTCGATCACGTCGATGACGATGTCCTCGCCTTCGGAGCCGGCCCACACGCGAATGCGTCCGCGGCCAAGCTCGGCGGGCGGCACCGCAGCAATCGCTTCCGTTGCGTTCTTGATGATGTTGGTGAGTGCTTGCGAAATAAGACGGCGGTCGAAACGCGCCGGCATGGGATCCCGTGCGATCTCGACGTCGATGTCGATATCTGAGTTTCCGACGCGCTGCAGGAACACCACTTGGCGAACCGCGTCGGCGACGTCCTCCTGCGCCATCACCGGCTTCGGCATCCGCGCGAAGCGAGAGAACTCGTCCACCATGCGCTTGATGTCGTCAACCTGACGTACGATGGTATCGGTGCATTGCTGGAAAATGCCGCCGTCTTCCTTGATCACGGCTGCGTATTTGCGGCGTAACCGCTCGGCGGAAAGCTGGATCGGGGTGAGCGGATTCTTGATCTCGTGGGCGATACGACGAGCGACGTCGGCCCAGGCCGAGGTCCTCTGCGCGGTAACGAGCTCGGTAATGTCGTCGAGGGTCACCACATAGCCGCGCTCGGCCGAGCCGGACTGTTCGCTGGTGACTCGCACCGACAGGTTTCGCTCACGACCGTTGCGATTGATCGTCACCTGCCCTTGCACCAGACGCTGCAGGCCGACCCGCGCAGTCGAGAACAAATCCGCGAGCTCGGGCACGATGTCGACGAGCGGCTTGCCGAGAGCCTCTGCTTCGGATCGACCGATCAGCCGCTCGGCAGACCGGTTCAGAATGCTGATGCAGCTTTCGGCATCCACTCCGAGCACGCCGGCGCTCGCTCCTGCCAATACTGCTTCGGTGAAACGACGGCGGCTGTCGATCAGGTCGCGAGCCCGCACGATATCATCACGCTGAGTGCGAAGCTCTTGCGTCATTTTGTTGAAGGTCTGGCCAAGTTGCGCCAGATCTCCTTCGGAGCGTCGAGTGGGAACCTGCACGTACAGATTGCCGGTCGCAACGATTTGAGCGGCGCCGATCAAGCGGCGGATGGGTGCCACCAGATAATTCGCGAAGTTGAGCCCAATCCACACCGCCGAGAGCAGTACTATCAGCGCGATCACCGTGAACATCAAACCGAAGGCGATCTGAATGCCTATCCGGCGCGCCGCGAGGTCGGCGTAGTGAACGACGCCGGCACGCGTTGCGCGCAATTGCGCCAGCACCCGAGGATCGAGCACCCGCGCTATGTACAGGTAGGTATCCGTGTAATCGTGCAGCTTGATGATGGCGGCGACATAATTGTCGTCGAGAACCATCTCCACCCGTGGTTCGGTATCATCAATGCCGGCGAGCACGTCCGGCGTGGGCTTGACCAGCGATTGGGTGATGCGCGCATCGACCTGATCGACCACCTTGAGGTCCTTGTCGAGCAATAAGACCGCCGGCAGACCGCGAATCGAGGCTTGCACCGAGAGGAACTGGTGGAACTGCTCGCGCAATTCATCGAACAAGGGCTTCGCGCGCGCGAGCTCGACCGCAAGCGCGATGGTGTCGGCGCGGATGAGTTGGTCGAGCTCGCGCACATAGGCATCGGCGACAATGGTTGCGTTCTCGATCAGAGAATAGGTCTGTTGCGAAAACAGGCGATCGAGCCCCCGATCGAGGGTCACGCTCGCAACGACGGCCACCAGAACGGCAGGCAGCGCGGCGATGACGGAGAACAGGGCGACGATGCGCACATGCAGGCGTGCTGCTGCGCGCCCGCGGCGCCTTGCCTGCACGACGCCCCATACTTCGCGCGCGATGAACAAGGTGAGAAGCAGCACCGTCACCGCATTGCAGGCAAGCAGCGTGACCACGACCTCATGCGTCGGCGCAATCGGGGTGAGGCCGGCGAGCACAACGAAGGTCACCAAGGCGGAAAGAAGCGCGAGCGCGACGGCAGTCAATCCGAGCGACCGCGCCAGCCAGCCCGGCGCGGGTGTCGCCGCGGCGCTTACCAGCTGGGCAGTTGCGGCTTGGCCGACATTCGTCATGAACTCATCTCGCCCGAACGGGATTCACGCCCGCTTGGACGAGCCCCCCAAAGCCTTTTATTCATTGATGCTTTTATACCACAATGTTGCCGAATTGCGACAATTCAAGGGCGCGCCCCTTACCTCTGTGGCCGATCGGCACCACGTCCGTCACGCCACGATGGAGGGCGATCATAAAGACGGGAGGGTGATCCAATTGTTAGCACAAGATCGGCGGGCTCAATCATCTAGGAGCCTGTCCGAGTAATAGGGGGATTTTGCTGGCAAAAGAAGGGCAAGTCGGATTCTGTCTGTGCGCATGAGCAAGACATTTCGCCCTTGGAAGATCGATGATCCACTGTTGCTGCCGCCAATGGTGCAGGACTTTGTGGCCAAGGGCCATCTCGCCCGCTTTGTGCTGAGCTTGGTGAGAGACGACGTCGACCTTGTCGAGATCACTGGTACCTATGGCAGCGAACGGGGCCAGCCGCCGTTCGATCCGACCATGATGACGGCGCTGCTGTTGTATTCCTACTGCTGCGGCATCTACTCCTCACGTCGGATCGCCAAGGCGTGTCGCGAGCGGGTGGATTTCATGAGCATTGTGGGGCTTGATGCGCCGGATTTTCGCACCATCTCGGATTTCCGTAAGCGGCACTTGAAGGCGCTTGGCGGACTGTTCGGGCAAATCCTGCATCTGTGCGAGACGGCCGGCCTTGTGAAGCTCGGGCATGTGGCGCTCGATGGAACCAAGATCAAAGCCAACGCGTCGAAGCACAAGGCGATGAGCTACGAGCGCATGGAGAATCGCGCGTCCGAACTGGAAGCCGAGGTTGCCAAGTGGCTCGGCACGGCTGCGGCGGCGGATGCTGAGGAAGACGAGCTATACGGCCGCGACAAGACCGGCGACGAGATGCCGGATTGGATCGCCGACAAGAAGCTGCGTGCCGAGAAAATCCGCGAGGCCAAGGCCGAACTGGAGGCGGAGGCGAAGGCGGCTGCCGAGGCCAAGCTCAAGGCAGAGGCCGAAGCGGCAGAGAAGCGAGAGGCTGAGGGGCGCCGCAAACCCGGACGGCAAGCGGCTGCGCCCTCCACCGAGCCGGATGCCAAAGCTCAGAAGAACTTCACCGATCCGCAGAGCCGGATCATGAAGAGCAAGGACGGATTCGTGCAGGCCTACAACGCCCAGGCCGCCGTCGACGCAGAAGCGCAGATCATCGTGGCGCAAGACGTGACGCAGAGCGCGGTCGATTGCGCCCAGCTGGTGCCGATGACCGATGCGATCGAGACCAATCTCGGCCGCAAGCCCGAGCAGCTATCGGCGGATGCCGGCTACTGCTCGGAGGCCAATATCGAGGCATTGGAGAACCGCAACATCGATGCCTACGTAGCGACTGGCCGGGCCAGGGATGCTGTCGCCGGCACCGTCAAAGGCGAGGCCAGCGCCGCAACGCCGGCCGGCTCGGAGGAGGCCATCCCGACGCGCGTCGAGGCGATGCGCGCCAAGATCAAGGCCGGCGGCCACGAAAGCCCTTACCGGCTGCGCAAGCAACTTCCGGAGCCGGTGTTCGGGCAGATCAAACAGGCTCGCGGCTTCCGCCAGTTCTTGCTGCGCGGCTTCGAGAAGGTGCGCGCCGAGTGGGCGATCGTCTGCACCGTCCACAATCTTCTGAAGCTCGCCCACAGGCGGACTCTATCGAAAGTGTTGCTGGCGCCCGCTGGATAGCGGGCGTCACAGCAAGTGACGCCCGCCAATCAAACTCCGGTCTGGGCTACATCTACCAACCACGATAATCTGGACAGGCTCCTAGGCGCCGAATTGCGCCGATGCGCTGTTTGGGAGCGCCATTCCCATCAGCCGCTGCTGCGGTACACTTGGATGTCCAGATCACGGATTTTCTTGCGCAAGGTGTTGCGGTTGACGCCGAGCAGGTCGGCAGCTCGGATTTGATTGCCCCGGGTTGCGGCGAGCGTCGCCGACAAAAGCGGATGCTCGATCTCGCGCAGTACGCGGTGATAGAGGCCTGGAGGCGGCAGTTCGGCGCCGAAGCTCGCGAAATAAGACGCCAGGTGGCGCTCGATCGCGGCCGCAAGACCGTCGTCGGATTTAGGTCCATCGTCAGCGGCGAGGATGCCGGGCTGGGAAAGCTCGACATCGATGACGGAAGCCGCGATCGTTTCCTGGGGATAGAGCGCGGCGAGCCGGCGGGCCAGATTTTCAAGCTCGCGCACGTTTCCAGGCCAGCGGTGGCGCTTGAGCCGCTCGATCGCGGCCTGGTCGAGCTGCTTGGCAGGGAGCCCTTCGCGCTCGACCTGCTCGAAAAAGTGCCGGATCAAATCCGGCACGTCCTCGCTGCGCTCGCGCAACGGCGGCAGGCGTAGCGGCACGACGTTGAGCCGGAAGAACAAATCTTCGCGGAACAGTCCCTGATGGATCAGAATGCGCAGATCCTTGTTGGTGGCGGCGATGATCCGCACATTGGCCTTGATCGGAGTACGGCCGCCGACGGTGGTGTATTCGCCCTGCTGCAGCACGCGCAAGAGCCGCGTCTGCGCCTCCATCGGCATGTCACCTATCTCGTCGAGGAATAATGTACCGCCTTCGGCCTGCTCGAAACGTCCGGAGCTGCGCGCATTGGCCCCGGTGAACGCCCCCTTCTCATGCCCGAACAATTCTGATTCGATCAGATCGCGCGGGATCGCCGCCATATTGATCGCGACGAACGGGCCGCTGCGGCGCTTGCCGTAATCGTGCAGCGCGCGGGCAACCAGTTCCTTGCCGGTTCCGGATTCACCGGTGATCATTACGGTGAGATCGGTCTGCATGAGGCGGGCCAGAACGCGATAAATTTCCTGCATGGCAGGAGAGCGCCCGACCAGTGGGATGGATTTGAAACTTTGCGGCTTCGTCGCGGGACGGGCACGTTCCCTGGGCTCCGATAGCGCGCGCCCGACGATGCCGATGAGCTCCTTGAGATCGAAGGGCTTTGGCAGATATTCGTACGCTCCTTTTTCGGAGGCGCGCACAGCCGTAATGAACGTATTCTGCGCACTCATGATGATGACCGGCAATTCGGGCCGCATTTTTTTTATGCGCGGCAACAGATCGAATGCATTCTCGTCCGGCATGACCACGTCTGTGATGACGAGATCGCCCTCCCCTTGACTGACCCAGCGCCACAAGGTTGCAGCGTTGCTGGTCGAGCGCACTTCGTAACCCGCCCGCGACAGCGCCTGGTTGAGCACGGTGCGGATCGCTGCATCGTCATCGGCTACTAGAATGTTTCCAGCAGGCATTGCTGTCCCTCTCTAGGCAGAACCGCGCGGCGCGGCGTTGTCGCCCGCATACATGGGCATGAGCACGCGAAAAACTGTGCGTCGAGCCTGCAACTCGCACTCGATGATGCCGCCGTGGTCGCCGACGATCTTCGCCGCCAGCGCAAGTCCAAGGCCCGATCCGGACGGCTTCGTGGTCACGAACGGATCGAACAGATGCGGCAGCAGATCCTCGGGCACGCCCGGCCCATTGTCCTTGACGCAGAACTCGAGCGGAAGCGAAACGCGAGTTTTGCTGCCCGGACGGGACAAACGCACCCCCGGGCGGAATGCGGTCGAAAGCGAGATTTCTCCATCGCCGGCGGTCTCTCCGATCGCCTCCGCAGCGTTCTTCACAAGATTGAGAAAGACCTGAATGAGCTGGTCGCGATTGGCGAGGACAGGCGGCAACGAGGGATCATAGTCCTCCACGAATTTGATGTGCCGCGCAAAACCCGAATGCGTGAGCCGTTTGACGTGCTCGAGCACGACATGAATGTTGACGGGCTCGCGCTCGACGGGGCGTTCGTCGGTGAAGACTTCCATCCGGTCAACGAGCTTCACGATGCGGTCAGCCTCTTCGCAGATGAGCCGCGTCAGGATGCGATCATCATCGCCGACAGATTGTTCCAACAGTTGCGCCGCCCCGCGGATTCCCGAAAGTGGATTCTTGATCTCGTGGGCGAGCATGGCCGCCAGCGCGATGACCGACCGCGCTGCGCCACGATGGGTGAGTTGACGGTCCATCTTGTCGGCGATGGTGCGCTCCTGCAGCATCACGACGACGTGGCCTGCTCGCTCCGGCAGCGGCGCGACATGCAGATCGACCAGCCGCTCGCCCGGATTGCGCGGAGTGCCAAGATCGACCTTGTATTCATTCACCGCGGCGCCGCTCGTGCGCACCTGCTCGATCAGCGCCAGCAGAGGGCTGCCAAATGGCACCAACTCCTGCAACATGTGGCGGCGCAAGAGCAGCAAGGAGGCTTCGAAGAAGGATTCGGCGGCCGCGTTGGCATTCGCGATTCGTCCTTCGGCCGAAACCATGAAGACCGGGTGCGGCAATGCATCGAGCACGGCATCCGCGGTGCCGGAGGGGAGCGTCGGCATCGGCACGGGCCGGTTCATGCCGCCTTCCTCTCGCTCTCGGCGAACGCGCCAAAGGCCGCAGCGAGATGACGGCGAACCGCGGAAGGTTCATTGGCGGTAAGCACGCGGTTACGATGAGCTTTGAGCAGCAATGGTTCGGCGCCCGCCGTTTCTGCCGCTGCATCGAGCGCCCAGCCGAGATGCTTGCGCGCGTGTCGCCGTCCGATTTCACGGCCGTGATGCTCAAGGAGCTCCTCGTAGAGCTGCTCGACCATGGACAATTGCGCGATGAGCGCAGGCGCGCTTTCCGGGCAGCCGGCCGCAAGAAAGCGGGCGATCTGTCCAGGCAGCCAAGGGCGCCCACATGCCGCCCGTCCGATCATGATTGCATCGCCGCCGGAGGCCGCGAGCGCAGCACGAGCATCGCTGGCCGTGCAAATGTCGCCGTTCACCACCACCGGGATCGACACGCTGCTCTTGACCGCGCGCACCGCTTCCCAATCGGCGCGACCCCGATAGAATTGACAGCGCGTTCTGCCATGTACCGTAATGAGCCGCACGCCAGCGTCCTGCGCGCGGCGGGCAAGCGCGGCGGCATTTCTGGTGCCATCATCCCAGCCCAGCCGTGTCTTGAGCGTCACGGGAACGGATACGGCCTTGACCGTCGCGTCGATCAAAGTCAGTGCATGGTCAAGGTCGCGCATCAGCGCCGAGCCCGATTGTCCGCCGGTCACATGTCGTGCCGGACAACCCATGTTGATATCAATGATGGCGGCGCCCGAAGCCTCGGCGATACGCGCCGCCTCGCTCATCCAGCGGGGCTCGCAGCCTGCGAGCTGAACCACCCCCACGCTCAGCCCCCGCCCCTCGGCACGCAGGCGTGCCGCAGGCTGCCCTGCGATCAGCGCCGCGCTGGCGGTCATCTCCGACACCACGAGTTCCGCCCCCAGGCGTGCGGCCAATCGCCGGAACGGCGCATCCGTGATGCCTGACATAGGGGCGAGGATGACCGGGTTTGGCAGCACCACATTGCCGACGACTAGCGGCCGGGCCCGGTAAAATGTCGTCAATGGTGGCACTTAGGAAACCTTGCACATGAATTAGGCGCTTTCTCTCGCTGCATAGAGTTTAGCCATATGGGGGAGACGCGCAAGTGCTGCACTGCAAAATATCCCCGGCTTAGTGCATGGCGTAGGCAACGATGGAAAACCAGATTTGCGCCCTGCGGCGTGTGCGGCTACTCCACGCGGGAGGCCGGGCTACGAAAGGACAAGGCGGTGAAAGTCGCAGCCGTGGTCGTTGCCGCCGGACGGGGACTGCGCGCAGGCGGACCTTTGCCCAAGCAGTATCTGCATGTTCTTGGGGAACCCCTGATCCGGCCTGCACTCGCAGCCTTCGCGGGACACGCCGAGATTTCGCTTGTCCAGCCGGTGATCCACCCAGACGATGGGATCTACAGGTCCGCGACCGAAGGCCTCCACCTGCTGACGCCCGTGAACGGCGCCAGTTCCCGGCAAGGCTCCGTTCGCGCCGGTCTTGAAGGGCTGCAGCGCCACGGTCCCGATCTCGTCCTTGTTCATGATGCGGCGCGGCCGTTCGTCTCGCCAGCTCTCATCACGCGAGCAATAAGCGCCGCGCGTGCAAGCGGAGCGGCGGTCCCGGTCATCGGCGTGACCGACACGGTCAAGACGGTTGATGCGGCCGGTGCTGTCATTGGCACCCTCGATCGCGCCAGCGTGCGAATGGTGCAGACCCCGCAGGCCTTTGGATTCAATGCCCTGCTGGAGGCTCACCTCCGGGCGCAAACGGCCGGCTGCGGCGATTTCACCGACGATGCGGCGCTCGTCGAATGGGCTGGTCTCAAGGTCACGACGTTTGAAGGCGAGACGGAAAACGTCAAGCTCACCAGCAATGAGGACCTCGCGCGCGCGCAAGTCTCCATGCTCGCCGCCTTGAACGATGTACGCGCGGGCTTCGGCTTCGACGTTCATCCATTCGCTGACGGCGACCACGTCATGCTGGGCGGGGTGCGCGTTCCTCATAGCCGGGGCTTGTCCGGTCATTCCGATGCGGACGTCGTTCTCCATGCGCTCGTCGACGCGATTCTCGGAGCCCTTGCGGAAGGCGATATCGGTGCTCATTTCCCTGCGACCGATCCGCAATGGCGCGGGGCATCATCCGATCGTTTCCTCGCCTTTGCGGTTGATCGGGTGCGCGCCCGAGGTGGACGCCTTGCACATCTTGATGTCACGGTGGTCTGCGAGGCGCCACGCATCGGTGCTCATCGCGATTTCATACGCAGCCGAATTGCCGAGATGGCCGGCATCCCCGTCGGAAGAGTGGGCTTGAAAGCGACCACCAGCGAGAAAATGGGATTTACCGGCCGTGGTGAAGGGATGGCGGCATTTGCCAATGCGACGGTGCGCCTGCCATGGAGCGCCTGAATGGATCAGGAACTGTTCGAGCAAGCTCGGTCGCTGTTGCATCTTTGCCGGATGAAGAAGCTCACGATCGCCACAGCGGAATCGTGCACCGGTGGGCTCCTCGCGGCCACGTTGACCGATATCGCGGGCTCTTCGGACGTGTTCGAGAGAGGCTTCGTGACCTACAGCAATGACGCAAAGCAAGTGATGCTCAAAGTTCCGCCGAAAACGCTTGCGGTCCACGGGGCAGTGAGCCGCGAGACGGCGCAAGCCATGGCAACCGGCGCGCTTGCGCACGCACCGGTCGACCTCACCGTGTCGGTCACTGGAATTGCTGGACCGCAGGGTGCGGTCGGCGGCAAGCCCGTCGGCCTCGTTCACTTCGCGGCGGCATCACGCGGCGGCCAACTGGTTCATGAGGAGCGCAAATACGGCGATATCGGCCGGGCGCAGGTCCGCCGTGCTTCCGTCGAGCAGGCAGTCGCAATGCTGCGTGAGATTGCGGAGAAGGAGTAGTCGCCAGCCATTGTGCCAGAGCATGATCCCGAAGAGTGGATACCGGTTTTCGGAAGAGATCATGCTCAAATAAAGAATTAGAGCGGGATGCTGATTCGAAGAAAAATCATCCCGCGCTAGGCGATTCTCTGCGCATAAACCCGATCCGCCCGCCGCTCGAACGCCGTCGCAAAGCGGCGGAAGGCTGCGTCGAACATCGTTCCCATGACAAAGCCCAGAGTGCGGCTCTTGAATTCATAGGCAATAAAGAATTCTACGTTGCAGGTGTGCGTCCCAGTAGGACGAAAGGTCCAGCTGTTTTCCAGCTTGCTGAACGGTCCATCGAGATATTCGACCAGAACCTGCAGATCGGGCCGATCGAGGGTAACCCGACTGGCAAAGGTCTCATGCATGAACTTGTACGCGACCGTCATATCAGCAACGAGAACCTCGATGCCCTCAGGTTCGGAAATGCGCTTGCGCACCTTGAGCGAGCGACACAGCGGCACGAATTGTGGATAGCGCTCGACGTCCGCGACAAGGTCGAACATGTCGGCGGCAGAATGATTTACACGACGCGTGGTCGAGAATTGCGGCATCTGCGCACGTCGATTTGAGTTCTGCAAGCTCCCGCCCTCGCTCGGCATCACACCACTCTTCCGGCTGTCAAAATATGCCGCGCCTGATTTCACGCGCTGCGCGTAATCGAGCAAAATCATCGCCTGCATGGTGCGACGAACGCGTGAGAGGCGAGGACGACACCATCAGAAAACCCTTGGCATAGGCGACAGTCTCGTACGCCTTAAACTCTTCTGGCGTCACGAAGCGTTCAACCGCATGGTGCTTGCGGCTAGGCTGCAGATACTGCCCGATGGTAAGAAAGTCGACATCGGCCGCGCGCAGGTCGTCCATGACCTGAAGGATTTCGTTGCGTTCCTCGCCCAGGCCCACCATGATGCCCGACTTGGTGAAGATCGTCGGATCGATCTCCTTGACCCGCTGCAATAGGCGAATCGACGCGTAGTAGCGTGCACCGGGCCGAATGACCAGGTATTTTGCGGGAACCGTTTCCAGATTATGGTTGAATACGTCGGGCTTTGCCGCGACGACGATCTCTGCGGCGCCGCCTTTGCGGAGAAAATCGGGCGTGAGCACTTCGATGGTCGTCGCCGGGCATCGTGACCGGATCGCACGGATGACCGCGGCGAAATGAGCAGCCCCGCCGTCGTCGAGATCGTCGCGGTCGACCGATGTAACGACTACATGCTTTAGCCCGAGTTCCGCCGTCGCCAGAGCAACCCTGGCCGGTTCGGCCGCATCGAGCGCGCCCGGCAGGCCGGTCTTGACGTTGCAGAACGCGCAGGCGCGCGTGCACGTGTCGCCCATGACCATGAAGGTCGCGTGCTTCTTCTCCCAACACTCGCCGATGTTTGGGCAGCCTGCCTCCTCGCACACGGTATGCAAGCCATTGGCGCGAACGATCGCCCGCGTCTCGGCATATCCTCTCGACACCGGCGCCCTGACCCTGATCCAGGCCGGCTTCTTCGACGCAGGCACGTCCGGGCGATGCACCTTCTCGGGATGGCGCGGCTGGCGGGCAATGTCGAGCACGACGACCATAATGCATATTCCTGCGAGCTTATCTACGCACCGCCGCCTCGCGTGGCAAGGAGAGCATCCCTGCTCTTGTGCTCAAGCGGTTGCAATGCGCTGCTCGATCAGCGCGCGGCCGCCTCCACCGAGAAAGTCAACGCGCGCCCTCCATCGTGAAACCCACTTTCAGCGTCACTTGGAAGTGCTTGACCTTGCCGCTTTCGATTTGTCCGCTGGTGCGCACAATCTCGAACCAGCGCAAATTTCGGATGGTTGCGTTGGCCCGATCAATCGCCGCGTTGATGGCGTCTTCGATGCTCTTCTGCGAGCTGCCGACAAGTTCAATCACACGATAGACATGTTCGTCCATGGAGTCCCTCCTGGCGGAAAACGAAACCGACCGAACGCCTCACCGCAATCCTAACGCATGAAGGAGGGAGGTTTTCCGAGCATCCAGTCCAATTCCACGGCGCCCCCACGAGCCTCCTCCTCCTACCCTCTTGATTATGCGAGATTTTATCCAAGCTCGCGAAATGCAAGCATGCGATTGCTTTGCGCGTTCAAGGCTCTGTCCTTGCTCTCCAATGGGCAATGGAGAGGATCGATCCCGGGGGGCCTCAGATATTGAGCACGCGGCCATAAGCATCCAGCACCGCTTCCTTCATCATTTCCGACAAGGTCGGATGTGGGAACACGGTATGCATCAGCTCCTCTTCCGTAGTTTCGAGATTCATCGCGACCACGTAGCCCTGGATCAGCTCGGTCACCTCGGCCCCGACCATGTGGGCACCGAGAAGCGCCCCGCTGTTCTTGTCGAAGATCACCTTGACCAGGCCTTGATCTTCGCCGAGCGCGATCGCCTTGCCATTCCCCACAAACGGAAATCGGCCGATGCGAATGTCAATCTTGTTCTCCTTTGCGGCCTGTTCGGTGAGACCGACCGAAGCGATCTGCGGTGCGCAATAGGTGCAGCCAGGGATGCGCCGCTTGTCCATCGGATGCGGTTTCAAGCCTTTGATCGCCTCCACACAGATGACGCCCTCATGCTCCGCCTTATGCGCAAGCAGAGGTGGGCCCGCGACGTCGCCAATGGCATAGATCCCGGACACGTTGGTGCGATTGAGTGGATCGACAACAATCGTACCTCGCTCCGTCTTCACGCCCACTTTTTCGAGGCCAAGATTTTCGATATTGCCGGTAACCCCAACGGCAGAGATAACCCGCTCGATATTGAGGGTTTGGGTGCCGCCCTTGCCGTCCTCGATCGTTGCGGTAACGCCATCGGCCTTTTTTTGAAGCTTCGTCACCTTGGCCCCGGTGAATATCTTGATACCCTGCTTCTCGAACTGTTTTCGTGCAAAGGCTGAAATCTCGCCGTCCTCGACCGGCAGAATTTGCGGCAGCACCTCGACCACCGTCGCCTCCGCGCCGAATGAGCGGTAGAACGAGGCGAACTCGATGCCGATGGCGCCCGAGCCGATGACCAGAAGCGATTTCGGCAGGCGGTCGGGCGCCATGGCCTCGAAATAGGTCCAGACCAGCTTCTTGTCGGGCTCGATCCCCGGGAGCACGCGCGGGCGCGCACCGGTTGCGATGACGATGTGTTGGCATTGATAGTCGCCGGCGCCGAGCGCGCCTTTCGGAGCCTCGCTCTTTGCGGTCTTCACCGTGACCTTGCCGGGGGTGTCGATCACCGCCTCGCCCCAAATCACGGTGACCTTGTTCTTTCTCATGAGAAAGCCTACGCCGTCATTGAGGCGCTTCGCTACCGCGCGCGAGCGCTTGACGACCGCCGCGGCATCGTAACCGACCTTCTCGGCCGAGAGACCGTAATCCTTGGCACGCTGCATGTAATGGAAGATCTCCGCCGAGCGCAGGAGCGCCTTGGTCGGAATGCAACCCCAGTTGAGGCAGATGCCGCCCAGATATTCGCGCTCGACGATCGCGGTCTTGAACCCGAGTTGAGCCGCGCGGATGGCCGTGACGTAGCCGCCTGGGCCGGAGCCGATGATGATGATGTCGAAGCTTGTCTCAGGCATCGTGCTCATTCCGGGAACACAGTGTGGCTCCACCACGACATCCAGCCGGCTGCCCTGATCGTGAAAAGCTTGGCCTGGTGCGAGACCATGGCTGCGCGTTCACTGTTTGGCGGTTTTCACACAATCGTGGTTCATCTTGCCGAACATCTCGTCTGCCCGGCCGAACAGCTTGTTGAGATCCGCAACCGGCGTTTTTTCAGCTTCGCGCACAACTTTCTCAAGCTCCCATGACAAATGCGTGTACTGCTCTCGCGCGGCATCATCGCCCAAGTTGGCCAAGTAAGTTCCCAATGCTGCAAACTTGTTGACGGCATTGGCGGCTTCGATTTGGCTCCCCGGCACGCCGGATGATGACGTTCCCCGCGCGTGCTCGGCGTTCTCGGCGACCAGTCTGGTTCGGAACTTGACTTGGAAATAAGCGTCGATGATCTCCTTGCAGGTGCGCAGGTATTCCGAGCGACCTAGGGTGCTTTGAATGATATCGACCATCCTATCGTTGAGATAACCGATGTATATCGAGGTGACCAGTGACAGCACGGCAATGAACATCGGGAAGTAAGTGATCGCCGCCGTTCGGAAGATAGCCTCGCGCTCGCTCATCGTTGCGGCAATCAAACCACCATTAGAACCGGATTTTCGATCAATCCCTTGAAGGCGCCGAGGAGCTGCGCACCGAGCGCTCCGTCAACGGCACGATGATCGGTCGAAAGCGTAACCGACATCATCCATTGCGCTTCGATCTTGCCATTTCGAGCCGTGGCGCGCTCCTCGCTCGCGCCCACGGCGAGAATCGTCGCATGCGGCGGGTTGATCACCGCGGCGAATTCCTTGATCCCGTACATTCCCAGATTTGAGACCGCGCTGGAGCCGCCCTGGTATTCCTCCGGCTTGAGCTTTCTCGCCCTTGCCCGCGCGGCAAAATCCTTCATCTCTTTGGAGATGACGGACAGCGACTTCGTTTCAGCTTGACGCACCACGGGGGTGATGAGCCCGCCGGGGATCGAAACCGCAACCCCGATATCGGAATGCCTGTGCTTGAGCATGGCGCCCTCGGTCCAGGTGACGTTGGCATCGGGCACGCGCTGGAGCGCGAGCGCAAGCGCCTTGATGGCGAAATCATTGACGGAAATCCTGTAGGCCGGCTTGCCATCCTTGTCCTTCGGCGCAGCCGCGTTGATCTCCTCGCGCGCAGCCAGGAGCTTACCGATGGTGCAATCGAGCGTGAGATAGAAATGCGGGATGGTGAGCTTCGCCTCGACCAGACGGCGGGCAATCACCCTTCGCATGTTGTCGTGCGGGACAACGTCGTAGCTGCCGGCCGCAAACAGCGCACGGATCTTGTCGTCCGACGGCGCTTGAATGCCAGCCGAGGTCGGTGCGGGTGCAAGCGCCGGCATGGGCCTGCCAGGATCCTTGCCGGATCTTGTCGCCTCCACGTCGCGTGCAATGATCCGGCCATGCGGGCCGGAACCGTGAATGCGCGCGAGGTCGAGACCCGCTTCCTTGGCGAGACGACGGGCCAGTGGGGAGGAGAAGATGCGGTTGGGAACGGCTCCAATCCTCGGAGCCCCATCACTGCTACCCTCTGCCCGGGCGGCACGGAGCAAGGGAGCCGCCGGCGCTTGCGGCGGCACAGGATGTCTTCCCTCCCCCACTTGAGGCGAGCGAATGGGTTGGGACGAGGCGGTTTCAGGACCCGCCGGTTTCGTGGGACTTGCCATTGGCTTCGCCGCGGGCAGCGCGCCTTTTTCCACAGCGGCCGCTGTCGCCTGGATGTCCTCCCCCTCCTCCGCGAGCACGGCAATGAGCGCATTGACCGGGATGTCTTGTGCGCCTTCCGACACCACGATCTTGGCGAGAGTGCCTTCGTCGATTGCCTCGTATTCCATGGTCGCCTTGTCGGTCTCGATCTCGGCGATGACGTCGCCCGGCTTGACCTTGTCGCCCTCCTTCTTCAGCCACTTGGAAAGATTGCCCTTCTCCATGGTCGGCGACAGGGCAGGCATGAGAATATTGACGGGCATGAGAAAGTCCCGATCCATCTAGCTGATTGCAGTGGTCGTGCCGGGATCGGTTGGCGCGTCCATCTCGGCATCGAACATCGAGCGGATGCGCTCGAGTGCCTCGTCCTCCGTCAATTTCGTTTCCCTTGCAAAGATACGCGCGGCATGGCGAGCCACATCGGCGATGAGCATGCCCCAGGCCTGCGGATCGTCGAATGCGCGGCGCAGCGAAACATGCAATCCACCTTCAACAACTGCGGCGCGCAACACTTCCACCCCACCTTGCTCCAGCGCGGTGGGCGGAACGTGCAGTGGATCGAACGTTGCCATCACTTCCTCGCCGTCAACCCATCGGCCACACTGAGTCTCACCGCGTGCTGATCACCGATAGCAAACCGCCTTGGCGGCCTCGACGACCTCCGCAACCGAAGGTAATGCCATCTTTTCGAGATTCGCAGCATAGGGCATCGGAACGTCTTTCCCGGTGACGCGGGTCACCGGTGCATCCAGCCAATCAAAGGCCTGTTCGGTGATGCGCGCCGCAATCTCGGCACCGATGCCCGACTGACGCCAACCCTCCTCGACCGTGACGATGCGGCCCGTCTTCTTCACCAACTCGACGATGGTTTCAATGTCCATGGGCTTGAGGGTACGCAGATCGATGATCTCGGCGCTGATATGCTCCTTTGCGAGCTCGTCAGCCGCCTTGAGCGAATAGGTCATCCCCATCGACCACGCGACAATGGTCACATCCGTACCTGGCCGGACGATCTTGGCCTTGCCGATCGGCACCACGTAGTCGGCGAGCTTGGGCACCGGAAAGCTTTGTCCGTAGAGAAGCTCGTTCTCGAGAAATATGACCGGGTTGGGATCGCGGATCGCGGATTTGAGCAGACCTTTGGCGTCGGCGGCGCTATAGGGCGCGATCACCTTGAGTCCGGGAATATGGGAGTACCAAGACGAATAGTCCTGGCTGTGCTGAGCCGCGACCCGGGCGGCGGGACCATTCGGGCCGCGAAAGACGATGGAAGCCCCCATCTGGCCGCCCGACATGTAGCGTGTCTTTGCTGCCGAATTGATGATCTGGTCCATGGCCTGCATTGCAAAGTTGAAGGTCATGAACTCCACGATCGGTTTAAGTCCCGCGAACGCTGCACCGATCCCAAGTCCCGCGAAACCGTGCTCGGTGATGGGCGTATCGATCACTCGCATGGCGCCGAATTCCTGCAGCAGACCTTGCGTTACCTTGTAGGCACCTTGATACTCAGCGACCTCCTCACCCATGACAAAGACGTCCTTGTCGCGGCGCATCTCCTCCGCCATGGCGTCCCGCAAGGCTTCACGCACCGTCATGGTCACAATTTCAGTTCCTTCGGGCATCTCCGGCTCTGGCGGCGCATCGAGCTGAGGTGGCGCAGCGACTGTCGACTTCGGCGACGCGGGCGTGCGAGCGACTTGCGGCGCCGGCATCTCGACGCTGGCGGACGGCGGGGCGTGCACGGCTTTCTGCCGGGCCGGAGCTCCACCATCCGTGAGCGCTGTCGCGTTCTCGCCCTCCGACAAGATCATTGCGATCGGCGTGTTCACTGCCACGTCATTGGTGCCTTCCGGCACCAGAATTTTTCCGAGCGTGCCTTCCTCGACCGCTTCCACTTCCATGGTGGCCTTGTCGGTCTCGATTTCGGCGATCACGTCACCGGATTTTACAACGTCGCCCTCTTTCTTGAGCCATTTGGCGAGATTGCCCTTCTCCATGGTGGGCGACAGCGCGGGCATGAGCACTTGAAAGGGCATGTGGGATCTTTTTTGAAAAGGTCAGTCTTGCAATCTCGGATGCCGCTGCCCTACTTGTAAACGTCGGTATAGAGCTCGGCCGGATCCGGCTCGGCGTCGTTCGTGGCGAATTCGGCCGCCTCGTTTACGGTAGCACGCACCTCGGCGTCTATTTTCTTCAAACTGTCTTCGCTCGCGAAACCTTTCTTGAGCATGCGGCTGCGCACCTGCTCGATCGGATCGTGTTCGGTACGCATCTTCTCGACCTCCTCCTTGCTGCGGTATTTCGCCGGATCCGACATCGAGTGCCCCCGGTAGCGGTAGGTAAGCATTTCGAGAATGACGGGACCACTGCCGTCTCGACACCGCTGCACGGCGTTGTCGCCGGCGGCCTTCACTGCCCGCACGTCCATTCCGTCGACCCGCTCTCCGGGGATATCGAACGATGCTCCGCGCTTGTAGAGATCGGTCGTAGCCGAGGCACGGGCAACCGAGGTTCCCATCCCATACTGGTTGTTTTCGATGATATAGATCACAGGCAAATTCCACAGCTTCGCCATATTGAAGCTTTCGTAGACCTGCCCCTGATTGGCTGCGCCGTCGCCTAGATAGGTCAGCGATACATTGTCGTTGCCGCGATATCTGTTGGCAAAGGCCAAGCCGGTGCCGAGCGGGACCTGGGCAGCCACGATGCCGTGACCGCCGTAGAAGCATGTTTCGACGGAAAACATGTGCATGGAGCCACCCTTGCCCTTGGAGTAGCCATGCTGGCGCCCGGTCAATTCGGCCATCACGCCCTTGGGGTCCATGCCGCAGGCCAGCATATGGCCGTGGTCACGGTAACCGGTGATTACCTTGTCACCGCCCTTGGTCGCCATTTGCATGCCGATGACGACCGCCTCTTGCCCAATATAGAGGTGGCAGAAGCCGCCGATCAGGCCCATCCCGTACAGCTGACCGGCCTTTTCCTCGAAGCGGCGGATCAGCAGCATCTGGCGATAGGCGCGCAGCTCCTGCTCCTGGTTGAATTCCGGCACTTCAACCGGTGGCGCGACCGCTCGGCGCGCGGTTGCGGGCTGAGCCGCTGGTTTGTTGCTGGCAACGGCCATTTTCTCCTCGGGATTGGCTGGCGTGATGCGGCCGTTTCCCAATAGCCGAAATTGCCGCGGGGCGGAAGCGGACGGGTTACGGCCGCCGTTCCTTCTGCCGGAAAAAAGCCGGCCCCGGTCGGTTTCGCCAATCGGTGCAACAGTGAATGATCTGCGCCGAAAGATCAGGGTTGCTTGAGCTGCAGGATGATCTCGCGAGGATCGGCATAATTGAGAAGCGCACGTGCACGCTCGTCGAGCATGTCCGGATCAATGCCTTCAGGTTGCAGAAGAGAGACCCGCCGCTCCCAAATGACCCGCTCGGCCCTGAAGCCAGCGAGCTCGTTGCTCAGTTGAGCGATCTGTTGATCCAGGTCCTGCTTCGCCCGCAACCCGCGATTTCCCGTATAGGCGTTGATGCCGAAATAGCCGATCAGGAGCGCGGCAATCGTATAGAGCGCAAGCGCATTGACGACAGTGCGAAATCGTCGGCGGGTGACCATTGGTCCAAGATGGCGTCGCGGCCTTAAGGGAACTTTAACAAGGCCGCGACCCAAATCGAGTTAAGTTGATTTCCGGCAGCTCAGACCTTCAGTGCCGAACGACCCGCGTATTTCGCCGCCGGACCCAGCTCCTCCTCGATACGCAAAAGCTGATTGTACTTGGCCGTTCGATCGGACCGCGCGAGCGAGCCGGTCTTGATCTGTCCGCATTCGTCGCGACTGCCAGATCGGCGATGGTGGCATCCTCGGTTTCGCCGGAGCGATGCGACATCACCACGCTATAGGCCGCCTTGCTGCGCCATTTCGATCGCGTCAAGCGTCTCGGTCAGCGTGCCGATCTGATTCACCTTGATCAGGATCGAATTGGCGATGCCATTCTTGATGCCTTCGGCCAGTCGGGCAGCGTTGGTCACGAACACATCGTCTCCGACGAGCTGGCATTTCTTGCCGATTGCGTCGGTCAATAATTTCCATCCTTCCATGTCGTCCTCGGCCATGCCGTCCTCGATCGAGACGATCGGATAGCGAGTGGACCAGTTCGGCATAGATAATTCGCCTGCTGCTCCTTCGAGCGCGTGCTTCCCTCGCCCTCATAGCAGATAAGCACCATCGTCGAAAAACTCGGTCGCCGCACAGTCGAGGGCGAGCACGACATCGCTACCGGCGTGTAACCGGCTTTCGCGATCGCCGAGATCAGATCGAGCGCCTCATCGGTCGATGGCAGATTGGGAGCGAAGCCGCCTTCGTCACCGACATCGGTGTTGTGACCAGCCCCCTTGAGAGCAGCGCGCAGCGTGTGAAATATCTCTGCGCCCATGCGCAGTCGCCTCGGCGAACGAGACGCACCCACCGGCATGATCATGAACTCCTGGAAATCGATCGGGTTGTCGGCGTGCACCCCGCCGTTGAGGATATTCATCATGGGTACCGGCAGGAGTCCGGCAGAATTCCGCCCATATAGCGGTAAAGCGGGGTTTGCTGGGCCGCGGCCGCGGCCTTGGCCACCGCCAGTGACACCCCCAGGATCGCGTTGGCGCCGAGTCGCTCCTTGTTCGGGGTGCCGTCCAAGGCAACCAGCGTCTCGTCGATCTGGACCTGCGTCTCCGCGTCCATTCCACCAATGGCATCAAAAATCTCGCCATTGACCGCGTCGACCGCCTTGCGGACCCCTTTGCCGAGATACCGGTTTCCGCCGTCGCGCAGCTCGACCGCTTCGTGTCTGCCTGTAGAGGCGCCGGAAGGCACGGCAGCGCGACCCTTGGAGCCATCCTCCAGCGCAACATCGACCTCGACGGTTGGATTGCCGCGACTGTCGAGGATTTCGCGGCCAATGATGTCGACGATCGCGGTCATGGGCACCTCGGGGGGCAATGGATCGGGTTTTGCCGCGCTTGTAGGCGATCCGGAGCCATTCGCAAGGGCGCCGCGGCGACGAGCCTCGCAAGGTCCGTCAGCCGTGCGATTTGCCCCCGAGCGACGATGATTGAGCCTTCGGTCGGGCGCCGGACTCAGTGGCACAACCCTTTGCGCATCGTCGGCAATGGTTTATGCGGACTGACGGGATTTCGAGGTGGATCGAGATGCCGTGTCGGATGTGACTTGTTGTTGGAGCCCGAAGAATGCCTCGCATCGTACGGCCGTTGCAGCCGCTTGAGCGGCAAACCCGCACTGTCGTCAGTGCGGCCGCGGTCAAGCTCGAACGCGTCGCCAATCCGCATCCCAACACCGCATATGTGGCGCGTTTCACCGCGCCCGAGTTCACGAACTCTTTGCCCGATCACGGGGCAGCCGGATTTTGCGCACCTGGTGATCGACTATGTTCCGGGGAAGTGGCTCGTTGAATCGAAGTCGCTGAAATTTTATCTCGGGAGCTTCCGCAATGTCGGTGGCTTCCATGAGGACTGCACGGTCGCGATCGGCAAGCAACTGGTCGCATTGCTCGCGCCGAAATTTCTGCGGATCGGAGGATATTGGTATCCACGGGGGGGAATGCCCATTGATGTCTTTTGGCAAGTGGGCAAGCTGCCAAGGAGTGTATGGCTCCCGGACCAGGGTGTGGCACCGTATCGTGGACGCGGATAGAAAGTGGAGTGGACCCACTCACACATACAGTCGGCATGTCGGATTCCACAGATCGAAACGCCCGTCAGTGAGATCGGGGCGGGTGACGAAGCAGGCGAGAGCAAATTACGCCCACCGCCATTACCACCGTTGCAGCAATGCAGAGGCTGATCTCGGCACCGCCATGCGCGAGGCCATAACCGTAGATCACCGGACCAATCGCCTGACCCATGTAGAAAGAAGATGAATGCAGGGCCGCCGCCGCTCCGCGAGCCGTTTGCGAGAGCTCGGTCACGTGAACTTGGATGCATCCATGCAGGAGATAGAAGCCGAAGCCGAACATGGCATAGATCGCGATCTGCCACGTCCATGGAAAGTGCAGCGCGATCAGAATAAGCCCGCTCGCCGCCAAGGTGCCGCCGACGACCATCAGCCGCCGCTCCCGGATATGGGCAATGAGCACAGGGACTGAGAGCGAATAGAATACGCCCCCGATCGCAAAGGTCGCGATCAAAAGCCCCGCGATCGACGCGCGGGTCTCTCCGCTCGCGAGCAGAAGCAATGCTACGTACGGGAACAGGCCATGGATGGCGATCGCCTCGAAGAATACCGAGGTAAAGCACACCTTGGCGCGCGGATCGGCGAAGATGCTGCGAAAATTCGACAGCACCGCCGCACGACTGAAGGCTACCTGCGGCGGGCTTCGACTCCCCGGAAAGCGAAGAATGCCGCGATGGCCACCATCAACCCGAACAGACCCAGAATGGCGAATACGCCACGCCAGCCGAAAAGATCGCCGATCACCCCTGAAATCGATGCACCAACCAGATTGCCGGTGAGCCCGACGGCAAGCAGCCGGCCGATCGCCACCTGGCGTTGATCGACCGGCACAAGATCTCCGATCAGCGCCATGGCTATCGGAAAAACTCCGCCCGCCACCAGCCCAGCTACCACACGCATGGCAACCAGCAGCGAAAAGTTCGTCACGACGGCGCAGCCGATCCCCGCCAACGCGACAATGAGGAGACACGCATTCATCAGACGGGTCTTGCCGATGAAGTCGCCGGTAACGCCGAGTGCAGGCTGCACGAGGGCATAGGGAAAGGTGAAAGCGCTAGTAAGCAGCGCAGCGGTTTTCACGTCGATGGCAAGATCGCCCGCGATCATCGGGATCACGGGATCGACCGCGCGCGTGAACAATGTTTGCGCGAATACCACAAGACCGACGATTTTCAGGACGGGAGCGATGGCGAAACTCGCGACATTTCAGTTTTTGGCGAGCTGGTCGAACTCGATGAGCCGGCGCAGCAGCCCTTCCATGTCCTTGAGCGGGATCATGTTGGGTCCGTCGGACGGCGCCTTGTCCGGGTCCTGATGGGTCTCGATAAAAATGCCCGCGACCCCGACCGCCACAGCGGCGCGCGCCAACACGCTTACGAACTCCCGTTCACCGCCGGAAGATGTCCCCTGCCCGCCCGGCCGCTGGACGGAGTGGGTGGCATCAAAGATGACCGGCGCTCCAGTGGTACGGGCGAGTATGGGCAATGCGCGCATGTCGGAGACCAACGTGTTGTAGCCGAACGAAGCACCGCGCTCCGTCACCAGCACATTGCAATTGCCTGCCGCGGTGACCTTGGCGACGACATTTGCCATGTCCCAGGGCGCCAGAAACTGTCCCTTCTTCACATTGATTACGCGGCCGGTCATGGCGGCCGCCGCGAGCAGGTCGGTCTGCCGGCAGAGGAATGCGGGAATCTGCAGCACGTCCACCACCTGGGACACCAGCTCGCATTGCCGAGTTTCATGCACATCGGTGAGAACAGGGACACCGAGCTGCTGGCGAATCTCGGCGAAGATTGGCAATGCGTCGACAAGCCCAATGCCGCGCTTGCTTTCCGCGCTGGTGCGGTTGGCCTTGTCGAAAGAGGTCTTGTAAACAAATCCAATCTTCAATTTGCCGGCGATTTCCTTGAGTGCGCAAGCCGTTTCGAATGCATGGTCACGGCTCTCGAGCGCGCAAGGACCTGCGATCAGCGCGAGCGGCAGCGCGTTGCCGAAGCGTATCCCACCGACGGCGACAATCGGGTTGGCAGTCGGCTGGACGAAAATCGTCACTTCACCGCCGAAAAGCTGGTCGGCTGGAGGAACATGTTCTTGATGGAGGCGACGATGGGGCCATCCCGTTCGCTCTCGGCGCGCTTCGAGATCCATTCAGGGTCCGTCATGAAGGCATTCCACCTGGTCTCGCGCTCGGCCAGCGATTCCCAGGCAAGAAGGTAGTGCAGATCCTGGTTGCCTCCGTCGCCGACCAGGACTGTCCAAAATCCCGCCTGCCTGATGCCATGCCGTTTCCACAGCTCGAGAGTGGTAGTCTCGAAGCGCTTCAGGAGAGCTGGCAGTCGTCCCACTACGCAGTGGTAAATGCGCAATTCGCAAATCATGCTCACCTCTGGTGGAGTTGATCCAGGCCTTCGACGTTAATGCCGTCGCCTGGAAAGGCAATGGAGGGATTAAACCAGACGGCTTCGGTCGACCGCCGCGCCGACGAATGACGCAAACAGCGGATGCGGCTCGAATGGCCGTGACTTGAGCTCGGGATGAAACTGCACGCCGATGAACCAGGGATGATCCTGGTACTCGATCATCTCGGGCAGGAGCCCGTCGGGCGACATGCCGGAAAAGCGCATGCCGTGCTGCTCGAGCCGGTCCTTGTAGCCCGTATTTACCTCATACCGATGGCGGTGACGCTCGGAAATCTCGCCCGCACCGTATATCTCGCTTACCCGGCTGCCGCGCTCGAGCAGGGCCGGGTAGGCGCCGAGCCGCATCGTGCCCCCGAGATCGTCGTCGATGCCGCGAATTTGGAGCTCGTTTCCCTTCATCCATTCCGTCATCAGCCCGACCACCGGATGGGCTGTGCCACCAAATTCAGTCGAATTGGCATCCTCGATTCCGCAGAGATTGCGGGCAGCTTCAATGACGGCCATCTGCATACCGAAGCAGATCCCGAAATAAGGCACCTGGCGCTCGCGCGCGAACCGCACGGCTCTGATCTTGCCTTCGCTGCCGCGCAGGCCGAACCCTCCTGGAACCAGAATGCCATTCACATGCTCGAGAAAAGGCGTCGGGTCTTCGCGCTCGAACACCTCGGACTCGATCCAATCGAGATTGACCCTGACCTTGTTCGCAATTCCACCGTGGGACAGCGCCTCGATCAGCGACTTATAGGCGTCCTTGAGGCCGGTGTATTTGCCGACGATTGCAATTGTGACGTCGCCTTCCGGGTTCCGGATGCGTTCATTGATCCAGCGCCAACGGGCAAGATCGGGGTCCCCTTTGGGGTCGATGCCGAATGCCGCGAGCACTTCCCGATCGAGGCCGGCCTCGTGATATGCCTCGGGCACAGCATAGATATTGTCGACGTCACGCGCCTCGATGACTGCGCACTCGCGGACATTGCAGAACAATCCGAGCTTGCGCCTTTCCTCCTTCGGAATCGGCCGGTCGCTGCGGCAAAGCAGAATGTCCGGCTGGATGCCGATCGAGCGCAGCTCTTTGACGGAGTGTTGGGTCGGCTTGGTCTTCAGCTCTCCGGCACCCGTTATGAAAGGTAAGAGCGTGAGGTGGATATAGATCGCGTGGTGGCGGGGTAAATCGTTGCCGAGCTGCCGGATGGCCTCGAAGAACGGCAGCCCCTCGATGTCACCCACGGTGCCGCCGATCTCGCACAGGACGAAATCGTAATCCTCATTTCCGTCGCGGATGAAGTCCTTGATGGCGTTGGTGACGTGGGGAACCACCTGGATGGTGGCGCCGAGATAATCGCCGCGCCGCTCCTTGGCGAGAATCTCCTGATAGATGCGACCGGTCGTGATGTTGTCCTGCCGGCTCGCCGGGCGGCCGGTAAAGCGCTCGTAATGGCCGAGGTCAAGATCGGTTTCCGCGCCGTCGTCCGTAACGAACACCTCCCCGTGCTGATAGGGCGACATGGTCCCGGGATCGACATTGAGATAGGGATCGAGCTTTCGCAGTCGAACCCGAAAGCCGCGCGCTTGCAGCAGCGCGCCCAGTGCTGCTGCCGCCAGACCCTTGCCGAGAGAGGAGACCACGCCGCCGGTGATAAAAATGTACCGCGCCATGGGACCTAACCTTTATCGCTTCCGCAGCGATTTGCCGAGAGCCTCCTCGGGCATTCCAATCCAGGCTCCATGCGCTTTTGGCATATCGACTTTTCTGTATGTTCCCCAAGCTGTTGCATAAATTTCTTAATGAGGGCGCCTTCCTCGCCATTCGCTCCGTGCATGACTATCGAACGAAGGGCCGGCAACCACGGCCCCTGCGCTCTGCCTCATTGTGATCGGGGAATCTGCGGCCCCGGCGCAGGAGAAGGAGCCGGTGGCTGCTCGCGCTGACGCAGGGTATCGAGAATGCCTCCGCCCTGTCCCAGCGGTGCCGGTGCGCTTGGCGTCTGCTGCGCCGGCGTTCCCTGGATGATGGAACTGGGTTTCTTATCCCAACCGGCGAGGATGGACAGGATCAGGCTGGTTGCGAAGAAAACCGCAGCCAATATTGCGGTCGTGCGGGTCAGGACATTGGAGGTGCCCCGGCTCGACAGAAACCCCCCGGTCGAACCGATGCCAAGCCCTCCCCCTTCCGATTTTTGCAGCAACACAACACCGATCATGGCGGCGACCACCATGAGATGAATGACGACAATGACGGTCTGCATGAATCCTGCTCGAATGAATAGCGTGTAAGGGCCCTGCATCCCCCGCTGTTCATATAGGGACCAGGCGGCCCATCTACACGACCCCCGGCGCAATTTCCATTGCTGCCGACAGCGCGGGTCCGATGAGGCGCGAAAGCGAAACCGAGGCCGCTATCTCAGCGTCTTGAGATAGGCGATGATGTCCTCGATATCGCTGGCGTCGGTGAGCCCGCCATAGGGCATGCGGTTTCCTTTCACCTTGCTCTGCGGGTCCTTGATGAACTCACGTAGATTGTCGTTGTCCCATACCACGTTCGCACGTTTCATCGGATTCGAATAGCGGAAGTCCTCGAGCGCCGCGGCTTTGCGTCCTACCACGCCCTTGAGGCTCGGGCCGAGTGCATCGGGTCGTTCGCTGTGGCAGGCAACGCAAGTCTCAAACAGCGTCTTGCCGTGCTCGGCGTCGCCACCCGGCACGGCGCCTGCAGAAAGCGCAAGCAGAAAAACGGCCCGCACGAAATCCAATAGGAAGACGCACCGCGCGCACCGACCCAAGACCCTGGCCCAGCTTGACGACCGCAAATGCTCCGATACACCAACGTCACCCATCTGCGGACCATGCTCCGGTTCCGGAAAACAAGGATTGGCCATGACCGACCGCATCCCAGGCTTTGCTACGCTGGCGATCCATGCCGGCGCGCAACCCGATCCCACGACGGGGGCGCGCGCGACGCCGATCTATCAAACGACGTCCTTCGTATTCGAGGACGTCGACCATGCCGCTTCCCTGTTCGGCCTGCAAGCGTTCGGTAACATCTACACGCGCATCGGCAATCCGACGAACGCAGTGCTGGAGGAGCGCGTGGCGGCACTCGAAGGCGGCACCGCCGGGCTTGCGGTTGCATCGGGGCATGCAGCTCAGGTAATCGTCATGCATTGCCTGATGAGGCCGGGCGACGAATTTGTGGCGTCGAAGAAGCTCTATGGCGGCTCGATCAATCAGTTCAACCATGCCTTCAAGAATTTCGGCTGGAACGTCGTATGGGCCGAGCCCGACGACATCGGGACTTTCGAACGCGCAGTCAGTGCCAAGACCAAGGCCATTTTCATCGAGTTGATCGCCAATCCCGGGGGGGTCATCACCGACATCGAGGCCGTGGCGAAAGTCGCAAAGAATGCGGGGGTTCCGCTCATCGTCGACAACACGCTGGCAACGCCGTATTTGTGCAAGCCCATAGAGTACGGCGCCGACATCGTGGTGCATTCGCTGACGAAGTTTCTTGGCGGGCACGGAAATTCTATCGGCGGACTGATCGTCGACGCCGGCACGTTCAACTGGTCGCGCGAGAAGCGCTATCCGATGCTGTGCGAGCCGCGGCCGGAATATCACGGCATCGTGCTGCACGAGACATTCGGCAATTTCGCTTTCGCGATCGCCTGCCGCGTGCTCGCATTACGGGACATCGGGCCGGCTTTGTCGCCGTTCAATGCCTTTCTCATTCTCACCGGTATCGAGACCCTGCCGCTGCGAATGCAACGTCACTGTGACAATGCGTTGGCCGTCGCGCAATGGCTTGTCGGCCATCAGAAGGTGGCATGGGTGAGCTATCCAGGACTGCCCGATGACCGGTACTGCAAGCTCGCCCAGAGATATGCGCCCAAGGGTGCCGGCTCGGTCTTCACCTTCGGTCTCAAGGGCGGCTACGATGCGGGGGTCAACCTCGTTTCCAATGTGAAGCTGTTCTCGCATCTCGCCAATATCGGCGACACGCGTTCCCTCATCATCCATCCGGCATCCACCACCCATCGCCAGCTCACCGATGCCCAGAAAACCGAGGCCGGCGCCGGGCCAGATGTGGTTCGGCTGTCGATCGGGCTCGAGGATAAGGAAGATATAATCGCCGATCTCGAGCAGGGGTTGGCGAGCTAGAGCGCGTCCCGATGTATTTGATCCACAAATTGCCGCGCACTCGGCGTGCTCCCCTTCCCCTTTGTAGCCATCAGGGTTTGCGCAACGTGCGCTCGACATAGTCGCGAATGCGGACGAGCGTCTCAGACGCCGTCCAAATCTCCTCGACCTCGGCTCGGCAAGCGTCCGCCTCCAGGCGCTCCAATGACAACTGACGAGTCTGCCGCTTCGTCAATCTGAAGACCGCTGGCGGTAACGCCGCAAGAGCTTTCGCGCAAACGATCGCGCGAGAGAGAAGAGCGTCAGGTTCGACGATTTCATCGACCAGGCCGCGCTCGGCCGCCTCCGACGGCACGTAGGTGGCACCGCTGAAGATCGCGTCTTCGAAATACCGCGGCGCCAGGGCACAACGCATGATCTCGAGAGCGGCGCAAGGGAACGCAACGCCAACGAGCAGCTCGGGGACCCCGATGCGCCCGGCATCGCGCGACATCAGCCGTTTATCGGCGGCGCAAGCAAGCACGCAGCCTCCGGCAATGGCATGGCCGTTGATCGCCGCCACGATCGGCTTTTGATACGAGAAGACGGTTGCCAGCATAGCGCTCAGTGTCGGCAGGAACTTGCGGATGTAGGGCACGCCGCCGTCGAGCAATGACAGGAGGTCGACGCCGGCGGAGAAGATCCGGCCGTTGCCGGTAATCACCACGGCAGGCGTGGGGGATCTGTCGAGCTCCGCGAGACTTGCGGTCAGCCGCTTGCAGAAATCGACGTTCATGGCGTTGGCCTTGCCGTCGGCCATGCGCACGATCGTCACACCATCCTTCTCGCCGACCTCGATCATATCGTCGGTCCCCCGCTGGGCATGGTAGCGTTGTCCGGAGCAGCAAGATCATGCTTGCCGCGCCACTCCAGACGCTTGGCATGCACGACGGCAATCGCGAGCACCACGATCGCCATGGCCTGATGCAGGAGCGCCAACGCGAGGGGTGCCTGATGAAGCAATGTCACGATCCCGAGCGCTGCCTGGATGGTCACGGCGGCGGCCAGCGCCAAGGCGCCTGTGATCGTCGCCCCGCCCCTTTTGCAGCACGCCGCGTCGGCGGCGTGCAGCCATGCGAACAGCCAAAGCGCATAGGCCATCATGCGGTGATCGAACTGCACCGTCAGCACGTTCTCGAAAAAATTCCGCCATAGCGGCCTCTGGAACAACAGGCGCGAAGGCTCAGGCAACAGACCGCCGTCGATCAGCGGCCAGGTATCATAGATCAGCCCGGCGCGCAGGCCGGCGACCAGCCCGCCCAAGTAAATCTGTACGAAGATGAGAACCAGGAGCGCCATCGCGCTCGCCCCCAAGCGAAACGGCACGGCAATGCGCGGACGTAGCGCGAGACCTTCTGCGGTCCAGAGCACGGCGGCAAAAATGATGCAGGCGAGCGTCAAATGGAATGCCAGCCTGTATTGCGATACGCTGGTTCGATCCGAGAGCCCCGAGGAGACCATCCACCAGCCGATTGCCCCGAGCGCCGCCCCAAGCCCGAATATCGTCCACAACCGCGCCCGCAACGGCGGCTCGACCTGGCCACGCCAAAGAAACCACAGGAAGGGCAGCAGGAAGGCGGCACCGACGAGCCGCGCCAGCATACGATGCGTCCATTCCCACCAATATATGGTCTTGAACTCGCCGAGGCTCATC
Organism: uncultured Alphaproteobacteria bacterium; assembly: GCA_963820365.1. Taxonomy (GTDB): domain Bacteria; phylum Pseudomonadota; class Alphaproteobacteria; order Rhizobiales; family Xanthobacteraceae; genus VAZQ01. Next base: position 216,995 of record CAWFZR010000032.1, on the reverse strand, counting down.
CCCGGATTACGCTCACGATATTGCGGGGTCGTCTTGTACTTGTCGAACTCGGCTTGCCACGAGCTTTCGTCGACCGGCGGCAAAATTCCCGTGACCGGTTTCCATTCGACGATGGAGAGACCGGAACCAGTGAGCCTCGTCGCTCCTCCCACGACCAGGGTGGCGAAGATCAGCGCGGCCACCGTCAGCAGCCAAAGCCGGACCGAAAACGATGGAGTGCGCAGGACGCAGGACATTTGGAGGATGGACAAATCGGTGGACGCAGCGAGGGCGATCAATCCTCTAGATAAGCCACAATCGCCGATCCACACCAGTCGTCATCTGTCGTCTGCCCTGCGTCGTCCGGCTCAGGCCGCGTTGACTCGGCGAAAGCCGTTCCATACCGCCGTCGCCGCTCCCGAGAGCAGCACGCTGACGTAACGCAATTGCTGGTGCTCGCCGTTGAGCGAGATACGCGGCAACGCGGTCAAATGCTCGCGATGCTCGGGGAAGATCACGCCGGGACGCGTCGTCACCGCGGTCTTGAAGCCGAGCTCGGAGGCGATACGGAACTCGCGTGGTCCGGCTGAAGTGGAATCTCCCACTGGATAGGCAAGATGATCAGGGCGCTGTCCGAGCGATGCCGCAATCACTGAGCGGCTCATTTCGATTTCCGAACGGGCGGATTTTTCCGGCACCATTGCGAGCATCACGTGATTCACGGTATGTGCACCGATGGTGACCAACGGATCGGCCGCGAGCCTGGCCAGCTCGTCCCAATTCATGCACAGCTCGTCGCAGAAGGCCGAGATCTCGACTTGATAACGGCCGGCGAGGTCGCGCACGACATAACGCAACTGCTCCTCGGTCTTGAAGCTGCGTACCCATCCGTAGAGCTGCTGAAACAGGTGTCGTTTCTCAGCAACGCTGGCGCACGCGAAACCTTGCTCCTTTCCATCGATCAGGAGTTGGATCCGTTTGTTGCGGGCAACGACTGCCTCGAGCGCCAGCCACCACAGCTCGCCAAGCCGATCGGGAAAGCTGGTAGGAATGTAAACCGTGAACGGCACTTGATGCTTCCTGAGAATCGGGTAGGCCCAGTGCAGCGTGTCGCGATAGCCGTCGTCTATGGTGATGCAGACGAAACGCCGGCGCAGCTCTCCGCTCATGAGGCGGTCGTGCATTTCGTTCAGGCTGATAACATCGAGCTGTGAGCGACGCAGCCAGCGCACGACATCGTCCAGAAAGCTTGGCCTTATTTCGAGGAGCCGGTTGGGCTGAAAACGATCGGATCGAGGCGGGCGGACGTGATGAAGCGTCAGGATGACGCCGAGCCCGGCAACGAAAGGCCGCATGAGATGGTGGGCGGCGCTGAAATAGAGCGTCTCGAGACCGCCGCGGATAACCGTTTTCTGGAGTGAATTCAACGTCCTATTCCCTCGTTGGCCGGTGGGCGATATTCCCAACTCTTTATTGATAATTCTTTGCCAACCTCATCGGCTGCCGCGGCGGCCAGCGGATGCGCCCTGGCGGGTTACTGGAACGATGCCTGGTTTGGCAAACGGAGCGTGTATTCACAGACGAGCTTTTTATGCATTGCAATGCGCCCGTCGTTGAATGAATCGCGTTAACGCTATTGGAGCCCGGAATCCGGGATGGACATCGCCGTCACCTATCCGCCAGCCCGCGAGCTGGGCATGCCGGCAGGCATCCGAAGCGCCGTCAAGATCGCTCGCGTCGAGGTTTTCGACACCATGGCGGGGGCCGAGCCGTTCTGGCGCTGGCTGGAAAACGGCCGCTCGCTTTCAACCTCTTATCAACGCTTCGATCTGCTCGCTGCCTGGCAACGGCATGTCGGCACGCGTATCGCAGTCACTCCCTTCATCGTCACCGGTTTCGACCACGTCGGGGAGCCGCTCTTCGTGTGGCCATTTGGTCATTCGCGAAAAGGCCCGCTCACGCTCATCCGATTTCTGGGTTCAAAGCATTCGAACTTCAATCTTGGACTGTGGCGCCGCGACATCGTCCCGGCAATCGGAAAAAGCCACATCGACGGCATATTGCAAGGTTTTAAGGACGACGCTGATCTTTTCGTCTTATACAATCAACCGCTGAGCTGGGATGGCACCGGCAATCCTTTCGCATTGCTGGCGCATCAGCCATCGGTCGATATGAGCGCCAGCCTGCACTTGCGGCGCACGGGCCAACCGCCGATCCGTGAGGCTGTCTCCTCCTCTACGCTCTCCCGCCTGCGCAACAAGGAACGCAAGCTCGAGAAACTGACCGACTACCGCTACATCCGCGCTTCAAGCCCTGAGGAGATCGATCGGCTTCTCGACAATTTTTTCGCCCTGAAAGCGAGCCACATGGCGGCGCAAGGGCTGGGCAATGTTTTCGCCGAGCCGGGGGTTGCCGAGTTCCTGCGCGAGGCCTGCCATTGCAAGCTTGCCGATGGTCGGCCGCTGATCGAGATCCATGCTCTCGAAAGCGCAAACGAAGTGCTGGCCCTATTCGGCGCGATCGTCGATGACTATCGTTGCTCCTCCATGTTCAATACCTATACCCTTGGCGAGAACGCGCGCCACAGTCCGGGGCTCGTTCTCCTCGGGCACATGATCAATGAATGTGGCGCACGTGGCGTCCAGAGCTTCGATATCGGCGTTGGGCGAGCCCACTATAAATCGTACTTTTGCCGCGAACCCTTGCCGTTGGTTGACACCTTTGTTGCCGTCACGCCGCGCGGAAGGCTCGCCGCGGCCGTGTTCGCCGCGGCGTTTTCCGCCAAACGTGTGATCAAGCAGAATGACACTCTGTGGGCCGCCGTGCAGACCTGGCGGCGCGTGCGCGCGCTCGGATAAGGCGGCAGCACCGCCGATATCTCGCGCCGGATCGAGCAGTATCAGGCCGCGGCTTTGCTGCCAGTTGCCCCCACGCCGGGACCAGGCGGCGTGTCGACAAGGACCTCCACACCGGCGAATCCCGCCTTGAGCAGGTGCGCGCGCACGAGTGCGGTCGCGGGACTATCGAGCTCGGCCGCGACAAGAACAGCGCGCGGTGCAAGAATGACGAAACGTTCGAGCGGGATATCCTCAGCCGCGCCTGCATCGATGATGACGTGATCATAGCTGCGTCCGAGCGCCTCGATGGCGATCGTCAGCCGCTGAGATTCCATGAGCGCGACCGCATCGATGGGAGCCCGGCCGGACATGATGAGATGGGCGCGGGAATGACGGTCGCGCGTGATGATCTGGCCGAATGTGGCAGTCTCCTGGACAAGCTCGGACAAGCCCGGTGCCAAAGGATCGCTGGCGATCACCGAGAGATTGGGAGAGGTGACGGCAAGTTCGACCAGCACGACCCGCGCTCGGCCGGCGAGGTTGCGGGCGAGCGCAATCGCTGTCATCGTCGTGCCCACGTTGCGCAGCGTTCCGATTACTGTGATGCGGCGGGCCCCCTCCCCGGCATCGTTCAGCTCGTGCACGAGGCGATCGAGAGTTTCCCTGCGCGCGCCTGCCGTTGCGCGCACAGCGCTCACGGCGCTGGACGGCAGGTCCGCCGCCCTGGTTGCATCCGTCGTTGCCGGCATGGGCATCGGGGCGGTCGCCGTATTCAAGATGGATGCGGTCGCTGGCAGCGGCACTGAGCGAAGCAATTCGCTGCTCATGATGAAGACCGAAGACAGCGCAAACATCGCCAGCGCCGCGACCAGGATGATTGGAAGCTTTTTCGGCCATGCCGGTGTCGTTGAGACCGCCGCTGTCGAGATGATGCGAGCGTCGGGTGCTGCGGCACCGATGCTGTCGCGCGCCGACGCCTCGCGGAACTTGGCGAGGTAGGATTCCAACAAGTCGCGCTGCGACTTGGCATCGCGTTCGAGCGCGCGCAGCTGCACATCCTGCTCGTTGGTTGAGGCCGCCTGGCGCTTGAGCGCATCCAGCGCGGAGCCAAGCTCATCCACCTTGCTGCTGGCGAGCTTGGCGTCGTTTTCGAGCGAGCGCGCCAGCCGATCGGCTTCGATCCGAATCTGGCGATCGAGATCCGCGAGCTGCGCGCGCAACTCCTTGATGCGGGGATGCTGGTCGAGCAGCGTCGAGGATTGCTCGGCCAGCTGCGCGCGCAACGTGACCCGCTGCTCGGACAACCGCCGTAGCAGCTCGGAATTGGTGATGTCGGAAAATTCGATCGGGGTGCCGGCCTTCAGGGCGTTTCGAATGAGCTTCGCCTTGGCCTCGGCGTCTGCCTTCTGGGCGCGCGCGGCAGCGAGCTGGCCGTTGAAATCTCCGAGTTGCTGGTTCGACAGCGTGGTGTTGTTGTTACCAATGAAGAGATTGGTCTTGGACCGATATTGCTCGACCTTTGCTTCCGCTTGAGCGAGGTTCTTGCGCAGCCCCTCGATCTCGCCGGAGAGCCACGCACCTGCTTCGCGGCCTGCTGGAAGCGCAGGTAGGCGTCGGCGATGGCATTGGCCACCTGTGCGGCAAGCTCCGGATCCTGGGATTCGAACTCGATTGCGACGACACGGGATTTTTCAACCTGGAACGCAGTCAGTCGCTCGTAGTAGCTCTTGTACACCCGCTCCTCGGGCGTCATGTCCAGCGGATCCTTGATGATGCCCGTGAGGCTGAGCACGCTGCGCAGCAGGCTGGGCCCGCCCAGCACGGGGTCGAATTCCGGCCGCTCGGCGAGTTTGAGCTTCTTGATGACCTCGCGTGCGAGATCGCGCGAGAGAATGAGTTGAACCTGGCTTGTCACCGCTTCCTGATCGACGGTGGTACCGCGGTCAGTCGTTTTTTCCGCATCCGGCCGGAAAAAGATGTTTTCTCGCATCTCGATCAGGACGCGGGCTTCCGACTTGTATCTGGGGGTGACGAGGTTGACACCTGCAAAGGCGATAGCCGCAGCCAGAAGCGTCAGGCCAAGGATCAGGAATTTCTTGCGCCAGAGCGCATGACGCAACGCCCCGAGATCGATGTCCGCCGCCGACTGTACGCCCACTTGCATAGCCATCCCACACCAACGCGCACACGGCGCGACTCGTAAGCCAATTCCAAACGATTATGGTTGATGTCGCGTTAAAGCCGCCTTCCCGGCGGGTGCTGTATCGGTTAAGCCGGCAACGCGGGCGACGCATGCGTCGCTCTGCGATGTGCCTGGCTTTTATTGCCCGCTCCGCATCCTCCCGGTCCATCTTTCCGTATGCCGATCGTTAACCGAACGTGAACTCGAGATGGCACCCGATATCGCACCCGACGGTGAGCGCCCAGGCCGCAGTCTCAATATCCTGCATGTGTTGCGCGCGCCGGTCGGAGGTCTCTTCCGCCACGTGATCGATCTCGCGCGCGGGCAAGCGGCGCGCGGACACCGCGTCGGGATAGTGGCGGATGCCTCGACTGGCGGCGCACAGGCCGAGGCCAGCCTCACGCTGTTGGCACCTCATCTCGCCCTCGGGCTTACCCGGGTCGCCATGAGCCGGCATCTCGGGTTGCGCGACATCGCTGCGGGCGCGCACGTTGCACGACGCGCAGCCGAGGTCGGAGCAAACGTCGTGCATGGTCACGGCGCCAAGGGTGGCGCCTACGCGCGGCTTGGCGCGCCGCGGCGCGCAATCCGCGTCTACACGCCGCACGGCGGCAGCCTGCATTACGCCTGGAGCTCGCCGGCAGGCCTATTCTACCTCGCCTCCGAACGGCTTTTGATGCGGCGCACCGACCTGTTCTTGTTCGAAAGTGCCTACGGGCATGCTATGTTCGAGGCGAAGCTCGGCAAGCCAGGCGCGCTTGCGCGCGTGGTGCACAACGGAGTGAGCGCGGAGGAATTCGCGCCGATCTCCACCGATGCGCAGACGAGCGACGTCATATTCGTCGGGGAGTTGCGCGGGCTCAAGGGCGTCGATGTGCTGATCGAGGCCATCGCGGTGCTCGCGCGCGCAGGAAGAAACACCACCGCAACCATCGTCGGGGAAGGCCCCGACCGAAGCTCGTTCGAGGCGCTGGCGCGAGCGCGCGGCCTCGGCCAGTCGATCCGTTTTCCAGGAGCAAAGCGGGCGCGCGTATCCTTTGCGCTGGGACGGCTCCTGGTCATTCCCTCGCGTGCGGAATCGCTGCCTTATGTCGTGCTGGAAGGAGCCGCAGCGGGCGTTCCTATGATTGCGACCGACGTTGGCGGGATTGCGGAAATTTTCGGCGCCGACGCCGCCGCTCTGGTCCCCCCCGGCGACCCGGAAGCGCTCGCCCACGCCATCGAGCGTGCCCTTTTGCATCCCTCCGCTGCCGCCGACGCGGCGCGACGGCTGCAGGCTCGGGTGCGCGCCGGTTTCAACGTCGAGGTGATGACGCAAGCGGTGCTTGCGGCATATGGCGAGGCACTGGCGCGACGACATGGTTAACAGATCGACAAGCTTGCGTTGCCGCCCCTAAGCCTTTCTTGAAACTTTTGCTCTACCTAGCCGTGATCCCGGACCCCAAGCTTTTCGGGGTGGCGGGGCTTGTCCCGGCCGTGACGATCGAGACCGGACGCATGATGCTCGGTTTGAAAACGCCCAGAATGATGAGCTCGGCCGCTGCCGCCGATCCCGATGAATCTATTGCCCCGGCCGACAAGCAGCAGAAAAATCTCTGCCCCGCCGCGATAGACCTCGTCGTCGAGCCGACCGCGACGGCGTGGTCGCCCATCGTTGTCGCCGGTGTCGTACGCATGGCCGAGTTCGCGCTGATCGCCGCTGTCGGTCTGGCGGTCTACGTGTCCTATGTCGTTCCCATGGAAGGTTTCGAATGGCGCTACATCGGAGCCATTCTCGGCATCGCCGTCTTAGCAATGCTCGCATTCCAAACGGCCGATATCTATCAGGTGCAGGCGTTCCGCGGGTACGAAAAGCAGTATTTCCGGCTTGCCTCCGCCTGGTCCGTGGTCTTGCTGCTGGTCATCAGCGTGAGCTTCTTTGCCAAGGTAGGAGACCACTATTCGCGCCTGTGGCTCGGTGGCTTTTATGTCGTCGGACTCCTGGTCCTGGTCGGGTTTCGCCGCACCGTGTTCCTGTTGGTGCGCCATTGGACCCGGCAAGGTCGACTCGACCGCCGCACCGTCGTTGTCGGCGCCGATGCGCGCGGCGATACGCTCATCCAATCCCTTGCCGCCCAGCGTGACAGCGATGTGCGCATCCTGGGCGTGTTCGACGATCGCGGCGAGGAGCGCACGTCATCCGGCGTCGGCCGACGCCAAAAGCTCGGCACCGTGGATGATCTCGTCAATTTCGCGCGCAGGACGCGCATCGATCTCGTGATCTTTGCGCTGCCGATCTCGGCCGAGAGCCGCATCCTGGAAATGTTGAAGAAGCTATGGGTGCTGCCGGTCGATATCCGGCTTGCCGCGCATTCCAACAAGCTGCGGTTCCGCCCGCGCGCCTACTCCTATATCGGCGGCGTCCCGGTGCTCGACATGCTCGACAAGCCGATCACGGACTGGGACGTGGTCATGAAATGGCTGTTCGACAAGATCGTCGGCAGCATCATCCTCCTTCTCGCCTCTCCTCTCATGCTGCTCACGGCGATTGCGATCAAGCTCGACAGCCGGGGGCCGGTACTCTTCAAGCAGAGGCGCTATGGCTTCAACAACGAGCTGATCGAGGTCTACAAGTTTCGCTCGATGTATGTGGACCAGTGCGATCCCACGGCCTTGAAGCTGGTGCAGCGAGGCGATTCCCGCGTCACCAGGGTCGGGGCTTTCATCCGCAAGACGTCCATCGATGAGCTGCCGCAGCTCATCAACGTGGTTTTCAAGGGCAATCTATCGCTCGTCGGACCGCGCCCGCACGCCGTTCATGCCAAGGCGGCGAACCGTCTCTATGACGAGGCGGTCGACGGCTATTTCGCCCGTCATCGCGTCAAGCCCGGCATCACCGGTTGGGCGCAAATCAGTGGCTGGCGCGGAGAGACCGACACGCAAGAGAAGATCCAGCGCCGGGTCGAGCACGATCTCTATTACATCGAGAATTGGTCCGTGCTGTTTGATCTTTTCATTCTCGCGAAGACGCCGCTCGCTCTCGCCAAGACCGAGAATGCTTTTTGATGTCGGCGGTGACTGCGGCTCCAGTCAATGCCGTCGCCGGACCACGCCTTGCCGTCGAATCATTGCTGGGGACGCTGCTTTGGCTGACCGGCTTTGCCGGCGCGTTCGTGTTCATCGAGCCGAGCCCTTACGAATTCGTCGCCGTCCTGACAATCTTGCTGTTCGTCCTGACGGGAGTATCGCTGCGAGCCGAGATTGTGCCCCTCGTGCTGGTGCTCGTTCTCATGAATGTCGGATACGCGGTCGCGGTCCTGCCGGTGAGCGGGCAGACAAAGCCGGTGATATGGGTTCTGGTCTCTGTTTTTCTTGCCGTCACCGCCACCTTCTATGCTGCGATGCTCGCCCGCAACACACAGAGGCGGCTCGATATTCTCCTGCGCGGCTACCTGGCGGCCGCCCTCGTTGCCTCGCTCGTTGCCGCCGCCGCCTATTTCCGGCTCTTCGGCGGCGCATCGGACATCTTCCTTCTGTACGGGCGGGCGCGTGGCACATTCAACGATCCGAACGTGCTTGGAGCGTTCCTGGTATTGCCTGGACTGCTGGTCTTCCAGCGCTTGCTGGCCGGCCGGATGGTCGTGCGCAGCAGCCTGATGCTGCTCATCCTGATGGTGGGATTGTTTCTTACTTTTTCCCGCGGAGCATGGGGGCAATTTGCATTCGCGGGGACGGTGCTGATGGCCGTGACCTTTGTCACCAGCCGATCGGTAAAGGAGCGCTTTCGCATCGTTCTTGTCGCCGTCGGCGGCATGTTGGCGATTGCCGTGCTGCTGACGGCGCTGCTCTCGATCGGACAGATCTCCGAATTGTTCAGTGAGCGGGCGAGCTTCGAGCAAAGCTACGATATCGGACGTTACGGCCGTTTCGGACGCTATTTGCTCGGAGCGCAGGTCGCCCTCGAGCACCCACTCGGAATCGGGCCGCTGCAATTCTACCGGTTTTTCACCGAGGACCCCCACAACAGCTTCCTCAACGCATTCATGTCCGGAGGCTGGCTCGCAGGTTTCGGCTATCTGACGCTTTCCGCCGTGACGCTCGTGGTGAGCACACGGTTTCTTTTCGTGCGCACGCCCTGGCAACCGGCCTATCAGGCGATCTATGCCGCATATGTCGGTATCATTGGCGAGAGCGTCATCATCGACATCGACCACTGGCGGCACTATTTCCTCATACTGGGCGTGTTGTGGGGATTGATGGCGGCTTCCCGCCGCGCCATCGCAGCCGCACCGGCCGGCGTGGGGGCTCGGCAGTTGCGCGCCTGACCGGCGCATCGCATAGGCAGTCGACGGTCTTGCACGGCGAACAGGCCCGGCGTAGACCTTGCGCCTCGTCGGCGGAGCGTAGCGCAGCCCGGTTAGCGCACCAGTCTGGGGGACTGGGGGTCCCGAGTTCAAATCTCGGCGCTCCGACCAGATAAATCAAAGACTTATATAAGTCATGTTTCCCAGAAAATTGGCTTGGGAAACGTCAGGGAAACAGCAACGGATGGTCCGCGAGCAGACGACGTTCCCCGCCCGCCCCGTAGCGGACATCTGCCGCAAGCCTAATCGTTGCGGGTTGTAGCGATGCTAGACCACCGATGCGCTCAGCAGGGAACAGGGCCGGCCGCCGCGACGCGCCGCGCCTTCACCACCAGCGCTGTGGCCGCTGATAATAGTTCCGATTGTACTGCCGCGGATCGTAGTACTGGCCGCCGCGCCCGGGCGTATTGTTGAACCAGCCACCCCAGCCGAAGCCGACGCGGATATCGGGCGAGCGCGGGCGGTTGATGATGCCGCCCTGCGGCTGGTCGTTCAGCGCAATGACGAACTCCGTGCGATAGTTGGTCTCGCGGTGCAGAGGCTCGTCCGAAATGATGAGCGAGGACCGCGGCAATGCGGTTGGCGCGATGCGATCGAGCACATCCTGCGGGAGGGTGATGCGGTCAAGTGCGGCCTTGGCGACGTCCCCGCTGTCGATCGTGACCGCGGTCCAGCGCAGGCCCCCGTCGGTGCGCGCCACGGCCGTAAACACATGCGTGCCGATCGGCTTGTCGGGATTGCGGATCGTGACCGGAACCTCAATGGTCGCATCGAACAGCTCGCCCGCGTCCGGCAGCCGCTTATGCGTGTTGCGCCGCACGTAAAGCTTCTGCGTCGCGCGGCTGATGAAGACCGAGACCGGCTCGAGCGCCAGCTTTGCCTCGCTTGCCGCCTTGGCGGCGTCGGCCTTCTTGGTCTCGGCCGCCTTGGCGGCGTCCTGGGCCGCCGCGGCAGCGTCGAGCTTGGACTTCGCGTTGGCCTTGGCGGCGTCGAGCTGCGTCTGCAGTTCCTCGACTTTCGCAGCGGCCTTCTGCTTCTGGTCCTCCGCACGTGCCTTGGCCTGGTCGGTCTTGGCGGCGGCGAGCGCCTTCTCTGCGACCGCAAGCGCGGCATCGGCGCGAAGTCTTGGCCAATTCAAGCTTGCGCAGCGCCGCCGTGAGCGGGGCCGCCTCCTTCACCGCAAGGGCGGCGGCGTTCTTCGTCTGTTGAGCTAGCTTGGTGGCCTCGTCCGCCTCGCGGGCGAGCGTTTCGGCGCGCGCCGGCGCGGCCGCGATGGCCTCAGATTTCGGGACGAACAGCGCCGGATGGGAAAACCCGACCGGCTCCGCGTCACTCGGCGAGATAATCACGCGCGTGCCGATGTGGACTTTGTCGAACAGCTTCTCCGCAAAGCCAAAGGGCATCCGCACGCAGCCGTGCGAGGCCGCATATCCGGGCAACGGCCCGCCGTGCAGCGCGATGCCGTTCCAGGTGACGCGCAGCATGTGCGGCATCCGGGCATCGTCATAGAGGTTCGAGCGATGATCCTTGTTCTTCTCCACGACGCTGAAGACGCCGGCTGGCGTCTCGCGTCCCGCAGTTCCGCTCGACACCGGCGCGCGCAGAACCCAGCCGTCGGCGTCGTAGATGGTCACCTTCTGGCTCTTGATCGATACGATCGCCATGATCGGCTCGCCCGCGGCGCGCGGAGCCGCCGCCTCGGTGGTCTGCTCGGGACGGGCCTGGCGGGGCGCGGCGTCGGCGGGCGGAGCCGCAGTCAGCGCCGTCAGGGCGGCCGTGGCCGCGAGCGTCACAATCGCGGGAGGTGCCCATCGCCGGACTACCTCGGTGGATTGGGCCGTCATGCATCGATTTGTCATGCCATGTCCCGGTGTCAGGGAGGAATCGCGTCGAAAACAAACACTGAGAACGGGTGGATGGTCCCTGTTTTACGGCCCGTGGTCAATCAACACTTCCACGTGATCGGCTTACTTCCTGCGGATTATTTGTGCGGTGCATGAGTCTGGCACTTAACAGAATAAATGCGCATTGCCAGCGCTGATTTTCCGCAACCATTGGTCCCACGAGAACATTTCGGACGCGCCGAATACACCAACGCGCACACAAACGTGGTTTGCGGATGCCAGCTCTGCGACCGGACGACCGAGGCAACTAATCTGGAATGCAGTATGGATTTACCGCCGCACGAAGAAGAAATCCTCGCGCGCCGGCAGCGAGCCGTAGATTTACGGCGCGGCCTCCAAATGAGTTGGAGACACAAGTACGGCGAGTTATCTGCTTCTTGAACCGCTGCACCTGCCTCTTGTTCACCTGCGGCCTCCAGTCAGGCCGCACATCGGCACCAATCATCCCGCAGCGCGTGCAGACCATCCGCCCGCAGAGCGACCGCACCGGCGTTTGGTCTGCCAGCCAGTCCGCATTGAGCGCCGCGCTGTGGTGGCAGCGCCCTGACGCACAGTAGATGAGGAGGTCGCGGAAGCCGAGGGAGCGGATGTGGCCAAGGGTCACCGGCTCGTGGCGATGCCGTTTACGAGGCCCGCCCAATCCAGTAGCCTGCAGGTCGTCCCAATGTTGTCCCTTCTCGGTGCCAAACTCAGAAACATGTTTCCGGATGGCGTCGGCCCAGGACGGGCGGTCAGAGCCTGCGCGCATATCCCGTTCCTCTCCGAATTGGTCGTCGCCCAAGCCGGATCCCATGCAGCCATGACCTTTGCCCCGTTGAATAATTGGCGCTAAGCTATGCCTCCAACTGGTGTTTTTGTCCTGTTGTTTTTCTGTGCTAGTTGGTAGCATTACGTGCCGACAGAATTTCCTTGGCCGCACAATTTAGAGGATTTCTTTACGCGAGAGTGACGCCCCGGTTCCACCCTGTCGAGGAGGATGCCAGATGGCCGATGATGAACCCGTCATTCGACGGACGTTAAGCGAAGCCGCCGCCCGACAACTTGCAAACGCGACCAAGACACGCGCCCAATGGTCGGGAATCACTCCGCGTTGGTTGGTGTCGTTTCTCCCTTGGAGTCCGGTCGAGTCGGGTATCTATCGGCTGAACCGGGTCAAGGAAGCCGTCGCCTTGACCGATGCCGACGTCGAATGCAGCCCGCGCCGCGACACTGACAGCGACCTGCCCGAAACCTTCGTCGACTACGAAGCTGCACCGCGGGAATATTCATTGAACGCGGTAAGCACGGTCCTCGACGTTCAGACCCGCGTCTCGGATCTTTACAGCCATCCCTACGATCAGATCCAAGAGCAGCTGCGACTGCTGATCGAGAAGGTCAAGGAAAAGCAGGAATCCGAGCTCGTCAACAATCCCGAATACGGCCTTCTCCCCAACGTAGACGACTCCATGAAGGTCCAGACCCGGCTCGGTACGCCGACACCGGACGACCTGGACGAGCTGATTGCGAAGGTCTGGAAGGAACCGGCTTTCTTTCTGGCCCATCCGCGCGCCATCGCGGCCTTTGGCCGCGAATGCACCCGGCGCGGCGTACCGCCAGCGACCGTGACGCTGTTCGGCTCGCCATTCATCACCTGGCGCGGCTTGCCGCTGATCCCCTGCGACAAGCTCCGCGTCAACGACGAGGGGACGACCAACATTCTTCTGTTGCGCACCGGCGAGAAAAAACAGGGCGTCGTCGGCCTGTTCCAGCCCGGCATCCCCGGCGAGGTTGCGCCAAGCCTCTCGGTGCGTTTCATGGGCATCAATCGCAAGGCAATCGCGTCCTATCTGATCTCGCTCTATTGCTCGTTGGCTGTGCTCACCCACGACGCGCTGGGCGTGCTCGAGGACGTCGAGGTCGACAAATATCATGAGTACCCATTCAATTACGCCTGATGCTCGGATCGCTCCGGCCTCGCCCCCGGGGCCGGATGTCCCGATGCCCGGTGCAACGGCCGGCGTGGACATGCCGTACGCGGTGCCGTCCTCCGCGCCGACTTGGCCCGACCCGGCAATGATCGCCCGGCTGGCGAATGGTTTTTTCCAGTCGCCGCCGAACCAGCCGGTCTCGTCGCCTCCCTCCCCTGGGGTTCCGGTGGCGCCGCCGAGCCCCGCAATGATGCCGGCACCGTCGGTGGTGACGACAATTGCACCATTCGCACCAGCCTCACCCGGGATGGGCCCTCCCAGCATCCCACCAACGACAATCCCCTCCTACGTTCCCACGCCCAACATATCGGTGCCGCTGGTCTCGCAGCCACCCGCGGGACCGCTGGGGGCGAGCGACCTGCCGCAACCGGGGGCATCCCTGGAGTCCTTCAATCCGTTGGGCTTCAGCCCATCCGGACACGCCCTGGCGGATCTCGCTCAACGTTCCTATCCGCCCGAAAATCCGGTTTCGCACGGGTCCAAGCCACCTGATACGCCGTCCTTCACTCAGAATTTGCCATTTTCCGTGCCGGGAGGAGCAGCGCACGTACCTTCCGACATGCCGTATTTCCTTGCCGAAATGCCCTCTTCGGTTGCCTCGTCCGGGCAGCCGGCATCGGCGCCGGCGCCCGATCTGCCGCGCGGTTTGCATCCTGCAATCACCCCGGACGCTGCGGCGCTTGCACCAGCCGCCCCGCCGGACGGGGTGCCCGATGTGTCGATGACGACCATCCCGTCCTACATCCCCACCCCTCCCCCTCAGGCGCAGGTTCTGCAGCCGTCGTCCGGACAAGCCGCGGCGCCGGACGTTCCGCAGCCGGGCGCGTCGGCCAATTCCTACATCCCCTCCAGCACTGATCCCCGCGCGCCGCAATCGCTTGATGCGCCTCATTCCAACACGGGCGCTCCCACTTTCCACCCCGCCGGCGCGACCGGTCAGTCCGGTTCGACTGAGAGCGACCATGCCGCGCGGCCGCATCGCCTCAATGATTCGGTATCACGCTCGCCGCAATCGTTCGATGCGCCGGCTTTCGGCTCCGGCGCTCCCGCTTCCCACCCCGCCGGCGCGACCGGTCAGTCCGGTTCGACTGAGAGCGGCCGTGCCGCACGGCCGCATCGCCTCAATCGATTCGGCATCACGCTCACCGCAATCGCTCGATGCGCCGGCTTTCGGCTCCGGCGCGTCGTCTTTCCTGCCCGGGGGCGCAACGCCCGCGAACGCCGACGCACTGTATTTCCTCGGTGAAACACTTGCCCCCGCACCGCGCGCAGTTGCCTCGTCCGGGCAGCCGGCGTCGGCGCCGGCGCCCGAGCTGCCGCGCGGTTTGCATCCTGCAATCACCCCGGACGCTGCGGCGCTTGCGCCAGCCGCCCCGCCGGACGGGGTGCCCGATGTGTCGATGACGACCATTCCGTCCTACATCCCCACCCCTCCCCCTCAGGCGCAGGTTCTGCAGCCGTCGTCCGGACAAGCCGCGGCGCCGGACGTTCCGCAGCCGGGCGCGTCGGCCAATTCCTACATCCCCTCCAGCACTGATCCCCGCGCGCCGCAATCGCTTGATGCGCCTCATTCCAACACGGGCGCTCCCACTTTCCACCCCGCCGGCGCGACCGGTCAGTCCGGTTCGACTGAGAGCGACCATGCCGCGCGGCCGCATCGCCTCAATGATTCGGTATCACGCTCGCCGCAATCGTTCGATGCGCCGGCTTTCGGCTCCGGCGCTCCCGCTTCCCACCCCGCCGGCGCGACCGGTCAGTCCGGTTCGACTGAGAGCGGCCGTGCCGCACGGCCGCATCGCCTCAATGATTCGGCATCACGCTCGCCGCAATCGCTCGATGCGCCGGCTTTCGGCACCGGCGCGTCGTCTTTCCTGCCCGGGGGCGCAACGCCCGCGAACGCCGACGCACTGTATTTCCTCGGCGAAACACTTGCCCCTGCACCGCGCGCACAGCCGGTACCGACGGTGCCGCTCGATCTGAAATTGCTGCCAATCGATGTGCGTGCGGAGAACGTACCCGACCTCGGCCGTCAATTTCACCCCTTTGATCCCTATTTCGTTCGGCGCGATTTTCCCATTCTGCAGGAACGCGTAAACGGGCGGCCCTTGGTCTGGCTGGACAACGCGGCAACCACCCAGAAGCCGCAGGCCGTGATCGACCAACTCGCATATTTCTACGCGAATGAGAATTCGAACGTCCACCGCGGCGCCCACGCGCTCGCGGCGCGCGCTACCGACGCCTATGAGGCGGCGCGGGAAAAGGTGCAGCGATTCCTCGGGGCTGCTTCGCCGAAGGAGATCGTGTTCCTGCGTGGCACCACCGAGGCCATCAACCTGGTGGCGCAAGCCTGGGGCCGGCGCAACGTGCAGAAGGATGACGAGATCGTCATCACCTGGCTCGAGCATCACGCCAATATCGTGCCGTGGCAGCTGCTGTGCGCAGAAAAAGGCGCGCGACTGCGGGTTGCCCCGATCGACGACAGCGGTCAGGTGATCCTCGACGAGTACGAGAAGCTGCTCGGTCCGAGGACGCGCATGGTCGCTGTCTCGCAGGTGGCGAATGCGCTGGGCACGGTGACCCCCGTCCAGGAGATGGTCGCGATGGCCCATCGTCACGGTGCGCGAGTGCTCGTTGATGGGGCGCAGGCGGTATCACACATGGCGGTCGATGTGCAGGCGCTCGACTGCGACTTCTATGTCTTCTCCGGCCACAAGATTTTTGGCCCGACCGGCATCGGCGCTCTCTATGGCAAGTCCGACGTGCTCAACACCATGCCGCCCTGGCAAGGCGGCGGCAGCATGATCGCCTGCGTCACCTTCGAAAAGACCACTTATCAGGACGCTCCGGCGCGTTTCGAGGCCGGCACCGGCAGTATCGCGGATGCTGTCGGGCTCGGAGCCGCCCTGGACTATGTCAGCAGCATCGGCATGGAGACCATCAGCCACTACGAGCACGGGTTGCTTGTTTACGCGACCGAGAGGATGCTCACGGTTCCGGGTCTCAGGCTGATCGGAACCGCAAACGAGAAGGCGAGTGTCCTCTCATTCGTTCTCGATGAGTGGCGGTCGGAGGACGTCGGCCAAGCGCTCGACCGTGAGGGAATTGCGGTTCGCGCCGGCCATCATTGCGCCCAGCCGGTGCTACGCCGATTCGGGCTTGAAAGCACGGTGCGGCCCTCGTTGGCGCTCTACAATACGTTCGATGACGTGGATGCGCTGGTCGCGGCTCTGCATCGTCTTCAGAGCGGACGCCATTATCGCTGAAATCTGAGACGCTCTCCGACAACGGGGGAGTCGGCGCGGGCGCCGCGCGCGCTCCAGCACGTGCCTTCTCAAAGTTTCCCGACCTCGAATCGCTCGCATCTTCGGAACCGATGCGTAGACGTTCGCGTTGATAGTCCACTGGGAGGCAATTGGAGATCGCGAATGCCAATCCTCCTGTGGATCGTGTTTCCGTGCGCAATCCTGTCGGCTTGTTTCGGTCTTGCGACCGAGGCGGATGAAAAGCAGTGAGAAGTGCACGGCGGAGGCTGGACTACCGAGACCACAAAAGAGCCAGGCAGCATTAGTCGCCAGACTCTGCAACGGCGCATTCGATCCTTCACCGCTGCGTGATCTACGTGCTTCGGCCGAGCGCGCCCAAGCCGATGCTGAGGTACTCGGCAAGCCGTACCGTCTTGCCCATCAGGTAGACCACCTGGTCATCGGCGTCGGTGTATCTGGAGCATGTTTCCAGGGCATTTTGGTACGAATGATCAAAGTCGCCGCGGCCAAGCAGCATCAGCGCGATCAACTCCTTGCGGGCTCCATCGCTCAAGGCATAGAGGTAATCGGTAAGTTGCCGGCGCTCGGGGTCGTGGATGATTTCGTCAGATGTTTGCGTCTTGCCTTCCGCCGTCCTGGCTTTTCTTGCTTCGGACAGCTGCTCGAGCAAAGAGATGACCTGCTCGACCTGGGCTGGCGCAATAGCACTGAGCATGAGGTGCTCTCGTAACACAAGCCAACTGGCGGCAAGGCTCGTTGTAAAAGTGTAGCAGGGCCTGCCCTGGGGTGCGAGCGAGGCGCAGCCCAGCCCCCGGGGCTTCCCTCTCCCCCACCATTGGTATCATCAAACCATGATAGGCTGCTTTTCAAGATGAACTAAATCAGGTCTCGATTGTTGAAGCATCACACCACGCACAGAGGATTTTATCGATGAACCAGGATCGTGTGGCCGGCACCGCCAAGAACCTCGGCGGTCAAGCGCAGGAAGGCTTCGGAGGCGTTACGGGGGATGTCGCGAGCCAGGTCGAAGGCAGGATCAAGCAAGCAGCGGGAGCGGCCCAGGACCTCTATGGTCAAGCGCGCGATGCCGCCGGCGAGGCTGCGAAAGTCGTGCAAGACCGTGCCGCGCCGGTGGAAGAGGCGATCCGTCATACCATCGAGAACCGACCCTATACGGCCGTCGCTGTCGCGCTGGCAGTCGGGTGGTTTCTCGGCCGCATGAGCCGTCCCGGCTGGTGATCTCGGCATCGGCCCGAATTGGCTGAAGCGCAGCTACCCGCCGCTGCGAACATACGCCCATAACAGCTTGATATCCTCGTCCGTGATCTTGTCGCGCCACGGCGGCATGGAGGGCGGCTTGCCGTTGACGACGGCGTCGCGGAAGCGCTCGAACTGATCCTTCGGAAGCTTGCGCAGGTCGAAGGTGAGCCCGCCCGGAGTGACCATGTCACGGCCGTGGCAGGCGAGGCAGAGCTCGCCATAGATATCGCGACCCTGGTCGATCTCGGCCTCGCTGGGCTCCGCAGCATTTCCAGCGATTGGGAACAAGAAAGCCGATGCCAAGATGAGCACCGGCAAAGTGGCGCCGCCCTTTGTCCATGCCCCGTGGAGGTGGGCAAATGTGTGCGGCTCAAATTCGGCGCGTGCGGCAATGCGGATCAAGGCCCGCACGCTCGTTAGACCTTTTTCTGCCGAAGCGTGGCCACCTGAATCGGAGGGATCCACGGCTTATCCGCCCAGGCCACGCCCTTGCGCGCAACCTGCGCGTCGATCAAGTAGGGCTTGCCTTCAACCGTATGCTTGCGGGCGCGTGCAAGCGCTTCGCGCAGCTGTATCGGGCTTTCGACCACTTCGCCGTCGACACCGAAGCCCTTTGCGATCGCCGCCATATTCATGTCGGGGCTACCGAGGTAATCGTGCACGAACTGCCCGGTCTGCACCATGCGGCCACCAGGCACATTGGCAATCACGCGCGAATGAGGTCCGCCATAGGCATGATTGTTGTAGACCACGGTAATGACTGGAAGCTGCAGGCGGGCCATGTTCCAGAGCGCAGTCGGCCCGAAGATGAATGAGCCGTCGCCGACCAGACAAATCACCTGCTGGTTCGGACGCGCAAGCTTCACGCCGGCCGCCGTTCCGACTCCGGAGCCGAGATGCGCACCGTAGTAGAAGAAGAGCTCGCGGCCTCCCATCGGATCGAAGTTGAATGAGTGCAGTGCCACCGAGCCTGCCTCGTGCACGATGATGGCATCGGCGTCGGCGAATTGCGCGACCTCCCATGTCAGCCGGTCGGCGATGATCGGGCTCTGATCCCAATCGGGGTTATTCACCACCAGAGCGCGCGCGGTCTTCGCCCAGTCGCTGAACTTGCGCACGTCGCTCGCCCGATCGACGGCCTTGTGCCGCAGTGCCGCCGTCATGAGCTGCTCGACCGCAGCGATGAGATCGTCCAGTCCGTGGCCGACGTCACAAACCAACGGCACCTCGGTCAGCATGACATTGCCCATGCTGGCATGGTCGATGCGCATGTCGATGAATTTCGGCCCGCGCGGCACGATCGGCGTCGCGCCATTGTGCTGAAATTTGTTGCCGACGTTGATGATGACATCGACGCTTTTTGGATAGCTCAGTGCATTGAGACTGTTGCCGGCGAGATTTCCGACCCAGAGCGGATGCGTCTCGGGGAAATTGGCATAGAGCTGGCGCGCCTGGGTCACGGGCATGCCGAGGAGCTCGGCCAGCTTCACCGCCTTGGCTTCCGCCTTCGCCTTGTGGATTTCGTCGCCGACGACCATGAGCGGCATGCGCGCCTCGACCAGCAACTTTGCGGCGCGCCCTGTCTCATCGGGATTGGGCCGTACCCGCATGCGGGGATCGACCAAATCCTGCGCAATGATTTCGCTGCGTACGCGCTCGTCGTTGTAATCCGAATGCCAGGAGATGTAGGCGGGACCATAGGGCGGGGTCCATGCAGCCTTGAAACCACGGCGGACTGTTTCCGGAATCATGTCCGGCCGGCGCGCGAGCCAACTGTACTTGGTGATCGGCTGAACCATCTGCTCCTGATTGGCGACCTCCTCGAAACCGTCGCGCCCTGCACGCCGGGTCTGGTCGGTCCGATAGGAATAGACGACAAGCGGGGTCTGCTCCTTGAAGGCGTTGAACATCTGTCCGATGGCGTTCGCCATCCCGACGACCGCCGCCTGCATGACGATCGCCGGCTCGCCTGAGGCCTTGATGTAGCCGGCGGCCATCGCAGCGCCGGGCCCTTCGTGCGGGGTGAGGATGTATTTGAGCTGCGGCCGGTCGACCAGGGCCTCGTAGAACTGGGCGTCCTCGCTTGCCGAATTGCCGAAGACATATTTCACGCCGCAGGCGATCAGCTGCTCGGCAAAAGCCGCCCCGCCCGCCCCCTGGAACGGCTTCACACCGGCAATCGTCGCCGATGCCGCAGGGGGCGGCGTGCCTTGGCTGGATCCTGAGAGAGCCGGCGGCGGATTAGGCTGCGGCCCGGCGCCCTGCGCATAGCTCACTGATGCGACCGCGCTCAATACCGATTGAGCCGCGGTTGCGGTCAGTCCAGCCTTGGTAAGGCCGCCCACGAAAGTGCGCCGGGAAATGGAATCGGACAGATATTGCGCAACCAGTTTTCTCATCGTTGCCTCCTCGTGCGGGCAGGTGGCGTTCTGCACGGCTTCCCGCCGACCGTTATTTCGATTGCACGGCGGGTTTCGAGCTCGGGCCGAACTCGTTGCCCAGATACTCGGCCATCACTTTGATCTCGTCCGGCGTCCACAATCCGCCGCGTCCGATCATGCGATAAATCGCACCTTCCCATGCGCGCGTGTCCTGGCGCTGGTCGCGGAAGATCGCATCGGTATGGCACTGGAAGCATTTGCTCATCACCATGTCGCGGCCGGGATTTGGTCCGCGGTCCTGCGCGTTCGCAGGCGCCGCCACCAACAGTGGCGCACATGCGAGCACCATTCGGATTTGCCTGTGAGCCATCGCGCGTCTCTCCATTCGCCTGCTATCCCGCAAACCGATGGTCAATCTAGCTGCTGGTCCCGCTACTTGCACGGAAATCTCCTGGCGGCGGCAACCGAGTCAAGACCGATCACTGTGCGCCGTATCGAGCAGCCGTCGGCACTCGGCAAGATCGTCGAGCACCGCTTTCAACTTGCTCACATGTTGCAGCGGCAGGCCGGCAGCAGTGCTCGGGGTGACACGAGGTGCCATGGGACTTTCCGCCAGGGCGCGCTCCCCTCGCTCGTCGCGAGCCTCTTGGGCCCCCCCGCTGCCTGGCGTTGCCAGCCGCGGCGCGCCTGCGTGGGCTTCGGCATCGAGTTGCTCGGATTCCTCCTCGGAGGTACCGTCCGTCAGCATCCGCGTCGGTTGTGGGGCGCCGGGTTGCCAGACATTCTGCACGAAGCGCTGGCCTTGTTCCCGCAGAATGCGCTGAACACCACGGATCGTATAGCCTTCGCCATAGAGAAGATGGCGAATTCCGCGCAGCAGATCGACGTCCTGGGGGCGATAGAAGCGCCGACCGCCGCCGCGCTTCATCGGTCTGATCTCGTGAAAACGGCTTTCCCAGAATCGCAGCACGTGTTGAGGAACTTCAAGCTCCACTGCGACTTCGCTGATGGTGCGGAATGCGTCCGGTGCCTTGTCCACGCCGCCATGCTCCCCAAAGCAGAGCTTCAGATTGAGCCCACGACTTTGCTAGTTTGACGCATGATCTTATCCGACAAGCATGCAATTTTTCGGGATCATGCTGTAGACGCGCCGCTACTTGATCTCCTCGGATTCGGCGTTGATACGCTGCTTGAGGATCGCGGACGGCTTGAACACCATCACGCGACGCGGCGAGATCGGCACTTCCTTGCCGGTCTTGGGATTACGCCCGATCCTTTGGCCCTTGTTGCGCACAACGAAGGAACCGAAAGAGGACAATTTCACGGTTTCGCCGCGCTCGAGGCAGTCGGTAATTTCCTTCAGCACCAGCTCAACCAGCGTCGCCGATTCGGTCCGGGACAATCCTACCTTCTGGTAGACTGCCTCGCACAGGTCCGCGCGCGTGACCGTTTTTCCTGTCATCGCCCAGCCCACCTCCGGCGATCAAGATATCCCTCTGAATTATCAAACGATATTAGGTTGGCGGGGCATGGTCAACGGGGCCGTGGCGCGTGGGGCAGAACAGAGCTCCAAATTGGCCGGCGATGTCATTCACCACCGCACCAGTACCGCACCCCAAGTAAAACCTCCCCCCATCGCTTCCATCATGACCAGATCTCCGCGTTTGATGCGGCCCTCCGCGACGGCCACCGCAAGTGCCAGCGGGATCGAGGCCGCTGACGTATTGCCATGCCACGCAACGGTGCTGATCACCTTTTCCGGGTCAATGCCGAGCTTCCTGGCGGAATTGTCGATGATACGCTGGTTGGCCTGGTGGGGCACGAACCAATCGATATCGGCCGCCGTGTAGCCGGTGGTCCTTAAGGTGTCCTCGATGACATCGCTGATCATCGCGACTGCGTGCTTGAATACCGCCCGTCCCTCCATGCGAAGATGACCAACGGTTTGCGTCGACGATGGTCCGCCGTCGACATAGAGCTTGGATTTGTACCTGCCGTCCGAGCGCAAACGCGCGCCGAGAATGCCACGATCTTCGCGGCTGCCGGGGCCGCGCTGGGCTTCGACCACAACGGCGCCCGCGCCATCCCCGAACAGCACGCACGTGGTGCGATCCTCCCAGTCGATGATGCGTGAAAAGGTTTCCGAGCCGATCACCAGCGCACGCTGGAATGCACCGGTCTTGAGCAGGCCATCGACGGTCGCAAGCCCGAACACGAACCCCGAGCATACGGCTTGGAGGTCAAAGGCGGCGCCATGGGTGATGCCGAGGCCGGCTTGCACAGAGACCGCACTTGCCGGAAACGTGTTGTCAGGAGTGGAAGTCGCGAGGACAATCAAGTCTATGGAGGAAGCATCGATGGCGGCTGCCGCAAGCGCCGCGCGTGCAGCCTTGACCCCCATGTCCGCAGTTGTTTCGCCTTCGCCGGCTATGTGTCGCTCTCGAATACCTGTACGCTGTCTGATCCATTCGTCGGATGTATCGACCATCCGCGACAGCTCGGAATTGTCGAGAACGCGGCTCGGCAGATAGCTGCCAACCGAAGTCACGACCGAGCGGGTCACGCTCACGACGCCAAGCTCCGGGCCACACCCGCCGGCCCCGCGGCTGGCGCACCGGATGGCCCCTTCTCGAGGGTCTGCCCGACCTTCGCCAGCAGTTCGTGACGCACCATGTCGTAGCCGATATCCACGGCGCAGGCGAAGCCTTCAGCGTCGGTCGCGCCGTGGCTCTTGATCACAATGCCGTTGAGGCCGAGGAATACCCCGCCGTTGGACTTGCGCGGATCCATCTTGTCACTGAGCGCACGAAACGCGCCCCGCGCCAACAGGTAACCGAGCCTTCTCACGAGGGTGCGCTCGATCTCTCCCTTGAGCATGCGCGTGAGCTGGCGCGCCGTGCCTTCCGCAGCCTTGAGCGCGATGTTGCCGGCAAAACCCTCCGTCACAACGACATCCACCGTTCCCTTACCGATATCATCGCCTTCCACGAAGCCAAAATAGTCGAATTGTGGCCATTGGCCTTCGCGCAACAGTGAGGCCGCCGCCCGCACCTGCTCGAGTCCTTTCACCTCTTCCACCCCGATGTTGAGGAGTCCAACCGTTGGTCGTTCGATGCTCAAAAGCACTCGCGCCATTGCGCTGCCCATGGCAGCGAGATTGACCAGGTGAGCTGCATCGGCGCCGATCGAGGCACCGAGATCGAGCACGACCGACTTGCCCTTGAGCGTGGGCCATATTGCCGCAATTGCGGGACGCGCGATGCCGCGCATGGTCTTGAGCTCGAATTTCGCCATGGCCATGAGCGCGCCGGTATTGCCGGCTGACACGGCGGCGTCCGCCTCGCCTTTCTTGACCGCGTCGATGGCAAGCCACATCGACGATTTCCAGCGCCCTTTCCGGAGGGCCTGGCTCGGCTTGTCGTTCATCTTGATGGCCACTTCAGTGTGCACGACGCGGGAGCAAGACTTGAGTTGCGGGCGGACATCGAGGAGGGGCTGAATAACTGCTCGATCGCCGAACAACAAAAATTCGACATCCGGATAGTGGCCGAGCGACAGCTCAGCTCCCGGAACAACTACCGCAGCCCCATGGTCTCCCCCCATGGCGTCGAGCGCGATGCGGACTTTATGGGGCATGGCGCGACAATACCGCGTCAGCACGAGGACACAACAGGGGGCCTCAATCAGCCTTCCTTGCCGTCGCGGGCCTTTTCAGCGCGTCGAGCGCGGAGAAAGGCTGCCCAGAATCCTCGTCCACGCTGCGCGCTTGGAATACGCTGCCCGGCTTGCGCGGATAGGGGTCGATGCCGAGAATGAGGAATTCGGTCGCCACCACACCGAGATCGACGACCCCGTCCAGCAATGCTTCCGGGGCATCCGCGAGAGGAATTTCAACCTCTTTCCCCTCATGCCCGCCGGCCGGCCGGGAGGCAGAGGGTACGAAGACGAGATCGACCGCTTCATCGACCTCGTTTTGGATCGGCTCGAGCGTGACGCCGCATGTCTGACCAACGCTGGCCGACACCCGGCCGATGACGTGCAAGCCGCTGCGCCCATGCCGCGTCACGTCAAAGTTGGCATCGAGGCGCGGCAACGTCACGAGACCCGCGAGCACGGCGATATCGGCACGCACTTTTTCGTCGGCGACGAGATCGAGATGCAGCCCGCCCTCGGGCACCTCAGCCTGGACGACCGGCACCCGCCACGGATGTCCGCTCCCGTGCGGTACTGCCCTCTGCGCCCGCTTCTCAGGCATGGACCTGCTCGGGATCGGGAAAGGAGATTTCGCCGCGCTCGAACCCATCCTGGGCCGACAGCTGGCGCAGCGCGCAACGGCTATAGATCGCAAGCCTTGCGGCCCCATCCCGTGCCGCGATGCCGGTAAACACATTGCGCCCAAGGAGCGTCGCCAAGTCCTCATCATGGGGCGCCTCGAGGGCAAGTCCATAGGCCGCCTGGCGGCCATAGAACGCCTCTCCAATCCGGCGCATTTTTCGCGGGACTGTCAGGTCCCCAACCCCCATTTCGCGCATATTATCGTCCATATCCCGGCAGAAGTGATCGAACAGCCCCTGCCCGAGGGCGCGGCTTTCTGCCGTTTCGTCCTGCAGCCGGCGCAGAACCAATACCGCGTGGAGCATGATCATCTCCAGCCGGCCGTTGACAGTATCCGGGACCCCATAGATTTGGTAGAACGCGGTCCGGCGCGCCTGTGCCACGATGGCGCCATAGAGAGAGGTAATGCTGGCCTCTCGGGAGGTGGGGGCAAACCAGCGGAATATCATTGTGTTAGCTTGCGGCTGGAGCCGGTTCGAGGGGGCGTTGGACCCTGATCGGCAATGCCGGGACATTGCAGCGAATGCAAGAGTGATATGGGGATCGCTGTTCAGAGGAGCAGATTGAGCTGCCCGCCGTGCGCCGCCGCCAGGCTCGCAGCGGCAATGATGGCGCTTGGCCTTCTGCTTTGTGGCTGTTTCACGGAAACCTACCGCAAAGGCTATATCCTGCCCGATGGCGCGCTCGAGCAGATCCCAATCGGATCGACCCAGGAGCAGGTTTTGCTCGTGCTCGGTACGCCATCAACGGTCGCTACCGTGAGCGGCGAGGCTTTCTATTATATTTCCCAGCGGGCCGAGCGCGCGGTCGGCTTCATGCCCCAGCAGCTGACCGACCAGCGTGTCATCGCGGTCTATTTCGACAAGACCCGCCGGGTAGAGCGGCTGGCAGATTATGGCATGAAGGACGGCAGGATCTTCGACTTCGTCAGCCGAACGACGCCCACCGGCGGAAAAGATAGCGGCTTGATCACCGGAATGTTCAAACTCTTCTGATTTGAGCTCGCTCGCTCCTCGTCACGCCTGCGCCAGGATGAGACCGCCGCTCGGACGTCAACGTGAATGGGCAAGGACGGCGAGCAGGAGCAGCGCGACGATGTTGGTGATCTTGATCATGGGATTTACCGCCGGTCCGGCAGTATCCTTGTAGGGATCCCCAACGGTGTCGCCGGTCACGGCCGCCTTGTGAGGCTCCGAGCCCTTGCCGCCGTGATGGCCATCCTCGATGTATTTCTTTGCATTGTCCCAGGCGCCGCCTCCGGACGTCATCGAGATGGCGACGAACAGGCCGGTGACGATGACGCCGAGAAGCATGGCTCCAAGCGCCGAGAAGCCGGCGGATTTCCCGCTCGCCCCGCCGCCGGCGATCCAGTAGATCAGAAAATAGACCACGATCGGCGAGAGCACGGGCAACAAGGACGGAACGATCATTTCCTTGATGGCGGCAGCGGTGAGAAGATCGACCGCCTTGCCGTAGTCCGGCTTGTCGGTTCCCGCCATGATGCCCGGCTTCTCCCGGAATTGCCGGCGCACCTCCTCCACGATCGCCGACGCCGCGCGACCGACGGCGGTCATGCCCAGCGCGCCGAACAGATAAGGCAAAAGTCCGCCGAACAAGAGACCAACCACGACATACGGATTGTTCAGCGCAAAATCGAGCTTGATGCCTTGGAAATAGGGATAGCGCGCCGCATCCGAGATGAAGAACTGCAAATCCTGGTGGTAGGCCGCGAACAGGACCAGGGCGCCGAGCCCGGCCGATCCGATGGCATAGCCTTTGGTCACCGCCTTGGTCGTATTGCCGACGGCGTCAAGGGCATCGGTCGATTTGCGAACCTCTTTCGGCAGTCCCGACATTTCGGCGATGCCGCCCGCGTTATCGGTGACCGGACCGAACGCATCGAGCGCGACGATCAGACCGGCGAGCGCGAGCATGGTAGTGACGGCGATCGCAATCCCGAACAGGCCGGCGAGCTTGAAGGTGATCAGGATTCCCGCGATGATCACGATGGTCGGCAGCGCCGTCGCTTCCAGCGAAACCGCCAATCCCTGAATGATGTTGGTGCCGTGCCCGGTCAACGAGGCCTTGGCGATCGACTGCACCGGCCGGTAATTCGTGCCGGTATAGTATTCCGTGATCCAAACGATCAGTCCGGTAACGGCAAGGCCGACAATGCCGCAAATGAACAGTGACGTGCCGGTATAGGTCTGACCTGCAACCGTCCCGAACCCGACCAAGAGATAAGTCACCAGAGCAACGCCGGCGAGCGAGAGCGCGCCGGTAACGATGAGACCCTTATAGAGGGCGCCCATGATCGACTGGCTGGGGCCGAGCTTGACGAAGAAGGTCCCGATGATCGAGGTGATGATGCAGATGCCGCCGATGGCCAGTGGATAGATCATCATGTTGAGGAGCGTATTGGCGCCCGCGGTGCGAAAGAAGATTGCTGCCAGCACCATGGTGGCGACGGTCGTCACGACATAGGTCTCGAACAGGTCCGCTGCCATGCCGGCACAGTCGCCGACATTGTCGCCGACATTATCGGCGATCGTCGCGGGATTGCGCGGGTCATCCTCCGGGATTCCGGCCTCAACCTTGCCCACGAGATCGCCGCCGACATCGGCGCCCTTGGTGAATATGCCTCCGCCAAGGCGGGCGAAGATGGAAATGAGCGAGGCACCGAATCCGAGCGCGATCAGGGCATCGATCACAGTGCGGTCATCGGGCGCCAAATGCCGCATCCCGACCAGGAACCCGAAATAGAGGCTAACGCCAAGCAGCGCGAGACCCGCGACCAGAAGCCCGGTGATGGCGCCGGATTTGAACGCGAGCTCGAGTTCGTCCGCGAGCGAGCTGATCGCCGCCTGCGCCGTGCGGACATTGGCGCGCACCGACACATTCATTCCGATGAATCCCGTTGCGCCCGACAGAATTGCACCGATCAGAAAGCCGGCCGCGACCAGCCAGCCGAGAAAATAACCGATGATCAGAAAGATGACGATGCCGACCACGCTGATCGTCGTATATTGGCGCTTGAGATAGGCTTGGGCGCCTTCGCGTATCGCCGCGGCGATCTCCTGCATGCGCGCGCTGCCCGCGTCGGCTGCGAGCACCGAACGGATCGCCCAGACGGCATAGAGAATGGCGAGCGCGCCGCAAAGGACGATCAGCCAGAGAGCTGTCATTGTTGATACCCCGGTGTGTTGGAGCGCTGCGGGCAGGTTCTGCAAGGCCGCACTCGAGCCCAGCCCGGCCTCTAGATCGGCGCGGACATTGCCAAAAACGGACCGGCCGCGCAACGCTCGAAATGCGTTTTGGCTTGAACCAACGCGACCGCACGCAAGTCAAGGCATTGCCGATCAGAAATGCAGCGCCCCGGGATGCCGGATCGTGACCGAGCGTGCCTCGGCCGGGCAGCCCGCACCGATTTGCCCCAAGGCCGACTTCATTTCGTCGATGAGAAGGTCAAGCACGTGGCTGGGACCCTCCGGCCCCAGCGCCCCCAAGCCCCACAGGAAGGCCTTGCCCGCAAAGACCGCATCAGCGCCGAGCGCGATCGCTCGGACCACGTCGAGCCCGGAGCGGATGCCGCTGTCCAGCATGACCACCATCCGGCCGCCGACGGCACGACTGATGGCGGGGAGCGCGTCGATCGATGCCGGGAGACCTTCCACCTGACGTCCGCCATGATTCGACACAACGATGCCATCGACCCCGAGAGCCGCGCAGCGCTCGGCGTCCGCCGGGTGCAGGACCCCCTTCACGACCAATGGACGCTTCCAGCGCTCGCGGTAGCGCGCGATCTCATCCCAGGTAAACGCGCCGCCCATTTCTCGCCGCACGAAGCTCGCCACCTGGTTCACGTCCGCCGTCGCGGTGGTATATGGCTTGAGATTACCGAACCGCGGCTGACCATGCTTCCACAGCGCTCGGAGATAGCCGGGTGAGCGCAGGGCTTCGCAGATCATGCGCAGGCCGGGCCGGAACGGCGAGGTAATTCCGGCTGTCACTTCGCGCGCACGCGTGGTGCGCACCGGTACGTCGACGGTGAGCACCAGCACCTGCACGCCCGCGACATCGGCGCGTCGAACGAGATCAAAGCCGATCGCGTGCTCGTTGCGCGAGCAGCGATAGAGCTGAAACCAGAGCACATCGGGCGCGATCTCGGCAGCACGTTCCACTGTCATGCCGCCCACGAGCCCGAGAGCATAGGGCACCAGCGCACGCTGCGCCGCGGCAGCGAGGTACCCGTCGGCGCCCGGCCAGACGATCGAAGGGCCTCCCATTGGCGCAACGCCGACCGGCGCGGCATAGCGTCTTCCGAATAGCTCGATGTCGACCGGCGGCAATGCGGTGGTGACACCGTAGCGTGGCACCAGCTCGATGGCATCGAGTGCGCGCCAATTGCGAGCGATGCCGCCGTCCGCGCCCGCGCCCCCATCGAGATATTCGAATGCAAAGCTCGGGGCGTGCCGGCGGGCATGACGGCGCAGATAGGCGATGGTGGGAAATCGGCGATGCAGCTTGACGAAGCGTGGATTATCGGCCGGCGTGTAGTCGCGGGCCTCCGGACGAACCAAAGCCGTCGTGTCGTCCATGGGCGCCCTTCCCTATCGATCAGAAATGGCTAAACGACGAGCGTGCAAATTCAAGCGGCCGACCGGCTTGATCGAGCACCCGCGCCTCTCCGTCGCCGGCCAAGACCATCCCGATATCAGTGACCACGACGTCCCTCGCCAGGGCCAGATCTCGTAGTGCCTCGACCTTCCCTGGCGGCACGCTGGCCAGGACCTCGTAGTCGTCGCCGCCGGTAAGAATGGGTTCGATGAGCGCAGGCGCGCTGGCGAGTGCGGCGCGCGCCGGCTGCGAAAGGGGCACGCATGCCGCGTTGATCTCGGCAGCAACGCCCGACACGCGGCAAAGCTTTGCGAGGTCGCCCGCCAAGCCATCCGAGACGTCCATGGCGGCGGAAGCGTACTGACCGAGCAGCTCTGCAATTGCGGTGCGCGGCTGCGGAACGAGATATCGGGCCTTGAGGTCGTTCTGTTGCTCTCGCGTGAGTCTCCAACGCTCCCCGGCACCGGGATCGCGTCGCAGCAGGAGCCCGAGCGCGGCATCGCCGATGGTGCCGGTCACCACGACGCGGTCGCCTGGCTGCGCGCCGGCACGCCGCAGCATCTTGCCGTGCGCCACCGCCCCGAACATCGCGATCGAGATCGTGATCGGCCCGGGGGTGCGGACGGTGTCGCCGCCGAACAGCGGACAGTCGAAAAAATCCGCATCCGCGCCCATGCCGCGTGCGAAGGGTGCGAGCCACGCTTCCCCGATCTCGTCCGGCAGCGCGAGGGTGAGCAAGAACCCCAGCGGCCGCGCCGCCTTGGCCGCCAAGTCGGAAAGATTTACCCGCAGCGCCTTCTTGCCGACCGTATCGGGAGGATCGTCGGGAAAGAAGTGCACACCGCCGATGATGCCATCGGTCTTGAGCACGAGATCGCAGCCCACGGGCGGATCGATCACGGCGGCATCGTCGGCAAGCGCAAAGGCGCCGGGATGTTTCGCCAGCGGCCTGAAATAACGCGCGATCAGGCGGTCCTCGCCGGATCCTGCGGCCTGCTCCTTGGGCGTCATGGCCTCTCCAAGCTTGACATGATATCCTTGTTGAGCAGCGAGTGGTGGCGGCATGCAAGATATTTTGGATTGATCAGTCCGCATGATGGAAGCATTCGATCTCTACTCTCCGGAAATCGATGCCGATCCATTTCCGTACTACGAGATCCTGCGCGAAAGATATCCCTGCTATTGGAGTGAAAGCGCAAAGCTCTGGATCATTTCGCGTTACGATGACATCGTTGCGGCGGCGCGCGACTGGGAGACGTTCTCGTCATCGCAAGGAAACATGATCGACGAGCTTCCCGGTCGCGCCGGGGCAACGTTGGGAACAACCGATCCGCCGCGCCACGACCGGCTGCGGGCGCTGAGTTAAGCCGCCTTTGCGCGAAAAAATATCGAGCACCTGATAGGGCATACCCGCGAAATCGCAGAGCGCGCGCTGGATGAGATCTGTGATAGCGGGACGTTCGAGTTCATCAATGACTTTTCGAGCTGCATCACCGTCGGTCTCCTCTTTCGGACCATGGGCTTGCCCGAGCGCGACCACGCCGACATCCGGCGAAAGGTCATCCTGGCAGTCTCAACCGACAAATCCGTGAAGGGCCGCAATCCCGAGCACATTGCGGCGTTCGGGGAGCTGAGCGATTTCCTGAGTGCGGAAGTCGCAGCGCGGCGCAAAGCTCCGACCGACGACCTCATCACCCATCTGGCCGAGGCGGAGATCGATGGCGACCGGCTTACCGAACGCGAGATTGTGCTCACGACCGCAACTTTCGTCATGGCCGGGGTGGAATTGCTGTCCAGCTTCATGACCATGTTCGCGCTCAACCTGCACGATTATCCCGATGCCCGCCGCCGCGTCGTCGCGGATCACGGCCTGATCGCGCCGGCGATCGAGGAATCGCTGCGCTTCAACACCTCGGCGCAGCGTTTCAAGCGCACCATCCTGCGCGCGAGCGAATTGCACGGGAAGACCTTCAAAATCGGAGACAAGGTTGCGCTCGCCTTCGGGTCCGGTAATCGAGACCGGCGAAAATTCCCTGATCCGGATGCCTACGACATCGAGCGGCGTCCGCAGGGCCATCTCGGCTTCGGAGCCGGCAAGCATTTCTGTCTCGGCAGTCAGATGGCGCGCCTGGTCACCGAAACCGCCATGAAGCAATTTCTCGCGCGCGTTCCGGATTACCACCTCACCACTCGCGAGATCGCCTGGAACTCGTCGTCGAATTTCCGCAGCCCCGTCGCCTTGCCGTTTGCAATCGGCTGAACGGCGCCGTTGACGGATATGCTTTGACTCTCTCGCTTGCGCAGGAAAGCCCGCTGTCACCGACGGGAATGCGCGAACTCGTCCGCGCGAAACCGTCGGGCGATCTGATCGAGCACCGCGTTGACCATGCCGGTCTCCTCCTTGTCGACGAAGGCATGCGCCACGTCGACATATTCGGAGACGACGACGCGTCCCGGAACGTCGCTGCGGTGACCCAGCTCGTAGGCCCCTGCTCGCAGCACGGCGCGCAGGATGGCGTCGATGCGCTTGAGCGGCCAGCCTTGCGCGAGCGTATCGTCGACCAACGGATCGAGGCTGCGTTGCTCGCGCAGCACCCCTGAAACGATATCACGGAAGAACGCCGCTTCCGCGGGCAGATACTGCGCGCCTTCGACCTCCCGACCGATCCAGTGGCTTTCAAACTCGGCAAGGATGTCGTTCAGGCCGGTGCCGGCGATTTCCATCTGATAGAGGGCCTGCACGGCCGCAAGCCGCGCGGCGCCGCGCCGGTTTGCCTTGCGTTCGTCCTTCGGAGCACGGTCGCGAGCCATAACCTAAACTAGTCCGCATCGAGGCGCCGCTTGAGCCGGATGAGCGACAGCGCCGCGCGGGCGGCATCACCGCCCTTGTCGGCCTGTTCCTTGCGGGCCCGCGCCCTAGCCTGGGCGTGGGTGTCGACGGTGAGAATGCCGTTGCCGATGGGCACTCGGAGCGCCACCGAGAGGTTGAGGAGAGCGCGCGCGGATTCCTGCGACACGATCTCGAAATGCAGCGTCTCGCCCCGGATGACGCAACCGAGCGCCACTGCACCGTCATAGGGCTTGCCGCCCGCCTCGGCCGCATCCAATGCGATCGCTAGGGCAGGCGCTACTTCAAGCGCACCCGGAACGCTCACACGATCGAAATGCGCGCCGGCCTCTTCCACTGCGGCCATGGCGCCTGCGAGCAGGGCATCGGCGATATCTTCATAGAAGCGCGACTCCACGATCAGGATTCGCGCATCGATGAGCTCGCCAACACCTTTGCCCGCAGATCTGCGCCGCTCGGCCATGACGTCATCTCCACGATCAAACGGTCGTAGCAAGCGGATCGGGTGGGAAGCAAGCTAGCGAAAAATCCTTGAAGCGGCGCGGCCGAAGCGCGGATCGCGATCCCATTGGGGGATCAAAGGGACAGGAATGAGACTCCGCTTTTGTGTCCTACGCGCGCTCCGTCAACCGCGCCGCGTAACGAGCCATGAGGTCGACCTCCAGGTTGACCTCACCGCACACAGCAAGTGCCTGCAAGGTCGTCACCGCGAGCGTGTGCGGAATGATCATC
The DNA here is from genome assembly GCA_963820365.1 of uncultured Alphaproteobacteria bacterium. Lineage (GTDB taxonomy): Bacteria > Pseudomonadota > Alphaproteobacteria > Rhizobiales > Xanthobacteraceae > VAZQ01. The sequence continues at coordinate 184,347 of CAWFZR010000032.1, read as the reverse complement.
ACCGAAAAAATGTCGTGCATGACTTCGTTGACGGTGAGCGACACACCATCGAGCGCGACCGAGCCCTTGCGCGCGATGAAGCGGGCAAGCTCGGCGGGCACGCGAAACGTGAACCGCGCCATGTCGGGCAAATCCTCGCGCGCGGCGACGACGGCCACGCCGTCGACATGTCCGGTGACGAGATGGCCCCCGAGCTCCCCGCCGATTTTGATCGCTCGCTCGAGATTGATGCGTGTCCCGGGCTGCCAGCGTCCGACGGTCGTCACGCGCAGCGTCTCCGCGGCGGCATCGGCGGTGAACCAGGCGCCCTTGCGGTCCTTGCCTCGCGCTGCGGCGGTCAGGCACACGCCGCTGCAGGCGATCGAGGCGCCGATGTCGATGGTGTCGGGATCGTAGCTGCAGGCGATGGTGAGGCGAGCGAGGTTCTCCGCGCGCGGCTCCACCGCAGTCACTTCGCCGATATCGGTGACAATGCCGGTGAACATGCACGTGCTCAATAGCGTGGCCGCTCGAACAGCTCGAGCATATCGCCGCCGATCACCTCGGTCGCGAGGCTCTTGAGTTGGGACGATCGGGTCAATGCGGAAAGCGGCAGGCCATCGAGCGCGTCAATACCGTCGGCCCCGATGGGAGCCGGCGAGCGGAAGAGAGCGGCTTCGTCGACCAGATCGGCGCGCACCAAAGCCGTGGCAAGTATTGGCCCGGCCTCGACCAGGAGCCGGGTAATGCCCCGTTCCGACAACAGCCGCAGCACCGCGGCGAGATCGAGCCTGCCGCCGGCATCGTTCACCCGCATCACTTCAACGCCTTTTCCCTGCAGCACCTGTTCGCGCTCGGCTGGCGCACCCGCACCGGTAACGACCCACAGCGGCGTCTGCGCTGCGCTGACAACCAGCCTGCAAGCCGGTGGCAATCGCAGCTTCCCGTCGACCACGACCCGCACCGGCGAGTGCATCCCGGGCAGGCGGCAGGTGAGCAAGGGGTCGTCTGCCACGACCGTGCCGATGCCGGTGAGCACAGCATCATTCATCGCGCGCATGAGATGGACCCGATTGCGCGTCCGCCCGCCGGTGATCACCGCCGGCCGCCGGCCGGCAAGCGCAACCTTGTCGTCCGCCGACAGAGCTAGCTTTAAAGTCACGTGCGGGCGGCCATCCCGCATACGCCGGATGTGGCCGGCATGGGCACGTCGTGCCTCCTCGGCAGCGATGCCGACCTCGACCACGATCCCCTGCTCCGCCAAGCGCCAGTGACCGGCCCCGGCGACCATTGGGTTGGGATCAACCAGCGCCGAGACGACGCGCGCAACTCCGGCGCCAACGATGGCATCAACGCAAGGGGGCGTCCTGCCCTGGTGGGAGCACGGTTCAAGGGTCACATAAAGCGTCGCCGAGCGCGCAGCCGTACCCGCGCGCGCGAGCGCCTCGGTTTCGGCATGCGGCCGCCCGCCCGGCTGGGTCCAGCCTCTGCCGACAATGAGCCCGTCCTTTACCGCCACCGCACCGACTGCCGGATTAGGCCAGGTGCGCCCCAACCCGCGTCGCCCGAGCGTCATGGCGAGCGCCATGAAGCGGGCGTCATCGTCTTGCGGTTGCGGCACCGTTGTCACCTCGCGTCGTCATTCTTTGGCAATCTAAGCAATATTTGCGAGCTTGGCGAACGGACGGCTTTCGCCAATCACAAGCGGCATTGCCCAGCAGGGGGCCGGTTGTGAAATAGCTGGACACCCACTGACTGATCTTCGCTCATTCGATATTCTGCCGGCCACCCAGTGGGAGGACCAGATGCAATTTGAGCAATGGCAGCGGCGTGAGTTCATCAAGCTTCTAGGCGGCGCCGCAGTCACTTGGCCGCTCGCGGCGCACGCACAAAGGCCGGCAAACCTGCCAACTATTGGATTTATTGGGAGCGACTCGCCCGATCCATACGCAGACCGCCTGCGCGCGTTCCGGTTGGGCTTAAAATCAGCCGGCTTTATCGAAGGCCAGAATGTAGCGGTCGAATATCGCTGGGCCGAGGGTCGGAACGAGAAATTGCCAGCCCTGACGGCCGATCTTGTTCACCGCCAAGTGTCTGTAATTGTTGCGCCCACGACGCCTTCAGTTCTCGCTGCGAAGGCGGCGACCAAGACAATCCCAATCGTCTTTTTTGTAGCGGGTGACCCCGTCGACCTCAAACTTGTCACGAGCCTAAACCGCCCCGACGGTAATCTCACGGGTGCGACCACGCTAACCTTGGAGGTAGGGCCGAAGTGGCTACAGCTGCTGCACGAGATGGTCCCGAATGCCACATCACTGGCCCTGCTTGTCAACCCAACCAGTCCAAATCTCGCCGAGGCCCAATCGAGAGACTTACGGACGGCAGCCCGCAGCCGCGGGCTGCAGCTTCACGTGCTGCAAGCCAGCACGGACCTGGAGTTCGATGCTGCCTTCGCAAGCGTGGCCCGACTGCGAGCGGGCGGACTTGTCATAAGCTCTGATTCATTCTTTTTCAGCCGGAGCGATCAGCTCGCCATCCTGGCGGCCCGTCACGCGGTGCCCACCATCTTCGGATTTCGCGAGTTTGTCACGGCTGGTGGCCTGATGGCCTATGGGGGCAGCCTTCAGGAATCATTCCGTTGGGTCGGCGTCTATACCGGTCGGATTCTCAGAGGCGAAAGACCGAGTGATCTGCCAGTCCAGCAATCCACCAAAGTGGAACTGTTTATCAATCTCAAGACTGCCCAGGCGCTCGGAATTGAAGTTCCGCCGACACTGCTTACCCGTGCCGACGACGTCATCGAGTGAGCGTGGCTATGACCGGTCTTGGTCGCGCGCAGCGCGCTTCCGCGTGAGCGGATTCGAATCACTCGATTACCGAGTCGGCGCGCGCGAGCAGCATGGGCGGCACCTCGAGGCCGAGCGCCTGGGCAGTCTTGAGGTTGATCAATAGCTCATACTTGGTCGGCGCCTGCACCGGCAGCTCAGCCGGCTTCTCGCCCTTGAGGATGCGATCGACATAGCCGGCCGCGCGCCGGTACTGGTCGATCAGATCAGGGCCATAGGAGATCAGGCCGCCACCGGTTACGTAGAAGCGCTGCCAGTAAACCACGGGCAGTTTGTGCCGGGCCGCAAGCGCGACGATCAGTTCGCGATGAACCACCGACAACGCGCTCGCCGTCACGATCAGGCCGCCATTCGAGGAGTGCGCGAAGGCCGCGACAGCGCGCTCGATTTCGTCGGGGTCGCGCACATTGACGGGGCTTACTTCTACCCCGAACGATGGCGCCACGGCCTGGATCGCGCCGAACTGGCCGATCCCCGCGGTTACCGCGGCATCGCGAATGACGGCCGCCCGCGTCACGCTGGGCGCGATCTGCTTGAGCAATTCCAGCCATTTAACGCTGATGCCGTATTCGAACATGAGGAAACCGGTCGCGTTGCCGCCTGGCCGCGCCAAGCTATCGACGAAGCCGGCTCCGACCGGATCGGGGACGATCGCGAACACGATAGGCACTACGCGAGTTGCTTGCAGCAACGGCCCCAAGCCCGCGCTACCAGAGGTAAAGATGACGTCCGGAGCGAGCGCTGCTAGTTCGGCCGCGTTTTTGCGAATCTGGTCAGCATCGGCGCCTGCGGACCAGCGATATTCGATCCGCATGTTGCGCCCGTCGGTCCATCCCAGTTGCTGCAGCCCCTGCAGGAGCGCTGCGATTCTGGCCTGTCCTTCCGCATCGTCTGCGGCGAGCGGTATGAGCACGCCGATCCGCCGCAAGCGCTCCGTTGGCTGCGCGCGCGCTGCGAGCGGCGGCCAGGCCGCCGCCCCGCCGAGCAGCGCAATGAACTCGCGTCGTCTCATATCCCTCACGGTGCTGAAACCTGTATTTCAATATTCGTATGATAGCAGGTCGGGGTCTCCCGGTGTGGGAGATAATTCACCTTGCAACGGACGATGGGGATCAGCCTCGAATTTCGCTACGGCGGTCGATGAGGGCTTGCAATCGCCGGATATGCGTCCGAGCCTGACAAGCGGACAGCAAAGCAAAGAAGCCGTCTGTCTCGAGGAAAAGGAAAATGGGGTGCAGTCGCAACGGCTTTCGATTCGATATTCCATCGGGCCGGGCGGCTGCACTCTTCGCAGCAGCCCCGGCGCGGGGTCTCCTCGGCCGCGTCCTCATCGCAGCCGGCCTTTTCTGCCTCGCTGCGGGCGTTCCGTTCGCGCAGACGCCGCCGACCGAGCGGGAGCTGCGCATCTATGCCGGGCTGCACGCGGCCGCCGCCCGCGGCGCCGTTCCCGAGATCGAGCAGCTGATCGCCGAGGGCGAGAAGCCGAACATCCAGGACAGCAACAGCCGCACCCCGCTGCATGTCGCCGCCTTCCTTCGTCAACACGCCGCAGCACGTGCGTTGTTGAAGCTCGGCGCCAATCCAAACGCACTCGATGCCCAGCGCTATGACGCGATCACCATCGCGGCGGTGAACGACGATCTGGAAATGCTCGCAATCGCGCTCGAAGGCGGCGGCAATGCGCGCGCCGTCACCAGCCCCTATGACGGAACGGCGTTGATCGCTGCGGCACATCTTGGGCATGCTGCGATTGTGCGCGCCCTGATCGCCGCCAAAGCACCCCTCAATCATGTCAACAATCTCGGCTGGACGGCTTTGCTCGAGGCGGTCGTGCTCGGCAACGGCGGCAGCAAGCATACGGCAACGGTCGAGGCACTGGTCAAGGCGGGCGCCGACGTCACTCTCGCCGATCGTCACGGAACGACGGCGCTGAGCCATGCACGCTCGCGCGGCTACTCGCAAATCGCTCGCATCCTGGAGAATGCCGGCGCGCGCTGATCGTCCTTCCCTTTGCAGCCTTCATTGCGGGTGAAATCGTAAAATGGCGGGCGATGGTCAAGCTCACCGGCATTACCGCTGAATAGAGCTTGTCGGCGCGCGGTTGCAGGTTACGGAGCGTCCTCGCCGCCCTCGATCCAGCGCATGAGGCGCTCGATCCGCTCGGACGGCTTCGAGCGCAAATCCGCATCGTACATGCGGCGAAGCTCCTCCCCGATGGCAAACAGCGTCTCGGTGCCCAGGCGGACGATGTTGTCGCGTTCCGTGTCGTCCTCAGGCATGGACATTTGGGGCCGGAGTGTATTGGGGCTCATGGTCACGTTGTCGCCGAAGTGCATTAACGTCCCCGCCGCGGGAAAGGTTCCAGCCGGGTAACGGGTGACAACGGTCGAGAGCCTCCTAGCCCATGTTTGACAGCCGCGGCAAGCCGGCACGGGACATCATAAAGCTCGGCAAAGGGAAGAACAAAAGATCGTGTCGTCCCCTCGGCAACGCTGCTTGCAAGACTTCGCCGGCATTTCTTACTGCAACCGGCGCAGCCAGCCGGAGGCTTCGGTCTCGGCAAGAACGCGTTCAACGATTGCCGGCGCGAGACCGATATAGGTCGTGGGATCGAGCAGCGATTTCAACTCTTGCGCACCGAGCGCCTGTTTGACCTGCGGGTTCTCCATCAGGGAATGCTCGAAGGTGATGCCGCGCGAGAGGCCCCGCATCGCAGCCTCATAAACCATCTCGTGGGCGGTCTGCTTTCCGAGCTTCGTTCCGAGAGCAAACATGATCCGCTCGGACAGGAGGAATCCGCCGAGAGCGTCGAGATTGCGCCGCATGTTGTCGGAATGAACCTCCAGGCCTGCAAGCACGTATTTCATCTGCTCCAGGATCACCCCGGTCATCAGGCAGGCCTCCGGCAGCGCCTTCCATTCCAGGCGCCACGCCGTCGCATCTCGCTCGTGCTCTTGAACCAGGGCCTCGTACATCAGCGCGACGGTGTATCGCAGCGTGCGACCGACCGCGACGACGCCCTCGGTAATTGCCGGGTTGCGCTTGTGAGGCATGGTGGAGGATCCGACCTTGCCTTCGTTGAACGGCTCGGAGAGCTCGTCGATTTCGGTATGCGCCAGACTGACGATCTCGTTTGCGATTTTGGCGAGGCTCCCGCCAATGATCCCAAGGATGGCGACATACTCGACGAGACGGTCGCGCGCGGGCTGCCAGGAGACGTCGGCGACGCCGAGGCCGAGGCGAACCATCACCTTCTTGTCGAGCTCGAACGCAAGATTGCCGAATGACGCTCCGGTACCGACCGCGCCGACCAGGCTGCCGACGAAAGTCCGGTCCTGCAATTGCGTCAGGCGCTGATGATTGCGACCGGCCTCGGCCAGCCAGATCGCACATTTGTGGCCGAAGGTGATCGGTAGCGCCTGCACGGCATGGGTACGACCTGCCATCGGAGTGTTCTTGTGCTTCTCGGCGAGCCGGAACAGCTCGCGCCCGATCTCCTGCAGGTCGCGCACGAAAACCGCGTGCGCCTCCTTGATTTGCAACATGACGCCGGTATCGAGGACGTCCTGGGTGGTCGGACCGAAATGAAGATATTCGCCATGCCCTGCACTGCAGATCGCCTGCAAGGCGCGCAGCGCCGGGACCAGCGGGTGCTTGGTCCGCCGGATCTCGGAAGCGATCGCCTCGAGCTCCACATTGGCAACCTTGGCCTTGCACGCGATCTCCATCGCAGCGTCCAGCGGTATGATGCCGAGGTCTGCTTGCGAGAGTGCCAGCGCTGCCTCGTAGTCGAACCATTTCTGAACGCGGTTCTCGTCGCTGAAGATGGCGCGCAGCTCGTCGGTCGCCCACATGTGCTTGAGCAGGACGGAATCAAAAACGCCGGATGGCATGCGCAGCTCCGTTGTCGAACTCGACGCGGAATGAATTTTTGAGCCGGCCCCTCGAGAAGACGCGCGACGGCAAAATCCGGCGCCCGTGACATGCATCGCCGCCGGGGTCAGCGCGCCGGATAAACAAGCCTTCCCGCAGGCCCGGCGCCGGCGCTGCCGGACTTGCGGACGCGCTTTGATTCGCACTGTGGCTTTTTAACACTAGAGGCCGACGGCGTTCAGTGGTTAATGATCAATGGTTAACGGTACGGATTCCACTCAACTCGGGGGCTCCAATGAAGAAGATTTTCGTTGCACTGGTTGCGACTATCGTCGCCATCGGAATGGCTGGCTGCGTCGGCGTCGGCAAGGGCAAGGCCCCTCCGATCGTGACGAAGGGCTAACCTGAAGCGTTGCTACCCTCTGTGGCTATGGCTGTGGGCACGTCGGTCGACCCGATGGGGTCGGCCCTCGTGTCCACAGTCTAACCCTTGGTGGGTCTCAGGAGCTCGATGAGCTCCCGGGGAGCTAGCCCAACTTTCTCGCCGCCTGTCTGGCGGCCAAGGCTCGGCCGGCTCGGCGCGCATCGATGATGCGCGGCCAAAGCTACGCTCAGAAAAATGCGAGCGTTCGGATCTCGATGCTCTCGCGCGGCTGCGCATTGGGCGGCGAGGTCGTGTCATCGAACGCCGTATGCGCAGTCCAGCGGGCGCGCCCGTCCTTGAGGGAATCATACACCTTGAAGACGAGCGCCTCATCGCGCCGCATGCGCGGGAACCAATACCAGCGGTGCGCCGGATTGTATCTTATGGCGTAGGTCTGGCCGACGCGGTCTGGATATCGGCGTTCGGATACGACGAGATCATCGAGCGAGAGAGTGCGCGCGTCGCAGATCGCGAGCGGAAAAGTCTCGACTGGAAGCCTGATCGGGCGCCAGACCTGCACGATGGCGAAGCGGCGGCGCAGAAGCTCGTCGGCTTCCTGCGGCAGCAGATCGCGTACCCGCTGCGGGCCTGACCATTCCGTATAGTCGTTGTGAACGCGGCGAACGACCTCGCGAATCCCGCGCCTTTCGCGCAGGTCGTCGTCGGCCGTGCGCAGCGTGTGATCGAACACGACCACCCGCGAGGCGCCGCTCTCGGCCTTCACCAGGGCTTCCATCTCCGGATAATAGACCCGTCGTATTTCGTCCTCGTCGAAAAAATCGCGGACCCTGGTGTCGTGACGGACGAATTGAAACCCGTCCTGCTCGAGCAGGAAACGCGCCGTTGATGGCCGCCCATTGCGGATGGTGATGCGGCGAGGATCCTGCTGGCCGCCGGTGCGCACGTCGAGCGAGCCGGGCGCTGCTGTCTGGGTGAAAATCTTCTCGCCGGTCTCGACGACGTAATTGAGGGTCGCCTCGACCGTGTCCGGCATTGTCTCCTGCTCGAGCACCTGAACCATGCGCAACTCCTAGCGTCCCAATTCCGAAGTTCGCCAGCGCTTGCGGTCCCTCTGATGCGAACTTCGAAATCAAAGGGACTACGTAGGCTTTCAGATCGTGGGATTCCAGGGAACCGGGATTTCCCGATAGCCCGAGCCGCTCTTTTCCACGTGAGCAAGCGAGGGAAACGGGTAGTGAAATCCCTGCACGAGCATTTTTTCCGCCGCCAGCATGTCGTACATCTTGCGGCGCGTCGCTTCCGCCTTCGGCCCATCCTGGTCGTAGAAAGCGTGCCAGCCCGGATTGCGCACGAACAGGAACGGCAGGTGCGTCACATCCCCCTGCACGAAGACCTTGCTTGCTCCCGATGCGACGACCTGGGAAGTGTGCCCCCAGGAGTGACCCGGCGTCCCGACGGCGGTGATGCCCGGGACGATTTCCTTGTCCCATTCGTAGGTCCGCAATCGCTTGAGGACCTCGCCGCTGAACACCCGGCGATTGTTCTTGAACAAGCCTTCCATGCGCCCTTTTGGCGCGCGGCTCATCTCGCCGTCGTCCATCCAGAACCTGTGCTCCTCGGCCGGCACCAGAATTTCCGCGTTTGGAAAAGCCAGTGAATTGTCCGCGCGCAGCAGGCCGTTCACGTGGTCGCCGTGATAGTGCGAGATGATGGCCGCATCCACCGACTTGGCATCGATGCCGGCCGCTGCGAGATTGGTCAGCAGCTGGCCATACCCCCCTTTGCTCTGGTTGTAGGTCGCCTCCCCTGATCCCGTGTCGATGAGGACCAATCTGGAGCCCGTGTTCACCACGATCGGATTGTAAGGAGTGGAAAAGACATCCGTATCCAGGTAGGCCGCGGCCAAGCCGGCCTTGACGTCATCCTTCTTCATGTTGGTCACAAAATCGTCCGGCAACGGGAACCGGTTGACGCCGTCGGTCACGACGGTGATCTCAAAGCTGCCCAGCATGTAGCGATAGTACCCGGCGGCCTGCTTGCCGATAGGAGGCGTGGCGGCGAAGGCGGGTACCGCCATTACGGCGGGCGCCACGGCAGCGGTGGTTGTCGCAGCTGCTGCGGCAAGAACAGTACGTCGTGTGAGGTCCGTCATGAGATTTTCCTCCGAGCTGGAAGTGCCGAGGTTCGGCCACCGTTGCTTTGAGAACGCGAGCCTATTCGAGCATATCACGCCAAGCGCGGAGATTGCGATTCGATATTCGAATCATGCGCGCCGCCATTCCGCGGCGAGCCCGCAGGCCGAGAGCCCGGAAACCATAAATTGGCTGATACAGAAATGTGTGTCCCGGGCGCAGCGCAGCACGAAGTGGTACGCGGCAGACCTGTGACCGCACGAAACTCGACCTTGCCGCGGTCGCCGGACCAGCAGTGCACCGCGCTGCCGGTCTTGCAATGGCACGCCGAACCGACGGCAGGCGCGCCGCACTGCAGCCGGGAAACAACCCGGTGCTAAGCAGAGTTGGACGACTTGACCAACGGTTGCTCGCGCGGACCAATGTCCCAGCTGGCGGAAGCTGACATGCTAGCGGGCGAGGCGGGCGGGTTATGATCCATTCCGGAAGTGGAGTGGTCGATTTTGCTGTGACGCACAACCCTCTCATTCAAGGATGTGGTAGGGTGTAGTCCTCGGTTTCGAGGGCACCATGAGGCGACGGGAATTCATTAGCCTTGTCAGCCTTGTCGGCGGCGGCGCGGCTGCGTGGCCGCTCGCGGGATTCGCTCAGACTTTGGCACGCCCCGTGGTCGGCTGTGGTCGCCGGTTCCAAGGCGGGCACTGAGCGTTTTTTTGATGGATTCTTGCAAGGGATGCGAGACCTCGGATACGTCGAAGGTCAGAACTGGACCTTCGAGGGCCGTTACGCCGATGGTGATCAGGCCCGGGCGCCTTCGCTTGCGGAAGAGCTGGTTCGCATAAAGCCCGACGTGCTCGTGTCGGGCGCGATGGCGGGGGTGATTGCCCTCAAGAAGCTCACGGACACGATCCCGATCGTCTCACCGATACTCGTCGATCCGGTCGGCTTTGGCTTTGCGCGCAGTCATGCCCGGCCGGGAGGCAACGTGACCGGCGTGTTGTTGACGGTAGAAGATTTGCCGAGCAAACAACTCGCACTTGCGGTCGAAATGGTTCCAAACGCGCGCAAGGTTGGTCTGCTGGTGAACCCCGGCAATCCAACGCATGAGGCGCAGCGACCTAGCGTGGAAGCTGCGGCGGCTGCGCTAGGGATCGAGCTGGCAGCTTTGCAGGCTCGCATGCCAGACGACCTTCACGCCGCATTCGACAAGCTGACGCGCGAAAGAGTTGCGATGGTGCTCGCGTTTCCAGATGGAATGTTCCTCAATGAGCGCAAGCGGATTGCGCTTTTGGCGATGGCTGCCCGGCTGCCATCCATGTTTGGCCTGCGGCAGAATGTCGAAGACGGCGGACTGATGAGCTATGGCGTTGACTTACGGGAAAGCTGGCGGCGAACTGCGGCTTTCGTGGACAAAATCTTGAAGGGAACGAAGCCGGGTGATCTGCCGGTTGAATTTCCGACGAAATTGGAGCTGGTGATCAACCTGACGGCGGCGAAAGTTCTCGGCCTCGAAATTCCGCCGACGCTGCTCGCACGCGCCGACGAGGTGGTCGAGTGAAACATCGCGAATTCATCACGCTGCTCGGCGGCACGGTGGGGGCGTGGCCGCTCGGGGCGGGTGCGCAGCAACCGGCGATGCCGGTGGTCGGGTTTCTCCACGCCGGTCTGCCCGACGCGTTCGGGCCATCTCGTAGAGGTATTCCGCCATGAGCTGCTGCCGCAAGCCGCACGCTTTGCCGCGCTCGTCAACCCCGACAATCCGTTTATCACTGAGCCCTTCGTCGCAGAAATGCAAACGGCGGCTTCGGGCTATCGGACGGCAAATCGAAGTTGTCACCGCCAGCACGAAAACCCTGCTTAGCCGCCGTGCTCCTCGCCCTCTTCGCTGATCCGCTCGACTGAGACCACGCGCTCGCCCTCGGCGGTGTCGAACACGATCACGCCCTGGGTCGATCGCCCTGCGATACGGATGCCTTCGACGCGCGTGCGGATGAGCTGGCCGGCGTCCGTCACCAGCATCAACTGGTCCTCGTCCTCGACCGGGAACGAGGCTATCAAGCTGCCGGTCTTGCGCCTGATCGCACCGTCGCGTTCGCGAACGTCCATGGCGACGATGCCTTTTCCGCCGCGGCCGGTGACGCGATACTCGTAGGACGAAGAGCGCTTGCCGTAGCCGCGCTCGGCAACCGTGAGCACGAATTGCTCGGCCGCGGACATCTCCACATAACGCTGCTCGCCGAGCTCGATCGCGCCAGTCGCCTCTTCCGCGTCGGTCGTTATTTCCTCCGCATCGTCGGTGATGCCCCGTCGCACCGCACTTGCGCGCTTGAGATAGGCCGCGCGTTCCTCGGCGCTCGCATCCACGTGGCGCAGGATGGAAAGCGAGATCACCTTGTCGCCCTCGGCGAGCGCGATGCCGCGCACCCCCATGGAGGTGCGGCCCTGGAACACGCGAACGTCGGTCACCGGAAAGCGGATGCATTGGCCGCCGGCCGAAGTCAGCAGTACGTCATCGCGCTCGGTGCAGATCGCAACGTCGACGATGGCTTCGCCCTCGTCGAGCTTCATGGCGATGATGCCGGAGCGCCGCACGTCGACGAAATCCGAAAGCTTGTTGCGCCGCACGGTGCCGCGCGTGGTGGAAAACATGACGTCGAGATTGCCCCAGGTCTTCTCGTCCTCGGGAAGCGGCATGACGGTGGTGACGAGCTCGCCCTGGCCCAGCGGCAGGATGTTGATCAGCGCCTTGCCGCGTGCCTGCGGCGCCGCCTGCGGCAGCCGCCATACCTTCTCCTTGTAGACCCGCCCGCGCGAGGAGAAGAAAAGAACCGGCGTGTGGGTGGAGGCGACGAACAGCCGCGAGACGAAATCCTCTTCCCGCGTCTGCATGCCGGCGCGGCCTTTGCCGCCGCGCCGCTGCGCGCGGTAGGTCGACAGCGGCACGCGCTTGACGTAGCCGAGATGCGAGACGGTGACGACCATGTCCTCGCGGTGGATCAGGTCTTCCTCCTCGACCTCTCCTTCCTGATCGACGATCAGCGTGCGTCGCGGAGTGGCGAACTTGCTCCGCACCGCGGCAAGCTCGTCCTTGACAATGGTCTGAATGCGCGCACGCGAGCGCAGGATATCGAGGTAGTCGGCGATCTCGGCAGCGAGCTTGTCCAGCTCGGCTTTGATCTCGTCGCGGCCGAGCGCGGTCAGGCGCTGGAGGCGCAGGTCGAGAATGGCCTTGGCCTGCTCGCTCGACAGCTTGTAGGTGCCCGCCGGCGTGACCTTGTGGCGCGGATCGTCAATGAGAGTGATCATGGCCTCGACGTCGCTCGCCGGCCAATCGCGCGTCATCAAGGCTTCGCGCGCCGCATTGGCATCCTGCGAGGCGCGAATGAGGCGGATCACTTCATCGATATTGCTGACCGCGATCGCAAGCCCGACCAGGACGTGGGCACGATCGCGGGCCTTCCCCAGGAGATGCTTGGTGCGCCGGGAGATCACTTGCTCGCGGAAGGCGACGAACGACTCGAGCAGGTCCTTGAGCTTCATCACCTGCGGACGCCCGCCCTCCAGCGCCACGACGTTGGCGCCGAAAGTCGATTGCAGCGGCGTATAACGGTAGAGCTGATTGAGAACCACGTCGGCCATGGCGTCGCGCTTGAGCTCGATCACCACGCGATAGCCGTCACGGTCGGATTCGTCGCGCAGCGCGGCGATGCCGTCGATCTTCTTGTCGCGCCAGAGCTCGCCGATACGCTCGACCATGGCGGCCTTGTTCACCTGATAGGGAATCTCGCTGACGATGATCGCCTCGCGGTCCCCGCGCAGGGTCTCGATCTCCACCTTGCCGCGCATCACGATCGAGCCGCGGCCGAGGTGATAGGCCGCGCGGATGCCTTGGCGGCCGAGAATGATCCCGCCGGTCGGAAAGTCGGGACCCGGGATGATCTCGATCAACTCGTCGATCCCCAAGGCAGGATTGTCGATCAGCGCGACACAGGCATCGATGACCTCGGCGAGATTGTGCGGTGGGATATTGGTGGCCATGCCGACCGCAATTCCGCCCGCGCCGTTGACCAGCAGGTTCGGGAAGCGCGCGGGCAGAACGACCGGCTCGCTTTCGTTGCCGTCGTAGTTCGGCTGGAAATCGACGGTGTCCTTGTCGATATCCTCGAGCAGCTCCATGGCCGGCCGGGCCAAGCGGCATTCGGTGTAACGCATGGCCGCGGGCGGATCGCCGTCGACCGAGCCGAAATTTCCCTGGCCGTCGATGAGCGCAAGCCGCATGGAGAAATCCTGCGCCATGCGCACCAGCGCATCGTAGATCGCCTGGTCGCCGTGCGGGTGATATTTGCCCATCACGTCGCCGACCACGCGTGCCGATTTCACATATTTCTTGTCGGGCGTGTGCCCGTTCTCATGCATGGAATAGAGGATGCGCCGGTGCACCGGCTTGAGGCCGTCGCGGGCATCCGGCAATGCCCGCGCCACGATCACGCTCATGGCGTAATCGAGATAGCTGCGCTTCATCTCCTCGGTGATGGAGACGGGGCGAATGTCGGACGGGCCGGGCTCTTCCGGCGGGCGCTCGTCATTCTCGGCCAAAGGCGGGATCCGTGCGTCGTGGGGACAAATTGCTTAGCTGATTCAACCTCGCCGCGCCACCCCGGCAGGGCTGCCACCAACGGTTTTCAAATGGCAATTCAGATAGTTATGGTCAAGATGCAGCGCCTCTCAGGCGGCGAGGAGCACAACTTCGAGTAGGTTTGCGGTCAGGCATCCCAGCACCCGTTGAATGCCATAAGATATTGTTTTCACTCAGTTTCTTGTTTTCACTCAGCTTCTCAACTTTGGGGTGGTTTGGCCAGATCGTGTTGGGTTCGTTTGGCCAAATCCTATGGTCCATGCGCCCGGGTTCGTTTGGCCAAAATCCTGTCGCCACATCCCCGGGTTCGTTTGGCCAAAATCCTGTCTCCACGCGCCCGGGTTCGTTTGGCCAAAATCTTGTCGCCACGTCCCCGGGTTCGTTTGGCCAAACCGCTGGGTCTGGCGCGGCCGCTAGAACGGGATCTCGTCGTCCATGTCGCCGCGCTTGCCGGCACCGGCACCGGCACCCGCGCCCGCCAGAGCGGGCTGCTTGTCGCGCGCGGAAGGTCCGGGCGAGCCGAAGCCGCCGGCGCTTTCGTCAGAGCCGAGGTCGCCCGCACCGCCGCCGCTTCCGAGTCGATCGAGCATGGTGAGCTGCGCATTGAAGCCTTGCAGCACGACCTCGGTGGTGTACTTTTCCTGCCCGGACTGGTCCTGCCATTTTCGGGTTTGCAGCGATCCTTCGAGATAGACCTTCGAGCCCTTCTTCAAATATTGCTCGGCAATTTTGCAAAGCTGCTCGTTGAAAATGACGACGCGATGCCATTCGGTCCGCTCCCGACGCTCGCCGGTCGTTTTGTCCCTCCAGCTATCGGACGTCGCCACGTTCAGGTGGGCAATCGGCCGACCGTCCTGGGTGCGCCTGATCTCGGGATCTCGGCCGAGATTGCCGATGAGAATGACCTTGTTCACCGAACCTGCCATGACAGTCTCCTACTTCGCCGTACCGTAACCACAAGGTGGGGCCCGGCAAGCGCATTCGGCCTTTTCCACAGAAACGGCGACCGCATGGCCGGGTTCTCTGATGACCGCCATTGTTCACTTTTTGTTCTAGCACCTTTGCCGCTCAACCGCAACAGCAAAAGAAGATTGCTATTCCGGTATTCAGCGTGGTTCTCGTCGCTGCTAGCTAAACCTAGGATTGAAATATAAGATATTTACAATCCGTTCGACATTTTTTGCAAAAACGAACCCAGAGTTCCATCGGACTGGGCCGGCACGTCTGCCGGCGCTTGGGGACTGCCTCGCAGGTGTTGTCCACAACGCAATCCGAAATGCCGGGCTTGCTCGCGGTCGGACTAGCGAAAGGCTGGCGTTCTCACTACGTTCCTTGCGTCCGCGCGCGGAGAGAGCTGCAGCCGGACGGTGAGCTCCACGCCGACGGACGAGATGAACGACCTCCTCGACCACAAACGCGCCCGCCGTCCCGATGCCCGCGTCATCGCGATCCGCGGCGCGCGCGAGCACAATCTGAAAAATTTCGACGTGGAGATCCCGCGCGACCAGCTGGTGGTGTTCACCGGCCTGTCGGGCTCCGGCAAGTCCTCGCTCGCATTCGATACCATCTATGCCGAAGGCCAACGCCGCTACGTCGAGTTGCTCTCCGCGTATGCGCGCCAGTTCCTGGAGATGATGCAGAAGCCGGACGTGGACCAGATCGATGGTCTGTCGCCCGCGATCTCGATCGAGCAAAAGACCACCTCGCGCAATCCGCGCTCGACGGTCGGCACCGTCACCGAGATCTACGACTACATGCGGCTCCTCTGGGCGCGGGTCGGCATTCCCTATTCACCCGCGACCGGCCTGCCGATCGAAAGCCAGACCGTATCCCAGATGGTCGACCGGGTGATGGCACTGCCGGAGGGCACGCGGCTTTATCTCCTTGCGCCGGTGGTGCGCGGCCGCAAGGGCGAGTACCGCAAGGAGCTGGTCGATTACATGAAGCGCGGCTTCCAGCGAGTGAAGATCGACGGCACGCTGTTCGAGATTGCGCAGGCACCTGCGCTCGACAAGAAGCTCAAGCACGACATCGATGTGGTGGTGGATCGCGTGGTGGTGCGACCCGACCTCGGCACGCGGCTCGCCGAACTCGTTGGAGACGGCGCTCAAGCTCGCCGACGGATTGGCGGTAGTGGAGTTTGCGGATGCCCCGCTGGCTCCCATCCCTCCCCCTGCAAGGGGGAGATCGACTGCGAACCAGTCGGGTGGGGGTCAGCGGCTTGACCCCACCCCGGATCGCCTGCGGCGATCCGGCCCTCCCCTTTCGGGGGAGGGAGAAGAAGGAGGAAGCGGGGAGAGGGAGCACACCGCGCCAGCGGCCAAAAAGACCGCCAAGATTTACGATCGCAGCGGGCCGCAGCGTTTGATCTTCTCGGAAAGGTTCGCCTGTCCAGTCTCAGGGTTCACCATTCCCGAAATCGAGCCGCGGCTGTTCTCGTTCAACAACCCATTCGGTGCCTGCGCAGCGTGCGGGGGGCTCGGCATCGAGCAGCATATCGACGCCGACCTCGTCATCCCCGACAAGGACAAGAGCTTGCGCGCGGGCGCGATCGCGCCGTGGGCAAAGTCCTCCAGTCCATATTATCTCCAGACCCTGCATGCCCTAGGCAAGCACTACAAGTTCACGCTCGACACCAAGTGGAAGGATCTGCCCAAGCGAACGCAGGAGGCGATCCTGCACGGGTCGGGCGACGATGCCATCCGTTTCGTCTACGACGACGGGATGCGCTCCTACGAGACCAGAAAACCGTTCGAAGGGGTGGTGACCAATCTCGAGCGGCGCTGGCGCGAGTCCGAGAGCGAGTGGGCGCGCGAGGAGATGGCGAAATATTTCACCGATATTCCCTGCGCCGCGTGCGCCGGTTATCGCCTAAAGCCCGAGGCGCTGTGCGTGAAGGTCGGCGGCCGTCACATCGGCGAAGCCGCCGAAATGTCGGTGAAGCGCGCCGGCGAATGGTTCACGCAGCTGCCGCAGGCGCTGAGCCCCAAGCAGAACGAGATCGCGGTGCGGGTGCTCAAGGAGATTCGCGACCGGCTCAAGTTCCTGGTCGACGTCGGGTTGGAATATCTCACGCTCGCGCGCGCGAGCGGCACCTTGTCCGGCGGCGAGAGCCAGCGCATCCGGCTCGCCTCGCAGATCGGTTCCGGCCTTACCGGCGTGCTCTACGTGCTCGACGAGCCTTCGATCGGGCTGCATCAGCGCGACAATGCGCGGCTGCTGGAGACGCTGAAACGGCTGCGCGACCTCGGCAATACCGTCATTGTCGTCGAGCATGACGAGGACGCCATCCGCAGCGCCGACCACGTGCTCGATATCGGCCCTGGCGCCGGCATCCACGGCGGTCGCGTCGTGGCGCAGGGCAGCGTGGACGACCTCATCGCCGAGTCCGCGTCCTATACCGGCAAATATCTCTCCGGCGAGTTGATCGTTCCGGTTCCGGAGCGGCGCGGCAGGAGCACGTCCCGCGTCCTCAAGGTCATCAATGCTCGCGGCAACAATCTCAAGAACATCGACGCTGAGATTCCGCTGGGTCTTTTCACCTGCGTCACCGGCGTATCCGGCGGCGGGAAGTCGACGCTGCTGGTCGACACGCTCTACAAGGCGGTCGCGCGCAAGCTCAACGGCGCAAGCGAGGCCCCTGCCCCGCATGACCGCATCGAGGGTCTCGAGCATCTCGACAAGGTGATCGACATCGATCAGTCGCCGATCGGGCGCACGCCACGCTCCAATCCGGCGACCTATACGGGCGCCTTCACTCCCATCCGCGAATGGTTCGCCGGTCTGCCC
Organism: uncultured Alphaproteobacteria bacterium; assembly: GCA_963820365.1. Taxonomy (GTDB): domain Bacteria; phylum Pseudomonadota; class Alphaproteobacteria; order Rhizobiales; family Xanthobacteraceae; genus VAZQ01. The sequence goes on along the minus strand of CAWFZR010000032.1, from coordinate 166,707 downwards.
GAGGCGAAGGCGCGCGGCTACGAGCCGGGCCGCTTTTCATTCAACGTCAAGGGCGGGCGCTGCGAAGCCTGCCAGGGCGACGGCGTGATCAAGATCGAGATGCACTTCCTGCCGGATGTCTATGTCACCTGCGACGTCTGCAAGGGCAAGCGCTACAACCGCGAGACGCTGGAAGTGACGTTCAAAGGCAAGTCGATTGCCGACGTGCTCGACCTGACCGTCGACGAGGCGGCGCAATTCTTCAAGGTGGTGCCGCGCGTGCGCGGCGTGCTCGAGCTCCTCCAGCGCGTCGGGCTCGGCTACATTCATGTCGGGCAGCAGGCGACGACGCTGTCGGGCGGCGAGGCGCAGCGCGTGAAGCTCGCCAAGGAGCTGTCCAAGCGCGCCACCGGCCGCACGCTCTATATCCTGGACGAGCCGACCACCGGCCTGCACTTCCATGACGTGGCAAAGCTGCTCGATGTGCTGCACGAGCTGGTCGAGCAGGGCAACAGCGTGGTGGTGATCGAGCACAATCTCGAGGTGATCAAGACCGCCGACTGGATCATCGACCTCGGCCCGGAAGGCGGCGACGGCGGCGGTGAGATCGTGGCCGTCGGCACGCCGGAGGACATCGCCGGAACGAAGCGTGGCTATACCGGGCAGTTTCTGGCGCCGGCGTTGTTGCGCAGGGAAGCCAGGCGCAAGGCGCGCACGGAAGCGGCAGAGTGATGCCGATCATCGACCCTCGACGCGGCGACATCGAGGATGATGCGTCGAGCACGAACCGTCGTTCGCTCCTCGGGCTCGCAGGCAGCTTGCTTTCGGAAATCAGCCTGCCGAAGCTGGTAACGGCCTTGATGCTGATGCTCATCGGTCCCTTCCTCCTGCTCGGGCTTTCGCCGCTCGTTGCCTCCGCCTGGGTCGCCAAGATCTCCGGGAAAATTGCGTCCCCGTATGCCGGGCTCTGGCCGATCGTCCTGCTTGCGGTCTTGCTCGCCGTCGGCTGGTTCGCGGGCGGCCTACTGTTCCGTCTCGCCGAACGCAGCTTCTGGTCGTTGAACTCTCTCGTCGTCGAGCCTTGCTACGCGGCCGCGCGCGAGGGGCTGCAGCACCTCGTCGATGGGCTGCTCCCCGAGCGCTCGACCAGGACCCGCCGCAGCAGATTGCGCGCAGCCACCGCGGCCGCGGCCGGGATCGTCATCTGCGCGCTCGCCCTGCTGGCGCTGATGCTTGCCTGGCCGAGCTCGCGCTGGGTCGGCGACATCTCCGATCTCGCTTCCCCGCAGCAACTTGCTCACGTGGCCCTGGCCAACGGTATCGTGCTGGTCGCCGTCTATCTCGCGGCCGCCGCGTTGGTATGGGCAATTGCCGATGCGACAATGTCCCAGCCGCGCGATTTTCACGGCTTTCACGCCGCTCCTGCGGCAGGTCGCAGATGGCGCGTGGCTCATCTGTCGGATCTCCACGTGGTGGGCGAGCGCTACGGCTTTCGCATCGAGAGCGGGCGATCGGGGCCGCGCGGCAATGGGCGTCTGAAAGGGGTGCTCGCCCAGCTGGACGCACTCCACGCCACCGACCCGCTCGACGCGATCCTCATCACCGGGGACATGACCGACGCCGGCCGTTCCGCCGAATGGGCCGAGTTTCTGGATGCCCTTTCGCTCCATCCGCGGCTGGCTGACCGGGTGCTGGTGCTTCCGGGCAACCACGACCTCAATGTCGTCGACCGCGCCAATCCGGCACGCCTGGACTTGCCGACGAGCCCATCGAAACGGCTCCGCCAGATGCGGGCCTTGTCCGCGATGGACGCACTTCAGGGCCGGCGCGTGCGGGTGGTGGATCGCGCCGGAGGCCGCCTGGGCGCAACTCTCGCGGACGTGGTTGAGCCGCATCACGCGCAGATCGCCGCATTCGCCGATGCCGGGACATTGCTTCTATCGCTGCCGCTGGCGGAACTGTGGGCCAGGGTTTTTCCCATGGCGGTAGCGCCGGAAGGAGATGACGGCCTGGGCATCATCCTGTTGAACTCGAACGCCGAAACCCACTTCTCCTTCACGAATGCGCTGGGCTTGGTCTCGGCCGAGCAGGTCAGGGCGATCGAGATCGCCACGGCGCAGTACCCGCGCGCCTGCTGGCTCATCGCCCTGCATCATCATCCCGTCGAATATCCTCAGACGGCGAAAGCGCTTTCGGAGCGCATCGGCACGGCCCTCATCAACGGCAGCTGGTTCGTTCGCCGACTGCGCCCGCTGGCAGGCCGCGCGGTGCTGATGCACGGTCATCGGCATATCGACTGGATCGGAGAATGTGCGGGGCTGCTGATCGTGTCGGCCCCGTCTCCTATCATGGACGCAACCGACGACTTGGCCTCCTATTTCTACGTACAAACATTCACCATCGGACCGCGTGGCCGGCTCAGACTGCTTCCGCCAGAGCGGATCACGATCGCGGGGCAGCCTCGCGCGGAAGCGAGCCGTGCGTTGAGGTGAGCTCCCCGCTCCCACCCTTCGCCGCCGTCCAAGACGGTTCAAGGTCATCTGCCACGATTCAAATTGCGCTGCGGCGAAAAAGGTTGTGAGAACAACCGCTGCAAGAGGGCCCAGAAATGGAATGTAGTTGAGGACAAAGGTTATGACGCCCCACGCAATCGCAAGCTCAAGCCCAACGAGAAGCGCAAACAAAACGTCACGAATCCGGTTAGCAGGCTGGCTAAGCTTCTGATGAGAATATATTTGCGGAATTGCCCCGCTATCCGCTCCACCGCTACAGCCGCGAATGGTGCCGTCTCCTGTCATGCCCAAGCCATCACGAACGTCGCTACCGGGACCTTTGGTTCTTGCTCGCCGGATCATAATCCCGTCTCAACGTCCGTCTACATGTGACGCGATCTGCACACGGCGGCGGAAGGCGACCGTCGCCAGGCAGCGAATCTCATGTACCGCTCTTGGCCGTATGAGGAAAAATGTCCGACGCTCACTCCGATGCCGCGACGAAGCCCGTTCGTGATGCAATTCTAGTCGACCTCGCGCTGCAAGGCGGCGGCGCTCACGGTGCCTTCACCTGGGGCGTGCTGGACCGGCTCCTCGACGAGCCGCGACTGCAGATCGAGGGTATTTCGGGCACCTCCGCCGGCGCCATGAACGCCGCCGTGCTGGTGCACGGGCATGCGGCGGGCGGCTCCCAGGGCGCCAAGTTGGCGCTCGAGGACTTCTGGCGACGCGTCTCGCGTGCTGCCACGTTCAGCCCCTTTCGACGAACTCCGCTGGATATCCTGATGGGGCGGTGGACGCTCGACACCTCGCCCATCTTCCTCGCCTTCGATCTCGCCGCGCGCCTGTTCTCGCCCTATGACCTGAACCCGCGCGGCGCAAATCCCATGCGCGGTCTTCTGGCCGAATGCTGCGACTTTGCGCGACTGGCGCAATCACCGATTTGGCTGTTCGTGACCGCCACCAACGTGCGCACCGGCCAGGGCCGGGTATTCCACAACGCCGAGCTCACACCCGACGTGTTGTTGGCTTCCGCCTGCCTGCCGACGTTGTTTCAGGCCATCGAGATCGATGGCGAGGCCTATTGGGACGGCGGTTATATGGGCAATCCAACCATCACGCCATTGGTGCGCGAGTGCGTGTCGAGCGATACGCTGCTGGTGCAGGTCAATCCGATCGAGCGTCCAGGCACGCCACGTTCGGCGCGCGAGATTCTGGACCGCTTGAACGAGATCTCCTTCAACTCGCCGTTGATGAAGGAGCTGCGCATGATCGCCGTCCTGCGGCAGGTGGCCAATCCGGGCGATTGCGAGGGCGCGCGATGGGCAGGGATGCGCATCCACCGCATCGCCAGCGCGATGATGACCGAGCTGGGCTACTCCTCCAAGCTCAATGCCGAATGGGAATTCTTTTGCCTGCTGCGCGACGAAGGCCGCCGCTGCGCGGAGACATTCCTGAGCGACCACATGGAGGACCTGGGACGCCGATCGACTTTCGACCTCGACGCCCTGCTGGAGCCGGTCTGATCCCATGGGGCTCGCAACTCGGAACGCGTCCTACTTCACACCCTCCGCCTCGACGATGAAGGAGCGCGACTGCGTCGATTTCATGCGTGCCGTATTAATTTCAGTCTGAGCTGGCGAATCGTTCCAATTCTGCGCCTTTTGAACGCTATCGAATGCGATGATGGCAAACCGCAAGGGCGCACGCCATCAAGCCCGGTGATGTAATTCGTCCGCGTGACGAATTGTCCGCCGAAGGCGGTCACAGCCTGCAGCTCTTTTGGAAAGATCGTCTTGAGGGTCGCCGGATCGTTAATCTGGTTGATGTCGACAATGACGTAGGCTCCGCTGCCGTTCCTTGAGCTTGCAGGCCCTGAACGGCAAACGCGCCCAATCCGAAACCCGTGAGCATTGCGAGTGCCAGCGCATATTGAGACCGCATGGAGGCTCCTTTTAATTCTTGCAGGCGAAGGGGACGATAGCTACCACGCCGCTCGCATGCGGGGCAATTGCGCAGGCCGTCGAGTAATTTATGCTGTATCCTTAAGGCTGGATTTGGCGCTGCAACGGTAGCCAAGCATGAGAGATGCCAGTCCCAGTGTCCCCGGCGGGCGGCAGGGCACCGACATCGACCTGGAAAGAAGGTCGAGGTGCTCACCCGCGAGTTGAGCGAATCGTTGCAACAGCAGACCGCCACCGCCGACGTGCTCAAGGTCATCAGCCGCTCGACCTTCGATCTGCCGGGCGTGCTCAATACGCTCATCGAATTGGCAGTCCGCCTGTGCGAGGCGGATATGGGATCGATCAATCGTCAGTACGGCGACGCCTTCCGGCAGGTCGCCAATTACGGCCATTCGCCGGAGTTTAAGGCTTTCATGGATAGTCACCCGATTCCGGCGGGGCGAGGCTCGCTGGTCGGAAGATGCATCCTGGAAGGCAAGGTCGTTCAAATCCCGGATGTGCAAGCCGATCCGGATTACACTTTTGGAGAATCGCACAAAGATTGGCGGCATTAGAACCATGATCGGCGTTCCGCTGCTGCGCGATGGAGCGCCGATCGGCGTGATCAACTTGCAGCGTCGCGCCGTGCAACCCTTCACGGACAGGCAGATCGACCTGATAACCACGTTCGCCGACCAAGCGGTCATCGCGATCGAGAACGTGCGGTTGTTCGAAGCCGAGCAGCAGCGCACGCGCGAGCTAACCGAGGCGCTGGAGCAGCAGACGGCAACCGCGGAGGTGCTGCAGGTCATCTCGAGCTCGCCCGGCGAGCTTGAGCCGGTGTTCCAGGCCATGCTGGAAAATGCGGGCACATCTGCGAGGCTAAATTCGGAGAGCATGTACTTGCATGAGGGAAATGAGTCTTTCGTTTCGTCGCAATGCATAACGCCCCGCCCGCCTGGGCCGAGCAACGGTGGCGCGAGCCGGTCGTTTCCGTCCGGCGGACGCGCCCTTTGGGAGTTCGCTCTCACGAAGCAGGTAGCCAGTCGCGGACATAAGCACCAAGTCCTACATCGAGCGCGCTCCGATTGGTCGCCACGTGCCGAGCTGGCCGGCTATCGCACCGTGCTTGCCGTCCCGATGCTTAAGGAGAATGAACTGGTCGGTACAATCACCGTTTATCGTCAGGAGGTCCGGGCGTTCATCGACAAGCAGATCGCGCTTGTCAGACCTTCGCGGATCAAGCCTCATTGCCATCGAGAACATCCGTCTGCTCGAACGAGCTGCGCGAGTCGCTGCAACAGCAGACCGCCACTGCCGACGTACTCAAGGTTATCAGCCGCTCGACATTCGATCTGCAATCGGTGCTCGATACGTCTGTCGAATCGGCGACGCGGCTTTGCGATGCCGATCAAGCCTCAATCTCTTTTATCGTCGACGGCGAGCACTTTCGCGGCTTAGCGCTTCGGCATAATGCGCCACCCGCGTCTCGGGCTTATTTGAACCGCATCGCGATCTCCTCACTCGGGCCGCGGTAGCCTGATCGGGCGTACGGTGCTCGAAGGCCAGACCGTTCATATTCACTGATGTGCTGCGCGATCCAGAATATCACCCTGGAAGGAGCCCACTAAGCTCGGCGGGTTTCCGCACGCTGCTCGGTGTGCCCGTTGATGCGCGAGGGTAATGCCTATCGGCGTCATCTCCATTTTCCGCAGCACGGTCCGCAGCCATTCACCGACAGGCAGATCGAACTGGTGACCGACCTTCGCCGACCAGGCCGTGATCGCGATCGAGAACGTGCGGCTGTTCGACGAGGTGCAGGCGCGCACCGACGACCTCGCCGAATTTTTGCAGCAGCAGACCGCCACCGCCGACGTGCTCAAGGTGATCAGTCGCTCGGCCTTCGATCTTCAGGCGGTGCTCGACACGCTCGTCGAGTTGGCCGCTCGGCTTTGCGACGCGGAGACGGTCATCCGATTTACCAGCGCAAGGATGGGGCTTTACCTTTCGCGCGCGAGCTACGGTTTGTCACACGGGTTCATCGCGAGGAATGTGTAAGAACCGTCCCAATCGAGCCGGAACGCGGATCGGTAACCGGTCGCGTCGTGTGGAAGGTGGGGTGATTTATCTCCCTGACGTGGAGGCCGACCCGGAATACACTTTCACCGAGGCGCAGAGACTGGGCGGTTTTCGTACCATTCTTGGCGTACCGATGCTGCGCGATGGGGTTGCGATCGGCGTTCTCGCCGTGACGCGCTCCGAGGTCCAGCCGTTCACCGAGAAGCAGATCGAGCTGGTCTCGACCTTCGCCGACCAGGCGGCCATCGCCATCGAGAACGTGCGACTGTTCAACGAAATCCGGGACCAGAGCCGCCAGCTCGCCGATGCGAGCAAGCACAAGTCGCAGTTCCTGGCCAATATGAGCCACGAGCTGCGCACCCCCTTGAATGCCATTCTTGGCTATACCGAATTTATCCTGGACAACCTCTACGGCGAGACGCCGGACAAGATGCGCAAGGTGCTTGATCGCATTCAGCAAAACGGCAAGCACCTTCTCGACCTGATAAATGACGTGCTCGATCTGTCCAAGATCGAGGCTGGTCAGCTTACGCTTACGCTTGTCGACTATTCACTAAAGGACGTTGTTCACAACGTCCTCACGGCAGTGGAGCCGCTGGCAGCGGAGAAAAGCAACTTGCACTGAAGGTTGATGTCGAGCCCGATCTGCCGCTAGGTCACGCCGACGAACGCCGGCTGACACAGGTGCTGCTCAACCTCATCGGCAATGCGATCAAATTCACCGATGCCGGCGCGGTCACGGTGCGGGCGTCAGCCTCCAAAGGCTCCTTCATGGTTGCCGTCCACGATACCGGACCGGGTATTTCCGCCGGCGATCAGAACAGGATTTTCGAAGAATTTCAGCAGGTCGATTTATCGGCAACGAAGCGAAAAGGGCGGCACCGGGCTCGGTCTCGCAATCTCCCGAAACGTATCATCGAGATGCAAGGCGGCACACTCGGGGTCGAATCCATTCTTGGCCAGGGCTCGACCTTCTTCTTCACGCTTCCGGTCATGGTGGCGCAGCAACCGGGGCAAGCATGACCAAGACATATCCCACTACAGTCCCGCAAGCTTGTAGCGCGAGAAGTCGTAGCCTTCCTTGACCACGAACTCGAGCAGGAACGGTGCGCCGCTTTCGGTCACCCCGACCGCCTCCTTGATCGCCGGCACGATGTCGGCGGGCTTCTCCACCCGCGTCGACAGCGACGTTGAGCCCTTCGGCCACCTTGCGTGTAGTTGCCGCCGACCGTCATCGCGCCGTACTTCTTGGTCGAGAGCTTGAGCACGTCGCGCTCGGCGGCCATGACGCCGTTGTTGAACACGACGGTGAGGATGGCGATGCTTGTTGCGGGCGGCGGTCTCGATGTCCATGCCGGTCATGCCGATGGCCGCATCGCCCATCACGTTGATGCAGAGCTTGTCGGGCGCCGCGAGCTTGGCGCCCATGGTGATGCCGAGCCCGTAGCCGAGCTGGGTCGACTTGCCCCAGCCCATGTAGGAGCCCGCCTTCGTCGTCTCCCAGAACGGCAGCAGCTGCTCGCGCGGGCTGCCGGAATCGTGGGTCATGATGACGTTGTCGCGATCGACGGTGCGCATCAGATCGCGGATCACGCGATACTGGTTGATCGGCATCTCGTCGGAATCGAGATGCTTCGCCCATTCCGCGAGCCACGCCTTCTTGCCGGCGGCGATCTCCTCCTTGAGCGAGGCGAGCGCGTTGCCGCCGCGCGGCGCCCTTCTGCCGGCCGACCTCCTCGATCAGCGCATCGAGCACGAGGCGCGGCGTCGCCGATCGACGCCGAGGTCGACGCGGTATTCCTTGTTGATGTCGCTCGCCTCGTTGGTCGAATGGATGATCTTCTTGCCGGGCGGCACGCCCGGCCCGAACGGCGTGCGCGTCAGGCTCGAGCCGACCGCGAGCACCAGGTCGGCCTGCGCCATGTAGTCGGTGAACATCTTCGGGCGCGAGCGGGTGGAGGCGCCGAGCGCCAGCGGATGGCTGTCGGGAATCGCGCTCTTGCCCGGATTGGTGGTGACGACCGGCGCCGGGATCGAGCTCGGCCAGCGCCGCGAGCCGCTCGCTCGGCTTCGCGCATAGATGCACGCCCTGGCCGGCCCACAGCATCGGGTTCTTGGCCGCCAGCAGCATCCGCACCGCCTGCTTGACCGCGTCCGGATCGGGCGCGTGCGCTAGCATCGGCACGGGCGCGTAGTCGAGCTCGCCCTTGATATTCGGCCTCCCAGACCTCGGGCGGCACCTCGACCAGCACCGGCCCGCCCTTGCCGCTGCGCATCGCATGGTAGGCGCGGCGCATGAGGTCGGGCAGCTCCTGCACCGAATGCGCGAGCGCCGACCATTTGGTGACCGGCCGATAGACGTCGGCGGCGCGGAACACCGGCCTGAGGTATTGCCGGGCGAGCGGCAGCGCCGCCGGCATGACCAGCATCGGGACGTTCTCGGCGATAGGCCTGGGCGATGCCGGGAAATGCGTTCTCGATGCCGGGCCCGGCCTGGGCGGCAAACACGCCGTTGCGCTTGCCGCGGCGGATGCGCGAATAGCCGTCGGCGATGCCGACACCGACGCGCTCCTGCCGGCAAAGGATGGGACGGATGTCGAGCGCCGCGCAGGCCTCGATCAGCGGATTGCGCGGGTAGCAGGAGAGGAAGCTCTGTGCCTTCGCGCTTGAGTATTTCGGCGATGACAGCGGCGCCATTCATGCGGGCCTTCCTTTCGTGGCGCGGATCATGTTCCCGAAAAGATGCAGCCTTTCGGATGAGCTCACGGGTCAAATGTCTTTTCGCATCCTGAGCGACAGCAGGATACCCATAAGGCGCCGACCGCATTTATCCCATTGAATTGCCGGGCTGGGAACATTTCCGAAGTTTGCTCCGTTATGCTGCTGACGTTGCGCATCAAGAGAAGCGTGACGTGCCGATCGCTTTGTTTGCCCGGACAGGCGTCAGTCCCAACGCCGAAAAAAGGAGGATCCGATATGGCAAGAAAATACGCTCGCAGCGCGTCGAAAGACGTGGAACGCGAAATGCACAAATTCAAGCGCGGGACCTTGAAGAGCGGCAAGGGCGGCAAAGGCGGAACGGTCAAGAGCCGGCGGCAAGCGATTGCGATCGGGCTTTCAGAAGCACGCCGCGAAGGCAAGCGCATCCCGCCCGGACCCGTGGGCCGCCCCGCGAAAACGGCGCGCTCACGCGCCGCCAAGAAAGCCGCGCGGACGAGACAACGCCGTGCAAGATCATAGCTTCCGGAGCTCAGGCACGCCTGCCCCGGCTCGCGGCGCCGATCGGTCTCGGCGCCGAAGTCCGGTCGTGCTCACAATAAACGCCAAGGATCCCCCAATCCCCACGAGGACGTCGCGGCGGGATTGTGCGGTGCGAACAAGAAGCTTATTGTTCCTGCCACCGCACACACGGCCGCGCACGTGAGCTGACGCTGCTGATCAACCCTCACGACTGCGGGGCATATTTATCGCACGGAGGGAACGTCATGACCATTGCACCGACATTGCAAAGGTATCTCGACCAGAAAGTCACCTACGAGGTGATCCCGCACAAACCGACCCAGACATCGGCACGCACCGCCAAGGCCTGTCACATTTCCAAGGACGGTCTCGCCAAAGGCATCGTATTGCGCCGCAACGGGGGCTACATGCTCGCCGTCTTGCCGGCCTCTCATCACATCAACCTGTCGGAGCTTAGGAAACAGATCGGCGATGATGTCGAGCTGGCCCAAGAGGTGGAGATAGCTCGGCTGTTTGGGGATTGTGCCGAGGGTGCGGTGCCGCCGGTCGGCGAGTGCTACGGACTGGAGGTTATTGTGGACGACAGCATGCAGGAGCAGCCGGAGGTCTATCTGGAGTCCGGCGATCACGAGACTCTGATTCACATGAGCCAAGCGCAATTCGCGCGATTGACCGCGCAGGCACGGCACGGCCGCTTCAGCAAGCACGACTGAAAGACTTGGATTTCCAAGAGCTCGGGAGCGCCCGCCTCATGCACCTTGAGGCGGGCGCTGTTTTCGTCATTTGGGAGCGCGCGACGAGCGCGGAAACACCAAGTTCCAAAACAAAATGGTAAACACGAGGCAGCCAAATTTCATTTTACCATGATGCGGGATTTGGGACGGCGCGACCGGACATGCTCCGCGGCATCTGTTATGCATGCGAGATAGCCTCTTGGTGGCATCAATGCCGGCACAGATGTATTTCATGGAATTGGCCAGGCGCTGCAGGTTTCTCTCTCATCACACCCTCGATGTGCGCATAGCGAGGGAGCTGCGGATATTGGGAGAGGAATTGGAAGAAAAGGCCCGCGAATTGCAGCTCGATGCCGACGTCGCCGCGCCCGCCATGGTGCGGGCCTACGCTCCCCGATAGCTGTCCCCGCTGATCAGTGCGGCATGCGCAGCACCGGCTTGATGGTCGTGCCGCTGTTGGAATCCTGCGCCGCACGGTTGATATCGGCGAGCGGATAGAACGTGATCATCCGGTCGACCGGCATCCGGCCCTGCATCAGAAAATCGACGAGCATCGGAATGAACTGCTGCGGATGGCTTTCGCCCTGGATCACGCCGCGCACCGTGCGGCCGAACTGAAGGAACGGCATGTCGATGCGAGACTTCGGTTCCGCAGCGCGCGCTGCCGAGCAGCACGCAGGTGCCGGCCGGCATCAGCGCTTCGATCGCCTCGCGCAGGACGTCCGGCTGGGCCGAAGTCTCGAGCGAGAAGCGCACGCCCTGCGCCGGTGATCTTGCGGATCTCGGCGACGATGTCGGTGCGGCCGCTGTGATTGATGGCATGCGTCGCACCGAGCTCGCGTGCGAGCGCAAGGCGCCGGTCGTGGATGTCGACCGCGATGATCGGATCGCAGCGTGCGATTTTTGCCGCCATCAGGCCGGACAACCCGACCGCTCCGACGCCGAACACGGCAATGGCGTCGCCCGGCTCGGGGCGCATCGAGTTGAGCACCGCGCCGGCGCCGGTCTGCCCGCTGCAGGCGAACGGCCCGAGCAGCTCGAGCGGCGCATCTTTTCTGACCTTCACCGCAAACCGCTCGTTGGCGATGGCGTAGGTCGCAAACGAGGATTGCTGGAAGAACGCGCTGTAAACCGGCGCGCCGTCCGCGGCTCATCAGCGTCGATCCATCGGGACGGGTGCCGCGCATCTTCAGATCGAAATGTTTTGGCAATGCGCCTCCATGTGGCGCCGGCAATTGGCGCAGGTGCCGCACCAAGGAAACGAAATGACGACGTGATCGCCGGGCGCGAATCTCGGTGACGCCCTTGCCGACGGCCGCAACGATGCCTGCCCCCTCGTGGCCGAACACCGCCGGCAGCGGCGTGTTGTAATAGCCGTCCCGCCCGTGCTGGTCGGTCTGGCACATGCCGCTCGCGACGATCTTGACCAGCAGCTCGTCGGCCGGGGATCGCCCAGCTCGAGCCGCTCGATGCTGAAGGGCCCAAATCGCTCGCGCGCCACGGCGGCGGTGATCTGCATGACGACGGTCCCTCCGGCACATCGCCAGGCGTGCCGGCTGAGCGGGCTCACTTCGCGAACGGATATTCCAGCTCGCCATCCTTGTACTCGGGCGGATGGACGATCACCTGCTTGTGGCCCGTCATGAACTGCTCGAGCCCGCTGCCCTGCACGTTTTGGAATTGCACCATGATGGGCCGCGCATTCGCCCATTCGCCGAGCTCATTGAACTTGATTTCCCCGACGATCGTGTTGAATGCAGTCTTGTGGATGTGCTCGGCGAGCTTGTCGTCGTTGACGCTGCCGGTGGCCTTGATGGCCTGCTCCAGCACCTGCATGGCGGCGTAGGCGAAAGGCGGCTGATAGAAGCCGAGCGGGTCGACGCCGGCTTCCTTCGCCTGCGACTGGTATTTCTTCAGGAACTCCTCGATGCCTGGGAATTTCATCGTCGGGCTCGGGACGAAGAAATGGTAATTCACCACGCGGTTGAGCTTTTCAGACGAGCTGCGTGATCAGTGAGGCGTACTGCATGCCGACCATTGCGCCGCCGAACAGCTGCGTTTTCAATCCGACCTCGGTTGCAGCCCGAACCATGCCGACCGAATCCGGCGGATAGGAGGCGAGCAGAACCGACGTCCGGACTGGTCGCCTGGATGGCGCGAACGATCGGCGTGTAGTCGACCGTTGCCGGCGGATAGCTGCGATCGTAGACGACCTGCAGGCCGAGCTTCTTTGCGTTCTCGCGCGCGCCGACCAGAACGTTGTTGGAGAATTCGGCATCGGCGCCGATCAGCGCCACCGTCCTCGGCGCCGGGTTCAGCGATTTTGCCACTTCGAAAAATGCGTTGGACAACACGCCCTTCGGATCCGGGCCGAACGGGGCGCTCTGGAAATATCTGGAATACTTGAACTCGGCATTGGAGCCGAGCGCCAGCAGCACCATGACCATCTTCTTGCGCTCCATGATCATGCGGCATGGCGGCAACGATCAGATTGGTCGCATGCGCCCATCACGATCTCGACTTTGTCGACGTCAATGAGCTTGGCGTAGATGCCGGGAACGGTGGCGGCGTTGGTCTGGTCGTCGTAGTAGATGAGCTTGACCGGGCGGCCGAGCAGGCCGCCTTTGGCGTTGATCTCCTCCAGCCAGATTTGCTTCGACAGCAAATGCGCCTTGCCGGACGACGCAAGCCCGCCGGTCAGCGACACGCTAAATCCGATCTTGATCGGCTCCTGCGCATGCCCCGGTTCGATCGATGCGAACGTAAGACATGATGCGGCAAGGAGATTCCACATCAAGCTCCGCGCCCACTTCTTCTGCCATCCCGTCTGCGTGCTTCCCATGAGGCGCTCCGTCCGATCGTCTGCATCTCGTCGGCAACAGGCATGCCTTCGCTGTTGCGATCTCTTGATTTGTGCGGCGTCGATGTGTCCAATCATCTTTGTCTGGCATTTTCCGGCAGTCGGCATGCTTGACGAAATTGCGGAAGGCCATTGCGGTCAATACCGGTAACAAACGTCGCGCATGCTTGGTGCCGGCGATCTGCTTCGGCCATGATGAAACCATTCACAATCATCAATATTCCACTGATGATCGTGCTTTTGGAATTGCCTGCCGGGGGAGGCGCAACATAACGTGGTGAATCCGTTGCCATGGCGGCGGTTGACAATGACAACAGAATAACAGCAACACCGATTATCCTGGCCATAAGATGCTCCGTCTCTTTTTTCCTGCGCGCTGCGCCCCACGTCCTGTCGGCGACCATCGGAAATGCGCATTATATGACCTTCCTGTGGGTCAAGACACTCCCTCCGCAGAGCAAGATCCAACGGGCGGCAGACCTCCAAATCAACGACGTTACGGCCGGATATTGGGATCGCGCAAGGCGTAGCCTTGCGTCGGCACCGCGACGACAACCGCCGCGCTCATCACGCATGTTGCAATGAACGCACGCGCGCCGAGACGTCCACCCTGCTGCAACGTCATGGCACGATGCGAACGCGGTCGCGCTGCGGGGTCAACGTAGCGCCCAGCTCCTTGCTGCGCGCAGCGAGATCGGCGAGCGTGCCTGCTTCATCGGCCGCGCCGCGGAAGATCGTTTCGTCGGCGTCGTTGTGCCGCACGAAGCGCAAGTCGAACGCCGCGATGTTTGGGCGCTCGAAGGTCAGCTCGACCACCATGCCGATCCAATTTTCGTGCTTGCGCCCGCCGTGTCCGGTATGGAACGACAGATTGCCGAGACCGTAGCAGATCGGCCGTCCCCGGTACATTTCAACCGGCAGCGGGTCGTGCGGTCCATGGCCGAGGACGAAGTCGGCGCCGGACTCGATCGCCGCGTGGGCGATCTGCGTCATGTACGTCAGCGGCTCGCGCCCGAGACCCCAGTGACAGGAGGCGACGACAATGTCGACCTGCGCGCGCAATGCGGCGATGTCGGCGCGGAACTCGTCCAGATGGCCCGTATCGGCCCAAGTGATGATGACCGGCGGCACGCCGGGCCGATTTGCCGGCGGCGCTCCGTCGTGCATTCGGCCGGTCGGGACGTGATAGGCCGTGTGACCCTGGATGACGGCAATGCCGGGAGAATCGTCGTGCGCTTCGTGATCGGTCGGCCAGTAGATGGAGCTGCGCTGCACGACGCCCACACGCACCCCATTGCGCGCGATGATCGCAGGCGCACGGGCAGCAGCGCGATTGACGCCGGCGCCGGTGTGGAGGATGCCGAGCTGGTCGAGCCGCGCGATCGAAGCCATGATGTTGGCGGCACCGTAGTTCACGTTGTTGGCGATGCCGACGGCGTGGATGCCGGCGAGCCGCAGAGCCTCGCCGCCGATTGCCGGGTCGGCGAAGAATCCTTCGGTGGAAATGGACCGCTGCGACGAAGGCAGATGAAGACAGCATTCCAGGTTGCTGAACACCACGTCCGCCCTGCCAAGCTCGGCCGCGATTTTCCGGAATGGCACGGCGGGATCGACTACATTCATCAAGTTGACATCACCCGTCAGGACCAGTCTCGTCGCCATAACCTATTCCTTACGATGTGCAGAATTCCGCAATAGCTGGCGCAATGGCATCGCGCCAGACCTCGTAGCCCCTCGGACTTAGATGCAGGCCGTCGTAGGAAAACTCCTCCCCCAGATTTCCGTTGGCATCGCGAAGGAGCGGGCGAAGATCGATCGTCGTAAGGTGCGAGCGGCCGGCCACCAACTTGGAAATCGCGACATTCAAGGCAGATATCTCCTCGTTCATTCGTCTTTTTCTGTAACCGGACGTGACTGGAAGAACATGGCTGACGAATGTTCGGGTACCGTTGCTTTCCAGTCGATCGAGGATCGCTCGTAGATTGTGGATCGTCGCCTCCTTCGGAATGCCGAGCGAAATGTCATTCACGCCGATCATCAAGAACACCGCACGCGGCTGCAGCTTGAGGACGTCGTCGAGGCGGCCAAGGACGCCTTTCGTCGTGTCTCCACCGATACCGCGATTGACGATGGAGGGACACCCTGTCAACTCGCGCCAGGGCCCCCCTTCCGTCAGCGAATCTCCCAACATGACGATTGCTGCGGCGTCAATTTTAGACAGCGCAAAAAGGCCCTGCCGAACGTCCCTATAGGAATGTTTTCGGATCGGCACGGCGCGAGCCCGAACCGACGGCTCGGCAGTCGCTGGGACGGATTCCCACACGACGGCGGTCACGGCGGCGACGATTGCAATGGCTTGGCTCATTCTTCTCATTGTTGAAGGCTGTCTCCAACGAAACCCTTTCCCGCCCGGGAAAGCCATGGGCCAGGCACCCAACTTGAATTCGTGCACTCCAACCACGACGAGCCCCCTTGCGCGCTGACGATTTCATTGCAGTGTTTATCGTGACATTGTGCCCTCCGGGGAGGCGTCCTGCTCCCAGTTGTGACGAGAGGCCGGGCATCGGCCGATTTGGTTCTTGACCGAAAGGTGATGTCACATGACGCGCCCATTCTCTATGCAGTTGCTCGGACGCGTCATTGTTGTCGCACTCTCGGCGTTGCTCGCAATTTGGACGTTGTGGAGCTTCTTGCCTGCCCTGGGATGGGCCACCGTTCTGGCGATCGCAACCTGGCCGCTGCGCGAATGGCTGATGCGCAACTCTGCGAGGCCGACCGCTACCGCGCTCTCGCTGACCCTGATCATCGGTCTTCTGATCGTCGGCCCTCTGGTCATTCTGATCATTCAAGGCGCCAGGGAGGCCGTCCTCGTTCTCAAATGGGTGCGGGAGCTGCCGGAGACGGGGTTGGGCACGCCGGAATGGCTGGCCCAGCTGCCATTCCTGGGTGGGTTCCTTGCGTCATGGTGGCAGGACCACTTGGCGAATCCCGAGGCAGCCAGGGAGCTCTTGGGACGCGGCGAATCCATCGGCCTCATGCAGTGGACGCGCCATCTGGGGCATGAATTGTTCAGCCGCTTGATCATCCTGGCATTCACGCTGCTGACGTTGTTCTTCCTCTATCGAAACGGCCCGCAGATCATCGAGCAAGCCCACACCATCGCCGATCGGTTGCTCGGGCCGCCGGCAAGACGGTACGGGAACGAAGCCATCGCCGCCGTTCGCGCCACGGTCAATGGTCTCGTTCTGGTTGGGTTGGCTGAGGGCGCATTGCTGGGCATCGCCTATGTCTGGGCGGACTTGAGCCATGCTCTTCTGCTCGGATTCGCGACGGGGGTTCTCGCCACCATCCCGTTCGGGGCGCCGCTGGTCTACGTCATTGCCTGCCTCATCCTCATCGTTCAGTCCCGGGTGACTGCCGCGGTGGTGCTTTTTCTGTTCGGATCGAGCGTTGTTTTCGTCGCCGATCATTTCGTCCGTCCGGCTCTGATCGGCAGGTCGACGCGGCTGCCTTTTCTCTGGATCCTGCTCGGCATCTTTGGCGGTCTGGAGACGTTCGGCCTGCTTGGATTGTTCCTCGGACCGGCAATTATCGCAGTTGTGCTGGCAATCTGGAGGGAGGGCGCCAAACCGACGACGACAGATTTGCGTGAGATGGCGTAAAGGGGCTGCGCGCAATACCCGCCTCGAGCATAGTTTCTGCAAAGTCATTCAAATCTCAATCGCCGTGGCGTCATATGCGTACAGCCAGTCTAACCGCTCGCGCACGCGCACCTGCTGCCATTCGCGCGCCACGCAAGCCGCAACGGCATCCTTGTCGGCCAGCGCCGGGCTGAATGCCTGCTTCCTGTTCTCGTGCGATTTTCGCACGACCATGGCAGCGCGCTCCTTTCGGATAGCCTCGTAACGAGCGAACGCGGCGGCGGGATTGGCGAAATGTTTCTTCAGGCAAGCGGCGATGACGTAGGCGTCCTCGATCGCCATCACGCCGCCTTGTCCCAAGAACGGAAGGATCGGATGGCAGGCATCTCCGAGCAGGGCAATGCGTCCCTTGCTCCAGCGCTGCATCGGTCCGCGCATCATGAGCGCCCATTTGAAGGGGGTGTTGATGTTGCCAATGATGGCATGGATGTCCGGGTGCCAGCCGCGATAGTCGTTGGCCAATTCGGTGGTGGTGCCTTCGACCGTCCAGGATTTGATCTGCCAATCGTCGCGTTCGACGAAGCTGATGAAGTTCATGAGCTCGCCGCGGCGGATTGGATAATGCAACACGTGACCTCTGGGCCCCAGCCAGTTCGTCCCAACCATCTCCGACAGGTGGGAAGGAAGGCGCTCCATCGGCACGATGCCGCGCCATGCAACGCAGCCGGTGAATTCGGGTCGGTCCGGCCCGAACAGGTATTCGCGAGCCTTCGAGTGAATGCCGTCCGCGCCGATCACATATGCCGCGCTCGCCGGCTCACCGGTTTCGAAATGCACCTCGACTTTCTGGTCGGATTGGGCAACGCCGACGCACCGCCTGGCCAGATGGACCGCATCGGGCTTGAGGCGCAGGACTGCGGCGGCGAGCAGCCCGTGCAGGTCGGCGCGGTGCAGCATGACATGGGGCGTGCCGTAGCGCTTCGCCGTCGTCGCGCCAAGCTCGAACCAGTCCCAGGTTTCGCCCGTGCTCCAGTGTCGAATTTGTCGCCGCGACGGAATCACCTCAATGCCGTGCAGCGCCTCTTGCAGTCCGAGCGCGTAAAGCACGCGGGTTCCGTTCGAGCTGATCTGAATGCCGGCGCCCACCTCTCCCAGCTGGGGAGACTGCTCGTACACATCGACGTCGAGTTCGCGCCGCAGCAGGGCGAGCGCGGCCGCAAGCCCGCCGATACCGGCACCAATGACGACTATTCTCATCATCGTTGCCATCGCGGCGGTCCGCAATTTGACACGACAGTCATGGAAGATGTCCGGCCGGGCGAGGATCGGCCCACTGACATTGCACTCAATCGCCCCTTGCTGCTCAATCCGTCTTGTTGCCTATTCCGGCTTGCCGCCGGAGGCCCTTACGATTTCGACCCACTTGGGAAGCTCCTCGCCAATGAACGCGGCAAAATCCTGCGGCGACCCGATTTTCGCTTGGAAGCCCAGCTTCGTCATGCTCGCCTTCACCTCCGGCGACTGCAAGCTCTCGTTGATCGCGGCGTTGAGGCTCGCAATGACATCAGCCGGCGTTCCGGCGGGAGCGAGAAGGCCGGCCCAGAAATCAAGCGTCAGCTCGGGTAGTCCGGCTTCGATCATGGTCGGAACGTCGGGGAGCTCGGCAAAGCGCGTCGCACTGGTGATGGCGAGGGGATGCATCTTTCCCTCTCGAATGAGCGCGAGCGACGTAGCCGGCGTGGGAAGAAGCATCTGGAGCCGGCCGCCGAGAAAGTCCGGTAATGCGGCTGCGCCGCCCTTGTAGGGAACGCTCAGGATGTCCGCGCCCGTCAGTCCCTTGAAGCGTTCGACGACGAGCTGCGAGGCGGTCCCCTGGGCAAAACCGAATTCTCACCTGCCCGGGATTGGATTTCGAATAGGCAACAAGATCGTTGACCGTGCGCACCGGCAGATCCGGCGCCACGGTCAAAATCCACGAGGTCGTCGCTACCGTGGCAACCGGAGCGAAGTCCGTGCGCGGGTCGTAGTTCAGCTTTCCGTTCAGGGCGGGATCGATCACCAGGGTGGAGCTGATGAACAACAGCGTGTAGCCGTCGGCACTGGCATTCGCGACCGCCTTGCTGCCGATCGCGGTGCCGCCGCCCGGCCGGTTGTCGATGATGATGGGCTGCTTGAGGCGCGCTTGCAGATGGTGCGCCAGCAGGCGCACCATCACATCGTTGGGAGAACCCGCCGTGTAGGGTGCAACAATCCTGATCAGCCTGTGGGGATAGGACTGGGCATCGGTGATGCCGACGGCGCTTGCGGCGAAGCCGGCCGCCAGCATGGCCGTCACAATCATGCGTCGAACGGCCATAATCCCGTCCTTGCAGTGCGACCTCCAATTGCAGGAAGGCCGCCCCGAAGGACGGCCTCCGTACAATCGACGGCGCGTTCAGATCGTCGGATTCCAGGGAACTGGAATCTCCCGGTAGCCGGTTCCGCTCTTTTCGATGTAGACGAGAGCGGGGAACGGCAGGTGGTAGGCCTGGATCAGCAGCTTCTCGGTCGCGGCCATGTCGTAGAGCTTGCGGCGGGTCTGCTCCGCCATGGCGGCGTCCATGTCGAACATCAGGTGCCAACCCGGATTACGCACGAACAGCGCGCCGACGCCGCCAACGACGTCACCCTGCACCAGGACTTTCGCCGACCCTGACGAAATGAGGTGCGAGGTGTGGCCGGGCGTGTGGCCATGGGTCGCATGCGAAGCGATGCCGGGCACGATCTCCTTGTCCGACGCGTACGGCGTCACCTTGTTGCCGAGCGCACCGAATACGCGCCGTTCGTTCTTGAACATGGTCTCGACGACATTCCCCGCCGGCACCTTGCTCATATTGCCGTCGTCCGACCAGTACGCCCACTCGTTCGCGGGCACCATGATCTCGGCATTCGGGAATGCGGGCTTGCTGTCGGCGGTGAGCAAGCCGTTGATGTGATCAGGGTGACAGTGGGAGATGATCACGATGTCGACCGCGTTCCGGTCGATGCCGGCGGCAGCGAGATTGGTATGGAATTGGCCGACTGCGCCCTTACTCTGCTCGAACATGTTCGGACCGAGGCCGGTGTCGATCACGACGAGCTTGGAGCCGGTATTCACCACAGCTGTGGTGTAGGGCGCCGTCAACTTATCCTTTTCCAGATACATCCCGCCCAGCGCTGTGTTGATGGCGTCCTTATTGGCATTGACGATGTAGTTGTCGGGGATCGGCGTGGTGCGGGCGCCATCGGTGACGGCGGTCACCTCTATCGTGCCGACCTTGTAGCGATACCAGCCCGGCACCTGTTTGCCGGTCGCCGGCGCGGCGGCGCGGACGGGTGAATAAGCTGCGATCGGAGCGAGCGCGGTCGCGGCACTTGCCGCGGCGGCTCCCATGAGCATGCGTCGACGATTGACTTCGGTCATGACATTTCTCCCTGAAGCAACTTGGCGTGCGCTGTTGATTGGGGCGGATGCCCACGTGGTGCGGCGGCGTTTCGGATGGTAGCGCCAAATTCGATTGCGCGAAACTGGCGTCCCGATTCGGAAGTTCGCAAGTGCTTGCGGCATCTCTGATGCGAGCTTCAAAATCAAAGGGACGCTAGCAACGTTATGATTCCAGTGCGATTTTGGAATTGAAGCTCCTGCACGAGCTCGCCGCACGGCTGATAGGAGCTTCAATCAGTCACCGTGATTGCGGTTGGCAGGGGCGGGTTTCAAACCCGCCCCTGCCAATCAGACACGTGATTGCGACAAGTCAGAGCCTGCTTGCGGGAATTCGCGTGCTCAGGTAGCCCCTCCTGTCATGGCAAACCGAGACTACCTCCCGGACGCCGCTGCGGCCCCCAAAGTGAGCTTCGTCTCGCTCGGCTGTCCCAAGGCGCTGGTCGACAGCGAGCGCATCATCACGCGGCTGCGCGCGGAGGGCTATGAGCTTGCCCGCGAGCATCAGGGCGCGGATTTGGTGGTGGTCAATACCTGCGGTTTTCTCGACAGCGCCCAGGAAGAGTTGCTTGCCGCCATCGGCAAGGCGCTCAAGGAGAACGGCAAGGTGATCGTGACCGGCTGCATGGGCGCCGAGCCGGAAAGGATCACGCAAGCCTATCCGGGCGTGCTCGCGGTCACCGGGCCGCAGCAATACGAGAGCGTCGTCGAGGCTGTGCATCGTGCGGTTCCTCCCCGCCACGACCCGTTCCTCGATCTTCTTCCCCCCGAGGGGATCAAGCTTACGCCGCGGCATTACGCCTATCTCAAGATTTCCGAAGGCTGCAACAACCGCTGCACGTTCTGCATCATCCCCAGGCTGCGTGGCGATCTGGTCTCGCGGGCGGCCGGCGACGTTCTGCGCGAGGCCGAGCGCTTGGTTGCTGCCGGCGTCAAGGAGCTTCTGGTCATCTCGCAGGATACGTCGGCGTACGGCACCGATCTCAAATATTCGGCAAGCGAATGGAACGGCCGCCAGGTGCGGGCGAGATTCTTCGATCTTGCCAGCGCTTTGGGCGAGCTAGGCGTGTGGATTTGGCTGCATTACGTTTATCCCTACCCCCATGTGGACGAAGTCATCGCGTTGATGGCGCAAGGCACGCTTCTGCCTTATCTCGACGTTCCGTTTCAGCATGCGGCCGATGCCGTGCTCCGGCGCATGAAGCGGCCGGCCGCGCAGGAGAAGACCTTGGCGCGCATCGCGCGCTGGCGCGAAATCTGCCCCGAACTGACCATCCGCTCGACTTTCATCGTCGGCTTTCCCGGCGAGACCGAAGCGGATTTCCAGTGCCTGCTGGATTGGCTCGATGCCGCCGAGCTCGATCGCGTCGGCTGCTTCCGCTACGAGCCGGTCAAGGGGGCGCTCGCCAACGATCTTGCTCCGTCCGTTCCCGATGAGCTGAAGGAAGAGCGCTGGCACCGCTTCATGCTGCGCCAGCGGGCGATCTCGTCGCGGCGGCTCAGGCGCAAGATCGGCACCCGCCAGCAGGTCATCATCGACGAGCTTTGCTCCCGTACGGGAGGAGGGCCGGAGGCGGGTCTCGACGCGTTCGTCGCAAGAGGCCGCAGCCGCGGCGATGCGCCTGAGATCGATGGCGCAGTCTTTGTCGGGAGCCGGCGGCCGTTGCGCGTCGGCGAGATCGCGACCGTCAAGATCGAGCGCGCGGACGAATACGATCTGCACGGAACCGTGGTCGGATATTAGAGCGAATTGCCGCTGGATGCCGCCTGGTCCACGACCTTTACGATGGTGCTGGTCAGGGCCGCGAGCTCTTCCGGCGGGATGGTGAAGGCCGGGGTGAGATAGACGATCGAACCGAATGGGCGGATGAACGTTCCCTCCTCCACGAACCGCGCCCGCAAGCGCTCAAGGTCGCCAATGTGCTCGAGCTCGACCACGCCGATTGCACCCTTCACGCGCACTTCCTTCACTCCGCGCACGCCCTGGCACGGCGCGAGGCCGCGCTCGAGTGCGGTTGCAATTCCGGCGACCTGTGCCAGCCGCGGTTCGCGCTCGAACAGATCGAGCGAAGCGTTGGCGGCGGCGCAGGCCAGCGCATTGGCCATGAAGGTCGGACCATGCATCAGCGCATGCGTGGGGTCATCCGACCAAAACGCGTCGAAGACTTTTTGCCGCGCGATGGTCGCAGCGAGCGGCAGCGTGCCCCCGGTGAGGCATTTCGACAGGGTGATGATGTCGGGCACGACGCCGGCGGCCTCACACGCGAACAGGCTTCCGGTGCGGCCGAAACCGGTGAAGATTTCATCGAACAGCAAGAGCAACCCGTAGCGGTCGGCCGCATTGCGCAGAAGGCGCAGCACCGCGGCGTCGTGGAAGCGCATGCCGCCCGCACCCTGCGCCAACGGCTCGACAACAATGCCGGCAAGCTCCTCGGCGTGCCGTTCGAGGCAGCGCGCAAAAGCTGCGGCACTCGTCTCATCGATCGGCAGACCGAGCACGAAATGCTCGGGGAGGAGCGGTGCGAACAGCTTGTGCATTCCCGCGCCGGGATCACAGATCGACATCGCTCCGGTCGTGTCGCCGTGATAACCGCCCCGAAATGCCATGAACTTCTTTCGCGCCGGCACGCCTTGGTTGCGCCAGAACTGGATCACCATCTTCATGGCGACTTCGACGGCAACCGAGCCGGAGTCGGAGAAGAAGACGCGGTCGAGGTCGCCCGGCATCAGCGCCACGAGCCGGCGGGCGAGCGTGAGCGCCTGCTCGTGGGCAAGCCCACCGAACATGACATGCGGCATGAGCGCCAGCTGACGCTCGACGGCAGCGCGCACATGAGGGTGGTTGTAGCCGTGGCAGGCCGTCCACCATGATGCAATGCCGTCGATGAGCTCGCGTCCATCGGCAAGCACGATGCGGCTGCCGTACGAGCGAACAACCGGCAACGGCGGGCTTGCCGTCTTCATTTGTGAGTAAGGCAGCCAGACATGACGCAAGCCCGCCTCGTACCAGGCGGGCCCATGGCCTTCACGTCCCATATTGCGCGACATTGGGAGCTTCCATTCCACATTCTTTACCTCCATTCTGCTGTGGATGGAGGCGCAGGCAAGGTTTGTGCTAAAGCCAATTCCGATCGATTTGATGCGAGGTTTGTAGGGTGCGTAAAATCGCCTGCTGTGATCGTGAATGGTGGGCTCGGCGCGCACGCGATTTTTGCCCACGCGGATAGAGCGCGGGCGCGCCTTAGCCCACCCTACGTCGCGATTCAATCTCATCGGAATTGGCTATAGTATGCGCTCACTCGATGAATTCGCGATGGCCAAGCTCGGCGAGCTTGAGCGCGACAGTCTACGCCGCGAGCTGGTCGAGACCATCCGGGTGACGGGAATCTGGACGCTGCGCAACGGCCGGCGGTTACTGTCCTTTTGCTGCAACGACTACCTCAACTTGACACATCACCCGACGGTGGTCGAAGCCGCGACCGAGGCGCTGCGCATCTATGGCGTGGGCGCGGGAGCCTCACGCCTGGTGACCGGGAATCATCCGCTGTTCGCGGAGCTCGAGCAGCGGCTGGCGCAGCTCAAGCAGACGCAAGCGGCGTGCGTGTTCGGGTCCGGCTATCTCGCCAATCTCGAAATCATTCCGGCGCTCGTCGGCTCCAACGACCTCGTCCTGATCGATGAATTGGCTCATGCCTGCTTGTTTGGCGGTTCACGGCTTTCGCGCGCCACCGTGGTCCCCTACCGTCATGCGGATTTGGGCCACGTCGAGGTGCTGCTTGCGGAGCTGCGCCGACGATACCAGCGCGTCCTGCTCGCGACCGACGGCATTTTTTCCATGGACGGCGATGTGGCGCCCCTGCACGGTCTTGCCGCGCTCGCGCAGCAGCATGACGCCTGGCTGCTATCGGACGACGCCCATGGTCTAGGCGTCGTGGGCGGCGGGCGAGGCTCGAATTTCATTCAGGCAAGGAAGGCCGACATTCCCCTCCAAATGGGGACACTTTCCAAGGCGCTTGGCGCCTATGGCGGTTACATCTGCGCTTCTGCTCCAGTAGTTGACCTGCTGCGCAATCGCGCGCGCACCTTGATCTATTCGACTGGCTTGCCGCCGGCAATTGTCGCCGCGGCAATTGCGGCGCTCGACGTAATCGAGCATCAACCCGACTACGCCGCGCTGCCGCTTGCAAAGGCGAAAGCGTTTGCACGCAGCGCCTGGCTTCCCGAGCCGGAAAGCCCCATCGTTCCGGTCGTTCTCGGCAAGGCGAAAGCGACGCTCGCGGCTTCACGGCTGCTTGAGGATAACGGATTCCTCGTCACCGCCATTCGACCGCCGACGGTGCCGCCGGGCACCTCACGCCTGCGTCTCACGTTCACCGCACAGCATCCCGACGACGAGATCGAACGGCTCGCCGAAATCGTGCGCACACGCATCCTTGCGCGCTCCGGCCCCATCGCGATCCCCGCGCAATGAGCGGTGTTTTCATTACCGCGACCGGCACCGATATCGGCAAGACCTTCGTCACGGCGGCGTTGATCCGGCACCTGCGCGGCGCCGGCAGGGCCGTCCACGCCATCAAGCCCGTCGTAACCGGTTTCGATCAAGATGCGTGGCGGCACAGCGATCCGGCCACGCTGCTCGCGGCGCTTGCGCGTCCCATCACTTTGCAGGAGGTCGAAGGCATCTCGCCCTGGCGATTTAAGGCGCCGCTCTCGCCCGACATGGCCGGTCGGCGCGAAGGACGCGGCGTCGCGTTTGCGCAGGTGGTCGAGCTCTGTCGAAATACCATGCGAAGCCATCCCGGCCTCGTCCTGATCGAGGGCATCGGCGGAATCATGGTTCCGCTCGACGAGCACCGCACCGTGCTCGATTGGATGTCGGTGCTGCGCATCCCCATTATTCTGGTGACGGGGACCTATGTCGGCACGATCAGCCACACCTTGACGTCCCTGGAAGTCATGGCTCGGCGCAATCTCGATGTCGCAGCAGTGGCGGTGAGCGAAAGCCAGGGAAGCGCCGCATCGCTTGAGGACACGCTCGACACTCTCCGGCGCTTCGCGGACGCAATCGAGGTGATAGGAATTCCGCGCCTCGCAGCCGGCACCTGCGAGCATCCGGCTCTGGCGCGGATTGCGGCGTTAGTCAGTAGTCAGTAGTCACTAATCAAGCCGACCTTCCTTCCTCGGAAGGGCCCGCAGCCATCGTCAGCACGAATGTGCCGCTTCTGATTACTGACCTCGGATCACTGATACCTGCTACCTGATACCTGATACCGGATACCTGCTACCTGATACCTGATACCTGATGCCGGATACCTGATATCAGGGCAGCAGGATGCTCGATCCCGTGGTTGCGCGGCTTTCGAGGTCCCGGTGCGCCTTCTGCGCGTCCTTGAGCGGGTATTTCTGGTTCACCGGAATCTTGACCGCCCCGCTCGCCACCACCTGGAACAGCTCGTCGGCGGCCTTGAGCAAGTCTTCGCGTTTGGCAGCGTAGTGGTTGAGCGTGGGCCGAGTGGCGAACAGCGAGCCCTTGGTCTGCAGAATGTTGATATTGAAGGCGTCGATCTGTCCAGAGGCGCTGCCGAAGCTCACGAACATTCCAAGTGGCTTGATGCAGTCGAGCGAGGCTGGGAAGGTCGCCTTGCCAACTCCGTCATAGACCACCTCGCAGAGCTTGCCGCCGGTGATCTCCTTGATCTTCGCGACGAAATCCTCATTGCGGTAGAGAATGACATGGCGGGCGCCATTCTTCCTCGCGAGCTCCGCCTTTTCGTTCGACCCGACGGTGCCGATCACATTGGCACCAAGGTGACTTGCCCATTGGCACGCGATGAGGCCGACGCCGCCGGCGGCGGCATGAATGAGGACGTTATCGCCTTTGTCCACCTTGTAGGTCCGCCGCAGCAGATATTGCACGGTCAGTCCCTTGAGCATCATCGCGGCCGCCTGCTCGTAGCTTATGCTGTCCGGAAGCTTCACCGCCCGGTCGGCCGGCAGCACGCGCTCGGCGGAATAGGCGCCGAGCGGCGATACGTAGCCGACGCGGTCGCCGACCTTGATATCGGTCACCCCGGGTCCGACCGCGATGACCTCACCCGCGCCCTCGTTGCCGGACACGAACGGCATGCCGACCGGAGAGGGATACGCCCCCATGCGGAAATAGGTATCGATGAAATTGACGCCGCAGGCATGGTTCTTGACCTTGATCTGGCCGGGGCCGGGTGCTGCCACGGGCACGTCCTCGTAGGTCAGGACTTCCGGACCGCCGACCTTGTGTACTCGCACTGCTGCGACCATCGTTGTCACTCCTGTTCCGAGTTGCGTGCCGCGACCGGTGCGGTGATTTGAAGCTCCTACCATCTTGCGGCGAGCGGGTATAGCAACTTCAAATCCAACCCCGCACCGGCTAGCGCGTTTCGTGCTGACGGTCGATCGCTCCAACAGCGAAGAAATACAGCCCGATGATCAGCAGACCGCCTGTCACCCACGGCCCCGGGTCAAGGTGGCGCGCGAGCGCGATGAGCGCGAGCAGCGACCAGATGATCATCGCGGCGATATTGAGCACGCGCAACCGCTTGACGCGCATGGGATGCAGAAACTTGAATGATGCGAACGTGAGCATCGCCAGCGTGACGACAATGAGGGCGGCAAGCCAGGGTCTCGGCTTGATCAGGAAAAGATAAAAAGCAGCCGCGTTCCATAGCGCCGGAAACCCGCGAAAGTAATTGCCCGCCAATTTCATTTCTCGATCCGCGAAATAGATCGCGCCGGTAATGACGATGACGGCGCCGGCGGGTAGCGCCAGCGGTGCCGGCAACAACCCGCCAGCGGCAATCGCGTAGGCCGGAACGAACACATAGGTCACGAAATCCACAACGAGGTCGAGCACATCGCCCGACCAGCGCGGCAGAATCTCGGAGACCTTGACGTAGCGCGCGATGGTGCCGTCGATACCATCGATGATGAGCGCGACACCGAGGCAAAGAAACATCGCCGTCCATTCGGCAGCTGCCGCATAGACCAAGGCGGCAAGCGCGAACGCGGCTCCGGCGGCAGTGAGGATATGCACCGCGAAAGCGCGGGCCTT
This sequence comes from uncultured Alphaproteobacteria bacterium, assembly GCA_963820365.1. Lineage (GTDB taxonomy): Bacteria > Pseudomonadota > Alphaproteobacteria > Rhizobiales > Xanthobacteraceae > VAZQ01. Next base: position 139,192 of record CAWFZR010000032.1, on the reverse strand, counting down.
GCTCAGCGGCGGCAACGGCAGGGGCTCCAGGTTTGTCTCCCGCCACTATACATTGGGATACGTTGGGACGCGTATGGATGCGTAGCTGAGTTAGCTGCAAAACGTTGGGTCTCGCGAAGGGCCTCAGCCCCAACCTACGAAAGAATGCATGGAGAATATTGGCGTCGAATGTGTGGTTGTCGGGGCAGGTCCTGCGGGTCTCACCGCGGCGATTGCGCTTGCGTCCGCCGGGGTGGAAACGGCGCTCATCGCAAGAAGCTTCACTGGTGAGGATCACCGCACGAGCGCCCTGCTGCACGGCTCGGTCAATGCGCTGAACGCGCTGGGGGTCTGGGATCGCTGCCAGCCGCACGCCGCTCCGCTACGGGTCATCCGGATCATCGACGACACACGGCGGCTGTTGCGGGCACCGGAGGTCCGATTTGCCGCGGGTGAGACCGGGCTCGATGCCTTTGGTCAGAGCATCGAAATTCGGTTCCTCACAGCTGCCCTCGCCGCGCGCGCACGCGAGCTTGCGGCGCTGAGGTGGATCCAGGACGACGCAGACAGTCTCGAGATTGCGGATCGCAGCGTCACGGCAAGGCTGACGGCCGGCGCCGCGGTCACCGGCCGCCTGGCGATCGGCGCCGACGGTCGGCGCTCGTTGTGCCGCGCCTGCGCCGCCATACCCACGGACCATCGCGCCTATGCGCAAACGGCCCTGACCTTCAACCTCGTTCATAGCCGCCCGCACCTCGACACTTCGACCGAATTCCACACCGAGACAGGTCCCTTCACGCTGGTGCCGCTGCCGGGACATCGATCGAGCCTGGTCTTCGTGGTTGATCCGAGCGAGGCACCGGCGCTTGCAGCACTTTCCGACGCTGCGATGGCGCTGGAAGTCGAGCAACGCTCGCATTCGATCCTGGGCAAGATCGAGCTCGAGCCCGGCCGCGGCGCTCTTCCGCTCGCGGTCGAGAAGGCAAGGCGCTTCGGCGCCCACCGGGTCGCGCTGGTGGGTGAGGCGGCCCACCTCGTGCCGCCGATCGGCGCGCAAGGCTTGAATCTCGGGCTGCGGGACGCCGCTACCATCGGCGAGCTCGTCGCCGCAGCTCACCGAGAGGGCCGCGACATCGGGGCGGACGAGCTGACCGAGCGCTATGATCGCATGCGCCAAGCGGACATCATGAGCCGCATGCTCGCGATCGATCTCCTCAATCGCAGCCTGCTTTCAGATTTCCTGCCGCTGCAGGCCGCGCGCGGGCTCGGTCTTTTTCTGATGCACCGCATCGCGCCGCTGCGCCGGGCCGCGATGCGCGAAGGCGTCATGCCGCTTGCTTCGCAGCCGCGTCTCATGCGCGGCGAGGCACTGTAAGAGCAGCCGCTTGCGTCGTGGCTGCCCACAAAAGCAGCTTGGCGCAGGCGATTTCAGCTCATACGGTGGCAGCCAAGTCCATACGGACTACCAGGGCGGCGAATTTGAAATTCGTATCAATCTTGCGGCGAGTTTGTGTAGGAGCCTCAATTTCAAAACGGAAACGGAACACCAAGCATGAAGCTTCCGCGAAATTTCTTCAAGCCGCTCGCGCTTGGTGCGCCCGCTCCGCTGCGCGAGCTGCCGGTCAAGCTCGAGCGCATGATTCATTTCGTGCCGCCGCATATCGAGAAACTCCGCGCCAAGGTGCCTGAGCTGATCGTGCAGGTCGACGTGGTCCTTGGTAACCTCGAGGATGCGATTCCCGCCGATGCCAAGCAGGCTGCGCGCGCAGGTTTCATAGAAATGGCAAAGGCGCATGATTTCGGAGATACCGGCCTGTGGACGCGCATCAACGCCCTCAACTCGCCGTGGATGCTCGACGATGTCATGGAAATCGTTGGCGCGGTTGGACAAAAGCTCGACGTGGTGATGCTGCCCAAGGTCGAGGGCCCGTGGGATATCCACTATCTCGATCAGCTACTGGCCCAGCTGGAGGCGCGGTACGCAATCGAAAAACCCATTCTTATTCACGCCATTCTCGAGACTGCCCAAGGAGTTGATAATGTCGTCGCGATCGCGAGCGCTTCTCCACGCATGCATGGCGTGAGTTTCGGGCCGGCCGATCTCGCCGCGTCGCGTGCGATGAAAACCACGCGCGTCGGGGGCGGACATCCCGAATACAAGGTGCTTGCGGATGCAACGAGCCAAGGAGCAACGCGCGCGACCTTCCAGCAGGACCTATGGCACTATACCCTGGCCAAGATGGTCGACGCCTGTGCGGCAGCCGGCATCAAGCCGTTTTATGGTCCATTCGGCGATTTTTCCGATCCCGACGCCTGCGAGGCGCAATTTCGCAATGCGTTCCTCATGGGATGCGCCGGCGCCTGGACGCTTCATCCCAGCCAAGTCCCGATTGCCAAACGCGTGTTTTCGCCCGACCCGGCTGAAATTGCATTCGCAAAGAAAATCCTTCATGCCATGCCGGACGGAAGCGGAGCGGTCATGATCGATGGTAAGATGCAGGACGACGCCACTTGGAAGCAGGCCAAGGTGCTTATCGATCTCGCGCGCCTGATCGCCGCCAAGGATCCGCAACTGGCCGAGCATTACCGCCTTTGAGGGCCAAGCAATCCGCCATTATCTCGGGTTTAGCATGAACAAGACGCGCAACGCCAAATTCAAGATCGGTCAAGTGGTGCGCCACCGCTTGTTTCCGTTTCGAGGCGTCGTGTTCGACATCGATCCTGAATTCAATAACACGGAAGAATGGTATCAATCGATCCCCGCGGAGGTGCGCCCGCACAAGGATCAGCCGTTTTATCATTTGTTCGCAGAGAACGCGGAAACCGAGTACATCGCCTACGTGTCGGAACAGAACCTTCTGCCCGACACATCCGGCGAACCGGTCCGGCATCCGCAGGTGGCGGAGGTGTTCGAGCAGGATGAAAAAGGCAGCTACCGGCCGCGCAACTCACTGCTGAACTGAGCACGGACTCTCGGGCGAAGAGATCATTTTCCGGCCACGAAGAAGAAATCCTCCCCGGGCAGCGAACCATAGACAAACGGCTCCTGCTTGCGATTGGTCGATTTCATGACGTCGTCGCGCACGAGACGAAACAGCTTGTTGATCTCGAGTCCAGGCGACGGCAGATACTTTACCAGCGCGCTAACAAATGGGCTATTCGTCCCAATGTCTCCGTCGAGCGCGATCTCTCCATGCTTTGCTGCATAGGCAACGATGGTTCCACCGTCCGGCTCGACCCTTGCAAGCCCCCGCCCGATCGAGCGCGTTGCCACCGAGCGTCGCATCAGCCTGGCGAACGGATTGTCGCGACACGCATCGAGCAGCACGATTCGCAGCTTTTTTGCGCCTTCAAGCGCATTCATGATCTGATTGAGCGACACCGCCTCCAACTCCACCTCGCGATCGATTTCCAGCTTTGCATCAACAGGGACAAGGTAGTTGATCCCGTTCACCTCAATGCTGTGGCCGGCATAGTAGATAAGAGCCCAGTCTGCTGTCTCCGCCTCACGCGCAAAACCACGCAGGGCGTCGATCAGTCTTTCACGGCCGAGGTCAAACTCGAGCTTCACGGACTGGAAGCCGACGCGACGTAGCGCGGCGGCAATTGTTGCCGCATCGAGCTGCGGGTTAGGGAGAACCGAGACCGATTGATAGCCCGAATTTCCAATCACGAGCGCGACGCGGCGGCCGGGATCGATGGAAAGTGGCATCGGAGGTGCATTTGCGGGAGCTGCGGCAACGACTGGGCGATCGGAGGATTGGATGGCCGGCTGCAATCCCTCGAGCTTCCTGCGTGCTTCCTCGGCGCGTCGGCGCAGCTCACCCTGCAGCTTGGCCTGCTCTTGCTCGTAAACCTTGGGATCCGTCGGCGGGCCATCATAGGCCTTGGCGAAATCCGCAAGCGGCATGACCAGGGTGATCGGCCCTCCGCCACCATCGATTCCTTGAATGATAAGCTCCCGCCCTTTCTTGAGCCTGCCGATCAATTCGCCGCTTGCTTCGTAATCGGCCATGCAACCGTTATTGAAACAGATCACGTAAGGACCGCTCATTGGCTGCCCATTGTCCAAGATGACGCGAGTGCCGTGCTGGATCGACATGTCGACCGGCAAGGTGACCCGCAGTACCTTTTTCGGCTCGTTTTCCGGCTCGAGCAGAACGGCAGCGATCACTGGCGTGCCGGACTCGAGGCGACCATCCTTACCGGTGAAGCAGACCTGCTTGGCATTGGCCTCCTGTCCCTTGAGACAAAATTTGGTCCATGGAGAAAAGATAATCTGCTCCTGACCGCTGACCGACCTTGCCGGTCGTGGCTTCGTTTGAGCGCCGGGTTGCAGGACGATTGGGCCGTCGTATGCTTTTGCGAAACCCGCAAGTGGCACTACCAGGCTGATCGGCTGGCCCGTGCCATTGATGGCTTGAACTGCGAGCCCCTGTCCCTTCTTCAGCTTGCCGATCAATTCAGCGCTGGCTTCATAATCTGCTGTGCAGCCATCGACAGAACAATTAGCGTAGGGTGAGGTCATCGGCTGACCATTGTCGACGATGACGCGGGTGCCGTGCTGGATCGACATGCCAAGCGGCACGGTGACGCGCAGCACCTTTCTTGGCTCGTTTTCCAGCTCGATCAGAACGGCCGCGACCGCCGGCATCCCGGACTCGACCCGTCCTTCCTTCATAGTGGTGCAGGTTCGTTTTCCAGCAACTTCGGGGGCAAGAACGCAGCGTTTCTGCCATGGTGAAAAAACGAGCTGCGGCTTCGCCTCTTCCGGCAGCGCCGGCACGACGAACAGTCCGAAGAGCAGCGCCAACCGCGAGATGCTGGAGGCGATCCGAAGCAAGCGCGCCCGCCCGCATCCACGCCAACCGACGGCCGAGCAGGCCTGCTGCGCCCGAAACCAGCGAAGCGGCGCAAGCATGCCCATCGACCCTCCCAACCGGTTGGTCGGGCAGTCTACAACCGCAATGATGTTGCCGAAAGAGGCAGGCGAGCGGTACGGTTACAACGTTTTGGAGCCGCTCTTCTGCGACCGGGCATCGCAGCCGCCGGAGGCGATAAACAAGGGCGACGCATGCGCCGCCCTCATCAATACTGGCAATAGATCTAAATCTTGATCGTTCTTGCTTGCGCCGCCCGCCCTTCGTCGTCCCTGGCGGTTATCTGCTCGGGGCGGCCTGTTGTTGGCCCTCGAGCTTCTTGCGCGCTTCCTCGGCGCGCCGCTGCAGCTCTTCCTGGAGCTTCTTCTGCTGTTCCTCGAATACCTTCGGATCGGTTGGAGGTCCATCGTAGGCCTTGGAGAAGTCGCCAAGCGGCACGACCAGGCTGATCGGCTGGCCGGCACCGTTGATACCCTGGATGACGAGCCCCTGCCCTTTCTTGAGCTTGCCAATCAATTCACCGCTGGCCTCATAATCGGCCATGCAACCGTTGTTGAAACAGATGACGTAAGGTCCGGTCATCGGCTGGCCATTGTCGACGATGACGCGGGTGCCGGGCTGAATCGACATCCCAAGCGGCAAGGTGACACGCAGCACCTTTTTCGGCTCGTTTTCCGGCTCGATCAGAACGGCCGCGACCACCGGCATCCCGGACTCGACCCGGCCGTCCTTGCCCGTGAAACAGACCTGCTTGGCATTCGCCTCCTGGCCCTTGAGGCAGAATTTCGTCCACGGAGAGAAGATGAGCTGGGGCTGCTCGCCTCCTTGTTGCGGCTGGCCCTGTTGAGCCTGCGGGGCGGGAGTTTCGGCCGGCTTCGGGGGAGCCGGTGCAGCTTTTGGAGCGGCCTTGGGCGCCGGCTGTGCCTTGGGTGCGGGCGGTGCAGGCGGCGTCTGGGCAAATGCGCCTGGACCGATCAAGGCGGTGAGGATGGTAGTTGCCGTCGAGAGGGCACACGCGCGTGCGGCCACCCAGGCCGGCGCAATAACCAACCGATGATCCATCACCAGATCCTCTTGCTTACCGCTCTCACGGCGCTCCGGCCGGAGCGGTCGCCCCATCCCATGGCTGTGTCGTCATCAAATGCGGCAGGAGCGTGACCACGGCAATGCCAAGATTTGCCGATTCCATCTCCATATCGTGCCGCAAAGCCCCGCAAGGGACCTTACAGGAAAGCACGAAATATTGGTGATAACCGCCCTCACGGGCTTCGGAAAACACGCCGGACGGCGCAAGCTTGCTGCAGTTGTCAAATGCTTAATGAACCTCCCTTCGCAGACCCCAACCGCAGCGTGACCACACATGGTCCATGCTTGCATGCGCGGCCGCAAACTGCAGGCAAGCACGCGCTCGCATGCGTGCTGCTCCTTGGCCTTGCGAGCTTTGGTGCCTCCAATATGGGGGCGCAGGCCGAGGAGGCGCGCCATGCGATTGCCATGCACGGGGCGCCGGCAATGCCCGAGGATTTCGCCCGGTTGCCTTATGCCAATCCGAATGCGCCAAAGGGCGGCCGTCTGGTGCAGGGCGTGCTCGGCACCTTCGACAGTCTCAATCCGTTCATCGTCAAGGGCATCGCGCTGCAATCCGTCCGCGGCTACGTGGTCGAGAGTTCATGGCGCGCGGCTTCGACGAGCCGTTCACGTTGTACGGATTGGTGGCGCGCTCGGTGGAGACGGACCCTCAACGCAGCTACGTCATTTTCCGGCTCAATCCCGCTGCCCGCTTCTCCGACGGAAAACTTGTTACCGCCGAGGATGTCATCTTCTCTTGGCGGCTTCTGCGCGACAAGGGACGGCCAAACCATCGTGCCTATTACGCCAAGGTTGCGAAGGCCGAGATCGTCGGTGAGGATGGGATACGCTTCGATCTTTCCGGAAGCGATGACCGCGAGCTTCCGCTCATCCTCGGTCTCATGCCGGTGTTCGCGAGACACGCGATTGTGCCGGACAAGTTCGAGGAAACTTCATTCCAAGCGCCGCTCGGAAGCGGGCCCTACGTCATCGGCGAGGTCGATCCCGGAAAAAGCGTGACGCTGAAACGCAACTCCGACTATTGGGGCCGCGAGCTTCCGGTCAATCGCGGTTTCTGGAATTTCGATGAAGTCCGCTTCGATTATTATCGCGAGGCCAACTCGCATCTGGAGGCGTTCAAGCGCGGCCTGTACGACGTCCGTAACGAGCATGATCCGACACGCTGGCAGACAGCCTACATGTTTCCCGCCGTGCGTGATGGGCTTGTCCTCAAGGAGGCCTTACCGACCGGTGTTCCAAAGGCAAGCAACTACTTTGTCTTCAACACACGCCGGCCGGTTTTCCGCGATGTGCGCGTGCGGGAAGCCATTTCATTCTTGTTCGATTTCGAGTGGATCAACCACAGCTATTTCTTTGATCTGTATCAGCGCACCGCGGGCTATTTCGATGGCTCGGAATTGTCGTCACACGGCCGCGCTGCGGATGCACGCGAGCAGGCGTTGCTCGCGCCGTTCGCCGACGAGGTGCGTTCAGACGTGCTCCAGGGCACGTGGTCGCCACCTGTCAGCGACGGCTCCGGCCGCGACCGCAGGATGCTTAAGCGGGCGCTCGATCTGCTCGCAGCCGCCGGGTATGGGCTGCGCGGCACCGAGCTTTTCGAACGCACGAGCGGCCGGCCTCTGGCCTTCGAGATCATGGTGACCGCTCGCGACGAAGAGCGCATCGCGCTGTTGTTCTCGCAAAGCCTGAAACGAGCGGGGATTGCTGCACGCGTGCGCCTCGTCGATGCAGTGCAATTCGAGGGCCGGCGTCTTCCACTACGATTTCGACATGGTCGCGAACCGCTGGGACCAATCTCTATCGCCGGGCAATGAGCAGGCGTTCTACTGGGGCTCGGCGGCCGCCGATCAGCCGGGGACGCGCAATTACATGGGCGTCAAGAGTGCCGGCATCGACGCAATGATCGCTGCGCTGCTCAAGGCGCAAACACACGACGATTTCGTGGCATCAGTGCGCGCGCTCGATCGCGTGCTGATCTCCGGCATGTATACGATCCCGCTGTTCCATCTTCCCGAGCAATGGATCGCCCGCTGGGCGAGGATCGCACGACCTGCAACGACCTCGCTGTACGGCTATCTTCCCGAAACCTGGTGGATCGCGCGATGAACATGAGGCTTGCGCCATGATCCTCGCTGATCCACGCGGCCCACCCACGGGGGCGCGCATCGGGGGCCGAGCGACCATCGATGAGCTGCTCAGCCGGGCGGCGGCGCGGCGCCCCGACGCCGTAGCGCTGCTCGATGCCCCTAATCGAGAGGCCATTTCGGACGGCCAGCCGCGCCGCCTCAGCTATCGGCAGGCCGACCGGATGGTGTCGGCGATCGCGGGACGGCTGCGTCGCCTGGGACTGCACACTGACACCATCGTCGCGCTTCAGATGGCGAATACCGTGGAAAACGTGCTGACCATTCTCGGCATCCTGCGCGCCGGTCTCATTGCCATGCCGCTTCCCCTGCTGTGGCGGCGCGCCGACATGGTTGCCGCGCTCAGCCGCGTGGGCGCGACGGCCTTGATCGTGAACGGCCGCATCGGGACAGCTGATCACTATGAGCTGGCCATGCAGGTCGCGGCAGAAATTTTTCCAATTCGCTACGTCTGCGGCTACGGACGGGATGCGCCCGACGGCCTGGTGCCGTTCGACGATCTCTTCACGGCGGGAAAGCTCGACCCTATACCCGCGTGGGCCGAGGAGCGCGCGGCTGAGCCCGGGCCGGGAGCCCATTTGGCAGTCATCACTTGGGACGTATCAGCCGACGGCCTCGTTCCCGTTGCACGCAGCCACGCTGAATTGATCGCGGGCGGGCTCGCCGTCATGCACGAAAGCCGGCTTGCGCAGGACGCTGTGCTGCTGTCAACCCTGACCTTGTCTTCGCTCGCCGGCCTCGCCACCGCAATGACGCCTTGGCTGCTCGTCGGCGGCACGCTCGCGCTGCACCATCCGTTCGATCCGGAAGCGTACTTCGCCCAAGTGACGACGATTGGCATCGATTCGATCGTTCTGCCAGGACCGCTCGCCGCGCAGCTCGCGGAGTGCGGGCGATCTGTCTTGGGCGCTGGCTCGCCCGACGTCATCGGCGTATGGCGGGTGCCTGAGCGGCTGACGCGAGCCTTGCCATGGCGCGAGACCAAGGCTCGCATGACAGACATTCTTGTCTTCGGCGAGACCGGCCTCGTCGCCGCGTGCCGTGGACCCGGCGGCAAGCCGGCTGACATTCCTTTCGGTATCGTGCCTGCCCCGCGCGCGCCGAAAGGCAATATCATCGCTGCCGAGATCACTGCGACCCCTGTCGGCACTCTGGCCATCCGGGGCCCGATGGTGCCGCGAGCACCGTTCCCGCCAGGAGCTGAGCGCAGCGGCTTTCCCTATTTCAGGGTGTCAGCGAGCGGATTCGTCGATACCGGATTTGCTTGTCGTCCCGATATTGCCGCCATGGTGGTCACCGGTCCGCCACCCGGCATGGTGAGCATCGGCGGCTACCGATTTTTGCTCGCAGAGCTCCAAGCCATGGTGGATCGCGCCGAATGCGGCCCGGCAACAGTGGCGGTGCTGCCGACGCGCTTGCCGGACATCGGCTGACGGCAAACGCGCCCGATCGCGAATCCCTTCAAGCCTCGCTCGCGGCGGGCGGCGCCAACCCGCTGCTCACCGGGGCGGTCCGCGCCAGGCGTCAGGAATCAGGGACCAGGGGTCAGGAGCCAGGAGGCCTGGCATCGAAGATGAGAGACTGTCTGGATCCTGAGAGCTGACTATCCTGACGCCTGACTCCTGATTCCTGTCACGGTCCCTGACTGTTGACGCCCCGTTAACAGCTCGGCGCCTCTGCTTCCCAAAGAAGTCTCGATGTGACGGGGATTTGTGCGAGTGCTGCTTCCCCACTATCGGCCATGGGAAGCACCTGGGAAGCACAAGGCGCCCGCTGGTGCGCCGATCGCCGCGGAACGGGAAACGGAGCCCCGGCCCCACAAAACGCACCAGCGGCTCGCGCTAGGAAAGTTGCATCGCCGTACATTCGAGCGCACAGTGACGGTGCTCGGCGCCAGTCGAGCGGACGCCCGCCAGTGTAACCAGCACCGGCGAGCGCCCTAACCCCAGACACAGGAATGAGCTATGTCCGAGGCTACAGCGCGTTTACGCGCACTCAATGACCGCATTTTGGCGCAGATCGAGCCCGCGACCCAGCGACGCCACTATCGCTTGGTCAAGGTCCTGATCGACGTCGAGGTCGAGCTGCGGAAGATCATCATGGAGAACGAGGCAAGGTGCGAGCGCTTGCGCCGGATTCTCGCCGAGCATCGGGTGTCCCATGCGTGAGACCCTGACGCCTTCCGCGGAGGCGATCCTCGCCGTTGTCTTCGTCTTTGCCGCGCTCGCGGCGGTCATGTGGTGGGCGCTATGATCGCCGTTGACCCTGCCATCGCGATCGTCGCAACCTGCACAGCGGCAGAATTCTGGCTTGTCGCCGCGTTCCTCGTTGGCAACCTGACCGGCGCGGCCATCATGAGTACGCTGCACGCCGTCTGGGCCTTGGGCAGGAGGCGGTGAACCAATGGGCGAAATGAAAATTAGAGTGGACGCAAAAGTCGAGGGCAAGGCCTGCGATTTCACTTTCGAATGGGAGGGCGACGACGACGAAATCCAGAACGTGATGGAATTTATCGACCGGGTGGCAGACGCCGCCAAAGTGACGCCCGAAGCCTTCACACACAGCGCCCTACATCATCTCCCGAACACTGGCGTGTTGGAAGACCCCGGGCAGAAACAGGCGCAGATGATGGCGATCCTTTACACCGTCCTGCAACTGCCGACCGGGCAACCGGACAGGCCTGGATCAATCTACAACTACGCCGCCTCCGAGAGCATCGATGTCACGCTCACGGTGCGGGATGAAGGGGTGAACGTTAGCATCAGCGGCAAGATTATCCCGGACTAGAGGAAGGACCTTTCTGGGGAAGCAGGCCGCTCGGCACCCACCGGGCGGCCTTTTGCTTAAGCAGGAGCCCCGGCGACCCAACCCAGCAGGGATAGATCATCCGGGGCTCCTCTCTGAAACGACCGGAGATATCTCGCGCCACGGTCGCTCAGGGGAGGAAGGTTAGCCTACAGCCCCAAAAACAAAAGGCCCCGGCACGCACGCGCGGGGCCAAGTTTGGGATGAACCAACTTCAGGAGCAGGAAATCTTGCCTCTTGCGCCGAGTTCCGAGTCAATCCGGCCATCGGCCACTTTGGCAAAAGAAAAAAGGCCCCGGAGCAGGGGGATGCCGTTTTCTGCCCCCGGGGCCTTTAGCAGCCGCGCTCTGGGATCGGAGAGCGCGGGCTGCCCGAACAATAATGCGTATGCGTTAATCAAAGTTGTATGGGACTGGAGCCGTCCGGCACCCACACCGGGCGGCCTTTCCATTTGAGGGGCACGAAAGAATATCCTTCCATTTTGCCCAGGAAGTGTTACTTTCCCTGCAGTCAATATTTTTTCTCTACAGTCAACATTTTCAGAGGGGTTACCTTTGAGCGACGACTACCCCGACGCAGCCCCGGCTGCCAGCGAGCCGTCCCAGCCGTCACACGACATTCCCGACCAGGGCCGCCCCGACGAGATCATCACCATCAAGGGGGCGCCGGATGCCGACAAAAATATCAGCGCGATGCAAGCGGGCAAGCTGCTCGCGAGCGTGCGCACCGAGGACGAGAAAGCGCAGCCGAAAGCCCCGCCGGTCGAGATAAGATATACGGACGGTCGCGACCCCAGTGCCGAAGTGAGCCTGGAGGAAGCTCACAAAGACCTGACGACCTACAGGAAAGAAACAGCGGCAAGGCTGATGGAGGAGCTGGGAGAGCAGTCGCCCGCCGCCGATGGAACGACAACGCCCACCGAGCAGCCTACGATCGCCGAGCAGTATCAGACCGAACAGCAGACCGAGCAGCAACAGGCTGAGCAGCGGGAGTGGCAACGGCAGCAAGCCTGGCAGCAGCAGACCGAAGCCGCGACGGCGACGTACACGCAAGGGCTGGCCAACATAGTTGCAAGCCTGCAAGGCCAGGTAGCCCAAGATTACTCGGGCCTGCAGACCGAAGCCGATCTCGAACTGTTCAAAAATGTGAACCCTGCGGGGTTTCAGCGGCTGATGCAGCTGCGAGCCGGCATTATCAACGCGCAACAAGAATTAGTTAAGGTCCACCACGCGAAGCAACAGGAAAACGCGCAGCGCCAGCAGCAACACGCCCAAGCCTATAACGCATGGGCCGCCCAGCAGGACAGCCGTATCGAGCAAATGATCCCCGAGCTGCGATCTGACGCGCCGGAACACCGCGACTTCCAACGCGCTGCATTAGATACACTGCGCCAGACAGGCTTTGTTGATGACGAGCTAAAATCTGCGTGGAACGGCGAGGGCGCAATCGCCCTACGCGATGCGCGCGTCCAAGCCATAATCGCGGACGCCACACGCTATCGGCAAATAATAGCGAAGGCGAAGACTGCGACCGCAAAGCCAGTCCCGCCAGTGCAGCGGCCCGGAGTAGCGAGGCCACGTACCGCCGACGCTCATGCCCAGATGCAGGCCTTGACTCAGCAGCTGGAAAATTCGGGCGGCAATAACGCATTGCGCATTGCGGCACGGCTAGTTGGCGCCAGGCGCGAGGCTAGGAAATAAGCCATGACCGGCATTCTCGGCGATATGAAAGTTCTCAGCGAGCGTTCCCGATAACGCGAACCTCGACAGGGATCATCCTGTTGCAGTCGCAATCTCCCAGCTCGGGCAGCGCAATGCATTCGAGCATGAGCGGGCGCAACTCTCTCAGCAAATTCATGAAGTTCTGCACTCGTATGTGCGCCTTGAGTTGGAGAGAGCTTACGGCGCCCCGCTTACACGCAAGGCATATCGCAGCGATCTGGCTCACTACAAGAAATTCTGTGTAGAGCAAAAACTACCTTGGCTCCCGACAAGCCAAGAAGCCCTCGCATACTACATTCTCGTAAGGGCCGGCGAGGGCGCGAGGCCCAAAGCTCTCGAACGAGTAGTTTCGGCCGTGAAGTGGCTGCACGCGTGGAACGATTTTTCGCTCGGATGCGATGAAAGTCTCGTGAAGGCCAGCCTCGCGTTCGCGCGCCGTTGTTGGAATGAAGCCCGGCAAGAGAAAGCCGAATCGGAAGGAACCAAAGATGCGAAACAGGCCACGAACTAGTCGAGCCCCCGTCAGGCGAGCGCCATCGCTGGCGCGAACAGAACGCCAGCATCAAGCAGGCGTAAAACGGTTTTTAGACATGGGCCAGCGCGTTGTTAAAGTGCGACCGCAGAGTGCGGAAGTGAAACGCTACACTAGTGGATGAAGGAGATACGATCATGCCAACCTTTAAAACGAGAGACGCGGGCTTGGGCAAATATACCGAAGCCAAGTTCACCTACACCACCGACGCCAGCTGGCTTCCCGCAGCGTCGGCTTACACACTGGATTTCGAGCAGCTGGTCGAACACGGCAATCAGGGCACCAGCACTGAGGGCTCCAGCAAGCTTCCAAAGAACATGAGAAAGTAATGACAGCAGACACCGGCAACGCTCAGCTCGAAGGCGACGATGTTGAGGATATTTTCGGGAATCGAGTGTAAAGTTCGCCAACCTGTCACGCTCGATTGCATCCTGAACCGGCTCGAGCCCGAGCTAAGGAAGCAAGGACGAACGCTGTGCGCGGTCTACTGCGACCGCCACAGCATTTCCGAGCCCGTGCAATTTGACGTGTTCGAGGTAGAGTTGAAAGATTTGGGCACCGTCCGAAAAATCGACTTGGTTACGAGAGGGCGCGAGCTCGGCGTGATCGGACGAACTGAATCACCGCAGCCGACCTGGAGTTAGTGGCCCAGGCCGTATTAGTTGTCGTGAAAAGGATTTAACAACCAATGTCTAATGACACAAACAGGCTGGCTGCAAACCAGACCATTGCCTATGACGCCACGACAACCACGTCCACGCCGTTTGCAGTTGGTATCTATCAAGCGCGGATCGTGGCCACCACTCTGAGCCACTATAAGATTGGCGCCGCCGGTCTGAGCGCGACCGTTGCTGATCCAATGTTGCCAGCAAACTGGCCTGAATATGTCACTGTCGCGCCTGGCCAATACGTTGCCTTCATCAAGACCAGTGGCGGTACTGCCGGCATTGCCACCATTACCGACTGCACGTGACCAAGAAGTCCGACCCCGACAGCTGGCTGCACAGGCTTCGGTCTGAAGGCGACCACGCGACTCGCCTCAAGAGCGACCTGTTATACTTTTCCCAGTTCCTCAAGATACGGCCGAAGATCGGCGCGCTATTACCGTTCACCCTCAACCCGGCGCAGCTCAAGCTGCACAATCTTATCGAGGAACAGCGAGCAAAGACCGGCCGCGTGCGGGTGATAATTCTCAAAGCAAGGCAGCTTGGTGTTTCAACTTATGTGGCGGCGAGATTCTATCATCGCACCATCAACAATCCGGGCCTGCGCACCATCATCATCGGACACGAAAAGCGAGCGAGCTCCAACCTCTATCAGGTCGTTCGAAGGTTTCATGATTGCCTGCCGGAAACCCTGCGCCCTTCAGTTGGAACAAGCAACGCCGAGGAATTGATCTTCGACAAGATCGACAGCGGCTACATAGTGTCGGTCGCCACCACCGAAGGGTCTGGAAGATCAGCTACCGCGCAGCTTCTGCATGCTTCCGAAACAGCATTCTGGCCAGATCTGCCAATTCAGATGGCGGCGCTGCTGCAAACCATTCCCGACATGCCAGGGACGGAAATCATCATCGAAACCACAGCGTTCGGCCATAACGACTTCTTTAAGCTGTGGTCCAAAGCGGAGGCAGGCGAAAGTGAATTCCTGCCCGTTTTTTTACCCTGGACACTCGCGCCAGAGTACCGGGCGACGGCCCTGACGACGGAAGAAATGGACAGTGATGAGCGCAAGCTCGCAGACCTGTACGATCTTGACCCTGAGCAACTAGCGTGGAGACGTGCCAAGATTTCACAACTCGGAAGCCCCGAGCTTTTAAGACAGGAATATCCGCTCGTTGCCTCCGAGGCGTTCGTTTCCAGCTCGTTCGATTCTTCATTCCGGGCGACCTTGTCATGAGGGCGCGTAAGGAACGCATCGAAGGGTATGGCCCTTTGGTCGTGGGGTGCGATCCAGCAGGTGGCGGCCCAGACTACACGGCATTTGCCTTCAGGCGAGGACACGTGATCGAGAAAGTGGAAAGACGCAAGCTCGACACCATGGAAACGTGTGGTCGCCTCTGTCAAATAATTCGTGAGCAAAAGCCCGCCGCGATCTATCTCGATGTCGGAGGAACTCGGGATCGGCATACTCGACCGCATGAATGAACTCGGGCACAAATCAATAGTTCACGCGGTCAATTTTGGCGGAAAGGCAGTTGAGCCCCCACCCCTCGATGAGCGCGGAAATCCAGCAGGCGGCCCCGCTAACCGCCGTAGCGAGATGTGGCAGAACCTGAAACGCGCGCTCGAAGGCCGGCTTCAGATTCCAGATGACAACGCGCTGCATGCCGATCTTGTCTCATGTGGATATCGCTATGACAGCAGCGGCCGGTTGTTGTTGGAAGCAAAACAGGACCTGAGAAAACGTGGCCTGCCATCGCCGGACCTAGCGGACGCGGTAGCCTTGACCTTCGCAGATCCAGACGGGTTTGTGAGGCGTCCGGGGTTCGGCCGCAAGCTAGTCTACGCCGATAACGACTCTTACGTGTGAGAGGTACCCCATGCCAGCTAACCCCAAAGGGCTGACCGTCCATCAAGTTTATGCCCAGATCGAAAAGCCCGACAGAGCCTCACCCGCCGGTCGCGTCAGCCTCGGATATTACATCCTGCAGGACAACGTATTGCAAATGACGACATCCGAAGGGGTCAAGATTAGAGATGCGGACGGTAAGGTGTTTGAGCACGCTCTCAAGCCCAACGATGACCCGCGCGTCATAGCCCAGCGCCTGACAAAGACAATCCGGCGCATGTTCCGCGGCGAGACCAAATCGGAAGAACGGTTTGGCCGGCCGCTGAAGTATCCGAAGACGGGAATTGTATGAGCACCAACGGGACAGGGAAGGCTACGCGGCTACCCGCGGCAACGAGCGGCGGACGGATACCGTCGCCGGCACATTCTCGTGGCGTCTTCTCCAAGCGGTTGATCGAAGATTTGACAATCGCATGGGAACGGGACGGGGCGGATTCATTGAGAATCTTGGCAAAAGAGCATCCCGACCGGTTTTCTATGTTGGCATTCTCGATATTGCCGCGGGACACGATCTTGACGATCGAGCAGAACGGCCCACCAGGCGGGCTGAGCTCTGAAGACTGGGTGTTGCTGTTGAAGGTGCTCGATCTCGTCAAGGCGGCGGAGATCGAGGCCGGGCCGGCCGAAGTCTTTTCCGTGCTCGAGACCGCATTACGATCTCATTACGCCAAACCCATCGAGGCGTCATGAAAAGTAGAAGGCCCCGGTTTGCACCGAGGCCCCAAAATTCCTTGCCTTGCCATGCCGCGCCAAGCCTTGCCGCGCCGGGCCTCGCCTCGCCTTGCCGCTCCATGCCATGCCCGGCCAAGCCGTGCATCGCCAAGCCGCTTGTAGCTTAGTCGAATCACCGCCGTAGAAGGTTCAACAATGACGGCCGGCATCATCCCAGTCCTGAAAAGCGACGCATGCGTCGGATTCTCTGCTCAACCGAGGCAAGCTTGGCTTCGAGGCATTCGACCGTGACGAGCGGTCGATCGGCATGTTCGAAAGCCAGGATGCGGCCGCGGCGGCACTTTCCCAGGAAGTATTGGCGGCGGAATCTCTGCCGCTGAAAGGGCCGCCAATCACCCTAGGGAGCCCCGTGGTGCGATGGTTGCGGGGGCCGCTACCCCGCATAGGGCTTCAGGGTCGCCATCGCCACGCGCGCCGCCCTGGCAACGTGCTTGAGCTGCCCTTGAAGCCTGACAATCTCACGGCGGGCGATCTTAAGCTCGGTCTCGGTCGCCGCGAGCTCTAAATCCTGCTCACTCAGGTCAACGCGGGGATCAACATACCGGGTCCAGCGCCACCATGGGGTCATCTCCTGTAGCTGTTGTCTGCTTAACCAATCCAAAAGTGGATAGGTTGGTGCGGTTGTCCGCTTGTAGACCCGACTGACCGGCTAGTCAGTCATTGCCCACTTATGCTACGGCTGCGCTTGCGCCGTCGACCTCGAAAGGGTGCAGGATTGCTCCAACCTGGACATGCGTCCATGTCCCACCACGCGCCGTCTTGACATTGCGCTCGTTGAGCTTGGCGGCAATGGCGTTGTGGCTGGTCGCGCCAGCCCGCATGATCTCATCAATGATAGGCCGCACGTTGGCGGCAAACCGCCTCGCATTCCTCTTCACGGCCGCAGTGCCGAGCTTCGCGACCTCGGCAATATTCCGGCTACCCAGAACCTTGCCGCGAGCTTTGGCGGCCTGTAGGGCTTCCGAGGTGCGCTTGCTGATCACCTCGCGCTCGTGCTCGGCAACGGCGGCGAGAACGTGAAGGGTGAGCTTGTTGGCGTATGGCATATCGCAGGCAATAAACTCGATGCCGGCTTCCATGAGGCCGCTGATGAAATGCACATTGCGGGCAAGCCGGTCGAGCTTGGCAATGATAAGCTTGGCTTTGTGCTTCTTGCAGGCAGCGAGCGCAGCGGCGAGCTGCGGCCGGTTATCGCTGCGCTTGCCGCTTTCGACCTCGACAAACTCGGCAACCAGCGTCCAGCTTCCACCATTGAGATAGGCCTCGACCGTCTTGCGCTGCGCATCTAGGCCAAGGCCGGATTTACCCTGCCGATCCGTGCTGACGCGGAAATAGGCCACGAACTTGCCAAAATGCGCCGACATGTCGTCTCCCCCATCTGGTTCTGTCATCTGATGGGAAGATACTACACCAACGTCTTGATAGTTTCAAGGGGGATTTGCGCCCCTTCCGACGAATTAGCCGGCTGTTACTGGCCGGCAACATCGGAGGTTTTCGACGGAGTGGCAAAACCTCTCCGAAGGCCGCGCCGATAGAGGCTGACCACCAAGAGGCTAACCATCCCCCTCATCACGCAGCTTCCACACCCAGCCGCCCGACCGCGGCGGTAGCCTCTTCACGCGCACCGCGATCTTGTCAGCCGCACGTCTTATCGACCGAGCGACACCATCACGTTCCCGCGGTAGTCGGCGCGGATGATCCCAGGTCTTCCTCGGGTGCGTCCAGCTCATGATCTCGCGCGTTGAGGCCTCGCCAAGCGCGGTCAGTGCACGCCGGACACCGCGCCGAACATGGTAGGTGAAACCGCGACCGCGGCTGACATTCGTCTGATAGACGGGCCTTGGCTTAACGGATGACATTGGCGGCAGGTGTAGCATAAATGTCGCAGCGGCGCGCCGGATTTGTCTGACAGCGATGCATCCGTTGGCGCGTAGCGGCAGCAGGGTAGCACAGCGCACACGGCAGTAGATGTGACGCACAGCCCTGTCAGGACGGGGGTGGATGGTCAGCCTCTTTCTCTCTGGACAGGACAGGTGAGACAGTTTTGTCTGACAGCAGTAGTCCAGAGTGCTATCGGACAAAGTTGTCTCACGGCTTAAAAACCCAGTCCGCCCGTAACGGCTTCTTTAACTCCCGACGGCGGGACTGTATTTATGTGTAACGCGCCTGCGGTGCGCTTTCTGTCGGCATCCATCCGAACAATACATTGCATCCTTGCGCTTGGCTTTCACCTTCCCCCCGCATGCTGCACACGCTACTGGGTGCCGTCCGTAATTACGCCTTAGCTGGCGCCGTGCGTACTGCCTGCGCTGTTTTGCGTTCTCGCGCTCGCGTTCCTCCTGCTGGCGCTTGTCCCATTCTGCCCTGCACGGATTGCAATAAAAGTGAGGAACGGTGTCGGAGCACAGTTCACACGGGTATTGCTGTGACGGCTTTTTCAAGGTTTCTGGCGAAACGTTTGAAGACGTGTCACGCGGCTGGCTCTGCGGAACCGGTTCCGGTTTTGGTGCGGGAAACACAAAAGGCTTGAGCGCCAGCAATTCTTGCGTGACCCGCTTGGCGAACTCTTGCGCTCTGGCGGGTGCCGGTCGGGATGCGTGAGCTGCAGGGTGTCGGCAAGCAGTTCTGACGTGATATCACCAACCTCCACGCCAATGGTGTCCTCGTAGCCTGGAAGCAGACGTTCTGCCAAACCATTGAGCCCTCCCCCGGTATAAAGCCTTAGCTTGTTGATGTCGGACCAGCGGCCGCCCTCTTTTAGAAACATATTCATCGCCTTGATGATGATGCGGCCCCACTTGCGACGGCGGGTGTATTCCGCGTGCCATTCACCACGACAAAGGAAGCATTTCAGCGGGCCGCCCTTGTCACCATGCAGCGGGATGAGCCACGCCTCTGTTTGGCATCCGGTACAGGTACCGTTCATTTACACGCTCCTGTCTTTTTTGGCTTTCCGGGTCCGATACCAGGCTGCCCGACTCTATCCCCCTGAGCAGCCAGGGCTTCTTGCGGGATAAGGATTTCGATTGCGGGCGCATCCCCCTGGCGCGGCGCAGCGCTGCCTTTCTCAGGCGGTCCTTCACTCGCCCCCGTTCCAGCCGCCGCCGCTTCCGTTCCCTTTTGCTGACATCGACCGACCCGATAGTGGTGAGTCCCAGCCCTTGCCGCTGCTTGTACGTGACCCCCGAGCCTTCTCGCGTAAGCATCTGGCGATCGTGGTCGTGATGTTGATCTGGCTTCCTCGATGATCTCGGCCGCCTGTTCTTCGCTGACCTTTCCCCGCATACGGCGGGCGACGTTCTGAACTGTCCAGATTGGGTCTTTGAAGGTTTCGGGTTTCACCTGCATCCAGGTCATGAGGAAGGTGCCGAAGTCGTCGGTATCTGCGGCCCCGACATGTTTGGCGATCTGCTCGACCTCGTGTCGCCGCCGGATTCGGATGTCGAAATCATCCCGCCCGCCAAGGGAGCGGCGGCTCCGGCCATTTCCTTTCACGATTGCGGCCCCGGATGCGGGTTGCGCATGCCGGCGCATAACCCCGACCTGATCGTGAAATCGACGGCGCGCTGGCCGTCTTCCTTGAGCAGCCCGTTTGCCTTTGCTGCGTCTTGCAGGCGGGCTACGATTTCAACGGGGTCCAGCCAGGCGGATTTGCGACCAAGATTGAAGGCGGTCGCGTTCAATGCATTGTTGCGATTGCCCGGCGGCAGGTTTGCGAGCGCGGCGCATTCATTGTCGAGGGCAGCCCTAGCCCACGCTGCAGCTCGGCTATTGCATGCCGATATTGGGCTGCTCGGTCGGGTGAAACTTCCCGGCGCCGGGAGGATCTTCGGCTTGGTGATGATACTCACGATGGCAACCGGCAGCGGTGGCAGCGCCCCCGATTTCACCGTTGTGAGCAGGCTTGGCTGTCCCGCTACGGGCTGGTATTTGCGGCCGTCCGGGAGAACGGTATCGGGTGCGAAGGTGAATCCCGCCGACGCCTTTGACATCGATGCCGGCTGGGAGGCAGCCCCGCCTGTTGCCGAGCCCGCCTGGATTCCCGAGGTACAGATGCACTCCGTCCCGGGGGGAGATGATGGTGGGCACCTTGCTGGTGGAGACGCGGTGCTTGATGAGGATTTCACGGAGCGCGGCGCGCCCGTCAACATCGGGGTGATGCCGATCCCCGTCCAGCACGACCGCTCCAATTTTGGAGAGGTCGATTCCTGGAAGGGCTCCCGGCCACTTGTTCCACCACCCGGCAATGATTTGTGGATCCACGGTGCTGAGGTCGCGCCATTTGACCAGTGGCACCCGGTCGGTGGGTTTGCAGGGAAACACAGCGATGCCGTGCTCGGCGCAACGCAGCGCCAGGTCGCGATTGATGTCCCTCATGACGCAGCCGCCCGCTTGGCAAAGGCGATATCGCGACTTCGGACCCAGCGGCGCAATTCTGGGGATGGATCGCGCGGCTCGACGTTGTGAACGGCGTTCCAGGGCGGGTTGGGCAGGTGCAATCGTTCTTGCGCCTTGAATCCCACCCATCCGATCTTGTAGTGCGGCTTGCGTTGCAGCTTTTCGAGATAGATGCCCTTGAGCTCTCCAACGGTCTGCTCGATCTCGGCTGGCGAGGGATTAGATGGTCGGGATGCTTGACCGCTTATGACCAGCCCGAGTTGACCATCGATCATGTCAACGTCACGCGCGCGTGGCTTGGGCATCCATCCGCATGCGGCACACGGCGGCACCGTCATGACTACCTTGCAGCTTGGGCACTCGCGCAGGCGCTGCTCGACATCATCGCGCAGGCGCTTGTCATGTGTTGGATTGACGGCGCGGCGGTCAGTGTCGAGCGTCCATTCGACGTGATCCTCGGGCAGGCCGTGGCGATACACGGCGCCGGAATGATCGAGAATGATTGCGTCGGGCTTGCCATCGGCCGGCCGAAGTACTCGACCAACCATCTGTCGGAAGAAACCCATCTGTTTGGTTGGCCTGGCGAGAATGCAGCAGCCGACCGCCGGCATGTCCCAGCCTTCTGTCAAAACCTGACAATTGCTGAGAACCTCGGTTTCGCCGGTCGCCAACCGGGTGAGTGCGGCATCACGTTCGCCCTTTGGTGTTCCGCCATCGATGTGCTCGGCGCGGACTCCGCCCGGATGAATTCCTCCGTGATGTGGACCGAGTGTGCGACATCAACTGAGAACACCACGGTGCGACGGCGCTCGCCGTATTTGTACCAATGATCCACGATGTCACCGACAAGCTGGTCGGTGTTCATGCGCGACGACAATTGCGTAATGATGTAATCGCCAGCTTGCGTGCGAACGCCTTTGAGATCGGGATCGACCGGCGCATAGACCCTGGTCTTGACCAAGTGGCCTTGTGCAATCAGCTCTGCGATCTGCGGCCCCTCGATCATGGCCGAGAAAATGTTGCCGAGCCCGAGCCCATCACCGCGAACGGGAGTTGCCGTCGCACCGAGCAGGATCGCATCGGGATAGGCTTCGATGATCTCCTGATAGGTTCGCGCGCGGGCGTGGTGCGCCTCATCGATGACGATAAGATTGGCGAGCGGCATGGGCATCGCGGACGACCGGAGTGCTCGCGTGTGCAGTGTCTGGATGCTCGCGACCTGTACCGGGGCCATCGGCCGCAGGTCTTTCTCGCGTCCGGCCAGGATGACACCGCAGGCAACGTCGGCGGCTGCTAGCTTGTCGATGGTCTGTTGAATGATCTCGCGACGGTGCGAGATGATGAGCGCGTGCTGATACTGCGCGACCGCGCGCTTGACGATCTCGGCAAACACGATCGTCTTGCCGCCGCCCGTCGGCAGCACGATCATGATCCGGCGCTTGCCGGCGGCAACGGCGGCTTCGAAATCGGCAACCAGCTTTACCTGGTACGGTCGAAGCTCAGGTTGCAGGACATCATTGCGGTCGAGCCGCGGATCGAATAATAACGACATATTGCAAATCTTTTTTGCCGGGTGTCGCGCGGGAAACGCGGCTCCCGGCATTTTCTTGCCGAGAGCGCCAGCCGGCTTTGGAATGATGGGTGACGGAGCCTCACGACGCGGGTCGCGTGATCAGGCAGCCGTTCCGTTAGCGGCGATCGCCAGCGCATCGCGCAGCCTCATCCCGACGCGTCGGGGTGAAAGCTGTACGATCTTGTCGCGGTGATACCGCTTGAGGCTGCTGTGCGAGAGGCCGGTGATCTTCTCAGCCTTGGGGAGTAGGCAAATGCTCTCGAGCTCGAGCCAGCTCGGCTCGGATGATTTAGTGGTGTCCATCGGGACCTCCGCCTGACGGCGCAGGATTGCGCAGCGTCGGCAGAAGAAAGCACAAGCCGCAGAAAGCGGATTTTTATAACGGGCAAGAATTAGGCAATTTTCGCAATAACTGTCGGTACTTATCCCGGTGCTTATCCCAATACAGGTCGACAAGGCGCGGCGTAATGGTCACGCGGTATTTCTTGCGGCAATAGGCGATGGCCTCCCAAATCACGCTATTCCGCTGGCCTCTGGGCCGCTTGATCGAAATCTGGACGTAGCGACTGCCCGCGTTGGCGGCGCGGATGGCGTCGTCAACGTCCTCTGTAATCTCAGACAGGACATGCTGTCCTTCTCGAGTTAAACGCTTTCCCTTGCGAAGTCGGCCCCGGACCAGTGCAGTGCGACCTTGAGCAGCTCTAATTGGCTGCCTTTTAGGATGGTCGCGGTATCCCTTGAATGCTTGATCCCTTGCCAGCTCCTGCCACCAGAGACTCACAGAAGATGCAAACGTACCATTGCTGTTGCGCCGTTAGGAGTGGCTTGCGTCCCATTGTCAGGCGCGCTGTAGCGCCATGACGTTGCCCTTCCGCCCCTCGACCAGGGCGAGCACGTGCTCGCTCCACCGCGCCAGCGCCGCCGTCACCGCGCGGTCATAGGTTGACCTGTTGTAGACACCGGCAATCCCGTGTCGGTGACCGCTGTAGTGGTTGAGGCAGGCTTCGATGATGTGAGGCTCGACGCCAATGTCAGCCATGCGGGTGGCGACGGTTCTGCGGATGTCATGTAGCCGCCAGGGCTTGACTGCATCGGCGAGCCGCTGGTCGAGTCTCTGCTTCCCCAGGCTCCACAAGCTGAAGCCCGTCGCAGCCCGATCACCAAACAGATGGTCACGGGCGGAGCGCAATACCGATCGAATGATCGCCAGCGCCACCGGCGGCAACGCGACGGTGTGCGGGCGATTGTTCTTGCTGCGCTCCGCCGGCAGCGTCCAGGCGCAAGCATCTAGGTCCAGCTCGGTCCAGCGCATGCCGCCGATTTCCTGACGGCGACTGCCGAGCAGGATGAGCAGCCGTGTGATGCGGCCGTGCTCATCATCCTCGCACGCACGCCAAATGGCGACGAGCTCGGCGTCGGACAGAACGCGGTCGCGCGCGGTCGGATCGGCCGGCCGGTGCGAGCCTTGAACCGGGTTGGGAGCATCGCCCATTTCGCCCTCGGCAATCACCCAGGCGAAGAACGCAGACAGCGCACGCCGTGCCGCAGCTGCGGTCGGGATGCTATGAGTTCGGGATATGGCACGGACGCATGCAGCGACATCGCTGCGGCCTACCGCAGTGATGGCGAGCGGGTGCAGCGAACGGAAGTAGGGACCAGTGAGGTAGAGATTAGTGATCCGAAACGAGACCGGCCGGAGCTCGAGCCGCCTCGCCTCGAGATAGGCGCTAACCAGAACGCGGACCGTGCGGGCAGATTGCTGCCGCTTTACCGCCTTCGCGTCTTGCGGGTCTCCGCCGAGCTCGACCGCGGCCAGTATCTTCTTCGCGGCCGAGCGCGCGTCGGTCACCGTCACCTTCTCGGGCGTGCCGACCAGAACACGACGCGTCCGCCCCTGAGCACGGTACTGCGCGATCCAGGTGCGACGGACCCGGTCGCCGCTGCCCCGAAGCCGGATTCCGAATCCCGGCAGGTCGCGGTCGAAGAAGATCGCGTCGGACTTGCCTGCCGGCAGCTCCAGGTCGGCAATTGTCTTAGCGTCGAGTTTCATGGCCCGCCCTTGGGAAAGGCACTGGTGGGAAGCACTGGGGAAGCAAGCTCCTGCTTCTCTCCCTCCTGCCACCATAGTTAACAGAAAACTACCAAAAACGCCGGAAAATCAAGGCTTGTGCGGCCTCTGCGGCTTGTGCGCTCTTGTGCGCGCCTGCAGGGTCTTGACGCCCCGTTAACAGCAATCGCCTAGGGTGGCGCGTTTCGTGTGCTGCAACCGGCTACCTTATCATGGCGTTCATGGGTCCGATGGTCGTGGTCGCCGAGACCTCGGCCGCCGATTTGCTCGATGTCCTCGGCGCGGCCGGCGCCTTCCCCATTGTCGAAACTCCCTGGGCGGATGCACCGGCGGCGATCGCGGAAATCCAACCGGTTGCCCTCGCCATCGCTGATCCGGACGGAAAGCCTTCAGCTCGGCATGCCCGCGCTCTCATCCAGTGCATTGAAACGCGCGGCGGTCCCATCATGCCGGTGATTGCGCTGATCGAGAAAGCCGGCGCGCCTGCAATCCCGGGCGCACTGCCGATCGCGCTTGACGACTCGACCGAGCGGCTCATCGCGCGACTGCGCTCGGCGCTTCGCATCCGAACGATGCATGCGACCGTATTGCGTCGCGCCCGCACGACCGACGCGAACAAGCAGATAACTGTTCCCGCCAATCTGCTTGCCGATGCGACGGTGCTTTGCGTCGGCCGCGGCGGATCGTTTCCTGTGCTCTCGGTCGCGATCGGCGAGCGGGTCGGTGTCATCGGCGCGTTCAGCGCTGAAGCTGCCGTGCGTTATCTCAACGCCCGCGACATCGACGGTGTGGTGATCGGCGACGGGCTGAGCCCACGCGTGGTCGATGCGCTTCTCATGGCGCTCGCCGAAGATTCGCGCTTTCGCGATCTCCCGGTGGGAGTGCTCAACAACAGCGTCTCTGATGATGAAAGACTGCCGAACCTGATCCGCGTCGAAGCCGATCCGGTCCAGCTCGTCGACAGCGTCCTTGCCTTCGTGCGGCTGCAGGCATTCGACAGCCACCTCAAGCGCATGCTCAAGTCGCTCGAGAGCGAAGGCATGATTGATCCTCATACCGGACTGCTGGAGACGCATGCCTTCTGGCTTGACCTTGACCGCACCGTCGAGGAGACCGCAAAGGCCGGCCGCGCACTCTCGATTGCGCGCTTCTCTTTCGAGGGCGTCAGCGATCGGCGCGCCTATGTTGATGCCGCGCGATTGTTCAGTCGGCTGGTGCGCAACATCGATTTCGCTTGCCGGGAGCAGGACGGCTCCATCCTCGCCGCTTTCACCGAGACCGATCTGCGCAGCGCTCACGTCGTCGCGCGCCGGATTGCAAGCGTGCTGCGGCAGACCATGATCTCGCCCGGCGGCGATCGCCGCACCATCAGGCCCACGGTCACGCTCGCCACCTTCAAGCCGACCGATAACATCAGCACGCTGGTGGCGCGCGTGGGCGCCTATCCGAAGGGCATCACTGCGCAATGAGAAGGCGCTGTTGAGCCTGCCGCACAAACGCCGTCCAAGCCGGGTTTGCAATTCCAATCGACCGCAATCCAGTCTACTCTGGCCGCCTCGAGCAGGAGCCGGCCATGACGCTTCCGATCGATATGGTCTCCGACGTCGTCTGCCCCTGGTGCTTCATCGGCAAGCGCCGGCTGGAACGGGCGATCGCACTGCGCCCCGATATTCCGGTCGAGGTCCATTTTCGCCCCTATTTTCTCAATCCATGGGTACCGCGCGGAGGAATGGATCGAGAGGAATATCTGACCGCCAAGTTCGGTTCGCCCGAACGCTATCGCGCCATCGCGCAGCGTGTCGCCGGCGCGGCAGCCGCTGAAGGACTCACATACGCGTCCGACAAGATCGTCCGTCAGCCCAATACGCTGGATTGTCATCGGCTGATTCTCTGGGCCGGCGAAAGCGGCAATGCCGCAGGCATGAAGCAGCGACTGATGGAGCTGTATTTTGCCGAAGGGCGCGATCTTTCCGATCGCGAAGTCCTCATCGAGGGCGCAGCCGGCTGCGGACTCGATGCCAAGCTCGTGCGCAATCGCCTTGCAGGCGAGCAGGATATCGAGCGGATCGAGAGCGAAGCAAATTCCGCCAAGGCGGCAGGCATCGATGGCGTGCCCTGCTTCATCCTCGGCGGGGCCATTGCCGTGCAAGGCGCGCAGACGCCCGAGCATCTTGCGCAGGCCATTGATCGCGCGGCGAAGGATTACGCCGCGCGCCAAGCCGCCGAATAGGCATGGCTGTTCTACACCTGGAATAGGAACACGAGGCCGGCAAGCGCGATCGCGCCTCCCGCTGTGCGCACGGCAATTCGGCCGCCCGGCCGACAGGCCAACAGGCCAAAGGCAATGCCGGACAGATGCAGCAATCCGGTTGCTGCAACAAACCCGACGCAATAACCGACGACATTCGCTCCCGGCGGAAGCTCGGCTCCGTGAGCCGCGCCGTGGAAGATCGCGAACGCGCCGACCAGCGCTGCCGCGGCGACGAACGGCGGCCGCGCCGCGAGCGCGACCATTGCGCCGAGCACGATTGCGGACAGCGCAACTGCGATCTCGATGCCGGGCATGGAGACGCCGAGAATGGCCATGATACCCCCGCACGCCATCACGATGGGAAAGACAACCGGCAGGAGCCAGATCGCCGGCGCTCCGAGAGACGCGCCCCACAGACCGACCGCCACCATCGCGACCATGTGATCCGGGCCGAACAATGGATGCGTGAAACCGCCGGCGAAGCCGGCGCTCGCGCTGCCGGTGTGAGCCATCGCGGACGAGCCGGCCGGCGCGATCAGTGCAAACGGCCGCGGCTCGGCCGGCACGATCTTTCACCGCTCGAAAGCAGCCGGCGGGAAGCTCATGCATGTCATTGCTGGCCACGGGACCGCCCTTTCTGGCCACGGGACCACCCTTTCCCCTAAAGGGGCACGTGTTACGACGATAACATCGCGCAACCGGAAGATCACCCGGCACGCTCCGAAAAAGAGAGCGCACCTACCCAATACCTTGCGGTCACCGACGGTGACGAACAACTATCTGGGAGAAAACGATGATCAGGACGACAATACATCTCTTCGCGTTGCTCTTGCGCTCGCCGGAGCAGCTTTAACGGCAACGCTGCTCGCGCCCGCGACGGCCAATGCGCAGAATCAGCACATGGAGGTCATTCACCATCCGAACTACGACAAGAGCGTGTTCATGCCGTTCGTGCCGGCGATCAAGATCAAGAGTGGCAAGATCCTGTGGCTCGCGGGCACGACTGCGCTGCCGGTCTATCACGATCATCCGCACAAGCGCGATCAGATCCAGCAGTATATGGTCAATGATCTCGAGGCGCAGACGCGCGCGGCCATGGACGGCATCAAGCAGACGCTGGATGCCGCCGGCGCCTCCTTCAAGGACGTGGTGCATTTCTTCGTCTTGCGCGCAAGGCCGCGGATGGGCGACATCGGCAAGGCAAGCGCAGTGATCAACAGCTATTTTGCTCCGTTGAATCACAAGCCGACCTCGACCAATGTCGCGGTTCTCGAGCTCGGCGAGCCCGAGCAGCTGATAGAAATCCAGATGTTCGCGGTGGTCGACTAATATAAAAGCGCTGCAACGGGTGACATTTGTGGTGGCTCTCTTCCATTATCCAATGGACTGGCCACCACAAACGCCTGCGTCCGTTTCAGCCTCACTGGTGCGGCGAATTTGTAAAGCAGCGTTTCTATTCGATCACCTCGGTGGCGCGGGCGAGCACCGTCGGCGGCACGTCAAGGCCGAGCGCCTTGGCGGTCTTGAGGTTTATGACCAGCTCGAATTTGGTCGGCTGCGTCACCGGCAAATCGGCCGGCTTCTCGCCCTTGAGAATTCGCCCGACGTAGGTCGCCGCCTGGCGAATTGAATTGGCAAAGCTGGACCCATAGCTGATGAGGCCGCCAGCCGCGGCGAACTCGCGCGCAAAGTATATGGCGGGCATCGAGTGGCGCACAGCCAGCTCGACGAGTTGATCGCGATGGTTGATGAAGAACGGATCGGCGCTGACCACGAGCGCGTCGGTCCGCTGTCGGAGGAGCGTCGCAAAGGCATTATCGAAATCGCTTTGAGAACCTGCGTTCAGGATGGTGAGTTGCAGTCCGAGCGCAGTTGTTGCCGCCAGCATATCTTTCGTCTGCGGCGCGGCATTCGGATTGTTCGGATTCACGAGCAGCGCGATTGAAGCGATTTTGGGCACGAGGTCGCGCAGCAGTTCCAGCCGCTTCGCCCCCAGCTCGACGGAAAGGAAAGTCACGCCGGTGACATTCCCACCAGGCCGGTTCAGGCTGACTACCAGGCCGGTCTCGACTGGGTCGCTGCCTATCGCGAATACGATTGGAGTGGTGGCGGTCGCAGCCTTGGCCGCGAGTGCCGCAGGAATAGGGCTCGCGAAAAGCACGGCCACTGGCCGGTCAACAAGCTCGGTTGCCATCATTGGCAATCGATCGTATCCGCCTTCCTCGGCCCAGCGGTATTCGATCGCGACGTTGCGCCCCTCGACGAAGCCGGCGTCGTTCAGGCCCTCCCGAAACGCTTGCGCGAATTTCGGATTTGTATCGGCTGGAAAGCTGCTGAGATACCCGATCACCGGCATCGCTGGCTGCTGCGCGCGCGCTGCGACCGGCCAAGCTGCCGCGCCGCCAAGAAGCGTGATGAACTCGCGCCGTCTCACGGGGCTCTCCTCCGGCTCAGGACCACACGCTACCACATCGTTGAGTCAGGAAGCTATGTTGTGCATCACAGCAGATTTGACTGCCCCATGACCGCAATGGGTCACAACCCGCCCCGCCTCGCCCGCTAGCCATGTCAGCTTCCGCCAGCTGCGGACATTGGTCCGCGCGAGCAACCGTTGGTAAAGCCGTCCAACTCTGCTTAGTCGACCTGAATTCCAAGCCCGCGCACGATCTGGCCCCAGTGGTTGATCTCGTCCGCATTGAATTGGGCAAATTCCTCAAGCGTGGTCGCGCGCGCTTCAAATCCAAGCGGCTCAACCCGCTTTGCGAAGCCGGGGGACTTCACGATCTGCGTCAACTCGCGATTGAGCCGATCGAGAACCGGCTGCGGCGTGCCCGCCGTGGTGTAGAGGCCGGCCCAAAACGAGCTGATGAGCCTGGGCCAACCCAGTTCCACTGTCGTCGGCACATTCGGAAGCAGCTTCAAGCGTCGTTCGCTCATGATTGCGAGCGCGCGCAGCTTGCCCGCCATGATCAAGGCCAGCGTGTCCGGAACGGAGGGAAACATCACCTGCAATCGCCCTCCGAGCAGATCGTTGGCCGCGGGCCCCTGCCCGCGGTATGGCACGTGAACGATATCCGTACCGGTTTCGGTCTTGAACAGCTCGCCAGCAAGATGTGTCGGCGAGCCGATTCCGGATGAACCGTAGGTCGCCTTGCCAGCGTCCGCTTTGAGCGACGCGATCAACTCGGCCAGTGTGTCGCCCTTGAAGTCGATGCCTGGGACAATGATCTGCGGGAAAACGGTCATCAGGGTCAGCGGCGTGAAGTCCTTGACCGGATCGTATTGGAGCTTCGAATAAAGGCTGACATTGATCGCGTGGGTCCCGACGGAGCCGACCATTAACGTATAGCCATCGCGCGGCGCGTGAGCGACGTCGACGGCCGCGATGCCGCCGCTGCCCCCTGGCTTGTTTTCCACGATGACCGGCTGCCCCAGCGCCGTGGCCAGTTCGTCCGCGACGACGCGCACCTGAACGTCGGCACTACCCCCGGCGGGGAATGGTACGACGATGCGAAGCCTGCGGGTGGGCCAATCCTCGGCACCCGCCACGCTCGCCAACACTGCCAGCAGGAAAGAGAGCGCCATGCGAACGATCATGCCGTCAGCTCCGTGAAAAATTCCAATGCAAGGCGATTGAACAGATCGGGCTCGGTCTTGGTCAGAGCGTGTCCCCCGCGCGTGGCGAAGTGCGCACGGGCTCCCGGGACCAGACGGACATACTCTTCGGAGAAATAGCGGGGGGCGAGCAGATCGTCGTCGGCACCGACCACAAGCGTGGGCACGTTGATGCGGTGGAATTCCGTGCGGCGGTCGAAAGCCAGGATGGCGTTGAGCCGGCTCGCTTGAATCTCCGGTCCGCCCAGGTCGCCGCCGTCGCGCGCTTCTTGCGCCGCCAGCTCCTGATGGTGCTCGTTGATCCAGTAGGGCGGGTACAACAGCAACGTGCGGAATTGCGCGTAGGCCTCCCCCACCCAGCTGTTCGTACAGCCGGCGTCGGAGACCCAGCAGCTTGTGCCGATACGGATCGCCGCAGGTGGTGCTGCAACAGATCAGGAGCGAGCGCAGGCGGCCGGGAAAATCCAGCACAGTGGCGACACCAATGCCGCCTCCGGTCGAATGGCCGGCGTAGTGCGCCCATTCAAGACCGGCATCATCCATGACCGCGACCAGGTCCGCGGCCATCTGCTCGATCGACGTCACTGGTATCTTGGATGACCGCCCGGTGCCGCGCTGGTCGAAGGTGTAGATGGTGAAACGCTCGGCCAGCGCCAGACGGTTGGGATCCCACCACGTGCCGGAACCGTTCAGCCCGGCACCTAGGATCAACGGGGGACCAGCCCCGATCTTGCTCCAATAAAGCTCGGCTCCATCGCGCACGGCCACTGGCATTGCATTTGTCTCTGGGCATCCGCGCCAAGGCAATGATAACCCTACAATGCCTGTTCGAGAAACGCCTGGGAAAAAGGTGCAAGGTCAAGACAGGAGAGGTTATCATGACCAAGGCAGATGAAGATGCGATCCGCGAGATTGAATTGCGGTTCAACGAGGCATGGGGCCGACACGACGCGGACGCCATGATCGAGTCGCTGGTCGACGATGCCCAGTTCGTTACCGTCAACGGCGCATGGACCAAGACCCGCGCCGACTTCCGCGATTTGATGCGGCGCCTGCACGGCACCAACGGGCCGTTTCGATCGAGTACCCGCGAGACGCCGGAAATGGACGTGCGCTTCCTCGCGCCGGACGTGGCGATAGTGCATTCGCGGTTCCACATCTACGGCGACATTGATGAGAGCGAGCGTACCAGCATCGGTACCCGCGTCGTGCGCAAGCTTGATGGACGATGGCGCACTGTCGCGGTGCAGAACACCGATTTGCGCCCCGGCCGGAGGCACTAGAGCAGGGGACGCGCCGTCTCGCCGGCTCAGGCTGCCTTGGCCGGTTGGGCGAGCGCCACCAAGCTGCGCAGGATCGCCGCGGTGCCGCGCAAGCGCTGGTCGGCTTCTTCCCAATCATCGAAGAATACGACCTTCATGTCGGGCCGCACCCGCGCAGCCCGACCCTGGTCGCGGATGAAGGCAACCAGGCGGTCCGGATTGGCAAAAGTATTGTCGCGGAAGGAAATCACCGCGCCTTTGGGACCGGCTTCGACCTTCTCCACATTGGCCTGCCGACAAAGCATCTTGATGCCCACGACCTGAAGAAGGTGCTCGACTTCCGCGGGAACGGGTCCGAAACGGTCGACCAGCTCGGCACCGAACGCCTCGATCTCGCGCTCGTCGTCGATCTCGGCGAGCCGTCGATACAGCGCAAGCCGCACCGGCAGGTCGGCGACATAGTCGTCGGGGATCATGACCGGGGCGCCAATGGTGATCTGCGGCGACCACTTGTCGGCCGTGGGCGCAGTCATGCCGGCCTTGAGACCTGCGACTGCCTCCTCCAGCATTTGCTGATAGAGCTCGAAGCCGACCTCCTTGATGTGACCGGACTGCTCCTCGCCCAGGAGATTGCCGGCGCCGCGGATATCAAGGTCATGGGAAGCGAGCGCAAACCCCGCGCCCAGCGTGTCGAGCGATTGCAGCACCTGCAGTCGGCGCTCGGCTTGCGGCGTGATCTTGCGCGCGTCGGGGAGCGTGAACAGCGAATAGGCCCGCATCTTCGCGCGTCCGACCCGCCCACGCAGCTGATAGAGCTGGGACAGTCCGAAACGATCGGCGCGGTGGACGATGAGCGTGTTCGCGTTCGGAATGTCGAGGCCGGATTCGATGATCGTCGTCGACAACAGCAGATCGTATTTGCCGTCGTAGAAGGCGGACATGATGTCATCGAGCACAGTCGACGGCATCTGCCCGTGTGCCACCGCGATGCGCATTTCCGGGACATGCCTCTCCAGGAGCTCCTTGGCACCGGCGAGATCCTCGATGCGCGGGCAGACATAGAAGGCCTGACCGCCGCGATAACGTTCGCGCAAGAGCGCCTCACGCACGATCACGGGATCGAACGGCGATACGAAGGTGCGCACGGCGAGCCGGTCGACCGGCGGCGAGGCGATGATGGAAAGCTCGCGCACTCCCGCGAGAGCAAGCTGCAAGGTGCGAGGGATGGGCGTGGCGGTGAGAGTGAGCACATGAACCTCGGTCCGGATCTGCTTGAGCCTTTCCTTATGGGCGACACCGAAATGCTGTTCCTCGTCGACGATGAGAAGGCCGAGGTCCCGAAAGGTGATGGACTTTCCCAACAGTGCGTGCGTCCCCACGACGATATCGATGTCGCCGTCGGCAATGCCTTTCTTCACACGCGTGAGCTCCTTGCCGGAAACGAGGCGCGAGGCGTGGCCGATCTTCACAGGGAAGCCGCGGAAGCGCTGCGTGAACGTGCCCGTGTGCTGACGTGCGAGCAGCGTCGTCGGCACTACGACAGCCACCTGCTTGCCCTGCATGGCGGTCACGAAAGCGGCGCGCAGCGCCACCTCGGTCTTGCCGAACCCGACATCTCCGCAAATCAGCCGGTCCATTGGCCGGCCGGAAGCAAGCTCGGCCAGAACGACGTCGATCGCCGCCTGTTGGTCCTCGGTTTCCTCGTAGGGAAAGCCGGCGCAGAATTCGTCATAGGGTCCTGGCTCGACGGTCAGTCGCACGGCCTCGCGCAGCTGCCGCTCGGCCGCGATCTTGATCAGCTCGCCGGCGATCTCGCGGATGCGGTTCTTCATGCGCGCCTTGCGCGCCTGCCAGGCGCCGCCGCCGAGCCGATCGAGCTCGACGTCGGCCTCTTCCGAGCCGTAGCGAGAAAGAAGCTCGATGTTCTCGACCGGCAAAAACAACTTGTCTCCGCCGGCATAGTGGAGCTCGAGACAATCATGCGGCGCGCCCGCCGCCTCGATCGCGCGCAACTGCACAAAGCGGCCGATGCCGTGATCGACGTGAACAACGAGATCGCCTGCCGCAAGGCTCGTCGCCTCGGCGATGAAATTCTCGGCGCGTCGCGAGGTCCGGCGCGGCCGCACCAGCCGGTCACCCAGAATATCCTGCTCGCTGATGACGGCCGCGTCGGATGTCTCAAACCCGCTTTCCAGCCCAAGCACCGCCAGCGCGACCTGCGGCTTGGGCAGCCTCAGGGCGTCTTGCCATGAAGCCGCTGGCGAGAGATTGGCGAGCCCGTGATCGCGGAGCACGTGCGACATGCGCTCGCGCGCGCCTTCGCTCCACAGTGCAATGGTCACGCGCTTGCCGGCCGTCTGCAAAGCTGCGACATGCCCGCTCACCGCCTCGAATACATTGCGGCCTGGTTGGGCGCGCTCCGCGGCAAAGTTGCGCCCCTGCCTGGCGGCGATGTCGATCGCCGGCGCCTGCGCCTCGGGAAGAGAAAATGGCGTCAATTGCGCGAGCGGCAGACGATTGATCCGTTCCCGCCACTCGGCTTCCCCCAGATAGAGCCTGTTGGGCGGCAACGGCTTGTACGGCGGGCCGGACCCACGCTGCGCCAGCGCCTGTTGGCGCGCGTCGTAATAATCCTTGATCTGCGCCAGCCGCTCGCGCGCCGCGTCTTCCGCCAGCGGCTCCAATGCGATCGGCGAGCCGGGCACATAATCGAGCAGCGTTTCGAGCTGCTCGTGGAAAAGGGGCAGCCAATGCTCCATGCCGGGATGGCGACGGCCCTCGCTCACTGCATGATAGAGGAGATCATCCGGCGTGGGCGCGCCGAACGTCTCGACATAACCGAGCCGGAACCGCTTGATCGTTTCCGTCACGAGTTGAAATTCTGCGACCGGGATGAGATCGAGGCTGCGCAACTGTCCCGTGGTGCGCTGGCTCTCCGGGTCGAAGCTGCGGATCGTCTCCAACGTGTCGCCGAAGAAATCGAGGCGCACCGGTTCGCCGGTACCGGGAGCAAAGAGATCGATGATGCCGCCGCGAACGGCGTAATCTCCGGGCTCGCGCACGGTCGATGCACGCGCGAATCCATTGAGCTCGAGCCAGGCGGTAATGCCGTCCATGGCCAGCATGTTGCCCGGCGCAATCGACAGCGACTGCCTGACGACGAATTCTCGCGCGGGCACGCGTTGGAGGATGGCGTTGATGCTGGTGAGGAGAACCGAGGGCCGGTCGCGGCCTTTGACGCGCGCCAGGCGCGACAGCGCAGTCATGCGCTGGGCAACGAAGCCCGCGTGCGGCG
This sequence comes from uncultured Alphaproteobacteria bacterium, assembly GCA_963820365.1. GTDB lineage: Bacteria > Pseudomonadota > Alphaproteobacteria > Rhizobiales > Xanthobacteraceae > VAZQ01. Next base: position 104,277 of record CAWFZR010000032.1, on the reverse strand, counting down.
AGACCCGATCATAGGGCAGACAATCCCAGGCGGGGAATTCAAGGACCGCCAGATCCGGCGCGAAAAATCCAAGGGCGCGGCCGAGCGCCGCCGAACGCGGACCATCGCGGCAAACGGCGACGAGGCTCACGGCGGCAGCATCGGGAAGCGCGGCCAGCGCGCGGGCCAGATCGGCAATGACGAGCCCTTGCGCGCCCTCGGTTACCCCCATCAGGGTGAGCGGACGGCCGGCGGCAAGAGCTGCGACGGGATTGCGCGACTCGCTCATCGGGCGCCTTCACCACGCTGGTTGAAATCGCGCAATCGACGAAACAACGCGGTATCGAAACCCGCCTGGACATCGGCTTCGCCGGTGACCCACGCAAGCAGCTCGCGGTCCGGCAGTTCCATCAAATCCTCGAATTGGCTGAGCTCGTCATGCGTCAAATGCTCGATCGCGCTATCAGCGAAGCGGCCCATGATCAGATCCAGTTCCCGCATGCCGCGATGCCAGGCACGAAATAAAAGCTTGCGGCGACGAGCGTCCAGGCCTTGGCTCGATCGTGCTGCGGTCATCCGTTCCTCGCGGCTCAAGCGCAATGCCAAAAGCCCGGACGAGCCGGGCGACGGTGATATAGCGTTCCCGATGGAGAATGTCAGCGGGCGTGAACCTGCATGGACCCCAGCCGTCATGGACCGGCGTTGCCGGGCATGACGGAGAAGTCGTGCGTCAATTCGACCGGAATCCGCCCTATTGTTTATTCTGTGAGAAGACAACGAGTCTTTAGATGCGGCCAAGCCTGCTCAATCCCCTGTTCGCTGCCCTCACTACGCTACCGGGGGTCGGATCGAAGCTGGAAAAATTGTACGGGCGGCTGCTCGGTCGAGGTGACGAGGTTCGCGTCATCGATCTCTTGTTCCACTTGCCCAGTGGAGCGATCGACCGCCGAGCGCGGCCGAAATTGCGCGACGTCGTGCTCGACACCGTCGTTACCGTTACGGTCACGGTGGATCGCCACCGGCCGCCGCCACCCCATCGCCCGCGTGCACCGTATCAGATTTACACCAGCGATGAGACCGGCGATCTCATTCTTACGTTTTTCAATGCGCGCAAGGATTACTTGCAGAAGCTCCTGCCCGTGGGCGAGCGGCGCTACGTGTCGGGCACGATCGCGCTCTACGACGGGATGCCGCAGATGGTGCATCCCGACCGGATCGTTGCCGAGGCGGATTTGGCGAAGCTGCCGCTGGTCGAGCCGGTCTACCCTCTCACCGAAGGCCTGAGCCTCAATGCGGTCGGCAAGGCGGCGAATGCCGCGCTCGCGCGTCTGCCCAAATTGTCGGAATGGCAGGAGCCGAGTTGGGTCGCACGCGAGCGCTTCCCGTCGTTCGCAGATGCGCTGCATGTGCTGCATCGTCCCGCGCAACCCAACGATGTGCTGCCGGAGAGATCGGCATGGTCGCGGCTTGCCTATGACGAGTTCCTGGCGGGCCAGCTCGCCCTGGCACTGGTGCGCGCGCATATCCGGCGCCCCTCCGGCCGGGCTACGGTCGGCACCGGAGCGCTGCGGAGAAAACTGGTCGAGGCGCTGCCGTATTCGCTTACGCCATCGCAGACGCACGCAGTGGCCGACATCACCGCGGATCTGGCCAAGCCCGAACGGATGCTGCGCCTGCTGCAAGGCGACGTCGGATCGGGCAAGACGGTGGTAGCGCTCCTCGCCACCGCTGCCGTCATCGAAGGCGGGCGGCAGGCTGCCTTGATGGCGCCCACGGAGATTCTGGCGCGTCAGCATTTCAATACCGTCACGCCGCTGGCTGCGGCGGCCGGAATCAACGTCGCCATTCTGACCGGCCGTGAACGCGGCCGCGAGCGCACTGCCGTCCTTGAACAGCTTGCTCTCGGCGACATCCACATTCTCGTCGGGACGCATGCCTTGTTCCAGGAAGAGGTTGAATTCCGCGATCTGGCGCTCGCGGCTGTCGACGAGCAGCACCGCTTCGGCGTGCACCAGCGTCTCGCCCTCGCCAGGAAGGGCGAGGCCGTCGACGTCCTGGTGATGACTGCAACTCCGATCCCGCGTACGCTGGTGCTGACCTATTTCGGAGACATGGACGTATCCGAGCTGCGCGAGAAACCCGCCGGACGCCAGCCCGTCGATACCCGGACCATCCCCCTTCAATCGGATCGAGCAGGTGGTCGAAGCAGTCGGCCGGGCGCTCGCCGCGGGTCACCGCATCTACTGGGTATGCCCATTGGTCGAAGAGTCCGAGAACGTCGATCTCGTGGCGGCCCAGGATCGCTTCCTTGCACTCCAACAACGCTTCGGCGCGATGGTCGACCTTCCTGCACGGCCGCATGAAAGGTGTCGACAAGGATTCCGTGATGGCACAATTCGCTGCCGGGCAAACGCGGCTCCTCGTCGCCACGACGGTGATCGAAGTGGGCGTCGACGTGCCCGAGGCGACGGTGGTGGTGATCGAGCATGCCGAGCGCTTCGGACTGGCCCAGCTCCATCAGTTGCGCGGGCGGATCGGACGCGGCGCCGAGCGCTCGACCTGTCTCCTGCTCTACAAACCGCCGCTGAGCGAGAGCGCCAAGGCGCGCCTTGCCATCATGCGCGAGACCGAGGACGGCTTTCGCATTGCCGAGGAGGATCTCAAATTGCGCGGGGAGGGAGACGTCCTTGGAACGAGGCAATCGGGAATGCCGGGACTTCCGGGTCGCCCGCATCGAGACGCATGGCAAGTTCGTCGGTCCAGCGCGCGATGATGCCGCTCTGGTGCTGGCGCGCGACCCGACGCTGGCGTCACCGCGCGGACAGGCGTTGCGCAACCTGCTCTACATCTTCGAGCGCGATGAAGCGATCAGGCTCCTGCGAGCGGGCTGATGCCCGACCTGCGCTTACGCTGCTCCACCCAATGGATCGGGCCCGAACCGGTTGGGCCCGACGGTCCCCCGCATGCAGAACCAAACCAGAAGCACAATCGCTCCGATAAGCGGGATCAGGATAATGAACAGCCACCAGCCGGTGCGGTCGAGATCATGCAATCGTCGCACCGAAACTGCCACAGAAGGCAATAACAGAGCGAGCTCGGCAAGGGTGTTGACTGGCGATATGTCCACTCGCGGAAACAACACGAAGTCGATCAGCGCCGTCGCGATCGCCACCAGTAGGAAGAACAGGTACCAGTACCAGTACTCCGACCGCACTGCTCGGCCGCTAAAACCTACATAATTCTGAAATCCAGATTGGATTGCCTGGGTGAAATTCATCGGCTCCCTCCACGAACTGTGCAATCCAAGGTAGCACACGCCCCCTCGTGGGAAAACCGTCGAATTCCTATTTCGCCGGTGCCGTACGAGGCGCGGCAACAGAGCGCGCGGCACGCGCTGTTTCGGCAAGTGCCGCCAGCTTTTGCTGCTCGGAACCACCGGGTTGCACCATGCCCGCCGACATCAACAACGTCATCGCCGCCTCCACCGTGAGATCGAGCTCGATGATGTCGCGGCGCGGCACATAGAAGAAGAAGCCGGTCGTCGGGTTGGGCGTGCAGGGCATGAATGCGGCGACGTGCTCGCCGTCGGGAAGCCGAGCCGCAATATCGGCGCTCGCCGAATTCGACACGAAGATCAGGGACCACATGCCAGGCGAGGGAAATTCCACCAGGCCGACGCGGCGGAAGCTCGATCCGCCTTTCGCGAACAACGTCTCGAAGACCTGCTTGAGGCTCTTATAGATCGGCCGCACCACCGGCATTCGATTGAGAATATTCTCGCTCACCTCGACCAGCTTGCGGCCGACCAAATTTGCCGTCAGGAACCCGAGCAGCGTCAATGCGACAAGTGCAACCACCAGGCCGGTGCCGGGAATCCTCCCCGGCAGATAGGTCTCCGGCCGGTAGGCGACCGGAATGAACGGTCGCACCAGATCATCGACCCAATTGATGAACCACCAGGTTAGACCCACCGTGATGTAGAGCGGGCCAACCAGAACGAGACCGGTCAGAAAATAATTGCGCAACCGGCTGACCATCCCATGGTGGAACGACTTGTCGTGCTCGGGCGGCGTTTCGTCGGTCGCAACCCGCTGCAATAGTCCTGGATTTCGATCAAACTCGGTCATGCCGCTACCAGCTCATCCGAACCATGATCATTCCACGGTGACCGACTTGGCGAGGTTGCGCGGCTGGTCGACATCGGTACCCATCACGACAGCCGTATGATAAGCCAGGAGCTGCACCGGGATTGCGTAGACCAATGGCGTCACTGTGGCCGGCATAGCCGGAAGAGTGATCGTGCGCAATGCGTCCGCGTGCACTTCGCGCGCGCCCTGCGGATCGGTGATCAGAATGATCTTGCCGCGTCGGGCAGCGACCTCCTGCATGTTGGAGAGCGTCTTCTCGAATATGCGGTCGTAGGGCGCAATGACGATCACCGGCATCTGCTCATCGATGAGCGCAATGGGTCCATGCTTGAGCTCGCCCGCCGCATAACCTTCGGCATGAATATAGGAGATTTCCTTCAGCTTGAGCGCACCTTCGAGCGCAAGCGGGAAGCTTGTGCCGCGGCCGAGATAGAGCACGTTTCGACTTTTCGCGAGATCAACCGCGAGAACCTCGATCTGCGATTCGAGCGCAAGAGCCTCCGTCATCAGGCGCGGCACTTCGATCAGCGCACGAACGAGCTTCCGCTCGTCCTGCTCGGACAATACCCCTCGCGCCCGACCGGCTGCGACCGCCAGGCAGGCCAGCACCGCCAGCTGGCAGGTGAACGCCTTGCTCGAGGCGACGCAGATTTCAGGTCCAGCGAGCGTGGGCATTACGACATCGCTTTCGCGCGCAATTGTCGAGCTGGGGACATTTACGATCGCGAGCGCGTGCTGGCGGTGCTCCTTGGCATAACGCAGGGTCGCGAGCGTGTCGGCGGTCTCACCCGACTGGGACACGAAAACGGCTAGGCCGCCAGCCTCAAGCGGCGCCTCGCGATAGCGGAATTCGGAAGCAACATCGATCTCTACCGGCAGGCGCGCAAACCGCTCAAACCAATATTTCCCCACCAGCCCGGCGTAATAGGACGTGCCGCAAGCGGAAATCGACACTCGCTCGAGCCGCCGCAGATCGAAGGGCAGATCTACCGGCAGCAACACGCGCTCCGCCGCCATATCAAGGTAGTGCGCGAGCGTATGACCCACCACTTCGGGCTGCTCATGGATCTCCTTCGCCATGAAATGGCGATAATTGCCCTTGTCGACCAGGAATGCAGAAGCGGAGGATCGCAGGACAGCGCGTTCGACCTTGCTGCCCTTGGAATCGCGAACCTCGACGCCGGTGCGCGTGAGCACCGCCGAGTCTCCATCTTCGAGATAGGAGATCGCATCGGTGAAGGGGGCGAGCGCTATGGCATCCGAGCCGAGAAACATCTCGCCCTCGCCATAGCCGATCGCAAGCGGCGAGCCTTTGCGCGCGCCGATGAGAAGATTCTCCTCGCCCGCGAACAGGAAGGCGAGCGCGAATGCGCCGCGTAGTCGCGGCAGCGCAGCCGCGACCGCCTCGGACGGGGAGTGGCCGTTCCTCATCTCCTGGCTGACGAGATGCGCAACCACCTCGGTGTCGGTTTCCGAGCCGAATTTGGCGCCGTTTTTCTCCAGCTCCTCGCGCAGCTCGCGAAAGTTTTCGATGATCCCGTTGTGCACGACAGCGAGGCGATCGGTGGCGTGGGGGTGCGCGTTGGTTTCCGTAGGGCGGCCGTGAGTTGCCCAACGGGTATGGCCGATACCGATCGTGCCGTCGAGCGGCTCGCTGGCAAGCCGCGCCTCGAGATTGCGCAGCTTGCCCTCGGCGCGCCGTCGCGCGAGTTGCCCGCGCTCCAGTGTGGCTACGCCAGCGGAATCGTAGCCGCGATATTCCAGGCGCTTGAGCGCATCTACAAGCAAGGCTGCAACCGGCTCACGTCCGAGAATGCCCACAATTCCGCACATGCGAGCGACCACTCCTATGATTAACGGCGCTGATCAATACCCCGGCAACGGTGGATTGGAGCTAAACGCCGGAAGAAAACCCCAAAGTACCTATCAAATTGTGACAAATAAGGCTAACGCCCTGCATCATGCCGCGTTGCGTCAAAGCCCCTCAATGACCCCGGTGGCGGGCGCTGCCGGGGACGGGTCGGGTTAGGGCTTCTTCTTGGCCTTCGCTTTCAAGTCATGCAAGCGCTGTGCCCATCCCTCCTTGACCACCTGGCGTCCACGGCCTACCGCAAGCGCCTGTGGCGGCACATCGCGAGTGATCACCGAGCCGGAGCCGATATAGGCCCCATCCCCGACCTTCACGGGGGCGACCAGTGCCGAATTCGACCCAATAAACGCGTTCTTGCCGATCTCGGTGTGGTGCTTGGCAACGCCGTCATAATTGCACGTGATGGTGCCGGCACCGACATTTGCGCCCGCCCCCACCGTGGCATCGCCGATATAGCTGAGATGGTTGGCTTTCGCGCCCCTCTCAATCAGCGCCTCCTTCACCTCGACGAAATTACCGATATGCACGTCTGCTTCGAGGCGCGTCCCCGGGCGCAGCCTGGCATAGGGTCCGACCGAGGCACCCTTGCCCACGCGCGCGCGGTCGAGGTGCGAGAACGCGCGAATCACCGCGTTGTCCTCGACTGTGACGCCGGGTCCGAAAACCACAAACGGCTCGACCACAACGTCGCGTCCGAAAGTAGTATCGGCCGACAGGAAGACCGTTTCGGGAGCTACCAGGGTCACCCCCGCGTCCAATGCTGCAGTGCGCAAGCGCTGCTGCAGCACGGCTTCCGTCTCGGCAAGCTGAGCCTTGGTATTGACGCCTCGCACATCGTCCTCCTCGGTCTCGATCACGACCGCCTTGCATCCCATGGCGCGAGCAATCGCGATGGCATCGGTCAGGTAGAATTCCCCTTTGCGGTTGTCGTTGCCGATCCGATCGAGAATCGCAAGCGCGGTCGTACCCGCGAAAGCCATCAGTCCCGCATTGCAAAGCTCGATCTTGCGCTCGGCCGGGCTCGCATCGAGCTCCTCGCGGACAGCAACGATGTCGGCACCTTGCATGAGGATCCGGCCATAGCCGGTCGGATCGCTCGGCCGAAAGCCAAGCACAACGAGAGCGGCGCCTTGGGCGAGAGCACTGCGCATCCGGGATAGAGTCAATGGACGGATGAGCGGCGTGTCGCCAAAGATTACGAGGACATCGTCGGGCTCCCTCGCGACGGCGCTTCTCGCCGCCAATACGGCGTGAGCGGTTCCGCGGCGGCATGCCTGCACGAAAATTTCCGCATCCGGCACGACGCGCTTGGCTTCGGCGACAACTCTCTCCGCGTCCGGCGCAACCACGACTGCCGTGGTTGTTCCGCCGGCCTTGCGCGCGGCATCGAGGGTGTGGGCGAGCAGCGACCGGCCGGCAATGGCATGCAGAACCTTCGGTTGCGCCGAGCGCATCCGCGTGCCTTCGCCGGCCGCGAGCACGATGGCAAGGCAGCTGCGCTCACCTGTCAAAACGAGCTCTCCGAACCGGTTTGTCCCCCGGCGTGCCCTCATATCCGAGTGCGCACCTGCGGAAAAGGTATGACTGCAAGAACAAGTCTTTGCCATTGGGTGCTCCCCTCGCCTCCTCTGCTAATGTGTCCGGCGCGCTGATTCGCGGGGGAGCCGCATCATGGCAGCGAAAGCACGCTTTTGGGTTTCCACTCCAAAGCAGCCGACATTCGACATCCAATCGCTGTGGCAATTGGCGGCGTGGGGATTATCCGCCGCCTTGGCGCTGGGAGTGGCCGCCGCTGCGAGCTATTCGGAAGCGGGCTCCCGCCGATTGATGCTTGCAATCAATGGTTCCAGCGGCGAAGGGCAAGCCCCCGCCTCTCCCGCTGTTCCAGCTTCAACTCCCGCCGCCAGCCCTTCGATCGACGTGGCGCTTCTCATCGAAACCGTGCGCGTTCTAAGCGCGGAGCGAGATCGTTGGGCGGCACGCATGGCAAGGATCGAGCGACATCTCGACGACCTCACCGGATCCATCAAATCCCAAACGGGCACCGCCGCTTCTTCAACCGGCATGACGCCCCTGTTGCCCCCGGCAACGGCCGAGCCGGTTTCATCGCCCGCACCAACCCCACAGGCACCCCTACCGGCTTCGCCCATTCCGGCGCGCCAATCCGACGGCCCAATGGGGGGTCGATCGGAAGCCCCAGCCGGCGCCCTCGCGCCCGGCAGCGAACATTCTTCGTCGGCTGTCCTCTCCAAGGTCGAATTCGGGGTCGATATCGGGGGTGCTTCGAATTTCAATGGCTTGCGCCAACTGTGGACCTCGGCCAAGGGGCGCAATCCAGCACTTTTCGACGGGCTCCACCCCATTGTGGCGCTGCGCGAAAACGGCAGGACAGGGGCGGCAGAGCTCAGACTGATTGTCGGCCCCCTCGCCGACACCGAAGCCGCGACCCGGTTGTGCGCGACGCTGACGACCACGCATCGCTATTGCCAGCCTGCCGGGTTCGAGGGACAACGCCTTGCAGATGCCGACAAGCTGACCGAACGAACACCTGCGACGGCGCCGAGAGCGGCACCCAAGACGGCCCCACGCCGGCTCGGGTTATTCCCCTGAGCAGACCCTGGCAGAATGATCCATGGCGGCCCGGCTGTTTCTTCCTACCGCGCGCCAGACGAACTGGCTTCTGATCATCGGCTTTCTCTCGCTGGGCGAGGCGCTCTATCTGCGCTATCTCGCAGTTGAGAACTCGCAGCTGGCGCTGGCTTGCCAAGCCGGGCTCGATACCTGGATGTGCTGGACACGCAGGGCGGTGATCGAATTGTTCAAGCACTCGGTGTTCGGCTGGAGCGCGATCGCCGCAGCATTGCTCAATTTGGTGCACCCTTCGCTTGTTCTGCTCGCGTTGGCCCTCATCGCGACTGCCTTCGGCCTGGTATTGCACGATACCAGTCTCTCCGGATTGGCAGCCGCACTGATGATCCTCAGCTTGGCGCGACCGGCGCCCGCAACAGAGTGAGTGCCAGCGCGCTCAGACCGGCGCCAAACCAGCAAGCCTGCCAATTGGCGAAGCCTTCATTCAAGATGATATAGATCGCCGAAATGCCGAGTGTCGCTGCCATGACAAGCTCTGCGGCCGGAGCTTTCGGATGCAATCTCCATTTCGCCAGGAAAAGCAGCGGTGCTGCCGCGCCGATGAGCGGCGCGAACGAGAAATCACGGTAGCGGGCGTCGAAAACGAGGCCGAGCGCGGCCGGTACTGCCAGAAGAGCGAGCGCAATCAGCAGGACCCCAATTGCCCGCTCGAGACGTTCGCACCGCGGCGCAGTCCCGCGTCCGATGATCTGAGCGAAGGTCGGAACGGTCTTTCCCGATGCGAGGGCGCCGGCAGCGAGGATCGGCAAGAGAAGCGCAACCGATGCCCAGGCCAGCGATCGCAGCCAACCACCGAGCCCGAGGCTTTCCTGCGCTACGCTCTCGAACGTCCAGCCAATCAGGCTTCCGGATACCATTGCAAGCACGGCAATGCGCAGCCACAATCCGGCATTGCTCGTACCGGCGGCATGCCGGAGGAAGACAAAAGGGGTTGCAAAAATAGCAGCGGCAAGCCCGACGCCGCCGGCCGCCTGCCAGCGCCACTGCGGATGATCGGACACGCTGCCGCCCCAGCTGAACTTGGCGGTGCGTCGATTGGCCTCAAAGAGTCCCCAGTGGCCGCCGACGGTGCCCTCGAGCTGGCGCTTCCAGGGTTGATCGTAGGCCTCGATGAGGTTTAGGCGATAATTCTCGCGCCTGGCGAGGGCGAGCACCTCGTGCATCGCACGCGCTTGGTTCACGGGCGAGGGCAAAGCACCTTCGCGCATGCGTCCGGCGCTCGGCCATCCGAACTCTCCGACGAAAATCTCCTTGTCCGGAAAGGCCGCCACCACCCGCCTGCGGATCGCATCGACGTGGCTCGCAGCGTCCCGGGACGAAATAGGAAAGTCTTCCCAGTAAGGCAGGATATGAATGGTGATGAAATCGACATCGGCGGAAATCTCGCGGTAACGCAGCCAAAATTCCCATACATCTGCATACGTCACCGGCATCGAGACCTGCGACTTCACCTCCTGGATGGTGCGGGCAAGATCACGCGGCGACATTTCCCCGCGCAACAAGACCTCGTTCCCGACAATGACGGCCGTGATCACATCGGGAAATCGTTTGGCCAGATCGATCGTGATTTCGATCTGCTTGCGATTGAGCTCCGGGAAACTGGAAAGCCACAGGCCCTGCATCACTTTCATGCCGTTGCGTCCGGCGATTTCCGCAATTCGATCGAGCCCGTGATCGATGGAATAGGTGCGCACGCAATCCGTGACCGCCTTGAGCTGCGCCAAATCATCGGCAATCTGTCGCGGATCGACCGGAACATCCGGCCCGAATGGGTTCTGATCTCCACGGAAGGGAGCATAGGAGATGCAATGAACCTTCTCACCCTGCGAGAAAGGGGATGGCGGCATTTGGACAAGGGCACCAAGCCATGCCCATCCCGCGATAATCGTCGCCGCCGCAAAGGCAAACAGCGCGGTCACCATGCCCATCGATCAATACCGTCCATCTCGCTGCGCCGTTGCGTCGCTGCGCACGGCAAATGGCCATGCTGTCGCTTAGCGTGCCCCTCCCTCGCACGGCAAGGCAAAGCTCGCGGGCGAGCTCCCTAGCCCGATCGCGCGCACGGCACTCGATTGCCCTGGCATCAGCCGGGCAACTCGCGCTGCCTACGTCCCTGGCAAATACCTTGGCGGACGGCCATGGCCCTGCTTTAATCAACTCGTACAAGGTCGCCGTCCCGCCGCAATGCTGACCAATCCAGTCGGTATCGCAAAAAAAGACACCCGGCTTGAAGCCAGACGACCGGCCCGAAAGCCATAGCTCAAGAGCAACCATGCCTCCGACCGGTATGCGTATCCTCGTCGCGAGCCTCGCCGCGGCGGTGATGTTGTCTGCGTCAAATCCGACATCAGCCCAAAACACCGAGCAAAAATCGGGAGATAAGCAACAGGCGGGTGACGGCAAGGACAGCCAGAAAAAGCTCGATGAATTTGCCGAAGCCGAGAAGGTCCTAGGGGGGCCGCCCGCCCATCCGGAATGCCTCTGGCTTGGCCGGCGCGTGGTGAGCCTGCTGTGGCGCGACGATCTCGATACTGCTTTCCGCCACCTCGACCTGTACGACCGCTTCGGCTGCCCGGCCGGCCACATCCAGGCGACCTTTCGCTGCCTCGTGCGGCAGGGCAACATCGATCCCAAGGCGACCGATACCCTGCACAACCGCGTCCATGCCTGCTGGCTCAATCCAACGATGGAAATGCAGGGGACCGCGGCCGTTCCCAGCGGAACCACCAATCGCTAGAACCCGCAACGGCCGAACGCTAAGCTGTACAGATATTCAGAATGACTGTTTAGATGACGGCGGAACAATTTTATTGTTGAACTATTGTTTCCTTGAAAGTGCCATGACTGATCGCTACTTGCAAAAATATCTCCGGCTGAGGTACGCTGCTCGCGATCTTGGTTGAACCTAGGGGACGGGTTCGGTCCCTGTTTTCCTGCCGGCGTGGTTAGCCTTCCATGCGCACCGTCGCTGTTGTGGTGGCGCTCGTTCTCTGCGTTCATGCCGGATTATGGACTCTGCTCCAACGGCACCAGGCGGTCGCCAATATCGGCACGCCGCTTGCCAGCGTCTCCTATTCTCCTTACGCGCGCTCCCAGCATCCGGATTACGGCGATCGTCCAACCGAGCGACAAATTCGCGATGATCTGAAAATCCTCAGTCCGTACACCCACACCATCCGAACCTACAGCACGACCCGGGGCGGTGAGCTCATACCGGCGATCGCCGCCGAGCTCGGGCTCAAGGTTACGCTTGGCATCTGGATCGACAAGAACGAGGCTCGCAACGAGCGGGAAATCCAGGCAGCGATCGAGCTCGCGCGGCGCCATCGCAACGTCATTGCAATCGTGGTCGGCAACGAGACGGTCTACCGCGCGGAGAAATCGATCCCGGAGCTCATCCGGCTCATTCAACGGGTCAAGCGCCAAAGCCCCGTGGCGGTCACCACGGGCGAAATCTGGTCGGTGTGGGTCGATCATCCCGAGCTCGCCTCCGCGGTCGATTTCATCGCCGCCCACATCCTTCCCTACTGGGAGGGCGTGAGCACCAGCAAAGCGGTCGATCAGACCATTCAATTCTACGACAAGCTGCGCCGCACCCACCCCGGCAAGCGCATCGTGATCGCCGAGTTCGGCTGGCCGAGCGCCGGCTACAACATGCATCGTGCCAACCCCGGACGCATCGAGCAGGCCACCGTGCTGCGCGATTTCGTCTCGCGGGCCGAGGCCTTTGGCATCGACTACAACATCATCGAAGCCTTCGATCAGCCGTGGAAGACGAATGAAGGCAGCGTCGGCATGTATTGGGGCGTATTCGATGCCTCCCGCCAGGCCAAGTTCAGCTGGGTGGGTTTGGTGAGAGATTCGGACCATTGGAAGGTTGCGAGCCTTGCCGTCCTGCTCGGGCTGTTGCTGTCGCTGCCGCTCCTGGCGAGAAGCCGCGCAACGCCCGGCGAGGCTTGCACCCTTGCGATCGCGGCCAATGTCGCCGGCGCCTGGTTCGCCGCGGTTTTTGCCTTCTGGCAGACGCATTATTTCGTGCCCGGCTCGGCGTTCGCGCTCGGGCTTGGGATCGCGCTTCTCATCCCGCTGGTCGCGATTGCGCTCAAGCGCATCGAGGAGATCGCGGCGGTGGCCTTCGGGCATGCCCCCCGTCGCCTGATCGCTGCCGCGTTGCCGCCAACGGTCGGGTTTACCCCGAAGATCTCGATTCATGTTCCGGCCTATCGCGAGCCGCCGGACATGCTCAAGACGACGCTCGACGCGGTCGCCCGGCTCGACTATCCGCATTTCGAATGCATCGTCGTCATCAACAACACGCCGGACCCGGTGTTCTGGCGGCCGATCGAGGATCACTGCCGCGCGCTCGGTGAGCGTTTCAAGTTCCTCCATGAAGACGATGTCAGCGGCTTCAAGGCGGGGGCCTTACGGCTTGCCCTCGAGCATACGGCCGCCGACGCCGAGATCATTGCCGTCATCGATGCCGATTACGTCGTGAGCCCGGACTGGCTCAAGAACCTGGTCCCCGCCTTCATCGATCCGCAGGTTGGCATGGTGCAGGCCCCGCAGGACCACCGCGACGGGGCGCGCAGCCTCATGCACCACGCCATGAATGGCGAGTACGCCGGCTTCTTCGATATCGGCATGATCCAGCGCAACGAGGCGAACGCGATCATCGTGCATGGCACAATGTGCTTGATCCGTCGCGCGGCGCTCGTCTCCGCCGGCAGCTGGTCGAGCGACACCATCGTCGAGGACTGCGATCTAGGTCTTCTCGTCCTCGAGCGGGGGTGGCAAATCCATTACACCAATCAACGTTATGGTCATGGTCTCTTGCCCGATACGTTCGAGGCCTACAAGAAGCAGCGTTACCGCTGGGCCTACGGCGGCCTTCAGATTCTCAAGAAGCACTGGCGATTCCTGCTGCCTCGCGCCGCCAGCCTGACCAGCCAGCAGAAGCGCGAATTCAGTTTCGGTTGGCTCAACTGGCTGGGCGCGGAGGCGATCGGGGTCCTGGTGGCGATCCTCAATATCGCATGGGTGCCGGTCGTCGCCTTCGCCGGCATTGCCATCCCCGACCAGATCCTGACCATCCCCATCCTCGCCGCTTTCGTCGTTACTCTCGCTCATTTCATCGCGCTGTATCGGCTGCGGGTCTCGATTCCCCTCGGCCAGATGGCCGGCGCGGTGATTGCCGCGATGGCGGTGCAATGGACGGTCGCGCGCGCGGTCGGCTACGGCATGTGGAAGGAGAGCCTTCCCTTCATGCGCACCGACAAGGGCGGCGCTACCCGCAAGGGGCCGGACTTCCCGGCCTTCTGGGAGGCCGTGCTTGCAATGCTGCTCATAGCCGGCGCAGTGACCGTGGTGGTCACCAACCACAGGCAAATCGACGAAATCAACATTTTCGCGCTGGTGCTCGTGGTGCAGAGCTTGCCCTTCCTTGCGGCAGTCGCCATGGCCGCGCTCGAAGGCTCTCGCTTCAACGAGTTCGCCTATTGGCGCGGCGTCGAAACGAAGATGGCCACCGCGATATCGCGCCCGGCTGCGGGCCGCGGGAGCGAGAAAGCGGGCGTCAGCAATGTCGTGACGCCCGATGCCTGACCTACATTGGCAAAGCTGTCTCCACCAGCTTCGCCCAATATGACGTCCCGAACGGAATCACCTCATCGTTGAAATCATAAGCCGGATGGTGAAGCCCGGCGCTCGCACCATTGCCAACGAAGATGAAAGCGCCCGGGCGCGCTTCCAGCATGAAAGAGAAATCTTCCGCCCCCATGACGGGAGCAACGTGATCGTCGACGCGCTCACGACCTGCCACCTGGGCGGCGACCGATGCCGCAAACGCAGCCTGGCGCTCGTGATTGCGGGTCACCGGATAATCCCGCCGATAGCTGAGCTTGACCGTTGCGCCATGGAGCTGCGCCGTCCCGGTCACCACCTGCGCCAGCCGCGTTTCGAGATGATCGCGCACTTGCGCCGTGAGACTGCGGGCGGTGCCGCGCAGGAGCGCGGTCTGCGGAATGACGTTATCGGTCGAGCCGGCCTGGAACACGCAGATCGAGATCACCGCCGCATCCAGGGGATCGACGGTGCGCGCCACGATGGACTGGATCGCATTGACGATCTGGGCGCCCACCAGCACCGTGTCGATGCAGGCATGCGGACGCGCAGCGTGCCCGCCGCGACCCTCGATCTCGATAACAATACGATCCGCCGCCGCCATCATGGGTCCGGCCCGCAGGGCGAACTGACCGACGGCAAGGCCGGGGTAATTGTGCATGCCGTAGACTTCCTCGATGCGGAAGCGCTCCATCAGACCGTCCTGCACCATGGCCTTGCCGCCGGCGCCGCCCTCCTCGGCCGGCTGGAAGATCACGATCGCGGTGCCGGCGAAATTGCGGGTCTCGGTCAGGTAGCGCGCCGCGCCGAGCAGCATTGCGGTGTGGCCGTCGTGACCGCAGGCATGCATCTTGCCGGGCACGGTCGATTTGTAGGGAATATCGTTTGCCTCCTCGATCGGCAGCGCATCCATGTCGGCGCGCAGTCCGATCACCCGGCCGCCCTTCCCCGTCCTGCCGCCGCGAATGACCCCGACCACGCCAGTGCGACCGATTCCCGTCACTACCTCGTCGCAGCCGAAGCTTTTGAGCTTATCGGCAACGGCAGCCGCGGTACGGTGCACGTCATAGAGCAGCTCGGGATGGGCATGTATGTCGCGCCGCCAAGCGGTGATCTCGCCATGGAAATCGGCAATGCGGTTGACGATCGGCATCGGCTGGGCTCCTCACATGGCATGCGGATTCCTGGGACATGCAGCATGCAGGTTCCTGATCCCGCAGCGCACGCATCCCGAGTGAACATACGTCTGTTGCCATTGCTTGGACAGGCCAAAACCCGTGCCGGGCATGGCTGGCTCAGCTATTGACCGCGTCAAGGCCTCCCCCTACACACGCGCCCACGCGCATGGATCGCCGCCAGCATTGCCGGAACGCGGGATCCTTCTGCAAGAGCCCGTAGCTCAGCCGGTAGAGCACGTGACTTTTAATCATGGGGTCGCGGGTTCGAGTCCCGCCGGGCTCGCCACTTGAAATCAACAGAGAATTTGGCGTTTGCGACAGGTCAAAATCGAGGCGTGATTTGGTCCCGGTAAGCGGTCGGTAAGCAACCTTCGAGCTCACGCCAAAATACCAGCTGGGATTTTGAAGCCAACCGGCCACTTGCATCGCCCCGCCTGGAGACTCGACGAGTTGGGACATTTTCGGAACGGCGATCAGGGTTGCCCTGGCGGGACCACGCACGGAGGGCTTCCGCATACTGCCCTCTTGTTGCCGGATTCCTTCCTCGCTGTGCGCGCAGGCGGGGGACGAGACACCCGCCGGTCTCCGCCCCCCATCTAGGAGCCTGTCCGAGTAATAGGGGGATTTTGCTGGCAAAAGAAGGGCGAGTCGGATTTTGTCTGTGCGCATGAGCAAGACATTTCGCCCTTGGAAGATCGATGATCCACTGTTGCTGCCGCCAATGGTGCAGGACTTTGTGGCCAAGGGCCATCTCGCCCGCTTTGTGCTGAGCTTGGTGAGAGACGACGTCGACCTTGTCGAGATCACTGGTACCTATGGCAGCGAACGGGGCCAGCCGCCGTTCGATCCGACCATGATGACGGCGCTGCTGTTGTATTCCTACTGCTGCGGCATCTACTCCTCACGTCGGATCGCCAAGGCGTGTCGCGAGCGGGTGGATTTCATGAGCATTGTGGGGCTTGATGCGCCGGATTTTCGCACCATCTCGGATTTCCGTAAGCGGCACTTGAAGGCGCTTGGCGGACTGTTCGGGCAAATCCTGCATCTGTGCGAGACGGCCGGCCTTGTGAAGCTCGGGCATGTGGCGCTCGATGGAACCAAGATCAAAGCCAACGCGTCGAAGCACAAGGCGATGAGCTACGAGCGCATGGAGAATCGCGCGTCCGAACTGGAAGCCGAGGTTGCCAAGTGGCTCGGCACGGCTGCGGCGGCGGATGCTGAGGAAGACGAGCTATACGGCCGCGACAAGACCGGCGACGAGATGCCGGATTGGATCGCCGACAAGAAGCTGCGTGCCGAGAGAATCCGCGAGGCCAAGGCCGAACTGGAGGCGGAGGCGAAGGCGGCTGCCGAGGCCAAGCTCAAGGCAGAGGCCGAAGCGGCAGAGAAGCGAGAGGCTGAGGGGCGCCGCAAACCCGGACGGCAAGCGGCTGCGCCCTCCACCGAGCCGGATGCCAAAGCTCAGAAGAACTTCACCGATCCGCAGAGCCGGATCATGAAGAGCAAGGACGGATTCGTGCAGGCCTACAACGCCCAGGCCGCCGTCGACGCAGAAGCGCAGATCATCGTGGCGCAAGACGTGACGCAGAGCGCGGTCGATTGCGCCCAGCTGGTGCCGATGACCGATGCGATCGAGACCAATCTCGGCCGCAAGCCCGAGCAGCTATCGGCGGATGCCGGCTACTGCTCGGAGGCCAATATCGAGGCATTGGAGAACCGCAACATCGATGCCTACGTAGCGACTGGCCGGGCCAGGGATGCTGTCGCCGGCACCGTCAAAGGCGAGGCCAGCGCCGCAACGCCGGCCGGCTCGGAGGAGGCCATCCCGACGCGCGTCGAGGCGATGCGCGCCAAGATCAAGGCCGGCGGCCACGAAAGCCCTTACCGGCTGCGCAAGCAACTTCCGGAGCCGGTGTTCGGGCAGATCAAACAGGCTCGCGGCTTCCGCCAGTTCTTGCTGCGCGGCTTCGAGAAGGTGCGCGCCGAGTGGGCGATCGTCTGCACCGTCCACAATCTTCTGAAGCTCGCCCACAGGCGGACTCTATCGAAAGTGTTGCTGGCGCCCGCTGGATAGCGGGCGTCACAGCAAGTGACGCCCGCCAATCAAACTCCGGTCTGGGCTACATCTACCAACCACGATAATCTGGACAGGCTCCTAGGGCGCAAAGAAGGGAAAGGACCGCTGTCGGCGGACGTCGAGCTGTCCAAAGTAGATGAAAATAGATGAATAGACCGGGAGAGGGTCAGGCCGCGGCCTTGCCGATAATGGCTTTTCTCGACTTCTCGACTTACGATTCGTCATCCAGCACCAAGTCGATCAGCCCGTGCGCACCACCGCTTCCACCAGCTTGGCCACGAGGCTGTCGATCCTCACGTTCCGGCGCTCGGCCGCGGCGCGAACGGCCATCAGCTCAGGTTCGGACACGTATAACTGGATGCCGATGACCCAAGGGAGCGTTGTGCCCTTTGCGGGGCGGTAGGAGTCTCAGCCGCGAGTCCATCAGGCATCACAGTTGCATAGCGCTGGGCCGGCTGGCCAGCCGTTTCCATCGCAACCGCCGCAGCGGTGCTTTGCCCCGTGCTTTCCCCCTTGGCGGCGCCGGCGATCAAAGTGACCAGGCCAACCATTTCGCGGCGCCTCGCCTCGCTGGCGCGCTCGAAGCCGGGACCAGCAGGTCAAGTGTAGGTCTCGGCCGGCACCAAAAACGATACTCACGGCCGAGTATGACCACAGGCACCTCGATTGGACCGACGCACGGTGCGAGCGGAACATGCGGACACAGCAACGCTGATTTATTGGTGGGACGGCCAAAAGGATTTTTGTAATACGACAAATGCGAGGGTTTATTTGCTAATACGCGATTCCCGGTGAAGGGGCTTTGTTGTAAGACACGCCGCATGTCGAACTCAAATATTGTAACACGAAAAAAGCGCGGCCGACCGCGGATTGGGCAGAGTCCGGTCGTCAGTTTTCGACTTGAACTGGTCTGGCAAGAGGCGATTGAAGAGTGGCGCAGCCTGGAGCCAGGCTACCTCACCCGTTCCGACGCGATCCGGTATTTGATCGGAATGGGCCTTTCCGCCGCGGATGCAGAGCGCAAGCAGGCAGGGCGCAAAGAAGGATAGGTTCCCAACTTTGTTCCGCCGCATTTGTCGTATTACGAAAAACCCTCAGGACGTGCATCAACTCGGCAGACAGCTCGCATCAATTAGGATGCCTGTTGTCGCGATGCAGTTTCAGGGGAAAGATCACCGCCGCCGCCGACGTCGCGCGACTTAGCCAATAATCCCGGAATTTAGCTAACAACTCGCGCGTTTGTGCCACTGTGCCGCGCGGGAACAGTTGGCACAAACCGCGCGAATCAGGGGTGAACAGGCCGCAAGTGACGTGCAATGCGATCCGCGACGTCCTATGGTCACGGTGTTGCTGCGGCGGCCGGACCTGCTTATCGTGTGACATGGCACTAAGGACTGGCACGGAGGCGGAATCTTGTGCGGCTGATCACGGCGTTCCTGTTGGCCTTGATTGTCCCCGGTTCCCTCCGGGCAGCGCCGAACGATGTCCAGGTGGGGGAGATCGTCGCCGACGTGATGACCAAGCGATTGCAATCGGATGTCGCCGGAGCTGCAGTGGGAGTGCGGGTCAACAGCCGCACGCTTTTCTTTAATTTTGGCTGGGCTAATTATGCGAGTAGACAGGGGATCACGTCGGACTCCCTGTTCAATCTTGGGTCAGTGGGCAAGGTTTTCGACGCGACGCTTTTATCACTGCTTGCCCATCGAGGCGAGGTGTCCCTCGACGACTCAGTGGCTAAGTACATTCACGAGCTGCAAGAGGGTGGCGACGTTCGAGGGATTACGCTCGGCCAACTCGTCACTTTCACCTCTGGGTTCAGTGTCACCCACGACAATCCACCATGGTGGCCGGCGGTGCATTACACATTGCCGGAATTTCTGCGCCACCTGAAGGAGTGGAAAATCGACAAAAAACACAGACGCGGGAAGGATTATATCTACTCGCATTCCGGTTTCATGCTGCTGCACGTCGCGCTCGAGCGCAGGTTTGGCATTCCTTACGCCAAATTGCTGGAAGACCGACTGCTCGGTCCGCTCGATCTTCCCTCCACGATTTTGCCACTGATCGGCGAAGACGCGACCGGCAACACTCCACCAGCTTTAAAAGAGCGTGCGGTCCAGGGTTATTCAGGCGAGGGCAAACCGATCGGCAAGCCGGGGGACATGCAGGGCTACTATCATTGGCCGGGAACGGGACAGATGTTTTCCTCCTTGCGGGATATGTCTAGGTTCCTTGCTGCGCATCTCCTGGAACTGCCGATCGATCCCGCGCTGGCGCACGCGATCAAGCTCACGCATCAGGAGGTCGCACCAATTGAATCGACGCACGGCCAGGCTCAGGCTTGGGAGGTGCATCACCCGCATTGGCCGATCATCGACAAGAACGGTGGTCTCAACAACACTACGAGCTACATCGGCTTCATTCCAAAGAATAGGCTGGGTGTCGTCATTCTGATGAATCGCGGAAACTTGAACGGCCGGGATTTCGGCCATGATATCCTGCTTCGACTTTCGCGTGCAGAGAGCGCCTTGCGCTAGCGCGTGGCGGCGCCAGCGCGTCCCGCGTCCGCGTTGAAATCATCGCGCGCTCCTCGGCGAGCGCAGCGAACAGGTAGGCGCGCCGTCATCCTCACGACCATGTCTCGTGAGGATCACTCGACGCTCTGTGACATGGCAGTCTGAACAGATGAAGGTATGGTGCTCGACGCCAGGAACGCCGTCCTGGACCACGTTCGTTAGAATCAACTCAACGCCGCACGCCGTACAACGCATTGCTCGCACTCTGATCGGCACTCGTTTGCCGCGCACCCGTTGTTAGCAGTATGAACATTTGACAGGGCTATGCAGCGGTACACGTCACGCTGGGGTTTAGGCCAGAACCCTTAAGAGGTGCTGAAGCCCCTTAAGCCCCGGCGTCCTGAAGGACCCAGCGCGCTCCCGAATTGGTCCTAGCGGTCACTGGTGGATGGCCGCGCGCGGGCGGCGTTGGTCAGAGTTGCGCGCGGGCGGCGCAGGCTCGTCGGTGCCGCCTTCCGCAAGCTGCAAATCCCGGTCGGCGCGGTCTACACCAGCATGTTCCATCGCGCGATCGAAACCGCCAAGCTCGGCGAATTCGGCGAGGTCAAGCCAAGCGCCGACGTCACCGAAGGCGGACTGGTGGTCAGCCCGAATGAGAACAACCGGCGCGCCCAGGCCATGCGCAAGCTCGCCTCGACCGCGCCGCCCACTGGCACCAATATCGTCATCGTGTCGCACAAGCCCAACATCATGGACGCCTTCGGCAAGGATTGGTTCAATATCCGTGAAGGCGAGGCGTCGATCTTCAAGCCGGACGGCAGCGGCGGCTATCGCTTGGTCGCGCGCCTGCAGGCGGCGGACTGGAGCAAGCTCGCGCCGTAGTCAACGGGCTTCGCCTATACGGCTCTAGCCGCCTGTAATGTTCGCAAAAAGAGCGAAGACATCAGTTTTGACAGAGGCTGAAAACCGTTGCCGCAGAGCATAGCCAATATCTCAGATGGGTCTTGGTTGTGTAAGAACGCGGTGATGCAGAGGGCGGCGGTAACGCGATGTCCTCGTTATATCCGCTGAACCCCTGAAAGCGGCGCTATAGCGGACATGGCGGCACTCACGCTTCGTGCCAATTGCGGAAGTCGAGGTGTTGGCCGGGAGCCAAGCTCTTTTGGTGCCTGGAGCACAGCCGCCCACCTGGCCGCTACGCGCTTTGCGAATGTGAACTTGGGCCACACCCCGGCGCGGAATGGTGCTAAAAGGTAGTCCGCCGGCCTCGTTTGGCGGCATATTCCTTGCCATCGATCGGCGCAACATGCGGGGGGGTCTCGATTGAGGTATGGGCGCCCGATCCCAAGCTCCTTCTCATGCGCATCGATCCACTTCCACAACTCTTCGCTTGAGGCGAAACGCCTGCATACGGGTCTCGCCCTTGACGCTCACCAGATCGGCGGCAAGCCCGTGGCCGTATCCGCCGCGGCGGCTCCCGCCATGGTGTGAGCTGTCGCTCGCTGCCTTGTTGCCGGCTGCGATCGATTGCCGATAATCGTCGCGGAATGCGCTGGTTATGCCCGGCATGAGCCCGGCGTCGTCCATCGCGCGAAGCGCCCGGTAGAGCTTCAGCTTGAAGCCGCGATCCATGCCTCCGATCACATAATCCTTGAGCGACATGCCGGCTCTCTGTGCCGCGATCGGGTCCTTCCACGTGAAGTCGCCGGCGACATATTTCGTGATGGTTTTCATGACAGTCCGGGTCTTGCCCTTCGTCGTGACCGTCGTCTTGATTCGCTCCGTCAACTTGTTCGTATCGACTTTTGGCGTCCGTTCGTACATCGACCAGAGGTACTCGTCGATGCAGATTTCGACCACCAGGCGAGCTTGGATGATACGGGATCGGCCGCCGCCCCATCTCCGATGGAGACGGCCGGGTGCGCGACGGCAGGCGCGGGCAGCTTGAGATGGGACCTGGCCACAGCGGCCACGGAGGCCATTGTCGGCGCCAGCGCCGCGCCGACGGGCCCGACGTCAGCGCTCGAAGTCGTTGTGCCGCGTGTCGCCCCGAGGTTCCAGATCGGCGTTGCGGCATAGTCGATGCCGGACCAGTCTAAGCCGCCGAGCCTGGCAACGCCCCAACCGGCGAGAGCGACCGTTCCGCACAACAGCACCAGCGCAAACTGCCGCGGTCTCATCACTCGCTCGCCTCCCCCCGTTCGGCACCACCGCAAGGCACGCCGCACCGCAGCACACGACTGGATCGATTGTCGGCTCACATTCGCTTCGCGCAAGACAAGAAAGCTGCGGGATAATCATTTTTCTAAAACGCGTTGCCTAAATACAACGCGAGCCTTGACGATGAAAATAGTTAAGCCTGGAAACAATGCATGGAATTACAAGAAGAATCCGGAAGCGAGCCTTCTACTCTTTCAATGGAAAATTGGTTAGTGCGGAAGAGTTTGGAAACTTGAATTATGGCTGCGCGGGGACTGCAATTGGATTTGGAACGAGATATTCTGATTGATGCAGCAGGTGCAGTTCAAATAGCCACGGCCGGAAGAGATTATTGGCGACGCTCGAGCACTGTATTGACGCTGTTACTGAAAAGAAAACGATAGCCGAGCGAGCTACATAGGTCGCGACAATCGTCGTTCCACAGACGACGAAGGCAGTGCTCAATGATGATGATCCCTGGCCACATCGTGCACGGCGCAGTCTTGAAATACGGGAAGAGGACTCGATCTTCAAATCCCTCGATGTCTATCTTTATGGCATCGACGCGATGCAATCCGGCAGCTGCTAGGCAGTCATACAACGGGATGACTGGGACATTGATCGAACTCGCCTTGGCCGATAAGGCTGCCGTAATCAGTGAAATACGGACTGTTCCCAAAGCCGGCACCCACAGCCACAGCAATAACTGAAAAGTCTTTGAGGTTGTTGGCACTCACATTGTATGTCAGCCGCCTGACGAGAACCGGATTGGGCTCAACGGCAACGATCCGGGCGTCGGGGCAACTTGACTTGACGGCGAATGAATAGAATCCTGCATTAGCGCCGATGTCGACGAAATGGAAGTTGCCGCTCATATTGTGCTTCAGGTAGGTGATCTCCTCGCAATCGTATCCTTTGATGTGCAGGAGCATTTTCTTTTCTCCTGCGTTCAGCCCGTAATGGTGAAGACGTACCTTCAATCCGCGTCGCTCTACGTCGAGCGGACCAGTCCTCAGCCGCTCTATCAATGCGCTGGTCCACCAGCGAATCCTTCCACGGCCGAGGGAGGTGTGGTTGGCCAGGCCGATTAACAACTTTTGCAGCGGGGACGGCGCATAATATCCGAACGATGCCTCGTGGATTCCGAGAGAAATTCCAGATGCGCCGGCCGCGACCTTCGGTATGAAAGCCGCTGCTGTGAGCTCGCTCGCCACAGATAAATCAACGACTTCCTGGCAACTCAATCGCGTCCCAAGTGGCTGATGATTGTCGGTCTCCGCCCCGGTCTCGACGGAGCCGACCTGCCTGGACGAGCAACTTTCAACCATGACGCGTTCCACCGAACAATTACGTCTCGATCCATTAAACCGTCATAGTGGCCCGACTGCGGATTTTGTTGGCGTTTAGCAAGCTCAAAGGTGCTGGCGGCAAGACAACGGCCGCTGGTTGCACCCCCCTGACCGCGATACAAGTAGGATGCAATAGCAGCAGGAAAGAAATGCACAAGTGCGAGATCGCATGGCAGATGCTGAAATCGGCACATGGCCGTGCCGGCGCCCCCCTCAGCCGCGGGATTCCGATTATCGGCGTCGCCCTCTGCTGCGCGCGCGCTGCTAACGGCCACGCCGTCTCGCCACCACCGGCTCCCAGCCGAACCGGTAGTTCATGCCGAGGCGGACGACGTGGTCGCGCAGGTGACTGGCGGCGGCGCCTTGACGATGCGGCGCATGTCGGCCGCCTGCGCGGCCAGCGGAATGCCGATCGCCGAGGCTGCCAGCAAAGTCTGCGCGAGGCGTTTCAGTTTCGATCCTTTCGATCCGGGCACAGGGCGAGCAATGAACCAACTCGGCCGAGCGCGGCCGCGCCGTGCTATGAGGCGATACTGCTGGGAAAAGCCGCTGACGCAAACGCGAGCAACATCCGCTGCGGCGCTCCTGCGTGATTCGCGCGCTTGTGCTAAGAGGTCATGGCCGCATATGGCGGTGCAGACCCGCGATTGTCGATCGCCTGTGGCCCGCGCGCAACGGTCAGTACGGTTTCTCTCGTTTGAGGTGTCAATCCGCGCAGGTTTCGTGCCTGAGAACCGACTGGGCATTGCAGGCGGCAATGCTTCGACCGACATCAGCTGGCGTGAAGCGCGTCTAGAATGAGTCCGTTTCGGCAATGAGTTGCTTCGAGGCGAGGTCTTCGCCACTCAGCCCAACCGCACGGGGTGGAGCGTGTTCACTCCAGGCCGCAGAAGCGCGCACCCTGCGCTGAGCTTGTACCGGTGTAGCGGAACCGCCATATTGTCCTATGAAGCCTTCGTCCTGCGCCGAGCACTTCTGTCGATGCACATAAATAGCCGGTGGAAAGACTAAGATGGCGATCGAACTAGGGTTTTTGCCGAACATTTTTTACGATGGCCCACCGATCCATTCTCAAGAGACGCGAACCCAGACGGAAAAATCGTTCCTGTTCTCTGCACTGCCTGTTTGCCTCGGTTTGATGAGCATAGCCGCAGCATGTTATGCCTTAGTCGCCATGAACATAGTCTCGTCCCGTCGCCCACGTTGAGCATTGAGGCGATCATCTTACCATGGTATGGGAATGGAGCGCGAACACTGAGGGCTGCACCAGGTCAAGGTTTGCTCAGACTCGGTTCGCAGTGCCCTCAATGAACAGACATCAACTGATCGTGGGTCTCATCATGATACGATCAGGCCGGCATTAGAGTAGACCGCAAATGCTGCAACGGCACAAGACATGTTTGTGATTCGCTTGATGGCGGGATGTCCGTAGGCGTTGTCCCTGCCGGGAAGGGTAAGGACGCGGCCGTTTTTCACTTGCGCTGATTTATGTAGCACCGCCATCCCCAGAGCGATTGCTTAGCGCCGCCAATTTGTTGCTAGTTGGTGCCCAACAGCGGCTTGCAAAGCAACGCGATCAATTTGGTCGACCAATTCCGACAAGCACCAAGCTGCGTCGATCGCATCCTCAAGGGATCGAAGCCCGGCGACCTGCCGATTTAGGGGTGCAGTGTGACCGATGTGACGGATGTGACGCCAAAACGTTGAAATGGCATCGAGAAAGGAACGCTCCGCGCGGAACCGGGTGAGGGCTAAAAGTCACAGTGGACGATTTTCTGGATTTTGTAAGGTCGGTGTCAGCATCCGCGCACATTGTTTCCCTGAACACCCGCAGAGACCTCGATTTCGCAGGGCGGGTGGCCGGGGGGCCCTAGTCGGAAACCGCGAACCCGACTTAGGGCTCTTCCCCCGAGTAGACGAAAATAGGAAAATAGATCATGCGCGAGAACCTTTGTGATTGGGGTTCAGCGGGTCGGAACTGCAGCGTCGGCGCGAAAGCCCTAAAGGACATCAGTAAAGGGGAGATCGAAAATCGCAGTCGCAGATTGCTACCGTGAAGCTCTCCGGACCTCGTCGCGGAATTTTCCTTCCGCTACAACAATCGAGAAAATCCTGACATCTTCGGCGCGGCGATTGCGGGATGCTAATCTGGGCGCGTACTGCTGGGTTTGTTGTTGCCCTGTTGGTCGTCGCGCTAACCGGTAGTCTTTAGCCGAATGATCTGCTTGGCCATAGGGTGCAGATTACGCGATCATTGAGGTTGGAAGGGCGATTTCGCACACAAGTCCGCTTGCGTGCCAATCAAAGTGCATTTTGCCCTTTAGCTGATCTTGAATCATGCGCTCCATCACGCGAGTGCCGAAACCTTTGCGCGTCGGGGAGGTGACGATCGGCCCACCTGTCTCGGTCCACCGCAAAGTGAGGGGTCCCTTCTCCGCACCTGACCAGGTGACGTGAACGCGGCCGTCCGGTACGGACAACGCACCATACTTTGCGGCATTTGTTGCTAGCTCATGCAACGTTATGGCGATCGTTTGAGCCGCATACGGCTCCAACAACAGGTCTGGCCCCTCAATTCGCGCGCGCGTCTCTACGTCTTGGCAATAGGGTGAAAGCTCTTGCGTGACCAGATTGCTTAGAGGGGCTCCTGCCCAACGCGATTCCACAAATAGCGCATGGACGTTCGCGAGTGCTTGAATGCGTCCTTCGATCGCCGATTTGAGCCCATCGGACGTCTCGGATTGAGTAAGATGCACGGTCGCTTGTACCGTCGCCAAGATATTTTTGGTTCGGTGCTCGGCTTCGCGCGCGAGAATAGAGATCTGCGCCTCGTTGCGCTTACGCTCGGTTATGTCGCGCGCGATCTTTGAGGCGCCGATGATCTTGCCTTGCGCATTTTTGACCGGAGAGACGGTCAGAGAAATATTTATCAAACTTCCGTGCTTGCGCTGGCGGATGGTTTCGTAATGTTCGACGCGCTGCCCGCTTCGAATGCGCTCGATGATCGTGCTCTCTTCTGCGTGGTATTGCGGGGGAATCAGAACCTTGATGTTCTGACCGATGATTTCTTCGGCCATATAGCCGAAGATCCGCTCAGCTCCTTTGTTCCAGCTGGTGATAATGCCGTCGAGATTTTTGCTGATAATTGCGTCGTCCGATGAGTCAACGATGAACGCCAGGGCCTGCGTAGCCTCCTCGGCACGCTTTCGCTCTGTGATGTCCACCAGCATGTTCACCGCTCCGACGAACACGCCTGATGAGTTGAAGATGGGCGTTGGGAAGGGGATGAACGGAACGCGAATTCCATCGGGACGTTCAGCTACCGCTTCCACGCCCCGGATCGCTAGCTGCTTCTTCACCGCAATGGCCATGGGACATTGATCATGCGGCAATACTCGGCCATCCGGCCAGAAGAGCTTCCACGAACCGCACCACTCACTCTCGCCGAGAGCCGGACGGCAGCCCCAAAGCGCAGCAGCGGCTTCGTTGTAATAGGTTATGCGGCCGGATGGATCGGTCGTGTAGACCGCCGCAGGGAGCGCGTTGACCAACTCCCGAAAGAAATCATCGCCTTCGATCAATGGTCCCGCTGCGCGTGGGATGAGATCGGTGACCGGTGAATTTAATGAACTGATCTTCCCCAACATGATTTCATCTGACATAGCAGGCACCTGGAACAAGAACGAGCGGACCGCCCGGCCGGCCGCGACCGACCAAATGTAAGGAGCGCTTACATCGTTTCAACCCGCGCCGTCCGTCGGGGATACGACATAGCAGACCGAACAGGAGCCCTCATCGGCCGCCCGGCGTCGTGCACAGGGCTTCCGACGGCTTATGGCGTCTTTTCAAATCCGATCTGGCGAACTCAAGTAGCGCTCCGTCGCACAACTGCTGTTTATCCCGCTCTCCGAATTTTGCTGCCTGAACGATGTGTTTGCCGATGATCTCGCGCGCCGTTTCGGCGTAGTTGGCATCTGAGAAAGGAGCCCCAGTCGCTTCGATAGACGCCCACGCAGCATCGAAGGCAGCTGTTAAAACGCGCAGGGTCTCAGGGTCGAAGACCGCTTCTGGCCCCAGTTCGTTAATCAGCTTCAGCATTGGAAATCCTCCTCAATGGAAATTGGGCCGTCAGAGCCGCCGGCATGTGCAACACGAAACGGAGCCCGAGACAGTCACTGTGGAACGCGATCGTGGCTCCCAGTTGGTCGGCAAGCGATCGCACCAGGCGAAATCCAAAGTCCTCGCTTTTCGTTGGATCAACCCCCTCCGGCAACCCGACGCCATCATCGGAAACTTCGATCGTGATATCTCCGCCTGAGGCTCTGCGACATGAAACTATGACCTTTCCGGCTACCCCGGTGGGATGAGCGTACTTGACCGCATTGGTCACCAATTCGCCCACGATGAGACCAAGCGATAGCGCCTCGTTCGGAGGACGAGAGCAGCAAGGATCGGAGACGAACTGAAGTTCGGTCTGCCCCGCAACAGAGAGCGAGCATATGACAGCCTCGGCGATGTCTCGCAGATAGTCTGCAATGTGTATCGGTGCTTTTTGTTGCCCGCTGGCCAATAGCCGGTGTAGCCGGGCGACCGTGTCCAAGCGTCCACCAAACTCTTCCAGAATTATCCCGACTTCGTCGCCGTTCATCGTGCGGGATTCTTTGCGGATGCCTGACGCGGACTGCCGTGCCAAGCCCGCAATCAAGGACAGGTTATTTCCGATGCGATGATTGGCCTCCGCCGCCACGTCGAGCGCCGATGAGTTTGCGGGGGTCCGCACCAGTGCGAGCGGCATTTGCCTCTCCTTGTTCCCGACGGTCTTACGATGATCAAGTAAAAAGGTCTGCATCGTCAAATAGTATTTAATGCATCTTCCACGTTGAATGTGCATTACCAATTAAAGGTGCTTGGTATGCTTTGGCTGTATTGCGCTAGAGGAAATTCTACATATGCGGCTATTAATGAGTAAAAGGCCGTTGTGGCGTGTTTAGGGGTCTTGACACCTTGTAGGCCAATTAGCATAATCAGCCTTTCACTGGTGGAGGCTCATCCATGGGAGAATTAACTCGGGGCGAACGCCTGCAAATCATGCTGACGGAGAGCGAGCAGGCAGCACTTGATGATTGGCGCTTCGCCAAACGAATGCCGAGCCGCGCGTCCGCGGTGCGTGAGCTCCTGAAACGTGGCCTCGCGGCCGAAGGCTTCGCTACGGCTAAAAATGGATCGAAATCCATGGACTATGGGATCGTTGGCACTGGCAAGGGTGGCGCCAAAAGGTCGCGCTAGGGTCTCCGCGACAGGGATCCATCGACCAAGTCCTACGACCTCTTAGGACTACTGGCAGCGAGCCTGAGCACCCACAGTGAGCGGGCCCCCCTCGGGCGGCGGAGCTGACGGCTCTTTTGAGTGCCGGTTGCGTCATTTCAGTTGGCGGCTGAGTGGCAACGGCCGTAGCCTGAAGGTCGGTGGGGACAGCCGATTTGGGGAACCGAAGTCTTTTTTGCGTGACGATGATCTCGGACAACGTTGCTGCTCGCGCCGGGGGATGGCATTTTGCGGTACACAAACCACTCGGCACATTCCGACGGTTTGTGTATTGGAAGGCCGAGTGGTTGCGCATCGCAGCAATCTAGCGTTGCTTATGCCAATTACTTTCTCTGCTTCTTGTTTTTCCTTTTCGACTTCCTGTATTTCGCTTTGCGAGCGACAATTGGCTTCCTAATGACTTCCGTCGCGTTGAGGACCGGCATCGTTTTCGGACGCACGGTTGCCATAGCACCTGCCGGTGTCGCCAGCTTCGCGGCCTGACGAGAGGCTTTCTCCCCGGAGTGCGATAGCACCTCTTGACGTGGGCGTTCTTGACCGGAAACAAAGCGAAAGAACTGGAACGCCATTGCGCGTTGCGCTTCCAGTGCTGCCTCCCACGGGGAGATGAACCATGAAATCATTTGTTATCTTTCCGAGCGAATTGAATTGGCCACCCCTGCTGAGGACAAGTGTCATGCTGGATATTCGTTCCAGGACCGGTGGCGCAAAAACCAGTTTGATAGGTCAGGGCGCCGACCGCTGTGTTGAGCAAGGCGCTGCAACGGCTGCCGGAGACCGCCGCGGAGTTGCAGGCGGTGGCGAAAATCTCGGTGCGCCGCCCACCAGCATCCACCTGCGGCAGGCCGCGAGCGAGACGACGGTCAAGCGATCGGTGCTGTCTGATTACCGCGTCGTGTATTTCGCAACCCACGGTCTCGTCGCTGGCGAGGTGAAGCAGGCGAGCGAGACTGACGATGGTCTTCTCAAACCCGCGCAACGCCTACCCCGCCTACCGGGCACCGTTCGTGGTGGTCGGAGAAGGGGCGGCGCAATGAGGGTGCGGGGCTACGATGGCACGCGATGGCCGCCAAAACGTTGAAATGGCATCGAGAAAGGAACGCTCCGCGCGGAACCGGGTGAGGGCTAAAAGTCACAGTGGACGATTTTCTGGATTTTGTAAGGTCGGTGTCAGCATCCGCGCACATTGTTTCCCTGAACACCCGCAGAGACCTCGATTTCGCAGGGCGGGTGGCCGGGGGGCCCTAGTCGGAAACCGCGAACCCGACTTAGGGCTCTTCCCCCGAGTAGACGAAAATAGAAAAATAGACCATGCGCGAGAACCTTTATGATTGGGGTTCAGCGGGTCGGAACCGCAGCGTCGGCGCGAAAGCCCGCTATTCATCGGAGTTCCAACGATCGGGAGCGTGCGCCAAGGGCGGCGAATCGGCGGATGGGAACAGCATGGGAATGTCAGCCCGTAGGGCTCGGTCGTAGAACCGCCGACACTCTTTATGAAGCCACACGAGGCGGTCGCGCGCGGGATGCGGCTCGGTCTGCGGAAAATACGCGGTTTGCCATTGCAATTCGGCCAAATAGGGAGTCGAGTGTCAGCCAGGCGGGACGATTTCTCCCCTAAGGGCTGCCACCAAGACGGCGAGATACCGAAGGCGTCGTTCAATAATCGGTGGTCTGCTGCCGTCGGTAGGCATAAAATCGCGTTCGGCAATTGGGTATCGCGGAGCCTCGCTGGCCCCGCGTTCATCTGCGGCTGCGGGGCGGGAACGCCCAGTGAGGAACGTTAATGATTGGTTCAGGCGGCGAAGCTGTCGATGAGGCGCGGGAGGTTCGTCGACGGCTATTCCATCTCGTGATGATCAAGCCGACGCACTACGACGATGAGGGTTATCCGATCCAGTGGGTCCGATCGGCAATCCCATCCAACACGCTCGCCTGCCTAAATGGGTTGGCGCAAGACGCGCGCGCCCGCCAGGTGCTCGGACCCGGCGTGGAAATGCGCCTTCATACCTACGATGAAACCAACCGGCGCGTTCGTCCCGACCAGATCGTCAAGTTCATTCGCAAGTCGGGCGGCCGAGTGCTCATTTGTCTGGTCGGCGTCCAGTCCAACCAGTTTCCGCGCGCGGTCGATCTGGCCGGGCCGTTTCTCGCCGCTGGATTTCCAGTGTGCATTGGCGGTTTTCATGTCTCCGGCTGTATAGCGATGCTGCCGGAGCTGCCGCGCGACATCGCCGAGGCGCAGGCGCTCGGCATCTCGCTCTTTGCGGGCGAGGCGGAAGAAGGGCGTTTTGATACGGTGTTGCGCGACGCCTGGAACGGCAAGCTCGCTTCTCTCTATAATTTCATGAACAAGCTTCCCAATCTGGAGGGAGAGCCATCGCCGATTCTGCCACAGAAGCACCTGCGCCGGACGGCCGGATCGCTGTCGAGCATCGACCTCGGCCGCGGCTGTCCGTACCAGTGCTCGTTCTGCACGATCATCAACGTTCAAGGCCGCAAGAGCCGCTTCCGCTCGGCGGATGATCTCGAAAAGACCATCCGCGAGAACTATGCCGAGAACATCAAGCGATTCTTCATCACCGACGACAACTTCGCCCGTAACCGCCATTGGGAACTACTGTTCGATCGCCTGATCGAGTTGCGGGCAAACGGCTGCCCGAACATCGGGTTCACCATCCAGGTCGATACGCTCTGTCATAAGATTTCGAATTTCATCGAGAAGGCGTCGAAAGCGGGCGTTCGCCGAGTGTTCATTGGGCTTGAGAACATCAATCCCGACAATCTCATCGCCGCCAAGAAACGGCAGAACAAGATCACCGATTACCGCGAGATGCTGCAGAAATGGCGCGACTACGGCGCCATTACCTGCGCGGGTTACATCATCGGCTTCCCGGGCGACAGCAAAGCGTCGATTCTGCGTGACATCGAGATCATCAAGCGCGAGCTGCCGCTTGACATCCTCGAACTGTTTTTCCTTACGCCACTGCCCGGCTCGGAGGATCACCAGAAGCTCTCGAAAGAAAGAGTCTGGATGGACCCCGACATGAACAAGTACGACCTCAACCACCGGGTCGCGCATCATCCCAAGATGTCGGATGCAGAATGGGAGGACGCATATCGCGCGGCGTGGGCGGCATTCTATACGCCAGACCATATCCGCACGATTCTGCGCCGAGCGGCAGCGAGCCGCCTTGGCCGGCCCCGCACGACGTTCTCGACGCTGCTGTGGTTTAAGCTTGTCAGCGCCTATGAAAGTGTCCACCCCCTCGAAGGCGGCGCGTTCCGGCGCAAATGCCGCCGGGATCGCCGCGTCGGCCTACCACGAGAGACACCGTTGATTTTTTACTCGCGCTATTTGGGAGAGACGGCGGTTAAGCTGTGGCGCTATCTATCGGTCTATCGGGAATGCAAGACCATCCTCGACGAGGTCCTGATCGCGCCGGACCGCTGGACCTACACCGACATTGCGATCGCTCCGCCCAAGGACGACGAGTTCGAAACGCTCGATCTCTATCACGCAACGGCCGGGGGCGAAGCCGCGCTCGAACGCAAGAATCGTAGCGATGCAATTCGACAGGGGATGTACTCAGGACTTGCTAAGTCGGCGGGTCCGGTTACGTCGATCGCATCCTGAAGAGCGAGAAGCCGACCGACTTACCGGGGCAGGCGCCCACATCGCTGCTCGCCACGCCGACGAGGTGATCGAATAGCTGGGCGGCTCGCGTCGTGACCGCTGACATCGCAAAAAATGGTCCCCAAATGCGCAAGTTGGGCTAAAATTAACCAGGCGAATTGCGGCTTGAGTTTCTGGACTAGTTGGTGGCTTCCCAATCAGCAATGATACGCTTTCGCAAGGCGACATCCGGCAGCATTCCGCTTCCGGCCCGGCAGTTATCCGCCATATGCGCTGGATTTCCCGTACCGGGAATCACGCATGTAACGGCCGGCTGTGCGAGAACGAATTTCAGCAGGATTTGTGCCCAGCTGGTGCACCCTATCTCGCCCGCCCAGTCCGGCAGCGGCCGGTTTCCGAGGCGCCGCAAAAGACCGCCGCCCCCGAACGGTACGTTGACCAAGATCGCAATACCGCGGTCTGCCGCAAGCGGCAGCAGCTTGCGCTCGGCGGCGCGATCATCGAGCGAATAGTTGAGTTGGACGAAATCGAGCGCCTCCTTGCGCATCACGGCATCCAGCTCGTCGTAGGCGCTCGCAGTGTAATGCGTGACGCCCAAGTAGCGGATGCGGCCGTCCTGCTTCCACCTCCGCAGCGTCGCGAGATGGGTTTCCCAGTCGACGAGATTATGCACCTGCATGAGGTCGATGCGCTTGGTCTTGAGCAACGCAAAGGAGCGGTCCATCTGAGTGATGCCAGCCTGATGTCCGCGCGTCCAAACCTTCGTAGCGATGAAGGTGCGCTTGGCGTCCGGCGCGGCCGCCAGCAACTGGC
This sequence comes from uncultured Alphaproteobacteria bacterium, assembly GCA_963820365.1. Taxonomy (GTDB): domain Bacteria; phylum Pseudomonadota; class Alphaproteobacteria; order Rhizobiales; family Xanthobacteraceae; genus VAZQ01. The sequence goes on along the minus strand of CAWFZR010000032.1, from coordinate 70,921 downwards.
CTAGCACGGCCTCAGCGCGACCATACATCGGCGAACTGTCGATCACCTTGCCGCCAGCGTCGCGGAGCGTACGGATAACATCGGCGAGCGTTTTGAGCTTGTCGCTATCAGCCCCGACATCGAAGCCCACGTAGGTACCGCAGCCGATGACCGGCAATGCCTCGCCGCTCGACGGGATGGGGCGCGTCTGCATCGCTTCTCCTTCGTTGTGGGTCTGCGCGACTGCGAACCTGTGGCTGACAAACGTGGTGCCCAAACCCGCAGCAAGCCGCAAGAAGCCCGCGCGCGACAAAGGCTCCGTCAACGGAGATGTCGGAGCGGAACTCTTCGGTTTGCGGGCGCTGTGGCAGAAGCCGTCGGTCGGTCCAACCCGAGATCCCGGTCTGCGGCACGTCCGATCCTGCGAAATTGACATATTTGGACCTCCCGCAATGCTGTTATAGTTGGGTTTCAGGCGCTGCTCCTTTTGTCGAGGCTCGCGCTCTGCATACCCCCGTACGTGTGCGACGCCGCGGGCCGCAAATAGTGTTGTGAATGTTCCACGTGATCAGTCAGGCCAGGTAGCCTATCTTGTCCATATGGCCGACTTTGATCCGCACGATGAAATATTGCGCCTTGAAACCGAGATCGAGAAATTGACCGAGGTCCTGGCTAGCTGTGAGAAAGTCATTCTGGGTTCCAAAATAGCTATCGCTGCTGGAGGAATATGCCTGCTCGCCATCATCGTCGGGGCAATCAAATTTGATCCCGTGCTTCTGATCGGCACGATTGCAGCGGTGATCGGGGGCATCGTCACCTTTGGCTCGAATACGAGTACATCGAACCAGGCAACGGCCTCGATCAAAGCAGCCGAAACGCTCAGGGCTGAGTTGATCGCTAAGATCAATCTTCGGCCAGTGGGCGCTCGTTTCGGCCACGCGATCAACGAACGAGAAGATGAAGGCTTTCTCTGACCGTTCTCCGACGTGCGGCGCGCCACTGCGCCCACTGCGGACCTATGCTCGGCGAGTACGATAACACTTCGGGGGCAGCGGGCGGAGAATTATTTCTGCGGCTCAGACCATGGACCCGGACCGGAAAGCAAATGTGCTCCGGAGGAAGAAAAAGATCAGCGTTTTCGCGTCAGGAAACCCGTGAAGGCGGTGCGCGCCTCAGGTGACTTGAGGCGGACCTTGAACTCTTCCGCCTCCGCATCAATGCGCGCGATGATTTCCTCGCCGGTCCCGCGCAGGAGGCGCCGCGATGCAAGAACAGCCTCGGGCGGCAGGTCGGAGATTTCCTGTGCCACCTTCATGGCTTCGGCCTCGACTTCCGCCGCCGAGACGACCGCATTCACGATGCCAAGGGCCTTGGCTTCGTTTGCATCCAATGACCGACCCATCACGAGCAACGAAAAGGCGTTCGCGTGACCCATGAGCCTCGGCGCGATCAGGCTCGAGGCTGCTTCCGGAGTGAGGCCCAGCGCGACGAATGGCGTTGAGAACCGCGCGGTGGCGGCGGCGACAACGTAATCGCAGTGCAGCAGCATCGTCGTTCCAACGCCTATGGCAACGCCGGTAACCGCCGCGACAAGCGGCTTCTGGCAGCGAGCGAACGAATACAGAAAGCGCAGAGTCGGCGGGCTAATCGCGCCGTCGTCCGCCGCCTTCATGAAATCGCCGATGTCGTTTCCCGCACAGAATGATCCAGGCCCGCCCGCAATCAAGAGGCAGCGGATCGCCCCGTTGGTTCCTGCTTGCTCGACTGCCGCCGCCATGGCGTCGTACATCGCGAGCGTCAGGGCATTCTTCTTCGCAGGACGATTGATTCGCAAGGTGCGGACAGGCCCGACATCGGAGACGATCAAATCGCTCATGACTTGCCCTTGCGTTGGCCACGACCAGCGAGCAGTATCCGCGCGACTTCGAGGCCAAGCGCCTTCTCGGTCTTGCGATTGATCACCGAGCCGTCCCGATCGGCGCCTGCGCGAGCAGGTCGGCCGGCTTCCAGCCTTTAGAAGATGCGATCGACGTAGCCGGCTCCGCTGCGGAACCGGTTTGAGAGTATCATACCCCCAGGAGAGGATTGCTATGAACCTGATTGCCCGCTTTTTCGCCTGCGCCGCCGCGACGCTCGCCGGCGGTGCGTGCTACGCGCAGATTCCGTACCCAACACACGCTGTGCGCATCATCGTGCCTTTCGCGCCGGCTGGGCCGGCCGACATCCTGGCACGCCTGCTCGCGCAAAAGCTCAGCGAGAACTTGGGCCAGCAGTTCTACATCGAGAACCACCCCGGCGCCGGCGGCAACATCGGCATGGGACATGCCGCCCGGTCTGCGCCCGATGGCTACACCCTCTTGCTCGTTTCGTCGAGCTACATGGTCAATCCAAGTCTGTATGCCAAGGTCCCATACGATCAGATCAAGGACTTCGCGCCAGTGACAATCCCGGCATATGCGCCCAACGTGCTCGTTGCGCATCCCTCGCTTGCGGTCAACGACGTGAAGCAGCTTGCGGCACTCGTCAAGGCCAGTCCGGGCAAATACAGCTTCGCGTCTGCGGGCATGGGAACGACACCGTATCTGTCCGGCGAGCTGTTCAAGCTCTCGCTCGGCGCAAGTGACCTCGTCCACGTCCCGTTCAACGGCTCGGCGCCTGCTATTCAATCCACTCTCGGCGGTCACACGCCGTTTGCCTTCGTCGTGCTCGCACCGGCCGTCCCACAGGTCAAGGAAGGCAAGCTGCGGGCGCTGGCGGTGTTGAGCGCGCAGCGCTCCTCCGCGCTTCCGGACGTGCCGACGATCGTAGAAGCTGGTTTTCCCGGTCAAGAGGCCGATACTTTGCTGGGCGTGCTCGCCCCGGCCCGCACGCCGAAGGAGATCGTCACGCTTCTGCACCGCCAGATCGTGCTTATCATGGCGCAGCCTGATACCAAGGAACGGCTCGACGCGATTGGTTTCGTGCCGGTCGCCAACACGCCGGACGAGTTCGCTGCGGTTATCCGGACGGAGACAACCCGCTGGGACAAGGTCATTCGCGAAGCCAAGATCAAGGCCGAATAAGCTTGGGACAGGCGCATATGCACATCGGAACCGACACGACGGCAAACAGAATGAGCTACAAGGTCAGGAACGTCGAGCTGCTGGCTCGAGGCGGAATAGCCCGATCCAAGTTGGCAAGCGGCAAACCTGCCATCGCAAACCAACAGTCATCGCAAACCAACAGTCATCGCAAACCAACAGTCACGGCGACGCCCCGGCCCGTTGGGTTCGAGGCGCCGCGCGGTCTTCGGCCAATGTGGAAGCAAGTCCGCTCAGCGGACAGGCATTCTCAGGCGAACAAGGAATAATCCATCGGTCCGTTCGGCACCACGTAGCCGTAGCGCAGATTGCTCGGCTCCGGCCCGGCCTTGTCGTATTCGGCCTTGAGCTGGGCGAAGCGGTCGTTCTTGAGCTCGATGAGCGCACGCTTGGGTTGGATGTTGTAGAGCTTGGCGTTGTTGCCGCCGAAGATCGCGGTCTTCACCGCACCGTCGGCCGCGCCGAGCGGTGCAAAACCATGTTTCTTTTGCATCGCCTCGGGGATTTCCAGGCGGCGCAGGCCTTCCACCTGCCATTGCGGCGCGCCGGTCCATAGCGCATCGGTGCCCCAGCACACGTGGTCGGCGCCGAGGCCCTTGATCAGCGTGCCCATCAGCGCTGCGCACACATTCGGCTCGGCGACGAGCGTGGTCGCGAACAGCTGGCCCACGTCTCCATAGACGTTGCTCACCCCGTACTGCGCCGGGATGTCGGCGAGGTCACTGGTCCAGGCGATGCGCCCGGTGCGCTCGAATTCCGCCAGGGCGTCCTTCGGGCTTCCGCCAACGTGGCGATAGGCCGAGTGATAGATGACAAAGTTGAGCTGCGGCCAGTCCTTCGCCGCCTGGCCGACGTCGGCGACATCGGCAAAACCGCGCAGATGGGGGAATTGCTTCTCGATGCCTGGCGCGAACAGGCCTTTGTGGACGCAGACGTTCTTGATGCCCGCCGCCACCATCTTCTCGTAGCCTTTGTAGGCCACCTTCTCGTCGTCCATGCGCCAGGGATAGCGGCTGATGTCCTTGTGGGTGTTGTCGCCGATGGTATAGCCCTTGCAGGATTCCGGCTTGAGCGCGAGGCCGGCATCGAGCTTCTCGAGCCAGCCGGGCTGGCCGGGCGTGAAGATCATGTGACAGAATACGCGCCTCGCGCCGGCTTCATCATTCATCTTTTTGCGTGCTTCCGCCATCTGCTCGTTGGTGAGGAACCAGTCCTGCTCGATGTCGGATGGAGCCGACGAGATCAGCGAGATCTTGGTGTCGCTGTCGAGGAACATCTCCTTCTTGTAATTATTGAACTTCAGATCCTCGATGGTCTGCTCGCGCTCGGACAGTTGCTTGTTCCAGCCTGCCTTGCCAACTGCGTTGCGCATGTTGACGAAGGTCATGATGCGCGTGTCGTCGCGCAGGAAATGCGTGTGCATGTCCATGATGAACTGGTCCTTGAGCGCATTGGCGCGCTCCTGTGCCAGCGCGGGGGTGGCCGCTTCCGCCTTGCTCACCTCGAACAGCGGCCCATACACCTCGTTCATCGCGACAAACGACGCGGCCATGCCGGCCGCGGTCTGGAAGAACCGCCGACGGTCCAGGCCCTGCTTGCCGCCGAGGTCATCCGCCATGGCAAGCAGGCGCGCTTCCACCTCGCGCTGCCGCTCGTTCTGCGGATCGGGATAGAACTCGTCGCTGGAGACGATTTGGGTCGGAATCGGCGTCTGGTGAGCCACCAGCTCCGACGGCATCAATGCGGCAAGCTCTTCCTCTGTCAATTGGCTGCTCATCGCGTCTCCTCCTCCTGGTTGATCCGGTCTCGGCGTCTTGAATGAAGGCCAAGATCCGTGTGAAGGCTACCATAGAAGCGGACCCTCCGGAATGCGACAAGGAAGCGGTTTCCCTTTGGCCTGGCCGAGGCCTTTTCAATCCAGGCGGAAACCCTTGGCCCGCACGAACTCCCCAAACTTGCCGCGCAAGGGCTCGGCATACTGCCTCGCCTTATCCTCGGACCAGCCGTAGAAAGCGGCGTGTCCCCAACGCTCAGGTGCGCGCTGGCGGCGATATGGCCACACCGCTGCGCGACGAAGGTCATAGGCTTCGATCTGACGAGCAAGCTCTCCCTGCCGATACCGATCCTCGTGCAGCGTGACTTCAAGACCGAGGCGAGGTGTGACATGACCGGCCTCGGCCGGCCAACCCACGCAAAGGCCCGCGACCGGGATTACGCGCTCTGGCAGAACGAGGAGCTCGCTCACGATACGAGGCTGGTCGCGCACGGCGCTGATCGGGCAGCAACCGAGACCGACGGCGGCGGCAGCGCGCATGAACGTAGCAAGCACGATCGCGCTGTCCGCGACGGCGTTGAAGAACAGATCGAGATGATCGTTCGGAAACGGTCTGCCTCGCATCTGCGCAATTTGCGGCAGCCGCCGGCCATTGGCGAGAAACATCAGAAAGGCCGGAGCTTCCGCGATCCATGGCATGTCCGGGATCAGCGTCGCAATCGAGCCTTGCTTGGCTTTGTCTCGCACCACCAGGATATCGGCTTGCTGCAGGTCGCTCTTCGATGGCGCCGATAACGCGCAAGCGCACAGGAGCCGAAGCAACTCCGGCGCGACGGATCGCGGCAGGAAGCGGCGATGCACGCAATGACGAGCAATGCGGGCAAGCTCGTCGAGACCCGACAGCGCGGGATCGACGGGACAGGGTTCACCGAACCTCTCGGCAAGGGCCGCCTCGATGAGCTTGGCGGGATGCGTTTCACTCACCACCAAGCTCGCGCTTGGACTTGCCGGTCACTTCCGTGAGAAAGCTGTAATCAAAGGAGCGATCTACTGCGGGGGTTGCATCAATCTTTGTGATGCCGGCCTCATGTATCATCTGCATGAGGGCCTTCGCCTCTTTCTGATAGAGCTTATAGTCCAACTTGCCGCGCGGAATCGATTCCTTGAGCACCTCCGGCGAGGAGCCGGTCCCCTTTTGCGCAACTTCCGCAAAGCGAAGCGGATCGGAATTGAGCGCATCCGTGGCTTCGACGAGAGCTTTCACCACCGTCTTTACGGCGGCCCGGTTCTTGGCCGCGTAGTCTGCGTTGACGATGAGGGCAGCATTGATGTGCCTGGTTGGATTGCCGCCAATATCGAGGCTGCTGTAGTATCCGACTTTCGCCAAAGCCGCCTCGGCATTGGTCGGCTCCCAGAAGACGAAGCCGTCAATATCACCGTCACGCATTGCCGCAAGGACAGGCGGACCGCCTGGGGGCGCAAAACTGATCAACCTTATTTTGGAGAGATCAGCTCCCCCCAGCTTGGCCGAAGACTTGAACATCAGGTCGGCATAAGTATTGGGCGCGGCTCCAATCCTCTTGCCTTCAAGATCCTTCCACGCGCTCGCCGTCACACCATTGCGGAGCGTCAAATTCTGCGCGCCGGTAAATACTCCTGCTACGACCTTTTGGTCTCTAAAACCCTTCTCCTCCATCAGCCCGACGTTCACGAAGCCAAGAAGGGCGATATCAAGCTCGTTGGTGGTCAGCGCAAGCTGAATGCTTGGATAGCCGCGCATGACGGCGACCTCGAGCTCAACGCCGTCCTTCTTTGCGTATTCCTGCAGCAACATCATGTTGGCGGTGTGGATCTGCACGGGAAATCCGATGCGCACCTTGCCTGCTGCATGCGCAACCGGCGCAGCCAGAAAAGCGCTCGCGAGGAAGCAAGCAACGGCCTTGATCGATATTTTCATGTTTGATCCTCCAGGAGACGGCGACCGGCCGGAACGGGAGAGGTCGTCATCTCGCTTTGCGGGCTCGCCCCCTCCCCTTCTTCGTTTCCGCCATGACGGCCTTGAGGCGCTTCATTGCGAACAGCCCGCGCGGTTGCCCGACGTAATACATGACCTGAAAAATCAATTCCTTGATCTGATCTTCCGTAAGGCCGAGTTTATGCGCATGACGCAGATGAAGATCCATGCCTTCGGTGCCAAGCGCAATCAGAGCAGCAAGCACGGCGATCTCGCGTTCGCGCAGACTCAAGCCCGGGCGGGACCAGACCTCGCCGAAAACGAAGTCCGTGGCCAGAGTCCACAATTCCTCGTCCAAGTTTCTGAGATCCGGGTTGGTTCCCCAACCCATTTTCTCGTACACTCGCAGGCCGCGTTCTCTACGGCCTTTCGGGTCCAAGCTCACAGTTGTCCCTGTCCGGTTTCGATTTCGACTATTGTGCAGAGTAGGACTGCAACTGTCGATAGAACATTGCAAAGATCTCTTCCCAATCTCGATTGGCGCTATGCTTGTCATAGACGTCGCGGTCCGGCAATGCGTATCCGTGATCTGCCCCGGCATGGACTGCATACTTGTAACGCACGCCCTTTGACGCAAGGGCGCGTTCGAGAACCTCGACCGTTGCAGCCGGAGTGTGGCGGTCCTTCGCCCCAAATCCACAATAAAGCTCGCCCTGCGCTGCCTTCGCGGCTGCAATATGCGCGGAGTCCGCGCCACCAGTTACGAGGTCGGTGCCATGCAGGCTGACGGAAGCCCTGAACCGGTCAGGATAGTGACCAGCCACCCGGAAAACGTGCCGACCGCCCATGCAATAACCGATGCATCCGAGCGGACTGCCGCGGCGCACAGATTGGTCTGCATCAATGAATTTCAAAATGAAACCCGTATCCTCAATCACCATTGCATCGCTCAGGTGCCTTAGCGGCGTCAATACGTGTTCGCGTTCCCCCTCGTCCAGACGGTCGAGCGTAATCATCTGGTTTTTTTCGTTGCGATACTCGTTCCTTATCCTTCCCTGGCGATAGTAGAAGTCAGGGACCAGGCAGCAGTAGCCTACGGTCGCCACCCGGCGCGCGATGTCGAACAGCTCTTCTCGCACTCCCCACACGTCCATATAGATAATGACCGCAGGAAAAGGGCCGCATTCGCACGGGTGCGTAGCGAATGTATCCATCCCGCCGCTTGCCGTCGGAATCCTGAGCAGGTGCTCCTTCACCGATCGATCCTGTGGCCGATGACTTGAATTGGGATCGTCAGCACAAGCCGCCTTGCCCGGTCAAGGGCAAAGCCAATGCGCCGGCATGAGGCATGATCGGCGACTCGCCGAAATATCGACCGGAAGAAAATCACGCAACCGCGTGACCGGTACCGATATTGAATGCACAACCGTCGCCGCACCGCATGGCTGGAATGGCGCAAAGGGAAAGCAAGGTTGCGGCTATCGCTCAGACCTGAGGCTTCCGCCTTCGATGATTCGCAGCACCGCTGGCAACCTTGTGTGCCGTGACTCGACCGAGGAACCATGCGAGCGCAACATGGCAACGGCACTTCTGAGCTCGGCCAGCATCGCGTCGGTGCTGACGCTTGCGGTTGCGGCACGGCTGCATCGTCTGGCAGCCGCCGCCAACAGCCCGCGCTCGGCAAAACCAAAAGGAGAAGGCTGCCGCAACTCCCGCCGCAATACTTCGTAAAACTCCGATGCCAATAGCTGGCATTTGACCAGCGGAGCGCCTTTCGCGGCGCTGATTGCCACGGCGGTCAGGGCCTGCTGACCAAGTTCGAGCAAATGCGAAGGCACCATCGAATCATTCCCGGCGCTTGTCATCCTTTCACCGTGTTACCTGATTCGCGCGCCGATTGGCGATGCCTGTGGATAGACGTGGGCAGCTCATGCCGCCGCGACACGGCGCGCGGCCATGCTGAAGTTCGACATGAGGAGAAAGAATTCGTCAGGATCCGCCGCAGCCCACGGAAAAAGTCCCGGCCGGGACAAGAGAAGCTCTGCCAAATGCGGCTTTGACAGCACTTCTGACCGCTGTGAACCCGTCGCCACGGCGGCCGACCCCAAGCTTATTATCGGCCGCCTCGTGCTTGTGTGAAGCAGCTCACACTCTCTATCGCCGGATAAAGGCGCGCCGGCGGTGGTGGGCTGGGAAAACCATATCGCTCGGCGAACGCCGAGGCAGAGCGTGACGGCAACAAACCGTCCATTCGTTCATGCCTACAAGCGAGAGCGTCCTGCGTACCATGCGTAGACGAACAGCGCGACGGCAACCACGGCAGATGCGATGCCGTGCTTGACACGCACGCGGGTCGCGCCGGCTTCGAAGCCGGGGACAAAGCCCGGCAGCGAGCCCGCGGGCACCATCCAATAGATGACCGCGATCACCGCGAACGCCAGTCCCAAAGCGATTGCGACGTTGCGCATCTCAAATCCCTTCCAACGTTTTGCGTGGCGCGTGACGATACCTCGAGAGTGAAGCAAGTGGCCAGCTCGATCCATCAGGTCGACCGTCCGGACCAGCGGTCGTAATGCCCATGCGTCGGAATGAACAAATCCTCGACCGGCAGCACTGCCTTGATGATGGCTTGGTCGCAAAGGTAGCGCATCAGCGCTTCCAGCGTCGGCCGGTTCGGGTCGATCCCATAGGGCCAGGGATCGCCGCCGAACACCTCGTCGATCTCATCAAGATCAGCCGTCATCCAAGGCAGCATGCATTGCAGCGTCCCCAGATCGCGCATTCGCATCCGCGCCCGTTCCTTCGAGGCACACATGGCATCGAAGAGACTGCTGGCGATGAAGGGGTTTTCCTCGCAGACGTCGCGGCGCAATGCAAGCAAATGCATGATGGGAAATATTTTCGTGCGCTTATAGTAGTCTTTTTCAACCTCGCGATAATTCGGAAACAGGCGCACGATATCAGGATTGTGCTGGATCGCATCCGGGAGCGTGGTGCCGACAATGGCGTCGATCCCGCCGGTCTCGAGCAAATCGCTCAGCGACTTGTCCGATGTGTTTCGCTCGATCGATACCGGCCGCAGCAGCGGCAAGAGGCTGGGATGACCGTGCGCGCCCGGCTGGTTGATGGCGCCTTCGACCCAGTGGATCCTGGCCAGATCGACGCCGTAATCGTGTTGCAGGTGCCCGCGCATCCAGACCGCCGCGCTCATGGAATAGATCGGCACGCCGACCCGCTTGCCCTCGAGATCCTTGGGGAACTTGATGCCGGAGCGGCGATTGATGCTCACCATCCCGTGCCGGAAGACCCGCGAGGGAAATACCGGCAACGCGACCAGAAGAGAGTTCACCCGCGGACTTGCGCGCAATGAATTCCGAGCTCGACATCTCGGCGACGTCGAACTCGAGATTGCCGGCCATGCGGTCGAAGATCTCCCGCGCGCCGGACGAGCCATCCATCGAAATAAAATTGAGCTCGATGCCATCGGGCCGCACGTCGCCGCGATAGAGATCGAGCATCCGGTCGTAGAGGCCGCATGCCATGGTCAGGCGCAATCTGCGTGGCATCGGGCCTCTCACACGCTCATGGTGACGTAGGCTGCGCGTCCGATCGCGACAAGGCGTTGCTGATCATCGCTGATGCGCACATCGACCACCCCGATCGTTCGCCCGAGCTTGATCACGGTCGCCACCGCCAGGAGCTCCGTCCCGCCTGCAAGGCGCAGATAGTCGACGCGCATGTCGACGGTCGCGACCGTGTGTCCGACCTTCGCTGCGATCGCGGCATGGCCGGTGATGTCCACCATGGCAGCAACAATGGCCCCGTGCAATTCGGGCCGCCCCGGCAGACGGCAGAATTCGGGCCTGATGGGCAGGCGAATGGTGACGCTGCTCGCCTTCTCATTCACCTCCTGCAGCTCGGGCAGGAGCCACTGGTGAAACGGCGTTGCCGCGATGTTGTCGCGAACGAACTCGAATGTACTTTGCGCCATCGAATGCAATCCTGGATCTAGCCCTGCCAGCGTACGGGCTGCGGCTTGAGCAAGCCTTGTGCGACCATCTCGACCAGCCGGCGCTTGAGCACCTTTCCGCTTGCGGTGAGCGGAAAATTCTCCAGCGCGATAAAGAATTCGGGCATGTCGTATTTCGACAAGCCCTGGTCGCTGAGATGCTTGAGCAGCTCCATCGGCGCCAACGCTCCGTTTGTGCGCGGGATCACAGCCAGGCAGACCCGCTCGCCCAGGCGCTCATCGGCGACCGGGAAGACGGCGGCCTTCGCGACGCCAGCGTGCCGCATGGTGTAATCCTCGATGCGCACGGGATAAATGTTGTGGCCGCCGCGGATGATGAGATCCTTCTTGCGGCCGGCGATCTGCAGGTTTCCATGCTCGTCCAGGCGCGCCAGATCTCCGGTCATGAACCAGCCGTCGCGATTGAAGGAGAGCTCGGTCGCAGCCTGATCGTCGAAATAGCCCAGCATCAAGGATGCTCCGCGCACGCCGAGCTCGCCGATCTCGCCCGGCGCGACTTCCCGGTCGCGATCGTCCTCGCGCCAGAGCTTTATCCCCATGCCGTCGGCCGGTCGCCCGCAGCTCGAGGCAATGGTCTGTGGCGAGCCGTCCGGACGGGTATATTGGAATGAGTGGTTCTCGGTCATGCCGAACGCGTTCTGCGTCTTCACGCCGAAATCCATGAGGCCCAACACGGTCGTCGGAGGCACCGGCGCGCCACCGAGCTGAAAGGTGTTGACCCGTCCCAGCGTCCTCATCCCCCGCTGCCCCAGCTCGGACAGGAGATCGATGGCATGGGTCGGTACGCCGAGCAGATAGGTGGCGCCGGTCGCGATGATGCGATCGAGCGTGCGCGGCGCATCGAGCGGCGTGTGCACCACGAATTCACCGCCGCAGACGAGGGCAACGGCCATACCGACGACCCCGATATTGTGGCTCATGGGGCTCAATGAGTAGACGACCGTATTCTTATCGAACCCCCAGTCCTTGGTGATCGCCCGGCCGTTCGCGAGCACGGTATTGTCCGAATGCATGACTCCCTTGGGCTGGCCGGTCGTGCCGGACGTGAAGGCGAGGTAGACGATGCGATCGGGATTGCTCGAGCGAGGAAGATTACTTGCCCCGACCCGCGGCAAGCTGCCGAACCCGATCGGCCGGTCGTTCTCCGCAATATCGGAGCGAAGCGGATCGACGCGAAAGGTCTTTTTGAGCCGCGGCAACGCACCGAGCATTGAAAAAATATCGCTCCTGGCGGCATCGGCGCCGTAGCCCGCCTGCGCAAAAAAAGCGGCGGAGCCTGCGCGCTCGAGCAGCGCGACAATCTCCTTGCAGGTGTAATCGCGATGAAGCGACGTGTTGCAGACATATCCCATGCGCGAGCAGGCGAGGAACACAAGCACAGTCTCGATGCGGCTCGGCAGCCAAATCGAGACGCGATCACCGGATCGGATGCCGGCGTCGTGGAGATCCTGCGCCAGGGCATCGACCCAGTCCAATGCAGCACGAAAGGTCAGCCGCCCATTCGTATCGCGCAGCGCGAACCGATCGGGAGCTGCCTCGGCCGACGCCAGCAAAAGACTGTAAAGCGTGTCGGAGCGCCAATAGCCGCGCTCGTAAAAATGGCGCGCGCGCTCTATGTCCTGCAGCGTGAGCATCGTGTGCATACTCAGGTCTCTGTTTCATCCAGCATGCGCGCTTTTGCCACTTGAAGTGTGCTTCGCAACGGCTCACCGATATGCGATTGCCCTCCCACAAGTGGCAGGGTGGAATTTGCGGCACCTCTGCCGACTCTCTTATTCGTCCAAATCTCCTTTGACGCCATAGCGGAGATGCGCGGCCTCGACGCTGACGAGGCCGCGCTTGATGTCGCGCCGCAACAGGCCGGGATCGCGCTTCTGCGGAGGACCATAGCCGCCGGCGCCGGCGAGACGCACGCTGACGATGTCGTGTCGCTCGAGCGCCCGACGCTCCTTGGAGCCGAGCTCGATGCTCTCTCTGTTCCGCAGCAGGACGGTCTGTCCGCGCTCTCCGGGCCGTCCTCCGAACAAGCCATAGGGAGCGAAGCGATGGCGGTCGCTCAGCAACGAAACGGTCGCGCTGGCGCAGAGGATTTCAACGTCCTTGCGAATTCCGCAACCGCCGCGATGTTCTCCCGCTCCGCCGGAATCGGGGATGAGCTCGAAGCGATGGAACAGGATCGGGTTATTGGCCTCGTGCACCTCGATCGGCAGATTGGCCGCATTGAAGACCGGGCAGAGCGCCTCGGAGCCGTCCTTGTCGAATCGGCCGCCGTAGCCGCCGAAGATCAGGTCGTACATCACCCAGGGGTGGCCGGTCTCGTCTTGCACGCCGCCGAAGATCGGGTTGGCCCAGTGCGAGAATGCGCCCATCGCGCGCTCCGGCAGAGCCTTCGCCAGCGCGCCGTTGATCACGTCGAAAATGCGAACCTGAATGTTTGCCCTGCCGCCGCTGGGGGCGGGATATTCCGGATTGAAGAAGCTGCGCTTGCGCGCCACCGTCCTGATCGGCCGCTCGACGCCGTCATTGTGCGGCACGTCGACTTTCGCAAAGGTGCGGATGCTGAAGGTCGCATAGGCGCGGGTGTAGTTGATGTAGGAGTTGATGCCGGCCTTGACCTGATCGCTGCTGCGCGAGAAGTCGGCAACCGCCTCGTCGCCCTTGATGGTGACATCGACGCAGAAGCGGACCGGCTCTGTCCCCGGGCCGATGTCATCGAGCACGTCATCGAAGCTGTAAACTCCGTCTGGGATGGCCGCGATCAATTCACGCGTGCGCTGCTCCGATCGTGCGAGGATCTCCTCGATGGCGCCGAGCACGGTCGGCCTCCCATGCTCGCGATAGAGCGCGCGCAGGCGCTCCGAGCCGACATGATTGGCGTTGCGTTGTGCGCGCAGGTCGCCGCGCACTTTTTCCGGGATTCGCACATTGCCGAGAATCACGCGCAGCAGATCGACGTCGAACTCACCCTTGCGGATGAGCTTGACGGGGAGGATGCGGATTCCCTCCTGAAAAGCCTCGGTGACACCTTGCACCGCCTGCGATCCCGGGGATGCGCCGCCGACATCCACGTGATGTGCTGTGTTGACCACATATCCGAGCAGCTCCCGATCCTCGAATACCGGCATCACCATGTAGAAATCGGGATAATGGCCGCCGCCGAGCATAGGAGTCATTGGTGACGATCGCGTCACCCGGATCGATCTGCTCGAAAGGAACGTAGTCGAGAACGTTCTTGACCACGTAGGGCATGGCACCGAGATGCCCGGGAGTGTTGTTGCCCTGGGCGATCAACCGCGCCGAGGGATCGAAAATGCCGGTGGAGAAATCCTCGCCTTCGCGAACAGCCTCGGAGAATGCCGTGCGCCGCAGTGCTCCACTCATCTCATCCGCGATCGAGATCAGCGAGCTCCAGATGACCGTGAGCGTGATCGGATCGATCTGGCGATCGGCCTGAACGGTCATTGCGTCCCTCCCCGGTCGATTTCGATCACCAGGTGGCCGAGGCGATCGAGGCTGACGACATCGCCGGGAAGAATGACGGTCGTCGATTCACGCTCCTCGACCAGGCAGGGACCCTCGAATGCGTCGATCGCTCTCATCCGGTAGCGATCGATGATCTTGCTCCCGATCATGCCGCCGCATTCCGGGAAATAGGCTTCGCGCTCGCCGATAATGGCCGACCTTGCTTCACCCCCGACAGGATCGGCGCCGACCCCCCCGCGCGAGTGCCCGTTCGAGAGGGACGCGACCACATACCAGTCCGTCGTCTCGATCGGCGCATCCGGATCGACGAAGCCGTATTCCCTCCGGTAGGTATCGTAAAAAGCCTCGCGCATTCTTTGCTCGAAGGCGTCATCGATCGTTCCGGTCGGCAGCGCGACGCGGATATCGTAGCCTTGTCCCGAGTAGCGCATGTAGGCGCTGCGCGAAATCGAGAGCTCGCTCCCAAGCTCGAGCAGCGCCGCCTCGCGGCGGGCGCGTTCTTCCAGCTCATCCAGGACGGCAGCGATCTCGATGCGTGCGGAACCGTCGAGCTTGACCATGCGCGTGGCGCCGGCATCGACCTTGTGGTCCGCGACAAGGAGCCCGACGGCGGAGCCAACCCCGGCAGCAAACGGCACGACGACTTTCGGAATGCCCATGGCGCGCGCCAGGCGGCAGGCATGCAGCGGGCCGGCTCCCCCGAATGCAACCAGCACATAACGTCGGGGATCGCGGCCGCGCTCGACCGAGATCACTCGCATGGCGCGTTCCATGTTGCTGTTGGCGATGGAGTGGATGCCCCACGCGGCACCGGCGAGCGGCAGGCCGAGCGGCTTGGCAATGGCGGCATCGATGCCGCCAGCAGCCCGCGCGCGGTCGAGCGTCATCGCCCCGCCATTGAAATAGTCGGCGTTGAGATAGCCGAGGAGGAGATTGGCATCGGTGATGGTGGGCCGCGTCCCGCCCCGGCCGTAGCAAATCGGGCCGGGCACGGCGCCGGCGCTCTGCGGGCCGACGGTGATCAAGCCCATCTTGGTATCGGCAATGCTGCCGCCGCCGGCGCCGATCTCGAGCAGCTCGATGGCGAGGACATTGAGAGGGAGCCCGCTGTTCTTCTTGGCGGCGATCGTGTCCACCTCATAGGTCGCGGTGACGATCGGCTCGCCGTTGTCGATCGTGCCCAGCTTCGCCGTGGTGCCGCCCATGTCGAACGACATGACATGGTCGTAACCGAGCTGCCGGCCGACCTCGGCGCACATCAAGACGCCCGCTGCCGGCCCGGACTCGACGACACGGATGGGATAGCTGCGCGCCAGATCGGCGGAGACGATGCCGCCATTCGATTGCATGATCGCAAGCTGCGAACGGAAACCTTTTTCCTTAAGCGAGCGGTTGAGCGCGTCGAGGTAGCGCGCGACCAGCGGCCGCACATAGGCATTGGCCACGGTCGTGCTGGCTCGCTCGTATTCCCGGAATTTTGGCGACACGTCGCTCGAAAGCGTGACGTCGACATTGCACTCCCGCAGGATCTCCCCCATGCGGCGCTCGTGCATGGGGTTGATGTAGGAGTGCAGGAACATCACCGCGACGCAATCGTAGCCGCTCCTTCCGATTTGTTGCGCAACGGTCCGAGCTCCCGTTTCATCGAACGGCTTGACGATGCGGCCATCGGCGGCGGTGCGCTCCTCAACCGTAAAGATGTCCGGCCGGTCGACCAGCGGCGCGGGCTTCTCAAGGTAGAGATCGTTCATGTCGTAGCGCTTTTGGCGCCCGATCAGGATGACATCGCGAAATCCGGTCGTGGTGATGAAGGCGACGCGCGCTCCTTTGCGTTCGAGAATGGCATTGGTCGCGACCGTCGTGGCATGAATGACACTGGAGACCTGCTCGAACGACAGCTCGCCCGCCGCAATCTTCTCGGCGAGAATAGTCTCGACGCCAAGCGCAGGCTCGCGCGTGGTCGGCACCTTCCAGATGCGGACGCGGCCGGTCTTCTGGTCCTGCAAGACGTAGTCGGTGAATGTTCCGCCGATATCGAACGCCAGGCGCAGCATCAGGGACCTCGCCCCTGATGTTCATGCCGGAGCTTTGGGCATCTTGACAGTTGCTCGCGTGCCATGATGGCGTTGTCGCCGCAAGGAAAGGGAATTGCAATGGCCTCTTTGACCGCGCAGCTCGGGCAGTTTGTATCCGCACTGGCCTTCAACGATGTGCCGGCAGAAGCCCGAGCGGTCACCAAGACCGGCTTCACCGACTGTTTCGGCGTGATGATCGCGGGCGCACGGGAACCCGTCGTGTCCCTGGTCGACCGCGAATTGGCCGGGGCGAATGGCAGCGCGCTCGCGTCACTCATCCCCTCGCTCGAGCGCCGCAGCGTCGAGGATGCTGCCTTGGTCAATGGCGTTGCCGCCCATGTGCTTGATTATGACGATGTCACCCTGGATGGCCATCCGAGCGCCGTTCTTGTGCCGACGATCCTCGCCCAGGGCGAAGCATTGGGATCGAGCGGGTCGGAAATGCTGACCGCCTATGCCGCCGGCTACGAGGTTTGGGCCGAGCTGCTCGTGCGCGAGCCGGTTCCACTGCATCAAAAGGGTTGGCACCCGACGGCCGTTCGCGGCACGGTCGCGGCCGCCGCCGCCTGCGCCAAGCTGCGCCGGCTGGGAGCGCAGGAAACCTCGACCGCGCTTGCGATCGCAGCCTCGATGGCGGGCGGGCTCGTTGCCAATTTTGGGTCTCTCACGAAATGCTTTCAGGTCGGACGCGCCGCGCAATCGGGCGTCATCGCGGCGCGCCTGGCGCAGGCCGGGATGACGGCTTCACCCGATGCGCTCGAGCATCGCTCCGGCTTCCTTGCCGCCTTCTCGCCCGGCGGCCGGCCCGATCTGTCGCGCAGCCTGGACGGCGACAGAAGAGAGTGGCACCTCGTGCGACAAGGCTTGAACCTCAAGCGCTACCCGATCTGTTATGCCACTCACCGCGCCATCGACGCCGCGGTCGACCTCGCGACGCGCCACGATCTCAAGCCTGCGGAGGTCGATCGGGTGCGCGTCTCGACCGGAGCAATGCAGATGTTGATGCTGCGCAACGAGCGGCCGCAGACCGCATTCGAGGCGAAGTTCAGCATGCAATTCGCCATGGCGTCGTCGCTGGTGGCGAGGAGCGTTGGTCTCTCCGAGCTGAGCGACGATTTTGTTCGCAGTCCGCCGGTCCAGTCGCTGATGCCGCGCGTTTCCACCACGACCACCACGGAGACGATGGATGGATCGGCATTCGCGCCCTCGGAAAAAGTCGAGATCACCACGCTCGCAGGCAAGATACTCTCCAGCGATCCCATCGTCTTCGCCAAGGGTAGCAAACACCGACCTCTGTCACGCGAGGAGTTGCACGCAAAGTTTGCGGATTGCCTGGGCGACGCCTTCTCCGCAGGGACAAAGACCAACGCGTTCGAGAAACTGATGAACCTCGAGCGGCTCAACGCCGCGGGCGATCTATTAGCGTTGTAGGAGCGGGTTTTAGACCCGCCCTCTGTCGGCATACACCGCGTGTGAGGTTTGACCCGCGAGGGTAATTTCGATGATCTCTCATAGGCCGCGCACCAGGGCGGGCGGGTTTGAAACTCGCCCCTACAGATGGCCCCTAAATCGAGCTTCAATACGAGCGCGGCATTCCGAGCACGTGCTCGCCGATATAAGCGAGAACGAGGTTGGTGGAGATCGGCGCTACCTGGAACAAGCGGGTCTCCCGCCATTTGCGCTCGATGTCATATTCCCTGGCGAAACCGAACCCGCCGTGACACTGCAAGGCAGCCTCGGCGGCGTGCCAGGCGGCTTCCGATCCGAGCAGCTTTCCCATGTTGGCTTCGGGACCGCACGCCCGCCCGGCCTCGAACAAGGCGGCAGCCTTGCGCACCATCAATGCGGCCGCCTCGATCTCGGCGTAGGCGCGCGCGATGGGAAACTGCACGCCCTGATTGCGGCCGATGGGCTGGTCGAACACAACCCGCTCGCTTGCATATTTTGAGGCCTTGGCCACGAACCAGCGCCCGTCGCCGATCGATTCGGATGCGATCAGGATGCGCTCCGCGTTCATGCTGTCGAGGATGTAGCGGAAGCCCTGCCCCTCCTGGCCGATCAGGTTCTCGACCGGAACGCGCAAGGAATTGAAGAACACCTCGGTGGTATTGTGATTGATCATGGCAGGCAGCGGCTTGATGTCGAGCCCATGGCCGCGGGATGACTTGATGTCGACCAGAAATACGGAAAGGCCTTCGCTCTTCTTCGTCACCTCATCGAGCGGCGTGGTGCGCGCCAGAAGCAGCATCAAGTCCGATTGCAGGGCGCGCGACGTCCAGACCTTCTGCCCGTTGACGACGTAGTGATCGCCGTGACGCTCGGCACGCGTCTTGAGCTTGGTGGTGTCCGTACCGGTCGTCGGCTCGGTCACGCCAAAGGCTTGCAGCCGCAATCTTCCGGCGGCGATCTCCGGCAAATATCTCTGTTTTTGCTCCGGACTGCCGTGACGCAGCAGCGTCCCCATGATGTACATCTGCGCATGGCAGGCGCCGGCAGTGCAGCCGGAAGCATGAATCTCCTCAAGCGTCGCCGCCGCCGCGCCCAGGGGCAGGCCGAGGCCGCCGTATTCCTCGGGAATCAGCGCCGCCAACAGGCCGGCTTCGGTGAGGGCTGCCACGAACTCGGTCGGATACGCTTCCTCGTCGTCGAGCTTGCGCCAATAGCTGCCGGGAAAATCGGAGCAAATGCGCCGCACCAGATCGCGGATTTCGGGATAGGTCTCGCCCAGGCTCAGCTGGACCGCCTCCTCCGGCATGGAATGCATCACATTCATCGCGACCTCTCTGCCTTGGCTGGATCATAAATGCCGGCGGGCCGTCATGGTTTCATGGCGGCCGCCGGCTGCCCGCCGAGGATTTCTTCGTTGTCGGCGCCGAGTGCGGGCGGCGACCCTCGGTCCGGATTGGTGCGAAAGCGCGGGTCGTCGATCCACTGTGGATGACCGAGCACCCGTGACAGGGAGGCAAACAGCTTGTCGTTGCCGGCAGCGATGACAATGAAACCGTCCTTCGATGCATAGCCGCGATAAGGCACGATCATGGATGCGCGCCGTTTCATAGAGCGAGGTGTCGACGCTTATCAGGCATTTCTGCTTTCGGGAAACAGCGCAGTCAGGGGCGCATGTGCTTTCTTCCAGACCATGATCGAGCGCTCGTACTCGATGACCAGCAATCCATCCTGGTTGACGCCGCGGGTGCGCACCTTCACCACGCCCTGGCCGGGCCGCGACTTCGACTCGCGCACGCTGATCACCTCGGATTTGGAATAGAGGGTATCGCCGGGAAAGACCGGATTGGGAAGCTTGATGTAGTCCCAGCCCAGCGCAAAACCGTTCTCGCTCAGATCAGAGACCCCCAAGCCGGCGATGACCGAGAGCGTCAGCGCGCTGTTGACCAGCGGCTTCTTGAACTCGGTCCGGCTGGCGTAATGCGCATTGAAATGGATCTGGTTGGTGTTGTTGGTGATCATGGTGAACTGGATGTTGTCGGTCTCGGTGATGGTGCGGCCGAGCCGGCTGCGGTAGATGTCGCCGACCGCAAAATCCTCGAAGAACCGCCCGGTCCAACCCTGCTTGACGGTGCCCATCAGGTTTCTCCATCACGGAATCATGACGATCTTGCCGAAGAAGTCGCGTGCTTCCATGAGCGCTTCGGCTTCGCCGAGCCTCGCGAGCGGAAAGGTGCGCACTTGCGGCTTCCTGATCTTGCCTTCCGCGATTTCGACCATGGCGCGGGTCACGTCTTCCTTGGTATAGCCGTTCGAGCCGCAAATCTTCACCTCGCGCTGCCAGATGTAGCGAATATCGGTGCGCGCATCGAAGCCGGCCGTGGCTCCGCAAGTCAACAATTTGCCGTGCGCCTTGAGCGTGCGAATGGACGGATTCCAGGTGTCGCCGCCGGTGAAATTGACGCAGATGTCCACGCCCTTCTTGCCGCTGATGCGCCACGCCTCGCGGGAAAAGTCATGCGTGCTGTAATTGATGACATGGTCGGCGCCGAGCTCCTGGAGACGCCGGCATTTCTCGTCGCTGCCGGCGCAGGCGATGACACGGCCGGCGTGCGCCTTGACGACCTGGACCGTGGCGGTCCCGACGCCTCCGCTGGCGCCAAGGACGAGAACCAGATCGTTCGGCGCCATGTCGCCGTTGGTGAACAACATGCGAAACACGGTGCCGTAATTCGCCGGGATGGCTGCGGCCTCGATGAACGAGAGCCGCGGGTCGAGCGGAATGACGAATTCGTGCGGCACGCGGCAGTACTCGGCCATCCCGCCCTGCACCTCCTCTCCCATCATGCCTTCATTGGTGAGCGGGTCCACCAGGCAGGGGTCGCCGACCTTCCAGCCCTTGACGTCTGCGCCCACGGCCGCGACCTCGCCGGCGACATCGCCGCCGGAGATCCACGGCATCGGGACGGGCAGCCCCGGCATGCCGCGGCGCACGAAAATATCGAAATAATTCAACCCGCATGCTTTGACGCGGATGAGCAAATCGCCGGGGCCGATCTTCGGATCGGGAAAATCGCGATAGACGATGTTCTCGACGCCGCCCTGCTTCTCGATCACCGCTGCTTTCATGCGCGCCTCCCGCGATCATACCTTGCCGAGGGCCATGAGGACGACCTCAGGCGTCATCGGCTGTGTCGTCACGCGCGCGCCGAACGGCCGCAACGCGTCGTTGACGGCATTCATCACCACCGCAGGTGCCGCGCCCGTGCCGGACTCGCCGACACCTTTGGCTCCGAGCTCCGATAGCGCCGTGTGCGTCTGCACGTGCGCCACGTCGATGTCGGGCATCTCGCCCGCCATGGGCGTGAGATAGTCGGCCATCGTCCCGTTCACCAGCTGGCCGGCCTCGTCATAGATGCAATGCTCGTAGAGAGCGCCGCCAAGTCCCTGCACGCAGCCGCCGCGGACCTGCTCGTCCGCCAATTGCGGATTGATCACGCGGCCACAATCCTCCACCACCCAGTGCTTCAACAATCGGATGAAGCCGGTGTCCGGATCGACCTCGACATAGGCGCCGTGAATACCGTTGGTGAAGATGTACAAGTCCTCGAGCAGGCGATAGCGGCGCGTGACCGAGAGCACTGGTTGCACGCTATTGGGCAATTCGCCGACCTGAAAATGCCCGATGCGGCCGATCTCGGCGAGCGACATGCGCTTTTTGTCGCTGCCGGCATCGACCACGTGCCCATCGAGAAGATCGAGCGCGGACGGCGAGGCCTGCAGCAGCGTTCCGGCAAGCGAGAGAATTTCCGCGCGCAGCTCGTGCGCAGCCTGGAACACCGCTTCTCCGCCGATCGCGGTCGCGCGCGAGGCATAGGTGCCGCCGCCGTAAGGGGTCGCGTCGGTATCGCCGGAGATCACCCTCACCTGCTCCATCGGCACGCCGAGAACGCTGGCGGCGATTTGCCCCATGACGGTATCGACGCCTTGGCCCTGCTCGGTCACCCCCACGGCGCAGATGACGCCGCCGCCCGGCTCGAGCTTGATCGTGCAGGCATCCTGAGACGCAATCGGCGCACCCCCGGCACCGTAATATCCGCGCGGACCCGGTGCCGTTCCCTTGATGAAGGCGGCGATTCCGATCCCGCGATGGATGCCGTTCTCCCGCAGTCGCGCCTGCTCGTTGCGCAGCGCCGCATAGCTCATGCGCTCGACCAATATATCGAGGCAGCGCTGATGCGACATGTCGGCGACCTTGATCCCCGCCGCAGTGATCCTGGGATAGGAATCGTCGGGCATGACGTTGCGCCGGCGGATCTCGACCGGATCGAGGCCGCTTGCCTCCGCCGCCCAATCCACCAGCGCCTCGCCCACCGAGTTGCCGATGGGATGGCCGACGGCGCGGTACTGCGATGTCGGCACCTTGTTGAGATACACCACGGTCGCCTTGGCGCGATAATGCTTGTGCCGGTATGGCCCGCCCGTGATGTTGAGGATTTGATTCGCTTCGAAGACGCTGGTCCGCGGAAATTGCGAATAGGCGCCGGCGCCGGAAAGCACGTCGATCTCGAGCGCTTGGATCTCTCCGGCCTTGCTCACCCCCATGCGCGCAGTGATGAGGTTCTCGCGCGCATGAATGTCCGAGACGAAGGATTCGAGCCGGTCGGCAATGAACTTTACCGGCCGTCCAAGCGCCATTGCCGCCGCCGTCGCCGCGACTTCGTCCCCGAACGTGTGAATCTTCAACCCGAACGACCCGCCGACATCGGGCGCTACCACCCGCACATTGTGCTCGGGAACGCCAAGGGTGCGCGCGAAAACCGTCTGGATCATGTGCGGGACTTGGCTGCTGGTGTAAATGGTCAATCGCCGGGTGTGCTTGTCGTAGTCGGCGAGGATGGCGCGCGGCTCGAGGCTCACGGCGGTGTGCCGCCCGAAATTGAACGTTCCCTCGACCACGACATCGGCATCCTGCATCGCCGCGTCCACGCCGCCGGTATCGATCACCTTGCGGAACGCCAGATTGTCGCCGAGCTCGCGATGCAGCACGGGCGTGTTGCGACCGAGGGCTGTTTCCTTCTCGGTCACGGCGGGCAGCTCTTGCCACTCGATCTCGATCAGCTCGGCTGCGTCCTCCGCGAGCGCGCGCGATTGCGCAATCGCCATGACGACCGGTTCGCCCTGCCAGCACGCACGATCAACGGCCATGGGATATTGTGGCGCCGACTTCATGCCTGGAAAGCATGTGAGCGTGCCGACCCACGGCGCCGTGCACATCTTGGCGATCTCGGCGCCGGTCATCACCCTGACCACGCCTGGCGCTCGTTCGGCCGCGCCGGTCTCGATGCGCACGATCCGGGCGTGAGCATGCGGGCTGCGTACGAACGCGGCATGCAACATGCGCGGCAACGACATGTCGTCGGTATAGGTTGCGCGCCCTGCCACCGCTCGCCGCGCGCCCAGGCGCGACAGCGTGCGGCCGACGTAACTGTTCGGCCGATCAAGGGGAGTCAAGCGGGCTTTGGCGTCCATTTACGGTCTCTCACCCGAACCGCGCCTTGAGGGTCGCTTCGACGGCATCGACGATGGCGTGATAGCCGGTGCAGCGGCAATAGTTGCCGGAGAGGAACGCTCGGATGTCGTCACGGGAGACACGCTTGCCTTGCTTGATGAGCTCGGCGGCGGTGATCAGCATGCCCGGCGTGCAGTAGCCGCATTGCAGCGCGTTGCGCTCGACGAAATTCGCCTGCAGATCGGCAATTTCCTCGGATTCCGTCACTCCCTCGATGGTGACCACGTCGGACCCGTCGGCCTGCACCGCCAACATCAAGCACCCGCGAACCACCGCGCCGTCCACCCGCACGGAGCAGGCGCCGCAAATCCCGTGCTCGCACCCGGTATGCGAGCCCGTCAGCCCGAGCTCGGTGCGCAGGAAATCAACGAGATGCTGCCGCACCGCAACCGAGCGCGTGATGCGCTCCCCGTTCACCGTCATGGTGATGACAAGCTCCTCCTCGAGGTTCATTGCAGGGCTGTCCGCTGCATGGCCCTGTCGAGCGCACGCTGCGTGAGCACGCGCTGCAGGTGGAGCTTGGTCGCCGGGCTGCCGAACGTATTGTCGATCGGATCGAGATCATCGGCCAAAGCGGCGCAAGCCGCCTCGCTGACCGCCGGCGACCAGCGCCTGCCATTTACGGCCGCCATGGCGCGCACAGCCAGTGTCGGCTTGACCTCGCTGCCGAAATAAACCAGACGCGCCTCGCTCACGATCTGCCGCTCGCATCGGGCATAACAGGCAAGCCCTGCAATGGCGAAATCGCCTTGCCGACGGCTCAGCTCCATGAACACCGAAACGCGGTCACGCTGCTGCTCGGGAATAAGCACTTCCACCAGAAGCTCGTCGGGTTCGCGCGCAGTCTCATAAAGACCAAGGAAGAAGTCATCGGCCGCGATGGCACGGCGGCCGCGCGTGCTTTCCACGATCACGCTCGCGCCGAGGGCAAGGATACAAGCCGGCAGCTCAGCGGAGGGATCAGCAAGCGCGATGCTGCCGCCGAACGTTCCGCGATTGCGAACCGCGACGTGAGCGAGATGCGGCGTTGCTTCGGCGATCAGCGGCAGGTGCCGGGCAACCATCGGCGAATTCATGACCTCGACATGACGAGCGAGCGCGCCCACTCGCACGCCGCCATCGCGGACGGAGATACCTTTGAGCGCATCGATCCGGTTGATGTCGATGAGAATCTTGGGCTGCGACAACCGCATATTCAGCACCGGCATGAGACTTTGGCCGCCGGCGAGGATACGCGCGTCGTCACCATGCTCTGCCAGCAATTGCAGCACGTGATCGAGGCTTTCCGGCCGCACATAACTGAATCTCGGAGCCTTCACACGGTGTTTCCTGCTTCGACCAAGCAGACGCGGCATAGGGTGGGCAAAGGTGCGCATTGCCGAGACCACGCCCCAATATCGGTCGTTAGTAGGCGCGCCGTGCCCACGCGTTTGCCGCCCTGCGCGCGTTTCTCTACCGACGCGTGGGCACGGCGCCGCTGACAAGCGTTTGTTCGGTTTAGCATTGTGACCGGCGCCTTTGCCCACCCTACTGATGATCGCGCGCCGCAAGGAGAAGGCGTCGGGATTGTCAGAGCGTCACCATTGTGTGACTAAGCACTGTGGAATTCAATACCGGCGAAAGCGGGAATGGGAGAAGCAACCGTGGCAAACAAGGATCTCCGGGACTGGATCGGTGGCGTCGAGGCCGCGGGCGAGCTCAAGGTCATCGAGGGCGCCGAACCCAAGGAAGAGATCGGCGGCATTGTCGACATCTATCAGCGGCGCATGGGAAATCCCGCCGTCATGTTCGACCGGGTTCCAGGTTTTCCCAAGGGCTCTCGCGTGCTCGCCAACATCCTCACCTCGGTGCCGCGCATCAACATAGCGCTGGGGTTGCCGCCGCAGGGCTCCGACATGGATCTCGTCCTGTGGTGGCGCTCCTATATGAAGGCGGCACCAAGCTTCAAGCCGCGCGAGGTCAACGGCGGTCCGCTCCTGGATAATGTCCTGGAAGGCAGCGCCATCAATCTTGAGAACATCCCGACCCCGGTCTGGCACGAGCACGATGGCGGCCCCTTCATCGGAACCGCCTGCATGGTGATCATGAAGGACCCCGATTCCGGCTGGGTCAACAGCGGCTGCTACCGCATCCAGACCCAGGGCCCCGACGTCGCCACCATCATGATGTCGCCCGGCAAGCACGGCCGCATCATCATGACCAAGTATCACGAGCGCAATCAGCCCTGCCCCGTCGCCGTCATTGTCGGAATGCATCCTGCATTGTTCATGCTCGCCGGGCTGGAGATCCCATATGGCAAGAGCGAATACGAGGCGGCGGGCGGGATTTTCGGAGAGCCGCTCGAAGTGTTCAACATGCCGCGGACGGGCCTGCCTGTTCCCGCCAATGCGGAGATCGCGTTCGAGGGACTGATCCATCCCGGCGATGCCATTCAGGAGGGGCCGCTCGGCGAGTGGACCGGCTATTACGCCGGAGGCAGCAGGCCCGAACCGGCCATCCGCATCTCCACCATGATGCACCGCAATGATCCGATCCTGCTCGGCGCAATCCCGGCCGTGCCGCCGAACGACAACACGTTCTACCTCGGCACCTACCGATGTGGCGCGGTGTGGAACCAGCTCGAGGCGGCCGGCGTACCCGAGATCAGGGGCGTCTGGACGCACGAGGCCGGCGGCAGCCGGTTCTGGCTCACGGTGTCGATCAAGCAGCTCTATGGCGGCCATGCCAAGCAGGCAGGCTTCGTCGCCTCCAACTGCCATGCCGGCGCCTACTGCAACCGATGGACCATCGTGGTGGACGACGATATCAACCCGACGAACATCAATGAGGTCATCTGGGCGATGTGCACGCGCTGCGATCCACGCGAGGATGTGGATATCATCCGCGGCGGCTGGAGCTCGGCCCTCGACCCCATGTGCTATGACGGCGATACCGATCGGCGCAATGCCCGCGTCGTCATCGACGCATGCAAGCCATTCGCGCGACGCAGCACCTTCCCGGTCGTCGCACGTGCGAGCAAGGAGCTCGACGCGCGCATCCGGGCGAGATGGTCACGCGACCTGCCGAAAGACTTCTGACGCGGCGCCCGAGGATCAGCTGGCTCAGGCGGGCTCAGTTGGCGGCGGCTTGGCGCAAAATAACCATTAAAAGCACCCAGTGCGCCGTCGATAAGAGCAGGAAAGCCATGGCAGCTCCTGGCGCGAGAACCCTCTCTGCGGTGCATCTCATATCCCGTCCCCCGGTGTTCTGACTGACAGCGCGCGTGTCGGGCGCGGCCCATGGTCCCCGATTTGAGGCAATGCGCAGGCAGCAGCACATACAAGCCGCAAAACGCCTTCACAACGAGTTTGCAATTATCGGCGATGAACGGATCAACTGCTGTCACAACAAACCGCGAAGCGGACGCGACCAACAGATGCGCTACATTGGACGATTCGCCCGGCAGATCAAATACAATTTAGATGCTTGGGATGTGGGAATCCCTCGCTTTGCCGAATCAGTGTGGTGTCGAGGACACAGAGCCGGCAGCCGCTCCGGCCAGTTGCACACCGAGTGCTCCGATCGAGAATGAGCTCGTTGCCTTGCTTGCAGCGCGCGCAGAGGCACATGTGGCGTAGATCAGATTGCTCTATTACAAATCAGGCACATGCGGCGGCAGGTTGCGCGTGGCGGGGGAGCAACATCAGGAAGGATTCGGCGTCATGGCGAGCGCAAAAAGGCTGCTGATACGCGGCGGGCAGGTCTACGACCATGACGGCGATGTCCACCACCCGCCGGTGGCCGATATCCTCATCGAGGGCGATACCATCGCCGCGGTCGGTGCCGATCTCGCGGCCGAGGGCGAGCATGAATTGATCGATGCTTCCGGCCGGCTGGTCGTGCCCGGCCTGATCAATGCCCACTACCATTCCCACGACACGTTGTGCCGCGGATTGTTCGAGGAGCTGCCGCTGGAAATGTGGCTGCTCTACACGCTGCCCATGGGGCAGAACCGAAGCCGTGAGGAGGTGCGGGCGCGAACCCTGGTCGGCGCGCTGGAATCTCTGCGTTGCGGCATCACCACCGTGCAGGATATGCTCGGCCTTACTCCGCTCAACAACGAATATACCGATATCGTCCTGTCCGCCTACCGCGAATCCGGAATCCGCCTCGTGTTCTCGCCCATGGTGTCGGATATTCCCCCCATCGCCATGGTCCGCCACAAGGACAGCCTGCCCCCCGACGTTGCGGACATGCTGGGCACCAAGGCACTGCCCATGCGCGAGCAGCTCGACTATCTCGAGCATCAATTCAAGCACCGGCCGGCCGGCGGCACCCTGCATTGGGCGGTTGCACCGTTCGCACCCCAGCGCTGCACGCCGAAGATGCTGGAGGCCCTGGCCGGTCTGGCGGACAAGCATGACCTCGCGGTCTACACGCACGTCTACGAAACCAGGGGCCAGGCCTTGATTGCGCGCGAGTTGTTCGCGGAGCATGACGGCTCGCTCATCAAGTATCTGGAGAATACCGGCGTGCTGGGGCCTCGGCTCAACATCGTCCATTGCGTGTGGATAACCCGGCCCGAGATGGATCGCATGGCGGCTGCGGGTGCCGGGATCGTGCTCAATCACCTGAGCAACCTCAAGCTCAAGAGCGGCATTGCGCCGGTGTGCGATCTCCGCGAGTCAGGCGTCCGCCTGGGTCTTGGTTGCGACAATTGCAGCGGCTCCGACGTGCAAAGCGTCTTCCAGGCGATGAAAATGTTCTGCCTTCTCGCAGCTGTCAGCGAGCCCGAGCCGGGTCCCGGACTTGCGCACGAGGTTCTTCGCCATGCCACGCTGGGGAACGCCCGCACCGCCGGCCTCGACGGTCACCTCGGCGCCATCCGTGCGGGCTACAAGGCCGATCTGATCCTCATCGATCTCAACGATGTCGCATACCTGCCGTACAACAGCGCCGCCCGGCAGCTCGTCTATACCGAAGCCGGCCGCGGCGTGGAGAGCGTGATCGTCGGTGGACGGGTGGTGATCAAGGAGCGCAAGGCGAAGACCATCGATGAGGACGCCCTGCGACGCGAGGTCGCGAGCCTCATGCGCCACTTCGTCGCCGACTACGATGCCGTCGTGGAGTCGCGCAAGTGGGCGCTCCCGCACATGCTGGAGGCGCATCGGCGGGTGTGGCAGGGCGACATCGGCATGAACCGGTTTGTCGCGCGCACGCGGTGAGGGCAAATTGCGAGCAAAGCTGGTGGGTGGGCGCAGGCAGAGTCTCGCGGGCTGCAGCCCAATGAGCCGACCTCCTCGGCGGAATGCCAAGCGCAAGGTCATGACCGGACGGAAAGCTCGGCGGACGGTACGGTCTCTCACGCGGCTTCGTGTGCGCGCTTCGTCATGTCCTGTCGCCGCATCGCCTCGACCAGTAATCCCACATCCGCGTCACCGAATTGTCGGCATAGACGAGCTTCTTCGTCAGCTCGATCTCGCCTTCGCTGAGATAGGTGATGTCGTCCCCGATCTGCATGGATTGCAACACCAGGCTGGCATTGATCTTGAAATAGATCGCGTTGAGGACGGCCTGTCTGAGATCGCCGCCGACGACGACACAGCCGTGACCGCGCAGAAGGACGGAATTGTTCTTGCCCATGCCGCGGGCGAGGTCCTTGCCTCTTTCCATATCGGTGATCAGAAGGTCGGTGTCGCCGAACGAGGTGCGGCTGTCCCACACCGGAACGTGCGTGCCCATGCCGCATGCCGGATGCACGCACGCCTGCAGCGGCCTCCTGGTCAATCCGAACGGAATGACCTCGTAGGCGTGATTGTGAACGACGGATTTGACGTCGGGGCGCACTTGATAAATCGCGCCATGGATTGGCCGCTCGAAATACATGGGCCGGCCGCGCTGATCGATCGGGTTGCATTCGAGATCGTATTCCATGATGTCGTCAAGCTTGACGAGCTCCGGACTGCGCGAGCAGGAGAGAAAGAAGCGGTCCGGCCGATCGGGATGACGCACGCTGACGTGGCCGAGCGCATCCGTCACGCCTTCGCGCGCCAGGATATGGTTCGCGGTGACAAGCTCGCGCTGCAACGCATTGAGATCGGTCATTTGTCAGCTCCTTGCCACAACAGAGCATTGTCGGCGCATCAGCCATGCGCCGCGCCCGACATCAGCCGCCTCCCATATAACCGCCGATCTCGGAGCCGCGAATCGCCCAGGACGCAAACCGGCGCTCGAGGCTCGCGGCCGCCATGTACATGATGATCCCCATGAGTGCGATCACCAAAAGCCCTGCAAAGACGAGAGGGATGCGGAACGTCGCGCTGGCCGAGAGCATGAGATAGCCGATGCCGACATTCGATGCGATGGATTCGGAGACCACCGCGCCAACGAACGCCAATGCGATCGCAATCTTCAACGAGGCGAAGAAATAGGGCATCGACCGCGGGATGCCGACCTTGCGTACGACGTCGATCTTGCTCGCTCCGAGCGAACGCAGGACGTCGTTGAGCTCCGGCTCGACCGTGGCAATCCCGGTCGCGACATTGACCACGATCGGGAAGAATGCGGTGAGAAAGGCAGTTATCACCGCCGGAACCGTTCCGATCCCGAACCAGAGCACCAGAATGGGGACAAGTGCGACTTTAGGGATGGCGTTAAAGCCGATCAGCAAGGGATTGACAGCGTCGTAAACAAGCGCCGACGTGCCGACCGCAATGCCAAGAATGATGCCGACAATCACCGCTGCGCCAAAGCCGATCAGGGTCGTCACAAGCGTGTGAAGAGCGTTCGGCCATATGCCGGACCAGTTGTCCAAGAGAGCAGCAAATGACTCGGTCGGCTTCGGCAGGATGAAAGTCGGAATGCGAAATACCCAGCAGGCCGCCTCCCAGACAACGAACAACAGCAGAGTTGAGAGGAAGGGCGTGAGCTGCTTACCGAGCCGGGTCCGCGTCATGAAGACAGTGCCGCTCGCAGCCGCAAGGGTCCGTCGTCCGATGTCGACGTCCGCACCGTCGCTGCGCGCATGACTCTGGTCACGTCAATGCGCCTCGCTATTTCCCGGGAGGCGCCCACGGCCGGATCGCGCGCTCGCTCGCCGGCGGCAGAAAGCGATCGGTGTAGACGTCGGAAGCGGCGGGAGCCGCGATGTTGAACACCGGGGCCACCTGCTTCAAGGTACGGTCGAGGCGTTCCATGTCGACCGAGCTGAAACCGTTGTTCAGAACGTTCGGTGTGATCAGCATGTCGCGCAACGAAATCACCATGCGCTCCTTCTCGACCTCGTCGTTGAGCAGCCTGTCGTAGGTCTTGAGCGAGGCCATGGAGGCATTGAGATCCACGACCATGGTATTGAGGCCGTGAACGAGGCCGGAAACGAATTTCCGCACGGCTTCGGGGTTCTTCTCGGCGAAGGCGCGCTTGGTCACGATCGAGCTGCCGTAGAGATCAATGCCGTGCCTTGCATAGAAGAAGACCGCCAGCTCGGACTCCGGAACGCCTACCGCGCGCACGTTCATCACGGTCGTGACCGTGTTGGCGGTGACCGCGTCCGCCTCGCGCCGCGCCAACATGGTGTCGCGCAATTCGCTGGTGACGGTATTCCACTGGATGGAATTGACATCGATGTTGTTCAGCGCGGCGAAGATGGGAAACAGGATGCGGCCGGCGTCGGCCGCCGGAGCGTAGACGCGCTTGCCGGCGAGGTCGGCCGGCTTGCTGATCCCCTTCGACCGTAGCGCCACCACGCCGGACGCGGAGGCGTCTTGCACCATGGCAACGGAAACGAGCCGATTATCGGGATTGTTGGCGTTGAAGCGGACCATCGTATAGGTCTCGGCGAGCCCCATGTCATAGGCACCGGCCGCCACCTTCGCAATCGTGTCGCCCGAGCCGTTGCCGCGATCAAGCGTGACGTTGAGCCCGAGCCGGCGGTAGGTGCCGTCCGTCGCCGGGACGGTGAATTGCGCATGCTCGCCCTCGTATTTCCAATCGAGCACGAAGCGGATCGTCGGCGTCTCCTGCGTGCCGACGCCTCCGCCGCTTGCCGCCAGCACCAATCCAGTGCCGACACCCGCGAGAAAGTGGCGGCGTGCAATCATGGCAGCTCTCTCCATCGCGAGGCGCAAGTGATTTCAAGGTAGAAGTGCATAGAAAAGCGTTTTCACTCGCGTTGCAACTGGTATCTTCATGCGACGCAATGTTGGGCACATTGCAGTGAGTACTGCTCGAGGAGAGCCATATGAACTTTCACAACACGTCCTTTGCAGTGCCGGCAGGCGCGCTCGGCATCCTCCTTGCGCATGCGGCAAGCGCACAGGACAACCTCAAGCTCACGGTCGGCCAGCGGGGCAACTGGGCGACCTCGGTCGCGGAGATCGGCCAGCGCGCCGGCATCTTCAAGAAGCACGGGCTCACTCTCGATCTTCTCTACACGCAGGGCAGCGGAGAGACTCAGCAGGCCGTCATTGCCGAAAGCGTCGAAATCGGCATTGCCCCGGGAACCATGGGCGCAATGAGCGCCTTCGCAAAGGGCGCTCCCGTGCGCATCATTGGCGCCGAGACAACGGGCGCATCCGATCTTTACTGGTACGTGAAGGCGGATTCGGCCATCAAGAGCATCAAGGATTTCGACGGCAAGACCGTCGCCTATTCCACCAACGGCTCCTCGACCCATATGGTGGTTTCGGCCTTCATCAAGCAATTCGATCTCAAGGCAAGAGCGGTGGCGACCGGCGGGCCGATCCCGACGCTGACCCAGGTCATGTCCGGTCAGATCGATGTCGGCTGGGCGGCCCCGCCCGATGGCCTCGATCAACTCGACCGCGGGGATATTCGCTATATCGCCAACGGCAATGACGCGGTGATCTTCAAGAACCAGACCGTGCGCGTCAATATCACCAATGCACGAACGCTTGCGACACGGCGCGACGCTCTCGAACGTTTCGTCAAGGCGTACCGCGAAACTGCGCGCTGGCTCTATTCAGACGACGCCGCGCTCAAGGTCTATGCCGACTGGCTCGGCATTACGATGGCGAAGGCAAGGCGCACGCGCGACGAGTTCTACCCTTGGGAAGCGCTCGATCCCGATCGGATCCTCGGACTCGATTCCATCGTTCTGGACGCGGTGAGCCTGAAATATCTGACCACTCCTTTGACTAAGGCCCAACTCGACGAGCTGGTGGTCAAGTTTCCCTCGCAATGAACACCTCATGGTTTAGAACATCGGTTGTCGCGCCCTTCCGCGATATTCAACAACTTGGCAGCGCTGACGATGTTGGATCCGTGAGGAGACTCGACCGGACCTGCGAACCAGGGAGCGAAGATGGCAAGAGACAATGATCAGGAGCTGCCGATCCTGATCGCAGGCGGCGGGATCGGCGGACTTGCAGCTGCGCATGCACTCGCACTCAAGGGAGCTCCGGTGCGGGTGATCGAGCAAGCTCCGGAATTCCGCGAGATTGGCGCCGGTATCCAGCTCGGCCCCAACATTTTTCGGGCGCTCGAAAGGATCGGTCTGAAAGAAGCGGTGCTCGCGGATGCTCATCAGCCGCCTGCGATGGAGATGCGCTGCGCCCTCTCGGGCGAGCGGGTCACTCGCATCCCTCTCGCCGATCCGAGATTCATGGCAATTCAAGCACCCCTACGCCGTCACCCATCGGCACGATATCCACGGCGTTTTCATAAGAGCGTGCCAGAACAACAATCTTATCGGGCTGGAAACAAGCCGCATTGTCGAGGATTTTGAGCAGGACGAGTCCGGCGTGACCGTGATCATGGATAACGGTGAACGGGTTCGAGGCCGCGCGCTCATCGGCTGCGACGGGATGTGGTCGAAGGTGCGCGACAAGGTCGTGGGCGACGGCAAACCGCTTGTTTCCGGCCACATCGCCTATCGTGCGGTGCTCAGGCGCGAGGAAGTGCCGGAGGATCTCTGGCAGCCTGACGTCATCCTGTGGGCAGGCCCCCGCACCCATCTGGTGCATTATCCGCTGCGCCGCGGCGAGCTCTACAACCTTGTCGCCGTGTTCCATTCGGATCGCTATGTGGAGGGATGGAACGCGAAAGCGGATGCCGGCGAGCTGTGGGCGCATTTCAAGGGCCAGCGCCCCGAAGTGATTCGCATGCTGGAGCGCATCGAGACCTGGCGCATGTGGGTATTGTGCGATCGCGAGCCGGTGAAGGACTGGTCGAAGGGGCGCGTCACGCTTCTGGGCGACGCCGCCCATCCGATGCTGCAATATCTGGCGCAGGGCGCCGGCATGGCGACCGAGGATGCGGTATGGCTCGCCGACGAGGTCGCCCAGCAGCCTGACGATTTGTCAGCCGCCTTTCGCGCCTATGCGCAGCAACGGTATTTGCGCACTGCGCGCGTGCAGATCATGGCCCGCGTCTATGGCGATTTCTATCATGCCCGCGGACCGACGGCGGAGCTGCGCAATCAGATCCTCGGCCCGCGCACGCCGGAGCAATCCTACGATGGCATTGCCTGGCTCTATGGCGGCATGTGAGTGAGTGCCTCCTACTGCATCCCTGCGATCGCGCGCGCCTCGCCGGTCAATTCCAGAATGTGCATGCCGGTATTGGCGCGATCCACCACATAGATGTAACCGCGGTCGTCGGTCTCGACATTGTTGCTTTGGATCGCGGTCTTGCAGCGGTCCTGTCCGTCGACCTTGATGCACCGCTTTTCGGTTGCTTCGGTGATGGGCGGGATGAAGTAACCGACCTCCTTCGGGCTGTAGGGATTGCGAATATCGATGGCGCGCACGCCGGCATTGAACCAGGTGGCAAAAGCAAGCTTCTGATGGAACACCGGCGCCATGCTCTCGTTCGCGGAGTGCGCGCCGAAGCGGCCACCGCGGCTGCAGAAGTCGCCAACCTCACGCACGTTGAAGTTCGACACCACCATGGGTCTCGTTTCGACTGAGGCGTCGACGAACCACACAATCTGACGCGTTTCAGCGGCTTGGCATTCGTTGACGAGCGACTCGTCCACGATCATCACCATGTCGCGCACTGCGCCGGACAAATCCTTCCCGAATTCGGCGATCTTCATCTTGCCGAGCGGAATGGTCGAATGCGCGCCAACCAGAGGAAGCATGTCGAGCTGTCCGATCACCGGATGGCGCAGGTTGTCGGGAGTGGGCTCCGACGGGCCGGTCAGCAATTTCTCCCGATCGACGATTTGCAGCACCCCGCCCTTGTTGGTGCCGTAGCCAAAGTAGATGCGGTTGCCGCGCGGACCGGTCGAGATCATGCCGTGGAGCTCGGTCGGAACCGCGCCGGTCGCGCCCGGCTGCTGCCCCACGAGGCCGTAATCGCGAATTTTGGTTGGCTTGGCCGGGTCGCTCAGGTCAAACACCTCGGTCATGCGGCGCGTTCGCCACGTAGTCACTCCCGAAACGAGGTAGGCGATGCCGCTATCGCATTCCCACCAGCTCTTGTGCGTATCCTTGAGATTCCAGCTCACGCGCGTGATCAGGCTCGGATTCTCCGGCTTGGTCACATCCCACATTTCATGCCCCTGACCGCCGAAGGAGCGCAGCAGATAGATCTTGTTGGGATCGCCCTTGGGCAGGCTCTTGCCCTCGCAGGCGCGAACCATCTGTGCACCCCCCTGCTCGCCCAGGCCTTCCTGCCCCGGAATATGCACGAGGTATCTCGGCTGCTTCGGATCGGTGACGTCGATGATCGAAGTTCCGTTGAACTCGGCTTGCCTGGTCAGAGGATTGGAGGGCTTTGGCACTGCTTCGGTGCCGCCATGATGACCGACATAGGCGATGTAGCGATCGCCTTGTTTCTGGATGATCGGCTGGTATGCGCTGCGCGCCTGCAGGTCATTGAAGCCAACGAGCCGCATGTTGTTGGCCTCGGGCGGATCGCCGATCTTCGGCGCTTGCGCGAACGCGGGCACTATCGCTGCTGTCAGGGCCGTCAATCCGAGGGCAATTCCGGGAGCAGAGATCACCGACAGCAATGGCGTCGCGGGCGGCGCAACGGTGGATGCCGCCCTGCCGTTCAGGGTGAAATTGATGGCCATCATCTCCTCCTGAGATTTTCCATGACGTGAATTCGCCGGGTACATTCGAGATCGTGCACGGCCCCGCAGGCGCGGCCGGAACGTCCCCGCTAGCGCAAAGTCGCCTGCAATGCCGTTGTTGTCTGGGCAGGCCATCTTGCGCCCGTGGAAGGGCTCCGTCGAGGGGCTTATTGATCGGGTCGACGAATGGGCTCCACTTTCACGCGATCGATTCACCGGGGTAGAGTCCATTCCTGTGCGGGACGCGGCTCAACAACTTTATTTCACCCTGAGGTCACATCGCCGCGCGCCCAGTTTTCTCGGGTCGCTGCGCGGAAGCGGTCGAACTGCCTGTCCGCGATTGCCGTGCGCATGTCCGCCATCACGCCCTGATAGTAAGCGAGATTGGCGGTGGTGAGCAGGATGGCGCCCAGCATCTCGTTGGCCTTGAGAAGGTGATGCAGGTATGCCCGGGAATAGTCGCGCGCGGCAGCACAGCCGCTTTGCGCATCGAGGGGACTTGGATCGTCGGCATGGCGGGCGTTCTTGAGATTGACCGGCCCGAAGCGAGTGAAAGCCAGGCCGTGGCGGCCGTTGCGGGTCGGCAGCACGCAATCGAACAGATCGATGCCGCGTGCCACCGCCTCGACGAGGTCCGCCGGCGTACCCACGCCCATGAGATAGCGAGGCTGGTCGGCAGGCAGCAGCGGTGCCACCCCCTCGATCACAGCGAGCATCACCTCCTGCGGCTCGCCCACCGCGAGACCACCGATGGCATAGCCCGCGAAATCCCATATCCACGAGGGTGCGCGCACTCTCGCGCCGCAGCCCCGCATCATCGCCGCCCTGCACGATTGCGAACAGCGCCCGCTCCGGCGAGACGCCTTCGAAGGCGCGCTTGCTGCGCTCGGCCCAGTCGAGCGAAAGCCGCATGGCGCGTTCGACTTCGCGGCGCGGCGCCGGAAGCTTGAGGCATTCATCGAGTTGCAGGACGATGTCGGAGCCGAGGAGCTCTTGAATTTCGACCGCGCGTTCGGGCGAGAGCTCGACCGTGGCGCCGTCGAGATGAGAGCGGAACGTGACTCCGGCCGCCTCCACCTTGCGCAGGTCGCACAGCGACATGACCTGGAATCCCCCCGAATCGGTGAGGATCGCGTGCGGCCAATTCATGAATTTGTGCAGGCCGCCGAGCATGGCGATTCGTTCGGCGCCGGGGCGCAACATGAGATGGTAGGTGTTGGCGAGAACGAGGTCGGTGCCGCTGGCGCGCACCGCCTCGGGCGCAAGCCCCTTCACGGTCGCCTGCGTTCCCACCGGCATGAAGGCAGGCGTCGCCACCCTGCCGTGCGCCGTATTGATCTCGCCGCAGCGGGCAGCGCCATCCCTTGCCGTGACGCGAAAGGAAAAAGGTTCGGGCATTCGCGATCCGTTGGTTACGGGCCAGACCCCCTGAACAATAGGCAGGCGTCGCCATAGGAATAAAATCGATATCCCGCTGCGATGGCGTGCGCGTACGCTCGCTTCATCACGTCGAGGCCGGAAAATGCGGCAACCAGCATGAACAAGGTCGAACGCGGAAGGTGGAAATTGGTCATCAGCACGTCGACGGTGCGAAATCGATGGCCCGGCGTGATGAACAGGGCCGTCTCGCCGGTAAAGGGGTAAACGGCACCGTCCTCTCCGCTTGCGCATTCCAGAAGGCGCAAAGAAGTCGAGCCTACCGCGACAATGCGTCCTCCGGAGCGTCGTGCGCTATTGAGCGCGGCTGCAGTCTGCGCGGTCAGGGACGCCTGCTCGGCATGCATGCGGTGCCCGCTGGTATCGGCGGCCTTGACCGGAAGGAATGTCCCCGCCCCGACATGCAGCGTGACGTTGTGCAAGGAAATGCCCCGCGCCAGCAGACGGACAATGAGCGCATCGGTGAAATGCAGGCCCGCTGTGGGCGCCGCCACCGAGCCCTCCGTTTGCGCGAACATCGTCTGGTAATCGAGGCGATCACGCTCGTCGGGCGCGCGCCGTGCAGCAATGTATGGCGGCAGCGGCATTGCACCGCGCTCATTCACTGCTTCGTCGAGAACGGCCCCGTGGAATGCAAAAGCAAGCGTAATCTCGCCGCCCTCGCCTTTCCCCTCAACTCTCGCATCGAGTTGGCCGAGAAAGCAGACCTTGCCTTCGGCGCCGAACCGCACGACGTCGCCCGGTGCAAGCCGCTTTGCGGGCTTGACGAATGCACGCCAGCGCGAGCCGTCGAGACGCTGATGCAGCGTCGCTTCGATTTCCGGTTCGCTCGCGCCGCGCCCGATGCGCCGGCCCTGCAGCCGGGCGGGAATCACCTTGGTATCATTGACGACGAGCGCGTCACCCGGCAGCAGCAGATCGGGAAGGTCGTGGACCCGGAAATGTGCAAATTCCGGCTTCCATCCAGGGCGAACGGTCAGCAACCGCGCGGCGTCGCGCGGAGCGACCGGACGCAAGGCAATCCGCTCCGGCGGGAGGTCAAAATCGAAGGCATCCGTGCGCATGCCCCCTCAATACAGGGGCCTGCAGCGCAGGTCATGGGCATGCTGGCCGCGTCCGGGAGAAGCAGCGTCACTCCGGGGCGAGCGGATAGGGATCGAGACCGTACGTCCACACCGGCTTGGCGTCCCCGCTCTCGTCGACCCGAAGCACCTGCGTCTCCTCTCGGTGCTCGCCGAATTGATGCGCGGCATCGACTGCGAACAGCATAGCCTCGCGCTCGCTTTGGTACGGGCCGAACTCCTCCCCTTCGAAGGCGATGAACCACAGGTCTTGCCGGCGCATGACAAGGTAGCGCCGGCGCGGTGCACCAGGAATAATGGGCGCAGGCGGCGCAGTTGCTTCCACAAGCGGTCGCGGCATACCGTCCCCACACTCGCCAAGTTGGGGCCAACGCGCCAGCCTGCTTCTTGTTCCCGAGTTTTGCAAAATCCCTTGTGGATAACAAAGGGCGAAATTTTTCGGTGCTTTCGTCTCGATATGGCCGCTGCGCTGTCAAACAATCTTCGTACCCGCCTGCTAGGAACCAACCCTATCGACGGCAATCAGGAGGCAAGCATGGGCGCGGTTATGATAAGATGCCCGCAGACGGGGCAACCTATCCAGACCGGCATGGTGGCCGACCGCAACGCCTTTGCAGCGACCCCGGTATTTTTTGCCCTCGCATACTGCCCGATCTGCCGGACCGAGCATGAGTGGTTCGCCAAGGAAGCATGGATCTGCGAGCCGAAGCCGCGCCTGCGCGATGAAGCCGCGGCCTAAGAAATCAGGCGGCCTCTGCCATCTTCGCTGAGATGATACGGTCGGGATTGGCAACGGGCTCACCGCGCTTGATCTTGTCGATGTTTTCCATTCCTTCGGTGACCTTGCCCCAAACGGTGTACTGGCCGTTGAGAAACGGTGATTCGCCAAAGCAGATGAAGAACTGGCTGTCGGCGGAGTCCGGATTTTGTGCACGCGCCATGGAAACCGTGCCGCGCACGTGCTTCTCCTTGGAGAATTCCGCCTTGAGCTTTTTGCCCGAGCCGCCGGTACCGGTCCCGTGCGGACAGCCGGTTTGCGCCATGAAGCCTTCGATGACGCGGTGAAACACGACGCCATCGTAAAAGCCGTCGCGAACCAGCTCCTTGATGCGGGCGACATGCTGGGGAGCAAGATCGGGCCGCATGGCGATGGAAACCTTACCCTGGGTTGTCTCGAGAATGAGCGTGTCGTCAGAGGGGGTCATCCGCTTGTCCTTGCAATTCCGGTTATGGGGTGTGGGCACGCCGCTATTTTTCGATGGTCGCCTTCTTGACGTAGTCCAGATTCGGAAAGTCCTTCTTCAAGTAGGAGTTCCCTTCGCGTTGGACCCGGCCCTGATCGGGGCCTCGACCTGACGGAGCGCCCTCGCCGTAGCCGCTGAACAGCGCATCCACGACCGTCATCCCCGAGACCACCTGACCGAAGGGAGAGAATCCCTGACGGTCGAGCCCGGAATTGTCGGCGAAATTGATGAATACCTGGCTCGTTCGCGAATCCGGACCGGAGGTCGCGAAGGTGATGTATCCCCGTTTGTTGCTCTGCTTGACCGGATCATCCTTGATGGTTGCCGCCCGCCATGGCGTGGAAACGCTCGGGTCGCCATTGATCCCGAACTGCACCATGAAACCGCTGACCACGCGGAAAAAACGGGTGTCGTCATAGAAGCCGTTCTTCACGAGATTGTAGAAGCGGTCAGCACCGTTGGGCGCCCAATCGCGACGCACCTCGACCACGAATGCGCCCTTGCTGGTGTCGAATCGGACCTTGTAGACGGCCGGCGCTTTTTCCGTCAGCGCGGCGGGATTGCCGAGAGTTCCCGTTTGCGCGGATGCCGGCGGCGCAGGCACGCCGAAAAGCAGTGAGGGAACGAGCAGCATGAACGACGGATGGGTTTTCATCGCTTTCCTTGTTCGGGTTGGAGCCGGGGGTTCGGGTATGGGGCTACTTGAGAATTGATTGTGCGCGCTTTCCGATCCTGCCGAACCATTCATCGGCATCAGACACCCGATTTGCTGGCAAGTTTTCCTTTCAGACGAGCGGCAACCGGCGCCGGAACAAATTTCGACACGTCACCACCCATGGATGCGATTTGGCGCACCAGTGTGGCGGTGATCGGGCGGACGAGTGGGGAGGCCGGAAGAAAAACTGTCTGTATGTCGGGTGCCATGGCGGCATTCATCCCCGCCATTTCCATCTCATAGTCGAAATCGGTCGCGCTGCGCAGCCCCCGGATCAGCAGCGTCGCGCCTTCTCGCTGCGCCGCAGCGACGACGAGATCGGCAAAAGTGACACAGGCGAATTCGCACCCGCCCGCGCGCGCAAGCGGTCCGCACGTTTCCTCCAGCATGGCGAGGCGCTCCTCGACGGAGAACAAGGGCGTCTTGCCCGGATGCGTACCGACCGCCAGCACGAGGCGGCCCGCAAGCCGCGCGGATTGCCGCACGAGGTCGAGATGGCCGTTCGTGACGGGATCGAACGATCCGGGAAAGAGCGCAGTCCGCGGCATGGAGGGTCTTGGGGTTTTGGTCAATTCAGGATAGCCGACTGGAAATGAACGATCCAGCTTGGCTTGTGTCCCTCAGGCACAGAATCATAAATTGCTATTGCCCCTTTGATTTTGAAGTTCGCCCCAGAGGGGCCGCAGCGCTTGCAAACTTCGGAACGGGACACCAGGTCCTCGGCGCCCGTTCTGCCGCGCCTGTCGTCGGGAACAAAAGGAACGGACTGGTCTCGAGGTATCCGCAGCATGGGACGAAGCCCCATCAAACGCAGCAGGTTCAACATTTCGGGCTTGTCCGCATTGATTGCGATGACGGGCGCCTTTGCCCATTCGGAAAGTCTCCTCGCCGGATTCCAACCCGGTCGATGCGATCGCCGAACGCGTGCAGTTTCCGAGCGCAGACGGAAAGACCACGCTCGTGGGATTTGTGTTCAAACCGGCAGCACTCGCTTCAGCCGCCGTGCCGGCAGTGGTCATGATGCACGGGCGTGCGGGGCCGTACTCGACCCTTGCAAAAGGAATTTACCATGCGGCCACTCTATCCCGGCGACACCAATTCTGGGGAAATTTGTGGGCCCACCAAGGCTATATCGCAGTTCTCGTCGACGGCTTCGGACCGCGAGGTTACCCGCAGGGCTTCCCCCGGTTCAGCTACGCGACACGCCCGGCAGAATTGGACGAAGTGCGCATCAGGCCGCTCGATGCTTATGGAGCGCTGGCCTACTTGCGATCGCGTCCTGATGTCTTGTCCGCCCGGATCGGCTTGCAAGGCTGGTCAAACGGCGCCAGCGCAACGCTTGCGACCATGGCGCCGGATGCTCCCGGTGTCGCCGAGCATACGCCAACTGCCGGTTTCCGTGCGGCGCTCGCCTTCTACCCTGCATGCGGTCTCAAGCACCGCTTCGCAACCACCGTCTACAGCAGCTATGCGCCGTTGCGGATATTCATGGGGACCGCCGATGAGGAAGTGTCGCCGCAACGCTGCAACGCGCTGCTGCAACAAGCTGCCGGCGACGTCCAGGTCCGCTTCTACATCGATGCAACGCATGACTTCGACGATCCGGGAATCCGTCAGCGAGTGCGAGCCAATGCTGATGCGATGAAGGACGCGGTGCAACGATCGTTGGAGTTTTTCGCTGATGAGCTTGGTGCAAACCGGTGATGATCGCTACTTCCTCGCAGCTGTCGGTTTTCCTTCCTCTTCGCCCGCCAGCTCGTCGAGCACCGCTTCGAAATCCTTGGCTTCGCGGAAGTTTCTGTAGACCGAGGCAAAGCGCACATAGGCAACATCGTCGAGCGCGCGCAAGCTCTCCATCACCATTTCCCCGATGGTCTCGGAGGAGATTTCGCTCTCTCCCTGGCTCTCGAGCTCACGCACGATCTTGGATACCGCCTGTTCGATGCGCTCGGGTTCGACCGGCCGCTTGCGCAACGCGATTTGCACTGAGCGCAGGAGCTTGTCGCGGTCGAACGGCACGCGGCGGCCGTTGCGCTTGATGACGACGAGCTCGCGCAGCTGCACCCGCTCGAAGGTGGTGAAGCGGAAATTGCAGGCAAGGCACACGCGACGGCGGCGGATGACGGAGCTATCCTCGGTCGGCCGCGAGTCCTTCACTTGCGTGTCGAGGCTGCCGCAGTTCGGACAGCGCATGACGGGCTCCATCCCGACGACAGCAGACAGACGACGGAGGCCGCACGTCTGCCCTTTCTGTGCTCCGTCGTCTGTCCTCGGTGATCTATCAGTAGATCGGAAATCGGCGGACGAGCTTCTTCACCTTTTCGCGCACCGCCGCTTCGACCGCTGGATCGGCTTCCACGCGCTTTTGCGAGAGGGCATCGAGCACTTCGACGATCAGGCGGCCTATCTCCTCGAATTCGCTGATTCCGAAGCCGCGGGTCGTCCCGGCTGGCGTG
This sequence comes from uncultured Alphaproteobacteria bacterium, assembly GCA_963820365.1. Classification (GTDB taxonomy): domain Bacteria; phylum Pseudomonadota; class Alphaproteobacteria; order Rhizobiales; family Xanthobacteraceae; genus VAZQ01. Next base: position 28,575 of record CAWFZR010000032.1, on the reverse strand, counting down.
CCAAGACGCACCCCCGAGGTGACGATCGGCTTCTCCGGGTCGAAAGGGATCCCGTTCTTGTTGCAGGTCATAAGGGCTCGACCCAGTGCCGCCTCCGCGACCTTGCCGGTCAGGCGCTTGGGCCGCAAGTCGACCAGCATGAGATGCGTATCGGTGCCGCCGGACACGATGTCCAGCCCCTTCGACTTGAGGATGGCGGCCAGTGCCTTGGCGTTCGCGACCACATTTTTAGCGTACAGCTTGAACGAGGGCCGCAATGCCTCTCCGAAAGCAACGGCTTTGGCCGCGATCACATGCATCAGCGGGCCGCCCTGCAAACCCGGGAAGACCGCCGCGTTGATTTTCTTCGCGATCTCCTCGTCGTTGCAAAGAATGAAGCCCGAGCGAGGTCCCCGTAACGTTTTGTGTGCCGTGGAAGTGACGACATGGGCATGCGGGAAGGGACTGGGATGCACCCCTCCAGCGACCAGACCGGCAAAGTGTGCCATATCGACCATGAAAATGGCTCCAACCTCGTCGGCGATGGCACGAAAGCCGCGAAAATCGATCACGCGCGGATAAGCCGATCCGCCAGCGATGATGACCTTCGGCCGGTGCCGGCGTGCGAGGTGGGCCACCTCCGCGAGATCGATGCGATGGTCGTCGCGACGCACCTCGTAGGGCACAGGCTTGAACCAGCGCCCGGACATGTTGACCGACAACCCGTGAGTCAGATGACCACCGGACGTGAGACTAAGCCCCATGAAGGTGTCGCCGGGGGTCATCAGGGCCATGAACGCCGCGGCGTTGGCTGAGGCGCCGGAATGCGGCTGAACGTTTGCGAATTTACATCCGAAAAGCCTGGTAACCCTTTCTATCGCAAGCGTTTCCGCGACGTCGACAAACTGGCAGCCACCGTAATAGCGCCGTCCCGGCAACCCCTCGGCATATTTGTTCGTAAGGACCGAACCCTGGGCTTCCAACACCGCCGCGCTGACAAAGTTTTCCGACGCGATCAACTCGATCTCGTCCCGTTGCCGACCCAGCTCACGGCACACCGCATCGGCAATTTCGGGATCGCTTTCCGCCAGCGATGCCGTGAACAAGGTCGCCTCATTCGCAGGAACGGGTAATGGTCTGCTCATTGCTTTCCAGCTGCGTTTGAACCCGGCTGCTTTCCGCTGGAAGGACGAATCGGTCGAGCTTTATGGCGTTTGGCAAATCTTCCGAGTCGGCCCAGCCACCCCTTCACCGGAAAAAGCTCGGGGATAACCCTCCATGCAGGAGGAACTCAGGCCGCGATAGCATACCCGTTCCCGAGCGCCAAGCGCGCTCGGGGATATGGGCATTTACCACACCCCAAAAAAAGCCCCGGCGTGAGCCGGGGCGAGCACGTCTCGAGTTGAGCAGGTATCACAGACGATAGAGAATCTGATCGGTCCAGAACCGCTCCAGCCGGTGCAGCGACTTGTTGAGCGTGGTGAATTCATCCGTATTGATGCCGCCGACCTGCTCCACCGTGCGCACGTGCTTCTGGTAGAGCGCGTCAACGATGTCACGCACTTCATGGCCTTTATCGGTGAGCTTGATGCGCACCGAGCGGCGGTCGATGCGCGAACGCTGGTGATCGAGGAAGCCCATCTCGACCAGTTTCTTGAGATTGTAGGAGACATTCGAGCCGAGATAATAGCCGCGCGTGCGCAGCTCTCCGGCCGTGAGCTCCTTCTCGCCGATGTTGTAGAGCAACAGCGCCTGCACCGAGTTGATGTCGGCGCGGCTGCGGCGGTCGAACTCGTCCTTGATGACGTCTAGCAGTCGGCGATGCAGCCGCTCGACTAGGGTCAACGCTTCGAGATAGAGCGGCCGGATCAGGTCGAATTGCATCTCGCGATCGACGGGCTCCGCCGTCTTGGCAACGGCTTTCATCATGACGCCTTCCTACGACTTGTCGTTGTTTGTGACGGCGAGGCCCTGTTTTCCCCGCTCGACGATCACTCTAGGTCGCAGGGTCTAAAATCGATTTAAACAACAGGATAAAGATAAGGTTTATTTGCTCCGGAAAATAATTCAACCTTATCAAAATGATAATCTAAAAAGGACCGAAGTTTGTAAGTAGGTTTGTAAGTTTTTATTCGTCCTTCGTTCTCTTGTCGGGGAGTTTCGCGACTGCCGACTGCGCGAGGTGTTCCAGCGATCATCATTTCCGCCACCGACTTCCTTGATCTTTGGAACTGGTTTGGGGTCGAGCATTATCGGTGGCCCAGATGATACTTGCTTCTGCACCGCCTCGCACGGTTTGGTGGACACCGATGCAGGTTGTTGCTGCTGCACTTAAGGACGGTAAAGTCCTAATTCCGAGGCTTTTGTCCTAATTTCAATTTTCAAAGTGTCCTAATTCACTTAAAGGAATCGAAGCAACTGCGATGCAATACGTCGCTCAGCATTACCCTTTGAACACGACGTTCACGAGCGTGCAGACCGCACTCAAATAGCTCCAGGAATGAAGCAGCGGCAGGTCACCCGTAAGGACAGCCCTGTAAAGGGCGATCAGTACACGTTCATTGCGTTGGCCTCATCGGCGCGGCGCTTCACGCGACTGACCAACGCCTTTTCAAAGAAGCTCGAAAACCACGCGGCAACCGTGTCGCTGTACGTTGCCCACTACAACCTTTGCCGCGTGCATGAGGCTTGGTCGCCAAGCACGAAGCACCAAACCACGCCAGCCATGGCGCTCAGCATTACTGACCGCGTGCGGTCGATTGGCCACCTACTGGACGCGGCGGTGGCCGTCGCGCCAGCCGACCCGACCACGACCGCGCCAGATCGACGGCGACGGTTCCGGGTAATCGAGGGCGGGCTATCCTAAAAAAGAAGCCCTGCCAGGGCTTGGAATTGCCTAGGCAGGACTGCCCTTGCGGGGTCTTGAGGCTCAACGGTTTCCCGCGAGCAATCGAATCTCCATGTCGTCATTTACCGCGCGGCTGACGTAGGAAGGCACGGCGCGATGAACCCGCCGGCAAGGCACGCGAACGCAAAGATATGGCGAAGGCGATAGTTCGCTCCAATGACCGATTACGAAGTGCACTCGTCGAATGCCGTTTGATGCTCCGGTTCATTTCGCGTCACCGCGAAACTCATCGGTCACCCGCCGCCAAGTGTCGTCCGGATCGAACGCCGTCATGCCGCCGGCAATGCGGGCCGTGTTTGCCCCCAGATCCTTTTCGTAGACCACGCCCTGGTGGTTGACGAGAAACGTCATCACTCCCGCATTCCGGTACTCCGCCGGATAGGCGACCAGCGCGAAGCCGCCCATCATGTTGCCGCGCACGACGTAATCCAATGCGCCGCCGGGCGCGTTGGGGCCCTGCCGGGTGAGCACCTTGTAGAAATAGCCGTGATAGGGGATGCGCTGCTGGCCGGCGCGATACCCTTCCGCCGCCGCGCTGGCGGCGAACTCGCCGAGCGGGCTCTCGTCCGCGCCGGATTGCGCCGGCCAATAGAGGCCGTCCTTCTTGCCCGGCCGGCTGACGATGCGCTGGGCGTAAACTCCGCTGCCGGCGACACCTTTCTCGGCGTATTCATGCTGCGCGTCGACATAAGCGAGACAGGCCTGGATCGCGCTCAACTCGTTGCGGCCGACGCGGCGAAAGAGGATTTCGTCACGGCCGGCCGCGGTGTCGAACTGCCAGGCGCCGTCCTTGCGCACGAGCGGGATAGGGAATGGCCAGTCCTCCGGGCCGATGATCAGCACCGCCTTGTCGGCGCCCTCCATCACCACCTCATGCTTGGCGCCGTAGGCCTCGACGACGCGATTGCGCGCCGACGCATCGGCGACCGGGTCGCCGGACGAGACGACCTCGGCGCTGCCTGGACCGAGCACGCGCGTCAGCGCGCTCAGATCGGAGGCCTTAGCGGCGTCGATCAGCGCCGTCACCGCTTCATCGGGGGTGCCGTAGCGCACCTGCGCGACGGCAGCGGTCGCGAGCATCACAAACGCCATCGCCGCCGCCACGCGCGCGCAGTGTCGCAACGACGACGAAGGGCGGGATCGGAGTGCTGACGGGATCGTGATCATGACATCCTCGGTCGCATCGGAAGAAAGTGTACGGCTAAATTCTCATCGCCTCTTGCATCCAGCCGTTCAGTGCCGGACGGCGGCCGGGAGTCTCGCGCCAGATGCGATCCATCGGTCGTAGCTCTGAAACTCCAGGCCGAGCTTTTGGTAAAACACCCTCAGGTATCCGTCGCGACCGCGCACCACCGCATCCCGCACCACCGTCTGCACCTCCTGCGCCATGACGCCGACATAGGCCTTGTCGCTGCCGATATAGCTGAAACGATAGAAGCCAAGGCCGTTGTCGAGATGACCGAGCAGGACGATGTCGTGCTTGAGCGCGACATCGGACCGCCGGCCGCCGCCGCCACGGCCGCCGCCACCGCCGCGGCCTCCGCCGCCCCGAGCGGCCACGCTCGGCCGCCCGCCGCCCCCGCCGACACTCTGGCGGCCGCGGTCGGCGTGCTGGCGGGCCGCTTGGCCCGATTGGACATGCGAGAACGAGGTGTCGCGCTGCGGCCGGCTCGGCCGCTGGGCCGCCTTCTGGCCCCCGCCTGACGGGCGCTGGCCACCGCCCTTGCTCGCGCCTTGGCGGACGCCGCGATCGCGATCGCTCGCACCGCCAGGTCGGTTGCGATCACCCGCGGAGGGACGATCACGATCTCCCGCGCCGGGCCGATCGCGATTGGGGTCGAGCACCTTCTGGCCGTCCTTGCCGCGAAAATCCTGCCGCGCCTGCTTGCCGGCCTGGACGTCGGTCTTGGCGAATTTCTGGCGCACGTCGGCGTTGTTGTATTTCACGCCGTGACGGTGATTTACGTTGTGCTCCCACTTCCCTCGATTGATGTTGTTGATGTCGACGGATCGGTTGGACACGACGTTGATATTGCGGCGGCCCCAGTCGCAGTTGCCCCAGAAGGCATGACGAATAGCGACGGCGGCTGTGAACGCGATGCCAGCGGCGAGCGCGCCGCCGACGAAGTAGCCGTAGGACGGCGGGAAATAATACGGCGCATAGTCGGGATAGGGCCAATCCCCGTAGACCACGGCGGGCTCGTAATACGGGACATAGATCTCGGTCGGCGAGGCCGGCTCGATAACGACGTATTGCTTCTCGTCCTCGGTCTTGACCGTGACCGTCTGCTCCTTGGTGGATTGCAGCTTGCCATTGTTCCGGGCACGGGTCCGAAGCCGCTGGATCGCGTCCATGATGTCCGACTGCTGCGCCAGCATGGCGTCGCCGAGCTTCTGCGTCCAATCGAGCTGCTCGGCCATCATCGCCAGCACGGTCGGAACTTGGACCAGTGATTTTACGCTGTTGTCCCAGCTCTGCTTGTCGAGCGCGGCGGTGAGCGCATCGCTCTTGAGAGTTCTTGTTGGACTTGGCCCAGCGGTCCGCTTGCACGACTTCCAGCGGGTAGGTCGCGGCGATCAATATCTCCGACAGCAGGGGATCCGGATGGAGCGCGATCGGCGCCACAAGCTGGTCGAGCTCCGACGCCTTGAGCAGCGGTTGCGTCGGCGCGGCGGCAGGCTGCGGCGACTGGGCCATCGCGCCGAGCGGAACCGCGCAGAGCAGCGCAAGCATGGTCACTCGCAACAACCGGGACATGGCCGCCTCCTCACTCGTCCGCATGGCGATATCGCCCAATACCGACGTTTTGCGGGCGTCCGGACTCGCTCAGCGTGAACCATGTACCACGCTACCGTCAGACATCGCGCGTTCATCCCCGGACGCTGCTGAGCAGACCGTCCAGCGGCTGAGCGGAACACGAGCATGACGAGGGGGCCCCGGAGCTTCCTCGTTTGGCGAATGCGGCTGCAGGGCAGCGAACAGTCAAGCAGATCGGCCGCTGCACAGGTTTGTAACCCCGGCTAAAATCTAATGTGATTCAATGGGGCTTTGTGTTGCGGTTTGTAAGTGTAAGTGCCTGAGATTTCACGTTTGCGAGCAAAGACAGGGTTTATTTGCAACGATCAATGTCCGATCGTGTCGACAATTAAATAAAGTATTCGGCGTAACTTTCCATTCACGCTGACGAGTTCCGCGCGGTTGCTGCGACCTCCGCCCAGGCAGTCAAAGATTGCATGCAGGGGACGGCGTTGAGGCTCTCACGTCCCGCGCAAATAACGAATGATGCCGGAAAAATCGACGTTGCCGCCGCCGCTATCCACGAACCGCTCGTAGACCGCCGCGGCTCCCGCTCCTAGCGGCGTCGCGGCACGCGCGGCGCGCGCGGCGGCCTGCGCGAGATTCAAGTCCTTGAGCATCATGGCCGCGGTAAAGCCGGCCTTGTAATCGCGGTTCGCAGGCGAGGTCGGCACCGGTCCAGGGACCGGGCAATAGCTCGTCATCGACCAGCACTGCCCCGACGACTTGGACGAAATATCGAATAGTCTTTGCGCGTCGAGGCCGAGCTTCTCGGCCAGCAGAAACGCTTCCGCTACGACGATCATTGAGGCGCCGAGAATCATGTTGTTGCAGATCTTCGCCGCCTGCCCGTTTCCCGCTCCGCCGGCACGCACAATCGTCTTGCCCATCCTCTCGAGCATGGGCCGCGCGCGCTCGAAGGCTGCATCGGAACCTCCGACCATGAAGGTCAGCGAAGCCGCCTGCGCGCCGGATACGCCGCCGGAGACCGGGGCGTCGATCATGTCCAGTCCCTCGCTCTCGGCCGCCTGCGCAACCGCGCGCGCGGTTTCGACATCGATGGTCGAGCAATCGATCAGCAATGCGCCCTCAGCCACGGCCGCAAGCACACCCTCCGCGCCGAGATACACCTCCCGCACCTGCTCGCCCGCGGGCAACATGGTGATCACGACCTCGGCATCCCCGCACGCTTCGGGTACCGAATTCGCCCGCCTGCCGCCGCCGACCGCCAGCCGTTCGGCGGCATATTCGCTCAGATCGAAGCCGTTGACGGCATGCCCCGCCTTGACGAGGTTTTGAGCCATGGGCAATCCCATATTTCCAAGCCCGATGAAGCCAATCGTCGCCATTTTGGTTTCTCGCTAGTGTCATTCATTCCGGCTGTTCGCGCGCAGCCATCAGGACGAGCCACAGGTACGTGCCGAGCATCGCCATCTCGGCCAGAACAACCAGCACGTTTCCTCCGTAGATCTGCGGAAACAACACCTCAACCGCGGCCATCGAAATGACGGAGGTGAGCCACACCACCGCTCCCCAGGGCGCGGCGAGCCACAGCCCCACTCCCGCCACCAGATCGATAACGGCGAAAAAGACGGTCGCAACCTGATACGGCGTCGGATAGGCGTCGAATCCGGAAGGAAAAGGCGCATTGATCCCGCAGATGACCGCCCAGTGATAGATGCCCTTGCAAAGCGATACCGCGGCCATTGCCCGCAGGAAGAGGAGCAACCAGGCAGACCACTGCTTGGTATCGCCTTCGCCTTCATCGGCATGCACGGGCTCGAGCGTCTGCGGCTCATTGTGAGTCATGGCAGCTCAAGCTCGCTCGCAACCGGTGCAAAGTATCGTTCCACGTCGGCCGCGTTCACCGCCTCGAGCGCAGGCGGCTGCCAACGCGGCGCCTGATCCTTGTCGAGGATCACGGCTCGGATCCCTTCGTAAAAGTCATGTCCGTGCATCACGCGGGAGACTATTCGGAACTCGGTGCGCATGCACTCGGCGAAATCGAGCCTTGGGCCGCGACGCATCTGCGCGAGCGCAATCTTGAGACTGGTCGGCGATTTTGTGCGGATCAAGGCGGACGCATTGGACGCAAAGCTGGCGTCAACTCCATTGCCCTCCACCTCCGCATCGAACGCCGTCAGTACATCTTCCACGCGGTCACGATGGAACAAACGGTCGACGGCGGCCTGCTGCGCCACCACGGGCCCCTTGCCCGCCGGCTCCGCGAACGCACCGAGCAGCGCATCGACCGAAACCGCATTGCACAACGCTTGCAAGAGCTCGGGAAACCGGCTTGACGCAACCCGATGGGTGGCGATGCCGGCCGCCACTCCATCGGCGGCATTGAGTCGCTCTCCGGTCAGCGCACAGTACGTGCCAAGCTCGCCCGGCATGCGCGGCAGAAACCAGGTCGCCCCGATATCGGGAAAGAAGCCGATGCCGACCTCGGGCATCGCGAATCCGAACCTGTCGCCCGCTACTCGATGCGAGCCGTGCACCGAGATGCCCACGCCGCCACCCATGACGATGCCGTCGATCAGTGCTACATAGGGCTTCCGATAGAATTTGATTCGGGTATTGAGCCCGTATTCCGCGCGAAAGAAGTCGAGCGCTTCCTCATGGCGCCCAGCGCGCCCGAGGTCGTAAAGCGCGCGCAGATCGCCGCCCGCCGAGAAGGCACGCCCGCCATTTGCCGTCACGATCACGCGCGTGACTGCCGGATCGGTCTCCCACTCGGCAAGCTTTTGGGCGAACTCCCGCACCATGGCGTGCGACACGGCGTTGAGCGCGTGCGGCCGATTGAGAATGACATGACCTGCGACGCCCCTGTGCTCGAATAGGATGTCCGGTTCGGACTTCATTACCATTAGCCGGCAGTCACAACGCCTTCGCGTTCGCCCGACTACAGGAAGGCCATGGCCGTGGCACGCCGCGAGCGCCCCGGTTTCCGCGCTCCAACATCGACAGCTCCTGTCTCCCGACGCATGGCTCTTGCTCTAATTACCCAATATATCCCTGCTGATGATCAACCGCATCACCTCGTTGGTGCCTTCGAGAATCTGATGGACGCGCAGGTCGCGCAACACGCGCTCGATCGGGTGGTCGCGCAGATAACCATAGCCGCCGTGAAGCTGCAAACAACCGTTCACCACGTCGAATCCGACGTCGGTCGCCAAGCGCTTTGCCATGGCCGCCAGGCGGGTTGCGGCGGGCTCGCTGCGGTCGATCGCGGCTGCGGCTCGGTGCAGCATGAGCCGTGCCGCCTCGATCTCGGTTGCATAATCCGCGACACGAAAACCCAGCGCCTGAAAATCGGCAAGCCGCGAGCCGAACTGCTTTCTCTCTTTCATGTAGGTGACCGTGCGGTCGAGACAGAGCTGCGCGCCGCCGAGGGAACAGGCCGCGATGTTGAGTCGTCCGCCGTCGAGCCCGCTCATGGCGATCTTGAAGCCTTGGCCTTCGGCCCCGATGCGGTTCGCGACCGGTACGCGGCACTGGTCGAGCATCACCATGGCGGTTGGCTGCGAATGCCATCCGAGTTTTTTTTCCTGCGCGCCGAAGGAAAGTCCGAGAGTACCGTTCTCGACAAGGAAGCATGAGATGCCCCCTGGTCCGCCTTCCCCTGTTCTTGCCATGACCAGATAGACGTCGGAGCGACCGCCGCCGGATATGAAAGCTTTTACCCCGTCAAGCACGTAATGGTCCTGCTGGCACACCGCGCGCGTCTTCAGGCTCGCTGCGTCCGAGCCGCAATCCGGTTCGGTAAGGCAGTAGCTGCCGAACTGCGCCATGCTGCAAAGACCGGGCAGAAAACGCCGCCGCAGCTCGGTGCCGCCATAGGTGTCGATCATCCAGGCAACCATATTGTGGATCGAGATGTAGGCGGCGGTGGAAGTGCAGCCCTTTGCCAATTCCTCGAAAATCAGCGCTGCATCAAGCCGCGAAAGAGCCGAGCCACCCACGTCGGCGCCCACATAAATTCCGGCAAAGCCCAGCGCCGCTGCTCGGCGCAGCGTATCGATCGGAAACAGCTCCTCCTCGTCCCACTGCCGGGCATGGGGCATCATCTCGTCGCGCGCGAAGGCATGCGCCGTGTCCTTTATGGCGCGTTGCTCTTCGGAAAGATCGAAATCCATTTTTTTGCGTTCCGGGCTTGACAGCACGGCGGGATATATCCGACTTGCAAAAGGAGGTGCCATAGGTCGGGTATAGGCACAATCCACCGCACTAAAGTCCCGATTCCGAAGCTCGCCTGCACTTGCGGCACCTCTGATGCCAACTTCGGAATCAAATAGATATTGGCAAGTTTATGATTCCAGTGCGGTTTTGGATTTGAAGTTGACACGAGCTCGCCGCGAACTGATAGGAACCTCAAATCCACCGCACCAGCCGGTGCCAAGCCCGTGCATCAAAGGTGTCTTCATGGCGATAAAATACGGCCGCCCTATCGAAGCCCGCCTCGCTCCGGTTGAGAGCAGCCCAACGACCCGGCTCGATCTCACGAGACGGCCTCGCCGCAATCGCAAGACCGAGTGGACGCGTCGTCTTGTACGCGAGAACGTGCTCACCAGCGATGATCTGATCTGGCCGTTATTTCTCGTGGATGGATCGAAAACTCGTGCTCCGGTGACCTCCATGCCCGGGGTCGAGCGGCTCTCGATCGATGAGGCCGTGCGGGACGCCGAGCGGGGAGCCAAGCTCGCCATCCCGTGCATTGCGCTATTTCCCTACACCGATCCGAAGCTGCGCGACGATAACGGCAGCGAAGCCGTCAATCCGGACAACCTGGTGTGTCGTGCCATACGCGCCATCAAGAAGGAAGTGCCCGAGATCGGCATTCTGTGCGACGTTGCACTCGACCCCTATACCAGCCACGGCCATGACGGACTGATGCGAGATGGCACTATCATCAATGACGAGACGGTCGAGGTCCTGGTCAGGCAGGCGCTGGTGGAGGCGCAGGCGGGCTGCGACATCATCGCGCCTTCGGACATGATGGACGGTCGAGTCGGGTGCGATCCGCGCAGCACTCGACCAGGCCGACTTCGTTGACGTATCAATCATGGCCTATGCGGTGAAATATGCCTCCGCCTTCTACGGCCCGTTCCGTGACGCCGTCGGCTCCTCAGCCACCCTTTCCGGCGATAAACGCACCTACCAGATGGACCCAGCCAATACGGACGAGGCCCTGCGCGAGGTCGAGCTCGATATCCTGGAAGGCGCGGACATGGTCATGGTCAAGCCCGGCATGCCCTACCTCGACATTGTGCGCCGGGTGAAGGATGCCTTTGGCGTACCGACCTTCGCCTATCAGGTCTCCGGCGAATATTCGATGATCATGGCGGCAGCGCAGAACGGCTGGCTCGACGGCGATAAGGCGATGATGGAGAGCCTGATCGCTTTCAAGCGCGCGGGCGCATGCGGCGTTCTGAGCTATTTCGCCCCACGCGTCGCGGAGATCATCACAAACCGGTAATCGGATGTCAGAAGTCAGGGTCGGGCGGCAGCATGAGCACCGGCATGATTCGGCGAGTTGGCGTCATCGGGCTCGGCAAGATGGGATTTCCCATTGCGCGCCATCTGCGCAATGGCGGCTTCGATGTCGTCGCCTATGACATCAGCGAAAGCGCGTGCGAGCAAGCAGAACGCGCCGCAATTGCTGTCGAAATCTCGCCGCGCGCCGTCGCAGCCGCAGCGGATTTCGTGATTGTGGTCGTCGGGTTCGACTCCGAAGCCGAAAGCGTCTTATCGGGATCCGACGGGCTTGTCGCCGCGGCTCGGCCGGGGCTCATCGTGGGGATCGCCTCGACGGTTGCCCCCCGCACCATGCAACGACTGGCGGCGCGGATCGCGGGGACCGGGATTTCGCTTTTGGACATGCCGCTCACGCGCGGCGAAGCGGCGGCGAATGACGGCAAGCTGCTCGTGATGGTCGGCGGCGACGGCTCCGCTTTCGAAGCGTGCAAGCCGGTGCTCCAGAGCTTCGCCAACTCCATCTTTCATCTCGGCGAGCTCGGTGCCGGTCAAGTCGGCAAGATGGTCAACAACCTGATCCTGTGGGCATGCATTTCGGCGAACCACGAGGGGCTCAGGCTGGCCGATAGGCTCGGGGTCGATGCCGAGCGACTGCGCATTGCGCTGCTGCAAGGAAGCGCCAGCAACTGGGCGCTCGAGACGCGGCCGGAGGCGCAACCCATGCCCTGGGCGGAGAAGGATATGCGCATCGTGCTCGCCGAGGCCGATCATTTGCGGCTGAGCGTCCCGCTGTGCGGCGTCGTCACGGAAGTGGTCAAGAGCGTCAAGTTCGAACGGAATTGGCCCACGCCGGAGAATCCGCGGGATTGACCCGCGGCGATGCGCTCACCACGAGCTTAGCGGGGCGGGTGCGACGATCGAAACCGAGGTTGCTGGTCTTGCCTTGGCTGCCGCCGGCTTCGATGCGGCTGCGCGCGACCGGACAGTTGGAAGCTTTGCGATTGCCGCCGCCCTTGCAACCTCCGTTTGCGGCTTTGCCTCCTCTAAGGAAGGCTTGTCTAAGGAAGGCTTGTCTAAGGAAGGCTTGTCTAAGGAAGGCTTGCGTTTCCGGCTTTTGGAGCTTGCAGCCTCGGCCTGCTCCGATTTTGCGCTCGCCAGGGTCGGCTCGACACTTCCGCTTGGCGCAGCTTGCGGGGCCGGCAAGAGAATGGTTGTCGGCTTGACGTTTTCTCCGCTTGGCGCAGCTTGCGGGGCCGGCAAGGGAATGGTTGCCGGCTTGACGTTTTCTCCGCTTGGCGCAGCTTGCGGGGCCGGCAAGGGAATAGTTGCCGGCTTGACGTTTTCTCCGCTTGGCGCAGCTTGCGGGGCCGGCAAGGGAATGGCTGCCGGCTTGACGTTTTCTCCGCTCGGCGCAGCTTGCGGGGCCGGCAAGAGAATGGTTGTCGGCTTGACGTTTTCTCCGCTTGGCGCAGCTTGCGGGGCCGGCAAGGGAATGGCTGCCGGCTTGACGTTTTCTCCGCTTGGCGCAGCTTGCGGGGCCGGCAAGGGAATGGTTGCCGGCTTGACGTTTTCTCCGCTTGGCGCAGCTTGCGGGTCCGGCAAGGAAATGGTCGCCGGCTTGACGTTTTCGTCAGGGGCCTTGGTTTCCGCGCTGATCTGCTGCGCTTTGTCGCGATCAGTGGCTTCCATGATCTTTGGTGCCGTCCGACGCACAGCTCCCAGCGTAATGTGGCGTTCGACCAGTTCGGTCATGCGGGCGTTGCGCGCAGCACCCGATTTTCCGCCCAGAACGACCGCGACAATATGCCTGTTATCACGGTGGACGGATAACACGAGATTGTATCCGGACGCTTCCGTGTAGCCGGTCTTGATCCCGTCGACCCCCCTGAGCTGTCCGAGCAGGCCATTGTGATTGCGCAACTCGACTTTGCCATACCGGAAGCTCGGCAAGGAAAAATAGCGATAAAATCCGGGAAATCGGTCTTGTACCGCACGACCGAGGATGGCCTGGTCGCGGGCCGTCGTGATCTGCTCCACGGCGGGCAATCCCGAGGCGTTGATGTAGGTGGTGTTCACCATGCCCAGCGCCCTGGCCTTCTCGGTCATGAGCTTTGCGAAATCGCTTTCCGTGCCGCCGATCGCTTCGCCGACGACGGCCGCGGCGTCGTTCGCTGATTTGGTGACCAGCCCCTTGATCGCATCCTCCACCGCGAGGGTCTGATTGGCCTTGAGACCAAGTTTTGTGGGGGTCTGTGAAGCCGCGTGAGCGGAAACCTGCAGCCGCGTGTCGAGCTTGAACTTGCCTGCTTCGATCTGCTCGAACAGCAGATATAGCGTCATGACTTTGGTCAGCGACGCGGGATGACGCGGCGCGTCCGGGCTGGCCTCGTGCAGCACCTGATCGGAATTGGCATCGACCACAATGGCCGCATACGGGGGATGGTAATTGGGCCCGTGGACGACGCGCTTGCTCTTGCTCTTGCCCTGCTTGGCCTGTTTGCCCTGCTTGGCGTGGCGCGCAGTCTTGGCTTCCGCATAGTCGCAACTGATTGCTGCGACCGAGAACGATGCCAGCAGGCCAAGAACTGCCAGCCGATACACCGGCATGAGACAACCCAGCCCCATTGAATACGCTCCAGACGGCGGTCCCTGAACAACGCCGGCATCATAGAAATCATTCGGCCGTCTGGCTGTGATCTGAATGCCACAGTTGATAGAAATCGTCCCGCCGCCATGCCCACGTCAGTCCATTTTCACGCCGGATTCGTTCATGCGGCCTCCCAAATGCGCGCTTCCTCGGCAAGCCGCGCCGCTCCAAGTTGCGATGCCAGCGGCTGAGCGGCGAGACGGGCTGCCCCATCGGCAGGTACCTTCGCCCTTAAACAAGATCCGTTACGCCGGGTAGCCCCGCGTGCGTGTTGCAGCAGACTGGGATACGCTGGAAATGGAAGTTCCCTGACACGTGCCAAGGCTCCGGTGTCCCCTGCTTGTCCTCTGGAGTTGAGGCATATTCGCTGGTCCTTGGTCCATATCTGACGTCTGTTTCATGGAGAAACCGAAATGAAGGCAATGTTGGAGGGGCATGTGATCGCCGAAAGCGACGACATAGTTGAAAACGGAGGCTACCAATACTTCCCGAATTCCTCGGTACGCATGGAATGCCTCGAGAAGGCTCCGAAGACGACCTCCGATCGCGCCTGTCCGCACGGCGTTCAATTCTATGACGTGGTGATCGGTGGCGTACGCCATGAGCGCGCCGCCTGGTCTTACGAAGCGCCGCTGACGGCGATGACGCAGGTCGCCCATCGTTTCGGCTTCTGGAACGACATTAAGGTGGGCTGAGATGCGAAACGATGTCCAATCGCAGTTCAATCGCGACCCGACTCCGATGCGCTACTGGTTGCGAACACGCCGGTTTTCGCGCGGCGATCATTCCTTCTCCTCTCATTCAAACGACACGTCGACGTGACGCACGACGGTGTTGGTTTCTTCTTGTGGTGGGGACTTTGCGTCAGTGCGCTTGGTGTGATTGGCACCGCTCTATTTCCTCATCACCGCCGCGTCGCCTTGCGGGCGGGATTGTGCACTGCGCCTTTTGGTCTTCTTGAGTTCATGTTCGTACCGGAATACTGGAGTCCGCCACATTTGTTTGGACCTCGATTCAGCATCGAAGCGATTTTTTTGCATTCGGCTCAGGCATCTTGACTTGGCTGGCGGCGGCAGTTCCGTTCGGCTCCCGCATTACGTACGATTTCGCAAAATCAAGATTTTGGCCGGCTTATATCGGAACTAGCATGATCGCGCTTGTTGCAACTGCAGTGACGTGGCGCGGAGCGCTTGGATTAGTTGCGCTGCCGAGCGGGGAATCCAGCCTGATTGCCCTCGGCACAACGGGCGCGTTCTTGCTGGGACGACGGCCGGATGCGTGGCCGTTTGCTTGCTCGGGAAGCCTGGGGTTTGCGGCTATCTATGCCTTGCAGCTGACTGCCCTGGGCCAATTTGCCGGCGAAGCGGTGCTCTATTGGTCTGCTGAGGTCAGGGAGGGAGCTTTCCTGTTCGGCTTTCCGATCGAGGAGATGGCATGGGCTGTTTTGTTTGGAGCGGTCTGCCCGTTAGCAACGGCCTACGTCAACGATGTCCGCCTTTTGCAGCCAGAGCTGGGCAGGAATGCGGGGGGGGGGGACGGATGAGGCTTACCAGCCTCTCGATTACCGGCGATGGATGCTCGGCTTGGCTTGCGGCATACTTGCGACGCGCTACGGGGGCTTTTCGCGCGCACTATCACGTCGAGGTGACAGGTGCGCTTTGCTCATCCCGCCCGCGAGTTCCGAGCCTGACCGGACGCCGGGCCAGAGGCGTGACCGCGCAAAGCGGCATGGGAACCGGCGTCTTGCTGAACTGCGGCAGTCCTGCCCGCTCCGCAATGTCCATCCAGACGAGCCAGTGCTCGTCATCGCGCGTGACGTAATCCTCGCGAAAGTGGCTCAGCCGGGATTCGGTACGCAACAGCGAGGCGCCAAGAATGAACCGCGCCGCCAACAGCATCGCCTCGGTCTCCTTGAGCCGCACCAGCTCGTGGACGTGTGGTGCCGCAAGATCGGCCGATCTCTCCGCCAACGCCTCGATTCGCAAACATGCCTGCTCGAGCCGGTCCGCCCTTTTGAGGATCCCTGTATCGTAGGCGAACATGACGGATTGGAGCTCCCGCAGGATCAGGTCGGATTCGGCTGCGGCCGACGGTGCGAGCGGGCGCCTCGCCTCCTCATACAGCGCCTTGACTTCGGCGGCATCGAGCCGCGCAGCCGCCAGCTGGTCAAGGTCCTCCACCGCGCTGCGGCCGGCGATCCAGCCATTCCCAACGCATAATCCGATGTGAAACCCGGCGAAATGGTTGGCGCAGCCTGCCTGCGCCAGACCCGCGGCCAACAGCCCGGGGATATCCGACCGGCAATCCGCCCCTGTGCGGATCGCCATCTTGGTCATCTGATTGAGCGCGTAATAGGGCGTCTTTCCAAACATGTCGGTGCGCGCTTCGTTGCCCAACTTGCGGAAGAAATTGTCCATCCATTTGACCTTGCTCTGGATGAAATAGTCGCGAAGCGGCTCCGCAATGGCCGACATGTCGAGATAGAGCGGAACATTGCCTTTTTCCTTCTCGAGCGCCATCGCGCGGGCAATGCGCGGCACGTCGGCTTCGTCGCCCCAGTCGGGCTCGTATTGGCGCATGAATGCTTCGCCGTTGCTGTTGACGAAATGTGCGCCCTCCTGGATCGCGAAAGTAATCCCTTCAAAATAGAATTTGGGCGTTCCCGGCCGCACATAGCTGAACTCGGCATTGCGCAGCGTCGCACCCGCGCGATAGGCGAGCAGCGTCCCGGTGCCGGTGATGTCGCGCACGAAGCCGGACCTGAAGGTGATCGCATTGGTCGCAATGATCGTTGTGCGCGCCTTGATGGCGTGGAAAACACCTGACCGGCTGTGGATGCCGGCGGCGCCCGTCACGCGACCTGAACCGCTGCCAAGCAGCGCAGTGACGAAGAGACGATCGATGAGCTCGACACCTTCCGCTTCCAGCGCGCGTCGGAGAAGCCAGGCAAATTCGAGCCCGCCGCCTTCCGGATACATCACGCGTGCGAGGTCGAGTCCGCGCGTCGGACGGCGCTTATAGTTGCCGTCGTCGGCGCGCGCGAATTTCATGCCGATTGCCTCGAAATCCTTCAGGCGCGCATGTGAACCCGCAAGAACGTCCCGCACCAATATCTGGTCGGCGATACCGTCGTTTCCCGCGACGATCTCGCGCAAGATTTCATCGAGATCGTCTTGCGGAAAAGCGACGATTTGCCAGGCATTGGAAAATGCCGTGTGCCCAGTTCGTCCGATCAGCCAGGAGTCGACGATCGTCACCCGGGTGCCGGCGGGGCCATGCCGCTTGGCGCTCAGCGCGGCGAGCAGGCCGCCGGCGCCGCCTCCGATGACGAGGACGTCGGTTTCGATGAGAACGCCGTCGAGGTCTGCCATCGGCTTCACCACGGCCGCGGGCGATTCTTGATCGACGGATGCACGTCGACAATGTGCTCCGGGCAGAAAATCTCGCAACTGAAGCAGGTGATGCAATGCTCGCGGAATTTGATGACCGGAAGCAGCTTGACGAGCCGCAGGCCGGCCACGTCGGACGCCACCCCTGCCGGCTCCATGTGGATGACATCGGCGGGACAGACGAGGTCGCAAATGCCGCACCCCGTGCATTTCTCAATCTCAATCTTCTCGATCATGCGCCGATTTCCGCAATGGATCGACGCAAGGCCTCGATCAGCGCCTTGCTCCGACTGAGAATTCTTCTCTTCCCTGTCGAGTATCCGGGTGAAGCCTCGCTTCTTCAAGGAGAGAACATCGATTTGCTGCCCCATCGTATCCAGCCCTGCCGCGTCGCAAACGATATCGATCAGACGATCGAGAGCATGAAGCCTTCCGAGAAGATAGTCATTTTCACGATAGGCGCGCGACAGGAAGCCGGCAAAATGGCCGAAGCCGATGCCTTTCAGGCTGTCGACTCCGTCGAATCCCTTGAGCGTGCTGGCATCATCTGGGCTGATGCGATCGATGAGAATTTCGCGGAACTCGCCAATCTCGCGCGCGCTTGTTATCGGGAACGTCAATACGTCCCAGAACGGAAATCCGAGATAATTGACAAGCACTTCGCGCCGCGCCTCGGCATGCCATTCGGCTGGATCGAGCGCCGCCAACAGATGATCAAGATCGCGCGTGCTGGCGTTGAGATCGATTTCTGTCCTTAATCGGTCGATCAGCAGATCGATCTTGTCGGCATGCTGGTCGACAAAAGCTCTCGCATAGGATTCGATATGCTCGACCTGACCGATCGAGGGCTCGCTTGGAAAAATCTCCGCTACGAGGACACGGGTCTCTTCACTGTAAAAGTCGGCACTCTCGCGACGGCGCAGCGCATCCAGCCGATCATAGAACTGACGCTTGAGCCGATCGACTACCTGGGGATCGAAACCCACGAAGCGGTCCTGACCGATGAGCTCATACAGTCGGTTCTGTCCTTCGATCAGGAAATGCAGGCGCCGCTCGCGGTACTTGACGTCAAAGGCCAACAGGTAGCTCACCCAGGGAGGGAAAGACCCGCCGGTCTGGGTTTCGAATTCGAGGCCCTCACGATCCGCGTTTTCGTAGACGATTTCCTTGCGCACGGCCCAGGCATCGATGATTTCGGCTACCACTCGAGAGAGGGGCGATTGCGCCGGGATGCCGCGCAGCTTGACGATCAACTGGGCGCCGAAGGTGCGCACCGATGCGAGCTTGAGGCGAACATAGGCTTGATAGGCGAACCCAGCGTCGACTGCCACATGCGAGTTCACCTGCTCGCGCCAGGCACGCAGATCATCGCTCGAAATCGGTCGATCGAACGCGGAGGTGACGACCTTGGCCACCAGATGGCTGACGTGTGGGCGCGCGCTGTCGATGATCGCTCGCAGCCGTCGCACCTGGTCGTTGAACTCTCCCACTCGGTCGAGCTCTTCGGTCACCGGCTGCGAGCTCGGGATATCCGACAGCGCGCCGCGCAGCGTGGCAAAGAAGCCTGGGATGCTTTGCACGTGATTTGAAACCGGGGATGGCGGATGCGGATCGATGTAGACGAGGCGCCGGTCGACCTCGCGATAGGCCGGCCGGCCATGGATCGCCGAGATCGCCTCCTGAAATGGCCGGTTGTTGAGCACGGAACCGTCGATGAAGGTCACCGTCGCGGGATCGATGCCGGCGCGAATGTGATTCGGAAACCCATTTGCGAGAAACTCGGCGCGACGCGGCCAGCTTCCCTTCCTTTGCGCCACCACCTCGTCCATTTCCACGATCCGCGCCGGCGGGAATGCGCCTGGAAATGACGAGGTTGCCCGCGCCGCAAAAGCAAGCCCTGCCGCGTTGCCCAGCTCGAAGTCGCTCTCGACCTTGCCGCTCGCGTGTCGACGGTATCCGAAGCGCAGGACGTGCCGATGCTCCAACTCGTGGATCAGCGACGGATCGTGAATTTGCACGAGTTGCTCATAGCCGTGATAGTCCGTCACCGTCACGAACAGATCGAGCGATTGACCGGAAGGCAGGAGCGAGGCCTGAGAATGCCGCGCCATGCCCATGGAAGTCACGGCATCGTACATCAGCCCAGCCATCACCCGCCCGTCGAGCGGCGGCTTGAACCAGCGCGAGCGCACGAACAGCGATAGTTTCTGCCTTACTTCCAGGTCCTGGATGGACAAAATCCATCCGCTCGCGGCGGCGGCCCAAATCAACGGCAGCAGGAACCACTTGCTCCAGGCGCCGGCGCGCGCCTCGGACGCAAGCAACACGCCGACGTCTGCGTTCTCGATCCATAGATTGCGCAGCGCGTCCATGCGCAGATCGTGGCTCAAGGCGCGTGCGAGCATGGTCCCGTTGATGCCGCCAGCCGAGGCCCCGGCGATGATATCGACGATCACACGCAACTCGACATCGCGGCCGATGTCTCGCAACAGCTCGAAATAGACCTGTTCCGTGTCGTATTCCGCATCCCCTGCATCGACACGGTCGAAGAACGATGCACTCGCCCGTTGCTTGCGATCCCGGATTTCGTGCAGCGCACTGGAGGCGCGCACGAGCTTTAGGATCTCCTTGCTGATTCCGTGCATGTAGACAGCAAGCGAAATGCCGCCAAAGCAAACCAGCGCAATTCGCAATTCTTTCTCACGCAAGTCGTTTGCCTTTTGAAAGCTATTGGCAATACCAAAAGATTATTCGATAGCGAGCGGTGACTGGAAGCGTCTTTATCTTCCGGATCATTCCATCGTGCTCGCGGTATCGATCCAGACCGGATGGAAACCTTCGGCTTCCAGCGCCTGAAAGATTTCCTCTCCATGTGCCTGATCGCGCGTTTCCATCGTGACATCGAGCTTGGCGCCTTTGGCCGGCACATCGAGAAAAAGCCGCCGGTGATCGACCTCGAGAATATTGGCGCCGAGCTCCCCCAGTCGCGTGGCGATGTGGCCGAGCACGCCTGGGCGGTCCGGGATGGTCAAACGGAACGAGACTATGCGGTCTTCCCGCTCGAGCTCGCGCACCATGATCGAAGCGAGAATGCGCGGATCTATGTTGCCTCCGCAGAGAACCAGGCCGACTTTGCGGCCGCGGAACCTGTCCGGATTGACCAGCATCGCGGCGAGGCCGGCGGCGCCGGCACCTTCGGCCATGGTCTTCTGCAAGGTGAGATAGACATTGACGGCGCGCTCGAGATGGGCCTCGTCGACGAGCACGATCTCGGACACGAGATCGCGCACGATCGGCAACGCGAGGACGCCCACATTCTTCACCGCGATGCCTTCGGCCAGCGTCGGGCCGCCGCATGGCCGGTTTTCTCCGTGCAAGGCATTCCAGAACGACGGGTAAAGCGCCGCCTCGGCGCCGACGATCTCGATGGCGGGTTCGACCGCCTGCGCCGCAACGGCATTGCCCGCAATGAGCCCTCCCCCGCCCACGGGGATGACCAGCATCTCGAGTTCCGGCACCTCTTCCAGCATTTCGAGCGCGATGGTGCCCTGGCCTGCAATCACCAGCGGATCGTCATAGGGATGCACCCAGGTGAGGCTTCGTTCTTGCGCCAGCGTTTCGGCGCGCTTTTGCGCCTCGGAGACCGTCTCGCCCTCGAGCACGACCTCGGCGTCGTGGGCCTCCGTCGCCTCGATCTTCACGAATGGAGTGGTCACCGGCATGACGATGGTGGCCGGGATCCCCAAGCGCGCGGCATGGTAGGCGACCGCCTGCGCATGGTTGCCGGCCGACATGGCGATGACCCCCTGCGAGCGCTCCAATTGGGTGAGCGACGCCAGCTTGTTGAGGGCGCCGCGTTCCTTGAACGAGTTGGTGACCTGCAGGTTTTCGTATTTCACGAATACCTCCGCACCGGTCAGGGCTGAGAGCTTCGGCGCCGGCAGCATGGGCGTGCGAAGCACCCGACCCGCTATCGTGCGGCGCGCCATCTTGACGTCGGCGATTGTCACACTCATGCCCTTGTCTCCCATGCGGCCCCTCTCTAGCCGGAATGTCATATTGGGGCGAGGCCATGCGTCGTCCGAGGAGGTGCCATGGCAACCTGCAAGAATGAAACCTGCTCCCGCAGACGGGTTTCGCGCATGTTCCGGTGTAATTGCAATGCCCGGGACGGGAAAACGCAACCATTTCAACTCACAATGATCGTGCCTCTTGCGGCAAGACCATCTACTCTCCATCTGCCCGTGGGATTTACCGAGGATAGCCCGCCATGACCGACAGCGGACCGAGACAGATCGGCGTGTCGATCGAGCTCAAGCCGCATGCCTATGACCCGATCGTCAATCCGGAGCTGTTCGAAGGCGTGCTTGCACGTCGCTGCATCGCATTTCTGATTGACGTGACGATCATTGCCGTCCCGGTATTGTTCGCGGCCGTGTTCATTTTCATTTTCGGCCTCGTCACCCTCGGTCTCGGCTGGGCGCTGTATTGGCTGCTGTCGCCGGGAGCTGTGATTTGGGCCATCCTTTATTATGGCCTGACCTTTGGCAGCCCGTCCTCGGCCACCATTGGCATGCGGATCATGGATCTCGAAATGCGCACCTGGTACGGAGCCCCGGCCTATTTTGTTCTGGGCGCGGCGCATGCAATCGTCTACTGGCTCACGGTGTCATTCCTGACGCCGCTTGTCCTGTTGATTGCGTTTTTCAACCACAGAAGGCGGCTCCTGCACGACATGCTCGTCGGCACGATCGTCATCAACAATTCGAATCGCGCCCTCACCCTGCGCCAGCCGCAGTGGAACCGGTGATGGTCTCAATGGGGTTTGACGAGACGCCCGCACCGGGCGATCCTAGGGGGCGCAGCTAAATCGAATCCGCTCGGTTGACACCGCCGTGACCCAGCATTCCCGCAACACCCCCCAATTCTATCTCACGGCTCCGTCGCCCTGCCCGTATCTTCCGGGTCAGGAAGAACGCAAGGTATTTACGCATCTGGTCGGCGAGCGTGCCGCAGAGCTGAACGACCTCCTGACCCATGGCGGTTTTCGCCGCAGCCAGTCCATCGCCTATAGGCCGGCCTGCGAAACCTGTCGCGCCTGCATTTCGGTGCGGGTGGTGGCGGAGGATTTTCGGCCGACGCGCAGCATGCGGCGCATTCTCGACCGCAACAACGATATCATCGGCGAAATGCGCATCGCGGTACCGACTTCCGAGCAATATTCGGTATTCCGTTCGTATCTCGACGCCCGGCATCGCGACGGCGGCATGGCGGATATGACGGTGCTCGATTATGCCATGATGGTGGAGGACAGTCACGTCGAGACCCGCATGGTCGAATATCGGCGACGCGGACCGGACACTGCGATCAACGGCCGCGGCGCCGGCGAACTGCTCGCGGTCGCGCTCACCGACGTGCTCAGTGACGGGCTCTCGATGGTCTATTCGTGCTTCGATTCGCAGCACGCATCGCGTTCGCTCGGCACTTTCATGATCCTCGATCACATCGCACGCTGCCGG
Organism: uncultured Alphaproteobacteria bacterium; assembly: GCA_963820365.1. Lineage (GTDB taxonomy): Bacteria > Pseudomonadota > Alphaproteobacteria > Rhizobiales > Xanthobacteraceae > VAZQ01. The sequence goes on along the minus strand of CAWFZR010000032.1, from coordinate 5,858 downwards.
CGCATGGGCCTCTCCTTCGTGTATTTGGGTTACTGGGTACAGGGCTCGCGCAAGATGGACTACAAGGGGCGCTTCCTGCCCCAGCAGCGGCTCAGCCCTGACGGTTGGAAGCTCGTCGAGGCTTGAGCCTCCTTCTTTTGACTTGAGCTCAACCGGCCACCTGATCGAATATCAGCTTGACGTTGAGGGCGATGACGATGACTGCCACGACGATTGCGAGCGCGGTGACCCAGCGCGCTGCCACCAGCTCGCCCATCTTGCGACGATCGGCGGTGAACATGACCAGCGGCACTATCGAAAACGGCAAGGCAAGGCCGAGCACCACTTGACTGAAGATCAACAGCTTCGCGGTTCCGACCTCACCGTACCAGATCGCAACCACCGCCGCGGGCACGATGGCAATTGCGCGCGTCGTTAGCCGCCGTGCCCAAGCCGGCAGGCGCAGATCAATAAAGCCCTCCATCACAATCTGACCGGACAAGGTAGCGGTCAGCGTCGAGTTCATTCCGCAGCACAACAGCGCGATTCCGAACAGCGTCGGAGCGATCGCAGAGCCGAGCAATGGCGCCAGGAAGGAGTGCGCCTGCTCCAGCTCGGCGACATCGGTCTTTCCTACCTTGTTGAAGGTCGCCGCCGCGAGGATAAGGATCGACGCGTTTATGAGCAGCGCGAACATGAGCGCAATGGTCGAATCCAGCGTCGCAAGCTTGATCGCCTCGCGTCGGTCCTCGACTGAGTTGCCAAATCGCCGCGTCTGCACCACTCCTGAATGCAGATAAAGATTGTGCGGCATCACCGTCGCGCCGATGATGCCGATGGCGAGATAAAGCATATCGGGATTGCTTACGATCTCGGTGGTCGGCGCAAATCCCAGGATCACCCCTCGCCAATCGGGATGGGCAAGCGCGATCTGCACGGCAAAGCAGGCCGCGATGATGCCGAGGAGTGCCACCACGAAGGTTTCGATCCAGCGGAAGCCGAGGCGTTGCATCCAAAGGATGAGGAACACGTCAAGCGCCGTGATGACGACGCCGATCTCCAGCGGGATCTTGAACAGCAGGTTGAGGCCGATCGCGGTGCCGATCACCTCGGCGAGGTCGGTGGCGCAAATCGCGAGCTCCGTCAGCACCCACAACGACCTGGATACGGAGCGCGGAAAGGCGTCGCGGCACGCCTGCGCCAAGTCGCGTCCCGCGCCGATTCCAAGCCGCGCGCACAGCGCCTGCAACAGGATCGCCATCACATTCGAAAGCAGAGCAATGAAGAGCAGCGCGTAGCCGAATTTCGACCCGCCGGCGAGCGAGGTGGCCCAGTTGCCCGGATCCATGTAACCGACGGCAACGAGGTAGCCCGGACCGAGAAATGCTACGAGCTTCCTCCACAGCGGCCCCTGCGGGCGTGTGGCAATCGAGCCGAACACTTCGGAGAGCGAAGGAGCGCTGCGCGTGCGCCGCCAGCCCGATTCGGAAATCGGGGAAACGGGTGCCTCTTTTGGCAGAGATGATACCGCCATTGCTTGCAGTCCTTCCGCAGCTTCATAGGCTTGTTGCGAATAATTTGCAACTGGCCGGACGGGACCCGCATTATGATGGGTGACGAGCGACAAAACATCGTAAATTTAAGGACTTGCAGGAAAGGAACGATTGGCGGTGATCCGGATTAGCGTTCGCCGGGTGCATTCATGATACGTACGGCCGGCCCCGAGTTGCGCCGTCGGCGGGGGGCTTCGTTCTGCCGAACCAGCACAATTGGCGTTGCCCTCATCGCTGTGCTTGCGCTGAGCACCATCGGCGCGGCCGCCGCCGAAGGAGGCAAGAGCGGGCCGTCCGAAGTGATCTTCCTCGGACAACTCATTGTGCTGATGCTGGTCGGGCGCCTCCTTGGCGAGGCCATGACCCGTATCGGTCAGCCCTCGGTCATGGGAATGCTTCTTGGTGGCATTCTGCTCGGACCATCGGCGCTGGGACTGCTTTGGCCCGACCTGCAGCACGCGATTTTTCCAAGAACGCCCGAGCAGAAGGCAATGCTCGACGGTATCGCGCAGATCGGCATTCTCCTTCTGCTGCTGCTCACCGGGATGGAGACCGATCTCAAGCTTGTGAGAAAGGTCGGCCGGGCCGCGATCACCATCTCGCTCAGCGGGGTTGCGGTTCCATTCGCATGCGGCTTCACGCTGGGACAGCTCATGCCGGAGACGCTGCTGCCGCGCCCCGATCAGCGCCTCCTTACGTCGCTGTTTCTGGGCACGGCGTTGTCCATTTCGTCGATCAAGATCGTGGCAGCAATCGTGCGCGAGATGGGTTTTACCCGCCGCAATCTTGGACAGATCATTGTCGCTTCGGCAATTTGCGAGGACTCGATTGGGTGGGTGATCATCGCCATCACCTTTGGTCTTGCAGAAGCCGGAACCATCGACCCGGTGAGCGTAAGCAAGAGCGTCTTGGGTACGGCACTATTCCTGATCGCGAGCTTTACGATCGGACGCCGATTGGTTTTTTTCATCATCCGATGGACCAACGACAACTTCGAAAGCGACTTTCCCGTGGTCACGACCATCCTGGTGATCATGGTGGCGATGGCGCTGACGACCCATTTCATCGGCGTTCATACCGTGCTGGGCGCATTCGTTGCGGGGGTCCTCATCGGGGAATCGCCCATTCTCAGCAAGCATGTCGACGAGCAGCTTCGCGGGCTCATCCTGGCGTTCTTCATGCCGGTGTTCTTTGCAATTTCAGGTCTGTCCACCGACCTGACGGTCCTGAAGAATCCGAACCTGGCGATCATGACATTGGCTGTCATCGCGGTTGCGAGCTTCGGCAAGTTTGCCGGCGCGTTTCTCGGTGGAGAAATCGGCGGTCTCACACGGCGCGAAGCACTCGCTCTCGCCTGCGGCATGAATGCCCGCGGATCGACCGAGGTGATCGTCGCCAGCATCGGGCTCTCGATGGGCGCGCTGAGCCAAGATCTCTTCACCATCATAGTCGCCATGGCGGTCATCACGACCGTGGCAATGCCCCCCATGTTGCGCTGGGCCTTGGCGCGGGTGCCTATGGGCAAGGTTGAGAAGGAGCGTCTCGCCCGGGAGGAATTCGAGGCGAAAGAATTTGTCCCGAACGTCGAGCGGCTTTTGCTGGCGGTGGACGAAAGCCCTAACGGCAAGCTTGCCGCGCGACTTGCCGGCCTGATCGCGGGCGCCCGCACGCTCCCAACCACCGTACTGTCTCTGCAGGTGGACGGCGAATCGACGGATGTGGAAGGAACGGCATCCGATCGCAAGATCGCCGCCTCAGAAGAAGCGAGAAGCTCCGACGTGGTAAGGTCCACCGCTCAGACAGTGAGAAATCCGAACGACGAACGCACAGAGCCTGCTGCCATCGACGTCACCGTGCACACGGTCGAAACACCCGGCGAAGAGGCGGTGGCGACCGAAGCGAAGAAAGGCTACGGCTTGCTGATTGTCGGCATCAAGAACACCAAGACGAAATCGGGCGAGTTTCACCGCGATGTCGCACCTCGTTGCGGCATTCGAGGGTCCGGTCGCGATAGTTGCCGGCCACGGCGGCCAGCTCGAGCACCCGGAGCAGGGCCTTTCGAGCATTTTGGTCCCCGTTACCGGAACAGAGATTTCACGGCGTGCCTCCGAGATCGGGATCACCCTCGCGCGCGGCTGCGACTGTCCGGTCACCGCCCTCTACATCGCCAACACCGGAGCAAGCACCCGGCGACGGTGGCGAGGCCGTTACCGCCCCCGACAAGCCCGCGCCATCATCAGCGAAGTCGTCGACATCGGCGAACGCTACGGCGTCAGGATAAAGAGCGCGGTGCGCGCCGATATGGCACCGGACCAGGCCATCCTCACGCATGCAAAGCGAACCGGATACGACCTGCTGATCATGGGCGTAAGCCGACGCCGCGGTGACAAGCTATTTTTCGGTGACACGGCGACCGCAGTTTTCAAGCGTGCGCCCCGTCAGTTCTATTCCTGGTGACTGAGGACGCCAAGGAGATACCAACCGCTCATTTCTCCTCGCGACCGCCGCCGTTGGCGAGCAAGCGGGCAAACCTGTTGCTGCGTGGAAATCCCTTCGGTGCCAGCCTTCCAGCATCGGCACGATTGCCGCGCCAATCGGCCAGCTCCTTGAGCGTGAGCGAGAAGGCGCGGCCGGCGGTGTCTGTCCACGAGAGCCCGTCAGCCGCCTTGAAGGTCTTGAGATCGCAAAGGCCGCCATCCTTGTAGCGCTGCAGCCGCACGCCGCGCCCGCGGCCCATTTCCGGCACCTGATCGAGGGGGAAGATTACCATCTTGCGGTTTTCGCCGATGCAGGCGGCGAGTTCGCCCTCGACCATCGCGATCGCCCTCGCCTTGTCGGGCGGGGTCACATTGAGCACCTGCTTGCCTTTGCGGGTGTTGGCCACGCATTCATCCTCGGGCCCACGCAGACGCGGCCCTGCGCGGTGAACCGGAAACTTCCAACGCCTGGTGGCCGCTGCGCTGACGCAGTCGTCCTCCTGCTCCAAATCGATGAACAAGCGGACCGGCTCACCGTGGCCCCGGCCGCCGGGAAGCTTTGCCGCTTCGAGCGTCTCAAAACGGCCGTTCGTGGCAAACACCAGGCATTTGGAGGTCGTCTCGGCGGGAAAAACAAATTTCAACCCGTCATCGGACTGAAGGTGATGCTGGAAAAATCGGTGACGATCCCGCGCAGCGCACGAAATCCAGCCTTTTTCCGAGACGACCACGGTGATCGGCTCGCGCTCGACCAATGCTTCCTCGATCGCGAATTCGTCGTGCTCGGGCGCCTCGGCGAAGCTCGTGCGACGTCTGCCGAGCAGCGTCTTGGGTCCAAACTCGTGCGCAACTCCTTGATCTCATCGGCGACCTTGGTCCACTGCGCCTTTTCGAAGTCGAGGAGATCCTTGAGCGTCTTGCGCTCGCTGCGCAATCCCTTGTCTTCGTTCCTGATCTCCATTTCCTCGAGCTTGCGCAGATTGCGCAGGCGCATGTTGAGCACTGCATCCGCCTGCACCTCGGAAAGCTTGAAGGTTTTCATCAGCACAGGCTTGGGCTCGTCCTCATTGCGGATGATCTTGATCACCCTGTCGAGGTTGAGATAAGCGGCAAGGTAGCCGCCGAGCATTTTGAATTCGATGCTCGATCTGCTGCAGACGGAATTTTGAGCGCCGCAGCAGCACGTCGCGGCGATGCGCAAGCCATTCCGTGAGCGCCTCGGCAAGGCCGACCACCCTGGGGATGCGACCCTTCACCAGAACGTTCATGTTGAGAGGAATCCGGTTTTCCAGCTCGGTGAGCTTGAACAGTCATTCCATCAACAAGGCGGCGTCGACGGTTCGCGAGCGCGGCTCGATCACCAGCCGGATGTCCTCGGCGACTCGTTGCGCGCATCCGCGACGAGCGGCAGCTTTTTCTCGTTGATGAGCTCGGCGAGCCTTTCGACGAGCCGGCCCTTCTGCACCAGCCATGGAATTCGGTGACGACAATGACATAAGTTCCCCGGCCGGTGTCTTCCTTGTGCCAGCGCGCCCGCAGTCGAAACGAGCCGCGCCCGGTCGTATAGGCTTCGGCGATCAATTCCGGTAAATCGACAATCACGCCGCCGGTAGGGAAGTCCGGGCCCTGCACGTATTTCAGGAGCGTGCGGCTCCTGGCATTGGGCGTGGCAATAAGATGAAGCGCCGCGTCGCAAAGCTCTGCCGCATTGTGGGGTGGAATTGAAGTCGCCATTCCGACGGCGATACCTTGAGACCCGTTCGCCAGCAGATTGGGGAACGCGCCGGGCAGGACCACGGGCTCGTTGTCCGAGCCATCATAGGTCGGCTTGAAATCGACCGCGTCCTCG
>CAWFZR010000031.1:0-248834 GCA_963820365.1 uncultured Alphaproteobacteria bacterium | reverse complement strand
TTCGCCAGCACGCGCAGGCCGTGCTGCGCCGCCCGTCTTCGGACTGGCGAACGCGGTAGGTGAACCCTACATGACGGCCTCTCATCTTTGGAGAATGATATTCAGACTATAACCCACGCCGCCGGGCGCCGGATCGCCGGCTGAGGTGCATGGCCAGCTTGTTTTGTCCTGACAACCGCTCTTGCGCCTTCGCCCGCGCCACCGTTGCCGTGACGCATGAGCGAGAATGATAGACCGATCTCGTTTGGCTGCTCGCCGCGCGGCGATGAGATCGACGTGACTAGGTGCCGCATCCTTTGCAGTCATAGAAGAATGGAATGCATCCGTCGGCGGGCCATTCCATCGCGTGGCGGTCATGGCGAAGGCGACCCGGAAAGGCTTCGATAAGGTTTTCCGTTCCAGGCAAAGCCGTCGGCGAGCACGATGACCCGCTGGAACGCCCATCCCACTCCCGTACCAGGAGGGTGCCTGCCCGCAACTTGGTCCGGCGACGGTTACGATCCGCCGCAAGCCGTCCGACCTCGACCGGGGACCCTGACCGGTCGAGCAGACGACGGGTGTCCGGGTCGAGATCGCCCAGGCAATCAGCCTGAAGCCGATACGCCAGGATCCGAAACAGCAAATGGCGCGCAAGGAGGACCAGCATGGCGAAGAAAACAAAGAGCAAGAAGACCCCTAGGAAAACGACCAGGGCCATGAGGAAAACCTCGACGAAAGCGGCAAAAGTCAAAGTCGCACGAAACCGACAGACGGACCAACCAACTGCCGCGGAATTCAGGCGCTGCAGCGGCTGGACCCTCTAACAAAAACATATCAAACTGCTGGAATGTCGGCGCAAGAGGCGCGACAACGCGCCCTAAGGGAGCTGAACATTCCGGAGCCCAACGAATAGCTCTGTAGCCGTGCTGACACTTAACCGGACAGCATACCGCTGACCAACGCCTGCCAAGTAATCGGACCCGATTTCATCCACGGTCACGGATGGAATGTCGAGCGATAAGGCGTGTTGGAAGCCGCGTACCGCCGCATCGGTTTGAGACCCGAAAATTCCGTCCACCTGAACGCCCTTAGTGGGATCTAAAAGCCTCGAAACTGTCGAATGGCTGCTTCGACCAATCTCTACTGTTGGGGCAAGATAAATGGAGGGCCGATCAGTTAGACCGGCCCTCTCCCCGCGCCCCGTTATGCCTTTGCAAAATCCAACTGAGCATTGTGACGGCTCTAAGGCTACGGCCCCTATCTCGATACCTAGCCGACGAAAATAACTCACCAGCGGTCTTTTCTGTGGCTCACTGATGACTTAATCGGCCCAAAAGTCCTTAACCTCCCCGGCGCTAGCGCTGTGTATCGAGCGGTCGATTGTAGGTTCCGATGGCCCAGGTAGTGCGCCAGCGATCGAGTATCTCTGCCATCGTTGATGCGAGGGCAAACCGGAAACAGGCTTCCTCATCAGGCCCAGCTACTTGGAGCGCGAAATAGGCGTGCCCTAAAGCGCCTGGAGCAGATGAATCTATGGCGCTGATGAGCCATCTTCAGGTGGCCCACACAATCCGGGGCCGCGTCAGCGGCCCCGACAGCCGCTTCGAATCCGCGCCGGTCCAGTGCCCATTCGATCATTGCAGCGCAAAGTTGATCAGGTGATGGATCGTGCAGAGGAGAGGGCGGGACGTGAAGACGTCGGTGATCAAGCCCCCTCCGTCAGGTCCAAGCACTGCGGCCCACGCGCCTTCGACCATTCGAGTTCGTTGGGGTTCAAATGCTCAAAGCGACCAATGCGACCAATGCAACGATGCAAATACCGATCACCAAGACCGCGACCGCGCCGGGATCGTAATCCAGCCAAAGTGCAGATTGTACACGCATGATGCCGCCCTCACCCTGTTGACTCTTATTAGTCGGGTAGCCGGCTAAAAAGTTCAATGTGCGCGCAAAGTCCTGGGCAAGGGGCTTTCAAAAAGCTTTGATTCGGTTAGCACGGTCGTACTTCCCCAATCGGTTGTCCGAGCAATGCCGCTTTTATCTATTTGGTTAACGCGGCGCCGCTTTAACGGTTCGGTAACCGTCCGGATCGGCGGCGTGCGCGCTTTGGCGCGTGAAGAAATCAAGGAGAAGCTCATGGAACAACATTCCCAAGAAACTTCAGAGGGAGCTGTTCGACAACGCGGGCTCCATGGGCGACTTGTTAAGCACGAAAGTCCTTAGGGGAAAGGTTGCTCGATTCCTGCACAAGCATAAGGACGATGTGCAATGAAGGCAGGTCAGTCACAGATCGACTGACTGTCGAAAAATTGATTATCGCCGAAACGAGCCCACGATTATCTCGCTTCTGGCCTGCCGTAGCCAACTGAAGAGGTGGATCCCGTGGTCGAGACGAATGGCTGCCGTTGGGCTGTGAGGTCTTGCAAGGCGAGATCGCTTTGACATGGACTGCTCCTCAGCGGACGTCGGTCGTCGCAAGATCCGGGGCGGTTGCCTCGGTGCGTTTGTTGCGATTTCGTCAAAGCCCAAATCTGCTGTCAGCGTGAATGGCATCCTTTCGTGAAAACGCCTGCCAGCGTTTGATGGCGACGTCAACATAGCGGGGCTCGATTTCGAGCGTGTAGGCCCCGTAGGTCCCAGCGTTCCGATCGAGGCGGCCACCTGTTCCGACGAAGGTGGCCGGGGTGTCGTTGCCGGCATGAGGAGTTGAATTCAGGTTTTCTGGCGGCGTCAAGCTTGGCGCGCTGGGCAGTGATCTTGCGCATGCTGTCTCCCTTGAGTGCGAGACGGTGAGCGTTGTGGACGAGGCGATCGAGGACGGCGTCGGCGATGGTGGGATCGGCGATGACCTCGTGCCAGTGGTCGATCGGTACTTGGCTGGTGATGATGGTCGAACCGCGTTGATGGCGGTCGTCGATGACCCTGTTCTTTTCCCTGTTCGCAATGGTGCGCCTGGTTTGGGGGCACGCCGCCTTTCCCTGTTGTCCTGGATCGCTACGCTTGGCGGCACCAGTGCCGGGCCTGTTCCAGAGCCAATCGCAGCGTAATTAGCAATTCGCCATCCATAGGCTCGGGTCGAGAGCTGTCGGACCCCGTTCGTTCTCTTGTCGTTCGGGACCAACATAGACCGAACAATTTGCGTGTCCGGACGTTACCCTCAGGCACTGTGCGCCTTCGCAAGGAATGTGCCCATGCGTGTCCTGTTGCTCGTTACTATTTTCGCGGGCGTAACCGTTGCCAGTACCGCGCTGGCTCAATTGAAGGACCAAGGGCCAATAGTGCCTGAGCGCAGCGTCACATGTCCGCCGGACGTCACAGGCGAGCCTCCTACCGTTGGAGGAGGGGGAACTGAACCCTTGAGCGACAAACTGGCGCGATCCAAGGGAGTAATCTGTCCCCCGACTGCATTGGATACGGAGATGCTGGTAACGCCGCCAGGAGGCGGTCGGCTCAAGGTCATACCTCCGCCCGGCACCCCCGGCGGCGACCAGAATGTGCAGCCAAAATAAAGCGAGGTTCGCCCCCATGCTGCTCTCACCGCCTTTACTCTTCCCAGTAGTCCGAGTTGGTCATTAACCTCAAGACTGCCTGCGGTGCTGGCGTCTTTCACTGAAGGGGTGGAACTAAATTAGACGCGATAATCTTGTGGCGCTCCCCAGGTCCCTACCGAAGCCCGCGGGGACGCTAAGGCCACGATGACAACCTCGCCGGCCTTCCCGTGTCCGCCCATGCTTGGGGATGAGCTTTCGGTTAGCGCGGTTGCCCGGTTGCGACCGGTGGAAGATCGGCGTCGCTTTTGACCGTCTTTTTGCCCACATATTCGCCGCCGTTGAGCAGGAATACCGCAAGGGCGACAGCGATTAACCCGCCGAGGATGGTGCCAAGCGTCCCGTTTCTTGCCTTGTTGTCAGTCATCACAACCTCCGATAATCCGGACTTATAGGGCCAACGCCTGCGTCGGATCGAGGTTCCTGCACTGGACGGGGCCGCAGGCGGAACTGCGGCAGCCTTGTGGCGGATCGCCCAAACGTCTAACGAATGAGCGTCCAATGAGGAAGCGTCCAACGAAGGCGTGTAACATAAGGCGTGCAACGAAAGCATTTGAGTGCAGGCGCAACCGGACATCGGATCGTCCGCGCTCCCATCCTCAAAGGCTTTGCTCCAGTCGAGGACATCGGCGAGTAGAAAGACGGCTACATCATGCGATCAGGCCGTCGGGTCGGGTCATCGAACCAAGTAGTACTTGGATCAGTGTTTGAACCCAAGTACGATGAAGATGTCAGTCGCTTCGGGCTCGTGAGGAGCCAAGCGATCCGCATCGCTCCAGTCAGCTAGGTTTACAACCTTCCCCGCCTGAGTTCCTGCTTGAGCAGGCTCGGCCGGTTCCACGATGTTGAGTCCGTTGCTGTCGAGGAAGAAAGTGTGATCCCCGAATAATTCGTACAGTTGCGGAACCACAGGATGAGTGTCGGGAATGGCCTGGGCTTCGAATTGGCTCAGGGTTCGCTCGACCTCTGCGGAAGTCAATCTCATCACACACTCCTTTCGATGGGCTCACGCACGGAAAAACGATGCGTCGTGCGCTACGGGGCCTCCCACCTCGAGGTGGTTAAACGCGACGGTCAAAATTCGGTCATCCCGCGCAAACTCACGTAGCGTATTCCCGCGTATGGTCAAGCCGAATAATCCATCCCTTCGGACAGCGCACGCAGACGCGCCAAGCAATTGAGTTTCCCGGGGATTCCACGATGCGACCAGCAGGCCAATCACCCGATCACGGGCGGAGCACCAACGTGAGCCGAGGAACGGCATAATAAATCGCTGAAATTGTGCGTGCGATCATCGGCGCCAAAATCAGATTGCAGTGCGGTCGGTTTCCGACGGTCTCGACATGTCTTTTCGACATGCCAGGGTCACCCAGATTAGTGGAACTGCTCGTCCACATGCCGTTTGTCCCGAATGCCGCTTCGATATCGTTCGCGGTTTCAAGGAGGAGTGTGCAGTGTGCACAGGAGACAAAAGAGGAGACAGATATGCGATTATTGACGCGCTCTCTCGCCGCCGTGGCTCTAACGGCCACATGGCATCTCTCCGTTCCGGCAGTGAACCGTTGCCGGGTCTCACCAACCCTTCAACGAACATTCCAGACCAAAAGCTAGATGCGGCGGCGGCGGCCTTAGAACAGGTGGCCAACGTTAGGGAGGATTTTCAGCAGCAGATCGAAGCCGCCGCCCCGTCTGACAGAGATCGCATTGCAGATGACGCAAAGAATGCCCTTGTGAAGGCAATCACCGATCAGGGTCTCACGGTGGAAGAGTACACGTCGATTTCTAGTGGTGGCACAGAACGATCCTGAGGTCCGCGAAAAAATCATTCAGCGCATCCGTTCTCCGGCTAAATAGTCGCTATCAGTGCAACGGCCGGTAATCCCACGCATCGACCAGCTTAAGCCTGCTCCCGGCATACACCGGCTGATGTACACCGGCTGATGTTTGGTTTGCGTCCGCCTTTCGCGCACGTCGCGGCGACATCGATAGTCCCGCACTGTGTCAGGCCGAGCGCTCGATCGTGCGCCGCCGTGGAGGTTGGGTCGACCTCCGCCCCAGGGGTCCTCGCTCTTGCCCGAGTTATGCTGTCTCGTGCCGTCATCACTTAATCGATCCCATCCGCCCTGCACCACAGTAATCACCGGGCTTTCTGGTGGAGCCTCGCCGGGGGATGGCTTCCGGTCAGATCAGCATGCGAAAAGTCGATGGCTGGCAAACGCTCGCCACCAAGCCAATCGATCAGCCGATTGACCTCGCAGCCTGATCAGGTAGCTTCAACTTGCCGGAGATCGCGCCGTGCAAATTCCAACCACATTCGCGACGGCACCCTCGGGTAGCCTTTAGGGTTGAGAGAAGAGGATCGGGGAGAACCTCTTGATTGAACCGTTTCACTGAGCCGTGGTTAGAATGATCAAGCGTCGAGCGGACGTTCCGCTCCCCGCTGACTGACCTCTGCCAATCCAATATTCTGGATATTCTGCCGTGTGGCTCTGACTGGCGTGGACCAGCTCGCACTAAAAAGCCTTCGCAATCCAACCTTCCGAGATCGGCAAATAACGCTGGCAGCGGCCCCCCGCAACCACCTATTTGGTTGGCAAAGGCACGGTCATCTCGACCGGGTTTTTTTCTGCCCGCCGCAAGCGCCAAGATAGCCGCAAGCTCGCCTCGGACCTCCACCCGTAGATTGCCATTCTCCGGCACAAGATGATCGCGTCGACCAACGAGCGGATCAGCTCCATAGCCTCCGCCCTCCACACGACGACTATACCTCAGAGGCTGAACTCACCATGACCGGCGTCATCGGCAGTTTCTCCCACGATGGGAAAGGGCTGGAAGCTAACACACCGGCAGGGGCACCGAGGTTTCGATCGCGGCGACGCGTTTCTTGACCGCCTTCTGCACCTTCTCGAAGGCGCGCACCTCGATCTGGCGCACGCGCTCGCGCGACACGCCGAGCTCGTCGGCTAGCTCCGCGAGCGTGATCGGGTCTCCGGTCAGACGCCGCCCCTCGAAGATGCGCCGGTCGCGCCCGTCGAGCACACCAAGCGCATCCGCCAGCGCCTTGCGGCGGTTATCGAATTCCTCGGTCGCGGCGAGCGTCGTCTCCTGGCCCGGGGATTCGTCCACCAGCCAGTCCTGCCACTCGCCGGAATTGCCGTCCGCGCGGATCGTGGCGTTGAGCGAGGCATCGCCGCCGAGGCGACGGTTCATGTTGATCACATCCGTCTCGGTGACGCCGAGCTGCTTAGCGACGAGCTTGACCTGATCCGGACGCATATCGCCTTCGTCGAACGCGGAAATCTTGCTCTTGGCCTTGCGCAGATTGAAGAACAGCTTCTTCTGGTTGGCGGTGGTGCCCATCCTCACCAGCGACCACGAGCGCAGGATGTATTCCTGGATCGCCGCCTTGATCCACCATGTGGCGTAGGTGGTGAGCCGGAACCCTTTCTCGGGTTCGAAGCGTTCGACTGCCTGCAACAGGCCGATATTGCCCTCTGAGATCACCTCGGAGATTGGCAGGCCGTAGCCGCGATAGCCACTGGCGATTTTGGTCACGAGCCGTAGATGGCTGGTGACGAGCTTGTGCGCGGCGTCACGGTCAGCGTGCTCGCGCCAACGCTTGGCCAGCATGTATTCTTCCTGGCGCTCCAACATCGGAAACCGCCGGATTTGCTCAAAATAACGGATGAGGCCGGATTCGGCCGTAAGGATCGTCACCGTCGCGGTGCGGGCCATACTAACACTCTAACTAGTTTCGAAACGAAACTATGAGCCCACGGAGGCCGGTTGTCAAGGTAGTTTCGAAACACTATTATAATTTTGAAGAGGCGATCATGTCGGTGCGCGAAACGGCGGAACTGCTGCTGCTGGTGGGGCGGCTCGTGCAAACCGAGGGCTATGACGGCGAACTCAGCCCCGCCCAATGGATGGCGCTCCGCTTCTTCGCCCGCGCTAACTCGTTCTCCCGGACCCCGTCGGCATTTGCGGAATTTCAAGCGACCACCCGTGGCACGGCATCACAAGCCATTAAGGCGCTTGAGGCAGGTGGGTACCTGGTCCGACAGCGATCCCAGGCAGATGGGCGAAGCGTCACTCTCCGCTTGACGGACAAGGGTAATGAAGTGATTGCGCGCGATCCATTCGAAGTTCTGGTGCGTGCCGTGGGCTCGCTCGACGCGGAAGAGCAAACCGCGATGCATCACGCGCTGCACCACGTGCTGACCACTGTAGCTGCGAGTGGGACGCATCGGCACTTCGGTGTTTGCCAGGACTGCGCGTATCTCGGCGGAGAAACCTGCTGCAGCTCAACGAGCGCGACCGGGTCGGCCCTCGAATGCCGACTGTTCGGCGTTCCGATCGAGCCGGAGGACGCTGGTCTCCTCTGCGTCCATTTTCAGCCAAAGAGCGAGCACCACGAAGATACCGGGAATGAGTCCACCGCTGCGACCTGCTGAAAGGACGCTTAATTGACCTACATCGTCGACGAGGCATGTATTCGGTGCAAAATAATGGACTGCGTCGAAGTGCGCCCCGTGGACTGCTTCTACGAGGGCGAGAACATGCTCGCCATTCACCCGGACGAACGCATCGATTGCGGGGTGTGCGTGCCGGAATGCCCGGTCGACGCGATCAAGCCCGACACCGATCCGGGGCTTGAGAAATGGCTGTTGCTGAATGCGGAATACGCGAAAATCTGGCCAAATATTACGATCAAAAAAGCGCCTCCACCCGACTCTAAGGAATGGGAGGGGAAGCCGGACAAACTCCAATACTTTCTACCAACTCCAGGCGCGGGTGATTGAGGCAAGTCGAAATTGAGAAAAGGGATTAGGGAGCCAATACCCGTAGCCTTTGCACCATAGGGTCGCGAGCCACGACTGCTTGTGGCGCGGGAGTCCCGGCGGGCGGTGTAATTCCGCACCTCGAAGAACCCGATAGCGCTACCCGACAGCGCTAACGTAATTGTTCGCACCGCCTCAATGCCGAATAGCCTCGCCGCAGAAACCTGTCCGTGGTTTTAGTCCTGCAGGGTAACGACTGCAACGACCCACATCTAGTCGAGGTACTGAGATGAACAAGGCCGGCGGCAGCGATTCCAAGAACACGCTCTACTGCTCGTTTTGCGGCAAGAGCCAGCACGAGGTGCGCAAGCTTATTGCCGGCCCGACCGTGTTCATCTGCGACGAGTGCGTCGAGTTGTGCATGGACATCATCGGCGAGGAGAACAAGTCCTCGCTGGTAAAATCGCGCGACGGCATCCCGGCGCCGAAGGATATCTGCAAGGTCCTCGATGACTATGTGATCGGCCAGGACCATGCCAAGAAGGTGCTCTCGGTCGCCGTTCACAATCACTACAAGCGGCTTAACCATCAGACCAAGCAAAACGACATCGAACTCGCGAAGTCCAACATCCTGCTGATCGGTCCGACCGGGTCTGGCAAGACGCTGCTCGCGCAGACGCTCGCGCGCATTTTGGACGTACCGTTCACCGTGGCTGATGCGACCACGCTGACGGAAGCCGGCTATGTCGGCGAGGATGTCGAGAACATCATCCTCAAGCTGCTGCAGTCGGCCGACAATAATGTCCAGAGCGCCCAGCGCGGTATCGTCTATATCGACGAGATCGACAAGATCAGCCGCAAGTCCGACAATCCGTCGATCACCCGCGACGTGTCGGGCGAGGGCGTGCAGCAGGCGTTGCTGAAGCTCATGGAAGGCACCATCGCGTCGGTGCCGCCTCAGGGAGGCCGCAAGCATCCGCAACAGGAATTCCTACAGGTTGACACCACCGATATTCTGTTCGTATGCGGCGGTGCCTTCACCGGGCTCGAGAAGATCATCTCGGCGCGCGGCCGGTCGAGCTCGATCGGCTTCGGCGCCCATGTAATCGCGCCGGAAGACCGCGGCACCGGCGAAATCTTCCGCGAGGTCGCGCCGGAGGATTTGCTGAAGTACGGCCTCATCCCCGAATTCGTCGGGCGGCTGCCCGTGCTGGCCACCCTTGAGGACCTCGACGAGCTGGCCCTCAAGCGCATCCTCAGGGAGCCGAAGAACGCGCTCGTGAAGCAGTATGAGCGGCTGTTCGAGATGGAGGGCATCGATCTCACGCTAGCGGAGGAAGCGCTCGGCGCCATTGCCCGCAAGGCGATCGATCGCAAGACCGGCGCGCGGGGGCTGCGCTCGATCATGGAGGGCATCCTGCTCGACACCATGTTCGACCTACCCAGCCTCGAAGGCGTCGAGGAGGTGGTTATCTCCAGGGAAGTCGTGGAGGGCACCGCACGGCCGCTCTACATCTACGCTGCTCGCGCCGGCGTCGCCGGCACGAGCGCGTCGTAGGGCGAGCCTGGCGGCGCGCCGCCGAGCCGCGGCATGTGTTTTTCGGGCAGTACGTCGCGGCACCCCATATCCCGGCGGCCTCCTGGCGCGTGAGGACGAAGGCACTCGGCACGCAAGTTGATGAGATATCCGAGGCGGGCCGTCACGAAATGGCGACCAACGTCCTTGGGGGTCGACCAAGGCGCGCACCAGTCCGCAGGATCAGCAATTCCGTTCGGCCAATGGTCGGCCAATGGAATGCGTGCACCAAACGTGAACAATCATCGTTGAACTCGACCTTAAGTGTCTGATTTTTCTGGATCGTCCGGAGGCGGCGCTTCGCTCATAACGGTCTGGTTGGAGGTTCGAGTCCTCCCGGGCCCACTTTGTTTCATATAGCTTTTTTCCTTCGCTCAGAGGCGTCAACCAATGAAACAACCAATGCTTGGTTCTTGCTTGGTTTGCGACCGATCGCTTGCGCCGCGTCGGACATGAAGTCTGGATGGTGGTCGCCGTACACTCCATCGAGCGTCTCGACGCTCATCCCGAGAAATCCAGCGGCAACCATGCGTGCGATAATCCAGCGGCGTGGCGTCCTGAAACTTGCAGCGACCGCGGCCGCTGGGTTGGGTTCCTTCCGAGCGCGCTTGCCCAAAACATCAAAGTGCCACCGAAGCCTGAAAATGTCCTATCGCCGGATGCCGCGCTGGACCGATTGATGAAGGGCAACGCCCGCTATGTTGACGGCGTGAGCAAACGGCACGACTTCACCCATGAACGCGAGCCCTTGCGCACGGGGCAGAGCCCCTTCGCCGGCGTTCTCAGTTGTGCCGACTCTCGCATCTCGGAGGATAGAACTTTTGGTGTGAGGCCTTCAGGGAGATGGCGAGGTTGTGCCCTTTAATTGGGCTACTGCCGACAACAAATACTCGCGGCAAGTTCGCCTCTCCATGGATCCCAAGCCGTCATCACAAGAGGCCCGCCGGGTTCGCAGCCTTTGTCGTGACGGGCCCTTGTGGCGCCCAAGTTTGAGTTCTGTCGCGCGCGCGGCTAGGCTTTTGCGCATTTTCGAGCGCAGCGGGGGCACTCCGTGCGACGCCGGATCATCCTTGCGGTCATCCTGTTGGCGGCGGTGATCGCCGCCGTTCGCCTTTTCATGGTCGCCCGTGACTTCGATACGGCAATCACCGCGCAGAGCTTCGATGCCTTGCGCGATGACCATCCGGCGTTGCGCGCATTCCTCTACCGAATGCCGAAGGGGGGTGATCTGCACGTCCATCTCTCGGGTGCAACCTACGCGGAGCGGCTGATCGACTGGGCCGCTCAGCAAGGCCTTTGCGTGCAGCTTTCGGACTGGTTCTTCGTCGAGGCGCCATGCACGGCGGACAAGCCTTCTGTCGCCGAGACCATGCGCGATCAAAGAAAATTCGACGCCATGGTCAACGCCATGTCGATGCGGTTTTTCCTGCCGTCAGCTTCGGTTCCGTCAGGCCACGACAAGTTCTTCTCAACCTTCGCAAGGTTCAGCGAGATCACTTGGCGCGTCACCCCCGAAATGACGGTCGACATGCTGGCGCGCTACGGCGCCCAGTCCGTGCAATACGCCGAATTCATGCTGTCCTTCTCGACCCCAGAGGAGCGTGCGGCGCTCATTGCGACCATCCGCGGTCAGACCGATTTCGCCGCGATGCGGGAGACGCTCAAGCAGAACGGTCTCGACGCGCTCGTCGCGAAGGCGCGCGCCGAAGTTGCGGATATTGTCAGCAAGGTCGAGGCGCTTCGCAACTGCGACACGGACCCGACCAAACCAGCTTGCAAGGTGAACTATCGCTTCATCATACAAGTCAGCCGCAACACCCCGATCGAGGACGTGTTCGTGCAGACCGCATTCGCGGCGACCCTTATCCGCGCGGAGCCGCGCGTCGTCGCGCTCAACTTCGTCCAGACCGAGGACAATCAGATCGCCCGCCGGGACTATACCCAACACATGCGGATCATCGAATTCCTCGCCAAGGACGTGCAAGTGGCGCTGCACGCGGGCGAGCTGTGGATCGGCCTCGTCCCTCCGACAGACCTCACCTTCCACATCCGGCAGGCCATCGAGATCGGCGGCGCGCGACGGATTGGTCACGGCACCGCGCTTGCCTTCGAGCACGACGTGGACGGCCTACTTGCCGAGATGCGCCGGCGGCCGGTGGTGATCGAGATCAGCCTCACCAGCAGCGATATCATTCTCGGAGTGCGTGGCAACGACCACCCGCTGCCAACCTACTTGGCGTCTGGGGTGCCGGTGGTGCTGTCGACCGACGATCCCGGCGTTTCCCGCATCGATCTCACCAACGAGTATTTCCGGGGTGCGCGCGAGCACCGCCTTGGCTATCGAACGCTCAAGTCGCTCGCCCGCAACTCGCTTGTCTACTCGTTCCTCACCGAAAGGGAAAAACAACAGGAACTCGGGCGCTTCGATCGATCATCCACGGAATTCGAGGCCTCGATCACAATCCAGCAAGCGTGGCCGCGACGTCTCTGGATGCTGATCTTGGAGGCAGTCGCACCGGCGCACTGAACTATAGATTGTGGTGATGCGATCCAACGAGGAGGTCAGCCATGCCGAAACACTCGGCTTTTGCCTTTCTGGCCCTTGCACTCAGCGTTCTCCCGGCAAGCGCCCAGAACCAGGTCTCTCAATCCGAACTGATCGCGGCGCTGCGCGGCGGCGGCCATGTGATCATCTTTCGCCACGGCGCCACCCACCCCGACCAGGCCGACACCGATCCGCTGAACCATGCCAATGTCGACAAGCAGCGCCAGCTTAACGACAACGGCCGCGCGGTCGCGCGCGACGTCGGCGCCGCCTTCCGCAAGCTGCAAATCCCGGTCGGCGCGGTCTACGCCAGCATGTTCCATCGCGCGATCGAAACCGCCAAGCTCGGCGAATTCGGCGAGGTCAAGTCAAGCGCCGACGTCACCGAAGGCGGACTGGTGGTCAGCCCGAATGAGAACAACCGGCGCGCCCAGGCCATGCGCAAGCTCGCCTCGACCGCGCCGCCCGCTGGCACCAACATCGTCATCGTGTCGCACAAGCCCAACATCATGGATGCCTTCGGCAAGGATTGGTTCGATATCCGCGAAGGCGAGGCGTCGATCTTCAAGCCGGACGGCAGCGGCGGCTATCGCTTGGTCACGCGCCTGCAGGCGGCGGACTGGAGCAAGCTCGCGCCGTAGTCAACGGGCTTCGCCATGCGGCCCTAGCCGCCTGTAATACCAACCTTCACGGACCTTGACTGATGGCAGTCCAGCCTCGTGTACCGATGGAGGCGATGCGACCGTGCTCGGCAGTGAGCTTGTTCCAAGCTGAGCCGGACGCCTCGACAACAGCGTCGTAGTCGCGGAACACGCGATTTGAGAGATAGCTTTGGCGCAGATACTGCCAAATGTTCTCGGTCGGGTTCAGCTCCGGGCTGGCTGGCGGGCGGCAGATGCAGAAGGCTGATGTTGGCCGGCACGTGCAGCTTGCGCGTTGTGTGCCAGCCGGCTTTGTCGAGTGTGAGTACCGCGTGCGCGCCCACCGTGACGCGGCGACTGATTTCGTTCAAATGATGCTGCATGGCTCCGGCATTGGCAAAAGGAAGCACAAGCGCGGCACCCATGTCGCGCGCCGGACAGATCGCGCCGAACAGATAGGCGTTGGCATAACGCTGATCCTTCGGCTGGCGCGGACGCGTCCCCTTCTTGGCCCACTGGTAGACCAAGCCGTTCTTCTGCCCGATCCGCATTTCATCCTGGAACCAGATCTCGATCGGGGATCCAGCCAGGCGTGGCTTGCCCGCTAGCGCCTCAGCGACGCGCGTAAGAAAGTTTTTTTAAAAGCCTCAATGGTTTGCGGGTCCTGCTTGGGATGCTGGGGGCGCGGGCTCACGTGCGCAAAGCCGAGCTCCTTGAGGATGCGGCCAATCGACACTTCATCCAGATCAACATCGAAGCGCTCCATGATGATGCGCCTGAGATCAACGCATCGCCAACGCACGACGCCATCGGTGGCGGGATCAGGTTTGGATTCCACGATCCGCTTCAACTCTTGCTTTTGTTCGAGCGAGAGCTTCGGTGTAGGGCCGGGAGCTTTGCCGTTGATGAGCCCCTCGGGACCCTTCTCGTTGAAGCGGTGCACCCAGTCTCGCAGCGTCTGGCGGTCCATTGCTCCAATCTCTGCGGCAGCTTCACGGCTCATCCCGTCGAGCACCGCTGCAAGCGACAATAACCGCCGCGCCTGCCCAGCATTCTCTGACCGCTTCGCCAAAAGCCTCAACTCGTCCGCACTCAAGTCCTGGCGCAATGGTACCGCTGCACCCATGGCCCCTTCGCGAATCATCTCTCCGCTCGCCACGCATCGAATCACAGTTCAAAGGGCGGGGGTATCTTTGCGGCGAAAAGAGTCATCCTCCATGAACTTTGGTATAATATAATGTCCGCAAAAAGAGCGAAGACATCATTCGGCGAGATGAGGCCGCATTCGGCGAGATGAGGCCGCGCAAGGATGGTGCGGCCTCGGTAGGCGCGTTGCTGCTGGTTTTCAGTGCCGACCGCTTGTCGGGGCCAGGCCCAGGAAGCACCCACACTTGGTGCCAAGAACTGCCGTGAGCAGATGCAGCAAAGATGCGTGCTCAGCAAGCAGAGTCATTCGATCACTTCGTCGGCGCGCTGCTGAAGCTGCACAGGCACATCGAGGCCGAGCGCCTTGGCGGTCTTGAGATTAATGACAAGCTCGAATTTGGTTGGTAGCTGGACTGGCAGGTCGCTTGGCTTCGCGCCCCTGAGGATGCGATCGACATATGACGCCGCTCGCCGATACAGATCGGCAAGATCGACCCCGTAGGAAACCAGCCCGCCGTTTCTGGGGAAGTGGGGGAAAGTATAAACCGCAGGCAAGCGATGCTGCGCCGCTAATGCGACGATCAGGTCGCCGTGAAAATTGGTGCTAATGTCTGGCAGCACCAGCAGGCCGCCGCGCGGCGCAAGCGCAAATGCATCGATCGCCCGTTGGGTCTCTGCGGTATCTTGAATGGGCGTCTTGATCGCCTCAACAGCAAACGACGGTGCGGCGACCTCGATCGCGCCAAAATGTTGTCCGGTATGGGTTTTCGGGTTGAAGATCAGTGCGACCCGGCCAACGGTTGGCGCGACTTCTTTGAGTATCTCGAGCCACTTGCCACCCATCGAAGGCTCCGCGCCGATGAACCCGGTGATATTGCCGCCCGGGCGCGCCAAGCTTGCAACAAAACCGAAGCCGATCGGGTCATTGGCCGTCGCGAAAACAATCGGGACGGTGCGCGTTTGCTGCTGGAGAGCCGCTACCACCGGTGTCCCTTCGGCCATGATTAGGGCTGGTGCCAACCCGACCAACTCGGCGGCGTAAGCTCGCATTCGGTTGCCATCGCCGGCGGCCCAGCGAAAGTCGATCCGCAGATTGCGCCCCTCCACCCATCCGAACTGCTGCAGCCCGTGACGGAAGGCAGCCACGGAGGCTTCGGCTTCCCGGTTGCCCTCGGCGTTGCCGGTCAGAAAACCGATCCGCTGCACGCGGTCGGTCGGTTGCTGCGCGCGCGCCGCAAGAGGCCACGCCGCAGCCGCGCCACCGAGAGCACCCAGAAATTCCCGCCGCCTCATGTCCGGCCCCAGTTCAGGAGGCAGCATCCTATCGGCTTAGTTGAGTGCTTTGATAGGGGCTGAAACCGGCCTCGCTACTGCAACATGAGAGGCTGGCCGAGGACCGCTCCGGGTCTTGGTTGTGCAAAAACGCGGTGATGCGGAGAACCGATAGAATGGGCCTTCTATCAGATCGCGATTAGCATCGTGAGGATTCGCAAGCGCAGTCAATTTCGATCAATCAGAGAAATAGCTCACACCGTAGGTCCGCGCGAGATCGGCCTGCGTAGCGCCTTCCGCGAGTTGCTGGATAGCCTCCTGCCGTTGATGGCTGGTCAGAGCAGGCGGGCGCACATGATCAGGCGCCGGACACGTTCCCGATATCGAGAGCCGGTTGGGGGGCGAGGTAGCCGCGGGGGCCCCCCTGGGATGGCCAAGCCTGCATCAGCACGATCCAGCAAATGCACTCGTTGTTGAAAGATCAGCTCGACGAGTGTCCTCCAACTATTGCGGAACGTATGCCGTGACCTCGATTTCAGCAAATAATTCTCCCTGAGCTTGCTCACACCCAGAGCTGTACACGCGGGGACGTTTCTTCCGAAATATTGAACTCATAATTTTTCGCGATGACTCCCATCGCCGCGTGGTTGGCGTTAGCGCCACTCGTCGATCAGCGTTGGCGACCAGCGCGGTCCAGCCGGTCTGGTGGCTCGCGCCGAGGCCGGCGCCGTTGTCGCCGTGGAAGTACTCGTAGAACAGCAGGTGGTCGCGCCAGTGCGGGATCGTCCTGGAACTTCGGCGCGCCGCCGTACACCGGCCGCCGGCCGTTCGCGTCGCGCAGTGAAGATGCCGATCATGCCGCCGGGCGATGTCGCGCGCCATCGTCCTGGAACGCGATCGGCTGGTCGCCAGAGCCCGGCGTCGCCGATGCGGTAGCCCGGTCCGAACGCCTTGCCGAGCTTGCGCAGCGACTCGATCAGCAGGAACGTCGTCGGGAACCAGATCGGCCCGCGCCAGTTCGAGTTGCCGCCCTTGATCTTCGCGACCGCCTCGGCCGGCTCGTAGCTCGACGCGCCGCGCCGTCGAACTCGAACGGCTGCGCTTCGTGCGCCTTCGACAGGCTGCGCATGCCGTAGCGCGAGAGGAACTCGCGCTCGTCATGGACGTGCGCTCGAGCAGCCGGCGCAGCTGGTCGTGTCGACGATCGTCAGCACGTAGGTCGTCTTGCCGTCGGGCCGCTCGAACGGGTGGATCACGTCCTCGACCAGGTCGCGGCGGTTCGTGAGGAACCAGTTGAGGTTGCCGTGAACTCCTTGAACGGCTCGATCCACTCGTCTCCAGCCGCTCGACGGCGAACAGCGGGATCAGGCCGACCAGCGAGCGCACGCGGAACTTGTCGGAGCGGCCGTCGGGATAGCGCAGCACGTCGTAGAAGAAGCCGTCCTCGTCGTCCCACAGCTGGTAGTCGCGGCCGCCCATGTGCTTCATGGCGGCGGCGACGTAGACGTAGTGCTGGAAGAACTTGGTCGCCAGCCCCTCGTAGACCGGGTTCTCGCTGGCCAGCTCCAGGGCGATCCGCATCAGGTTCAGGCAGAACATGCCCATCCAGCCGGTGGCGTCGGACTGCTCGAGCACCGCGCCGTCGCGGCAGCGTCTCGCTGCGGTCGACGACGGTGATGTTGTCGAGGCCGAGGAAGCCGCCCTCGAAGACGTTGTTGCCCTCGCGGTCGACCTTGTTGACCCACCAGGCGAAGTTGATCAGCAGCTTGTGGAAGCAGCGCTCGAGGAACTCGCGGTCGGCCTTGCCCGTTGCGGATGCGGTCCATGTTGTAGACGCGCCACACCGCCCAGGCGTGGACCGGCGGGTTGAGGTCGGAGAACTCCCACTCGTAGGCCGGGATCTGGCCGTTGGGGTGCTGGAACTGCTCGAACAGCAGCAGCCAGAGCTGGTCCTTGGCGAACTTCGGGTCGACCAGCGCGAACGGCGACGCAGTGGAACGCGAGGTCCCAGGCGGCGAACCACGGGTACTCCCACTTGTCCGGCACCGTCATCACGCGCATCGAGTTCAGGTGCCGCCAGTGCCCGTTGCGGATCGTACTGCCGCGACGCCGGCGGCGGGTGCGTCGGGATTGTCGCCGTCGAGCCAGAGCGTCGACGTCGAAGAGGTAGCTCTGCTTGGTCCAGAGCAGGCCGGCGAGCGCCTGGCGCTGGACGAGCCGCTCGTCGGCGGTGGCCTTCGGCGGGTGGATGCTCGGCGTAGAACTCGTCGGCCTCGGCCTTGCGCGCGGCGATGATCGCGTCGACGTCGGCCAGCGGCGTCCGGCAGTCGGCCTGTCGGTGAGCCGCAGGCGCAGCGTGACCGAGCCGCCCGCCGGCGACCACGTGCCGGTAGTGGAGCGCCGCCTTGGTGCCGGCCGTCGGGCCGGACTGCGCGTCGGCTCGCCGCTCGACGATCGCGCGGTGGAACGCGTCCTTGACGTAGCGGCTTGCGGCTGGCGTCGCCGGGCCGTAGACGCGCTCGCCGTTGGTCTCGTTGTCGGTGAACAGCGCCGCGCCGCCGGCCGGGCCGTACAGGTAGCGCGGTCCGAGCCGGTAGTGCGCCGGCATGTTGCGGATCGACGCGGCGTGCCGCTGTCGTCGGCCACGAGGCACGACGCCGTCCGCCTGCGGCCGCACGTGATCGTCGGCTCCGGCGCTGCGCCGTCGGCCCCCAGGCCCAGGTGTTGCGGAACCACAGGTGCGGCAGGATGTGCAGCGGCGCCGCCTCGGGCCCGCGGTTGAAGCGCCTCGATGCGGATGCCAGGTCCTCCGGCGTCGCCTTGGCGTACTCGATGAAGATGTCGAAGTAGCGGTCGCTCGTCGAAGATCGCCGGTGTCGAGCAGCTCGAACTCCGGAGCCCTGGCCGGCGCGGCGCTGGTTCTCGCTCGACCAGCTCGCGATAGGGAAACGCCGCCTGCGGGTACTTGTAGAGCAGGCTTCATGTACGAGTGCGTCGGCGTGTTGTCGAGGTGGAAGTAGTACTCCTTGACGTCCTCGCCGTGGTTGCCCTCGTACGGGTTGACGCCGAAGAGCCGCTCCTTGAGGATGCGGATCGCGCCCGTTCCAGAACGCCGGGGCGAAGCAGAGGAGCTGGTAGCGGTCGCAGATGCCGGCGATGCCGTCCTCGCCCCAGCGGTAGGCCTTGCTGCGCGCCATGTCGTGCGGCAAGTAGCCCCAGGCGTCGCCGTCGGCGCTGTAGTCCTCGCGCACGGTGCCCCACGCGCGGTCGGCGAGGTAGGGCCCCCACCGCCGCCAGCCGGATACATCGTCCTCGATCTCGCGGACGCGCTCCAACTCGCGGTCGATCGCCGTCCCAGACGCCATCACCGGTCTCATGCTCTTGATCCCCCACCGCCATGGGCGCGAACGGCAACGCCGAGCGATCGATCCCTGCGCGAACCGTGGTGGAAAGCCCTTTTCCTCGGAGCATGCGGCGCCTGCATGGGTGATGCAATCAAGCTGTGCAATTCGGAGAGAAAAAGGCGGCAGCTCGTGGTGCGCTCGCGCGCCCTCCATAAAAGAGACATGTCCGAGCATAAAGCGAGGGTATTTTCCTGTAGAAACGAGGTCAGTATGGTGCACTGCAGAAACCGACGCATTCCGGCCAGGTATTCCGAAGCCTGCATCAGCACGATCCAGCAAATGCACTCGTTGTTGAAAGATCAGCTCGACAAGCGCCCTCCAACTATTGCGGAACGTATGCCGTGACCTCGATTTCAAGCAAATAATTCTCCCTGAGCTTGCTCACACCCAGAGCTGTACGCGCCGGGACGTTTCTTCCGAAATATTGAACCCGTACTTCATTGAGGATCGGAAGGTTCTCGTCGAAGTTCATCAGGTAGCACGTGGCTTTCAGACAGTGCTCGAAACCACTCCCGCCTGCCTCGAGCACCGATTTCAGGTTTTCCAGTGCCTGCGTCGCTTGAGCACGAAATCCACCTTCCACAACCTTGTTTCCTTGCCTGGGATCACGCGGCGATGCGCCGGAGCAGAATATCAGGTTTCCGAGCTTCACGGCTTGAACGAGTGGCGCGCCGGTCGTGGCTGCCTTGTCAGTGTGGATTATTTCCTTCTTCATGCGCTCAGCTCCGTATGGTTGCACAAATCAATTCTTGCAGTCGTACGCATCAGGCTCGGGCGCCAAATCTTCCATTCCGTTAGCTCCCGGCTTACGGTATGCGTCGATCGAGAGAGCGCTGCGATGTGCGCTCGGCAGGCCGGCATTCGAAGCGTTCAAGGGTCGTGCAAGCTCCGGATGCATCACTTTTTCAATCCCGCAGAGAGCCTCGATGATCGATCCGACGGATACCAAAGATCTTCACGGTACATGGGATGACCTGAGCCTCGACAACGTGTCAATGACGTTCAATCCGGGCGGTGCGAGTGAATATCCTGCGTTGGAAAGCGCCAATGTGAAAGTCCGCCGTGGAGAGTTTTATTGCCTGGTTGGTCCCAGCGGTTGCGGGAAATCCACCATTCTCAATCTGATCGCTGGATTTGTAAGGCCGGATTCCGGAACGATCCGGATCGGAAATCGGCAGATCGTCGACGCAGGGACTGATCGTGTGATGGTATTCCAGGATGCCACGAATGCGTTGTTTCCATGGCTTCGAACACACGAGAACGTCGAATTCGGATTGTCGGTCCAGGGCGTGCCGAAACGTCGGGCTTCGGAGAGGGCGATGAGCTGTCTCGATCTGGTTGGATTGAGAGATCACGCCCATAAATTTCCCTACGAACTTTCGGGGGGAATGAAGCAGCGTTGTCAACTGGCCAGAGCACTTGTGCTCGAACCGGAAGTATTGCTGATGGATGAGCCGTTCGCCGCGCTTGACGCGATCAGCAAGCGCATCATGCAAAAGGAGCTGCTCCGCATCTGGCAGCAGTTTCGTATGACGGTTATTTACATTACGCACGACGTCGGCGAGGCCGTTCTGCTGGGCCAGAGAGTCGCCGTAATGCGCCGAGGTCCACGCTCTTCGGTCAAGGAGGAGTTCATCGTCGAGGAACCGTACCCTCGCAAACCAACGGACGACATGGTCACCGCCATCTACGCAAAAGTGGAAGCGTCCTTGCAGGAAGAAGTCGGAATCTCTCTCTATGCAGGATAGGCTCCGAAGCTTTGTCCGTCGCGTCCTTATCACCGCCGCGTCGATCTCGATCGCCGTTGCCGCATGGGCGGCCTTTGCGCGGCACTTCGCCTTTCCTGATCTTGTGCCGTCGCCCTGGGACACGTTCGGGACAGGTGCGCGCATGATCTCGAGCGGTGCGCTGCTGTCGCATGTCGGCATCAGTCTCGAGCGGGTCCTGGTCGGATATGCAGCCGGGTGCATTCTTGGCGTGCTGGTCGGCGCACTGATGGGACGCATTCAAATCGTCCGGCAATTCGCAGATCCGCTGCTGCAGCTGATGCGGCCAATCTCCCCAGTGGCGCTGGTGCCCCTGTCCATCATCTGGTTCGGCATTGGCGACCTCTCACGGTATTTCATCATCTTCTACGGTGTCGTGATTATCATGATCATGAACACGGCTGCCGGAGTTGCTTCGACGCCGAATATTCGGCTCAATGCTGCCCGGTGTCTTGGCGCGAGACCGAGTCAGATCTTCCGGCGTGTCATCCTCCCTTCGGCGGTGCCCTACATTCTGACCGGAATGCGCGTTGCGCTCGGCTTCGCTTTCATGGGCATTGTTGCGGCGGAGATGATCGCGGCGCAGTCTGGAATTGGCTACCTCATCATGCAATCCCGGATGCTGTTGCGAACCGACATCATGTTCGTCGGGCTGGTGACCCTGGGGGTGCTCGGCGCCATAATCGACGGATGCTTCAAATTGGCGATCGACCGGATGATGAAGCGCTTCATGGAGCATCAAGTCAACGTATGATCACCAATCGACCGATCAGGGACGAACAGAGGGAGCGATTTCCATGACCCTAACAGGAGCTGCAGTGACCCTGCGCCGGTGCCCTTCAATGCTTATCGTGGCCGCAGCGTGCACGGCTGCCATGATTTGCGGTCCGGCGCACGCAGCCGATCCGAAGGCGATGATATTCAGCGGGACGGATGAGCATTGGGTGCCACTTCAAGTCGCGAAGGCGAAGGGTCTTTTCAAGGCTGAAGGGGTAGATGCGGAGGTAACGGTGTTCACCACCGGTGCGACTGCGACCGAGGCCTTTCGCGCCGGTCGCGGGGATTTTATTTCCGCCGGCGATCTGCCCTCTGCGGCGATGTGGAAGACCGGCAACGTGGTCGGGCTGGCTCCATCGTCTTCTGATACCGAAATATTCGGGATCGTCGGGAGGAAGGACATCAACTCTCCAAGAGATCTGCGCGGACGCAAGGTGGCAACCAGAATGGGTTCTACTGGCGAGTTTCTGCTCTATCGATATCTTGCATCCGGCGGGCTTGCTCCATCCGACGTCAATGTCATCGATCTTGCTCCGCCGGAAATGGTCATCGCGATGGTGCACGGCGACATCGATGCCTTCGCGTGGCTCGCGCCATTCACGACCCGTGCGATCAACACGGGCACCAATGTCAAGTTGATTACCAGCGCAAGAGATCTGGCAAACAATCGAATCGTCTTGAGCGCGTCCAAGTCCATCATCGACCGGCAGCCGGATCTGGTCCGCAAGGTTCTCCGAGCCATGCATCGCGCCACCGAATTCGTGCGCACCAATCCGGAGGAGGCGACGAAGATTTGGGCCGATGCGGTGCAGGGGGATGTCAGGCAATCGCTTCCGGTCGTTCGGCTCATCAGCTACGACATGACCTTCAATAACGCGTTCGTCGACGACTTGAACGAGCTGGCCAAATTCATGGTGCAAAAGGGTGCGCTCAAGGAGCCCATCAATTGGTCCAAGGAAATGAATACGAACTTCCTCCGGGACATCGACCCGAGATTGGTGACAGCAACCCCGGCGCGATGACGGAGCGCGCTTTTCAGATTACGGCTTGGTGAAATCCGGCTCCTGACGGCGAAATTGGTTCCCTGTCCGCACGAGCTGCGGAACTGCCAGGCGCGCCGGCCTAACCCATCTTGAACGGGAATGCGCGCATGCAAAATCCTGAAACGGTGCTGGCAAAGGCGAGTGGCCCCGGACGCCAGTATGTCCAGCTCGACGTGACCAGGCTCGTGTCGGGCTTCGACCTCCGGCTCGGGCTCCATCTCGTCACCGGCCAGAAGAGTGGCCCCACGCTTGGAATTCTTACGACCATCCATGGCGACGAGACCATGGCGCTGATGGCGGTGCGTGACCTGCTACGTTCCATCGACATCAGGTTGCTTCGTGGGCGCGTCGCGGCCATTCCGGTGGCAAATCCACTCGCCGTCACGGTCTTCAACCGACAGACGCCCGAGCAGCACGGGCGCACCGACCTGCACGAGGTCTTTCCCGGAAACCCAAACGGCAACCTCACTCAGCGCCTCGCGAACGTGATCACCGTCAACATGCTTGACCATATTGACGCTCTGGTGGACATGCATTGCGGTGGACTGGGCGGCCGCCTGCAGAGTCGGGCCGATCTCGACGCTTCGGCCGCAGCACAGGTTTACGAGGGATCGTTGAAGCTCTGTCGGGCATTCAACGCTTCGTTTGTGCATGCCAACAATCTCACGGGCACTGCCGCGCGCTATTGCAACGGACGTGGCGTTCCGACAACGAACCCGGAGGTAGGCGGGGTCTATCTCGGCCCGGACATCGAAGCCGGCTACATCGATGAGGCAGCGGGCGGGCTGCGCTCAGTGATGGCGGCGCTGGGGATGATTGAGGAACCGATACGGCCGGCAAAAAGACAGCTTCTGTTCGGCGTGAAGAGCCGGTTCGAAGTGAACCCATCGGTGGGCGGGTTCCTGAAATCGGAATTCTGCAAGCCGTCAGACCTCGGACGTCGAGTCGAAGAGGGCACCAAGCTGGGTGAAGTGGTCGATATCCAAAGTCTCGAAGTCATCGAGGAGCTCAGGGCGTCTGTGAGCGGATACCTTTTTTTCTCCCGGTATTCCGGCGTCGTCGATGCCGGCACCAAGGCGTTCGCCCTCGCCGAAGAAGCGACTGCAACATGGCTGTGAGCAACGTTCGGGCAATTCTACTGTCGGCACACGACGATGTCGCCGCGGCGCTCGATCCGGTAGAGCAGGGCGGTGTCATAACCGTAACGCACAATACGTCCGGCGAGACGGTGACCGAGTTGGTGGCTCGGCAAACCATTCCCTTCGGTCACAAGGTTGCCCTGCATGACATTGCCCAAGGGCATCGGGTCAATCGATATGGATTCCCAATCGGCATCGCGACGACTGAAATCAAGAAAGGCGAGCATGTGCATTGTCACAACATGCGCAGCATGTTGTCGCCTGTCTCGAAGCAGGAATCCAAATCGCCGGCAGTGCGCCCTGCGCAATGGGTCCACGATCTCGTGAACAGCTGCTTGCAGGCTGTCGGCGCCCATTCCGAGGGCGCGCAGGCCATGGCAACCGCGGTCACCGAGGCTCATCTTCGGGGAGTGGAAACCCATGGCCTTCGGCGGCTGCGCCCATACGTTACCCGTCTTCGGTCCGGCGGAGTCAATCCCAAGGCTCAGCTGCAGGCGGACCAAAACCAGGCCTTGTTGAAGATCGATGGGCGCAATGGCATCGGTCACCACGTCGCGGCATTTGCGGCAAACGCTGTGAGCGATGCGGCTCGGCAATTCGGCATTGCCATCGCACTGGTAAGGAACAGCAATCACTTCGGGTTCGCAGGGTATTACGCGACACTGATTGCCGGCCAGGGACAGGTCGGCATCGTTACGTCCAACGGTCAGGTTTGCGTTGCACCTGAAGGATCTACAAAGCCACTGCTCAGCAACAACCCGATCGCGATAGCGGCTCCGACCGGGCGGATTGATTCCTACCTCGAACTGGATTTGGCGACGAGCGTCGACTTCGCGGGCGAACGTCGTTGAAACTGCACGTTCCGGCAGGATTGCTGCCGGACGGATGGGCCCAGGACGAGGATGGAAAGCCAACCCGCGATCCGGCGGCGGCGCTCGCCGGCAGCCTACTGGCATTCGGCGGCGAGAAAGGGTTTGGCTTGCTCGTCGCTCTGGAGGCGCTGACGGGGATGCTTTCCGGAGGCGCCTATGCCCATCAGGTCTCTTCGAAGGAAGCGGCGCCCGATGCGCCTGAGGGCACTGCTCACACCCTGATTGCCATTGACCTGGAAAAGGCGATCGGCGCCGAGGCGTACGCTCGACGCTTGGATGATCTCCTCCATCGCCTCAAGACGTTGCCCACGCGGACGTCAGCAGATCCTATCCGCTATCCCGGTGAGCGCCGGTGGGACTTGCGGCGGCAACGGCTTCGCGAGGGAGTTCCCTTGTCCGACGCCGAATTGGGAGACGTCGTGAGCTTGACCCGTGAATTGGGCATCAAAAATCCTGTTACCTAACGGCCCATGGAAATTGCGAGTGATCATGCAGTGGACTGAAGGCTTGCGGGCGTATGCGCGTGAAAACGGACGCAGCGGCATCCGCAACCTCGTCGCCGTGCTTGCCGCCGCGGACAACGTCAATCCTCTCGCACGACATCTTGCTGCCCGCAATCGCGGCGTGACCTGTCTTCCAGCCAGCTATGGCCGCGGGCAGATGGGCGAGGACTTCGAGCTCAGCCTGCGCGCAATGGCAGGTCTTGCCGCCCATCCCAATGTTGCCGCCTGCTTGATCGTGTCATTCGAGCCCGAGAGCAGCGAGCGCGTGGCGCACCTGGCGCGGCGGCTCGGGCGTTCGGTCGCCACGCTTTCGTTTCTTGCCGAGGGGGGGCTGGAGCCGAGCCTGCAAAGAGGCGGAGAATCCTTCGCTGCATGAGTGAGGAGGCAAGCCGGATAGAACGTGTCCCACTCAATGTGCGGGACCTGATGGTGGGGCTTGAGTGCGGCGGCTCCGACACGACATCAGGGCTGTTCGGAAACCCCGCGCTCGGAATCTTCACCGATTGGATTATCGATGACGGCGGAACCGCCGTGTTTTCCGAACCTGTCGAGTGCCTGGGTGGCGAGGAGCTGTTGAGAAACAGGGCGGTTTCCAAGAACGCTGCAGCAAAACTGGTCTCCACCGTTCACGCCTACAATGATCTCGCGCGAGACCATGGGGTCGACCTTGCCGGGACGAACCCGACGCCTGACAACATCGCCGGAGGACTGACATCGATCGAAGAGAAATCCCTCGGCGCGTTGGCCAAGACCGGGTCGCGTCCGATCATGGGCGTGGTCGCGTACGGGCAATCTCCGCCGGGTCCCGGAGTCTGGATGATGGATGCGCCGGCGGCGGCGGTCGAGAACGTGACTGCGCTCGCTGCTGGCGGCGCGCAGCTTGTCTGTTTCGTGACCGGCACGGGAAATCCAGTGGGGCATCCCATCGCGCCGACCATCAAGATCTCCGCCAATCCTCGCACCGTCGATCGGATGAGTGCTCATCTCGATGTCGGTCTCGCAGGTCTGGTCCGCGGGACGATGACGCTCGCGCAAGGCGCGCAATCGATTGCCGAGACGGTGGGCGCAGTGATCAACGGAGCGGCCACGGCAGCGGAACGGCTGGATTACCTCGAAACAAATATCAGCCGCATTGGAGCATCTGTTTAAGGCTCCTCGACATCGGCCAACTGATCTAAGCGCCCAAATCAATCGGATCGGAGGATGCATGCCAAGCTTCAGGATGATTGCCGCTCTTGCCGCGCTTATTGGCTCCATCGTGCCCGCGTCTGCCCAGAGCTGGCCCACCCGTCCAGTGACCATGGTGGTCTCATTCGCAGCCGGTAGCGGGGATGATGTTTTGGGGCGGATTCTCGCGATGCGCCTATCAGAAGTTCTCGGCCAACAGGTGATTGTCGAAAATGTGGGCGGCGCAGGCGGCATGAACGGGGTAAGCCGCGTGGCAAAAGCGGCGCCTGACGGCTATCAATTCGTGCTCGGAGGGACCGGGACCTTCGCCGCCAACCAGACGCTCTACAAAAATCCGCTCTACAACGCGGCAACGGATTTCACGCCGGTCGCGCTGATCGCCGAGACGCCGATGCTGCTGATCGCGCATAAAAACCTGCCTGTCAGCAATTTGCGGGAGTTCATCGCTTACACGAAAGCAAACCAGGCGAAAATGCAATACGGTTCGGGGGGGCCTGGTTCAGCAACTCATCTGGCTTGTGTGCTCTTGAACGCAGCAATTGGAGTCAACATGACCCATGTTCCGTATCGATCGGCTGCGATGGCGATCCAGGACCTGATTGCCGAGCGCCTCGACTATGTATGTCCGATCATTTCGACTGCCAGCGCTCAGATCGAAGGCGGGCAAGTCAAGGCAATCGCAAATCTGGCGAAGAGCCGCGCACTGATCCTGCCGGAATTGCCGACCGCCAATGAGCAGGGTCTTGCAGGATTTGACGCTTACATCTGGAATGGCGCCTTCTTGCCGAGAGGCGCGCCTTCACCCATTGTCGATAAGCTCCATGACGCAATCGTCGCGACATTGGACACCGCCGCAGTGCGGAAGCGGATTGAGGAAGTCGGCGGGTCGGTGGTCACGCCCGACCGCCGATCCGCAGACTACCTGCGGGTATTCGTCGACAGCGAGATCAAGAAATGGGCGGGGCCCATCAAGGCGAGTGGAGTTGCGGTCGATTGAAGCGCATTTGGTCGGTTGACCATCCACTGGCTTCGACATCTATTCCGCCCTTATCCTGAGGAGGGCGCTCACACAACCGCGCATCAACAACCCGATTTTGCGTGGTGTCCGTCTCGAAGAAGAGGGCGGCCCCGGAAAGGCCTCAATGCTTCGAGACGCGTCGCAGCACGCCAAGTTGAAGCACCTCTACAGCATTGCCCGCGTTGCGACGCATCAGCATGACGAACAATGAGCCCCGGGCGCTTGCCCGGGGCTCATGATGCTGCCAGAGCAGGCTCGCTTCAGATTGAACGGCGACTCAGCTCTGAGATGAGCAACTTTTCAGTCACGCGTCCGAGCCGCGGTTACCAGCGGCCTTCATGATCGCGGCGCAGTTGCAGGCGCACGTTCGGGTCGGGATCGGAACCGACATATTGCCCACCATCGTAAACATCGTAGGCCGGATTGCTCGAATGCGGCCGTTCGCCGCTCTGGCCATAGAATTGGTTCTGCAGGTTGCGCTGAGGAGGCAAGCGCCGTTCGACCGACTGCGCCAGAACAGGCGTAGCAAGAACAGCGGCGAGCGCGACCGTCGCGAATGTGGCAGTGAGCATCTTCATGGTTCTTCTCCTTTTCAGTCGGATCAACCCATGGGGTTGCCCGTGCCGAAAATGAGCAGAAGAGCTTTTCTGTGCAATGCACAATATTTTAAATCCTATGTGAGCGCTGAGCCATGAAAAAGCCAGCAATAACTTGTATTTGCGGCATATAAGTCGTTTTATATAGAATTAATGCGTTGCAGCATATTTTTTACGCTCGGTGCGTTTTGCGGCGCACGGGGATGGATCGGGCCTATTGGAGAATTTTGTCCCTGAGCCGCCGCCGGCCTCACGTCAACACGCCTTTGTCGAGGCAATCTCGACGGGCGTCTCGAATAGCGGGTGTGTTGCTCCTGAAATTCGACGCGAATGTCGGGTGCAGACGCACATCTCCGCGTTGAAGCCAGGAGCGCAACCCGGGCCTATCGGCCTCCGGATTTCGTCGACGCTCCATCCGGCCGATGACTTCTCAACTATTGCTCACGCAATCACATTCGAGTCATTGCGAGAGTCCTCACGTTGGGAGCACCGGGCTGTCCTGAGACAACGAGACGACACTCGATGGCCGGGTCTGCGGCTCGTGCCTTCCGCCAACGCATAGCTCCTCCAGTTCCTTCCTCTATAAGATGGCTCGCGCCTTCGCCCCTTCGGCCGGCGCGAGGCCAGACATGCGCGATCCTTCCCCGCTGCCGCCTTCGCCGGACTATCTCCAGCACGCCGCGGCGCGCCGTATTGTCGTGGGCATCCTTCTTACCATGCTGCTCGCGGCCCTCGACCAGGTGATGGTGGCTACCGCGCTCCCCACCATCGCCGCGAGCCTCGCCGATTTCGAGAACCTGTCCTGGGTCGTAACCGCCAACCTTCTCTGCGCCACCGCAGTGACGCCGCTCTACGGCAAGCTTTCCGACATCCACGGCAGGCGCACCATGATGCTGATCGCGATCGGCGTCTATGCCGCAGGCTCACTCGCCTGCGCGCTCGCCCCCACGATGCTGGCCTTGATCTTCGGCCGCGCTCTGCAGGGGCTCGGCGGTGGTGGGCTCATGCCGCTGGTGCAGACCATCATCGGCGACGTCGCTTCGCCGCGCGATCGGCCACGCTACCAGGCCTACACCTCATCGACTTTCATCGTGTCCACCGTCGGCGGCCCGCTTCTCGGCGGCTTCATCGCTCAGCATTTCCACTGGTCGTGGATATTCTGGCTCAACCTGCCGCTCTGTGCGCTCGCCTATATGTTTAGCCACACTGTGCTGCAACGACTGCCGCGGCATGAGCGGCCGCATGAACTGGACGTGCTCGGTGCCGTCCTGCTGCTGGGTGCCGCCATCCCGCTGATGCTGGCGCTCACCTGGGGTGGGCGGCGCTACGCCTGGATATCGCCGGAATTGATGGCGCTGCTGGCCGTGTCGGCGGCGCTCTGGGCCCTGTTGGCATGGCGCGTGATGACCGCAGGCGATCCGTTCATTCCCATCAGCGTGCTGCGCGACGGCGCCATGCGGGTCGGGACCGTCAGCGGCTTCTTTGCGGTTGGAATGATGATTGCGCTCACGATCATCCTGCCACTCTACGCCCAGCTTGCGCTCGGATTGTCCGTAAGCGCCTCGGCCTGGACCATCGTCGCTCTGCAAGGCGGTGCCACCATGACGTCGGTCGTGGGCGGCCGGTTGCTGGTCCGTTTCACGCATTACAAGCGGGTGCCGCTGACCGGGCTTCTCATCTCCATTGCAGGCCTCGTTCCCCTCGCGATGGCCCCGACCGGGTTTTCGCCCCCCGCCGCGCTTGCTCTGATCGCTGTCGTCGGCTTCGGGCTGGGTCCGACGTTTCCGTTCACGGTGGTGGTGGTGCAGAACGCAGTCGCACTGCATCAGCTCGGCATTGCGACGGGCGCCATGAATTTCTTTCGTGCGCTCGGTGCGACTTTCCTCGTCGCTTTGTTCGGGGCAATCGTGTTCGCGGGTGCTCCGGTGATCCGCGGGATGCCGGCGGGCGCGGGGGTCGCCGTTGGCGACCCCGAGGGCTTCCGCTTCGTTTTCGGTTCGGCCATTCTCGGCCTGGCTATCGCCCTCGCTGCCATTCTGACGCTCAAGGAGAGGCCGCTGCGCGGAGCAAATGCCGCTTCATCCGCGGCATAATGGTGTAGTTCTCCATCGGGTATTCACGCCCGTCTTCGACGGGCTATGATGCGCAGCGAAATGCGAGTTTGAAGTTCTGGATTCCGCTGCGCTCCATCCGGGCGCCCGTCATTTGCTGCGTACGATGTCCTCGTAGGCCGGCGCCCGTTCGAGGAATCCGCGCTTCATCATCCAATCGACCTTGTCGTTGAATTCGGCCGGTTGATAACTCTTCACCCCCGTCAGCTCAGGAAGAAGCCCGTCCTTGCGCTGCGCGGGCTCGAGGTCGCGCAACAACTGGGCCCGCGAGCGGCCTTCGCTCTCCCGCAGCCA
Organism: uncultured Alphaproteobacteria bacterium; assembly: GCA_963820365.1. Taxonomy (GTDB): domain Bacteria; phylum Pseudomonadota; class Alphaproteobacteria; order Rhizobiales; family Xanthobacteraceae; genus VAZQ01. Next base: position 218,635 of record CAWFZR010000031.1, on the reverse strand, counting down.
TTCGATCGCGCGATTGAGCGCACGCCGAACCTTCTCGGCGGTTTCCTCGTCGACGTCCTCACCGGCGACAATGCCGCCGCGCCAGCGCAGATCTGCGATTCTGCGGCAGCCGGCTTCGGCGGCGCGGCTCACCAGCGGCTCCATCAGGGCGGCGGCCTCGTTGCGGCAACTGAGCAGCGCATCGAGCCGCTCATTGGCATGTTCGAGCTTGATCTCGCTGAACGGCACGCCAGCTGCTTCCATCACCTCGATGGCGGCGTAGAAAGTGCCGGCATGCCACGTGACTGCAATCGGCACGTTGCGCAAATCAGTAAGCGTCTCGACCGCAGAATCCTTGCGCACCATGATCGCGCCGGTGCGGGTGGTGGTGTCGAGTCCGATGATCTTGCCCTTTCCGAGCTGCGCCACGCGCTCGATCGCTCCCCACTCGCAAACCGGATAGAGCTCGAGCGCGCCTTGCTTAAGCTGCGTCTCCTTCCAGCGATGGGTGAAATCCTTGACCCGGCCCTCGGCGCCTTTCGGATTGTCCTCGTGATAGGCGACGTCGAGTCCTTCCGCGGCAAAGAAGCCCTGTTCGACCGCGACCCGCCACGGCCGGTCGTGAGCGTTGCTGTCGCTCTGGAGACGGATGCTGCGGGTCATGGTGCGTTTCCTCGAGTGCGCGGGGGACAATGTGCGACCCTCGATATTATGCCCGGAAATGCGCACTCGAAAAAGGCCACAGGGCGAGGACGATCAAGGCGGATCACCCGTGCGAGAAACAGATTTGATTGCTCTGCCGGTGCGAGACGGCCATCATAGCTGTCCGCACAGCAAAGCTCGCGCAGGGATTTACTGCTCCAGCGGGGAGCCCAATTTTTCCGCGGTCTCCAGGATCCAATAGCGGTAGCGCGCGAGCGGAATGACGCCGCTGACGAACCCGCAAACAGGCTCGCCGCTGGCCCCCCCCGACCAGCTCACGATGCCGACCAGGGCGCGATCGCGTTCATCAAACACCGGCCCGCCTGAATCTCCGTTGCACACGCCGAGGCCTGCGCTTTCACCGAGTTTTTTCGGATCAACCAGGCTGAGCTGCTGCGAGTTGGGCCGGTCGGTGACGACCAGAGTTGCGGCGCGCAACGTGCCCGCGGTCTTGCGCTCGCCCTGCGTCGCAACGCCGAAGCCGGCAACAAGAAACCGTTCGCCTACCGAAGGGGGAGCGCGCCGATCGCTGAATGCCGCCGGAATCAACTTGGGCGATGGCGGAGCCGCCAGCTTGACCAGAGCGAGGTCGGGCGCATCCATGCGCGGCGCAAACTGCGGATGGGGAACGACGCGCGCAACGTCTTTCACCGTGGGGCGGCGACCTTCGAAGACCACCAGCCGATATTTTCCATTCTCGAGCACGCAATGGGCCGCAGTGAGCACGAGATCGGCTGCGATGGCGACTCCAGTGCATAGACTGCGCGCACCCACTATGAGCACCACCTGTCGAGCGATGGCCCCATCAGGGAGCGTAGCGCCCCCGACCATGGCGCCGGCGGACACCACTGGGAACACGACCATTGCGAGCGCAGAAAGCAGGTGCAATGGGCTGTCGTGACCCGCGAATGGAAATAGTCCTGGCTTCGTTGCGAGGCCGCGAATCTCAGGGGCGGCGAGCCGGGTTTCCGGCCGCGGTGACAAATGCGGTGCCCAAGGGTCACTGCCGCTGCGGTTGGCGCGGGTCCCGCTCTCTCTTTTGAAAAAACGTGTGCTCGACTTCATTATGGATACGCAGCAGCCATGCTTCCGCGCGCGCGGCGCGATCGCGGAAATGTGTGGCCTCTGCCTCGAGGTCTCTAGCCCTTTCTTCGGCGGCTCGCAGCTGAAACGATAGCTTGTGCGCCAGATCCATGGCCCGGGCACAGTCGTCCTTCGCCATCTCCGCCGCCTTCTGCAGCATGGCGACAATGGTACGTCCGGAATCGTCGGCTACGATGTTGGCATCCGGCTGACCCTTTGAAACCGGTGCAAACGGGACGATTGTAGCCGGTTTATCAGGTGCATGGGCAGTCATAACCACTCACTCCATTTCCATTGCGCTAACTCTGCATGGCGGCTCGCATGGAAACTGTAGCACACGACTTGTGGCACAATTCCGGTATCTTGAAGGGCGAAGGCGGAACGCTCGCCCTGTGGCAGTGAGGCAACTACGATCGACTCGAAGCATTGTCGGATCGCCGGAAGGCTGCCATCGGACTTGATCGCAGCGCTCGGCCACAAGGGCGACTTGGGTGCCGGTTCTTGTTCGCCTTTGAATTTCCTACGTTGACATCCGGCAACACAAATCGCCAGTGTCGGCATCAGTCTTGTCGCCGCTTTGCGAAGCATCCCGCTCGAGAACCGCTGCCAGGCGCATCCTTTGCAATCCGTCGTCTTGTTCACCACTGCTGTTGTGCTGGCGCTCGTCCTGGTCGCGTACACCATCAGAGTGCAACTGCAACGCCGGCGCGGAAGCCAACCCAGTGCGCCCACCTCTCCGGACCCGCAGGGCCAAAGCGCGCGCGAACCGGCGGGGCTTGGCGCTAGTACCCACTTTTCTTCGTGAGTGAGTTATGATTCAAGATCGGGATGATTCCCGAAGCAAGAGAGGTTCGGCTCAAGCCGAAGATACGCAAAGTGCTTGAGGCGCGCTGCCGGGCACCGAGCACGCCGCAACGTGACGTGAGGCGGGCACGAATAGTGTTGCTGGCTGCGGAGGGTCGCAGCACCCGTTCGATCGCTGAGGAAGTGGGCGTTCAGCCACGCATCGTTAGCAATTGGCGGCGGCGCTTTGCCGAGCATGGGCTTGGTGGCTTGAAGGACCTGCCCCGGGCAAGCAAGAAGCCGATCTACGGAAAGGCCACGAACAAGCGCATTCTGGCGCTGCTGGATAAGCCGCCGCCTCAGGGCTACGCCCGCTGGACGGGTCCGCTGCTGGCCAAGGCATTGGGAGACGTTGATGTTCAGTATGTCTGGCGCTTCCTGCGCGAGCACAACATCGACCTTGCCGCCCGCAAATCGTGGTGCGAGAGCAACGACCCTGCATTTGTGGCGAAAGCCGCCGATGTGGTCGGGCTTTATGTCGACCCCCCCGCCAAGGCGATTGTTCTTAGCGTCGACGAAAAGCCTTCGATCCAGGCTTTGGAGCGAGCCCAAGGCTACTTGAAGCTGCCGAACGGGCGCGCCTTGACCGGCCAGAGCCATGATTACAAGCGGCATGGCACCACGACCTTGTTCGCAGCGCTCGAAGTGGCGACCGGAAAGATCATCGCTGCGCATTCTAAGCGGCGTCGCCGCGTCGAGTTTCTTGGCTTCATGAACAGCGTCGTTGCCGCCTTTCCGGATCGCGAGATGCACGTCATCCTCGACAACCTCAATACCCACAAGAAAAACGAGCGCTGGCTCAAGAAACACCCAAAAGTCCATTTCCATTTCATTCCGACTCGGTCGTCGTGGCTCAATCAGATCGAAACATGGTTTTCGATCCTCCAGGGCCAATCACTCACCGGCGCCTCCTTCACTACCGTCGAGCAATTGCAGGAGCACATCGATGCATTCATCGCAGCATACAACGAGACAGCCGAGCCGTTCGCCTGGACCAAGAAGCGCGTCTATCAGCGACGGTTCAAAAACCGCCGTATCACTCAAGTCTGATTCCGAGTACTAGCGAGCAGCTACCGCTCGCTGCTCAATTGCATCAGCTCGAAAACACGCTCGCACCCTTTGCCGCGAGCTCTGCCCATCCGCGAGAGCTTTGCGAGCATCCGGCCTTCCACGAAGCCGCAGATCTGCTCGCAAACCCCATGGTCTCCCTGGACGTTGTGATGCAATACGCCCTGGGTGCCAATTGGCCCCTCTCGTGCGCGGCGCTCGCCGCACTCGCCGAACGCAAGGATAATGCATCGGCGATCGAGCCGATCGTTGGGCAATTCGATCGACTGGCGCCCTGGGCCATGTACTTTGCGCTCGCGTATTTCTTGCGGGTCGATCCGCGGCCGCCGGCGGGCGCCTGCGTCGTTGGCGCCAAGGACTGGTGGCGCGACAATCCGATTCTCACCCTGATCTTTCGCGATTATTTCGATCGTCGCTCCGCTTTGGCGGACGCGCCTGCGTTCGGTCCCACCCTTGCCCTCTCGTCGGCCTCCCCGCTTGCCACCATCCGAGCCTTCCTCGAACGGCTAAATCATCCCTTCGCCTCCGCACTCGTCGCTCATCTCGCTGAGATCCAGGGCACCAGCATCGACCGAGGATTCCTGACGACCTTCGGTCGATTCTGGACCGGAGAGGATGGCCAAATCCTGATCGAGCCGCAGGGATGGAATGCACCCTTGGCGGCAGCCCAATCCACCTTGCAGCAGGCCACGTCGCGATCGTTGCTGCAGCGGCGAGCAGCTGGTCGGGAAAAGCTCGCTGCTGCGGCTTCTCGCGCAGCGGCTGACCCCGCAGGGCTGGACGGTGTTCGAGGCGAGCGGCGCGGACTTGATGGCCGGCCAGCAATGGTTTGGCCAGCTCGAAGGTCGCATCCAGCGCGCGACCGAGGAAATCACGGTCGCAAAGAAGCTCATCTGGTACATCCCCGATCTTCTGCAGCTGGCGCGCAGCGGGACGCATCAGGGACAGAGCGCGAGCATTCTGGATCAAATCCTTCCAGCCATGGTGTCGGGACGAATCGTTGTCTGGACCGAGGCCAGCCCGACCGCGGCGGTTCGTCTTCTCCAGACTCGACCGGCGCTGCGCAGCGTCGTCGAGGTAGTTCGCCTTGAGCCCGCTAGCGAGGAGAAGACGCTCTCGCTAACGCGCGCAGTCGTGGCTCGACTGTCGAATGAACGCCATTTGACGTTCGACCCCGGATGCGCCGACACCGCTGTTGCTTGCGCGCGCCAATATCTCGGCTCCGCCGGCTTGCCTGGCTCAGCGCTTCACGTCATCAAGCTCACGGCCGCTCGCGGCGAGCAGAGAAGGAAATTCGTCTGCGGGGACGTGCTCAATACGCTCTCGCAGCTCACCGGGCTGCCCATCTCCATCCTCGACAACAGGGAACGCATCGATCTTGCGTCGGTGCGAGAATTCTTCGCCAGCCGGGTCATGGGACAGGACGAGGCGGTCGGCTGCGTCATCGATCGAATTGCCATGCTCAAAGCGGGCCTGAGCGACCCCGGCCGACCGATCGGTGTCTTCCTGTTCGCCGGTCCGACCGGCACCGGGAAAACGGAGCTCGCCAAGACGACGGCAGAATATTTGTTCGGTTCCGCCGACCGGCTCATTCGTCTGGATATGAGCGAGTTCCAGACCGCCGATCTGAGCACCTTCCTCGGCAGCGGAGCTCATGGCGAGACGGAATCGCTCATCCATCGCGTTCGCAAGCAGCCGTTCTCGGTCGTGCTATTGGACGAATTCGAGAAGGCTCATCCGCGCATCTGGGATCTGTTCCTCCAGGTTTTCGACGATGGCAGGCTGACGGACACGCTTGGTCAGGTCGCCGATTTTCGTCATTGCCTCATCATCCTCACCAGCAATCTCGGCGCCACCAGGCACCAAAGCTCCGGTTTCGGATTCGCGTCGCCGGCCGACGTCTTCACGAGCGGAGCAGGTCACCCGCGCCATCAGCGAGACATACCGGCCGGAGTTTCAGAATCGGCTGGATAAGGTCATCGTCTTCCGGCCGCTCACGCGCGATCTGATGCGTGTGATACTACGAAAGGAATTGAAGCAGGTCTTGGAGCGTCGCGGACTTAAAGATCGCGCCTGGGCGGTCGAATGGGAATCATCCGCGCTCGAGTTTCTGTTGGAAAAGGGCTTTTCGCCGGAAATGGGCGCACGACCGCTCAAGCGCGCGATCGATCAATTTGTGATTGCCCCGCTCGCCGCGACAATCGTGGAGCGGCGGTTTCCGGAAGGTGAGCAATTCGTCTTTTTCCGTAGCGACGGACGGTCCATTCAGGCCGAATTCGTCGATCCGGACAGCGATATAGCGCTGGGTTCTCTCGCTCCTGCTATCGATTCGGACGCTCGTTCTCCGAACCTTCCGACCATGATTCTGACGCCGAGGGGGAGCGCCGCGGAATTCGCGACGATGGCCGACGAGCTCGCAAGCCTGCAGCAATCCCAGGCCGCGCCAGAATGGAATGAGCTCAAGCAGCAACTGTCGCAGGGGATGTCCAGCGAGGAATTCTGGAAAATGCCCGAGCGTTACGACGCGCTTGCACGCTTGGCGCTCATGGATCGTGTCGCGGCGGCCACCGGCACAGCCGAAGCATTGCGAACGCGTCTCGATCGCAGGGCGAGTCGACCGGGGCATTATTCTCGCGAGCTTATTTCGCGGCTCGCCCTTCAGCTCTGGCTGATCAAGCAAGGCGTGCAGGATGTCTTGCGGAAGGCAGCCATCGAGGTAGCCGTTGCAGTCGAGCCCGCCCTTGAAGCGGGCTCAAATGACGGCAAGGAGATCCGGGCGTGGTGCCGACAGTTGTGGGGCATGTACCGCGCCTGGTCGAACAGCAGGCACATGCAGGTCGAGGAAATCAGCGCCGGCGGGAATGGAGACCTGCCGATCCTGCTTGTCGCGGGCTTCGGTGCTCACCGCGTTCTGTCCAGCGAGTGCGGACTTCATATCTTGGAGACGGCCGAGAGCGGCGGTGTCTCGCATCGAACGACCGCACGCGTCCGGCTGGTGGCGACACCACTGCAAGACCTGCCGCCTGCAAAGATGCACGACGCCATCATGCGAGCATTCGCGCAAGCGCCGCGTCCGAGCGCCGTTGTTCGCCGCTATCGGGCCGGACCTTCACCTCTCGTCCGCAGTGCCGACGGGACCTGGCGCACCGGAAGGCTGGACGCCGTGCTGCGGGGCGACTTCGATCTGCTCATGTCCGCAGAGGAACGATGACCGCAAACGAATATTTTGGCCGGCGAATGCGAGCACACTCTCTGGGTCATGTCGCGCATCTGCGGGGCTATTCAACCCCCCACAGGTGCGGGGTGGCCACACGCGCCACTTACAGCTTGATGCGCAGGATACGCGCAAGCTCGCCGATCAGGCCACGGCGCAGCGCCAAGACGCAGAACACGAAAATCAACCCCTGGACGACGAACACCCATTGGCCGATTCTGGTGGTGAGATAGTTCTCCAACGAGAGGACGAAGAATGCACCCGCTACCGGCCCGAACAGGGTGCCGAGGCCGCCGACGAGCGTCATGAGAATGACCTCGCCCGACATCGGCCAATCGACGTCGGTCAACGAGGCAAGCTGAAAGACCAGCGCCTTGGTCGCTCCCGCAACGCCGGCAAAGGTTGCCGACAGCACGAAGGCGACGAGCTTGTAGCGGTCGGTCTTGTAGCCGAGCGAGATTGCGCGCGCCTCGTTCTCGCGGATTGCCTTGAGCACCTCGCCGAACGGTGAATTGATGATGCGATAGATCAGCAGAAAGCAACCGAGGAAGATCAGCAGCACGGTGACGTACATGTTGGTCTGATTGGCGAGATCGATCAGCCCGAACAGTTTTCCACGCGGGACCGCTTGGATACCGTCCTCGCCGTGGGTGAATGGCGCCTGCACGGCGAAGAAGAACATCATCTGCGCCAACGCCAGCGTGATCATGGCGAAATAGATGCCTTGTCTGCGGATAGCGAGCGCCCCGACGATCGCTCCGAGCGCAGCGCCGGCAGCGGTCCCCAACAGAATTGCAATTTCGGGCGGCAATCCCCAGACCTTGGCTGCGTGTGCGCATACATAGCTCGCCCAGCCGAAAAACAGCGCATGGCCGAAGGAAAGAAGGCCGACATAGCCGATCAGGAGGTTGAACGCGCAGGCAAACAGCGCAAAGCAAAGTGCCTTCATCAGGAACACGGGATAGGCAAACGCCGGCATGATCGCCATTGTCACGGCCATGATGAGGAAGGCGACCATCTCGCTGCGCGAGCGTACGGCCGGGGTCGCGGTCGGGTCGGCGACACGTTGCATGTCAGGCGGTCCTTCCGAACAGGCCGGCCGGCCTGATCAACAGCACGATCGCCATGACGATGAAGATGACGGTGTTCGACGCTTCGGGAAAGAACACCTTGGTGAGCCCTTCGATCAGGCCCAAGCCAAATCCCGTCACGATCGCGCCCATGATCGAGCCCATGCCGCCGATCACGACCACTGCAAACACGACGATGATGAGGTTCGAGCCCATTTGCGGACTGACGTTGTAGATCGGAGCCGCCATCACGCCGGCGAGCGCGGCGAGCGCAACGCCGAAGCCGTAGGTCAAGGTGATCATGCGCGGCACGTTGATCCCGAAGGCACGCACCAGCGTCGGATTCTCGGTTGCGGCGCGCAGATAAGCGCCAAGCTTGGTGCGCTCGATCACGAACCAGGTGGTCAGGCAAACGATGAGCGAAAATACCACCACCCAGCCGCGGTAATTTGGCAGGAACATGAATCCCAGATTCTGTCCCCCCTGCAGCTCCGCCGGCACGGAATAGGGCAGACCGGAAGAGCCGAAGAAATTTCGGAACGTCCCCTCGATGATCAACGCCAGGCCGAAGGTGAGCAGCAATCCGTAGAGATGGTCGAGCTTATAGAGCCATTGCAGAAAGAGCCGCTCGATGATCACCCCGGTGATGCCGACAAGCAAGGGAGCAAGGATGAGCGCCCACCAGTAGCCCAGTCCGCTATATTGCAGGAGAAAGAACGCGACGAAGGCGCCCAGCATGTATTGGGCGCCATGGGTGAAGTTGATGATGTTGAGCATGCCGAAGATCACGGCCAGCCCGAGACTGAGCAGCGCGTAGAACGAGCCATTGATCAGGCCGATGAGCAGCTGCCCGAACAAGGCTTGCGAGCTGATGCCGAAGATTTCAAACATGGCGGATCACACTGCGATGTTGCGATGTTGTGAAGCTGATCGCAGGTCGTGCCGCGAGATTGTTGCAGCCGACCCCACCCGGCTCGCTTTGCTCGCCGACCTCCCCTTTCAGGGGAGCTACTACGGCGCTTGCTGAACGGCCATATCTGATAGCCCTGCCTGGAGGGGGGAGGTCGATTGGCTTCGCCCTGGGAAGCCAATCAGGTGGGGGTTGACCCCCACCCCAACCCTCCCCCTTGCAGGGGGAGTGAGTTGGCCGCGCTTGCTTCTGCGCTTTAGCATTCATATTCGGAAAACGCTTATTAGCTCAGCTCTTCTTAAGCTCAGCTCTTCACGAGCGGGCAGCCGCCTTCGGAGAGCGGCCGGAATGCCTCGTTTGCGGGGATCGTGGCACGCACGTTGTACAAGTCCCAAGGACCCTTCGAATCGGCGGGCTTCTTCACTTCGAACAGATACATGGGGTGGATCTTGCGACCGTCGGCGCGCACCGTTCCTTTGCCCAAGAGCTTGTCGTCCGTCGGCATCTCCTTCATCTTGGCGACCACCGCCGCACCGTCGGCGTCGCTCTTGAGAGCCTCGACCGCCTTGAGATAGTGCGTCACCGCGGAGTAGACGCCGGCGTGGATCATGCTCGGATAGACGCCGCCGTTTTGCTCGGCGAATTTCTTGGCGAATTCGCGGTTGGCGTCGTTTTGATCCCAATACCACGCTTCGGTGAAGATCAGGCCCTGGGCGATCGGCAGTCCCAGCGACTTGACGTCGGTGAGAAACACCAGCAGTCCGGCAAGGCCCTGCCCACCCTTTACGATGCCGAACTCGGATGCCTGCTTGATCGAGTTGATCGTATCGGCGCCGGCATTGGCGAGACCGATGATCTTGGCCTTCGACGCCTGCGCCTGCAGCAGGAAGGACGAGAAGTCGGTGGCCGGAAACGGGTGCCGAACCTGACCCAATACCTTGCCGCCATTCTTGGCGACGACAGCCGCGGTGTCGCGCTCGAGCGCGAGGCCGAAGGCGTAGTTGGCGGTGAGGAAGAACCAGGTGTCGCCCCCCGTTTTCACGATCGCCTGGCCGGTGCCGTTGGCGAGCGCCCAGGTGTCATAGGTCCAATGGATCGTATTCGGCGTGCATTTTGGTCCGGTCAGATCGGAAGCGGCAGCGCCGGAAACGAGGAACACCTTGTTCTTATCGCGCACGATCTCATTGACTGCGAGCGCGACCGAGGAGGTCGGAACGTCGACGATCACGTCGACCTTGTCGGTGTCGATCCAGGTGCGCACGACGTTCGAGCCAACGTCCGGCTTGTTCTGGTGGTCGGCGCCGACGATCTCGACCTTCATGCCCTTGCCGGCGGCGCCGAAATCCTCCACCGCCATGCGCGCGGCAACAACCGAGCCTTGACCACTGAGATCCTTGTAGGTTCCCGACATGTCGTTCATCACACCGATCTTGATGATTCCATCGGTGTATTGCGCCTGCGCAGAGCCGCACCCGAACGCGACCGCGAGTGCGGTTAGACTGAGCAAACCTTTCATTACGCTTCTCCTTGTTGAGGGCTTGTCGTTGATGGCTCGTTGTCGATTAGCCTTGACCGCGCATCCGGTCAAACGCCGAGGTAGTCGTGAAGCTTGCCGAGATTGGCCTCGAGCTCGGCATTGGCGAACTGATCGATGATGCGACCGTGCTCCATGACGTAGTAGCGATCTGCAACCGTCGAAGCGAAGCGGAAGTTCTGCTCGACGAGCAGAATGGTGAAGCCCTGCTGCTTGAGCAGCCCGATGGTCTTGCCGATCTGCTGGATGATGACGGGAGCAAGCCCTTCCGTCGGCTCGTCGAGCAGAAGGAGGCGGGCTCCGGTGCGCAGAATGCGGCCGATGGCGAGCATCTGCTGCTCGCCGCCCGAGAGCTTGGTGCCCTGACTCGACAGACGCTCCTTCAGGTTTGGAAAAAGCTCGAAGATACGATCAAGCTCGAGCCCACCCGAGCGCACCTTGGGCGGCAGCAGAAGATTCTCCTCGACGTTGAGGCTCGAGAAAATGCCGCGTTCCTCGGGACAGAGCGCAATGCCCAGGCGCGCAATCCGATCGCTGGTCAAGCCTATGACCTCCCGGCCGTCGTAGCGCACCGAGCCCGTGCGTTGGCCGACGATTCCCATGATCGACTTGAGCGTCGTCGTCTTGCCGGCCCCGTTGCGGCCAAGCAGCGTCACCACCTCCCCCGCAGAGACCGTGAAGGTGGTGCCGTGGAGGACGTGGGATTCGCCGTACCAGGCTTGCAGCCCTTCGACCACGAGCAAGGGGGCAGTGGTCGGGCTAAGCATGGCCAACTCCGAGATAGGCCTCGCGTACGGTCGGATTGGCCGAAACCGTCTGATAATCGCCCTCCGCCAGCACGCGGCCGCGCGTGAGAACGGTGATGCGGTGCGAGAGATTAGCCACCACGCTGAGATTGTGCTCGACCATCAGCACAGTGCGGGAGGCGGAGACCGACTTGATGAGCGCGCTGATGCGGTCGATGTCTTCGTGTCCCATTCCTGCCATGGGCTCGTCGAGCAGAAGCATTTCAGGGTCGAGCGCCAAGGTCGTGGCGATCTCCAAGGCGCGTTTGCGGCCATAAGGCAATTCCACCGCCGTGGAGTGGGCAAAGGACGATAGACCGACGTCGGCGATGAGCGCCATGGCGCGATCGTTGAAGGAATCGAGAACGCGCTTCGACCGCCAAAAATCGAATGATGCCCCGCGCTTGCGCTGAAGCGCCACCCGCACGTTCTCGAGCACCGTCAAGTGCGGAAAAACGGCGGAGATCTGAAACGAGCGCACAAGACCGAGCCTGGCCACGTCGGCGGGAGCAATCGGCGTGATGTCGCGGCCCTTGTACACGATGCGGCCGCGGGTCGGGCGCAGAAACTTGGTCAAAAGGTTGAAGCAGGTGGTCTTGCCGGCGCCATTGGGGCCGATGAGTGCGTGAATGGTGCCACGTGCAATCCGCAAGTTCACCCCATTGACCGCGACGAAGCCCGCGAATTCTTTGGTGAGATCCTCGGTTTCCAGGATGAAATCGTCACTCACGATCCGATGCCCCGTTCATGGCCGGAGTTGATAGCATGTCCGGCGCCATTTGAGAGGAAAAAGAATAGCGTCTTGCCCTCGCAAGAATGCGGCTTGGCCGTTGTCGAGGCCGAGGCTGCCGGCGTGGTTTGACCGGGCCGTCAACCAGCAGCCTCACGAGTTGGCCCGCTCGCGCAATCGTCATGGGACCGCCCTTGTCCGCCCTCGTCCTCCTTCCGCAAGCTTCGGCCGCCATCTTCCAACCGCCTTGATGTAATGGCACAATAACATCGAATGAGATTCTGCGCGCGAAGCACAAGTCGACGCGCGACCAGCGGAGGGACCTTAATTTGCGCCTCCTCGTCATCGAGGACGATCCCGACCTCAATCGACAGCTCGCGACCGCGCTTACCGACGCGGGCTACGTGGTCGACCGGGCTTTTGACGGCGAGGAGGGCCACTATCTTGGCGAGAGTGAGCCCTATGACGCCGTCATTCTGGATATCGGGCTTCCCAAAATGGACGGCATCTCGGTGCTGGAAGCGTGGCGCCGCGCCGGCCGCGCCATGCCCGTCCTCATGCTGACCGCCCGCGACCGCTGGAGCGACAAGGTTCAGGGGTTCGACGCAGGCGCCGATGACTATGTCGCCAAGCCCTTCCACGTTGAGGAGGTGCTCGCCCGCATCCGCGCGCTGCTCCGCCGCTCCGCAGGGCACGCCAAGAGCGAGCTCAATTGCGGACCCGTCCGGCTCGATACCCGTACCGGTCGGGTCACCGTCGACGGCAATCCCGTGAAGCTCACCTCGCACGAATATCGACTGCTTTCCTATCTCATGCATCATTCCGGCCGCGTAGTATCCCGCAGCGAGCTGGTCGAGCACCTCTATGACCAGGACTTCGATCGCGATTCCAATACGATCGAAGTTTTCGTCGGTCGCATCCGCAAGAAGCTCGGCGTCGATGTGATCCAGACGGTGCGGGGGCTCGGTTATCTCCTCACGCCTCCAGGCGATGCGTCTTAATTCGCTCGCGTTACGGCTGTTCTTCTCGGCGACGACCTGGACCGTGGTAATTCTTCTCGTCACCGGGATCGTGCTCTCCTCGATCTATCGCGCTGCGGTGGAGCGGGCGTTCGACCGCCGGCTGGGGGTGTATCTTCGTAGTCTGGTGGCGGATGTGGCCACTCCGGAAGAGAATGCGGGCAAGTTCCCACAGTCGATTGGCGAGCCGCTGTTCGATCTGCCGCTCTCCGGCTGGTACTGGCAGGTGTCCCGGCTCGATGCTCCGACCCCCGACGTGCGCTCGTCGCGCTCGTTGTGGGACGCAACGCTGCCGCATCTCGCCGACCTCGCGGCCTCCTCGGCATCCGGCGCTGCGCACGGCGGCTATTCCGAGGGTCCTGAGGGCCAGCAATTGCGCGTGCTCGAGCGCACCATCGATCTCGGGGAGGAGGGGCGCTACCTGGTCGCGGTTGCCGGAGACGCCGCCGAGATTGACGAGGAAACCCGCAGCTTCGACGGTGCTCTCGTCATCACCTTCGGCGTGCTTGCCGCCGTGCTGCTGCTGACCACGACCTTCCAGGTGCGCTTCGGTCTGGCGCCTCTCAAGCGCATCTCGGAGGGCCTTGCCGCCATTCGTAGAGGCAGCGCTGAGCAACTCGAAGGGGCGTTCCCGGTGGAGATTGCGCCGCTCGCGCGCGAGACCAATGCCCTCATCGATGCCAATCGCGAGATTGTCACGCGGGCACGCACCCACGTCGGCAATCTCGCCCATGCGCTCAAGACTCCCATATCGGTCATGCTGAACGAAGCCGCCGCCCATGGCAGCGATCTCTTCGCTCTCAAGGTTCGCGAGCAGACCGAGATCATGCGTGACCAGGTTGCCCGCCATCTCGAGCGCGCGCGGCTTGCGGCGCGGGTGGCAGTGATCGGAACCGTCACCGACGTGCGCATGGTGGTGACAGCGCTGGCGCGCACCATGGAGAAGATCCATCACCAGCGGACTATCGCCATCGACATCGATACGCCCGAAGGCATCCGCTTTCGCGGAGAGCAGCAGGATCTCGAGGAAATGCTTGGAAATCTGGTGGACAATGCGTGCAAGTGGGCGCAATCGCGCGTGGCGGTCGAGGTGTTCTTGCAACGGCCCGATCCCAATGATGATCGTCGCATCGTGCACATTCTGGTCGACGATGACGGCCCCGGCTTGTCGCCGCAGCAGCGCGAGCAGGTGGCACGCCGCGGCCGCCGACTGGATGAGACCAAGCCCGGTTCCGGCCTTGGCCTGTCAATCGTGGTCGAGCTTGCGAGCCTCTACGGCGGCGCGCTCACGCTCGGTACGGCGCCGATAGGAGGACTGCGCGCCGAGCTTGCGCTGCCGGGGGCGTAAATGTTCACCGGGCTCGGGGGGCCGGCTGGCGGCTCAGCCGCGCTGTGACAGAGTTTTGCCCCAATTTGCGCCATTAGGTTTTACGCCGGCACAGGCCGACAGGTTTTACGCCGGCACAGGCCGACAGGTTTTACGCCGGCACAGGCCGACGGCCGATCGGGCCATTGCCGGGTTGTTGAGACCATTGGGGGATGGGGGGGTGTCATGCATATCGTTCATATCGTTCGCGCGAGCGCGGCCGCACTGGTCGTGGCCTCACTTGCCGCGTGCAGCGGCACGCCCGAGACCGGACAAGGGCCGAAGGAGAATACCGGTACGCTGGTCGGCGCCCTGACCGGCGGGCTGATCGGATCGCAATTCGGCGGCGGGACGGGTGAGCGCATCGCCGCCGGTCTCGCAGGCGCCGCGATCGGCGGCCTTGTCGGCAATCGCATCGGCGCGGCCATGGACGATGACGACAAGCAGCGCGCCTATGCGGCGCAGGTGCAAGCTCTCGAAAACGGGCGCTCGGGCGCGTCGGTGGCGTGGAAGAATCCGGATTCCGGCCGGTACGGATCGATCGTTCCGGGGCCCGCCTATCAATCGAACGGACTGCAATGCCGGCCGTACACTCACACGATCTATATCGACGGCCGGCCTCAGGTGGCACGTGGAAATGCCTGCCGCAATCGGGATGGAACTTGGACCGCGGTGGCTTGACGGCGGATCAAGCCGTCGGACGAGCCGGCGTTTCGGACTAACGGCCACCTTGAGTTGCGGCCGCCTGCAATCCACATTTTCGTGTTACGGCAATTTTATGAGCTCCCGCTTCTTGATGTCGCGGAGACCGACGTCATTGGTCATTGCGGGAAGAAGAGCGGCGTGATGTAACCGCCCGGCGGACACCGAATTCCATTGTGCTTGGTCGTTCGCATGCCGGGGAAATGTCGATTTCAGATTGACTGAATTTGTAAATGACACTCTGGTTTGCGCTCTCGCTGATGACAGGCGCGGCAGTTTTTGCCGTGCTCTGGCCACTCGCGCGCCGGCCCAACCCATTGGGTTCGGCGAGCGATATTGCGGTCTACCGCGATCAGCTCGAAGAGGTTCGGCGTGACCGAGCGGCTGGCCTGATCGGAGACAACGAGGCATCGGCCGCGGAGCGCGAAGTTTCGCGTCGTCTCATCGCTGCGGCCGATGCGAGCAGGGCTGATGCCAGCATGGCGCCGTCGACTGCGACGACGCGGCGCCCGCGGCTGGTCGCGATCGCGGTGCTTGCTCTGGTGCCAATCGGCGCGGCAGGAACGTATCTCGGACTGGGCTCGCCCACGCTACCCGACCAGCCGCTTGCTCCCCGGCTTGCCACCTCCGGCGCAAATCAACCCGTCGAAAGCCTGATCGCGCAGGTGGAAGCGCATCTTGAACGTCGACCCGAGGATGGTCGCGGCTGGGAAGTGATCGCGCCGGTCTACGTGCGGCTTGGACGTTTCGACGATGCGGTGAAGGCAAGGCGCAACGCGCTTCGCCTCAACGGCGAGACTGCCGAGCGCGAAGCAGCCCTCGGCGAGGCGCTTGTGTTCGCGGCAAACGGGGTCGTGACGGCGGACGCGAGGGCGGCATTCGACAGAGCGGTAGCGCTCGATCCCACCCACGTGCAAGCACGCTATTTCATTGGGTTGGCCGCCGAGCAGGATGGGAATCGAAACCGAGCCGCCACGATCTGGCGCACACTGCTCACCGGCGCCCCACCCGATGCCGCATGGACGGAATTGGTACGGCGCGCGCTCGATCGTGTCGACCACCGCGCCGAGCGTCGCCCGAGCGGTCCAAATGAGGAGCAGATTGCGTCATCTTCTGAACTCAGCTCCGATCAACGCAATGCCATGATCCTAGGAATGGTGGAGCGGCTCTCGCAGCGGTTGGCGCGCGACGGCTCGGATCCCGAGGGATGGCTGCAACTCGTTCGCTCCTATATGGTGTTGGGCGAGCCCGACAAGGCACGCGCTGCGGCCAGCAATGCGCGGCGCGCGCTCGCGGACGATCCGACCAAGCTGCGGCAGTTCGAGGATCTCGTCAAAGCACTGGGCCTGGAAGGCTGACTGCCCTGGAATGACGCGATGACCCGCAGGCAACGACGTCTCACGCTGATCTGCTGCGCGCTAGTGGTGGTTGCGCTTTCAGTGGGTCTCATGCTCACCGCGCTGCAAGAACTCCATTGTCTTCTTCAATTCGCCGACCGACTTGGTCGAGAAGCACATCAAACCGGGACAGCGCGTACGTATCGGCGGTTTGGTGAAGGAAGGAAGCGTGTTGCGCGGCGACAACCTGGCGGTGCATTTCGAAGTGACTGACGGGACCAGCACGGTGGCGGTGGCCTATCGGGGGCTGTTGCCGGATCTATTTCGCGAAGGTCAGGGCATTGTCACGGAGGGCGCGCTCGACGGGAAAGGAACGTTTCAAGCAGATAGCGTTCTTGCCAAGCACGACGAGACTTACATGCCGAAGGAAGTTGCTGAAGCTTTGAAGAAGCAGGGCCATTGGAAGGAGGATTATCGGAAAAAAGTCGATGCGGTTCCGCGGGGGAGGGCGCAGTGATCGCCGAGCTAGGTCATTACGCGCTTGTGCTCGCGCTCGGTCTGGCGCTTGTTCAATCATGCGTACCGGTTCTTGGCGCGCGCAAGAACGATCCCGTGCTCATGGCGGTTGCCGGACCCACCGCGGTCGCGCAGTTCGGCTTCGTGGCGATCGCTTTTGCCGCGCTGATCGGTTGCTATCTGCGTTCTGATTTTTCCGTCATCAATGTGTTCGAGAACTCGCATTCGGCGAAACCTCTCATCTACAAGATCACCGGAGTCTGGGGAAACCACGAAGGCTCGATGCTGCTGTGGGTGCTTATTCTGAGCTTGTTCGGCGCACTGGTCGCGGTGCTCGGCCGCAACCTGCCGGACCGGCTCAAAGCCAGCGTGCTGAGCGTGCAGGCCTGGATCGCGGTCGCATTCGACCTTTTCATTCTCGTCACATCAAATCCTTTTCTGCGCATCGTCGACGCTCCGCTCGAAGGCCGGGATCTCAACCCGATCTTGCAGGATCCCGGTCTCGCAATTCATCCGCCGCTGCTTTATCTCGGCTATGTCGGGCTCTCGATCTCGTTCTCGTTCGCCATTGCGGCGCTGATCGAAGGCCGCATCGATGCCGCCTGGGCGCGCTGGGTGCGGCCGTGGACCCTGTTGGCTTGGATGTTCCTGACGCTGGGAATCGCGATGGGATCATACTGGGCGTATTACACGCTCGGCTGGGGGGGCTGGTGGTTCTGGGATCCGGTCGAGAATGCCTCGTTCATGCCATGGCTGGCGGCCACCGCGCTTCTTCATTCCGCCCTGGTAATGGAAAAGCGCAACGCGCTCAAGGTATGGACAATCCTTCTCGCGATCCTTGCGTTCTCTCTCTCTCTGATAGGCACGTTCCTGGTGCGGTCAGGCGTCCTCACGTCGGTGCACGCCTTCGCCAACGATCCGACGCGAGGCGTGTTCATCCTCGCGATCCTGGTTCTGTTCATTGGCGGCGGGCTCATGCTTTTTGCGTGGCGCGCGCCCTTGCTCAAGCAAGGCGGAATTTTTGCGCCGGTATCGCGCGAGGGAGCGCTCGTGTTCAATAATCTGTTCCTGGTGAGCGCTTGCGGGACGGTTTTCGTCGGTACGCTGTATCCGCTCGCACTCGAAGCGTTGACCGGCGAGAAGATTTCCGTGGGTGCGCCGTTCTTCAACGCAACCTTCGGCCCGCTATTCGTGCTGCTGCTGATCGCGGTGCCGTTCGGTCCGCTGCTCGCCTGGAAGCGCGGCGATCTCCTGGGCGTTGCCCAACGCCTGACCTATGCAGCGGCCATCGCCGCCATCACGGTTGCCGTGGTCTTCGCAATGGAAGCCGGTGGACCGGTCCTGGTGCCGTTCGCGATCGGCCTCGCCTCCTTCGTCATGGTCGGGGCCTTGACCGAAATTGCCGAGCGCACGGGACTGCTCAAGCTGCCGCTTGCCGTCGCATTCGCCCGCGCGAGAGGTCTTCCGCGATCGACCTGGGGCGCAACACTGGCGCACTTCGGGCTTGGCATCACGCTGTTGGGCATCATCGGGGAGAGCCAATGGGGCATCGAGCGGATCGCGGAGCTCAAACCCGGTCAGTCGATCACATTGCGCCGCTATGATCTCCAATTCGATGGTACCACCACGCGGCAGGGCCCGAACTATCACGAGCTCGCCGCTCGCTTCACCGTGCGCCACCACGGCGAGCTCATCGGCGGCATGGAGCCCTCGAAGCGCAATTTTCCCTCGCGTGGAACTGCAACCACCGAGACCGCCCTGATGACGCGGGGGTTGTCCCAGATCTACCTCTCCCTCGGGGAAGCGAAGATGGACGGCTCGCTCGCCGTGCAACTCTATTACAAGCCCCTCGTGTTGCTGATCTGGCTTGGCCCCGTGGCAATGGTGATCGGGGGTGCGCTCTCGCTTTCCGATCGGCGCTTGCGCGTCGGCGCGCCGAGGCCTGCGCGCAGCAGGGCCGCGCTCGCGCCTGCGGAGTAACCGGGTATGCGTTGGTCCTTGCTTTTTGCCGTGGCCCTTGCGCTTTCGCTCGCCCAGCCGCCTGCGATGGCCGTGCAGTCGGACGAAATTCTCTCCAATTCCGTGTTGGAGAAGCGGGCGCGCGCGCTGTCCAAAGAGCTGCGCTGCATGGTTTGCCAGAATCAATCGATCGATGACTCCGACGCTCCGCTCGCCCGCGATTTGCGCATCCTCGTGCGCGAGCGCCTGCAGGCAGGTGATACGGATCAGCAGGTCATCGATTTTCTGATTGCGCGCTACGGGGAATTCGTGCTGCTGCGGCCACGATTTTCAGCCCGCACGGCGATATTGTGGCTGACCCCGCTCGGCGTGCTCGTGGTCGGAGCGCTGGGGCTCGTTATGGTGTCGCGGCGGCGCGTGCGTTCCGAGCCGAATCTCACGCCTGAAGAGGAAGCACGGCTCGCCGAGATTCTCCGACGCGACGGTCATTGAGGTGCCCCCGGGACGTAAACCTCTACAATGCCATCTTTTTTGCAATCTCCTGGATTACCAAAGTTTAATTTTGCCGTCAGCGCCCGGTAATGCAGGCAATCCCATCTTGCCGAGTGACGGGGCGGCACTGAGCCCTCGACCGCCAAGCCACCGCCAAGCCAAAGACATGGAGTCACAACTATGATGGAGAAATCGCGCATCCTCTCGGCGCGTCGCGTCGCTCTGCTGGCCGGTGTCGCCAGTTTAAGCGCGACCATACTGCTCGGTGCTGCGAATCTCGTTCCAAACCCAACCGGCTCCGCGCTGTCGAACGTCGCTTACGCGCAGAACGTTCAGCGCCCGGTCGGCTTTGCCGATATCGTCGAGAAAGTGAAGCCCGCCGTCATTTCGGTGCGAGTGAAGCTCGACGCCGGTGCAAAGATGATGGGCTTCGAGGGTAACTTGCCGTTCCCGCCGAACTCTCAGATAGAGCGCTTCTTCCGACGCTTCGGATTGCCGGATGGGATCAATCCCGATGAGCAGCGCACCCCGCGCAATCGTCTCGTGACCGGTCAGGGTTCTGGCTTCTTCATCACGGCGGACGGCTACGCGGTGACCAATAACCACGTGGTCGACAAGGCCGACACTGTGGAGATCACGACCGATGACGGCAAGACCTACAGCGCAAAGGTGATCGGGACTGATGCCCGCACCGACGTCGCTTTGATCAAGGTCGAGGGCCGTAGTGATTTCCCCTACGCCAAGCTCGCAGACCAGGTCCCGCGTATCGGCGACTGGGTGCTGGCGGTGGGCAATCCGTTCGGCCTGGGCGGGACCGTCACCGCCGGCATCGTATCGGCGCGCGGTCGCGATATCGGCGCCGGGCCATACGACGATTTCATCCAGATCGACGCCCCCGTCAACAAAGGCAATTCCGGTGGTCCGACGTTTGACGTCGACGGCAACGTCATTGGCGTCAATACCGCGATATTCTCGCCTTCGGGCGGCTCGGTAGGCATTGCTTTCGCCATTCCCGCCGGCACGGTGAAGTCGGTCGTCGCCCAACTCAAGGACAAGGGCAGCGTGACCCGCGGTTGGATCGGCGTTCAAATTCAGCCCGTGACTGCCGAAATTGCCGAGAGCATCGGTCTCAAGAAGGCCGAGGGCGCCATCGTCGCCGACCCGCAGCCAAACGGACCGGCAGCCAAGGCCGGCATCCAGGCCGGCGACGTGATCACTTCCGTCGATGGTAACGCGGTCAGGGACGCCAGAAATCTTGCCCGGCAGATCGGGTCCATTGCTCCCGGCAAATCGGTCAAGTTGACGGTGTGGCGCAAGGGCGAGGAGAAGAACCTGTCCGTCTCGCTTGGCGAGCTGCCCAATCAGCGCGAGGCACGCGCGACGACCCCGGACAGCTCGACGCCCAACAGCAGCGACGTTCTCAGGCTCGGGCTCACCCTTGCTCCGGCTGGCCAAGTCGCGGGCAGCGGTTCGGATGGCGTGGTTGTCACGAAGGTGGATCCCAGCGGCGTCGCGTCGGAGCACGGCTTCCAGACCGGTGACGTCATCCTGGAGGTCGGCGGCAAGAAAATTGCCAATCCCGCCGATGTGCGCAGCGCGTTGAACGAGGCGCAGAAGGATGGCAAACGCTCGGTCCTCATCCGGTTCAAGTCTGGTGATGCGGTCAAGCTTGTCGCGCTGCGGCTCGGCCGGGCCTGATGCAATGGGCTGGATCGCCAGCATGGGTCGCTTTCGCCGGCGTTCGGGCAAGGGCGGGCCGTTGGTCCGTCCTCGTATCTCTCCAGCTCTGTGCCGGCATCCGTCGCCCCCGCCGGCATAGAGTGGGCTGAGGGGCGGCGGGTCAAACCGCCGCCCCTTTGCATCGTCGGGGCCGGCATGCGGCTCTTCGCGTGCGGACAAGTGAGACGGGTTACAAGATGGCCGCTATGATCAATTCAGCCAATCATATCGCCTATTCGAGAGCCGGCAGATTCGTCATGCGTCTCCTGATCATCGAAGATGACCGCGATGCCGCCGACTATCTCGCGAAGGCGTTTCGCGAGGTCGGGCACGTCGCCGAGCTGGCGGCTGATGGAGAGGAGGGGCTTGCCCAGGCGCTGGATGGCCAATATGACGTTCTGATCGTCGACCGGATGTTGCCCAAGCTCGATGGCCTGTCGGTCATCGGGACGTTGCGCAGCAAGGGCGTCGAGACCCCGGCGCTGATCCTGTCGGCGCTCGGCCAGGTCGATGACCGGGTCAAGGGGTTGCGGGCGGGCGGAGACGATTACCTGCCGAAGCCGTATTCCTTCTCGGAGTTGCTCGCACGCACGGAAGTGCTGGCGCGCCGGCGCGGAGGCCGCGAAGAGACGGTCTACCGGGTCGGGGACCTTGCGCTCGATCGGCTGTCGCATCAGGTGACGCGCAGCGGCGGAGAGATCATCCTGCAGCCCCGCGAATTCCGGCTGCTCGAATATCTCATGAAGCACGCTGGCCAAGTAGTCACCCGCACCATGCTGCTGGAGAACGTTTGGGACTACCACTTCGACCCGCAGACCAACGTCATCGACGTGCACATCTCGCGGCTTCGCTCGAAAATTGATAAAGGTTTTGCCCAGCCATTGCTGCACACAGTGCGCGGCGCAGGCTATGTGATCCGCGACAGCAAATGACAGTCGTCCCGCATTGCGCGGGTTAAGCACGGTGTCGCATGACGGCGCTTGGAAAGCTTCTACGCACGACTGCGTTCAAGCTCACGCTGGTCTATCTGGTTATTTTTGCGCTGTTTGCGATCTTCCTTCTCGGCTACTTTGCCTGGAATACCCGTCGGCTGATCACCGACCAGATCACCCAGACGGTCGACGCGGAGATCACCGGGCTTGCGGAGCAATACCGGCAAGGCGGTATTCGGCGCCTGGTCTTCATCGTCGATGCAAGGTCGCGACGCCCCGGGTCCAGCCTCTATCTCGTCACCGCGCCGCGCCGGCGAGGCACTTGCCGGCAATGTTGGCTCGCTGTCCGCGGGCGTCCTTGAGTAGGTCCGGCTTGGTCGAGACCGTCTATCGTCGCCTCGACGATCCGGATGGCAGTCGAGCATCACGCGCTCGTTCGTGTGTTTCAACTCCCGGCCGGCTTCCGGGTGTTGGTCGGACGCGATCTGGACGAGCGCGAGCGTCTGAACGACGTCGTGCTGGCTGCCGGCCGCTGGTCGCTGGCGATCGTCATTGTGCTGGGGATCGCCGGAGGGTTGTTCGTGACGCGGCGAGTGCTCAAGCGTGTCGACGCAATGACCGAAACCACGCGCAAAATCATGGGAGGCGACCTGACCGGTCGCCTGCCGATTGCCGGCACCGGTGACGAACTCGATCGGCTCGCAGGTAATCTCAATGACATGCTCGAGCGCATCGAAGCGCTGATGCACGGACTAAAGGAGATGTCGGATAACATCGCGCACGATCTCAAAACGCCGCTGACCCGGCTACGTAACCGCTGCGAAGAAGCGCTGCGCTTGGCCGAGGATGAATCTCAATACCGGGCGGCCCTGGAAAGCACGATCGAGGAATCGGAGGCGCTCATCGGCACGTTCAATGCGCTCCTTATGATCGCTCGGGCCGAGTCGGGCCAGGCCCGCGACGGCATGTCCGAAGTGGATGCCGCCGAGATTGCGCGCAGATGGGCGAGCTATATGAACCGCTCGCCGACGAGAGGGCATCCAGCTCAGGTCGAGGCCCCGAACGCTGCTCCGTTCACGGCAACCGGGAGCTCATCAGCCAGGCGCTCGCCAATCTCGTGGACAATGCGATTAAATACGGCGCCCCCGATCGGATCGACATGAATGGAGGCGCGCCCGAGATCGTGATCAGGGCCGTTCCGGGAGGGCGAGCAGATTCTGCTCACCGTCGCCGACGGCGGCTACGGTATTCCAGAGGGAGACCGGGGCCGCGCGGTGGAGCGTTTCGTGCGGCTGGAAAAGAGCCGCTCCCAGCCGGGCTCTGGACTGGGGCTAAGTCTCGCCTCGGCCGTCGCGCGGCTGCATGGTGGCGAGCTCAAGCTCGAGGACAATGCGCCCGGGCTCGGACCGCGATCTCACTGCCCCGCGCTGGGCAGCCAGCGGCAATGGAGTGATATCCCCACCATGGATGCGCGCTTGGCGCGCGTCTGCGGCACCATCTTCGTTACTCAGCGTTATCAAGGCAGCCTGGGAGATACTTTGGCGAGCCGTGCAATGGCCGACCAGGGCAGCCGATGGCGAGAGCAGACCGTTGCTCGCGACCGGATAGCGCCGCGCCGCGGCTTTCTTCGCCGCAGACAGCGGCGCGCTCGTCGAGGCTGGCTTGCAGAGATCGCGGAACGCCGCCGGCGAGGCTATCAAGCGGCTGATTGCGATCATCCCACGCTGCGACAAGTTGCTCGACAGGGCTCGCCGACTCGCCCCCTTTCTTTGGGATTTGGTGCGGGCATCGACCGGCGCGGCTGGTCCGCGCTTCTGAATACGATCCCGAGCGTCGCTTCCAACTATCCTGTCCGAGCCAGCCATGCGGTCGTGCAAGCGCGCGATGAAGCCGAGGTCATGCGCCGCTTCGTCGCATGAAGTCAGACGCCGCGCTGCTGATCGGCGCTCTGCCGATATGGAGGCGTCTGGCCCGTGATGCACTTGATGGAGCTGCAGACCGGCTTGCCGATGCGGCCGTCGGGCTGCCGTCGACTATCTCTCGCGGACGCGCAACGCCGCAACCGGCAAGCTCAAAATGGCGGAAGCGGCGCATCCGGGGCGGCGATCCGGTTATATCGTGCTTGCCATGGGCAAGATGGGAGCGGGTGAGCTCAACTATTCGAGCGATATCGACCTCATCGTCTTCTACGATCCTGCCGCAGTCGTTCCCGGAGTGGAGCCAGCATCGTTCTTCGTGCGGCTGACGCGGGGGCTGGTGAAGCTGTTGCAGGAACGCACCGGCGACGGCTATGTGTTCCGCATCGATCTTCGGCTGCGTCCCGATCCCGGCTCCACCCAGATCGCCATGTCCACTGCCGCGGCGCTCGATTACTACGAGAGCCGCGGGCAGAATTGGGAGCGTGCAGCGCTGATCAAGGCGCGGCCCTGTGCCGGCGACCTTGCGGCCGGCGAAACATTTCTGGCCGAGCTTTCACCTTTCATCTGGCGAAATATCTGGACTTCGCAGCGGTTGCCGACATCCATGCGATGAAGCGGCAAATTCACGCCTATCGCGGTCACGACGAGATCGCGGTCGAGGGACACAATATCAAGCTCGGTCGCGGCGGCATCCGCGAGATCGAATTTTTCGTCCAGACCCAGCAGCTGATTGCCGGCGGACGTCATCCGGAGTTGCGCATGAAGGCGACCTTGCAGGCGCTCGATGCGCTGCATCGTGGCGGCTGGATCGACGAAGAGGCGCTCACGATCTCGTGTCGGCCTACGAATTCCTGCGAGCAGTCGAGAACCGGCTGCAAATGGTCTCGGACGAACAGACCCATACCCTGCCGCCGACCGAGAACGGCTTGAGCAATTTTCGCGATTTGCAGGCTTCTGCTGGCCGCGACGATTTCGCCGAGGCGCTGCTCTGTCATCTGCGCAACGTGCAACGACATTATGCGACCCTGTTCGAGCACGCACGCGCTGGCAGCGCCGGCCGTCCGAGCCTGATCTTTCCTCCGGCTGCCGATGATCGCGAAACGCTCGACCGGCTCAGCGTGATGGGTTTCCGCAACCCGCTCGAAATATCTGCGCTGGTGCGGCGCTGGAACACGTCTGCTTATGGTGCCCTGAAGGGCACGTTTGCGCGCGAGCAACTCGCCGCATCGTGCCGGCGCTGCTTCACTATTTTTCCGGTTCCCAATCGCCGATGACGCAGTCATCGCTTTCGACCGGTTTCTTTCGGCGCTGCACGGCGGCAGTCGGCTATTTTCCCTGTTGCGGCAACATCCCGATCTCATTGCGCTCATTGCGCTTGTTCTCGGAGATGCGCCCCGGCTCGCCGACAGCCTCGCTCATTTCCCGGAATTCATGGACGCGGTGATCGATCCGAGCTTTTTCGGCGCGCTGCCCGAAGAAGCCGAGCTGGCCGCGGCGCTTGATCGCTCCCTTGAGCCAAGCTGGTTCCTACGAAGATTTTCTCGATCGCGTCAGGATCTTCGCGCAGGAGCAGATGTTCCTGATCGGAATTCGCATCCTGTCAGGAACGGTATCGGCGGAGCAGGCGGGCGAAGCGTTTGCCCGATTCGCCGATGTGCTGATCCGCTCCCTTCATCGGCGCGATCGAGGAAACGTTTGCGGCGCAGCACGGCCGCGTGGCCGAGCAGCGAGTCGCGATCCTCGCGCTTGGCAAGCTCGGCGGACGCGAGATGACGGCGAGCTCGGATCTCGACCTGATCGTGGTCTACGATTTTGATTCCGAGCATCCCGAATTGGCACGGCGCGCGACCGCTTTATGGCGCGCAATATTTCTCGCGGCTGACCCAGCGGCTCATCAGCGCGCTCACTGCGCAGACCAATTACGGGCATCTCTATCAGGTTGACATGCGGCTGCGGCCATCCGGCCGCTCCGGCCCGGTCGCGACCCGGATTGACGGTTTTGCGAGTTATCAGGAGAATGAGGCCTGGACTTGGGAACACATGGCGCTCACGCGGGCGCGGGTGGTCTCGGCATCGCCGCAGTTTGCCGCGACGCGTCGAGACAGTGATCCGCGACGTGCTGTGCCGGCCGCGCGAGGCCGACACGATCGCCGGCGACGTGGTTGAGATGCGCCGCGCCATCGCGAGCGACAAAGGCGACAGCGACACATTGGGATCTGAAATACGTCGCAGGCGGATTGATCGATATCGAGTTCATCGCACAATATCTGCAGCTCGTTCATGCCTGGCAGATCCCGACATTCTCGACACTTCGACCGCGCGCGTGCTGGACAAGGCGTGGAGAGCTGGCCGTGATCGAGGCGCCGGATGCGGAAGTCCTGCGCGCGGCGGTGCGGCTTTATCACGATCTCACGCAAATCCTGCGGCTGTGCCTGCCCCGGTCGTTCGATCCGCAAACGGCAGCGCCGGGCTGCTCGCGCTGTTGGCGCGCGCAGCCGATGTCCCCGATTTCACCACGCTCGAGGCTTTCATCGCCGAGACCCAGATGAAAGTGCGAGGAATTTTCAAGCGCATCATAGGCGAATGAATGCTAAATTCAATTATTAGTGCGGTGAATTTCGAGTCTCCTTTATCAGTCTTGCAGCGAGCCCGTGCAGGAACTTCAAATTCAAAACAATCGGGGACTAGGCGGCAGCCTCTGCCATTTCGCTCTTCTGCGTCGATGCCCGCTTGCTCGGCAAGCGCAGCAGCACCATCGTCCCGCGCCCCAATGTCGAGCGGATGCGCATCGTGCCGTGATGGAGCTCGGTGAGCGATTTTGCAATTGCAAGCCCCAGACCCGACCCCTGGTGACTCTTGGTCAGCTGGCTCTCCACCTGCTCGAACGGCCGGCCAAGGCGCGCAAGGGCATCTTTTGGAATGCCAATGCCGGTATCCGCTATGGCAATGCTGATCGCTGCGCTCGTCGCCCGTGCACGGATCGTGATCTTGGCCGCCTTCAGGTGTGAATTTCACGGCATTGGATAAGAGGTTCAACATGATTTGCTTGAGCAGGCGGGGATCGGCTATCAGGCTGATGCCGCCGCCAATCCGCGCCGTCAGCGCGAGCCGCTTGCCGTTGGCGCGCGCGGACACTACCCGCATGGCGTCGTTGAGGAAGGGCTCCAGGTCGATCTGTGACGGATCGAGACGTATGCGTCCGGCCTCGATCTTCGACATGTCGAGGATGTCATTGATGACTTCCAGCAGATACTGCCCGCTCTGATGGATGTCGCAACAATATTCGCGATATTTATCGGTCCCGAGCGGGCCGAACATCCCTGATTCCATGATTTCGGAGAAACCAATGATGGCATTGAGAGGGGTGCGCAGCTCGTGGCTCATGTTGGCGAGAAATTTCGATTTGGCCTGGTTAGCGTCCTCGGCGCGGGTCTTCTCCTCCGCATATTTCTCAGCAAGATCGGCAACCTCCTCGGCCTGCCGCTCGAGCTTCTGCTGCGAATTGCGCAGATCGGCGACGGTGGCCATGAGACGCTTCTCGCTTTCCATCAGCTTTTCTTCATGCAACTTGATGTTGGTGATGTCGGTGCCCACCGAGACGTAGCCGCCGTCCTTGGTGCGCCGTTCGCTGATATGCAGCCAGCGGCCATCGTCGAGTTGGGCCTCGAATGTGCGGGCGCCGGGGCTGTGGCCTTCGCTCGTGATCTTGGAGCGAACGACGGGCTTGCGGCCGGCTGCCACGACCGCTTCGTAGGACGCGCCGGCCTCGATGGCCTCGTCCGGCAGGTTGTGAAGCTCCTGGAAATTCGAGTTGCACAGGACGAGTCTATTCTGCGCATCCCACACCACGAATGCCTCGGGGATGGTCTCGATGGCATCGCGCAACCGCAGATCCGCCTCGACCGTTTTCTCGACCAATGTCTTTTGCTCGGTGATGTCGACGGCAATCCCGATCAGATGCGGCCCGCTGTCGCCGGATTGCCGGACCAGCTCGCAGCGCGCGCGTAGCCAGACCCAGTTGCCATTGGCGTGTCGCATGCGAAAGGCATGATCGACCAGGGTTGCTTTGGCATCCGCGAGCTGAGCCGCAAGCTCGTAAAGGTTGATGTCATCGGGGTGGAGGAGGACATTGACCTCGCCGAAGCTCATGAGCGCATTGCGCGGCCGCAGGCCCAGGATCGCGAACATTGAATGCGACCAGAATACGCGCCCGCGTGCGAGATCCCAGTCCCATAGTCCGCAGCGCCCGCGGTTGAGCGCGGTGTCGATGCGCGAGCGCACCGTCTCGTAGATCGTGTCGGCTTCGCGTGCGCGGGTTGCTTGCCAGTGGAAGGCGAAGCCCAGGATCAGCACGACGAAGCCGGTGGTGGCGGACAGCGTCACGGTCAGTGCCGTGTCGGAGACCCACGCCGTGAGCGCCTCGCCGCGACCGTGGAGGACCGCGAGCTCGCCGTTGGTCGCATAGAGGCTGCGCACGCTGCCGAAGACCATGCTGCCGTCAGCGAGAGGAATTTCCAGCACCCCGGCTGCGGCCCCGAATGTGGTCAGCGGCTGGGCAGGTCCGAGCACGTCGATCAGTCTGCGTCCGACAATCCCTGCTTCGAGCGGTATGGTGGCCATCATGGAGCCGTCGGCGGTCGCGACGGCGGCGTGCCGGACTGCGGCAACGATGATGCCTTCGCCGTTCGCGACCAGCACTTGGCGTCCGGCGGCGCGTGCCCAAACCGGAACCAGGTGCTCGAGCTCGCTCTGAAGGCGGCGATCGAGGCCGGACCTGTCCTCCTTCGAGCGATCGAACCGGTCGAATCGATCCGCCAGAAAATCGGCGGTGGCATCAATCTGATTGATGAGCTCGCTCACGGCCTGGCGGCGATGATCGAGCACTTGCACGACGGCGCCGACGCAAATCGTCAGCAGGAAGGCAATGATCAGGGCCGGCACAGCACGTCGCAACGCCGGCTCGGCGGTCAGCAGCCGCAGGTAAGCCGGTTTTGCGATGGACTGAGCCAGTCCCTTGATTGAATCAGAACTTACGGACGCGCTCGCGACCTCGGCGCGCGCCATTCCTCGCCTCCGTTCGGATCTCTGTCACCTTCATCGGAAGGATGTGCCGCATCTCTCCGAATCACTTTTGATTGGAATCGAAAGATGGCAATTTGTCGAGAGCGACGTTAACGAATTGGCAAGAATTCCGAATTCGACTTTTCTCTTTGATGCGGAATGCTTTTAGCGAGCCGTCAGATAAAGGACGTTTGCCCCGGCCGTGCGTCGCCGGGCAAAGCTGCCGCCCTGGCCACCAAATCGGCGTAATCGTTACCGGTCGCAGTGGCAGACCAGGACCGGAATGGTCGTATGCGTGAGTACCTTGTTCGTTACGCTTCCCAGCACGACCGCCGCAATCCCGCTGCGGCCGTGCGAAGCCATCACGATGAGGTCACAGCCCCTCTGGCTCCGACGGTTTTTGCGAGCGATAATCCGCGCCGTACCGCCCGCTGGGCGAGCTCCGAGCCGTCGGTCGGGATCAAAATGTGCCGATACATGTGCTTCCTTCTGGTCTCCTGCCCCCGACATATCTGCCGTGCACGCTCACGAGCGCTCAACCCTGCATCAGGCACGGGGCAACCGGCCGTTTTTCGACTTCCATGTGATGCCTGGTAGCTGTCCCAATGATCTACCGCCCGCTTCCGAGGTTCATTGATCTGGCTCAAAAGAGATACAGACGTCGGGTGGCGCGGGTGCCCCATCCCGCGAACATATCTTGACTGGCCTGGATCGGGCGCATGATCCTGGCTTGGCAGAGCTTGGTCTTGCGAGCGTTATCATTGAGGGGGACATGCGAATGCAGATCGAACTGAGAGGCTCACCGCAATGCTAGGCCAAGGGCAACGGTTGGCCGAGGGTCCATTCATCGAGAGCCGACTGTTCGGCTACGAGCTTCTCAATGATCCTCTACTGAACAAAGGGACTGCCTTCACCGAGGACGAACGAGACTCGTTCGACCTGCACGGGCTCCTGCCGCCCAATGTCGCAACGCTCGACGAGCAGGTCGATCGGCGCACGCAGGCCTTTCGGGGGCTGCCGAACGATCTCGCGCGCTATATTTTCTTGCGCGGCCTCCAGGACACCAACGAGGTTCTGTTCTACGCTGTCCTGGCAGGCGATCTCGCCGAGATGCTGCCGGTTGTTTACACCCCCGCGGTAGGCCTTGGCTGTCAGGAATTCAGCCAAACGTTCCGCAAGCCGCGCGGGCTTTTTCTCAGCGTGCCGCATATGGCGCGCATCAAGCGCATCCTCTCCAATCCACGCTTCGACGACGTCGAGGCCATCGTCGTGACCGACGGAGAGCGCATCCTCGGCCTCGGTGATCAGGGCGCGGGCGGGATGGGCATCCCGATCGGCAAGCTTGCCCTCTATACCGCCTGCGGCGGCCTGCATCCGGCCACGACGCTTCCCATCATGCTAGACGTTGGCACCAACAATGCCGAACGCCTTGCCGATCCGCTCTACGTCGGCTGGCGTCACGAACGCGTGCGCGGGCCGGCCTATGACGATTTCATCGCAGCCTTCGTGAGCGCGGTTATCGAGCGCTGGCCGCACATTCTGCTGCAGTGGGAGGACTTCGCACGCGACAACGCAACCAGGCTGCTGGAACGCTATCGGGATCGCCTCTGCACGTTCAACGACGATATCCAAGGCACCGCGGTTGTCACCACGGGGACGCTGCTTGCCGCGGTCAACGTGACCGGCGTGCCGCTGAGCCGTCATCGCATCGCTGTGCTGGGCGGCGGCTCGGCCGGGATCGGGGTGAGTTCGCTCTTGCTCAAGGCGATGCTGGCGGAGGGCCTGCCCGAGGCCGAGGCACGATCGCGCTTCTACGTCGTGGATCGCGACGGTCTTCTGGTCGAGGGAATGTCCGGCCTCCTCGACTTTCAAGCGACGTTTGCGCAGGCGCGCGAAAGGGTAGCACAGTGGCAGCTCGATGCACCGAACCGCATCGGCCTGACGGACGTCGCGCGCAATGCCCACCCGACCGTGCTGATCGGTGTTTCAGGCCAGCCCGGCGGCTTTCCCGAGCAGGTCGTGCGCACCATGGCCGAGTTCGCGCAGCAGCCGATCATTTTTCCGCTTTCCAACCCGACGTCGCGCTGCGAAGCCACACCGAGCGATCTTCTTGCCTGGACGCAAGGGCGCGCGGTGATCGGCACCGGTAGCCCCTTTCCGCCCGTGTTGAAGGACGGCGTCAGCTTCCGCGTCGATCAGACCAATAACGCCTATGTCTTTCCCGGCATCGGGCTCGGCAGCATATCGACGCAGGCGCACCGCATCAGTGACGGCATGCTGATGGCGGCGGCGCGGGCGCTTGCAGAAGCCTCACCGAGCAGGCGCGATCGCAAGACCAATCTATTGCCGCCGGTCACGCAGCTGCGTGAAGTATCGTATCGCGTTGCCGTCGCGGTGGCGCGGCAAGCCCAGGCCGAGGGTCTGGCAGAGGAGAGGAGCCCGGTCGAGAACGAGGCCCGCATTCGAGCCAAGATGTGGACGCCGATCTATCGACCCTATCAGCGCATATTCGACTAAAGGCCGATCCGGAAATAGCCGGCCCTATTCGATCACCTCGTCGGCACGCGCAAGCGACAGGCTTTTGACGAGACCGCCCGCAAATGCATCGGCGGTGCGCACCATGACAATCGAGACGGTGGCGACACAGTTATCGGAAAGGAAAAATCCATGAGTGCGGAAGCGCGATTGAAGGAACTGGGTCTGGTGCTGCCGGTATTGCCGAAGCCAGTCGCCAATTATCTGCCCTATCGGCTCGCAGGCAACCTGTTGTTCCTCGCCGGCCAAGGCCCGCGCGACGAGAGAGGAGCAGCACTGACTGGCAAGCTCGGCGCCGAGATCAGCATCGAGGAAGGCTACCAGCGCGCCCGGCTCGTCGGACTTGGGCTTCTTGCCGCCATGCGCGACGCACTTGGTTCGCTTGACCGTGTCGACTTCATCGTCAAGCTACTCGGCATGGTCAATGCAGCGCCGAATTTCAATGACTCGCCGAAGGTCATCAACGGCTGCTCTGACCTTTTTGTCGAGGTGTTCGGTGACGCCGGGCGGCATGCTCGCTCGGCGGTTGGCAACGTCATGCTGCCTAACCAGATCTCAGTCGAGATCGAGGGCATCGTCGCGGTAAAGGCGTAAACGCTGCCAAATGCCCATGCCCGGATCATCACGCCGGCAGCGCTGATAGTCACGACTGCTGCTTGGCCCAGACCGCGATTCCCGGCCTGCGCGGCACCTGGAAAGGTCAGAGAGGTTGAGAAAAATCAATCTTCCGTCAGCGCACGCCGGGTGATGTCGCTCACATCTGGGGAGAGGGAGGACGCGTCGGCTACGCGCTGCAGAGCCGCTTGCGCAAGCGCCCGTCTTCCCGGCTCGAGCACGCGCCAGCTCTTGAGCGCGGAGAGAAGCCGCGCCGCCAGCTGAGGATTTTTGGGATCGAGCGCCAGCACGGTATCGACGATGAACGCATACCCGGCCCCGTCGGGGCGGTTGAACTCTTTCTGATTCCCGAGCGCGAAAGCATGCACCAATGCGCGCACGCGATTGGGGTTGGCAAATGAGAATGCCGGATGTGTCGTAAGTGCCTTGACGCGATCGAGCGTCGCCGGCTCGGGAACGGTGGCCTGCAAGGTGAACCACTTGTCGAGGATCAAGGGGTCGTCGAGATAGCGGGAGTAAAAATCCTCCAGCGCCGCGGCGCGCTCCGGGGTATCGCAGAGCGACAGCGTCGAGAGCGCCGCCATGCGATCGGTCATGTTGTCGGCCGCATGATATTGTCGCACCGCCACTGAGATCGCATCGCGACTGCGGGCTGCAACCAACAGGTCGAGACAGGTATTACGCAGCGCACGACGGCCCGCGCTCACCGCATCCGGCCGGTACGGGCCGCTTTCGGAGAGCGACCGATAATGATCGAACAGGGAAGCGCTGAGATGGCTTCCGATGCGTGCGCGTAGCGCCGAGCGCGCCGCGAAGATGGCGTCGGGATCGACGTCACGACCGATCTCGCGCGCGATGTCGGACTCGCCGGGAACCGTGAGCATGAGGGCGACGAAAGCCGGCTCGATCGTGCTGTCGGCGAGAACCGCATCGAGCGTCCCTGTGAGCCCGGATTCCTGGCGCCGAACACTCTCGCGCGGCGCGCCGTCCGCGCGCAGCGCCGAGACATTGTCGACCAGAAACTTGGTGGCGAGGCTCTGGAAGGCTTGCCATCGGTTGAAGAGATCGCCGTCGTGTGCGGCAAGAAATCTCAACTCATCGCCCGATAGATTGGCGACGAGCTTGACCGGCGCCGAGAACCCGCGGTTGAGCGACAGGACCGGCGCTTCTCCGATATCGGCGAAGACGAAGGTGTCGACGGGCTTGGTCAAGGTCAGCACGCCGCGCTCGGGCGCGCCTGCGCCGCCGCATTTAAGCGGCAGGTCGCGTCCGTTGCGTCCCACGAGGCCGACTGCAAGCGGGATGACCACTGCTTCTTTGGCGGGTTGGCCGGGCGTCGCCGGCACGGTCTGAGCGAGCTCCAGGCGATAGCTCCTGGCATCCGCGTCATAGCTCCCGGTAGCAACGACTTCCGGCGTGCCGGCCTGTGAGTACCAGAGCAGGAATTGGGTGAGATCAGTACCCGACACGTCGGCGAAGCATTGCACGAATTGTTCTACGGTTGCGGCTTGTCCGTCGTGGCGCACGAAATAGAGGTCCATGCCTTCTCGAAATTTCTGCGGCCCCAGCAGAGTTTTGAGCATGCGCACGACTTCGGCGCCTTTCTCATAGACCGTCGTCGTGTAAAAGTTGTTGATCTCGTGATACTGCTGCGGCCGTACTGGATGCGCCAGCGGCCCGGCATCCTCGTCGAATTGGTAAGCTCGCAGCGCTCGCACGTCGCTGATTTGTTCGACCGCGCGCGAGCGCGCGTCGGCGGTAAACTCCTGGTCGCGGAAAACCGTAAGCCCTTCCTTCAGGCAGAGCTGGAACCAGTCGCGGCAGGTGATGCGGTTGCCGGTCCAATTGTGAAAATATTCATGTGCGACGATCGCCTCGATGCGATCGAAATCGCCGTCGGTCGCCGTCTCGGGGGATGCGAGCACGTATTTGTCGTTGAAGACGTTGAGTCCCTTGTTCTCCATTGCTCCCATGTTGAAGTCCGAGACCGCAACGATCATGAAGATATCGAGATCGTATTCGCGGCCGAAGGCAGTTTCGTCCCAACGCATGGCCCGCTTGAGCGAATCCATGGCGTGGGCGCAACGAGGCTCCTTTCCAGGCTCCACGTAGATTTGCAGCGTGACCTCCCGGCCCGACATGGTGCGAAAACGATCCTCGACGCAGGCAAGCTTCCCGCCAATCATCGCGAACAGGTACGAGGGTTTCGGGAACGGATCGTGCCAGACCGCGAAATGGCGGCTTCCCCCCTCTACCTCGCCGGCGGCTACGAGATTGCCATTGGCGAGAAGCACCGGCGCCTCTGCTTTTTCCGCCTCGATGCGGGTGGTGTACACCGCCATCACATCGGGACGATCGGGAAAATACGTGATGCGACGGAAGCCTTCGGCTTCGCACTGGGTGCAGTAAATGGAACCCGAGCGATAGAGGCCCAGGAGCTGGGAATTGGCGGAGGGGTCCACGACGGTCTCGATCTCGAGGCGGAACGGCCGCTGCGGCGGCTGCGCGATGGTCAAGCGATCGTCCGTCGCCACAAACTGCTCGGGCAGGAGCACCATCCCGTCGAGCGCGACCGAGCATAGCGTGAGCGCATCGCCGTTGAGCAAGAGGGGGGCCGGGGCGCCGCTATTCTCATTGGGCCGCAGCATGAGGGTCGCGCGCACCCGGGTTGCCTTGGGATGGAGCGCGATATCGAGCTCTACCGTCTCGACCAGCCATTCGGGCGCGCGGTAATCCGCAAGCCGCACAGGGCGGGGGTCTTCAGTGCGCATGAGGCTGTTCCGGGACTATCGAATGAGGGGCTCTCTCTATGGCACGAGGGAGCATCCTCGTACGAGCGTTCTTCGGCGAATCCTGCCCTTGCGGCATTTTCCCCATATGACTCGGCCTCGCCTCCTGATTTAATGCCGGTGCCTCATTCAATCCGTCCGCCAAGAAAATCGATGGGAGGACTTGATGTCAATTCTTCGCATGCTTGCAGCTGCGGCGCTCGCTGCCGCGACATTCGCTCTTCCCGCATTCAACTCGGCGCTGGGTTTCCCGACCCAGAGGGTGACCATTGTCGTGCCGTTCGGCGCCGGAAGCGTGACCGACATCATGGCACGTATCCTTGCCGATGAGATGTCCAAGCGCTGGGGTCAGCAGGTGATCGTGGAGAACCGGCCAGGGCTTGCTGGCACGCTGGGCGTGGCAAAAGCGGCGCCGGACGGGTACACCCTGATGCTGACATCGAACGGGCATACCGTCGCCGGGCTTGTGAACAAGAATCTGTCGTTCGATCCGGTCAAGGATTTTGCCGGGATCACACGCGTGAGCTCGGCACCGCTCTATCTGATCATCAATCCCGAGGTTGCGGCCAAGAATCTCAAGGAATTGATCGACCTCGCGAAATCGAAGCCTGGAACGCTCAATTTCTCGTCGCCTGGGCTTGCCAGCACGACTTTCATTGCCGGCGCGCTGTTCCGCAAGGCAGCGAACATCGATATCGTGCACGTGCCGTTCAAGAGCGCACCCGACGCGGTGACCGCGGTGGTCCGGGGCGATGCGCACATGTATTTTGCGCCGGTCAATCTGTCGAAAGAAATGGCCGAGGCCGGGAAGGTGCGCGCGATTGCGGCCGTGACACCCGCGCGAATTCCTGAAATGCCGGATGTGCCGACTTTCAGAGAGGCCGGGTTGGACTACGTCTACGATTCCTGGTTCGGGTTGATGACACAAGCCGGCGTTCCGCGCGAAGCCGTCAACAAGATCAATCGGGATGTGGTTGCGATTCTGCAAACTCCGGAGGTGAAGGCGAAGCTTGCCGCTCAATTTGTCGTGGGCGCTGCCGATACCCCGGAGCAATTCGACAGGATTATCCGCGACGAGACCGCGCACCTCACGGAGGTTTTCAAGGACATCAGCAACTGAAGGTGAACGGGGTTCCTTGCTGCGCTCGGCCCCCGGGGAATGAGATCTTGGACCGTCGAGAGCCAACCCAGGCATAACCCGGGTGAGCGCTGCCTGATCGGCAAAATGCCAGCGCAGCCGCAAGGTGACAGGATCGCATTGCATGTCCGATCGTTTCGACGTCGTGGTTGCCGGTGCCGGGCACAACAGCTTGATTGCGGCCGCGTATCTGTCGAAGGCCGGCTACCGCTGCCTTGTGCTGGAAGGCCGCCCGGTGATCGGCGGCAACTGCGTCACCGAGGAACTGACGCTTCCCGGCTTCCATCATGATTCCTGCGGGACCGCTCATGTGGTGATCCAGGATAGCCCGATGCTGCGCAATGACGAGCTTGGGCTTGCGGACTACGGGCTCGAATACATTCACCCCGAAATCGTGGTGCATGTCCCCTTCGGTGATGGCAGCTACCTGACCCAGTATCGCGATATCGCGCGAACCTGCGATGAATTCGCCAAATTCTCGAAAAAGGATGCGATCGCATACCGGCGCATGATCGCGGAATACGAAGCAGTCAAGGCAATCTTTGATGCCGTTTCCTATACGCCCGTCGGCTGGGGCAAGAGCGTCAATGAACGCCTCGCGGATCATGCCGACGGCAGGAAATGGCTGCGCCGGATCGCGATGTCGGGCTGGGATATCATTCGCGACAATTTCGAGGACGATCATTGCCGTTCGTTCATGCTGTGGATGGCGTTCCAGACGGTGGTGCCTCCGGAATGGCCGATGTCGGGCCGGCTCGCCTATTCGCTCGTCTACGGCCGCCAACGCTGGAGCTGGTGCGTGCCAAAGGGCGGATCGGGTCAATTTTCCGGTGCGCTCGCACGCCTTGTCGAAGCCCATGACGGCATGATCGTCACCGACAAGAAAGTCCGTCGGCTGCTGATCGAGAGTAGCCGCTGTGTCGGTGTGGAATGCGAGGATGGCAGCACGTATCATGCCGAAAAAGCGGTGTTGTCGAGCGTGCACATCAAGCATCTCATCGATATGGCCCCGCGCGAGGCATGGGGGGACGATTTCGTCACGGGCGTCGAGACGTGGCAAGCTGGGCCTACCCTGTTCGTCACGCATTATGCGACGAGCGAACCCATGCGATTTGGCGTCGACGGCGGCGGCGTGCGCGAGCCCATGGCCGTCGGGATCATGTCGAATCCAATGCGCGCCTTGCGCATGGGTTATGATTATGCGCGCGGCGAAGTGAACCTCGACGATCCGGTCTTGCTCGCGGTCTGTCCGACGGTCGCGGATCCCGGACGCGCTCCGGCCGGCAGGCACACCATGAAGGTCATCGGCTTCCAGCCTTATGACCTCCGGCAAGGCCCGCAACACTGGGATGAGATCAAGCAGCAGGTCTCGCAGGCCAATCTCGACCAGCTGCGGCGTTTTGCAACCAATCTCACCGACGAGAAGATCCTCGCGCGGGCGGTCGAAAGTCCGCTCGATCTCGAGCGGATGAATCCGCACAATTGGCGAGGCTCATGCCACGGCGGTGCGCAGAACGCGGCGCAGTCTGCCAATATGCGACCTGTTCCCGGCTGGGCCACCCACCGAATGCCGATCCCGGGCCTCTATCAGACCGGGTCGACCACGCATCCCGGTGGATCGATCTCGGCCGGTCCTGGGCGCAACGCTGCTGCCGTGATGCTCAAGGATTTCGGCATGAGTCTCGACGACGTGGTGGCGACAAAACGGGCAGCAAAATTCGTCGCCG
The DNA here is from genome assembly GCA_963820365.1 of uncultured Alphaproteobacteria bacterium. GTDB lineage: Bacteria > Pseudomonadota > Alphaproteobacteria > Rhizobiales > Xanthobacteraceae > VAZQ01. Next base: position 180,891 of record CAWFZR010000031.1, on the reverse strand, counting down.
CAGGGTCGGTTTGATCGCGCCGCAGTGCACGCGCGTCATCCGGGCCACGCTGTCATGTGCCTCACGTTGCTGCCGGGAAAGGCCTGGGCATGCGCGCAATGGTCCTGGAGGAACCGCGCACGCCGCTCATCATGCGCGAGCGAGCCGCCGCCGCGCCCGCAGCGGACGAGATCCTGGTTGAGATTGCGGCCTGTGGCGTCTGCCGCACGGACCTCCACGTCGTTGATGGCGAGTTGCCGGACCCGAAGTTTCCGATCGTGCCGGGCCATGAGATCGTGGGCCGCGTCGCGGCCATGGGCGGGGAGGTTGCAGGTTTGGCGGTTGGCGAACGCATCGGCGTGCCGTGGCTCGGCTTCACCTGCGGCGTGTGTCCGTATTGTCGCGATGGTCGCGAGAATCTATGCGATCGGCCCCTGTTCACCGGCTACACGCGCGACGGCGGCTTTGCCACGCATGCGCTCGCGGATGCACGCTACTGCTTTCCCCTGCCGGAGCGCATGGATGATGCCGAAGCCGCACCGCTCCTGTGTGCCGGCCTGATCGGCTGGCGCAGTTACCGCATGGCGCGGGAGGGGACACCCCTGCGCACGCTCGGCCTCTATGGCTTCGGTGCTGCCGCGCATATTCTCTGCCAGGTCGCAGCCTGGCAAGGCTGCCGCGTCTACGCCTTCACGCGGCGCGGCGATAGCGCCGCGCAAACCTTCGCGAAATCTCTCGGTGCGGCATGGGCCGGTGCCTCGGACGAATTGCCGCCGGAGCCGCTCGACGCCGCCATCATCTTCGCGCCGGTCGGCGCGCTTGTGCCGATGGCGCTCGCGGCGGTCAGGAAAGGCGGCCGGGTGGTCTGCGGCGGCATCCACATGTCGGATATTCCGAGCTTTCCCTATGGTTTGCTCTGGCAGGAGCGCCGTCTGGTTTCAGTTGCCAATCTCACGCGCGCGGATGCCGGCGAATTCTTGTCAGTCGCGTCGCAGGCCGGTCTGAAGACGCATATTTTGCGTTACCCGCTCGAGGGCGCGAATGCGGCGCTCGCCGACCTGCGCGAAGGCCGTCTGCAAGGCGCGGCGGTGCTGATACCAGGGATCCCGTAGGTTGGGTCGAATTCTTCACGAGACCGATGCGGTACATCGACCCAACCTCAAGGTCACTTGTCACCGGAAAACGGCTCTGCATGACCGATTACGCGCCTGATCGATGGAAAGCGCAGCCGCAACGCTCGCTCCACCTCGTCGACCTTTTCATGCACGTCCGCGACTTTGACGACGGCATCCACCATGCAATGGAAATTGACGATCTCGCCGGCATCGGCTTCGCGCACGCGCACGTCGTGGATTTCGCCGACGAGGTCGACCTTCGCGGCAATTTCCCTGAGCGCATCGCGCACTGCAACGACCCGCTCGGGCGCTGCGTCACGGCTGGCCTCGCGATGCGGCTGCATTGGCTCGATATGCGTCTCGACTTCGACGTCCGGACCCAACTCCTCGCGGATCGCTTCTTCCAATCCGCTCGCAACGTCATGCGCCGCGCCGAGGGTGAGCTCGCCGTCGACCTCGAGGTCGAGCGAGACCGCAAGTTGCGCCCCGGTCGCATGCACGGTGACGTGATGTACGGCAAGCGCCCGGTTGCGCGCGATCACCATGGCGCGCTCGAGCACGCTCTCATCGTCGAGGGCTCGCGGCTCGGTCGTCACCGTCACCTCGGCTGCCGGGCTTGCCTCACGCACCTTCTGCACGATGCGGTCCTTCACCGCCGCCACGCGGTCGAGCGGCAGCGTGCGGCTCACCGCGACAACGAGGTCGACGAACAGCACCCCGGCCGATTGGCGGGCGCGCAGCCGCTCGACGGCGACAATGCCGGGAATGCGTGCCACGTCCGCCGCGATTTTCTTCGCCGCCCCCGCCGGGGCAGTATCCGTGAGCGTGTCGACCGTGCGCCGGCCGAGCCGCCATCCGGCAATGCAGATGAAGAGCGCAACCACAATGGCCGCGGCCGAATCGGCCAACGGATATCCGAGCGCAACCAGGCCAAGGCCGACCAGCACCGCCGCCGATGACCACATGTCCGAGCCGAAATGCAGCGCGTCGGCTTCCAGTGCTTCGCTCGATGTCTCGGCGGCGACCCGGTAAAGCACACGCGCGCGAAAGAAATCGATGACGATCGATGCCGCCATTACGATGAACGCCCAAACCGTCGCTTCAACCGCGTGACCATGCGCGCCGAACAGGCGCTGCAGCGCCTCCCAGATCACGATGCCAGAGAGCAGGAACAGGAGGGCGGTCTCGGCCAGCGCGGCCACGCTCTCGATCTTGCCGTGGCCGTAGTGGTGCTCCTCGTCCGCAGGTTTGCCGGAGATACGCACCGCACCATAGGTCATCACGGTAGCAACAAGATCGAGAAGGGAATGCGCGCCCTCCGATAGCACTGCCAACGATCCAGTGACGAGCCCGACCGCGCCTTTTGCAAGGGTCAAGCCCGCCGATGCCGCGATCGAGGTCAGCGCCGCCTTTTCCTTTGCGTTTCGCATTCCGAGCATTCCCGCCGCGACCGGTAGCGAGGTCCGCTGCAGGCGTCAATGCGGGTGGGGCCAATGCGCGCAGGTCAGGTCTCTGTGTTGAGCTTTCTTTGTATGCGTTGATCGAAACGGGCGACGTTGACGACGACACGTTTGTGCGCTCCGCCGCCGATCGGCTCCTTCTCATCGTGCACTTCGACCTGGAACAGGAGCGTGCGGCCGTCGATGCCGCTCAGCTCGCAATGCGCCTCAATGCGCATGCCGACCGGTGTGGCCGCGAAATGGCGTATGTCGAGGTGGATACCCAGGCTCTGATGCCCGCTCGGCAAGAGGTGCTCCACCGCCGCCAGCGCCGCGGCTTCGATGACATTGATCATCACCGGCGTGGCCAGCACGGCCACGCGCCCGCTGCCGACGCGGGGCGCAGTGTGCTCAATGCCGACCAGCAACTGCGCTGATCCCGTCAGTCCAATGCTCAATTTCGCCAGGTCCACTCGGCAGATCCCTCGCTCCGGTTTCCCGGCAATATAGGTTCTTGCCAATCGCAAATCCTACGGATTCGGGTATCGATATCACTTTCAGAGGTTGATCAGATATTTCACGAACATCGCAATGCCGACCGCGAGAGCGAGGCCGATCAGCATAGCGATGGCGAGCTTGGTCTCCATCGGGACACTAGCGGCTCGTGGCTCTCGGTAGCAGATAAGTCGTAAAGACGCGGGCTTTGCCCGCCGATGCGTTCTCCTCCGTCACGCGGGCGCCGGCGTGCGCCGACCAAGCGTCTCCCGCCTTGCATGTCTTTCGCTCCGCGCCGATCTGATGGCTGCCCCGCATGGAATCTCCGTTGTTCGGCTAACGTGCCATCACAATCGTGGTGCACGCGCTTTCGAGCTTGGGCAGCTCGCGGCTCCTGGCCCTCCGAACCTTCAGCCTGCGGTCGCCGCCGCGGACGACTGGGCAATAGGGATCGGGCTCATCGAGCGCGTTCATGAGCCGACGGCGGCCCGCGCATCCTCCGCCGCAGGTGTCGGCATAGCTGCAGCTCTTGCAAGCCGAAGGCACGCTGCGGGCGTCTGCAAACGGCTGGATGCCGGTGATACTGGGCCCGAGATCGAGCAGAACATCGAGCGGCGCGCCGCCCCCCGGCCAATAGACGCACGGCTGCACGGTTGCGCGCGGCGTCACTCGAACGGTTGCGACCCCGCAGCCTCCGCGCCGAGCAGGCAATCCTGCCATCGCCCGGACCAACGGCTCGCCGATCGCGATCGCATCGGTCCGCGCGAATAACGTCTCGAACCCCTGCCAATATTCATCGTACATGAGCGCGAACGCGTCGGAGCGTACCGACTGATAGACATTGATGCGCAACGGGGCGTCGTAGGCCGTCGCGATCTCGGCGATCTCGGCAAGGCGATCGAAATTCGATCGCATCATGACGGCGATGAACGTGACCGATACGCCGAGTTTTCGGCAGCGCGCCGCCTGCTCGTGGATGAGGCGCCAATTGCCAGGACCGCGTTGCTGGTCCTGCTCCGTTTCGGTCGGATAGTCGAGCGAGAATTCGATATCCTGGAACGCGCAGACACTCGCATCGTCCAGCTCAGCGATCGAGTAACCGTTCGACGTGATCGTCAGCTTGATCGGCTCGGACCGCAAATAGCTCAATAGCGCCGCAAAGTCCGGGTGCATCCCGTTCTCGCCGGTGCCGAGATTGACCGATCGTACCGGCAAGCTGCTCATCACCGCTCGCACTTGATCGACGGACAGGCGGTCGAGCCGCGTCGGGTCCCGATAGCAGAACGAGCACGCCAGGTTGCATTCGTTGGTCAGACCGAGACCGAGCGCAAATGTTCTCCCTGCCGTAGCTTCGGGCGACTTCTCGCGAGATTGTGAAACAGCGATGGCCATATCGATCACACCCCATGTTAGATGATGGTTGGTGAATAGCTCTTGGCCGTCCGGGTTCGAAATGAGTTTAGCGATGGAGCTTCAGCCGGACCAGAAACCCGAGCGCTGGAACGATCACGTTGCGGTGTACGAGGAGGTGTTCGAGTCGCTCACGAACGCCTTTGCGAGCCGGGCGCTCGACCGGCTTCGCTTGAGCCGCGGCGATCGACTGATCGATGTCGGTGCCGGCGCCGGTGGTGCCGCCCTCCTCGCCGCTGCTCGCGGCATCCATGTCGTGGCAATCGACGCCTCCCCGCACATGGTGGCGCGCATCGTCGAGCGCGCGGGCGATGCGGCGGGAATCGCCGGCCGCGTGCGCGCCGATTGCATGAATGGCACGGCGCTCGGCCTGCCCGATGGCGGCTTCGACGCGGCGATCTCGGTATTCGGTGTCATCCTTTTTCCCGACGCCGATAAGGGCTTGCGCGAGATCGCCCGCGTGCTGAAACCAGGTGGACATGCGGCCATCGTCACGTGGACCGAGATCGAACGCTACGAACTTGCCTCTCGACTCATACAAGCGATTGCGGTGGTGCGCGGGCCGCAACCGCCGCCGGCCGCGTTACCGGCCCAATTACGCTATCGAGACGAGCCGGCTTTGCGCAGATTGCTTGCCGACGCTGGCCTCAAAGGCAAAATTTGTTACCGGGTTGTCCGCAACTGTGACGCGGAAGGACGGGCACCATCCGATCGTCTTCATGCAATGCGGCCCCGTTCGCCATCATGTCGACGCCAAGAAACAGGCGGCGGCTCGACCCTTCGAACATACAGTCGTGGTCCGGTCGACGGCATTTCGTCCGGCGCGCGAGGCCCCGGTCACCATGCGAGCTCAGTTTCACGAACTTTATGCGGAGCTGATTGCAGATGACGCTCGTAACAGGCTCATTTGTGATGACGTCATCCGATTGGTCCACCAGGGTCGCTCACCCATCGTGCTGACTGAGCGCAATGAGCACCTGGATGGTCTAGCCGCTGCGCTTGCGCCTGCGGTCCGGCACCTGGTCGTTTTGCGCGGTGGAATGAGCAGGAAAGAGCTCCGGGCGGTCACCGACCGACTGGCGAAGATCCCTTACGATGAAGACCGAGTATTGCTGGCTACCGGCCGATACGTCGGAGAGGGGTTTGATGATGCACGGCTAGATACGTTGTTTCTCACGCTGCCCGTGTCGTGGCGTGGGACAATTGCTCAATATGCCGGCCGCCTGCACCGCCTGTATGACCGAAAGCGCGAGGTACAGGTCTATGACTATGCCGACCTCGATGTGCCCCTGTTGGCGCGAATGTTCGATCGACGCTGTCGCGGATATCAGGCCGTAGGCTACACGATCGTCGTTCCGGCCAGCGCGGTTCCGGGATGGCCCGCAGATGTTCCTCTACCTGTCGACCCCCAGTGGAAGCGTGACTACGCGGCCAGTGTCAAGCGGCTGATTCGAGACGGAGTGGACGCGCCGCTGGGAAATCTTTTTGTTAGTGCCGTAAGAGTTCCTGCGCCCGATGCGGAGGGCACCGATCGCACTCGAAGCGCGACGGAGGCCTTTCTATATCGTCGTTTGGAGACCTTGCCGGTCACAAGGGGACGTTTCCGTTTGAACGTCGAACTGCCAATTCCGTTCGACAACTGGGGTCGGATGGAAGTCGACTTGCTTTGCATTGATGAGCGCATTGCGATCGAACTGGATGGCGCGCAACATTTGGAAAGTACGGATGCGTATCGTCGAGACCGCCGCAAAGACCAGTTGCTCCAGGAGAACGGCTATTTCGTGCTGCGCTTCCTTGCCGAGGACGTGGGCAAGAATCTCGACGCGGTGCTGGATACGGTTCAGCGGACATTGGTCAGCCGCCGCAAACTCTGACTGCGAAGTCTGCCGCAGACGAGCCGTTGCCGTTCGTGTGCACTCCACCTCGTCGTGTGCGCCACGTGTGCACTGAGAACCCGAAATCGACAACGCGCCTTCCGCTATTGCTTCGCCGTTGCGCTATGAGGGCGTATCCGGCGGCCACTGCCCCGGTTCGCATCCGCATCCATGTTCCCGCATCGTTCTATGAAGGGGGCGAATACGCTTGTTCCCGTATTGGGAACAGGGTATATTGAGCGATGCGAGTCATCGCTCGAAACGTGCTTGTTGCCTTTTGGGGCAAGCACCCAGAGACCCAAGTCTCGCTCGAACGCTGGTACAGGCTGACCAAGGCAGCACATTGGACATCAATGGATGATGTTCAGGCCGCAGCTCCGAAAGCGAAGGTACTCAACCGAGAGCGCGCAAGGTTCGAGGTCGCCGGCGGAAACTATCGGCTCGTGGTCGCCTTCGATTTCTGTCGGCAAATCGCTTTCGTAAAATTCATCGGCACCCATGCCGAGTACGACACCATCGATGCGCTGCCAGTGTCTCAATATTGATAGGGATCTCCAATGGATATCCGGCCCATTCGTACCGACCAGGATCACCGCGCAGCGCTCGCCGCAATCGACGACTGCTGGGGTGCCCCAGAGGGAAGCGAGGAGGGCGACAAGCTCGATGTACTCGTCGCACTGGTCGAGAGCTACGAGGCACGGCGATGGCCGATCGATAGCGATAAACGCTTCGACCCAATCGATGTGCTCCACTATGCGATCGAGGAACTAGGGCACACACAGAGCGAGCTTGCTGGACTCCTGGGCTCGCGCTCGCGTGCCTCCGAAATTCTCGCTCGCCGGCGCGCGCTCACGGTCGACATGATCCACAAGCTTAGCGAATCATGGAAAATTCCGGCTGACCTTCTCGTTCGGCCCTATAGGGTCGATAGCGCGGCTTAGAAGCCGACGCTGCGTCTTGAAAGTCGGCTCCGGCTCGAAGCGCAAAATCGGCGGAAGCGCTCAAGATGCCGAATGGCTCTGTCGGTCCAATAACTGGCTGGACCCATCCGCGATTGACAATACAAGCAAAATGAATGACTTAACCAGAAAATTCAGCATCGCGCCCATGATGGAATGGACCGACCGGCATTGCCGGTTCTTCCATCGCCTGCTGACGCGCCGTGCGCGTGTCTATACCGAGATGATCACCACCGCCGCGGTGCTCCATGGCAACCGCGCGCGGCTCCTGGCAATTGATCCTGCCGAGCATCCGGTGGGGCTTCAGCTCGGCGGCTGCAATCCGCAACAGCTCGCACAATGCGCGGCGATCGCTGCTGACTTTGGCTTCGACGAGATCAACCTCAACGTCGGCTGTCCGTCCGATCGGGTGCAGGAAGGCCGCTTCGGCGCCTGCCTCATGGCGCAGCCGCGCCTCGTCGGCGACTGCGTCGCTGCCATGCGGGCCGCGATGAGGGTGCCGGTCACCGTCAAGTGCCGTCTCGGCGTCGATGACCAGGACCCGGAGGAGGCGCTGGAAGCCCTGACCCACGCGCTTAAGCAGGCTGGCGTGGCCGCGCTCATTGTCCACGCCCGCAAGGCCTGGCTCGCCGGGCTTTCTCCGCGCGAGAACCGCGACATTCCGCCGCTCGACTACGATCGCGTCTACCGCCTCAAAGCCGCACATCCCGATCTCACCATCGTGCTCAATGGCGGCATCACCGATCTGCGACAGGCGGCCGCGCATCTCGATCGCGTCGACGGCGTCATGATGGGTCGCGCCGCCTATCAAGAACCCTGGCGGTTATTGGACGTCGACCGTGTCCTGTTTGCAGAATCCACAAGGTTGGTCTCGCCGAGCGATGCCGCGCAGGCGCTCATTCCCTACATCGAGCGCGAGCTCGCTCATGGCACACGCCTTGCCGCCATCACCCGGCATGTCCTCGGCCTGTTCCGCGGCGTCCCCGGCGCGCGCGGCTTTCGCCGCTATCTGGCGAGCGAAGCAGTCAAGCCCGGCGCAGGCATCGGCACATACCGTGCTGCACTCGCCGTGCTGGGAGACTGCGAGGCGCGGCTGAGGCACATCGCCGCGGCATGATCTTGACGAGACCTGTCAGGCCCCATTCTTTTCGGAGCAGCGCATGGTTTTCGGCGTCCCGGTAAGCGAGCTCCTCCTGCTCGCGGTATTGATCGTGGTTGGCGGGCTCGTCACCGGGATTTTGGCGGGCTGTTCGGCATCGGCGGCGGCGCGCTCATCGTGCCGGTTCTCTACGAAGTCTTCGGAGCGCTGGGCGTAGCCGATGACGTAAGGTTTCAACTCTGCGTCGGCACCTCGATCGCCATTATCGTGCCGACCAATGTAGTGTCATTCCGTACCCACCGCGACCGTGGCGCGGTCATGATGGACGTGGTGCGGGCATGGTCGGTGCCGGCCATGGTAGGCGTCGCAGTCGGCTCGGGTATTGCCGCGTTCGCCCCCGCCACGGTGCTCAAGCTCGCCTTCGTTTTGGTCGCAAGCGTTATCGCCGCCAAGCTCTTGCTCGGTCGCGACACTTGGCGGATTGCGGATAGTCTGCCGGGTCGCGTCGGGATGATCGGCTACGGCTTCTTCGTCGGCCTCGGCGCCTCGCTCATGGGCATCAGCGGCGGCTCGATCTCCAACATGATCCTGACATTGCACGGAATGCCGATGCACTATGCGGTTGCGACGTCGGCCGGCCTCGGTGTGCCGATCACCCTTGCGGGAACCATCGGCTATGTGCTGGCAGGCTTGCCGCAGCAGGCGCGGCTGCCTCCGCTCTCGATCGGCTTTGTGTCGCTCATTGGATTTGCGCTGATGGCGCCGGTTTCGAGCTTCACGGCGCCGTATGGAGCCCGTCTTGCGCATGCCTTGTCGAAGCGCCGCCTGGAAATTGCCTTCGGCTGCTTTCTTTTCATCGTCTGTGCACGCTTTATCGTAAGCCTGGTCGGGTGAACGGGCTCGAACATCGCAGCCTGGCCGGCGTCGGTGTCTCGCCAACGTTACCCTACGGATACCCGCGCAGCAGAAGCCTGTCGCCGCGGACTTCCCAGCTCTCCAGTCGGTTGAGAAAGCTCATCCCCAGTAGATTGGTTCGCAGCTGGCCCGGCTGTGCGATCAAGGCCGGCACCGAGCGCTCGGTAATTCCGCCGATCGACAGCCGGTCGAGCGTCACCGGCGCGGCGCGCGTCCGACCGTTGGCGGTATCGACGTGCACGGAATAATTGAGGACTTCGAGCGGCAGGCCGGCGGCCTTGGCGGCTTCGGGGCTGAGCACGACAGCGCTCGCGCCGGTGTCGAGCACCATGGCAATGCGCGCGCCGTTGACTTGCGTCACCACCGAAAAGCTTCCGCCCGCTCCGCGCGCGATCTCGACCGTACGTCCTCTGGTCGCTGCCCGTCCGGGGACAAGTTGTGCGAGCACTCGGTCGGCCACATCGCGCAACTCGAAGCGATAGGCGTAACCAAGCACCAAAATGAGCGCGATCAAGGCCCAGACAATGGCGGATTGCAGTGCGTTGGAAAAACGTTGGCCAAACAGCGCGAGCGCGGCCATTCCAGCGAGCGCAAGCGCCATGATTTTCGTCTCGATGGATGAGTCATCCAATCGAGTGAGGTCGGCCCAGGTGACTTCATTCTGCTGCAGCAAGAGGACACACAGCGCGACGGCCAGGCCGACGAACAGAAGCGAGATCATGCGACGCACGACGGCACCCCGTCTCGTCACGCCGGGGACAAGCCGACGAGCATGCGGCTGGGCGAGAATAATCGTACTGGTGGCGAGCGGTCGCAAGCAAATAAAAGAATGTCGATCATTGCAGGGGTTGGTATAAGCGCCGCCGCGCGTAAGGCAAGCGCAGTCGCATCCCGGAAACCGCAGCCAGGGCAGACATCCTTAATTTCCGACTCATGCCTTCCGAATGCCTTCCGACTCCCCGCCGGATTCCGACTACCGGCTCCTGAAAAGCGGCCGACGCAGCATGCTCGCGCTTTTGTCGGTAGGGATGCTGACTGACTCCGGCTCCGCCTGTGGCGGCAGGATGGAAGGAGCGGGCTCTGAAAGCGGAGCAAGCCCCGACATCACGCGCTCCGGGGGGAATGTAACGATCACTTCGGTGCCGATCCGCAACTTCGATTTGAGCGTGAATGTGCCGCCATGGAGATCAACGAGGTTTTTTGCAATCGGCAGCCCGAGACCGGCGCCCTGTTCCGCCGACTTGATGGAATTCGACCCTTGGCCAAACGATGCGAGCACGATCGGTATCTCTTCCTCCGGGATGCCAGTGCCGGTATCCTTCACGCTCAAATATTGGCCTCCGGACGCGGTCCATCCGACTTTGAGCCAGATTTCGCCGCCGCGAGGCGTGAACTTGATGGAATTGCCCAACAGATTGAGACAGATCTGGCGCACCGCCCGCACGTCGGCCCAAAGCCGCGGCATGTCGATCTCGAACAGCTCGTGGATGCTGAGGCCGCGACTCTTGGCACGCATCGCCAGGAGGTGACTGCACTCGCCGACGACGTGGGCAAGGGACACCAGTTCCTCGTTGAGCTCGTAACGGCCCGCCTCGATGCGCGAGAGATCGAGAATCTCGTTGATCAGGCCGAGAAGATGCACCCCGGAATTGTGGATGTCAGCCGCATATTCCTTGTAAGCAGGCACTTGGTGCGGGCCGAAAATCTCGCCTCTCATCACCTCGGAAAAGCCGAGAATGGCATTGAGCGGGGTTCGCAGCTCATGGCTCATCTGCGCAAGAAAACGCGATTTGGCGATATTCGCCGCCTCGGCTCGATGACGTGCTTCATCGGAAATAGCCTTGGAGGCTTCAAGCTCGCCGATCAACGCGTCTTTTTCCGCTCTCGCCTCGAGCGTCGCAAGCGCCGACGAATACAGTCGATGGGCGAGCAACGAAAAATAACCCTGCGTGGTCACCGCCATGATAGCCAGAATGTAATCGTGCAGGTTGCCGCGCACCGCGAAATCGAGCGCCACCGCGGCCGCAACCGGAACTGTCGCGGCGTATACTGCGATCGGGACGCTCGAAGCCAGCATGCTCGACATCGCCACCACGAGCAGCATCACGAACAGCATGAACGTGCCCGATCCCTCCTCGACACCGAGGGGGTGGATGAGAATGAACATCCAGGACAAACCGAAGAACAGGTCGAGCAGGATGAAGCGCAGCCGCCAGCCTCGAACGTTAATTTGACTTGGCTGCTCGCTCAGGAATTGGCGGCATTTGCTGACGATGACCGCATGGATCATCAGCACCGCGCTGGTCCAGGTACCGGCCTTCAGAGCTCCCGTCCACAGGCTCGACAGGAATCCCACCGTCCCGACGAGCATCAAAATGACGAGCGAGGCCGAGAGCCGGTTTTGTGCGAACAGGCGCAACAATTCATAGTCGAACGCCGGCCGTGTGGCGGTTGACGAGGTCAGGCGGTTGCGGGCCTCGCGCAGGTGCTGGGCAGCCGCCCGCCTGCGCTTTGCCCACGATCCGTCGGCCGTTGACGCCTGGTTGCGCTGGTTGCTCGCAATGGTCATGCGGTGGGTTTATTGCCGCTGGACAATTCGACCCAAACTCCCGCAAAAAGCTTAAGGGCCCGCTTAAGGACGGGACTAAATGCCGTGGTTAACGTTCCACTGCATCACTGCCGAACCCGCGGTCGGGCGCACCTGTCGGGCGCGAATGGGGTCGTTTCGGGCAAGTCGGCGCAAGGAGCACCGCTCGTCTTGACCGCAGGCCGGCGCCCATGATGGCCTGTAAGCGACCGGCGGTGCCAGGGATGTAGCGCGCGGGAGGAAGATGCATGAAGCTTTATGACGGAGGTCGCGCGCCCAATCCCCGGCGCACGCGGGTCTTTCTCGCCGAAAAGGGTATCAAGCTGCCGATGGAGCAGGTCGATCTTGGCGCCCTGGAGCACATGTCAGCCGCGTATGCAGCGATCAATCCCATCAAGCGTGTGCCCGCGCTCGTGCTCGATGACGGCGCGGTGATCACGGAATTAATCGCGATCTGCCGCTATTTCGAGGTGTTGCAGCCCGACCCGCCTCTGTTCGGCCGCGGTGCCCTCGAGATCGCGCGCATCGAGATGTGGAATTGACGGCTCGAGCTCCATCTCCTGTTTCCGGTTTCTCATGTATTTCGCAACTCACATCCGGCAATGAAGGCGATGGAGGTACCACAGGTGCCCGCGTGGGCCGAGGCGAATAGGCCACGCATTCTCGAATTCATCACTTTCGTCGACGGCGAGCTCAAGGACCGTTGCTTCATCGCGGGCGACAGATTCTCGGTTGCCGATATTACCGGCCTGATCGCCGTCGACTTCATGAAACCGGCAAAGCTTGCTGTGCCCGACGAGCTCAAGCATCTCAAGCGCTGGCATGCCGAAATTTCGGCCCGCCCGAGCGCATCGGCCTGATCATGCGTCTGACTATCGTCGGATCAGGGGACGCTTTCGGTTCCGGGGGGCGATTTAACACGTGTTTCCTTCTGGAAACGGCGAAGGGGGTATTGCTTGTCGATTTCGGCTCCTCTTCCCTGATCGCGCTCAAGGCGCGCGGCATCGATCCCAATCGGGTCGACGGCATCGTGCTTTCACATCTGCATGGCGACCATTTCGGCGGCCTTCCATTTCTGCTGCTCGACGCTCAATTCCTTGCCCGGCGCGAGCGACCACTCTTGATTGCCGGGCCGCCGGGCACGCGCACGCGGCTCGACCAATTGCTCGAAGTCTTCTTCCCGCTGTCGACTTTCAACAAGTGGCGATTTTCCTGGAAGGTGGTCGAGCTTGATGTAGGCAGCTCGAGCGATTTCTTGGGACACTTGGTGAGCACGGCCGAGGTCGTGCATTTCTCCGGCGCGCCGTCGACGGCACTTCGGATTTCCGATGGGCAGAAGATTTTCGCCTATTCCGGCGACACGGAATGGGCCGAAGTGCTGCCTTCCGTCGCCGAGGACGCCGATCTCTTCATCCTCGAATGCTACAATTATTCCGGGCATCCGAGCGGACACCTGACCTGGCAGATTCTCAAGCCGCGGCTCAACGACTTGCGTGCCCGCCGGATCATGCTCACGCACATGAGTCTCGAGCATGCTCGACCGGCTCGACGAGGTGCGAGCCGAAGGGGTGCTTGTGGCAGAGGACGGCGCCTGCCTCGAATTCTGATACGCTGGCGTTGCGAATGGCGAATTGCGAATCTCGCCCGTCTATTTGCTAATCCCTACTCGCCACTCGCGGTTGATCCATCGCCATTCGCCCGCCGATCACCGCTCCAGCCGTGCGATCAAGCTCGATGTGTCCCAACGCCGGCCTCCCATTTTCTGCACCTCGGCGTAGAATTGATCGACCAGCGCGGCCACGGGAAGGTTGGCGCCGTTCTTGCGCGCTTCGCCTAGGCAGATGGCGAGATCCTTGCGCATCCAGTCGACGGCGAAGCCAAAATCGAATTTCCCCGCCATCATGGTCTTGTAACGGTTCTCCATTTGCCAGGACTGCGCCGCGCCTTTGGAAATGGTCTCGATCACCGCATCGACATCGAGCCCGGCTTTCTTTGCGAAATGGATGCCTTCGGACAGGCCTTCGACCAGCCCGGCAATGCAAATCTGGTTGACCATCTTCGTGAGCTGACCGGCGCCAGGGCCCCCGAGCAGCTTGCACATGCGTGCGTAGGCCGCGATCACCTTCTCGGCACGAGCATAGGCCTCGGGGTCGCCGCCGCACATGACGGTGAGGGCGCCGTTCTCGGCACCGGCCTGGCCGCCCGAGACCGGCGCGTCGATGAAATCGAAACCGCGCGTTCTCGCCTCGGCGTGAAGCTCGCGCGCGATCTCGGCCGACGCGGTGGTGTGGTCGATGAATGCTGCACCCTTCCTGACGCCGTGATAGGCGCCATCCGGCCCGAGCGTCACTTCGCGCAGATCATTGTCGTTGCCGACGCAGCACAGGACGAAATCCTGGCCCGCGGCCGCCGCCTTCGGCGTTGCGGCGGCGCGTCCCCCGTGCTGCGCGACCCATTTCTCGGCCTTGGCGGCGGTGCGGTTGTAGACGGTAACCTCATGGCCGCCTTTGTTCTTGAGGTGCCCTGCCATGGGATAGCCCATGATACCGAGACCGAGAAAAGCCACCTTCGCCATATCTGCCCTCCATCCGAGCGCAAGCATCAGGCGCTGCGTCGACCCAATCGCCAGCCGCAGGTGTGATGCGGCCTCATTGCGCCATGGGCTCGACTCGAACCGTGCTTGGGTCGGTGCACTGCCACAGTCGCGCGCCCGTGCCTATATGCCGTGTGATTGCGACGGCACGGCGCGAAGGTCAACCGTCATGACGCTGGAGCGGAATGATTTTTCTTCGAATCACCTTCCCGCTCTACTTCTTTGTTTGAGCATGATCTTTTCCGAAAAACCGGTATCCACTTTTCGGGATCATGCTCTAACCTAGGCGGTCCGCCGTTTGCGGTCCTCGTCGGATTGAGAGAACGTTGCCGAGGTGGTGAGGAAATGGCGCTTTCGAAAGAATTGGTGCTTGCGGCGCTCGAAGAGGTGAAATCGCCTGACGGCATTCCCCTGCCCAAGAGCGGGACGCTGTCGGAAGTGGTCGCCGGGGACGGCAAGGTATTCTTTTCCATCAGCGTTGATGCCGGCGCCGTCAAGGCTTGGGAGCAGGTGCGTGAGCGCGCCGAGGAAGCGGTACGAGCGCTGCCGGGCGTGCAATCCGCCCTCGTGGCGTTGACGGCGGAGCGCAAGCCCGGCGCCGCGTCGCCTCCGCGTCCGCGGCAGGGTGCGGCGCCGGCCGGCGCGCGCGGTGAATCGACGCAGGGGATACCCGGCGTCGATGCGATCATCGCAGTTGCCTCCGGCAAGGGCGGAGTTGGAAAATCGACCACCGCCGTCAATCTGGCACTCGGGCTCGGCGCGCTCGGGCTCAAGGTGGGCATCCTCGATGCAGATATTTATGGCCCCTCCATGCCGAAGCTCCTGGCCATCAGGGAGCGGCCACAAACGCTCGGTGGCACACGGCTCAAGCCGATCACGCGCTACGGCCTCGCCGTGATGTCCATTGGGTTCCTCATCGACGAGGAGACGCCGATGATCTGGCGCGGTCCCATGGTGATCTCGGCACTCACTCAGATGTTGCGCGAAGTCGAGTGGGGCGCGCTCGACATCATGGTGGTGGACATGCCGCCTGGGACCGGCGATGCGCAGCTCACCATGGCTCAGCAGGTGCCGCTCAAAGGTGCGATTATCGTCTCGACGCCACAGGATCTGGCTCTCATCGATGCACGGCGTGGCATTTCAATGTTCAAGCGCGTGAACGTGCCCGTGCTCGGCATCGTGGAGAACATGAGTTATTTCCTCTGCCCCGAATGCGGCACGCGCTCCGATATTTTCGGCCACGGGGGCGGACGGCGCGAGGCGGAGCGTCAGGGCGTGCCGTTCTTGGGCGAAGTGCCGTTGCACATGACGATCCGAGAAAAATCGGACGCGGGCTTGCCGGTGGTTGCGACCGAGCCGGATGGTCCGCTTGCGGCCGCCTATTGCAGCATCGCCGCTAACGTCCGCGAGCAGTTGAGAACCGCTGGCCGTGCCGCGCCCAAGATCGTCATTGAGGCATGATCGGTCAATCCTCGGCCCACATTCGCAGCAGATTTGCCAGCGATTTTGATACGAGATCGAACTGCACAGTCTTGCCGTCATGCGCAAACATCTGGCGCCGAGCGGTATCGAGATCGAACAACAGCTCGCGGCGCGCACTATCGCGCACGAAGCTCCTTGCCCATCCCACCGCCGCGAGCCTTGACCCGCTCGTCACTTCGCGCACGCGATGGAGCGACGTCGCCGGATAGGCCACGAGCGCGCCGGCGCCGAGCTTGAAGGTTTCCTCGCCCGCGGGGTTTTCAATGACAAGCTCGCCCCCGGCGTAGCTCGTCGGCTCGGACAGAAAGAGCGTGAAAGCCACATCGGTGCGCATGCCGTCCATCAACGCCTCATCGATGTGGCTGCCAAAGTGCATGCCATTCTCGTAGCGCGAGAACAGGAGCCGCCCAAGCGTCTTTGGCCGCACCGCCAGGCGAAACACTTCGCTTCCCAGGATGCGCTCGGCAACGAGCTTGCGGATGGTCTCGAGCGAGCGATCGGAACCGTCCGCCTGCCGGTTGTTCTTGACGGTGCGCGCCGCAAATCCTGCCGTGGCCTTGCCGTCGACGAAACGCGCTCGCCTGAGCACGGAGCTGACAGTGTCGAGCTCGTCGGCCGAAAGGACATTTCCGATGACGATCTGCATCACTTTGCCCCAAGATGAGCCTTTGTCGAGGATGCTGGAGCCCGCGCAACCATGCACTAAAACATGCGATTGAGATGTCCGAGCCGGGTTTCTTGGCCGCTGCTTGGAACGGTTGAAAACTATCACGTGATTGGACCCTTGCGAGAGCGCGCTTGTATATATCCGAATGGCCGGACCGGCAGCCGTAAGGGCAGCGCGCTCGCGGCTCCCGCCGGAATGCGACGATTCAGGCTTCGCCTTGAAAATGAAAGAGAAATGAACGTGGAAATGAAGCGCAAGATTTGGCTCGGCGTTGGCGCCTTCATGGTCATCGGCACCGGCACGGCAGGCAGCGCAATTGCCGACGCGCAGCCTGGAGCGACACTCCAGCCTGCGAGTACAGGCCAATCGTCGGCCCATATTCTGATCGCCCAGCACCGCGAGCATGATCGCGAGGCCGGCGAAGCAGGCGAATCGAAGAATCTTGCGAAACTGCCGCCATCGCTTGCCTTTGCCACCAGGATCGCATTGCTGCGCGGCCATCTGCTGGTTGGAGATGAATTGGTCAGGCAGCAGCAGTGGAATGCGGCTCTTCCGCATTTCCTGCATCCGGGCGAAGAGATTTACGGCGACATCAAGGACGAGCTCGGGCAATACAATGTGCCGTCGTTCGATGCAGCGCTCAAGGCGCTTGCCGGTGTGGTCAAGGCCAGAAAGGGCGGCAGCGACTACAACAACGCGCTCAAGAACGTGAATGACGCGCTTGCTTCGGCCGATGCCGGGCTCAAGGCAAAGCGGGACGATTGGTCGGGATTCGTCGTCGAGGCGGCGGTCGAAGCGCTCAAGATGGCTGCCGGCGAGTATCAACAGGCGATCGTTCAAGGAAGGATCGCCAAACCGGTCGAGTATCAGGATGCGCGCGGCTTTATCTGGCAGGCGAACGGCATGATCGAGAGCGTCGCCACGGATCTGGAGAAGAAGGACGCCGCCGCGTTGCGAGCCGTGCGTGCGGGCTTGGCCGAGCTCAAGAAGGCATTCCCGTCTGCCATGCCGCCGAAGCGCCGGTCAAGGACCCCGCCGCCGTGCTCGGCGACGTGGCGCGCATCGAACTCGCCGCCGGCAAGCTGATGTGAGGTCGATGGGGGCGCGACGGGACGTCTGATCACCGCTGCGTTCTTGACCGGCGGCTTGCTTGCGCGCAGGGGCGGCCGTATTGAATGATCCGCGCGCCGCTGCAGGGCGCACCCGCGACGATGGAGGAGCGGGCCAGTCCTGGGATGCTGGGTCGTCGACCAGCACGATAATGGGGACATTGTTGCACGCAAGGCGCGTTTCGCCGGCCCTTCCAGCGTGCCGTTCCCGGCTCGATAATCCGTTCTCGGAGGAGAAGCGCGCGCTCGGCGAGGCGCTGTTCCACGACAAGCGGCTGTCGGTCGACGGCAGCCTGGCATGCGCGAGTTGCCACGAGCGCGACAAAGGATTTGCCGACGGCAAGGTCCAGGCGCGCGGCGTGCCCGGCCGTCCGCTCAAGCGCCATACCCCGACCTTGTGGAATCTCGCCTGGTCCTCCGCGGTGTTCTGGGACGGACGCGCGCGCAGCCTGGAGGAGCAGGTCGCGGGACCGATCGAATCGCCCGACGAGATGGCGCAGCCGATCGGTGCGGCCGTTGCGCGGCTGCGCGCCGATCCCGCCATGGTCGCGCCTTCGCCGAAGCCTTTCCCGAGGCGCCGCGGGTCGATGCCGCAAATCTCGCCAAGGCGATCGCCACCTATGAGCGGACCTTCGTGTCGCCGGCGACCCGCTTCGACCGCTGGATCGCGGCGACGAGCAGGCGCTTTCGCCGACGCGAGATCGCCGGCTTCCGGCTGTTCACCGGCAAGGCGCAATGCGTGAGTTGCCACAGCGGCTTCGCCTTCACCGATTATGCCTTTCACGACATCGGCCTGCCGGGCGACGACCGCGGTCGCGGCGCGGTGCTGCGGCTGGAAGCCGCCGAGCACGCATTCAAGACGCCGGGGCTGCGCGAGATCGGCCGCTCCGCTCCCTACATGCACGACGGCTCGCTCGCTACGCTTGACGATGTGATCCGCCATTATGTCAGCGGCATCGTCGAGCGGCCGACGCTCTCCAAGGATCTCACCCGCGGGCTCACGCTGACCGATGCCGAGCGCGCCGATCTCATCGCGTTTCTCGGACGTTGACGAGCGAGGACGCGCCGGCGCTGCCGGACAAGATCGTGCCGGCAGCAGAGCGGCCCGACGGGGCCGGCGGAGCAGGTCAGCACCGTGTCGCAGGACGACAAGACCTTCCATCCCACACACATTGCGCTTGACGCGCGGTGGGCGACTGTGGATCGTCAACAACGACACCCGCACCCACAATGTCCGGGTGTTCGATCCCGCGCTCGACTTCGATTCCGGCGCGCAGGAGCCGGGCGAAACCGTCGAGATCGCCTTCCCGGCGGCGGGCTCGTTCCTGGTGTTCTGCGGCATCCATCCGAAGATGGAGCTTTACGTCGACGTTGCGCAACGTTGCCTGAATGATCATTGCGCGCGCACGGAGATATTCTAACCGCGAGCTTGCGGTGCCGCCCGGTCCCGGGCGACAATCTAGCTCCGAGATCGGCCACCGGTCGAGCGTTCCATCAGCGCTCATGGCCGGTCATCATGGAGGAACCCAACCCATGAAACGCCGTGATTTTCTCAAAGTTGCCGGTGCCGGGCATGGCCGCATCGGCCGTAGCCGCACCCGCCATTGCGCAATCGATGCCGAAGATCAAATGGCGATTGACGGCAAGCTGGCCGAAGTCGCTCGACACGCTCTTCGGCGCCTGCGAAACGTTCGCCAAGTACGTTGCCGAGGCGACCGACAACAAGTTTCAAATTCAGGTCTTCGCCGCAGGCGAGATCGTGCCCGCGTTGCAGGTGCTCGACGCCGTTCAGAACGGCACCGTCGAGATGGGCCACACGGCCACGTATTATTTCATCGGCAAGGACCCGACCTGGGCGCTGTTCTGCGCCGTCCCGTTTGGTCTCAACACCCGCCAGCAGAATGCCTGGTTCTACGAAGGCGACGGCATGAAGCTGATGAACGAGTTCAGCAAGAAGTCCAATGTCTACTCTCTGGTCGGCGGCAATACCGGCGCGCAGATGGGCGGCTGGTTCCGCAAGGAGATCAAGACGGTCGACGATCTCAAGGGTCTCAAGTTCCGCATCGGCGGCTGGGCCGGAAAGACGCTTGCAGAAGCTCGGCGTCGTGCCGCAGCAGATCGCGGGCGGCGAAATCTATCCGGCGCTGGAGAAGGGCACCATCGACGCGGCCGAGTGGGTCGGGCCCTACGACGACGAGAAGCTCGGCTTCCACAAGGTCGCGCCCTACTACTACTATCCCGGCTGGTGGGAAGGCGGCACCGCCAACACTTCCTCATCAATCAGGCGAAATGGAATGATCTGCCCGAAGAACTATCAGGCGATCATTTCCTCGGCGGCCGGTCTCGCCAACGTCGAGGAAACAGCGCGATACGATGCCCGAAATCCCGCGGCATTGAAGCGGCTGGTCGCGGCCGGCACGCAGCTGCGGCCGTTCCCGCAACCGGTCATGGAAGCGTGCCTGAAGGCGTCCAACGAGGTCAATGCCGAGACCTCGGCGACCAACGCCGATTACAAGAAGGTTCGGGATTCCATGTTTGCGTTCCGCAATGACGAATATCTGTGGTGGCAAGTTGCGGAATACAGCTATGACAGCTTCATGATCCGGACGCGAACTCGGTCGTGAATTCCGTTCAAGGAGGATTGGAATGAAACGTCGCGAATTTCTGCAGGCAACGGGCCTCGCCGCTGCGGCGACCGCCCTTGCCAAGCCAGCGATTGCGCAATCCATGCCGGAGCTCAAGTGGCGACTGACGTCGAGCTTCCCGAAATCGCTCGACACCATCTACGGCGCGTCGGACGCTTTCGCCAAGGCCGTCGCCGAGGCGACCGACAACAAGTTCCAGATCCAGGTGTTCGCCGCGGGCGAGATCGTGCCGGGCCTGCAGGCAGCCGACGCCGTGCAGAACGGCACGGTCGAGATGTGCCACACCGCGTCCTACTATTATTTCGGCAAGGATCCGACTTTCGCGTTCGGCACCGCGGTGCCGTTCGGGCTCAACAGCCGCATGCAGACCGCCTGGATGTATTTCGGCGGCGGCATGGATCTGATGAACGACTTCTACAAGAAGTTCAACATCTACGGGATTCCGGCCGGCAACACCGGCGCCCAGATGGGCGGCTGGTTCCGCAAGGAGATCAAGGAGCCCTCCGACCTCAATGGCCTCAAGATGCGGATCGGCGGATTTGCCGGCCGCGTCATCTCCAAGCTCGGCGTGGTGCCTCAGCAGATCGCGGGCGGCGACATCTATCCGGCGCTGGAGAAGGGCACGCTCGATGCCTGCGAGTGGGTCGGACCTTATGACGACGAGAAGCTCGGCTTCCACAAGGTCGCGCAGTACTATTACTACCCGGGCTGGTGGGAAGGCGGGCCCATGCTGCACAACTTCATCAACATCGATAAGTGGAATGCACTGCCGCCGGCCTACAAATCGATCGATCCGGACGGCCTCGTCGATGGCGAACGAGTGGATGCAGGCGAAATATGACGCCGGCAATCCGGCGGCGCTCAAGCGGCTGGTCGCCGGCGGCGCGCAGCTGCGGCCGTTCTCGCAGCCGATCATGGATGCTTCGCTCAAGGCTGCGCTCGAGCTCTACGCGGAGATGTCCGCCACCAATGCCGACTTCAAGAAGGTCTGGGAGGCGATGCTGGCCTTCCGCAACGACCAGTATCTGTGGTGGCAGGTCGCCGAGCTGACCTACGACACCTATCTGGTCCGCAACCGCAACCGCACGTGACCCGACTGCCGCCTCAGGCGCGCGCGACGCCTAGAGTGGGATGATTTTTCTCCGAATCATCGTCTCACTCTAATTCTTTGTTTGCGCATGATCTTTTCCGAAAACGGCATCCATTTTTCGGAATCATGCGCCAGGCGGACTTCCACGGCTTTGATGTGCGGGGATGGGGTGGCAGCCGAGGCGAGCATGTTGTCGGATGTCGAGCGTCGATTTCTGGCGCAGCAACGCATCGCTCATCTCGCCACTGCCGACAGTCGCGCGGTTCCCCATGTCGTGCCCGTGTGCTTCGCGGCACGTGGTGGCATGTTCTACATCACGATCGACGAAAAGCCGAAGCGACATTCCCGCACGCCCCTCAAGCGCCTGCGGAACATCGCGGAGAATCCGGCGGTTGCGGTTGTTGTCGACCGGTACGACGAAGATTGGGCATTGCTCGGCTGGGTCATGCTGCATGGACGGGCCGAGATCCTGACCGAAGGGGCAGAGCATGTCGAAGCGCAGGCGCTGCTGCGTTCCCGCTACCCGCAGCTTTTCGCGATGCGGATCGCGCAATGCCCGGTCATCGCGATCCGCATCGAACGCACCGCGAGCTGGGGCAACCTTTCCGTGGCGCAGCCCGCCTGATTTGAGTTGAGTGTCGCGATAGTTGAGATTGACGACGAGCAGGACGGCGCGCAATGTCGGGGAGCGGCGACAAGAACACAAAGAACTCAAGAGGGGAGGATCACCATGAAGAGACGGGAATTTCTCAAGGCGGCGGGGGCGGGGATCGCGAGCTCGACGGTTGCCGCGCCGGCCGTTGCGCAATCCATGCCCGAGCTGAGATGGCGGCTCACTGCGAGCTGGCCGAAGTCGCTCGACACGCTCTTCGGCGCCCCGGAATACATGGCCAAGCGGATCGCCGAGCTCAGCGAGAACAAGTTCCAGATTCAAGTGTTCGCGGCAGGCGAGATCGTCCCCGGCCTGCAGGTGCTCGACGCCGTGCAGAATGGCACGGTCGAGATGGGTCATACCGCGACCTATTATTATTTCGGCAAGGATCCGGCCTTTACCTTCGGCACGGCTTTGCCGTTCGGGCTCAACACCCGCCAGCAGGAAGCCTGGCAGTTCCAGGGCGGCGGGATGGATCTGCTGAACGATTTCCTCAAGACCTATAACTGCTGGGGCATGCCGACCGGGAACACGACCTGTCAGATGGGCGGCTGGTTCCGCAAGGAGATCAAGAGCCTCGATGACATGAAAGGCCTGAAGTTCCGCGTCGGCGGATTTGCCGGGCGCATTCTGGGAAAGCTTGGTGTCGTTCCGCAACAGCTTGCCGCCGGCGACATCTTTCCGGCGCTCGAGAAGGGCACCATCGATGCCGCCGAATGGGTCGGACCCTACGACGACGAGAAGCTCGGCTTCGTCAAGGTCGCAAAATACTACTATTACCCGGGCTGGTGGGAGGGCGGCGCGCAGCCTCATCTACTGGTCAATCTGACCAAATGGAACGAGTTGCCGAAGATCTATCAGGCCATGGTGCAAGCCTGTGCGCGCGAGGCGGGTGCGTGGATGACGAGCAAGTACGACGTGCTCAATCCGCAAGCGGTGAAGCGGCTGGTCGCCTCGGGCGCCGCGCTGCGCCCGTTCCCGCAGCCGGTGATGGAGGCCTGCTACAATGCGGCGAACGAGATCTACGCCGAGATCGCCCTCAGTAATCCGCATTTCAAGAAGCTGCTCGACAGCCTGACCGCCTATCGCAGCGATTCCTATCAGTGGCTGCAGGTCGCCGAGCTGACCTACGACAGCTTCATGATCCGAATGCGCACCCGCGCCTGACCGCGGATGCGTGCATTATACCAAAGTTCATGGAGGATGACTATTTTCGCCGCAAAGATACCCCCGCCCTTTGAACTGTGATTCGATGCGTGGCGAGCGGAGAGATGATTCGCGAGGGGGCCATGGGTGCAGCGGTACCATTGCGCCAGGACTTGAGTGCGGACGAGTTGAGGCTTTTGGCGAAGCGGTCAGAGAATGCTGGGCAGGCGCGGCGGTTATTGTCGCTTGCAGCGGTGCTCGACGGGATGAGCCGTGAAGCTGCCGCAGAGATTGGAGCAATGGACCGCCAGACGCTGCGAGACTGGGTGCACCGCTTCAACGAGAAGGGTCCCGAGGGGCTCATCAACGGCAAAGCTCCCGGCCCTACACCGAAGCTCTCGCTCGAACAAAAGCAAGAGTTGAAGCGGATCGTGGAATCCAAACCTGATCCCGCCACCGATGGCGTCGTGCGTTGGCGATGCGTTGATCTCAGGCGCATCATCATGGAGCGCTTCGATGTTGATCTGGATGAAGTGTCGATTGGCCGCATCCTCAAGGAGCTCGGCTTTGCGCACGTGAGCCCGCGCCCCCAGCATCCCAAGCAGGACCCGCAAACCATTAGCTTTTAAAAAAACTTTCCTACGCGCGTCGCTGAGGCGCTAGCGGGCAAGCCACGCCTGGCTGGATCCCCGATCGAGATCTGGTTCCAGGATGAAATGCGGATCGGGCAGAAGAACGGCTTGGTCTACCAGTGGGCCAAGAAGGGGACGCGTCCGCGCCAGCCGAAGGATCAGCGTTATGCCAACGCCTATCTGTTCGGCGCGATCTGTCCGGCGCGCGACATGGGTGCCGCGCTTGTGCTTCCTTTTGCCAATGCCGGAGCCATGCAGCATCATTTGAACGAAATCAGTCGCCGCGTCACGGTGGGCGCGCACGCGGTACTCACACTCGACAAAGCCGGCTGGCACACAACGCGCAAGCTGCACGTGCCGGCCAACATCAGCCTTCTGCATCTGCCGCCCGCCAGCCCGGAGCTGAACCCGACCGAGAACATTTGGCAGTATCTGCGCCAAAGCTATCTCTCAAATCGCGTGTTCCGCGACTACGACGCTGTTGTCGAGGCGTCCGGCTCAGCTTGGAACAAGCTCACTGCCGAGCACGGTCGCATCGCCTCCATCGGTACACGAGGCTGGACTGCCATCAGTCAAGGGTCCGTGAAGGTTGGTATTAGACGTCGATCGATCATCGGCCGCGGAGCTTCGGCTTCGCGGTCATTTGGTTCACGGCCGGGCCGGCGGGCCGAAATCGAGCGGGGGCGGCAGGTCCGGCTGCGGGATCTCGATATTGATCTTCGATGGATCGACGCGGCGGTGCGATCGATCCAGTAGGTCACCGAGCCCGGCCAGAAGATCACGATCACCACCAGGATGACCTGCAGGACGCACCCACGGGATCGCGCCCCAGTAGATTTCGCGGTGTCTTGATCGAGGCCGGTGCGATGCCGCGCAGATAGAACAGCGCGAAGCCGAACGGCGGATGCATGAAGCTCGTCTGGATGTTGGCGCAGATCAGCACGCCGAACCAGATCAGGTCGATGCCGAGCTTGTCGGCGACCGGCGCCAGCAGCGGAATGATGATGAACGCGATCTCGAAGAAATCGAGGAAGAACGCGATCACGAACACGAAGACGTTGACGAAGACCAGAAAGCCGATTTGCCCGCCCGGCAGCGAGGTCAAGAGGTGCTCGATCCATTCCTTGCCTCCGACGCCCTGGAACACCAGGCTGAACGTGCGCGCGCCGATCAGGATGTAGACCACCATCGCGGTGATGCGCATGGTGATCGACATGCCCTGATAGAGCGAGCTCCAGGTCAGCGTGCGGTATGAAGGCGGCGAGGGCGAGCGCGCCGACCACGCCCAAGGCGCCCGCCTCGGTCGGCGTCGCCAGCCCCATGAAGATCGTCCCGAGCACCAGGAAGATGAGCCCGAGCGAGGGAACGATCCCGCGCAGGCATTTCTTCCACAGCGCCCAGCCCTGCAGGGTGCGCGCCTCGCATTGGCAGCGCCGGCACGTCCTTCGGCCACAACAGGCTCACGATCAACACCCAGATGCAGAACAGCGCGAGCTGGATCAGGCTCGGGCCGATGGCGCCGGCATACATGTCGCCGACCGAGCGGCCGAGCTGGTCGGCCAAGCACCACCAGAACCAGCGACGGCGGAATGAGCTGGGTGATGGTGCCAGAGGCGGCGATGACGCCCATCGTGTGCCGCGTCGAATAGCCGTTTCTGCATCATCGCGTGCATCGCGATCACGCCCATGGCGATCACCGAGGCCGCGACCGTGCCGGTTATCGCGCCGAGAATCGCACCGACGAAGATCACCGCATAGGACAGTCCGCCGCGCACCGGGCCGAACAATTGCCCGATCAAGTCGAGCAAATCCTCGGCGAGCCCGCAGCGCTCGAGGATCGCGCCCATGAAGGTGAAGAACGGGATCGCCAGCAGAAGCTCGTTGGAGATGATCCCGAACAGTTGATAGGTGAGATTGCCGAGGAAGTCAGGCCGGATGAGGCCAAGCTCGATGCCGATGAAGCCGAAGAACAGCCCGTCGGCGGCGAGTGAGAATGCCGCCGGATAGCCGATCAGCATGAACACGATCATTCCCGCCGAACATCAGGGGCGCCATGTTGTCCCGGACGAAATGGATCATTGCAGAGGCTTCTCGTACTCAAACTGCAGGCGATGATGTGAGATCGAGCGCCTCGATGCGCTTGATGAGCTCGGAATGCCCTGCAGCGCCATCAGCGCAGAAGCCGACGCGGAAGCAGCGAGCTTGACCGGCCAGCGGACCAGGCCACCGGCATTCGACGAGGTTTCATTGATGCGCCAGGACTCGACGAACCACGGCCAGGTGAAATAGACCAGAATGACGCAGATCGGGAGCAGGAACAGCAGAGCGCCGATAATGTCGATCCAGATGCGCGCACGCTCGGAGACTGCCGAGTAGAGCAGATCAACGCGCACGTGCTCGTTGACCTTGAGGGTATAGGGACCGCCCAGCAACACCATGCCGGCGAACATGTACCATTGCACTTCGAGCCAGGCATTGGAGCTTGCGCTGAAGAGATATCGGCTCGCGGCATTTCCGGCGCTGATCAGGCAGGCAAGCAGCACCAGCCAGTTGGCGATCTCGCCGAACCGGTCATTCACATAGTCGATGGCCCGGCTGAGCTTGAGCAAGCTCTCCACGCTCCGTCCCCCATGCCAGCTCCCGCGAAATAGGATCGCGTACCTGTTCGGTTGTCGCCCTGCGCTGTGTCCCGGGCCATTGTGCGTTGCCAAGGCTTGAGGAACATTCCTAAACGCCCACGAGGACGTCAACTGGTAGTTTGCCAGCAGCGAACGCGCGAGCCGCCGCACGGGCGACAGACGCACGTCGGATCAACCAGTTAACGGATTTCGAGAAATCGCGGTCCCGTTGCCGGTTCAGCCGCCGGTCACGCTCATGTGGCGCGACAGTGCGGGGCGCCGATGGCGGCGGTCGATGACGAAATCGTGGCCCTTGGGCTTGCGCGAGATCGCTTCCTCGATCGCGCGCGTCGAGCACATCGTTGCCCTCCGACGCGCGCAGCGGCGTGCGCAGATCGGCGGCGTCCTCCTGGCCGAGGCACATGTAAAGCGTGCCGGTGCAGGTGACCCGCACCCGATTGCAGGATTCGCAGAAATTGTGGGTCAGCGGCGTGATGAAGCCGAGACGGCCGCCGGTCTCGGCGACGTTGACGTAACGCGCCGGACCGCCGGTGCGATAGTCGATGTCGCTCGAGCGTGAAGCGCTCGGCCAGCCGCGCGCGCACGATCGAGAGCGGAAGATACTGATCGAGCCGGCCTTCGCCGACATCGCCGAGCGGCATGACCTCGATCAGGGTGAGCTCCATGCCGCGGCCGTGCGCCCATTGCAGCAGTGCGGGGAACTCGTCCTCGTTGACGCCCTTGAGCGCCACCGCGTTGATCTTGACCTTGAGCCCGGCTGCCTGGGCGGCGTCGATGCCGGCGAGCACCTTGTCGAGCTCGCCCCAGCGGGTGATGGCGCGGAACTTGTCGGCATCGAGCGTGTCGAGGGAGACGTTGATGCGCCGCACGCCGTGCGCTGGCGAGCTCGCGGGCATATTTCGGCAGCTGCGAGCCGTTGGTGGTCAGCGTGAGCTCGTCGAGCGCGCCGAGCCGAAAGGTGGCGCGAGAGCGAGGCGAACAGCGTCATGATGCCGCGCCGCACCAGCGGCTCGCCGCCGGTCAGGCGCAGCTTGCGCACCCCGCGCGCGATGAAGGCGCTGCACAGCCGGTCGAGCTCCTCCAGCGTGAGCAGATCGGCCTTGGGCAGGAACGCCATGTTCTCCGACATGCAATAGACGCAGCGGAAATCGCAGCGATCGGTCACCGAGACGCGCAGATAAGTGATGGCGCGCCCGAACGGATCGACCAGGCCGGACCGTTTGCGCGTCGCAATGCGAGATCTTCGACGCTTGCGTCATTCGTTCGGGTCCAATTTGCGCGTCACTGCGACGTCGAGCGCTGCTCCGCATTCGGTGGCTGCTCGGACAGATCCGCATGCAGGCCGTTTTTGGCCGACGCGTGCAAGCTCCTGTCGCCAGGGTAGTGCTTCATATGGGAATTCTGACGGATATCGGCCAGATGGTCCAGCGCGTCGCGCGCACGATCAGCCGGGTATGCTCAAACCGCGGCTCGCCTTATCTGACGGCGGAGCGCGAGCCGGCCAGGGATAGTTGGTGGCGGAGGCTGCCGCTCGGGCGCCGGCGAAGAGGTCGGTGCTGCAGCCGACATGGGCGGCGGTGCAGAAGGTGCTGCCGATGCCACGGGCGAATTCGAACGGCGCCGCCGTCGGTAGGCGGTTTCTTCTTGGACCGCGGCTTCTTCGCCGCCGGTGCGGCCGGAGCGGGGCGCAAGCTCGACGTAGACCGGGTTCGGGGCAAGCCGCGGGGAGCCGAATCCCGAGCGCTGGCTTCTGAACGCACCGAAACCGTCTGGGGCTGATAGCCGTTGAGCGCAAACGTCGCCGAGAGCTCGCCGCGACTTGGACGGTGAGCTCGCACGGCGTTCGGCAGGTCTGACCGACGAGGTCTTGACCTCCGCGCCCGGCGGCTCGGATTCGAACCGCAATGCCTCGCTCGGCGGCGATGAGCTGAGAAAATTCAGGCTCGGCATCGATGCAGAGCATGCGGCAAGCAGTGAAGCCACATGCCACGACGGCAATGACTCGGCTCATGATCTGATCCCACCACTTGGGCGGCACGCGGCCGCCTCGCCCCATATACCTACCCGCAAGCAGGGGAGGACCGCGCTACCCAGGTTTCCCCCGCCTATGGGTGCCAGGGTCAAGGTCGGCCTAAAGTGTGGCGGTGATAAGGTAAACTGCAGATGACGGTTAACTGACGCACAGGGACTGTGTCCCCGCCTTGCTACCTCCCATGAGCTCGAAAACGGCGCCGGGCAGGTCGGCGAGGGCGCCGATGACGCGGTCTGGCGCCAAGTTCGGCCACTGGCGTCTGCGTATAGCCGTAATCGACGGCGACCACGGGAATGCCTGCCGCCTGCGCCATGGCGATATCGGTGATGGAATCGCCCACCATGACCGCGTGTTTCGACGTGGCCGCCGGCGCGCGCGATCGTTCCCCGCAGCAATTCCGGATCGGGCTTTTGCAGGCCAAAGGTGTCGGCGCCGCAAATGGCGGCGAACCGCGCGGTCAGGCCGAGCGCATCGAGCAGCCGCAACGAGAGCCATTCGAGCTTGTTCGTGCACACCGCCAGGCGGCAGCCGGCTGCGCCGAGGGCGTCGAGCGCTCCTTCGAGCCCGGCGAACGGCCGCGAACGATCCGCGATATGGGCGGCATAATGCTCGATGAATTCCTCGACCAGCGCTCGAGTCCGTCGGGCGCAGCGATGCTGCGCCCGTCGGCCGCCAGCCCGCGCTCGATCATCACGCGCGCCCCGCCTCCAACCATGTTGCGGGCGTCCTCATAAGCGACCGGCGGCAGGCCTCTCGCGCGCGAAAATGACGTTGAGCGTGTCGACGAGATCGGGCGCGGTGTCGACCAGCGTCCCGTCTAGATCGAATATGACGGTGGGAGCAATCATGAGCGTGATCGCTATCGGGTGCGAGGATGATTGGCAAGCTGGCGACAGTTCGAGGCCAGTGCGCGTCTGGGCGCATGGAGCAGGTCCTGGCAAAGGCAATGGACTATGCTCCGGCGATCGGCGCTAAAAGTCCCGTGCACTCGCTGCTGAAAATCCTGATCAATGGACGTCGAAGCCCAAAACGTGCCGCCGCCGCCCGCGCCCTCGAATTCGTGAGTCCGGGCATGCGGCTTGGGCTCGGCAGCGGCTCGACCGCGAAGCACTTCGTCGAGCTTCTGGCAGAGCGGGTTCGCGGCGGTCTCGACGTGATCGCGCGTGCCGACGTCGGAAGTGACGCGCAGCGATGCCGAACGTCTCGGCGTGCCGCTCACCACGCTCGACGAGACGCCCGAGCTCGATCTCACGGTCGATGGCGCCGACGAGATCGCGCCCGATCTGAGCCTGATCAAGGGCGGCGGCGGCGCGCTGCTGCGGGAAAAGATCGTCGCCTCTGCATCCGCGCGCCTGATCGTGATCGCCGATGAATTGAAATGGGTGTCGGTGCTCGGCCGCTTTCCGCTTCCGGTCGAAGTGGTGCCGTTCGGATTGGCCGCGACCCGGCGCGCGGTCGAAGCCGCGGCCGCGGCGGCCGGTTGCCCGGGCCCGGCGCTGTTGCGCCGGGCCACGGACGGCCACGCTTTCGTCACGGATGGCGGGCACTTCATCCTGGACGCTGCGCTCGAGCGCATATCCGATCCGCAATCGCTGGCGGGTCGCCTCGACCGCATCGCCGGCGTCGTCGAGCACGGCTTGTTCATCGGCCTCGCAACGGCGGTCGTGCTGGCCGGCGCGGGCGGCGTGCGCGTCGTCGAGCGGGCTTGAGCTCGCGTCAGTCTCAGAGGAGGGTCACATGTTCGCTTTGAAAATCGCTACGGCTCGCTTGCGCAGGCGCTGCTCGCGCTGTCGTGCTGCTGGTGCCGGTCGAGCCACGCGCGCGCGCAGCAGCCTTCGCCGGCTGCGCTCGCCACCGCCAAGGAATTGATCACGATCAAGGGCGGCGACGGCGATCTATCAGCCGATCGTGCCGGGAGTCATCGAGCAGGCCAAGGGCGTCTTTCTGCGGGCCAATCCGATGCTGGGCAAGGATCTGAACGAGGTCGCCGCCAGCTTGCGCACCGAATATGTCCCCCGCGGCGCCGAGCTCCTCAACGAAGCAGCCAGCATCTATGCATCACGGTTCACCGAGCAGGAGCTCAAGGACGCGCTCACGTTCTACAAGATCCCGCTCGGCCGCAAGCTGCTTGCCGAAGAGCCGAATGCGCTCGATCAGAGCTTGAAGAATGCACAGGTCTGGGCCGACAAACTGTCGGAAGAAGTCATCGGCCGATCCGCACCGAGATGAAGAAGCGCGGCCATGAAATCTACGGCCCGCGGATGCAGATGGCTGATCGCGAGGTCGATCTGTTCGTCATCGGAGCGGGCTCGGGCGGCGTGCGCGCGGCGCGGATCGCCGCCGGCTACGGCGCCCGCGTCATGGTCGCCGAGGAATACCGGGTCGGCGGCACCTGCGTGATTCGCGGCTGCGTCCCCAAGAAGCTCCTCGTCTATGCCGTCGCGCTTCGCCGACGAATTCGAGGATGCGGCCGGCTACGGCTGGACCGTCGGAGAACCGGTCTTCGAGTGGACCAAGCTGATCGCCAACAAGGATCGCGAGATTGCGCGGCTGGAGGCCGCCTATGCCACGACGCTGGAGCGGGCCAAGGTTGCGCTGGTCAAGAGCCGCGCCGTGCTCGAGGATGCCCACACCGTTCGCCTGCTTGCAAGCGGCGAGAGCGGTGCGGGCCGAGAACATTCTGATCGCCACCGGCGCCGCGCCGCATCCCGGCGGCGACATCGCCGGTCTGGAGCACGTCATCTCGTCGAACGAGGCTTTTCATCTCGAGGAATTGCCGAAACGGATTCTGATCCAGGGCGGCGGCTATATCGCGGTCGAGTTCGCCGGCATCTTCAACGGGCTCGGCTCCGAGGTGACGCTGGTCTATCGCGGAGACAACATTCTGCGCGGCTTCGACGACGATGTGCGCGAGCATCTGCGCTCGGAAATGGAGCGGCGCGGCATCACCATCGTCACCAGGCAGACCGTGGATGCCGTCGAGAAGGTCGAGCACGGTTTGTGCGTCGAGTCTGTCCGACCGCAGGTCCTTCACTGTCGATCGCGTCATGTTCGCCACCGGACGGCGGCCGAATATCGCCGGCCTCGGTCTGGAGGCAGCGGGCGTCCGAGTCGCCAAGAACGGCGGCATTGCGGTGGACGAATTCTCGCGCACCTCGCGTGCCGCACATCTATGCCGTCGGCGACGTCACCAATCGCGTGAATCTGACGCCGGTTGCGATCCGTGAGGGCCATGCCTTCGCCGATACGGTGTTCGGCGGCAAGCCGACCGCGGTCGATCACGCCGATGTTCCGACCGCGGTATTCTCCGAGCCCGAGGTCGGCGTGATCGGGCTGACCGAAGGCGCGGCGCGCGAGCGGCTGGCCAAGGTCGACATCTACAAGACCTCGTTCCGTCCGATGAAGATGTCGCTTGCCGGCCGCGACACGCGCGCCTTCTTCAAGCTCGTCGTCGACGGCGAGACCGAACGGGTCGTCGGCTGCCACATCGTCGGCCCGGATGCCGGCGAGATGATCCAGCTGGTCGGCATCGCGGTGAAGATGAAGGCGACCAAGTCGGATTTCGACGCCGTGATGGCGGTGCATCCGACTGCCGCCGAGGAGCTCGTCACCATGCGCGAGAAGGCCTTGAGCTACCGGCGCGAGGCGGCGGAATAGCGGACTTCATTGCTTCCTATCCCGCTGGCAACCCGGCAGGCGCGTCGTGTATAAGCCGCTCGGTTGAAAATCCCGCCTGCAGCGGGTTTAGAGCATGATCCCGAAAAAGCCTGCCCTCGGGCTTGACCCGAGGGTTGCTGACTTTTCGGATAGATCATGTGTCAAAATGAAACTTCGAGTAAAGTCGCGATACGATCTGAAGCGGCTTTGCGCTAGCGTAATGGAGGGCGGTCATGCCCGAGCGTTGGACGCGCGACAGTTGGCGCAGGAAGCCGATCCTGCAGGTGCCCGATTATCCGGACCGGGCGGCGCTCGAGACCGTCGAGCGACAGCTTGCGACCTTTCCGCCGCTGGTTTTTGCCGGCGAGGCCCGCAGCCTGAAGAAGGCGCTCGGCCGCGTCGCCATGGGCGAGGGTTTCCTGCTGCAAGGCGGCGACTGCGCCGAGAGCTTCTCCGAGCCCAGCGCCAACAATGTCAGCGCCAACAATATCCGCGACTTCCTGCGCGTTTTCTTGCAGATGGCGGTGGTGCTCACCTATGCGGCGGCGTTGCCGGTGGTGAAGGTCGGCCGCATCGCCGGACAGTTCGCGAAGCCTCGCACCTCGCCGATGGAGAAGAAGGACGGCAAGGAACTGCCGAGCTATCGCGGCGACATCATCAACGGCGTCGAGTTCACCGCGCAGGCGCGCCGGCCCGACCCGGCGCGCCAGATCGAGGCTTACCGCCACTCGGCCGCCACGCTCAATCTGCTGCGCGCCTTCGTGCACGGCGGCTACGCCAATCTCGCCAATGTGCGGCAGTGGACGCTCGGCTTCGTCAAGGACTCCCTGCAGTCGCACCACTACGAGGAGCTCGCCGACCGCATTTCCGAGGCGCTCGGCTTCATGCAGGCCTGTGGGCTCGATCTCGAGAGCCATCCCGAGCTCAAGAGCACCGATTTCTATACCAGCCACGAGGCGCTGCTGCTCGGTTACGAGCAGGCGATGACGCGCGAGGATTCGACGCGTCCCGGCACCTTCTGCTGCACCTCGGCGCATATGCTGTGGATCGGCGACCGCACCCGCCAGCCCGATCATGCCCATGTCGAGTTCTGCCGCGGCATCATCAATCCGCTCGGACTGAAATGCGGGCCGTCCAGCAAGGTCGACGAGCTGCTGCGCCTGATCGACATTCTCAATCCGGAGAACGAGCCGGGCCGGCTGACGCTGATCGTCCGGCTCGGCTCGGACAAGGTCGGCGATCAGCTTGCCGGCCATGATCCGCGCGGTGCAGCGCGAGGGCAAAATCGTGCTGTGGTCCTGCGATCCCATGCACGGCAACACCATTACGTCCGAAACCGGCTACAAGACGCGCCCTTTCGATCGCATCCTCTCGGAGGTGAAGACCTTCTTTGCGGTCCATCGCGCCGAAGGAACGCATGGCGGCGGCGTGCATCTGGAGATGACCGGCCAGAACGTCGCCGAATGCACCGGCGGCGCGCGCATGATCACCGACGCCGATTTCAAGGACCGCTATCACACGGTCTGCGATCCCCGGCTCAATGCCGAGCAGTCGATCGATCTGGCTTTCCTGCTGGCCGACCTGCTCAAGGCGGAGCGCACCGCCAGGGTGCGGCCGCTGCCGGCCGCCGCCGGGCTGTGATTTCGGAGGTTGGATCGGGCGCTTGCGAGGGCCGACGTTTTCCACCGCGCGTTGTCAGCTCACCACCAGCACCGGACAGGGTGCGAGATGCACGATGCGGTCCTGACGTCCCCCATGCTCTTCTCTTCAACGATGCGAGCCGCACCGCAGGTGGCCTGCGTGCGCATCTCTCGGGTTCGTTCGGCCAAA
The DNA here is from genome assembly GCA_963820365.1 of uncultured Alphaproteobacteria bacterium. Lineage (GTDB taxonomy): Bacteria > Pseudomonadota > Alphaproteobacteria > Rhizobiales > Xanthobacteraceae > VAZQ01. The sequence goes on along the minus strand of CAWFZR010000031.1, from coordinate 146,845 downwards.
ATCGAGCCTTCGGACGCCACTGTCCTGGGTTCGTTTGGCCAATTGGCGGCTGCGAGGGGCACCGCTCGGGGCGTTCAACGAAAATGACCTTCGCCGGCTGCACCGCCTGGATTCGGTTCGTTTTGTCAGCTTGGCGTCCATTGGCTGCGCCCCCTTGGGTTCGTTCTGCCAAATTGCCAACTGTCCGCCAAACCGGGGCAAGTTTCGTCGTGCACCCCTCGGGTTCGTCCAGCCAAGATGGCGTTCACTGGTTCCGTCGCCTCGGGTTTGTTTGGCCGAATGGCCGGGCGCAAGCGCCGGTTCGCAGGGGTTGGCGACGGGTGTAAGACCCGCCTCTACAACTGATGCGGGCCGGGATGCAGCGTCGAATTGCCGGATTGCGAACTTGCGGCGCGACAAGGCGCGCCGCTCATAGCGGTCGAGCCCAGCCGCTCGACCAAGTGCAGCCTCGTCCAAGGGCACCGCGGAGAGAAGATCGCAGCGCGCGCGGCGCACGCGCACAACATCGGCTTGCGCCGCCGCGATCCGGCACGCCATGGCGAAGCGTTCCTGGCCGGCATCGGCTCCTGCGATGGCGCGCGCCAGGGCGACGAGCTCCGGCACCAGGGCGGGGATAAGCCCGGCCGGCCGGCTCAAGCCGTGCCGGCATGCATTGCGCGCGGAGCGCGCCTTGCCCTCGGCCGTCTTCGGGCCGCGGCTGGCGCGGCCATTGATGCGGCTGGCCTGGCGCCTTGCTTCGCTGATCATGCCATTCCTCGCCTGCTACATGGCGTGTTCACTGTTTGTTCTAGAGCGCTGGCGCGGCCTTGGCAAGGATTTTTTTAGCGGTTCTCGTTGATATGGAATCGCGCAAGCGACGGGACACGGTTGTCACCTCTCCCCGCAGGGGTGCGCAGGGGAGAGGTCGGATCGCGTTTGCGATCCGCGTGAGGGGGGCTCTTCCTCTCGTGAGATTTAAAGCCCCTCACCTGGAATGTGCGCGCAAAGGCGCGCCATTCCGACCTCAACTCGAACTTGGTCGGCGCTTGCACCGGCAGATCGCCGGGCCTGGCACCTTTGAGAATCCGGCCCGCATAGGACCCGGCGAGACGATAATTGTCGGTCAGCTTGGTGCCGTAGCTTATCAAGCCGCCGGCCACGACGAACTCGCGAAATTCGTAGATTGCCGGAATGGCATGGTAGGCCGCCAGCGTTACCAACTGCTCCCGCCGGCTGTTGAAGAACGGATCGAGCGCGACCAGAAGCGCGTCGGAACGCTGCTGGACCATGGTCCGGAATGCCTGATCAATGTCGCGTTCATTGTCGGCGCGCAGGACATCAATCTGCTGGCCGATAGCCTTTGCGGCGGCCTGCACGTCGACGATATCGGTCTCAGCCGTCGGGTTGTTCGGATTTACCAGCATGGCGATGCGCGGCATTGCTGGCACCATTTCCCACAGCAGCGCGAATTTTTTCGCTTCCAACTGGGAGGTGAACAGGCTCACGCCGGTAATGTTGCCGCCGGGCCTATTGAAGCTTGCGACATAGCCACGGCCGACCGGTCGTCGCTGCCGGTAAATACGATGGGAATTGTCGTCGTCGCAGCCTTCGCCGCTTGTATTGGTCGATCGCCGCCGCCCGCGACGATCACGGACACCCGGCGGCCGACCAACTCCGCCGCCAGGGCTGGCAATCGTTCATATTGGCCTTCTGCCCAGCGAAACTCGATCGCGACATTCTGACCCTCTACGGCGCCGGCTTCGTTCAATCCCTGGCGAAAGTCGTCAAGGAATTGCATGAACGAGCCGGGCGCGGCGAGGTGAAGGAAGCCGACCACCGGCATCGTCGGCTGTTGCGCCAGCGCAGCGAGCGGCCACGCGGCTGTCGCGCCACCGAGCAGCGTGATGAACTGGCGGCGTCTCATCACTCGATCACCTCGTCGGCTGTCGAGAGCAGCGTGGCTGGCACGGTGATGCCGAGCATGTTGGCGGTCTGGAGGTTGATGACCAACTCGAACCTGGTCGACTGCACGACCGGCAAGTCCGCCGGCTTGGCACCCTTGAGAATGCGGCCGGTGTAGACGCCCATCTCACGATGCGCATCCGTAATGTTGCTCCCATAACTCATCAGCCCGCCGACTTCGGCAATGTCACGCGAGCCAGATGTCATGGGAACTGCATGGCGCGCCGCCATGTTGGCAAGTTGGAGCCGGCGGCTGACGAAAAATACATCTTGGCCGACGAAGAGGGCGTCGGGCCGGTCGCGTATAAACGTTGCGAAGGCCGCATTGATGTCGCGGCTGGTGCTGGCATTGAGGATCTGGATTTGCAATCCCATGGCACGGGCAGCCGGTTCCACGTCTCTCAACGTGGTCTCCGTATTCGTAGCACTGGCCGGATTGACGAGCACGGCCACACGAGCTGCTCCAGGCACGAGCTCACGGAGGAGTTCCAGCCGCTTTGCCGTCAACTCACCACTGAAAAAATTGATCCCGGTCAGGTTGCCGCCGGGCCGGGCGAGGCTGGCGACAAGACCCAGCCTCACCGGGTCTTCGCCGGAGCCAAAGACGATCGGGATCGTCGTGGTTGCTGCCTTGGCCGCGAACGTCGAAGCGATACCTCCCGTCGCGGCGATCACAGCGACATTTCGGCGAACCAGTTCGGCCGCCAGCTCCGGCAGCCGGTCGATCTGATTGTCGGCGAAGCGGTATTCGATCGCCACGTTCTCGCCCTCGACATAGCTGGTGTCTTTCAGGCCCTGGCGGAATGCGCGCAAACGGTCGGCGAACGTGTCATGCGATGTGCCGCCGAGCAACCCGATCACCGGCAACACGGGCTGCTGCGCGCGCGCCGCGAGTGGCCACGCCACCGCTGCGCTGCCGACCAGCGTGATGAACTCGCGCCTTCTCACTCAATGACCTCGTCGGCGCGGGCGAGCAGCATGGGCGGCACGGTGAGGCCGAGTATCCTGGCTGTCAGGTGGTTGATGACAAGCTCGAACTTCGTCGCCTGCGCCACTGGCAGGTCCGCCGGCTTCGCACCCTTGAGGATGCGACCGATGTAAGCGCCGAATTGGCGGTAGGTATCTGGAAAGCTGGTTCCGTAGCTCATCAGCCCGCCGGCGTCGGCATAATCCCGCGAAGCATATGCCGCAGGGATCACATGGCACGCTGCCAAGAGTGCCAATTGCATACGCCGACTGTTGAGAAAGGCGTCATTGCCAACGAAGATGGCATCCAGCCGTTCACGCACAAAAGTTGCAAAGGCCGCATCGATCTCCTGGCTGGTGCTGGCGTTGAAAATTTGGATTCGCAGCCCAATGACGCGAGCGGCCGCTTCCACGTCTCTCAACGTGGTTGCGGTATTCGGAACATTTGCCGGATTGACGAGCACGGCAACATGAGCCATTCCGGGCACCAGTTCACGCAGGAGGTCCAGTCGCTTCGCCACCAACTCGCCACTGAAAATATTGATCCCGGTCGCGTTGCCGCCCGGTTTGGCGAGGCTGGCGACAAGACCAAGCCTTACCGGGTCTTCCGAGACGGCGAAGACGATAGGGATCGTCGTAGTTGCTGCCTTGGCGGCCAACGCCGAAGGGGTACCTCCGGCCGCGGCGATCACGGCGACCTTTAGGCGAGCCAATTCGGCCGCCAGCGCCGGCAGCCGATCGATTTGGTTCTCGGCCCAGCGGTATATGATCATCACGTTCTCGTCCTCGACATAGCCGGTGTCCTTGAGGCCCTGGCGGAGTGCGCGCAGCCGGTCCGCGACCGCGTCGGGCGATGTGGGGTCGAGGAACCCAATCACCGGCAGCGCCGACTGCTGGGCGTGTGCAACGAGCGGCCATAACGCCGCACCACCAAGCACACCGAGAAATTCGCGCCGCCTCACTCGATCACCTCGTCGGCGCGCGCAAGCAGCGTGTCCGGCACGGTTAACCCGAGCGCTTTCGCGGTTTTGAGATTGATCACCAGCTCGTACTTCGTTGGCGCCTGTACCGGCAGGTCAGCCGGCTTCTCGCCCCTGAGGATGCGGTCGACATAGCCGGCCGCGCGGCGATACTGGTCGACAAAATCAGGCCCATAGGAGACCAGGCCGCCGGCGGCGACGAAGAAGCGTTCGTAGTAGACCGCAGGCAGCTTGTGGCGGGCCGCCAGCGTGATGATCAGATCGCGATGAAGCGTCACCAAGTTGCTACCCGTCACGATCAGACCGCCATTCGCGGAGCGCGCGAAAGCCGCGACGGCGCGCTCGATCTCACCGGCGTCGCGCACATTGACCGGGTTTACCTCCACCCTGAGCGACGGTGCCACAGCCTGGATGACGCCGAACTGGGCGGGACCGGTGGGTATGGCGGCATCCCGAAGGACCGCCACGCGCGTCACGCCCGGCGCGATCTCTTTGAGCAGCTCCAGCCATTTCCCACTGATGCCGTATTCAAAATTCATGAAACCGGTGACGTTGCCGCCCGGCCGCGCCATGCTGTCGACGAAGCCAGCACCGACCGGATCGCCGACGACCGGAAACACGACTGGCACGGTGCGGGACGCCTGCAACAACGCCCCCACGGCCGTGTCGCCATGGGCCAGGATGACGTCGAGCGCGACCAGTTCCGCCGCGTGCCTGCGAATTTCGGCGACATTGGCCGTGGCCCAGCGGGTGTCGATCCGCACGTTGCGGCCGATGGTCCAGCCTAAAAGCGCCAGCCCCTGCTGGAACGCCCCGATGCGGGCCTGAAATTCCGCATCGTCCGCAGCTGCGGGCAAGAGCACGCCGATGCGTCGCACCCGCTCGGGCTGCTGCGCACGCGCGGCGAGCGGCCACGCGACGCCCGCGCCGCCGAGAAGGCTAATGAACTCACGTCGCCGCATATCAGCACCCACGCTCAGGGGCCAGCATTGTATCGACTCAAGTGACTAGTTTGATAGGGTTGAAACCGGGCATCAAATCCATTGTCGCAGTGCACAGCCAATGTCGGAGATGGGTCATGGGCGGCGGTAACTCGATGTCCACCTTATATCCGCTGCACCCCTGAAAGCGGCGGCTATAGCAGACCTGGCGGCACTCGCACTTCGTGCCAACTGCGGACTCATGCACCGCAGCAAAATGGTCAGCGTTGTCCCTTCCAAGTGCTCGCGAAGTTAATGTATCATTTTATCCGAGCCACGAGCCGACCGTGTCGAAAGCCTGACCATTGCAACCGAGGATCGCCCATTGCCCGCAACATGTCATAATCTGACGAGGCGCACGGTTATCGTCGGCGCAATCGGCGCAGCGGGCGCTGTTGCCGCGCCGTTTGTCGCGCGCGCGCAGAACTGGCCGTCGGGCGCGGTCATCAAGTTCGTGGTGCCCTACCCGCCCGGAGGATCGACCGATGTCATCGCACGTCTGGTGCAGCCGATGCTGCAGCAGCGGCTCGGCGCGACGATCATCATCGACAACCGCGCTGGTGCTTCGGGCAGCGTCGGAACTGCCACCGTGACGAAGTCGGCACCGGACGGAAACACGTGGCTGATTGTGTTCGATAATCACGCCGCCAACCCTTTCGTGCTGCCGAACCTGCCGTTCAACACCGAGAAGGACCTCGACCCGGTGCTGCTGATCGGCAACGCGCCATACCTTGTCGCCTCAAGTTCGGAAAAGCCTTATAAAAATCTCACCGACATTATAAAGGCGGCTAAGACCAAGGCTGATTCCGTCAGCTACGGCTCCGTCGGCAGCGGCAGCATCGGCCATCTCGCCATGGTGCTGTTGGCGAAACAGGCGGGCGTCTCGCTCATCCACGTTCCCTATCGTGGGGGCGGTCCCGCCATGAATGACACGATTGCCGGCCACGTCGATCTTCTGGTCGGCAGCGTCGCGCTGTCGCTTCCGCAGGTTCAGTCGGGGAAACTCCGCGCCGTGTTTCACATGGGCAAAGAGCGCATCGCTGCCCTGCCTGACGTGGCTGGCGTGAGCGAAAGCGGCTTTCCGAACTTCAATGCTTACGCGTGGTGGGGTGTCTTTGCGCCGGCTGGCACCCCGAAACCGATCATCGAGCGCTTTAGAACCGAACTCACGGCGAGCCTTCGCGAGCCAAGCGTGATGAAGCAACTTGTCGAGACACAGCAGATCAACATGCTGCTTGCCGGCACCGAAGAGTTACGCAAATTTCTCAACGAGCAGATGCATACCTGGGGTGCGGTGGTGAAAGAAAACAACATCAAGGGCGATATATGATCGCCTCGGTCCCTGAATGACCGGTTTGGGTCATGGACGGCGGTCACGCCAAGGGGCACCGAGCGTCCGCAGTACCCTCCACTACCGGAAATAGCCCTTCGGCACTCACGCTTCGTGCCACAAGCTGCCGTGAGCAGATGCAGCAAAACCCTTTACTCAATGACCTCGTCGGCGGTGGCGATGAGCGTCGGTGGTACGGCGAGGCCGAGCATCCTGGCGGTCTCGGCGTTGATGACCAGCTCGATCTTGGACGCCTGCACCACCGGCAGGTCCGCCGGCTTCGCGCCCTTGAGGATGCGGCCGGTGTAGACCCCGACCTGACGAAACGCATCCGCGATGTCGGTTCCGTAGCTCATCAGCCCGCCGATTTCGGCAATGTCGCGGTTCGAAAATGTCGCCGGGAGCGCGTGGCGCGACGTCAAGTTGACCAATTGGGCACGCCGGCTGTTTAGAAAGGGGTCGAGGCCGACGAAAAGCGCATCGGGCCGCTCGCGCACAAACGTTGCGAAGGCCGCATTGATCTCGCGGCTGGTGCTGGCGTTGAGCACCTGGATTTGCAGCCCCATGGCGCTGGCAGCCGCTGCCACGTCTCTCAGCGTGGTCTCGGTAGTCGCAGCATTGGCTGGATTGACGAGCACGGCCACACGAGCGGCTGCGGGCACCAGCTCACGCAGGAGTTCCAGCCGCTTCGCCGTCAACTCTCCACTGTAAAAATTGATACCTGTCGCGTTCCCGCTCGGCCGAGCAAGGCTAGCGACAAGACCAAGCTTGACCGGGTCTTCGGTGGCGAGGAAGACGATGGGGATCGTCGTGGTTGCCGCGCTGGCCGCCGTCGCCGCTGCGTTGCCGATGGTGGCGATCGCGGCGACCCGTCGGCGAACCAGTTCGGTTGCCAGCGCCGGCAGCCGATCGAATTGACCCTCCGCCCAGCGGTATACGGTCGTTACGTTCTCGCCCTCGACATAGCCGCTGTCCTTCAGGCCCTGGCGAAATCCGCGCAGACGGTCAGCGCTTGCGTCAGGCGATGTGGGGTTGAGGAACCCGATCACCGGTATTGCCGGCTGCTGCGCGCGCGCCACAAGCGGCCACGCTGCCGCGCCGCCGAGAAGCGTGATGAACGTGCGCCTTCTCACTCGATCACCTCGTCGGCGCGGCCGAGCAGCGGGAGCGAGACTGTAAGACCCATTGCCTTCGCAACTTTCAGATTGATGATCAGCTCGACCTTCGTGGTCTGCTGCACCGGCAAGTCGGCCGGCTTCTCGCCCTTGAGTATCCGGCCGGTGTAGATGCCAACCAAACGGAATGAGTCCGTAAGGCTGCCTCCGTAGCTCATCAGGCCGCCGGCCGCCGCAAACTCGTACTGGTAGATCGCTGGCACTGAATGACGAACCGTTCGCACGGCAAGATGTTCAATCTGGGCCGTGAAGAATGCATCGGGGCCGATCACTAGGGCGCCCGCCCGCAGTTGGCCAAGGGCTGCAAAGACCGTATCGAAGTCGCGCTCGGTGCTTGCATGCAGAACATGTAGTTCGAGCCCGAGCCTGCGGGCCGCTGCCTGCAAGTCTCTTGATATTGTCTCGTACACGGTAGGATTGGTCGGATTGACGAGGAGCGCGATGACGGTCGCCTTGGGCACCACCTCATGCAACAACTCCAGCCGCTTCGGCCCTACCTCCCCGGACAGCGTGACCACGCCCGTGAGGTTTCCCCCCGGTCGATTTAAGCTGGCCACAAGTCCTGCCGCAACCGGGTCGACGGCCATCGAGAAAACCACCGGGATTGTGGTGGTCGCGGCTTTGGCCGCTAGTGTCGCGGCGCCGCTCCCGGGTGTAGCGATGACGGCTACCCCACGACGAACCAAATCGGCCGCCAATGCCGGCAATCGATCATTTTGGCCCTCGGCCCAGCGGTATTCGATCGCCACGTTACGGCTCTCGGCGTGGCCGGTTTCGCTCAGACCCTGGCGGAACGCGCGCAAGCGGCCAGCCCAATGGTCTGGCGATTGGCTGCTGAGAAACCCGATTGACGGCATCGCCGGCTGTTGCGCTTGCGCCGCGAGCGGCCACGCCGCCGCACCACCGAGGAGCGTGATGAACTCGCGCCGCTTCAGTTGAGCTAATTGCATCCGCTGCCCCCAATCGTGGAGTGACAGCATAGCGGATTGGCGAGCATCAAGTCAGGCCTCGTTGCGCTGCGGGATTTTGACGCGGTGTTTGACCGGTTTGGGTCATGAACAGGCCAAAGGAGTACATCCGCAGCGAGTCCGCTGCTCATTCGATAGCAGGCGTAACGGGGACCAAGCGGCACTCACACTTCGTGCCACAGGAGCCGACATATGGCACCGCAGCAAATTCAGCGAAAATTTCGCCCTCGGCGCAAACGAGCAGCGTGGATTACAAGGTTACAAGGTCACGGCCGGACGAACATTGCCCGCGCCGAACCCGATCAAGGGACGAGAGTATCCGGAATTTTGATGCCAATCTCGCGATAGAAGCGAACCGCACCAGGATGGAACGGTAGGTCGGCCAATGCTGGGTCATTCTCAGCCGCAGTGAGCAATTTTATAAAGACGTCCTCAAGTACTGAGGGCATAATTTTTCAATAATTGCGCGACATGCCCTAGCCTTTTCCATATAGTCGTGTGGCCGCTGCAACCTGTCCGCAGGAATAAGTACCATGGCCAACTGGCTCGTTCCTCTGATCGTCATTGCCATTTTTTTCGCAATCATGATTTTTGCTTGGCGCTGGCCGCCTCGACGGCATCCTTTCTGATTCCTATGACGGCCTACATGGCGTGGAGAAGCCTCGTCCGCGGCCTGCAACAGTTGGCCGCCAATCCGATCATGCAGCGGAGGCGACGCTGATGCGCTACCGACTTTCGCGAGATTGGACACTCGACCACGGCCGCGAGCTGGCTCCGAGTGGCACCGTGATCGATAGCAATAGTGATGATGACTGGTCGCGCCTTGCCCGCGGGCTCACTCCGCCCTGGGACGTCCAAGCGCTCGACGACGAATGCTATCAGCTGCTGTTGCGGGCTTATCCGGGTCACCGGCACCTGATGGGCCCGCCGCCACCGCCTTCCGGGCCGAGCAAACAGGAGGAGACCGAACCAGAACCAAACAAACAAACACGCAAGACGTAATCGAAGTAAACCAAGCAACGGAGATTGTCGAGCCGTGCCTGCCCTCTCCCGCCAAGGTACCCATCACGCCGAGGGCAACAACTTACCACATTCCTTGATGCTGAGCGGCGATCTTGCGCCACAGCAAAATGGAATGTTCGACTTTCCGTTTAGGGTCATTCACGTCGGACCCGGGCGTCGCGGTGCCTCGCACAATGTCCGCTATGCCTCCGGTTGCAACCGAATTGATGCATCGCGGTGAATTGACGCGAAGTGCCACAGCACTAAATCGCTTTGCGATAGTGGCGAGGCGTGGCTCGTCCTGAGCGCTACCCTCAGGGGAGAGATCGTGGGTAGTGAGGGTGGCCCGTCTTGAGGATCAAGCTGTCGTTGACCGTCATCGAACATAACTGCACCACGAATGATTGGACACATGACGATCCGCAGCTTCACACCAAAAGCTCCGGCACGACTGCAGCATGAGCAGATGTGATCACCTGCGACAGAACGACAATTATCTTGACGAGAAGATCAAAACAGTTTCGGCTCGGCAAACCGAGAGCCTCGAAGTGCTATGGAATCAAGACGCTCTATGCTGTCGGCCAAAGCTCGTCGTGAAGCTTATCGCGCAGAAGTTGTCGAGTGTGCTGCCGCTTGCCTGCTAAGCCGTTGAAATCGCTGATGGGACAAAACGTGAAATCCCCATTTTAGTTAGCAACATTCGTGCCGGAACGTTTAAGTTGCATCCCAGTTCGAGCCGGATAGCCGACCCAAATCGCCGGAAGTCCCGTCCCGCGACCAAATCCCCATAGCCTTTTTGCGGCACCGCTCCCCTGCGGCACCGCCGGCGCACTACCTCCCGACGCGATTTCGTGCCTTGGCGCTTTTCGGCCGCCGGCCGCCGGTGCGCGTGGTGAGATCATCGTTGCCGGCGTCCGAAAACCTGCACACAAGCGGACCCATGCGGTGCAGCAAAGCGGCGTTTCATTCGACAACTTCGTCGGCGGTCATTTGCATGATCAGCGGCACTGTGAGGCCGAGTGCCTTGGCGGTCTTGAGATTAATCATCAGTTCGAACTTGGTCGGCAGCATGATCGGCAAGTTGCCTGGCTTCTCGCCCTTGAGAATTTGACCTGTGTAAACGCCCGCCTGACGATAAGTTTGCGGCTGGTTCGTCCCATAGCTCATCAGACCGCCCGCCTCAACGAATTCACGCGAAAAATAGATCGCGGGAATGGCATGGCGGCTTGCCAGCGCGACGAGCTGATTGCGCACTTCATGCAGGAAAGGATCGGCAGTGACCAGCAGCGCACCGATGCGGTCCTGCACAATAGTCGCAAAGGCGCGGTCGATCTGGCCTTCGGTGCTGGCGCCAAGGACACTGATTTGCCGGCCAACGGCAGGTGCCGCCGCCTGCACGTCTTTCCCCACCGACTCGCTGGCTGGATTGGTCGGGTTCGCGAGGACGGCTATTGTTGTTGCTTTGGGTGCCATCTCGCGCAGCAGCTCCAGTTGTTTTGCCCCCAGTGCAGCTGCGAAGAAGCTTGCGCCCGTGACGTTTTCGCCCGGCCGATTGAGGCTGGTGACTACTCCGGATGCGATGGGGTCGCTTCCCATGCCAAAGACGATGGGGATTGTCTTGGTCGCAGCTTTTGCTGCAAGCACGGTAGGAGTGCCGCTAATGGCCGCGATCACGGCCACCTGGTGGCGGACCAGATCGGCTGCCAGTGCCGGCAGCCGTCCATATTGATTCTCCGCCCAGCGGTATTCGATCGCGACGTTCTGGCCCTCGACAAAGCCGGATTCACTCAGGCCCCGGCGGAACGCCGCCCCAAGCCAGATGGATTCATCGGCCGACCTGGCGCTCATGAACCCGATCACTGGCATCGCCGCCTGCTGGGCGCGCGCCGCAAACGGCCACGCCACCGCCGCGCCGCCGAGCAGCAAAATGAACTCGCGTCGCCTCATGGGAAGCCTCCCTGCCGACCCGTCGAGCAAGTTGAGACTATCACAGGAAGGCCTGTGTTGTGCGTCACAGCAAATTGGACCGCCCCCACTTCCGGATTGGGTCAATTGCACGCATTACCGCGCCGCAGCATTGCTGTCCGCTTCATCTCAATCAACAGACATACCACGGCGAGTACGGGGGCTACGACCGATCACTTCCTCCGTGGCACCTCTCCGGCAGCGTCGGCATGATGAACGGTCTGGCTTCTGATCAAAGTCGAAATTACTTCCGAGAAGAGAGGTTATCGGAACCAAAGTTTTGGGCACGACGATGCATTGAGCCGAGTTACGGACGTTTCGGTGCAAGCTTGAAAGATCGGCCAAGTCACGCCACCCTCCGGATAAGGTTCCGGCGATCGCTTGAGGCGTCGGTTAAAAGTTTTCGGACGTGTGCCCCCCACCGTTCAAGCGCGTCTTTGCGCTCTGACAGAAAGTTGTGGCGCTGGTATACAGCGGCAACGCCAGAGATCGTCCCGGCTTGGTGGTTGAGAATCTTGTCCGCGACATGAGGCGGGATACCTAGCCGAGCCATCCCCGACACGCATGTCCGCCGCAGATCGTGCAGCCGCCAGTCCTTCACCCCTGATAGTTCGTCAAGCTCGCGCTTGGCCCGGCCGAAATCTCGAAAGGGCTTCGTTCCGGCGACTGAGAATAGCAATGGTCCGATCTTGTTTGCCCTGTTGCGCCGCGCTGTTCGATTGCGGCGATCACCTCGACGACATTACGCTTGGTGATCTCGTGGATGCTCCTGCTGCCCCACGCCTTTCCGATCTCCCGTCGAAGTAAACGCGATATTTCCCCGCCCGAGCGTCTTTGAGAAACATGCTGCGCAATGTAGGCCTCCAACAGATCCTCCACTCGATCGGCAACGATTCTTCTCTTTGCCTCTCGCTTTTCACCGGCAGGATCACGGCCCTCCAGCTTGGCCGTGAAGACCTTCTGTGCCGCGACTTGGGCCTGATGGAGGGTCACGCGGCCATAAGGCCCGATCGTGTATTTGCGCAATCGCGAACCCGCGCCGCCGGTGCGATAAAGGACGACGAACACCTTGCGGCCGTTGGGTGTGACCTTCACGCCGAAGCCGGGACGACCGACGTCCCAGTAGACGACGTCCGACAGGCCAATGGGCAGCGCGTCGATATTACCCTTGGTCATTTTGATACGCGGCATAGAAGAAAGCTCCTGTCGGGCATGCTACCTTCACTACGAATAGGTAGCGCCAAAAATGAAATGACAGGAGCGAACGTGATCCTCGGTCCGCATTGACGCAAGGGAAATCAAACGGTTATGAACCGCCAGCAATCAACTTCCATCTCCAGGAAACACCACCCCGAGAACCTGCGGGGAGAGGTGAAGCGCGGCTGCGTCAGACTGATCGGAACACGCTCTAGCGAAAAAAAGGCAGGCGAAAGCGTGGACGCTCGTACCAAGCTTCGATTGCCGGACGGCGTCGCCGGACGGCGATCCCTCCTTGCGGCTCGCCGCTCAAGAGGACCACGAAATCCGTGCCCTTGCCGGTCTCCGAGCTCAACTCCTCGTCAGAGATGATCAGGGAGGACCGCGGCGACGCCATCTCGGCAATTCGATGGACGTCCTGCGGTATCACAATCCGGTCAAGTGCGGTTTTCGCATCGCTCGGCTCCTTGGCTATCGGGCCGACCTCAGGGCCTCCACTCGCCCCCGCATGCCGCTCGCCCACGTCGCCGTGCGGACGTCCGCCGTCCAATGAGACGACGCTCCATCGCATCCCGGCATCGCCATTGGTCCGCTCCATGGCGGTGAAGACATGCGTGCCGATCGGACGTTCGGCTTCCAGGATCGTGACCGGAGCCTCCAGGATGGGCTGAAAGGCGCGGCGGACATACAGGCGTTGAGTCTTGCGGCTGATAAACACCGATACCGGTTGGAGCGCGCGCGCGAGCTCGCGCGCCGCTTCGGCTGCCACGACCCGAGCGGCTTCTGCGGTGACGGCGGCCTCGCGCGCAGGCGCGACTGCATCGAGCTTTGGTTGCAACTCGGCATTGGCAACGGCCCATTGCGCCTGCAATTCTTCGATCCTCGCGGCTGCCTTCGCCCTGGCGTCCGTAGCCCGCTCCTTTTGCTGGGGCGAGATTGCGGAGCCGAGCGCAGTCTCGGCGGCGGCCAGCTGCGCCTCGGCTCTGGGCTTCAGATTTTCCGCCACGCGTACCGCCATCCTCGCCCGCGCCGCCTCCCGGGAGGCTGTCACGGCGGCGAGTCTCGCCTGAGAAGCCTTTCTGGCCGCGTCCTCCGCCTCCGCGGTGCGCGCGGCGGCCAAGGCGTCGGCACCCGGCTTCGGCATGAACAGAGCCGGGTGGGCGATCTCAATGGGCGCGACATCCGTCGGTGCCACATCACCCGCATCCCCGGCCGGGTCAGGTCGAACAAGCGTGCGGCGAAGTCGTACGGCAGCCGGATGCAGCCATGGGACGCTGGAAATCCCGGCAGCTGCCCGCCGTGGAGTGCGATGCCCGACCAGGTGATGCGCTGCATGTGAGGCATGAACGCATCGTCATAAAGGTTCGAGTAGTGCTCCGCCTCCTTCTGAATGACGCTGAAAATGCCGGTAGGCGTCTCGTGTCCTTTCTGGCCGCTCGACACCGGCGCCCGCAGGACCCAACCAGTAGCATCGTAGACGGTGATCCGCTGGTCGCGCAATGAAACGATAGCCATGGTCGGCTCGCCGGGGATGCGCGACTGGATGGACTCGACCGAGCTTTCCGTTCGAGTGCTTCTGGCGACCGCATGATCTCCCGCAACGATCAGCGCCGCCAAACCCGCAATGACGAGATGCGCGGGCCACAGCCCTCTCTGCTTGTGCTTCGGAAGCGATAAATCTTTCATGAAAGCTGATAGTTGATTGCTGCCTTGCGCAGGGTATCCGAAATTGCGAGGGCGACGTGTCAGTGCGAATTGGCGCTAAAAAGATCAACAATCAGCGGCAATAATGAGGCGCTAGACGGCTCCCTCGCCAGCGCGGCCGTACGCCCCGCATCGCCCTCGCCGAAACGATAGTCGATGCGGTAGTTGGCGCCCTCCCTGGCACGGATTACGGGGATGGAATTCTGATGACCCGGGGTTCCCCTTCTTCGGCGCCGTCCGAGAGCACGAGGACACGAAGTCCCGAATGATGAATCCGATCGTCTTGGTTGACTGGGCCTGCGCCGCGAGCGGCCACGCCGTCGCGCCGCTGAGCAGCGCTATGAACTCTCGCCTTCTCACTCAATCACCTCGTCGGCGCGCGCGAGCAGCATAGGCGGCACGGTGAGGCCTAGCGTCTTGGCCGTCTGCAGGTTGATGACCAACTCGAACTTGCTCGCCTGCAGGATCGGTAGGTCGCCCGGTTTCTCGCCCTGGAGAACACGCCCGGTATAAATGCCGACTTGGCGATACCCGTCCGGAAAGCTCGCTCCGTAGCTCATCAGTCCGCCGATTTCGACCGCCTCGCGCCAGGGAAAGATCGCCGGCACGGCGTGCCGCAACGTTAATGCAATAAGTTGGACGCGACGGTTGTTGAACAACTGGTCCGGACTGATCAGGAGTGCGCTCGCCTTGTTCTTTGAGAGGCTCGTAAAGGCGGTATCGATGTCGCGATTAGTGCTAGCGGTGAGGACTTCGATCTGCCGGCCGATGGTCGCAGCCGCAGTCTGAACTTCCTTGATAAAGGGATCAACAACCGCCGGAGTCCTGGGATTGACGAGCACTGCAAAACGCTCGGCTGCCGGCAGCAGCTCGTGCAATAGCCCGAGCCGCTTTGCACCCAACTCCCAGTTTAGGATGGTGACACCGGTGATGTTGCCGCCGGGGCGGTTGAAGCTGGCAACCAGGCCAACTTGCACAGGATCGCCGCCAACGCCGAAGACGATCGGAATCGTTGTGGTCGCCGCTTTGGCCGCAAGCGCCGCCGGTGTGCTGATCGGTGTGGCGATGACTGACACCCGACGGCGGACCAGGTCGGCTGCCAATCCCGGAAGTCGTTCATTATCATTGTGCCCCCAGCGGTACTCGATTGTCACATTCTGGTCCTCAAGATAGCCACTTTCGCTCAGGCCTTTGCGGAATGCCGCCACGGACTGCGCGTTTGGCTCCGGCGAACCATGATTGAAAAATCCAACCACTGGGGGCGCCGGCTGCTGCGCACGCGCCATGAGCGGCCACGCCGCCGCCGCGCCTCCTAGGAACCTAATGACCTCGCGTCGCCTCATCATTCGATCACCTCATCGGCACGGGCGAGCAGCATCGGCGGAACTACGACCCCAATTGCAGCCGCCGTCTTGGCATAATGCCTCCCGCTTAGCGATTGTATCACACGTTGCGGCGCGACTGGATCGGCGTGCCGCGCTTCTTGTTGTAGCCGTGGATCTGCACCGCCTCCCAGACCTTGTTCACGTGGTAGGGATCGCTGCGCGCAAACGCGTCGACGGCAGCGCGGTCCTTGGCGTCGATGACGAAGATGCTGCCCACCGGCGTCTCGCCGTCGTCCGCGACCAGGGTGCCGGCCGTGATCACGTCGACGTCATACTGCTCGGCTTCGTCGAGATGAATTCGGTGTGCGCGATAGAATTTGGCGCGAATGGACATCCCGCCGGCCGTGTCGAGGGCGTGTATCACGAATAGCATCGGCTTTCCCCGCAGGTTTCTCTGTTGCTCACAGCTCGACAAATACTTTTCCGCCCTCCACGACGGTACGATAGGTCTTGACGGGAACCATGCATGGCGGCGCGACCACTTCCCCGGTCTTTATGTTGAACTGTCCGTTGTGGAAATTGCACTCGACAACGTCGCCTTCGATATAGCCTTCGGACAAGGAGCCGGGTCCGTGCGTGCAGGCATCGTCGGTCACGAAAAACTCACCCTCGATGTTGAAGACCGCGAGCGTGAGATCGCCGCGCTCGACACGCAATGCGGCTCCGGGCTCCACCTCCGCCATGCTGCACAACTCGATCCTGGTCGGCATCGCCACGCTCCTGCTGGTGTTGCGGCACGAACGCTTGTCCCCTCTGGCGCCAGTCCGGGACGCCGTTTTCGGCGGCCCGCAAGCCATGACCACGGTCCTCATCGTGAACGCACTGCCTGCGACTACGGATTCCGGGTGCCCTCGCCGCGCCCGGGCGCTGGAACGACAAGCGCTGCCTTCGACAGCCGCAGCAGCGCGTCGATCATGGCCTTCGGACTGGCGACGCCCTTGCCGGCGATGTCGTACGCACTGCCGTGTGCGACCGACGAGAACAGGATGGGGCTGCCGATGGTCAGCGCCGTGATCATGTCTGGTGCCAGGAGCTTGGCCGGGATGTGTCCCTGGTCGTGCAGCATGACGATGAAGGCGTCAAAGCCCGGTCTGTGAAACATGGTATCGGCGCCGAACGGACCGGCAGCAACGAGGCCTTGAGCGGTGGCCGCGTCGATGGCGGGCTTGATGATCTCGATCTCTTCGCGGCCGAACAGGCCGCCTTCGCCGGCGTGCGGGTTGAGGCCGCTCACGGCGATTTTCGGCGCGGCGACGCCGATCTGCTTGAGCGCCCGGTCGGTCGCCTGGATGACCCGCAATACCTTGTCGCGCGTGATCATGGCGATCGCTTCCTTGACGCTCCGGTGCAGGGTGCAGTGAACGATCCTGGTATCGTCGAAGCAGAGCATCAGATGGACGTCGTTCTCGTCGGTGCCGGTCGCGCGCGCGACGAAGGATGGATGCCCGTCGAACTCGATGCCGGCGAGCGCGATCGAGGTTTCGTTCTGTGGCGCAGCGACCACGGCATCCACTGCGCCAGTGAGCGCCGCCTTGATCGCGGCACCGGCGAAGGCGAGCGCAGCGCGCCCGCCCACCGCGCTCGGAGCACCGAACGCAAGGGCGGCGGCTTGCGGTTGCGGGCAGTCGAGAACGTTGAGGCAATGACCGGACCAGTCGGCGTCGGCCAGCTGCGCCACCACGCGCAGATCGGCCTTGATGCCGCAAGCCCTCGCCTGCCGTTCGATGAGCGCGGGATCGCTCACCACGACCGGGTCGCACGCCTCGCACACCCCCGGATCGAGCGCGGCCTTGAGGCTGATCTCCGGCCCGATGCCCGCCGGGTCGCCGGTCGCAATGGCAATTTTCGTCTTGTGCTTCACTGCCAAGGCATCAGCGATGCATGGATCACGTCCGGCACGCCCTGGCCGCCGACCGATCGGATGGCAAGGTCGACGTCCTTGAGCCCGAAGGTGTGGGTGGTCACTTTCTCCAGCGGAAACCGGCGCGACGCGAGTTGCGCAAGCGCAAGCTCGCAGGCCCGGTAGCTGTGGCCGCGTGCGCTCTTGATGGTGATGAACTTCACGGTGACCTTGCCGACCGGGAAATTCGGGAATTCCGCCATCTCCCCCTGGATCACGATGGTCCCCCCCTTGCGCTTGAGCGCTTCCACCCCGAGCAGAATCGGAATCGTGCCTGCACCTGCGGTGCAGTCGAGCGCGACATCGACGCCTCGGCCGGCGGTGATCTCCATGACGCGTGCGAGCGGATCCTCGTTGTGCACGTCAATCACGTGATCGGCGCCGAGCGCCTTGGCCACCTCCATGCGCGCGGCGTCCTTGGACGTGCCGGTGACGATGATGAGGGAGGCGCCGGCCTGCTTGCAGATCACGGTTTGCGAAAGCCCCTGCTGGCCGGGTCCTTGGATCAGCACGGTGGAATTGTATCCCACGCCGCCGTCGAACAGGGACCATTCGACGCCATTCGCCATGGGCGTCACCAGTCCCGCCAGCTCCGGCGTGACGCCGGTGGGCACGTGGTGCACGACGGCGTTCCAGGGGAGGTACACGTAGTGGGCAAAGCCGCCCCAGAGGTGGGGCGCCTTCTCGGCCGATGTGTAGCCGTAGCGGATGGCGTCGGGGTTGGAGCGCCAGTCGGTGTTCTCACAGTGACGGTATTGGCCGAGATGGCACCACTCGCATTTGCCGCACGCGACATAGTGCTCCACGAAGACAAGGTCGCCTTCCTTGAAGCCCTTGCGTCTGGTGAATTCGCGGCCTGCCTTGGCAATGATGCCGATGTTCTCGTGACCCATGATCACGGGACTTTTGGTCGGAGGGGTCTTGTACAGTTTGACGTCGGTTCCGCAGATGCCCGCGACCTCCATCTTCATCAAGGCGGCGTCTGCCGGGACATCCGGCATCGGAAATTCGCGGATCTCGGTCTTGCTCGGGCCCGTTCTCACCGCGGCCAGCACTTTCTCCACCACTGAGAAAACCTCCGGTATATTCACGGAGCTGCAGGTTGGGTCGAGCTCCTCGCGAGACCCAACACTCGATGCCATGCAATATGGCGTATCAACGTCCTCCGCGCCACATCATGCAATGACACCAGGGGCAGGAATGACGTTGTTCGCGATGTTGGGTCTCGCGAGGAGCTCGACCCAACCTACGGATTCCGCGGCATGTTACGGTCCTTGAACGCGCCTCCTGCGCACGTTGCGGCGCTCGACCGGGTGAAGGAGTGGACACGCGAGCGTTTCAGGCTCACGGACGATACCGCGATCCTCGTCTCGCAGATCGCCTGTGCTCTGCCGGGTTGTCCGCCGATCGAGACGGTCGTTGCGTTCTGGACGCAAGGGGACAGGCGCCACCAGTTCAAGATGTTCAAGCCGGTGGGTGACGTCGTCCCGGACGATCTTCCCCCCGCCTGGCTGAAGAACGCGCTGATTGCGATGGACGGACCAGACTGCGACTGCTGCTGAAGCGTTGTGTCAATCCGCTCGCGGGTTCGATGCGGTAGGGGCGGGTTTTAAACCCGCCCCGACATCGTCCGGACGGCGGCAGCTTGCCGAGGGAAGTGTCAATGCATACTCTCAACTAAACCGGTTACGGAGCAATTGCGATGCTCAGGAAAGAACAGAACGATCTGTTGACGCAGACCGGCCCCGGCACTGCGATGGGCCGGTTGTTCCGCAGCTACTGGATGCCGGCGCTGCTCGCCGGGGAACTGCCCGAGAACGATTGTCCGCCGGTGCGCGTGAAGATTCTGTCCGAGCGCCTGCTCGCTTTTCGCGACAGCGACGGCAAGCATGGCTTGATCGACGAGTTCTGCGCTCACCGCGGAGTGTCGCTGTGGTTCGGGCGCAACGAGGAATCCGGCTTGCGTTGCCCCTATCACGGCTGGAAATATGACGTGAACGGCCAGTGCGTGGACGTTCCATCCGAGCCGCGCGAGAGCGGCTTCTGCCAGAAGATCAAGTTGAAGTCCTACCCGCTGGTCGCGCGCGGTCCGGTGCTGTGGACCTATATGGGCCCGGCGGACAAACGGCCGCCGCTGCCCGAATGGGAGTTCGCCACCGTTCGCTCCGATCAGACCTTCATCTCCAAGCGCCTGCAGGAGAGCAACTGGCTGCAAGCCATGGAGGGCGGGATTGATTCGAGCCACGTTTCCTTCCTGCATCGCGGGGACCTGAGCTCCGATCCCCTGTTCAAGGGCGCCAAGGGCAATGCCTACAACCTCGCCGACATGCAGCCCTATTTCGAGGTCGTGGAGCAGCCCGGCGGGCTTTATATCGGCGCCCGGCGCAATGCCGAGAACGGCAACTACTATTGGCGCATTACGCCGTGGGTGATGCCCTGCTTCACGATGATCCCGCCGCGCGGCGATCATCCCATGCATGGTCACTTCTGGATCCCGATCGACGACGAGAATTGCTGGGCCTGGAGCTACGACTTCCATCCCGTCCGTGCGCTGACTCGACGCGAGGTCGATGCCATGCGCGACGGCGCCGGCGTGCATTGCAAGTACACACCCGGGACGTATCGTCCGCTTGCCAACAAGGACAACGACTATCTCATCGACCGCGCCGCCCAGAAGGCCGGCAAGACCTTCAGCGGCGTCGCCGGTTTCGCCATCCAGGATTCTTCGCTGCAGGAGAGCATGGGGCCGATCTGCGATCGCACCAAGGAGAACCTGGTCTCGACCGACAACGGCATCATCATGGCGCGCCACCGCCTGATGCGGGCGGCCAAGGCGCTCATCGACAAAGGCGTCACGCCTCCCGGCGTCGACCCCGCACACCACAGGGTGCGCTCGGCTTCGGTGGTGTTGCCGCCGGATCAGGCGTTCAAGGACGCTGCAAAGGAAGCCCTTACCGCGCGTGCCGGCGTGGCCCAGACGACGGTGTGAGATCGGACAAGAGAGGACAGACGACGGAGAACGGCTGTCCGAGGAACCGAAACGTCATCCGTCCTCTGTCGTGCGTCATCTGCGGTCCGACATGAAAACCGACACCCGAACGCAAGGCAACAATCAGGCGCTCAAGGACGGCAAGGTCAAGCCGCGGACCTTCACGTTCGAGTTCGTGGAAGTCGATCCCCTCATTGCCGCGTTCCGCCGCATGGTGCGCGGGCTCGAGTTCGACATCTGCGAAATGGCCATCACCACCTATATCTGCGCCAAGGCGCACGGCAAGCGCATGACCGCGGTGCCGATCTTTCTGGTGCGGGCCTTCCACCACGGCGCAATCCTGGTCAGCAGCAACGCCGGCATCCGCACGCCCAAGGACCTCGAAGGCAGGAAGATCGGCGTCAACCGCGGCTACACCGTCACCACCGGAGTGTGGGCGCGCAGCATTCTGCAACAGGAGCACGGGGTCGATCTCAGCAAGATCACCTGGGTGCTCTCAGGCGACGAGCATGTGGCGGAATATCGCCCGCCGAGGAACGTGGTGCCGATCGAGACGGGCCGGCAGATGACGGACATGTTGGCATCGGGTGAGCTTGCCGCCGTCATCGGCATCGAGGTGAGCTCGCCTGACGTGAAGCCACTCATCCCCAACGCACCCGAGGCGGGGCTTGCGGCGCTGCGTCGCAACGGCCACTACCCCATAAATCACACCGTGGTGGTGAAGGACGAGCTTCTCGCCGCGCGTCCCGAGCTGGCGGCGGACATCTTCGGCGCCTTTGCCGAGGCGAAGCGCCGCTATGTCGAACGTCTCAAGGTGGGCCAGATCGAGAAGCCGACCGAGGTCGACGAAGTTCACCGCCGCGTGATGGAGATCATCGGCGATCCGCTCCCCTATGGCATCGCGCCGAACCGGCGGGTGATCGATGAGCTCATCGCGCACGCGCTCACGCAGGGCATCATCACCAGCCCGGTGACGGCGGACGAATTGTTTGCTCCCGGCACGCACGAGCTCAAGGGGTGATGGCCCACAAACCTAGGCAGAGTTGGACGACTAGACCAACGGTTGCTCGCGTGGACCAATGTCCGCAGCTGGCGCAAGCTGACATGGCTAGCGGGCGAGGCGGGGCGGGTCATGACCCACAAGAGACATTGACCGCCAAATTTTGCTGTGATGCACAACACCGCCGTATCCAGCGATGTGCTAAAGCGGTTCCCGCCCGATTTGAATTCGGGGGATTCCCAAAGACTTATAGATGAGCGAGTCTTTGTGCATTGATTCTCCTTTGCGGGGCTCAGCGATGCCTAAGGCCTATTCTTGTGACCTGCGGGAACGCGTTATCGAAGCCGTGGAGACGGGAGCGTCGCGACGGGAGGCGGCCGAGCGTTTCGAGGTGAGCGTAGCCTCGGCAGTAAAGTGGCTGCAGCGCTGGCGCAAGAGGAGGAGCGCCGCGCCGAAGCCGCGCGGCGGTAGCATTTCTCCGTTGGACGAGTTCGCCACCGAGGTGTTGGCTCTGATTGCCGAACAGCCGGACCTGACTTTGGTAGAGACGGTTGCAGCGTTGCGCAAGCGGCGGATTTGGACCAGCCGCAGTTCGCTCTGGCGGTTTCTCGACCGACACAACATCACCCTTAAAAAAAAGCCTGCAAGCTGCCGAACGGCAGCGAGCAGATGTGGCACGCGCGCGCCGACGTTGGATTCGAGAGCAAGGCATGCTTGATCCTGCCCGGCTGGTGTTTATCGATGAGACCGCGGTCAGTACCAACATGGTGCGGCTCCGGGGACGGGCTGCACGGGGCGTCAGGGTGATCGGCACCGTTCCGCTTGGAGCATGGGAGACGATCACCTTCGTGGCCGCCTTGCGTCACAATAAAATAACCGCGCCAATGGTGCTCGAAGGCGCCATGACCGGAGAGATGTTTCTCGCCTACGTCAAGCAGTGCCTGGTTCCCACCCTCCGGCGCAACGACATCGTCGTGATGGATAACTGCAAAGTCCATATGGGCCTCGCCATTCGGGAGGCGATTGAGAAAGTGCAGGCGACACTTCGCTACTTGCCGAAGTACTCGCCTGACCTCAATCCGATCGAGATGCCTTACAGCAAATTCAAGCAGTTCCTGCGCAAGGTAGCCGCGCGCACTGTTCCCGGACTCACTCGAGCCATTCGCTCGTTCATCCCACAACTCAGCCCTCAAGAATGCACCAACTATTTCAGGCATGCAGGCTATGCTTCAATATGATCGGAATCCGCTTTAGCATGTCCTCCTTGGCCTGGAAGTCCATGAGGCGACGCGAGTTCGTCACATTTCTCGGCGGTGCAGCTGCTGCTTGGCCGTTAGCCGCGCGCGCGCAGCAACCGGGAATGCCGGTGGTCGGATTCCTCAATGGCGGATCACCAGACGGATACGCACCGTGACGTTTTTACCTTCGACGTAACCGCTTTCATTGATCAAACGGAAGACCCGGCGGGACCGCATGCGGGCAAAGCTCAAGATGATCAAAGCGGAGCTGTGGCGGCGCATGCACCAGCCTATCCCCGATCAGGGGAAATGGCTGTGGTATGTCGTCCGCGGCTACTTCAACTTCCACGCGGTGCCGACCAACGCCCCTGCACTGCACGCGTTCCGCCACCATGTCACCGACCTCTGGCGGCGCACGCTGCGGCATCGCAGTCAGAAGGATCACATCACGTGGACACGCATGACGCAGCTGGCGGACGCCTGGCTTCCAAAACCGATCATTCTCCATCCTTGGCCGAGCGATCGCTTCGCCGTCAGGAATGGTCAGCGAAAGCCCGGAACCACCCGCGGGTCGCCTCGGCGCTCCCGCACAGCGAAGGCATTGCGTATAAGCCGTCATGCGGTGAAATCGCGATGTGCTCGCGGGTGGGGCGGATGGGGTCGATTAAGTGATGACGGTTCGAGACAGCATAACTCGGGCAAGAGCGAGGACCCCTGGGGCGGAGGAGTACCCCATCTCCAAGGCGGCGCACGATCGAGCGCTCGGCCCGACACTGTGCGGGATTACCGATGTCGTCGCGACGTGCGCGAAAGGCGGACACAAACCAAACACAAGCCGGTGTATGCCGGGAGCAGGCTTAAGCCGGCTAATGCGTGGGAAGGTGCTGCCCTACATGCCAGCCTTCCAGCCGTATCGGGGAAAACCCGCCGTACGGAATGATAGGGAGGGTCGAGGAAACGTCGGCATCATTCGAAGCCCGGTCCGCGCCTCAACTCTACTCGACTGCGGGGGGCGCGAGGTAACTCGCGTCCCTACCGCGTCTGAGGCGGCGAGAGTTCATCACTCTACTCGGCGGCGCAGCGGTCACGTGGCCGATTGTGGCGCGCGCGCAGCAGAAGATGCCGGTAATCGGCGCCCTCAGCACGCGTACGCTAGACTTGAGCGGGCCACTGGTCGAAGCCTTCCGCCGGGGACTGGCGGAGAACAGGTATGACGAGAGCCGTAACGTCGCCATTGAGTACCGCGTGGCCGAAGGCGAGTACGGCCGGCTGCCGGCGCTCGCAGCGGAACTCGTACGGCTGCCTGTAAACGTGCTGGCTACGTTTGGCGGCGAGCCCGCCGCCCTCGCGGCTAAGGCCGCGACCACCAGCATTCCCACCGTATCCCTCATCGGCAGCGATCCGGTCCAGCTTGGCCTGGCGGCAAGCGACAATCGGCCGGGCGGCAATGCCACGGGCGTGAACTTGCTCCTGAGCGAGATGGAGACCAAAC
The DNA here is from genome assembly GCA_963820365.1 of uncultured Alphaproteobacteria bacterium. Lineage (GTDB taxonomy): Bacteria > Pseudomonadota > Alphaproteobacteria > Rhizobiales > Xanthobacteraceae > VAZQ01. The sequence goes on along the minus strand of CAWFZR010000031.1, from coordinate 122,633 downwards.
GGCTTGGACTGTTGCGCGAGCTGGCACCGCAGGCGGCTTCAATCGGCGTCTTGATTAATCCAAGCAATACGATAGCGCCTGGACAAGTGAAGGATGTCGAGCAGGCGGCGCAGGCCATCAAGCTGCCGCTGCATTTGCTTCGGGCCGCCACGGAGGGCGAGATTGATGCTACGTTCGATGTCATCGCGCGGCAGCGGATATCCGCGCTGCTGGTCGCAACCGATCCGTTTTTCAGCTCGCGTGCCAAGCAGATCGTGGCGCTGGCTGCGCGCCATGCCGTGCCCGCGATATATCAGTTCCGCGAGTTTGCGGAAGTCGGAGGTCTCGCGAGCTACGGCATCCGATTGAGCGACGCGTATCATCAGGCCGGCGTTTATGCTGGACGCATTCTCAAGGGCGCTGCGCCCGGCGATCTGCCGTTCGTGCGGCTCGACCGTTTCGAGCTGGTGATTAACATGAGGACGGCCAAAGCGCTTGGCCTCACCGTATCTAACTCAATGCAGTTGCTCGCCAACGAGGTCATCGAATAACTGGCGCGGTCTGCTTTTGATGTGGCACTTAGCAGAATAGGGCTCGGGCGGCGGTTTGTCCGCTGCTGGTGAAAGCTGACGCCGCATCCCCGACGCATCCGTTGGCCAATCGATAAAACCCTGCTTAGGCGAGGAGAGCTCGCATGGCGGATGTCGTTGCGACCCATCGGCTAACCCATGAAGCGAGTCTCAAGATGCTCGCAGCCGGCGTGGCGAAGACGGACGAGATTGGCTGCAAGGTCAGCCTCGCGGTGGTCGATCAGGGCCGCCGGCTCATCGCCTTTCTGATGATGGATGGGGCGCGGCACTTCTCGATTATCAGCACGCAAAGAAAGGCAATTACCTCCGCCTCGCAGCGCGCGCCGACCGGGTATGCACCTGAGGAAAACGCGCGCTGAGCATGGCGGTGCGCATGGGCGACTTCACCAATGTGCCCGGCGGCTTCCCGATCATGATCGGCGGCGAGGTCATCGGCGCCGTTGCGGCAGGCGGCGCGAAGATCGAGCAGGATGTGATTGTCGCAAAGGCGGCTCTCGCAGCGTTGGGCCCTTAGCTCGACCCCGGACTACGGCTTGCTCCATCCCGGCTGCGATCTTGCATTCGTGCGTTCCATCAACCCTTGATCTGGCGGCCGGCGCGCACGTCGGCAATCAGAGCGGCAAAGGCATTGAGGGTGATCTTCGCGACATTGGCGTAGGTCTCGGTTTTGGCGTCGATCCATTTCTCGGCATAGCCGATGGCGGTGTGTGCCATCCGCATCCGCCCGTCGAGCCAGGGACCGCCGCCGAAACCTCCCAGCACCGGCACGGAAACCGCGTTGACGACTGCGCTACCGGCGAGCGGTCCGGAATTGGTGAAATCGATAAGGGCGGAACCCGCTGCTTCCAGCAGCTTTGCCTCCTCGACGAGCTTCGCGGTCATCTGCGGCGGCGCCTGCGCTCCCGGCAAGGCCTGGGCGCTGTAGGGAACGCCATAGCGCAGCGCGGTCTGGGGCGTGAGCCCGAACTGCGCGAACACCGGAATGCCCGCGCGCGTGAGCGCGCGCACCGCATCGGGAAACTCGGCCGCGGCATCGAGCTTGACCAGGTCGGCGCCTCCCTCCTTCACCAGCCGGATCGCGGCGCGCAGCGCGCTTTCGGGCCCCTCCTGGAGCGGACCGAAGGGGAAGTCGCAGCTCACGAGCGCACGCGTCACGCCGCGCCGCACGGCCTTGCAGACCACGAGCATCTCGTCCATCGTGACTTCGAGCGGGTTGGAATGTCCCCATAGGTTGACGCCGACCGAGTCCCCCACCGAGACGATGTCCACTCCGGCGCGATCCGCGATGCGCGCGATCTGATAATCCCAGGCGACGACTCCGATGCTTTTTTGTCCCGCGCGTTTCATTTGCGACAGCGCAGGAATGGTAACCTTCGTCTCCATGATTTTCTCTTCCGCTGGAGTGGTCGTGGTTTTCGCGAACGCGACAATCGGCGTGCAACCTGCACGCATATATTGCACAGACCCCTAATAAGGGTTGGCTCTCGTGAAACACGGACACTCAAGCTCCGCTGCAGCAAGCCGAGCGGCCCTCCCAGCCCTCGTGACCCGTGTGGAGCGAAGTGCCTCATGCCTGGTGCTGCACGCTGACGAGGGGTTCTGGGCCGGGGATCGCAGCGCCGAAGGCAAGTTGAAGGACATGGTAACCGGCGCGGATCACTTGCTCGAGTTAAAAGGCAAGGAGGCTTTCAAGAGCGGCGCTTTGCTGTGCTGCAAATGGGAGAGGAGCATCGGGAGGACCATGCGTATTTTGCAGCGATTGATGAAGAAATGAAGAGCGGCGGATGCGAGGCGCTCCTCGGACAAGTGTTCGGAAACACCGGGCGCTGTTAGCCTTTGGACGCCGTCCTTGCTACTAGAGTATGATAGCGCTCACGCATGGCGCGGCATGGCCGCTTGCAGTGCGCGTGCAGTCAGGACAGGCAGACCAGCGGCTAGCTTGACCGCATGTGTGGAAAAGACAAGATCACATTACCACAGCAATAACGCGAAAGCCATTTTCGGGTATGGGTATGTCCACAAGCCCGAACGCAGTTGGGAGGTACAACCGTGGAGCGGGTAATCCCTTCTCGCTTTCTCTCATCCCGGCGACGCTTTCTCAAGACCGCCGGGGTTGCCACCTTCGCGCTGGCCTCGCCGGCGCTTGCTGAGACGATTGTCAAACTTCCGCTTCCGGGCGGGCCGGACGAGCGGGCACTCACTACGGCTTTTCCCCAGAAGGGCGCGCTCATCTTGCAGCGCACTCGCCCGCCCCTGCTTGAAACGCCGATGGAGGTGTTCGATCAATCGGTGTTCACCCCGAACGACCGATTTTTCGTCCGCTGGCATTGGGGCGGCATTCCGACCGAGGTCAATGTCGATACCTTCCGGTTGGCGGTGCACGGCCACGTGAATCGGAACCTGTCGCTCTCACTCAATGACATCATTGCCCTACCCCAAGTCGAGCTTGTTGCGGTCAATCAGTGTTCCGGCAACTCGCGCGGCTATTTCCAGCCGCGCGTGCCCGGCGCCCAGTGGTCGAATGGTGCGATGGGCAATGCGCGCTGGACCGGCGTGCGCCTGAAGGACTTATTGGATCGGGCGGGGGTGAAGGCTGGTTCTGTCGAGGTCCGCTTCAACGGCTTGGACGAGGCGATCCTCCCGGATGCTCCGGACGTCATGAAGTCGCTCGCGGTCGATCATGCCCGCGACGGCGAGGTCATGCTCGCTTATGCGATGAACGGGGAGCAACTTCCATTGCTCAACGGATTCCCGCTCCGCCTCATAGTGCCGGGCTGGTTCGGTGACTACTGGATCAAGATGCTCAACCACATCGAAGTGCTGGATCAGCCGGACACGAATTTCTGGGTGAAATCTGCCTATTTGATTCCCGACACACCCTACGCGAACATCAAGCCGGGGGAAACCGGTGTCAAATTCGTTCCAATCAGCCGGCTGGTTCCGCGCTCCTTTATCACCAACATCAACGCAGGCGATATTCTGCAGGCCAGCGCTCCGACGCTCGCACGCGGTATCGCGTTCGGCGGCAACACGGGCGTGTCGCGGGTCGATTTCTCGAGTGACGGTGGCAAGAGCTGGCAGCAAGCCGAGCTCGGCAAAGACGAAGGCAAGTACAGCTTCCGGCAATGGCAGATCAATTTCGCCGTGCCCGTCAAGGGAGCGCAGGTGCTCATGGTCCGATGCACAAACAGCAACGCCGAGACCCAACCCAACACTCCCAATTGGAATCCGGGCGGGTTCCTGCGCAACGTCATCGAGCAAACGCCCATCGTGGTGGCCTAAGGAGTAGAACATGTTGCGCCACGCTCTGCTAGCCGCCCTCCTCACTGTCGCTGTATCTGCGCCGTGCGCGCATGCCGACGACAAATTCCAGCTAAAGTCCGTTAACGTCGATCTGCCTTTCGGCGATCGCATGTTCCCGGATCGCGCCGGCTCGGATGCTGCCAATAACAATTGCCTGGCCTGTCACTCCGCCGGCATGGTGCTCACTCAGCCGGCGCTGTCGAAGGAGCAATGGCGGGCGGAGGTCGACAAGATGCGCACGGCCTACAAGGCGCCGATCGACCCCAAGGACGTCGATGCAATCGTCGACTATCTTGTCGCCCTTAATAACAAGCGGTAGCACACGCGGATAAGGTCTGTCGTATCGAACTCTTATGATCTTGCTGCTGGTATTGCCGTTGCTGTCGGCTTGTGGCGATTTGTGGTCTTCGTCACCGCCATCACCACCACCCGGAGCAAATCTCCATGGCGGCCGGTGATTGGAGTTTCACAACCGGCACCATGCCGGTGCCACATCCCACGGCCGCGAGCCCTGGTTGGTCCTTCGATTTTCCGATCTACGATCATGTGCCGTCCACTGATTGCGTAGCGTCGGTGTGTCCGCGCGGCGGCTATGTCACCCCACCGACCAGTATCAACCTGACCGGCAAGACCTTGAGCATGGAGTTCCAGGTAGACGTGACCGGCGAGCCGGTGTTTCAGTACGCGCTGAACCCGGACCGGCGGAGAGCTGGGACAACCTCGCGCAACACTCGATCACCTTTGCCGCAGGAACAATACCGCTTATGAAGGATGTCCATTCTTTAGGTCATCGGTCATTCGTCAGGTTTCTCAGTTCTGTTGCACGATTAGCTGTTGCGTTTAGAACACAGCCCTTGCCGGCCAAATGCGCGGCGGAGCCGCCTTCCGGATCATAATAAAAGCTACAGTTCGCGTCCCTGAACTTTATCCAAGCGCGCTGCGCTTCGAGCAGCACCTGTTTTCGTTTTGCAGAGAGCTTCGACATCAGTCCCTTGTAATTTTCATTAAGTCGAGCATCTTGACGAGTAAGTTCGGCACTTATGCAATCAAGCATTTCACTAGTGACCCCATTGGATTTATCAATGCACGCCAAGTACTCCTGCGACATTTCGTTGTCGGCCCCCGCGAGCAGTGGCGTGCTCAACAAAAGGCCGAAGACGACAAGTGTACATTGCTTTGTGCAACGTGTGGCGTTAGTTCTGACCGTTGTAGCTGTAGTCATTTCAATCAAATCCTCGCATGACGGGGTTACCTGCTCCCCTGATTGTCGGCTTGTGCGGTGATTGAACTCGAATTTTATCGGACTTCAGCTGCTGCAGCATACCACGTTGCCGTGTGAGAGGCTCGGGGTGAAATTTCCCGGGCCTACTCGGCAATTGCGTCGATTTCTCCACGTCCGCCTTACCTTCCGCGGAACCCCTGAAAGCGGCGCTATAGCAGACAGGGTGGCACCCATACATGGTGCCACTGTGCGGACATTCAGCTACTGCAATCTCGCCAGCACCTTCTCCTCGATATAGCCGAGCTTCTTGCCGTCGCGGGCGACGAGCGCCCAGCCGCTGGCGCTTTCGATGAGCACCACCTGCTGGCCGGGCGAAAGCTGCACCACGATGGGCGCGGTACCGATGATCCGCCGCCCAGCTTCGCGGGCATCGCAACGCCGTACTTTGCTCTGCTCGACGCGATGTTGCCGTGACATTTGAGCAACACATTTTGTAAAAGATCACGGCGGGGCAGTTTTCTTGCCTGACCATCAGACGGTGGTCGAAAAGACCAATTATCACCCTCGGCTCTACGACATGGCTGAGGCGAGGCCTTGGACAGGGGGCGAGGGGCAATGAGAGCGCGCCGAGGTGCTGTCATAGCGGCGTTGTGCGCAACGGCCGTTCTTTCCGTTTGCGGTGCTCGGCTCGCCGGCTTTGGTTTGCCCGCTATGGAGAATACCAGCCGGCCGCCAGCCGAGGACCCCGCGACATCTGTATCCGCCGAGCCCTTCGCTTCTGCGCAAGTAACGGTAGTGCGTGACGCTGCCTCCAACTCCGATGTGGCAACCGATCCTGCCCCGGTCGAGCCTGCCTTCATGCTCGCGGCTCTCCCCGCCGCCGGTGCGGCTACCGTCGAGGACGCGTCGCCCGTTGTCCCATCGGTGCAGATCACCACGGCGAGCAAATCCCACCGGGTTCAAACAGAAAAGGAGGGCGTGAGCTCCATCGAAATTTTCGACGAGTGCCTCGTACCAGAAATCTGCATCGACCGATACCTATGGGCGCTGTACGAGCGAGCGCCCAAGGTCGATACCGCGAAGGTGGTGGAGGAGATCAAGGAGACAGTCGAGAAGAAAGGTAAACCCAAAACGATCACCAAAAAAGTGACAAGGTACGTCGATCAGGATTTCACGTGGAAGGATCCGAAGGCGGCGGAAAAAGTCCGCATGCCGTTACAGGATTACGTCATCGGGGGCATGGATCGAAACTTCAAGTTGAAGCTCTACCGTGCACTTCGGGCGCTCGACAATGCCGGGCTATCGCCGGGCATCACGAGCGCGTTCCGCGACGATTATCGTCAATCCATCGCAAGCGGTTTGAAGGCTTCGAGCAACAGCTCATACCATGGTGGCAGCCTGCGCGGCGGCTATGGTCACGGCCTGGCGGCCGATGTCGTGAGCGTAAAGGGTGAGACACGTTCGGAGCGATACAGGGCAAGCGAAGAGTTGTGGAAATGGATCGATGCCCACGGTGCAGAGTTCGGCATCGGCCGTCCTTATCTCGACTTTGATCCGGCGCATATCGCGCCCATCGACGGCAAGGAATATGCCGCCAAGCGCGGCCGCGCCAAAAACGCGGCATCGGAAACGAAGTCGGTCCGGCAAGTCCGTAGCGTTGCCAGCACCACGACGCGCGCGAGCACGGCAATGCCGCCCAAGGTGCGAAGCATCGTAACAACCACGCCAGCTTCCACCCCGGTCGCACGCGTAAGAATGAGCAGCTCGCCGCGAGAGTAGAGCACAATTCGGGCGAGCCTGAAATCGCGTCGTGGTGCCTTAACTATATCGAAAAGTTGCTTCCGCTCCGTCGGCTGCGCGCGTGCCGTGAGCGGCCACGTCGCTGCAGCACCGCCGAGAAGCGTGATGAACTCGCGCCGTTTCACTCGATCACCTCGTCGGCGGCCACGAGCAGGCCGGGCGGCACGGTCAGGCCGAGCGCCTTGGCAGTCTTGAGGTTGACGGTCGTTTCGAACTTGGTCGCCGCCTGTACCGGCAGGTCGGCGGGCTTGTCGCCGCGCAGGATGCGGTCGACATAGGATGCTGCCTGCCGAAACAGGTCGGCGAAGTCGACCCCGTACGACATAAGCCCGCCGGCCGCGACGAATACGCGCTGCGTGTAGACCGCCGGCATGCGGTGCCGGGCTGCGAGCGCAATGATGAGATCACGGTGGACGATCATCGTGATGTCGGGCGGCACGACCAGGCCGCCGTTCGGCGCGCGGGCGAAGGACTCGATGGCGCGCTCAATGTCGGCGGCGTCGTTCTTGACAGGGACTCAGCACAACGTCGATCCCGAGCGACGGGCCCAGGGCCTTGCCCTCGCGCAGGTAGTAATCATAAAAGGGGGCCGTCTGGGGGTTGGCCACGAAGGCGGCGCGCACAAGGCTGGGTGCGATCTCCTTGAGCATCGCGAGCCACTTGCCGGTGACGCTAGCTTCGTACTGCATCACGCCAGTGATATTGCCGCCCGGCCGCGGCAGGCTGGCGATGAAGCCCGAGCCGATCGGGTCGGCGACGCCGGCGAACACGATCGGGATCGTGCTGCTTTCCCGCTGCAGCGCGGCGACGATGGGCGTCCCGTTTGCGAAGATCGCGTCTGGTTGCAGGGCGACCAGCTCTTTCGCGAGCACCTGCGCCTGAGCGCCGGCCGGTGCAAAGCGGTAGTCGATGCGGACATTGCGGCCTTCCGACCATCCACGCTTTTCAAGCCCCTGCCGGAAGCCCGTGAGGCGGGCCTTTGTTTCGGGATCGTCCTCGGCGAGGCCCGTCAGCGCGCCGACCCGCCGCATCCTCTCGGGCTGCTGCGCGCGCCCCGCCAGCGGCCACGCGATGACCGTGCCCCCAACAAGCGTGATGAATTCACGTCGTTTCATCGGATCACCTCGCGGCAGGCCAGGAGGTTCTGAATCGAGGTGGGCGCGGTCGGCGCCTCCGACCGATAGGATAGCACACCTCGCATCGCAGGAGACTTCTTGAGGTTGACGGCCAATTCGAACTTGGTCGGCTGCATGACTGGAAGATCTGCCGGGCAACGGCCTGACCTGATCCGTCCTGTTCCCAGGAGATCATCAACGGCTGCCCTGCGCCGCGCGTCGCCCTTCAGCCAGCGATCGATCGTTACGATTACATCAATGAAGATCATCGCTCGCCTCGAGCGAATACTGCTCTACGCCTTTATCCTCATGAGCTGAGCCGCTGTCCCGCCGAGGATCGCGGTTTTCTCCGCATCGCTTAGCCCCGGCGTCTGCAGGATGAGATCCACCGCGGTATTGGTCCAGGGATACGGGTAGTCGGTCCCGATCATCAGCTGGTTCGCGCCGACTTCCGCAATCAGATGGCGCACGCCTTCCGGCGTGAAGACCATAGCGTCGTAGTAGAGCTGCCGGAGATACTCCGACGGCTTTTTCTTGATCGACCCATGCGTGCCGCCGGGGCACAGGTCGGGGCGCGTGGAACAGCCATGGTCGGAGCGCCCGGCATAGGATGGCAAATAACCTCCGCCATGCGCGGCGCAGATTTTCAGTCCCGGGAACTTGTCGAGCGTTCCTTCGAAAATCAGATGCGACAGCGCAATCGTGGTCTCGAGCGGATTGCCGATCACGTTGCCCAGGTAGCCGTTGCCCTTGAAGCGCTGGCCGAGCTGAGCCGATGCGCCGTCACCCTGCGGGTGAATAAAGACGAGCACGCCGAGCTCTTCCACCTTGGCCCAGAACGGGTGAAACTTCGGATCGCTGATTTCGTCGCCTGCGACATTGCCGCCCATATTGACGCCACGGAAGCCGTAGCTCTTCACCGCTGCCTGGAGTTGCTCGACTGCAAGATCCGGGTACTGCAGCGCCACGGTCGCGAAGGCAACGAAGCGATCGGGGTGCTTGGCGCAGACGTCCGCCAGTTTTTCGTTCTGGATCTTGATGACCTGCGCCGCAACATCGCGATCGGCCTTGTACCAGTTGGGATTGATGCTGAGCGCCTCGACATCGATGCCCTGCTCGTCCATCGCCTTGAGGCGGAGTGCGAGCGGATCGCCGTCAAGGTCCAGGTCAGGGCGCAGCAGCGGCCCGCCGAGTTTGAGATTCATCAGCGTCAATGCCGCCGGTACGGCGCAATGGGCGTGGATGTTGACGGTCTTGGCGCGCTTGCCGTTGACCACCACCTCGCGGCGGCGGGGCTGCGCTCTTGCACCGGGCGCTGGCATGAGACCGCATCCGACGAATACCAGGCCAGCAAACGCACTCGCCGCAGTGTCGAGAAAATCCCTGCGCGTAGTCATGGCGCCTCCGTTTCCATCCCTGTTCAATCGCTGATGCCGATCTTGGCTGTATAGGCGATCAAATCAGGAATTTGCGCCCAGCGAAATGGGCTCAATGGTCTGTTTGCCTAGCAGCAATCCAGCACCGCGCATGTCTCTTGAGGGTCAAGGGCGGCGGTAACGCGATGTCCACGTTATATCCGCTGAACCTCTGAAAGCGGCGGCTATAGCAGACCTGGCGGCACCCACACTTGGTGCCAGCAACGGACTCATGCACCGCAGCAAACTGCCCCTTCATTCGATCACCTTGTCGGCGCGGATGAGAATCGTTTCGGGAATCGCCAGCCCGATCTGCTTGGCGGTTTTCAGGTTGATCATGAAGACAAGCCTGTCGATTCGCTCCACCGGCAGATCGGTGGGGCTCGTACCCGTAAGAATCCGCTGAACGTACTTGGCGGAGACGCGCCCCACCTCGTTGAAATCTGTGCTGTAGCTGACCAGGCCTCCTTTGGCGACGAGCTCTTGCTGGTAGAACATGGTAGGCAACCTCAGGGCCTTTCCCATCTCGATGATGATGTCAGCGTGACGGTCCACCATCGCGTCCGAGACGGCGAGATACGCGTCCGCTTCGTCGGCCCTGAACGCGCGCACAGCCTTGTCGAGCTCTTCGGGAGAGGCAACCTGGCGCTCGATGAATTCCAGTCCCAGATGGCGGGCTGCTTCCCGACCTTCCTTGACGGATTCGACGGCTGAGCGATTGCTTGGGCTGTAGAACGTCACCACGCGACGCAGGTGGGGGACAATCTCCCGCAACAGCTCAAGATTTTTGCCGGTCAGGTCCGTGCTCAGGAAATGCACGCCCGTCGACCTGCCACCCGGCCTAGCCATCGAGTCGACGAGCTGGACCGCGACCGGATCGGTTCCCGCGACAAACACCTGCGGCACGTTTAGTGTCACCCGCTTCGCTGCCAGACTGACCGAGGTGGCGACCGTGTAGATCAAATTGACCTTCTGCTCCTCCAGATTTCTTGCCGCTTTCTCGACCGCCTCGAGGTCGCCCCGCGTATCGCGAATGTCCAGGACGAACTGATTCCCCTCGATGAAATCCAGCTTCTTGAGTCCCTCTCGCAGGCCATCGATCACCGCGTACCAGGGACCGCCCTGCAGGATGACCCCCACGCGATATGCCTTGACTGGCTGAGCGCTTGCGCGCGCCGCGAGCGGCCACGCAGCCGCCGCGCCGCCGAGCAGCGTAATGAACTCGCGTCGTTTCACTCGATCACCTCGTCGGCGCGGGCGAGCAGCGTCGGCGGTACTTCGAGGCCGAGCGCTTTGGCGGTCTTGAGATTGATAAACGAAATCGAATTTCGTGGCTAGCACGACCGGCAAATCGGCAGGCTTGGCGCCCTTGAGGAGTACATCCGCATCGAGTCCGCTGCTCATTCGATAGCAGTCGTAAGGACGCCAGAGCGCGAAATACGTCACCGACCCCCTGACCGCGGGATCGTACTCACTCCGCCTTGATGTCGGCGGCCTTCACGACAGCGGCCCATTTCTGCGTCTCTGCGGCCATGAACGCCGCGAAGTCCTCGGGTGATCCGACTTTCGGTCTTGCGCTGAGCTTGGCAAGGATCGCTTCCGCCTCCTTGGTCTTCGCATAGGCAACGAGTTCCCGCATGGATTTCACGGGAACGGTCGGATTGACGACCAACATTTGCGGGATGCTCATGAGCGTCCCGATTGGAGTGAAGGCTTTGGCCGGATCGTACCCGAGATTCTTATAGATCAGCGGGGCAACAACGAGCGGGCCGGGAGGACTGAGCAGCAGCATGTGGCCATCCGGCGCCGCGCTCGCGACGGATTTCGTACCGACGAAAGTAGGTGCTAGACGCGTTTCACTGCGGGAGATCGAGGATGGGAAATAGCCTTATGCAGCTGGGCCGTTCCAAGACATATTTTTCTTATTTTCTGGCGGTCGTTGCGCGGTAATAAAATAATCTTCTAATTGGGTGCTCCTGTCCATGTCAGCGGGAGCCCGCCATGTCGAATCAATCATCCGCGCGCAACTCATCCCGCTTCAGGTCCAACACCTCGTTCGCGCGCGACTTGCTTTCACCCGCCAGCTGGGCCGTAGCCGCAGCCGTCGTTTTCATCGGTCTCGTTGTTGCCGGCATCTTGCCGCGCATTCCCTGGTAGGGCGGGCGACGCAAATGTCCGCGAGCTTGTCGACCATTCCGAAGAGCGCTCCCTTCCAAGAGGACGAGATCGATCTGCTCAATCGCGTCGTCGGACCGGCAAGCCCGACGCAGCGCGCCTGGCTCGCAGGTTTCCTCGCGGGTGCGGCGTCGACCTCGAATGTGCCGCAACCGGCCGCTCCGGCGCGTCCGACCGAGCCGCTCACCATCGTGTTCGCCAGCGAGTCCGGCAATTGCGAGCGGCTTGCCGGCGGTCTTGCCAAGGCCGCGCGCAAAGCCGGCATGAAGCCCTCGCTCGTCGACATGGCCGAACTCGATCTCTCGGTGCTGCCGACATTCCGCCGGCTGGTGGTGATTGCCGCGACCTGGGGGGAGGGTGAGCCGCCCGCGCGTGCCGCGCGCGCCTATGCGGAGTTGATGAGCGACAAAGCTCCGCGCCTCGATGGCGTCGAGTTCGGCGTGCTCGCGCTCGGCGACACCGCCTATGTGGAGTTCTGCGCGGTCGGCAAGGCAATCGACGCACGTCTCGCCGCGCTCGGCGGCAAGCGCGTGGTCGGACGCCTCGACTGCGATCTCGATTTTGCCGATCCCGCCGCGCTCTGGATCGATCAGGCGCTGGAAAAGCTCGCGCCGCCGGACGCCGCCCGCGGTCGCGTGATCGAGGTCGATTTCGGAGCAAAATCTGCGCCGAGCCTCGATATTGTCGAGGCGGAGATCACCGAGCATATCAATCTCAATTCATCGCGATCCGAAAAAGAGACGATCCACCTCGCCCTTGCTTTCGACGGCGCCGCGCTGGCCTATCAGCCGGGCGACTCGCTCGACCTCTATGTCGAGAACGATCCGGCCGAGGTCGGCGAGCTGCTCGTCGCGGCCGGTCTTGCCGCCGACCAGGCGCTGCGTGCGGAGCTGATCAAGTCGCGCGACATCACCACGCTGTCCCTCAAGACGGTAGACGCCTATGCCGCGGGGACGGGCCACCAGTACGTCAAGGCGCTCATCGCCGGCGGTGAGGCGCGCGGCTGGATCGCGGGCCGGCGGTTGATCGATCTCATCAGGACGTTCCCCATCGCCATGAGCGCCGAGCACTTGCAGGCGTTGACGCGTCCGCTGGCGCCGCGCGCCTATTCCATTGCCTCCTCGCGCCGCGAGGTCGGCGAGGAAGCGCATCTGCTCATTTCCGCCGTGCGCTACGAAAGCCATGGCCGGCCGCGCAAGGGGGTCGCCTCCAATTTCGTCGCCGAACGCAGAAAGCGCGGCGACCGCGTGCGGGTCAGACTGCGGCCGAATCGGCATTTCGCGCTGCCGGCGCCGGATCGCGACATCATCATGGTGGGGCCGGGGACCGGCGTTGCGCCGTTCCGTGCCTTCGTTCAGGAGCGGCGCGCCACGGCGGCGAGCGGCCGCTCCTGGTTGTTCTTCGGCGACCGGCAGTTCACCCACGATTTCCTCTATCAGCTTGAGTGGCAGGAAGCGCTCGACGATGGCGCGCTTACGCGCATGGACGTCGCCTTCTCGCGCGACCGACCGGAGAAGATCTACGTGCAGCACCGCATGTGGGAGGCGCGCCGCGATCTCGTCGATTGGCTCGAAGGCGGCGCGTATCTCTACGTCTGCGGCGATGCCAAGGCGATGGCGAAGGATGTGCGTGCGACGCTCATCCAGGCTTTTGCCGATGTGAAGGCAATCTCCGGCGAGGCGGCGGAGCGCTGTGTCGGCGCGCTCGAGCGCGAGCGGCGCTATCTGCAAGACACATATTGAAACGAACCTATTGAGCGATACGGCCGGCGAGCACATGAGCAAGGAACTTTCGCGCAACGAGCACATCAAGGAAGCGAGCAACTATCTGCGCGGAACGTTGGCCGAGGGCCTGCGCCGGGAGATCACCGGCGCGATCACCGAGGACGACGCGCAGCTGGTGAAGTTCCACGGCATGTACCTGCAGGACGATCGCGATCTGCGGTCCGAGCGCACGCGCAAGAAAATGGAGAAGGCGTTTGCCTTCATGATCAGGGTGCGGGTTCCGGGCGGAGCTCTCACCGGCGCGCAGTGGCTGGCGCTCGATCAGGTGGCGCGTGACTACGGGAACGGCACCGTGCGGCTGACCACGCGGCAGTCGGTCCAGCTCCACGGTGTGATCAAATCGAATCTGCGGCCGACGCTGCACGCGATCGACGCGGTCTTGCTCGACTCGATTGCCGCCTGCGGCGACGTCAACCGCAACGTGATGTGCAATCCCAACCCGCATCAGTCGCGCGCGCATGCCGGCGCGCTCGAGCTGGCGCGCGCGATCTCGGATCATCTCACCCCGCGCACGCCGGCCTACCGCGAAATCTGGCTCGACGGCGAGCGCATTGCCGGCGGCGAGAATGAAGTGGCGGAGCCGATCTACGGCAAGACCTACCTGCCGCGGAAATTCAAGATCGCGATCGCGGTGCCGCCGTCGAACGATGTCGATGTGTTTGCCCACGATCTCGGGTTCATTGCCATCCTGGATCCGGACGGTGATGTGCAAGGCTGGAATGTCACGGCGGGCGGCGGCATGGGCATGACCCACGGCGAGCCCGAGACCTACCCGCGCACCGCCGACATCATGGGCTTCTGCGCGGGCGGCGATGCGCTCGCGGTCGCCGAGGCAGTCGTCACCGTGCAGCGTGATTGGGGCGACCGCGGAAACCGCAAGCATGCGCGGCTCAAATACACGATCGAGGATCGCGGGCTCGATGCCTTCCGCGCCGAGGTCGAACGGCGCGCGGGAGCAAAGCTCGCGGCCGCCGAGCCGTTTGCTTTCACCTCCACCGGCGACCGTTACGGCTGGACCGAGGGCGAGGACGGGCGCGGCCATCTTACCCTGTTCATCGGCAACGGACGACTGCGGGATGCCGGCCCCGGTGCGCAGCAGCTTTCCGCCCTGCGCCGGATCGCCGACATCCACGACGGTGATCTCCGCATCACGGCCAATCAGAACCTGATCGTTGCGAGCGTGCCGCCGCAACGCCGGGCGGCGATCGAGCAGATTGCTGCGAGCAATGCGCTATTGGCGCCGCGATCGGGCCTGCGTCGCAATTCCATGGCGTGCGTCGCGCTGCCGACCTGCGGGCTCGCATTGGCGGAGAGCGAACGCTATCTGCCCGACCTCATGGATGCACTCGATGAACGGCTCGCGGCCCATGGCCTGTCTGCCGACGAGATCGTCATTCGCATGACCGGCTGCCCCAACGGCTGCGCGCGTCCCTATCTCGCGGAGATCGGCCTCGTCGGAAAAGGACCGGGCCGCTACAACCTTTATCTCGGCGCGGCATTCGACGGCTCGCGGCTGTCCAAGCTCTATGCCGAGGACGTCGATCATGCCGCCATCATTGCGCAGCTCGATCCGCTGTTTGCCGTCTATGCGGCCGAGCGCGGATTGGGTGAGCATTTCGGCGACTTCGTCGTTCGTGCCGGGTTCGTGGCTCGAACCGGCAATGGCAGGGACTTTCACGCCAATGCCGGGGCGAGGCGCGCGGCATGAACGCGCGGCCTTGCGATCTCGCGCGCATCTCGGCCGCATCTCGGCCGCAACGCATGGCCGCGCTTTCGCGGCTGCCGGTCTTCCTTGCGCTCGACGGCAGGCGCGCGGTGGTGGCCGGCGGCACCCCTGCCGCGGCCTGGAAGGCCGAGCTCCTTTCAGCGGCCGGAGCGAGCGTGGACGTTTATGCGGTGAGCGCCTCCGACGAGCTTCTTGCGGTCGCCGCTGGTCCGTCTCGCGGCTCAGTCGCCATGCACCGGCGCGAATGGGATCCAGCCGACCTCCGCGGCTGCGCGCTCGCGATCGGCGCCTGCGAGACTGAGGACGATGCGCAAGTCTTTGCGGCGGCCGCCCGCGCCGCCGGCGTTCCGGTCAATGTGATCGACAGACCGGGGTTCTGCGACTTCTCCTTCGGCTCCATCGTCAATCGCTCACCGCTGGTCATCGGGATCTCCACCAGCGGTGCGGCGCCGGTATTTTCCCAAGCCGTGCGGGCCAAGATCGAGACGCTCCTGCCGCGGGGATTCGCCCGGTGGGCTGCCGCAGCATCGCGCTGGCGCCACGCGCTGAAGGACGCGGGTCTCACCTTTGCCGGACGGCGCAAGTTCTGGCAGCTGTTCGCTGCGCATGCCGTGATCCACGCCGACGGCGAACCGGAGAAAGCGGATTTCGCGAGCTTGCTCGCCGAAGTGCGGGGCCGAGGTTCCGCAATCGAGAAAGGCTCGGTGATGCTGGTCGCAGCCGGTCCCGGCGATCCCGAGTTGCTCACGCTGCGCGCGGTGAGGGCGCTGCAATCGGCCGACGTCATCTTGTTCGACGATCTCGTTTCTGCGGACGTCCTCGATTTCGCCCGTCGCGAAGCCATGAAGATGCCGATCGGCAAACACGCATGCAGGGGAGGCGACATCAACGGCTTGATGATCAGCCTCGCCAGGAGCGGCAAGCGTGTGATTCGCCTGGTGGCCGATAATTCTCTGTTATCAGGCGGCGCCAGCGAGGAGACCGCCGCCTGCGAGGCGGCCGGCATTGCGGTGGATATCGTTCCCGGCATCGCCACGAATGGCGCCACAGGCAATCGCGCGATGCGTTTGCCCGATCGCAAGCGCGCCTGACGACGGCTGTCTTGCGCAGAACGGGAGATCGAGCCAAACAGAGGTGCTGCACCGATCGAAGTCCGGTGGGAGCACAAGGATATGACCGCCGGCAAGGCGCTCTTTTCACTTGATGGACGGGTTGCCCTCGTCACCGGCGCCTCGCGTGGCCTCGGTCTGGCCATGGCCGAGGGGCTGGCGGAGGCCGGCGCCACGGTCATGCTCAATGGACGGCATGCCGATACGCTCGAGGCGGCCGCCGGGAATTTGCGCGCGCGCGGTCTCAAAGCTGAAGGCTTGCCCTTTGACGTGACCGATCGCGCAGCTGCGGCCGCTGCTGTCGAGACCATCTCGGCACGCCATGGCCGTCTCGATATCCTCCTTGCCAACGCCGGGACCATGCATCGCGCCCCCCTCGCTGATTGGACGCCGCCGGCGTGGGATCAGATTCTCGCCACCAATCTCAAGTCCTGCTTTTTCCTCGCTCAGCAGGCAGCAGCGCCGATGCGCCGCCAAGGGCATGGGCGCATAATTTTCACGACATCGATCACGGGCATCCTTGGGCGAGGCACGATCCATGCATATGTGGCCTCGAAGGCCGGACTGGCCGGCCTCACCCGCTCGCTGGCTGCCGAGCTTGGTGAGCACGGCATTACGTGCAACGCCGTCTCGCCCGGCTATTTCGAAACCGAGCTCAGTGCACCCTTGTTGCAGGACGAGGCGTTCGTCGCGCGCGTGAACAGCAGGGTTCCGCTGGGGCGCTGGGGGAAGCCGCGCGATCTTGCCGGCGTCGCTGTCTTTCTTGCGTCGGAGGCAGCAGCCTATGTGACCGGGCAGCAGATCGTCGTCGATGGCGGGTTCACCACGACGATCTGACGTTCGATCGCCGCGAAGGACCGGGCATCAGCCGGCCGGCGCGTGGGCAACTCACTTTTTCATCGGGGCGTAAAAGACGCTGTCGATCTCAACGATATCGTCGTCAAACAGGCGCTGGACCTCGATCATGGTACGCGGCGGATATGGCGGCTTTCCCCAGAGCTCCGCCTGCGCCTTATCGACCATGGGAGCGAAACGGTGCAGGTCACTGACGTAAACGGTGAGCCGCACGCAATCCTGCAAGCTCGCGCCCTCCGATTGAGCGATCAGCCGGATATTGAGCAATGCCTGCCGTATGCGAGCCTGAGGATCCTGCACGAATGTGTTGGTTGCCGGATCGATGCCTTGCATGCCGGCGACAAAGACGAAGTCGCCGGCCCGGGCACCAAGACTCCAGGTTCCCTCGACCTTGATGGCACCGGAGGGGTTCAGTGTCTTGACGCCGTTAGGCGATGTTGACTGCGCAAAGCCCGGGCTTGACGCCATGGCCATTGCGATCACGCAAAGAGCAAGTCGCTGCAGCATTTTGAAGTCTCCTCTCCAAAGCAGGGTTTTATCGTTTGGCCAACGGATGCGTCGGGGATGCGGCGTCAGCTTTCACCAGCAGCGGACAAACCGCCGCCCGAGCCCTATTCTGTTAAGTGCCAAAGCCGACATATGCAGTGCAGCAAACAGCACCACTATTCGATCACCGCGTCGGTTCGCGCAAGCAGGGTTATCGGAGGATCGAGGCCGAGTGCCTTAGCGGTCTTGACGTTGACGACCAGCTCGAACTTGGTCGCATGTTGAACCGGCAGCTCAGCAGGTGTCGCGCCCTTGAGAATCCGATCGACATAGGACGCAGCGCGCCGGTGCAGGTCGATGTTGTCAATCCCATATGATGCAAGGCCGCCGCTCTCTGGCCAATAACGGAATGGATAGACCGCGGGGAGCCGATTGCGTTCGGCAAGCGCGATGATCAAGTCGCGATGGACGGAGGGGCTAGAACCCGGCAACACGACGAGACTGCCATTCGGCTTGTCTGCAATGCTGCCAACGGCGCGCTCGATTTCAACGGCGTCGCTCACAGGGTAGTTGAATAGTTCTACCCCGAACGTCGGCGCGTAGGGGCTTATGGTCTGCAGATATCCGGCATCTGCCGGATTTTTCGGGTCGTACATGACTGCGACCCGTTCGGTGCGAGGCGAAAGCTCCTTGAGCAGCTCCAGCCATTTCACGCCGATGGAGAATTCATGCTGAGTGAAACCAGTGATGTTGCCGCCCGGTCGCGCGAGACTCTTGACGAAGCCGGCGCCTACCGGATCAGTTACCTGCGCGAACACGATTGGGATGGTGCTTGTCGCCCGTTGCAAAGCCGCCAATGACACGGTAGCGGATGCGAGAATCACATCAGGCGCGAGCTTCACAAGCTGCGCCGACATCGCTTGCAGCTGCTCTGCACTTGCACCGGCCCAGCGCACATCGAGTTCGATGTTGCGTCCCAGGGTCCAGCCGAGCTTCTGCAGTTCCTCCTGAAACGCGCCAATGCGGGCGCGGCCTTGCGGGTCATTCTCGCCAAGCCCGCTTAGCACCCCGATGTGCCGCACTCGCTCGCTCTGCTGCGCCCCCGCCCAAGAGGCCATGCCACCACGCCGCCGAGCAGCGTGATGAACTCGCGTCGTCTCATTCGATCACCTCGTCGGCGCGGGCGAGGAGCGCCGGGGGCAGCGTGAGGGCGAATGTCTTTGCCGTCTTCTGGTTGATCAGGAGCTCGAATTTGGTGGCCTGATAAATCGGAATGTCACCCGGCTTGGCACCTTTGAGAATTTTGTGCACGTCATCGGCCATGCGCTTGAACAGCTCCGAGAGATCAAGGGCATAACCCATCAGCGCACCGGCTTCGACGTAATCGCGATACGGACAGATCGTCGGCAACCCTTTCTTCACCGCGAGCTCGGCGACGAGCTGGCGGTTGGCGTAAAGGTCTCCTTCCCCGCTGACCAGTACGGCGTCCGGGCGCTGCTCCGCGATCGCATCGAACACGCGCTCAATCTCCGCGGGTTTGCCCTCTTGCGGGAAGATAAAGACGAGCGAAATTCCCAATTTGGCGGCGGCGTCCCGCAAGACTTGCCCAGCAGAACCTTCCCATCCGCCCCGCATTCCCAGAAATACCGCCTTGGTCATCGAAGGAATGGCTTCTTTCAATATCTCCAGCCGCTTCCCCCAGATCTCGATCCCGGCATCGAGCGTGATGCCGGTGAGGTTGCCGCCGGGGCGATTGAGGCTACTGACCAGCCCCGCTTGCAGCGGATCGAGCATGAACGCAACAAGCGGTATTGTGGCGGTTGCCGCCTTGAAGACGGTCACCACGGGATTGGTTCCTGTGACGATCACATCCGGGTTGCGCGCCACGATTTCGCGGGCCACCTCGGCGTAACGGTCATGACGTCCGTCGGCCCAAAAGCGCTCGATGATCAGATTTTGTCCTTCCACGTAACCCAGGCGGCGCAGCTCACCGAAAAAGGCGCGCCATGCGCTTCCCCCACCGGTTTCGGTCAGGAGGGCGGGCGGGATTGCCGGATGGAACATCGCCATCCGCTGCTGCCCTGCCGGCTGTTGCGCGTGCGCCGCGAGCGGCCACGCCGCTGCGCCGCCGAGCAGCTTGATGACCTCGCGTCGTCGCATTGTCTTTTCCAAGGCTGAGGACCGCGCCATATCGGCTTGCAACACAGCCGATCAAATCAGGAAATTACGGCCAGCGGAATAGGCGCATTGGGTCAGTTTGCGCAGCAGCAATCCATAACCGCTCATGTCTCTTGAGGGTCATAACCCGCCTCGCCCGCTAGCCATGTCAGCTTCCACCAGCTGCGGACATTGGTCTGCGCGAGCAACCGTTGGTCAAGCCGTCCAACTCTGCTCAGCGCAAGTGAGCTTCGATCCGGCAGACTTTCATAATTGAGCTCGCATGCTATTGCACTCTGATTGACAACGTGCTGCCGATGATCCGAAACGATTGCGGCAAGCTGCAATGGCGGTGCCTTCGGTTGCGATCCTTGCAGCGGGGCGGGAAGGGCGTGTGAAGGAGAAGGGCACAATGCCGGTGCGCGTTGGAGTGAGCTTCGATGGCTTCATCGCGACCGGGCAAGCCATCGCACTCGCCCAGCGTGCCGTTGCGGCGGGAGCAGGCAGCCTTTGGATGGCCGAGCATCTCGGCTACCGGGAGGCGATCGCGACCTGCATGGCGTTCGCCATCAAGGCGCCCGGGACGACACTCGTCCCGACGGCGGTGAGTCCCTACCTGTGGCATCCCATGCCGACCGCCATGGCCATTGCGACGCTCGACGAAGTGGCGCCGGGGTGTGCGGCCATCGCTATCGGCACCGGCAATCCGTTGTTTCTTGCGGAATCCGGCCGCGCCATCGAGAAGCCGGTGCGCGCGGTGCGGGAATTCACCGCAGCGGTGCGCAAGCTTTGGAGCGGCGAGGCCGTCCACGTCGACGGCGAATTCGTGAAGCTCGCTGGCGCACGGCTGGCGTTCAAGCCGAGCGCACCGATTGCCATCTACATCGCCGCAATCGGGCCGGACATGCTGCGGCTGGCCGGCCGCATCGGCGACGGCGTGGTCCTCTCTGCTGGATTGTCGACGGATTCGGTGCGGCAGTCGATTGCGGCCTGCACCGAAGGCGCCGGAAAGGAAGGTCGCGATCTGAGCAATTTCCGCCGCGCCGGATACCTGTTCTTCGGCGTCTCCCGCAACGCGAAAGCTGCGCTCGATGCGGTGCGCCGACCGCTTGCCTTCGTGATGCGCAACAAGTTTCTCGGCGGCCACATCAAGGCATCGGGAATTGCAGTCGATCAGGAGGCGGTGATCGCAGCCATCGCGCGCCGCGATATCGCGGCGGCGAGTGCGCTCGTTCCCGATGAAGCGGTCGAGGCGTTTGGCATCGCTGGAACGCCGCAGCATTGCAGGCGGCGATTGGGCGATTTCATCGATGCCGGACTAGATGAGCCTGTCCTCGGACTGTTGGGCAGCGCCGAGGATTGCCTGCTCGCGCTCGATGTGGTGCGGGAATTCACGCAATCACAGCACAGGTAGCTGAGGAGGAAGGATGCCCGTCGGTGTGTTCTTCGATGGGTTCTCGTCCACGGCCGAGATGCTCGAAGTCTGCCGTGAAGCGGAGCTCGCCGGTGCTTCGAGCCTCTGGTTTGCCCAGCACTTGGGCTACCGTGAGGCGATGGTCTGGGCGACCGCGGCAGCAACCGTCACGCGGCGCGCCGCGCTCGTGCCCACCGCGATCAGCCCGTATCTGTGGCCGCCATTGCCGGTCGCGATGGCGATCTCGACATTGGGCGAGCTCGCGCAGGGCCGGGTGATCCTGACCGTCTCGGTCGGCAATATCCTCAATCTCGGGGAGTCCGGCATCAAGCCCTCCAGGCCGATCAGGACCATGCGGGAATATGTCGAGGCATTGCGCGCCCTGTGGCGGGGCCAGCCAGTCACCCGCGATGGGGAGCTGCACAACCTGCGCGGAGCAAAGATGGTATTCGCGCAGGGCCGACAATTTCCGATCTATATCGCCTCGACCGGTCCAAAGATGCTCGAGCTCGCGGGCGAGATCGCCGACGGCGTGCTGCTTTCGGCAGGTCTCACGCTCGCCGCGACCCGGCTGTATCTCGAGCGCGCGCAAGCCGGAATCGAGGCGAAGGCGCGCGATCCCGCGGCATTGCGCAAATGCTCCTTCATCAATTGCAATGTCTCGCGCGACGGCACGGCAGCCAAGTCCGCAATGCTGCGCAAGCTGGCCTTCCTGTTCCGCAGCACGGGTCACGCCGACAACATCCGGTCATCCAAGCTCGAGATCGATCATCAGGCGATCATGGCCTGTCACGCGCGTCATGACTTCGACGCCGCGGTGCGGCTTCTGCCGGCCGAGGCCGCGAACGTCTTCGCGGTGGCCGGCACCCCGGCGCAGTGTTGCGCTCGGCTGGAGGACTATTTGGCAGTCGGACTGGACGAGCCCATCATCGAAGTCTCGGGCAATCGCGAGGAGCGCAGGCTCGCTCTCGATCTGGTCCGCGACATCGCGCGGCGCTAGCGCCTCATTGAATCGGAGCAAGGAGAGCCAGATGATCCGGCCATGTATCGCAGTCGCCTTTGCCGGCCTTATTCTCGGTGTCGCCGCTGCGCCGGCGGGTGCGCAGACGCCTGCGGTGAGGCTCACCCTCGATTTCGCCATTCAGGGCCAGCAATCGCCCTTCATCCTGGCAGCCGAAGGCGGCCACTTTGCCCGCGCGGGCATCAACGTGCAGATCGACCGCGGGTATGGCTCAGCGGATGCCATCACCAAGGTCGCAAGCGGAGCCTATGACATGGCCTTTGCCGACATCGGCGCCCTGATCCAGTTCAATGGCAGGCAATCGCGAGCCAAGGTCATAAGCGTCTTCCAGGTGTATGACTTGGCACCGATGGTGATCCTGTCGCTGAAGAAGTCGAGCATCACCCGGCCGGCCGACCTCGCCGGCAAGCGTCTCGCGTCTCCGTCGCCGGCTTCAAGCCGCGTGATGTTTCCGCTCTTTGCGCGCGCCAACGGCCTCGATCCTTCCACGGTGAGCTGGATCGACGTCACCCCGCAATTGCGCGAGACGCTGCTGGTGCAGGGCCAGACCGACGCCACTACCGCTCTGATCACCGATCTCGCCGGGCTCGAGCGTCTCGGCATCTCCGAGCATGACCTCAACGTCATGCGCTTTTCGGATTATGGCGTCGGACTCTACGGCCACTGCATCCTGACCACGCCGGAGCTCGCGGCGAAGAATCCCGATACCATCAAGAAGTTTCTCAAGGGCATTGCCGAGGCCTTGAAGGCCGCGATCGCCGACCCCAACGTCTCGATTGCCGCAATCAAGAAGCGCGAACCGTTGATCGATGAGAGAGTGGAACGTGGCCGGCTCGACCTCGTGATCAAGAACGCCATCCTCACCGATCACGTGCGGCGCGAGGGTCTGAGCGCAGTGGAGCCGCAACGAATGAAGCGGACGATCGACATGGTGGCGGAGACGTTCAATCTGCCCGCGCTCGATGTTGCCTCCATCTACCAGCCGGATTACCTGCCGCCGCAGGTGGAGTTGAAGATGCCATAGGTCGGTGTGCGCGGCGGCCCACCCCTCTCTGATGTCCCCGGTGCATATTGGGGTAGGGCGGGTTTGAAGCCCGCCCCTGCATCGGCAATCACCGAATTTGGTCAAGCGACGCGTCCAATCTACGGTGTGACGATCAAGAGCTCGTCGGTATCGGGATAGTCGGACAACAGCTCGCCGCGCCTTTGAGAGATCAGCCATGAAGATCGTTGCGCTCGAGGAGCACTTCATCTTGCCGCGGGAAGAGCAGAACCTTCCGCCCGGCGCGCATCGCGGCAATGACCGCGAGAAGCTTCTCGGCTTCGACGTCCTCGCCGAGCTGCTCGATCTCGGGGACCGGCGCATCGTCGCCATGGACGCGGCGGGGATCGACATGCAGGTGCTCTCGCACAATCAACCCGGGTGCCAGGCGCTGGATGCGGCAGCGGCGGTGCCCGTGGCGAGAGAGGTCAATGACCTGTTGTTCGAGGCCGTCAAGGCGCATCCCAGCCGTTTCGCGGGGCTTGCCGCACTGCCGACGGCGGACCCTTCCGCCGCAGCCAAGGAACTCGACCGTGCCGTCACCAGGCTCGGCTTCAAGGGCGCGATCATCAATGGTCCCACGCAGGGCAGGTTTCTCGATGACAAGAAATTCTGGCGCATCTTCGAGTGTGCGCAGGCGCTCAATGTGCCGATCTACCTGCACCCCAGCAGGCCGCAGCCCGCCGTGATGGAGGCCTATTTCGACGGTTACGATGAGCTGGCGCTTGCCGCCTGGGGCTTCGGCATCGAAACCGGCGCGCATTTCCTGCGACTGGTTTTTGCCGGCGTATTCGACGCTTTTCCCGGTCTGACATTCATCCTGGGCCATCTCGGCGAGGGCCTGCCGTTCATGCTCCACCGGATCAACGATCAAACCCGGCTTGCGGCGGCTCGCCGCGGCCTCAGGAAGCCCCCGGCACAATATTTGACGGAAAATCTGGTCGTCACCTGCAGCGGAAATTTTTCTGCTCCGGCCTTTCTCTGCACCATCATGGCGCTTGGTGTGGACAACGTTCTGTTTTCGGTCGACTGGCCGTATGAATCGAACGTTGCGGCCGTGGCGTTTCTCCAACGCCAGCCGCTGGCCAGGGCCGACATGGAAAAGGTCGCGCATCTCAATGCCGAGCGGATACTGCGGCTGTGATGCTCGATCAGGTTTCATCACCTTCACGATGCGTGAAGGTAAATGCATTTCTACCTTATTGCGGCATTAACAGTAGAATGTATTTGCTCATTAACAATAGAAATCATCGCCTAATCGGATCGCTCAAACTGTAAGGTTTTGCGAAAATCTTGCGCGTAAGACGAACCCTCGCATTCGGGGGGCGTCACGTGCGAGCAACAACACTAACAACATCGCTCTTGATCGCCTGCATGCGGCTCGGCGCAGCGCTCACGGCAAGCCTGCTGACCGCGGCGCCGGCGCATGCAGGCGACTGGGCCTACCAGCCGTTCGACCCGCCGCCCGCCACCTATACCGGCGATTTCGGCCCGCTGATGGAATCAGGGCGCGATGGCGGTAGATTGGGCGCGCCGCAACCGCGGCGATGACCTCCCGCTCAAGCACCCGCGCCGCCCTCCCATGGATCGATTGTTTCACGCCGCCATCAATACCTGGCACGGCCTCTGCGACGTTGCCCGCAACGAGCCGGCTTTCCGGCAGGAGCTGGTCGCGCTCGTCGTGGCCGTGCCGCTTGCATTCCTCATCGCGGAGGAAGCATGGAAAAGGTTTGCCCTCATCGGCCTGGTGCTTCTCGTGCTCGTGGTCGAGCTGTTGAATACGGCGGTCGAGAAGCTCGCCGACCGGGTATCGCGGGAGAATGATGCTGCCATCGGCCGCGTCAAGGACATGGGTTCGGCGGCGGTTGGATTGATGCTGCTCGTTGCCGGGCTTGCCTGGCTGCTGGCGCTCGCCGAGCGTATCGGGCTGATCTGAGCATGATTGCCGCGCGCGGGGATGACGCGCTAGACCTAACCCATGAGCCCTCGCCCTTCCGAGCATTTGGCGATCGCGATTGCGCAGCTCAATCCGACGCTCGGCGATATCGCCGGCAACGCCGACAAGGCGCGGCGCGCCCGCGCCGAGGCCACCCGTGACGGGGCCGACCTCGTTGCGTTGTCGGAGCTTTTTCTGTCGGGGTATCCGCCGGAGGACCTTGTGCTCAAACCGGCGCTGCAGGCGGCCTGCCGGGCCAAGGTCGAGGAGCTTGCGCGCGAGACTGCCGATGGCGGCCCGGCGATGTTGATCGGCTCGCCATGGGTCGAGGACGGCAAGCTCTATAACGGTTACTGCCTGCTCGACGGGGGCCGCATCGCGGCGGTGCGCCTCAAGGTCAACCTGCCGAACTACGGCGTGTTCGACGAGCGGCGCGTATTCGCTGCGGGACCCGTGCCCGGCCCGGTGAGCTTCCGCGGAGTGCGCCTGGGCCTGCCTATCTGCGAGGATATCTGGACCGACTGGGGCGACTACGAGAATGTGGTGGAATGCCTGGCCGAGACAGGGGCGGAATTGCTGGTTGTACCCAACGGCTCGCCGTATTGGCGCGACAAGGACGAGGTGCGGCTCAACATCGCGGTCGCGCGCGTCACCGAAAGCGACCTGCCGCTTGTCTACGTCAATCAAATCGGCGGGCAGGACGAGCTGGTGTTCGACGGCGCATCGTTCGGTCTGCATGCCGATCGTTCGCTCGCATTTCAGCTCCCGGCGTTCCGGGAAATGGTCAAGACGCTGCATTGGCAGCGCACCGGCAATGGCTGGCGCTGCGTCGACGGTCCAGTCGAGGCGCTCGAAGAGGGCGACAAGGCGGACTATTGCGCCTGCATGCTGGGATTGCGCGATTACGTGAACAAAAACGGTTTCAAGGGAGTTGTTCTCGGTCTCTCCGGCGGGATCGATTCCGCCCTGGTGGCGGCGCTGGCGGTCGATGCGCTTGGTGCCGAGCGGGTGCGCTGCGTGATGCTGCCTTATCGCTTCACCTCGCAGGAATCGCTTCGTGACGCCGCCGGCGCGGCCAAGGCGCTGGGCGTGCCCTATGACGTGCTGCCGATCGAAAGCGCGGTTCTCGGGCTGGAACGAGCGCTGGAGCCAGTCTTCAAGGGTCGGCCGCGCGATGTCACCGAGGAGAACCTGCAGGCGCGCGCGCGCGGAACGATTCTGATGGCGATCTCCAACAAATTCGGTCTGATGGTTGTGACCACCGGCAACAAGTCTGAAATGTCGGTCGGCTACGCAACGCTCTATGGCGACATGAATGGCGGCTTCAATCCGATCAAGGATCTCTACAAGAGCGAGGTCTATCGGCTGGCGCAGCTGCGCAACGGCTGGAAACCAGATGATGCGCTCGGGCCCGGCGGGGAGGTGGTGCCCGCCAATATCCTCACGCGCGCGCCGACCGCGGAGCTGCGGGAGAACCAGACCGACCAGGATACGCTGCCGCCCTATGAGGTGCTCGATCGCATCCTCGAGCGGCTGGTGGAGCGGGAGGAACCGATCGCCAAGATCGTGGAGGAAGGCTTCGATCTCGAAACCGTGACGAAGGTCGAGCACATGCTCAATGTCGCCGAATACAAGCGCCGCCAGGCGGCGCCCGGCGTAAAGGTGACGCGGAAGAATTTTGGCCGTGACCGCCGCTATCCCATCGTCAATCGGTTCCGTGATTCCGGCACGCCGCTGCCCGAGCCGGACCGCTCGCTCACGCAAGCGGCGGCCGCCAGGAGCGAGGCATTCGATTTCTGAAAGCACACGCTGACCCGTCTTGGCCGGGCCTGCTCCGGCCCAAAAACGAGGGAACATGTACAAAGCATCGGCTGCTGTCGCGCTGCCGACCTCGATCATCGGGTCGTTGCCGCGTCCGTCATGGCACGACGCGGTCCTGGGATCGCAGAGCTTTCTCGAAGCCATGATGAGCGCGCGTTTCCGCGAGCAATACGAGGATGCGGTCTCCTGCTTTCTGCGCGCGCAGGAAATCGCCGGCCTCGATATCTGCACCGACGGTGATGCGCATTATGACGAGCAGGTCGCCGGCATGAGCTGGCAAAGCTATCCCCTCACCCATATGGACGGCTTTGCCGGCGTGCCGCAGCCGACCGCCTACAAGATCGGCGCGGTCGCTTATCCGCGCGGTCATATCCTGCACGATTTCCTCGAAGCGCGCGTGTTTCCGAAGATCGTTGGCCCGGTTGGACGCGGACGACTGCAATACGCCGCCATGTGGAAGACGGCGCAGCGCATGACCAAGCGGCCGGTCAAGTTCGGCACCATCCTGCCGGAGCTGTTGGCGGCCTCGGTGGAGGACGACTACTACAAGGACCCGATCGAGCGCACTTGGGCGCTCAGCGAAGCGCTCAACGACGAGCTTGATGATCTCGCCAATGCCGGCTGCCCCGTGATCCAGATGGAAGAACCGCAGATCCACATGGTACCGGTGCGCGGCAAGGCGTTCGGCAGGCTTGATGTGGATGACCTGGTGAAAATCTTCAACAACACCGTGAAGGGATTGCGGACGAAGACAGAGGTGTGGTGCCATACCTGCTGGGGCAACCCGTCACAGCAGCGCATCTTCCGCGACGTGCAAAGCTATCAGCCGACGCTCGAGGCGCTCAACCGGGTCGACGCCGACGCGCTGACTTTCGAGACCTGCTCCTCCGGCCCTGGCGACTTGAAGGCGATCGGCGAGGTGATCACGGACAAGAAGGTCGTGATCGGCGTCATCGATCACCACACCCTGCAAGTCGAGCGACCGGACCAGATCGCCGCCCTCATCCGCGAGGCGCTCAAGCACATTACGCCGGAGCGGCTGATCATCTCATCGGACTGCGGCATGGGCCGCGAAGGCATGGGTCGCCGGCATGCCACCTATAAAATGGTGGCCATGGTGCTCGGCACCAACATCGTGCGCAACGAGCTGGGCCTTCCCGAGGCAGAATGCCTCGCGGCCGACCCGCGGTATTCGCTCACCGTGACCGCATAGATCGCTCGATTGCGATTGGCGCCTCAGCGCACGGGGTAGAAGGTCGGCCCGACCGCGCGAACCTTGCGTTTGCTCGCGTCCTCGTCGGCCTTTTGTTCCGCAGGCGCGGCCGTCGGTGCGGCTGCGCCTGCAGGCGCGAGAGGGGCACTGCCTGCGCTAGGATTGGTTCCCTTGGGTGCCGGCGCCGGCCGCACCGGATTGGGATCGAGGCTGATCGGCTTGCCCTGGGCATCGAAGCGCGGCTGCGACATCTGCCTCGCGCGTTCCTCGGTCACGACGATGTCGCCGCGCTCGATGGTCTGGTCATCGCCTTGCCGCAGGGCCTCGGCCCAGGACTGGCCGGGCGCTCGGCAGCTGCAGGTCGGATTGAACTGCTTGCGATAGCTGAACGCGGTGGGAAGCTCGGAATAGGACTTGCCGCTGACCGAGATCGCGCGGGCCACGTCCTCGCCCGGATTGCGGTGGCTGTAGAGAACGACCTCGGTGGCGGGGCACAGCCGCCGGCACAACGCTTCATCCTCGGCAAATCTTCCCGGCACGGTGGAATAGGAGATCGGGAAGTAATAACCGTCGCAGGTGCGCACGCACAGCGTGCGGTAGGTGCCCGCCAGCGGCATGCCGGTGGAGGAGGGAGACGCCGGGTTGAGCCCGAACAGGGTCTCGAAAAATCCACCCTGGCCGGCGTTGGCAAATTGGCGATATTGCGGACCGCAATCGTTTTGACCGAGCGCGGCCAGCACGCCGCGCCGCTGTCCCTCCCGTTCGCCGCTGTCGCCTTGCAGGCGCTGAATCTCGGTGAGGTAGTAGTTGAGGTTGGCGCGGACTTGCTGGATTTGATTGTTCAGGGGGGCGCATTGCGGTGATTGACCGCTGAAGATGGCAAAAAATCCGGCTCCCTGGCAGCCCAGGCGTTGCGATTGCTGCCCCAGCCGATCGAGCTCGGCTTGCTGCTTTCCCGACGCCTCTTCGTTGCGTCGGATTTGCTCGGCTCTTCGCCGGATCCGATCCCACCGCGGTCGATCGCGGCGAGCTGCCCTTCCAGCCGCAGGCAAACGGGATTGCGCGCGACCGTCGTGGCGGCGGGCGGCGGCGCAACCGCAGCAGGCGGGGAGGGGGGATACCCAAGCTGTGCCACCGCCGGCGGCGTGCAGAGCACGGCAAACGGCAGCGCGAGCGGTCCTGCGCGCAATGCTTTCGCGACGACTGTCCAAAACATGAAGGGGTGCCCGATCCCGATCCCGATGTCGCGGTGCAAGCAAACGCCGGGATGGTGACCAAAGTGTGAAGGTTCGGAGGAGGGGGCGTGGGAGGGAGGCGGCTCTGGAAGGCGGACTGCTACGGCGGGGAAGGAGAGGGGCCGGCCTTGTCCACTGGTATCCTGGGCGGATCTGCTGCCTTCACCACCCTCGCCGGCCGCGTCGCCTCAGCGCGCAGGTTCCACACGATCCCGGCAATGATCAAGGCAGCACCCATGAAAACGAAGACATCGAGCATCTCGCCATAAAGCCACCAGCCGATGACCGCAATGAGTGGAATACGCATGAAATCGAGCGGCACGACGACGCTGGCATCGCCGGCGCGAAACGCGTTGGCGATACAGTAGTGCCCAATGAGCCCGGCACCGCCGATCGCCGCGACGGCCGGAATCTGCCACGAGACCGAGCTTCGATACGAACAGGGGGTACGACGCGATCAATGCAAGCGGCGCCTGAATCAGATTTATCCAGAAGATGATCGCGAAAGAGCTGTCCGTTCGCGTCAACTTCTTGGTGGTGATCAGCGTAATTGCGAGCCCGAATGCCGCGGCCAGAACCAGAAGCGCGGCCGGGTGAAATGTCTTCAGGCCGGGGCGCAGGATCACCAGCACGCCGATGAGGCCGAGCACGACGGCCCCGATCCGGCTTGCCGTCATGCGTTCTCCCAGAACCGGCATGGCCAGCAGCAACGCCCATGCGGGTGTGGTGAATTCGAGCGCAAATACGGTGGCGAATGGCAAAAGCAACAGACTCAGGGCCCACAAATACTGCGCTCCCAAGTGAATCGTGTTGCGAACAAGGTGCAGGCCCAGATGCCGCCGGTTGATTGTCGCCCGTAGCGCAGGCTTCAACACCGCCAACACGGCCATGACGATGAGCCCGAGGCCGGCGCGCAGCGCGAGGATTTCCATGACGCTCAAGGTCGAGGCAAGGACGCGGATCGAAACTGCCATCGCGGAAAACGCGAGCAGTGCCCCGGTCATCCAAAGGACGACACGAACCATGTGCCGATTTGCCACGAAACGGCGGTCCGAGAGTTGAATTTCAGAGACGGCGAGGAGCTCTTTCGCGACCAGGTTGCTCATCATTCCGCGTCCGGCTGGTTCTGCGGGCTGCCTTATCGAATGCCGCAAGCTCCTGGCAGGCGGCATCGGCGGCAACGATCTTGGGAAAGCGATCAAGCGGAACCTGCAGGCGCCGCGCATTGTAAACCTGCGGCACCAGACAGATGTCGGCGAGCGTGATCGTCGTTGCCGAAGGCGTAGCGGCCGCCGCTGATCATCGCCTCGACCGCCTCGAAGCCCTCGGCAATCCAGTGGTGATACCAGGCATCGATCCTCGCCTGCTCCTGACCGAGCTCGTTCTTGAGGTAGCGCAGCGGCGCGGTATTGTTGAGCGGATGGATATCACAGGCGATCACCTGCGCCACGGCGCGCACCTTTGCGCGTTCCACCGGGGCACGCGGCAACAGCGGGGGCTGCGGGATGAACCTCGTCGAGGTATTCCATGATGGCAAGCGACTGAATGAGCACATCGCCCGAATCGAGCTTGAGCGCCGGCACCCGCATCTGAGGATTGACGGCGCGATATTGCGGCTTCTTGTTGAGCCGCCCTCCTTCTGCAGGTGGATCGAGCCTGATCGGCCACGAGGCCCTTGAGGTTGAGCGCGATGCGAACCCGATAGGCCGCGGAGGATCGAAAATAGGTATAGAGCTTCACGTGCCCTCCTTGCAGGACGGTTCGATCGCGCCGCTTCAATCGGGCGGGGCGGTTTTCGCCCTTGTCGGGTTCGCCTTGCGCGACGAGCTCCGCCGAGCGCCGGGTCAATTGCTTCATGGCGCGGTCGAACGCGGGGCGGTCCGGGAGGGCGACCACTTCGAAAAGCCGGTCCATGAAATCGAGCGCGCGGGGGGCAAGCTCCTCGTAGATCGAGCGGCCTGCCGGGGTGAGGGTGAGGAGCGACTCTCGAGATCGGCACGGTTCGCGCGCCGGGCAACCAGCTTGCGCTGCTCGAGGTGCGCCACCGCCCGCGAGACCTTGGTCTTGTGCATGTGGGTTTTCGCGCCGATGGCCTTGCCGGTCATCACCCCATTCTCGCCGAGCGTCACCAGCACCCTCCATTCGGGTATCCCGATACCGTAGGGGCCGTACACCCCGGTTAACGCCTGCGAGATCAGGCTGGACAGGACGTTGAGCCGATGGGGCAGGAATTCCTCAAGCTTCAGCAGCGGCGCTTGCATGGGCGCCGACGGCGTCGAGCGCCACAGCCTCCCGCTGTGAACCGGATTTGACCATCGACCCCCGCGCCCGGCATGGAGCGGTCTGCCCAGCCTGCGACCGCGGCCGGAGATTGGCGGGAAGATCACGGGTTGTGCAACGCCGGCAGTGGGGAAATCCCGGCATGCCCCGGCCGGTTGCCCTTACCCTGAGGAGGGGGTACCCCCGCGCCGGTTTGCTGCTAGCGCAGGCACTCGATGGCGACGAACTCATCACGGGCGGAGGTGCCGTTGGTCACCGGAACGGCGCCCGTGATCTCGTCGCGATCAACCTTGCGGAAGGATGCCGCTGAACGTAGTCGCGTGACTGGCAATAGGCGGTCGCAACCGGAACCCCGCAGCTCGCCCCGGTCGCAAGGCAGCGGTCAACGCCGTAGCCGTCGGCGTTATTGGCGATGATGAATGTGCGCTTCTCGGCTTGCGCGGTGCTGCTGAAAATGACAGCCGCGAAGCAAAGCGCACCGAATACGGTCCGCATCGTCCAACCCCCCCATCGACCTCAGAGATCGTAACGCAACGCAGACAATGCGCGGGAAAACTTAAGGTGCCCCTAACCGGTCGGGCCCGCCTCCAGACCATGACTAACGGCGTGTTAGCGGGCTTGCGGTAGGTTTGCCTAGAGCAGGAAAGACACACCGGGCATATTTCTCGTCCGGTCTGCCAGCCTCACCGCCGGTGCGATGGGCGCACCGCGCCGGCCAGGGACCGAGCGGGTCGCCCCAACCGGTGTCTTCCTTGATGTCTTGTCCTGATGTCTTGACGCGTCGCGCGTCCTTGCCCATGCTCGGGCGCAATGGACGGCCCTAAGCTCATTTGCGGCACTTGCCGGGATATTGGTCGCTAGCGACCTGCTCTGGCTGCGGCCGTCTTTTATCTCAGCGAGACGCATGGACGCGCGGCCAGCAGGGGCGGGTATTCGGCTCTGTCGATCATCGAAGTGGGAACGAGCATGGAACTGAAGCTTTACGATACGGTGACGCGGCAGAAACGGCTCTTCGAACCGCTCGATCCCGCGCGCGTGCGCATCTATGTGTGCGGGCCGACGGTCTATGATTTTGCCCATATCGGCAATGCGCGGCCGGTCATCGTCTTCGATGTGCTTTTTCCGGCTGCTGCGCCACCTCTACGGCAGCGATCATGTCACCTATGTGCGCAACATCACCGACGTCGACGACAAGATCAACGCGCGCGCGGCCAAAGAATATCCTGATCGCCCCCTGAACGAAGCCATTCGCACCGTCACGCTGACAACCGAGCGTCAATTCCAAGATGATATCGATGCGCTCGGCTGCCTGCGCCCGACCGTCGAGCCGCGCGCCACCGAGCATATCGATGCGATGATAACGCTCATTGAGAGTCTTGTCGCCTCGACAAATGCCTATGTGGCGGAAGATCATGTTCTCTTCAGCGTGGCCTCCATGCCCGGACTACGGCAGGCTCTCCAAGCGTTCGCTCGACGAGATGATGGCGGGTGCCCGCGTTGATGTTGCGCCTTACAAGCGCGATCCCATGGACTTCGTGCTGTGGAAGCCTTCGCAGCCGGGCGAGCCGGCTTGGCCGTCGCCGTGGGCATTGCGACGCCCCGGCCGTCCCGGCTGGCATATCGAGTGCTCGGCCATGAGCTGGAAGCATCTGGGCGAGACTTTCGACATTCACGGCGGCGGCATCGACCTCGATCTTCCCGCATCACGAGAACGAGATCGCGCAAACGCGTTGCGCCTTCCAGACGCCGGCGATGGCAAACTACTGGATGCACAACGGCTTTCTGCAGGTCGAAGGCGAGAAGATGTCGAAGAGCCTGGGCAACTTCTTTACCATTCGAGACCTCCTCGCCGATTGGCCGGGCGAGGTGCTGCGTCTCAACATGTTACGGAGTCACTATCGCCAACCGATCGATTGGACGACGAAGGGATTGCACGAAAGCCAAAAGATATTGGATGAGTGGTATCACCTCGTTGGCGATATGTTGATTCCACCCGAGAGCATGCCGGACGACAACGTGATCGAGATGCTCTGCGACGACCTGAATACTCCGAACGTGATTACTCGCCTGCATGCACTGGCCCATGAAATTCGAGCGCCTGCCTCCGGCTTGCAGCAAGTCGAGCTCAAGCGCAGGCTCAAGGCTTCAGGCGCTTTGATGGGCATGCTTGGGCAAACGGAGGCAGAATATCTCAGACATCATCCTCTGCGGAAGGGGATCGACGAATCAAAAATAAAGAATCTGATCGATGCCAGAGCACAAGCTCGAAAAGCCAAGAGCTTCAAGCAAGCGGACGGCATCCGGGATGAGCTAGTCAACATGGGAGTGGAGATCGAAGACCACAATGATGGCACAACAAGCTGGAAGATGAAAAGGAGGTCGTAATAATCGACAGACCCGACACGCCTTTCCCGCAACATTGGCTGTATTACATCGTGCTCAAACATGCATTGATCGCCGTCGCATTGGCGATCGCGCTCTACGTCGGATATCAGGTCCTGTGAGCACATGACGGCCCGCGAACGCCTGTACCTGTTCGACACGACGCTGCGCGACGGTGCGCAGACCAATGGCGTCGATTTCACGCTCAACGACAAGCTCGTGATCGCGAAAATGCTGGACCGGCTCGGCATCGATTATGTCGAGGGCGGCTATCCCGGCGCAAATCCGATCGACACGCAGTTTTTTGCCGAGGATCGACAGCTTGCCGCCACCTTCACTGCGTTTGGAATGACGCGGCGGCCAGGCCGCTCCGCCTCCAACGATCCCGGCCTTGTGGCGCTGCTCGAGGCCAAGGCGGATGCCATCTGCTTCGTTGCCAAATCGTGGGATTACCACGTGCGTGTCGCGCTCGAAACCAGCCCGGAGGAAAATCTCGCCTCGATCCGCGACAGCGTGCGCGCCGCCAAGAGCCGCGGCCGGGAGGTCCTGCTCGACTGCGAGCATTTCTTCGA
Organism: uncultured Alphaproteobacteria bacterium; assembly: GCA_963820365.1. Taxonomy (GTDB): domain Bacteria; phylum Pseudomonadota; class Alphaproteobacteria; order Rhizobiales; family Xanthobacteraceae; genus VAZQ01. Next base: position 88,001 of record CAWFZR010000031.1, on the reverse strand, counting down.
CGGCTACAAGGCCAACGCGCAATTTGCCCTCGCTTGCGCGAAGGCAGCCTACGAGGAAGGGGCGCGCTGGATCGTGCTGTGCGACACCAATGGCGGCGCTCTGCCGCATGAAGTGGAGAGTATCGTCGGCGAGGTGGTCAAGCTCATTCCCGGCGATCATGTCGGCATCCATGCTCATAACGATACCGAGCAGGCGGTGGCGAATTCCCTCGCCGCCGTGCGCGCCGGAGCGCGTCAAATTCAAGGAACGCTCAACGGCCTGGGCGAGCGCTGCGGCAACGCAAATCTCGTCTCGATCATTCCGACGTTGAAATTGAAATCCGAGTTCGCGGACAGGTTCGACATCGCCGTCTCGAACGCGCAGCTCGAGAGCCTGGCCCATGCATCGCATACATTGGATGAGATGCTCAACCGCGCGCCGAACCGCCACGCGCCGTATGTGGGGGAAAGCGCGTTCGCAACCAAGGCCGGCATCCATGCCTCCGCCATCGTGAAGGAGCCGGCCACGTACGAGCATGTGCCGCCGGAAGCGGTCGGTAATCGGCGCAAGCTCCTGGTCTCCGACCAGGGCGGAAAGTCGAATGTGCTCGCAGAGCTCGAGCGCATCGGCATCGCGGTCGAAAAGGGTGACGATCGCGTCAGCCGGCTCCTCGACGAGGTCAAGCGGCGCGAGGCTGCCGGCTATGCCTACGAGGCGGCGGATGCATCCTTCGAGCTGCTCGCGCGCCGCATCCTCGAAAAGGTGCCGAACTATTTCAATGTCGAGAAATTCGATGTCAACGTGGAGCAGCGGGACAATGCAGTTGGTAAGCGCGTCACGGTGTCCCTGGCAGTGGTCAAGGTCACGGTCGGCGGGGAAACCCTGATATCGGCGGCGGAAGGCAACGGGCCGGTGAATGCGCTCGACCTCGCGCTGCGCAAGGATCTCGGCAAGTATCAGGGCTACATCAAGGGGCTCGAGCTCACCGATTATCGCGTGCGAATTCTCAATACCGGCACCGAGGCGGTGACCCGGGTCCTGATCGAGAGCAAGGATGAAACCGGCGAGCGCTGGACCACGGTGGGGGTTTCGCCCAATATCATCGATGCATCGTTCCAGGCGCTGATGGATTCGATCGTCTACAAGCTCGTACGGTCCGGCGCGCCCGCATAGCGCAGGGGTCAGGTATCAGGTATCAGGTATCAGGTATCAGGTAACCCCTGACTCCTGACCCCTGACCCCTGACCCCCGACTCCTGGGTAGGCGATGATCGACCACATCTCCATCTGCGTGCGTGACCTCGAACAGGCGGCGCGCTTCTATCAGGCCGTGCTGGAAACGATAGGTTACAAGAAGCTGCGCGTTCAGCCGCACACGGTCGGCTTTGGGAAAACCTATCCGGAATTCTGGATCAATCTTCGCGCGACCATGACGCTGTCCGATGGCGACAACGGTTCGCACGTGGCAGTACGGGCGCCGACGACCCGAGCGGTCGATGCGTTCCACGCGGCGGCGCTGGCGGCGGGCGGGCAATCCGACGGCGTGCCGGGCCGGCGACCCGAATACAGCCCCGGCTATTACGCCGCCTTCATCCGCGATCCCGACGGCAATCGCATCGAGGCCGTGACGTTTCTCGAACGTGCAAGACTGCTGAGCTACGGGTCGACCCGGAGCTCCTCAACGTCGCACCTCCTGCTTAAGGATCCAGAAACCCGGCGGGGTTATGGTGCGGCATCAGCTTGGTTTCCTCGACCGTGAATTCCTCTTCGAGCGGCAATTGGCAGGTGATGGAGCGCCTCGATCATCGTCGGATTATGCGGCTGCCCGCAATCACTGGAAATGACCCCGCGTTTGACCCCGATGTTACGGACGGTGGAGCGAACGGATTGTTCTCCCAGCACGCGCTCGGCAGCACGCCAATGATGCGGGGCGTTGGTATCTACAACCATTGGAGGTGGTGCGCCGCTACTATGAACCGAACTTGCGGTTCGCGCGACTAACTCGACGTGATCGAACTCTCGCATGGGAGAGGGACTTCCCGACGTCGTCACTATTGATTCCTCCATCAACTCCTCGACAGGCAGCCTTTCGAGCCCCACGCGATCGGCTCCTTGCGCTCGGGCACATGTGCAATCTCAAGGATCATCCCACTATTCCACGTCGTGACAACGGAGCGGAGAATGCTCGCGCTTATCCTGGTTTCCAGCGGCCTTCTGGTGTTCGCAGTAACCGTCGTGCTGCTTTCCTTTGAAAATCAGCTTGCAACCCTCGTTGCGCTGTTCTCGTCGCTGCCGGTCTCGCAGCAACTTGCGTGGCTGGTCATTTGCCTGACGCCGCCTGCACTTATTGCGCTGGCTCTGCTGCTGTACTCCAAGCTGGTTGAAAGGTCCAAGACTGCGGACACTTTGGACGCGCGACTGCGGGGAGTACGTCTGGACGTGGTTGGGCTGGAGCAGGAGCAGAAAGAAAGCGATCAAGCGATCGACTATCTCAACCGCGGCGATCCCGAAAGCGCCATCGGTGCTCTTCAGGCGCGGATCACCGGCACCGAACACGCCGTCCTGCTGCAGCAACAACACAACCAAGATGGCGACCTCATGGGTCGCGTGGAGGTCGTACGCCACCAGCAGCATGAAATAAAACAAAAGCTGAGCGAAATGATCTTAAAAAGGTGCTCGGTCGAGGCCTCGATCACGCAGCTGCAAAGCTCCCAGGACGAGATGGAGCGGACGATATCGGGCATCGAACAGAACAGGGAAGGCGATAGCCTCGAACAGCGCCTGCAAAAACTGCGGGAATTCATAGGGACGACCAACGCCCGATGCGAGGAGATCGAGCTTTCCGTGCCCGGCCTGCTGGAGCTTCAGGAGAAGTTCGAGGGTCTTCGGATGCGGGTCGCGCCCCTGAATGAAAGGGAGACCGGCGTCGCTGGCGTTCTCAACGCGTTGTCCGACGCCCGGATCCGCCTGGCCGCGACACTTGCTCGCCTCGAGCGGGATGAGGGCGTCAGTCTCGATGAACGCATCCAACAATTGGCCGAGACCAAGCACGAGCTCGAGGAACGGATATCGAGCGTCCTTACGCAATTCTCGGCAATTGAAACGATCCACAAGGACATAAGCGGTCTTTTTGCCAAATTGAGCCAAGCTCAGCGCATGCCGCGCGAGCTTGATGCCGGCGGGCGTGTTGTCGCCATCAATGGGTAGGCATCCCTGACCCTCCCAGGTTCAGGCGTCCTTGTCTTCGCTATGAAGGCTGCACACTGATCGACCGTCAGGGATACAGCAACCCGGCGGGGTTGTGGTGCAGCATCAGCTTGATTTCCTCGACCGTGAATTCCTCTTCCAGCAGCAATTGGCAGGTGATGCGGAGCGCCTCGACCATCGGCGGATTATGCAGCTGCCCGCAATCACTGGAAATGACCGCGCGTTTGACCCCGACGCTGCGGATGGCCGTCGCAAAATCGGTGACCGAGACCCGCCACCAGCGCGGCAGCAGCTCGCCGGCGGTGAAATTGATCCACACGCCCTGATCGGCGAGCTCGGTCTGCTGAGACAGGCTGAGGCGAGAGAAGAACGGATGATCGCACACGATGCGCTTGATGCCTGCCCGCTTGGCAGCCGGCACGACCGCCGTCATCTCCTTGAACGAGATATGACCCAGATTGAGGATGATATCGGCGTCCGCCACCATTCGCAGCACCTCGTGCAACGCCGGGGCGAGCGCGCCGTCGGCGTCAAGCAGGAATAAGCGCGGCTTGTTGCGCGAGTAATCGGAAATGCCGCCCTTGATGGTGAGACCCCTGCCGTGCTGCCCGACGGAGCCGGTGACAACCGCATGATTGGTCGAATCGATCGTCGGTAGCCAGATCTGGCGCGCCTCGTATTTGATGACCGCCTCGACCGCGCTCGGATTGATTCCCCCTACCTCGAAGTTGCACGCGATGCTGCCGAAGATGTCGATGTCCGGCACGATCTTGCGCGCCAGCAGCGCCATTGGCGCGGTGGGAAAGTTATGGGTCTTGAGGCAGACGGCCCGCATCCCCGCTGCTTTGGCGTCCTGAGCGAGCTCTATTGGATCCTGGATTCTCGGATAGAGATCGGGGCCATGATGGATGTGGATGTCGACCGCTCCCGCCAGGAGCTCGAGGTCGCGACGCGGCGCTTGCTCAGGCATCCGAAGCTCGGTGTGGTGAACCGGCAGCCGTCCGGCTCAATGGAAAACGCCAGCGCCTCGAATCCGTCCCGGATCGTCCGATGAATGCCATAGCGGCCCTGCCTACATCCGTTCGGCGGTGATCGGCGTCATCTCCTTCTCGGGTTCGGTGACCGAGCGCGCCGCCTCGTACAATTTCGGCAGGATCTCGTCCACTTTCTCGGCAACCAGCAAGTTGACGGAAAGCCCCGCGCGGATGAATTCCAGCCGTCTCATTTGCTCGATCAGCGCGCAAAGGGGATCCCAGAAACCCCCGATATTGAGAATGAGGATCGGCTTCCTGTGCCGGCCAAGCTGCGCCCAGGTGAGCTGCTCGACCAGCTCCTCAAGCGTGCCGATGCCGCCCGGCAGCGCGACGAAGGCGTCCGCATGCTCGAACATCACGCGCTTGCGCTCATGCATGTCGCGCGTGATGATGCGTTCCTGCACGCGCACAAGCATGTGCTCGCGGTTCACCAGGAAATCCGGGATCACCCCGGTTACCGTCCCGCCGTTGTCGAGGACCGATTTCGGCAAGCGCCCCCATCAGGCCGACCGACCCGCCGCCATAGACAAGGCGTATGCCGTTCTCGGCCAATACTCGGCCGAAGGTACTCGCCGCGTCCATGAAAGCGGGAATATTGCCGGGACCGGAAGCGCAATAGACGCAAATGGATTTGATGCCGCTCATGATCAGGACATGTGGCCTTGCGGGGACGAGCCGTCAAGCCGATCAGCCTGGTGCAGGCCGGCCGTCAACCGAAACATGCGGCCCGGAGCCGGCATCCCGAGCGGGGTGCTTGTTGGCGCCGAAAATCTCTATATGAGGAGAGCTCGACGGTCTGCCGCTGCGGCCCGTCGCTGCGGGCCTTTGAGATGACCGATGTCCATCCGCGATCGACTGCCGCATTGAAGCGCGAGGTGTTCGCCGAGGGCGGGTCGCTGTTTACCATCATGCGCGGGCTCTGGCCTTACATCTGGGCAGCCGACCGCCGCGATTTGAAGCTTCGCGTCGCGCTCTCGTTCATCCTTCTGCTGGTCGCCAAGCTCGCGACCATTGCGGTGCCCTTCACCTTCAAGTGGGCAACGGACGCGCTCACCGGCGAAGGAAGCGCGCCCATGTTGCCGTCCTCGTGGCTGCTCTGGGGGCTCGCGGCGCCGATCCTCATGACCCTTGTCTATGGCGGCATGCGCGTCCTGATGGCGCTGCTGACGCAGATGCGTGACGGCATCTTCGCCAAGGTGGCCATGCACGCGGTGCGGCGGCTCGCCTATCGTTCTTTCGAGCACATGCACCAGCTCTCGCTGCGTTTCCACCTCGAGCGCAAGACCGGAGGACTGACGCGCGTGCTCGAGCGCGGACGCAACGCCATCGAGACGATCGTGCGGATGGTGATCATGCAGCTCGTGCCGACCATCATCGAGCTTGCGCTGGTGACCACCGTGCTGTTCTACCAATTCGATTGGCGCTATGTTGCGGTCATTCTGGCGACCGTAGCCTGCTACATCGTGTTCACCTATTACGCCACGGAATGGCGCATCGGCATTCGCCGGCGCATGAACGACAGCGACACCGATGCCAACGTCAAGGCGATCGACTCGCTGCTCAATTATGAGACGGTGAAATATTTCGGTGCCGAGGAGCGAGAGGCGCGGCGCTATGACCGATCCGTGGCCCGCTACGAGGAGGCAAGCGTCAAGGCCTATGTCTCGCTCGCCGTGCTCAATGCGGGTCAGGCCACCATTTTCACCATGGGACTCGCTGCCGTCATGGTGATGTGCGCCTACGGCATCCAGCAGGGAACCAACACCATCGGCGACCTCGTGATGATCAATACCATGATGATCCAGCTCTACCAGCCGCTCAATTTCATGGGGATGGTCTATCGCGAGATCAAGCAGGCGGTGATCGACATCGAGATGATGTTTGCGATCCTCGGCCGCGAGCCCGAGATCAAGGACATACCGGGCGCAAAGCCGCTCGAGGTCAAACGCGGCGCAATCCGGTTCGAGAACGTTTTCTTTGCGTACGAGCCGGAGCGGCAAATCCTCAAAGGGCTGACCTTCGAGGTGCCCGCGGGGCGCACCGTCGCGGTGGTCGGACCCTCCGGTGCCGGCAAATCGACCATCTCGCGCCTGCTGTTCCGGTTCTACGAAGTGACCGGAGGCCGCATCTCCATCGATGGGCAGGACATTCGCACCGTTACTCAGAAATCCCTGCGCTCAGCCATCGGCATGGTTCCGCAGGATACCGTCCTGTTCAACGATACCATTCGCTACAATATCCGCTACGGGCGCTGGGATGCGAGCGATGCCGAGGTGGAGGATGCCGCACGTCTCGCTCAGATCGATGAGTTCATTCGCATGTCGCCGAAGGGTTATGAGACGGAGGTGGGCGAGCGTGGCCTGAAGCTTTCGGGCGGCGAGAAGCAGCGCGTCGCCATTGCGCGAACCATCCTCAAGGCGCCTCCGATCCTGTTGCTGGACGAAGCGACTTCGGCACTCGACAGCCATACCGAAAAGGAAATCCAGGACGCGCTCGAGCGAGTGTCGCGCGACCGCACCACGCTCGTGATCGCGCACCGGCTCTCGACCATCGTCGGCGCCGATGAGATCATCGTGATCGATCAAGGGGCGATCGCCGAGCGCGGCACCCACCACCAGCTGTTGGCGAGCGGCGGCCTCTACGCCAGCCTGTGGAGCCGGCAGCGGGAGGCCGAGGCCGCGCGCGAGAAGCTAGCCCTGATCGGCGAGGAGGTTGCTGCGCCCAACCGCGATCCCCCCGTCATCGAACCCGACATCGAAGAAGCGGAGACGGCTGAACCCCCCATGGAGCGCGCCGACGCGGTGGAGTGACGATGTCTGTACTTGCTTCCATCCGCTCGCAGCTCGCACCGGTACATCACGAGGGTGTACCGTTCATCGCCGTGTTCGCCGTGGCAAGCCTTCTGCTATTCTGGCTGTGGTCGCCGCTCGGTTGGCTCGGTGCCATGGCGACGCTCTGGTGCTGCTACTTCTTCCGTGATCCGCAACGGGTGACGCCGATCCGCGAGGGGGTCATCGTGGCTCCCGCCGATGGAAGCGTGAGCCGCATCGCCAATGCAGTCCCGCCGAAGGAGCTTGAGCTCGGCGAGCGGCCGCTGCTGCGGATCTCGATTTTCATGAATGTGTTCGACTGCCACGTCAATCGTAGTCCCATGGCCGGCAAGGTCGAACGCATCATCTATCATCATGGCGCCTTCCTGAGCGCCGACCTCGACAAGGCGAGCGAGAACAATGAGCGCAATTCCTTTGTGATCGCCACTGCCCATGGCCGCATCGCCGTGGTGCAGATCGCCGGACTCGTCGCACGCCGAATTGTCTGCTTTGTCCGCGAGGGTGCAACGCTCGGCGCCGGCGAGCGCATCGGCATGATCCGCTTTGGCTCACGGGTCGACGTCTATCTGCCTGACGGCGTGCGGGCGCTCGTTGCCGAGGGCCAGACGGCCATCGCCGGTGAGACGATTCTTGCCGATCTGCGGGCCGGCGATCCGCAGCGTACCTTTCGTGTCAGCTGAAGCGCCTTTCGGCGGTGCTGCGCCAAGCGTGGCAACGCCAGCGAGAGATCGGAATCCACTCTACGATCTCAATTGGTGATCAGTGACGTTTAATCACTCACAACCGTGGCGGCGCGGGAAATGCCGCGCTATATTACAACCATGCCTTTTTCGCCCTTCGAACCCGATCACCCAGCGGCCAAGCGCCGGCGTTTCCGGCTCATTCCGGTCCGCACGCTGCTGCCGAACCTCATCACTCTGCTCGCGCTCTGCGCCGGCCTGACGGCGATCCGCCTCGCGGTTGAGGGGAAGCTCGAATGGGCGGTGGCGGCAATCGTGTTTGCGGCGCTGCTCGATGGCATCGATGGCCGGATCGCCCGTATGCTCAAGGGCACGTCGCGGTTTGGCGCCGAGCTCGACAGCTTGGCGGATTTCGTCAATTTCGGTGTCGCACCTGCACTCATTGTTTACTTCTGGGGCTTGCACGAGCTCAAGTCGGCCGGATGGATCGCCGGCATGGTTTTCGCGATCTGCACTGGACTGAGGCTCGCCCGCTTCAACGTCATGATCGACGATCCAAACAAGCCCGTCTGGGCCGGAAACTTCTTCGTCGGAATTCCGGCACCCGCTGGCGCGATCACCGTTCTCTTGCCGATCTACGTGTATTTCCTCGGAATGCCGCGCTTTTCCTTCGTGGCGCCGGTGACCTTGGTCTACACGCTTGCCATCGCTTTCCTGATGGTATCGCGGCTGCCGGTATTTTCCGGCAAACGCGTCGGCAAGCGGGTCGCTCCGGAGATGGTGCTGCCCGTCTTCGTGGCGGTTGTGCTGTTCTTTGCGCTTCTGGTGGCCTATCCATGGGAGGTGCTCACGATCGGCACTGTTCTGTATCTAGCGAGCCTCCCGTTCGGCTGGATCGCCTATCGCGAATTTGAGCGCAAGGATGCCGCCACGGCGCTGCAAGCGTCCTCCCGTGCCGGGGTGCACGCAGCCGCCCCGAAAGGCGAGTCTCCGTCGCTGTCGCCCAGCCATCCAGAGCCTCCGCAAGGGCCGAGCAGACCAGCGCGTCTCAATTGATCAGGCAGAGGGTTTCGCGCCGACCTGTCTTTAGAACGGGAGGGCGGGTTTGAAACCCGCTGCTACATCGGCAATGACCGGGTCTTGTCCGAAAAAGGGCTGCGGCTCTTCGCGGTGCACCAGTTTAGCGCCCGGGCAGCGGATGTCCCGGCATTAGATCGTAAGGATGCTTCCAGCCGGGCAGCGCCTTGATGCGTTCGAGCCAGGCCGCGATGTTCTTGTGCTCGGCCGCAATATCAAATCCGAATTCGGTCGCCGGATAATAGAGATAAGCGACGAGCGACAGATCGGCGATGGTCGCACGCTCCCCCAGCACGAATGGTCTGGTCGAGAGCCGCCGATCGACAATGGCGATGTTGTTGTCGATGCGGCCCTTGAGAAAGGCGAGCACCGCCGGATCGCCCGGGGGCCGGGCAAGACTGCGCAAAAATCGATAGGGGCCGAGAAAGCCGTTGACCTTCTGGTTGTCGAATATGATCCAGCGCAGCGCCTCCAACCGTTCATCCTCGCTCTCGGGTCGGAATTTTCCCGAACGTTCGGCGAGATAGGTGAGGATGACGGCGGATTGGCTGAGCCTTCTGGCTCCGTGCACCAGCACCGGCACTTCGCCCATCTCATTGACATCCGTGCGATACTCGGGAGTGCGCTGCTCGCCTTTGCCGAAGAAATCGACCCAGACCGGCTCCCAGTCGGCGCCGATGAGATTGAGCATCAATGCCGCTCGATACGCGTTGCCGGATTGGGCGAAGCAATAGAGCCGATATTCCGTCATTTGCGTTCCTATCCATGCGGGGAGGGCGGGGTTTGGCTGGCAAGACAACAGGCCGTCAGCACAATGCGACGGTCCTGTTGCCACATTTCCGACACGAGTTCTCACCAAAAAATGACCCGTGTGCAATCCGTTTGCGTCGGAGTTGGTACCGTGATTGGACCGGTCTGCGGCGTCCCAATGCGACTTCCCGGCGTGTTCTGGGCTGTGCTCCTTTTGCTCCTGGCGGCGGCGGCCCCGACCGGGGTGGTCGCGCAGACGGAAAAAACGACGCCGGAGCTGCGCACCGCCGACGATGAATTCTCCCGGCAGCTCAGCGAGCTCAAACGAACCTTCGCCGATCTGAGCAAAAAATTCGAGGACAGCGCGCAAACCATCGATCGTCTCAACAACGCCGAGGCGGCGCGCAGGGAAATCGAAGAGCTTCGAGGCCACGTCGGCAAGCTGCTCGGAGCGGTCGCGGACAATGGCACGGTATGGAGCCTCGGCACAAAGGCTCTCGCTCGCGCCGAGGAGAAGCTCAAGTCGCTTGAACAGGAGACTCGCTACAGGCAGGAAGACAGGCAATTCCTGATCGAGCGCTGGCGCGAGCTCAAGACAGCGACGGAAGGCGCGATCAGGGAATTGGAGGGCGCGCGCAAGGAGTTCGCGGAGCTGCTGCGCAAGCTGCAGACGAACGAAGACTTCATCGATGAGCTCCTGCAGATCCGGGAGCACCAAAGGGCGCTCGACGTCATTCACACGCTTACCGATGGTATCCGCGATGCCTCGGAGAAACTGAAGAAGCTTCTCGGTGCGATCAAGACGCCTGGAGCCTGAAAGTGCGCTCGCCCGCCGCCGGCTTGCCGAGCGCGCTGATCCTGGTCGGGTTAACGTCCTGCAACCTCGACAACGGCGTGGGCTATATCGAGATCAAGTCCGCACCGGCTTCCACGGCCGTTCCGCTCTATCTCAATTCGGTCAAGCTTGAGCCCCTCAGGAACGGCAACGCCCTGCTGCGGCAGAAGGTCGGCACGAGCAAGTTGCAAACCGACGGTGACGGCGGCTACCTCGCCGTTCTTTGCACCATCGACGTCAAGAAGAATCGCATCACCAGCGTCACCGTTTCAGCGGCGAGCCGGCAGCCCCGCTGCCAGTGCGGACGCACCAGCGGCACCGACGCGGTCGGAAACCGGACATGCATCGGTTAGGCATGGCCGGCCGGGCCGAACCCGCTAGTGTCTCTGCACCGTGATCTTGACCGATTGAAATTGCAGCATCTAATAATTATAGGACGCGATTGCAAGGGTTCTTGGATGCGTGCGGCAGGGAAGCTCGCTGTTATTTGCGTGTCGTTGCTCGTAGCCGCTCACGCCGACGCCGTGGAGCAGCGCAATCAGATAAACGCTTTGGATTTTCAGAAACGCGGGGCGCGGCTACGGCTTGAGCTGCAACGTGCCTACCAAGATCTACGACACACAGGAAAGTTTAAGTCCGCTGGCAATGACGTGTCTTCGATAGTCAAAAAATATGTTCCCGTTGGAACGTCTTTTGCTAATGCGGAGACCGCACTTCGAAGTTCCGGATTCAATATAGACCTGCCACCGCGAGAACCATCAAAGAATCCATCTCCGCTTTGGAGCGATGAGCACAAATTAATGATGAGATTTGCGATATTTGGAACGTTGGTGCTTGCACAACAAGGAGTTTCCAGGATCACCGTCGAGATAACGCTTCTTCCAAAAATATTGGAAGCTGATCACAACACGGTAAAAGGTGTTCACGCCGCAATCCATTACCGAGGCGTCTGATTAGAAAATCTACTCCGCCACGCTGAATCTGTTGGCCAAGTGATTGATTCGTCCTGTCCACAGACTAACGAAGTTTCCGCTTGATATTTTCTCCACACTTCCGAAGGTCCGCTTCCATTGCGGGAGAAGATTTCGCCAAATGCTCTTCTTGCACCATTGCTCCCCCTTTAGAACGCCCTCGTCGGTCGCACACATGGACTGCCACGCGGCGCGCTCGGGGTGTGTGTAGTGTTCAATCGCGCCTTGGATACCCTGCTGATGCACTATGTATCTCTCGGCGTGATCGGGATAGTGACCAAGCGCCCATTTGAACTTTTCGGCTTGTACGATAAACATGTGCGCTGCAGCGCGAGCGTTGTCCCTCGCGTCCCAGATGCTGCCATCGCCGTACTTTTCGAACTCGTAGTCGCTAAGCTGGAAGAGCCCTTTGTATGATCCGGTTCTTGAGTGGGGATTGAAATTACTCTCAACCTTGGCGATAGACATCATCATTACCAAGTCCAGACCGTACAGAGACGCCGCCTGCCGGATCTCGTCGCGCGGATTGCCCGTAGTCGAGTGCGGTTCATAGAACCGGGCTTCCAACAAACCACCAAGATACCCGAAAGCATCGACAGGCATTACCTCCGTTTGGTGCTCGCGAATGGAGTTATCTTGGGCGGCGCCTTTTGCGCCGCCCAATAAAATGAGTACGCCGAATGTGATCGCAACGGCGCTCGCCATCCACCGTCGTTTGGATACCCCCCTCGCCGTCTGCTGCGCCCGCGCCGCGAGCGGCTGTACCGCCGCTACGCCGCCGAGAAGCATGATGAATTGGCGCCGTCCGAGCCGATCGAATTGCATCTGCTATCCTAGCCAGGAAGCCTCAGCATGATAGATCGGCGAGAGTCAGTCCGGGTTTCGCTGCAATGCGGAATTTCGATCCCGCCGAGGTCTGCAACGGTTCACATAACCCGCCCCGCTTCGCTCGCTAGCCATGTCAGCTTCCACCAGCTGCGGACATTGGTCCGCGCGAGCAACCGTCAGCTCCATCCCTCCCCCCGCGTCTTCGCGGGGGAGGAATTGGAGTAACGCCTCATTTCATGGTCGGAATGATGAACTCAGCACCTTCCTTGGTGCCGGAAGGCCAGCGCGAGGTCACGGTTTTCGTCTTGGTGTAGAAGCGGACCGCATCAGGGCCGTGCTGGTTCAAATCGCCGAAGCCTGATCGCTTCCAGCCGCCGAACGTGTAATAGGCCAACGGGACGGGGATGGCGAAGTTGACGCCGACCATGCCGACATTGACCCGACTGGTGAAATCGCGCGCGGTATCGCCGTCGCGGGTGAAGATGGCCACCCCGTTACCGTAGTCGTGCTCGGACGGAAGCCGCAGCGCTTCCTCGTAATCCCTGGCACGCACCACCGAGAGCACCGGGCCGAAGATTTCCTCCTTGTAGATCCGCATATCGGGCGTGACTTCGTCGAAGAGGCAGCCACCCATGAAGAAACCATTCTCGTAACCCTGAAGCTTGAAGTTGCGGCCGTCGACTTTAAGCTTGGCGCCTTCCGTGATGCCGAGCTCGACGTAGCTCCTGACCTTGTCGAGATGCGCCTTGGTCACCATGGGACCGTAGTCCGCCTGGGAATCGCTCGACGGCCCGACTTTCAGGCTCTCTACGCGCGGGACGAGCTTCTCGACCAGAATGTCGGCTGTCTTCTTGCCAACCGGCACCGCCACCGAGACCGCCATGCAACGCTCGCCGGCAGAGCCATAGCCGGCGCCGATGAGCGCATCCACCGCCTGGTCCATGTCGGCGTCCGGCATCACCACCATGTGATTCTTGGCGCCGCCGAAGCATTGCACTCGTTTTCCATGGGCGCATCCGGTGGTGTAGATGTATTCTGCGATTGCGGACGAACCGACGAAGCCGATCGCCTTGATGCGCGGATCGGTGAGCAGTGCGTCGACCGCCTCCTTGTCGCCGTTGATCACGTTGAGCACGCCCGCGGGAAGACCGGCTTCAACCAGGAGCTCGGCCAGCCGCATCGGGACTGACGGGTCGCGCTCCGATGGCTTGAGGATGAAAGCATTGCCGCAGGCGAGTGCCGGCGCGAATTTCCACATCGGGATCATTGCCGGAAAATTGAACGGGGTGATTCCGGCGACGACGCCGAGCGGCTGGTGCACGGAGAACAGGTCGATGCCGGGGCCGGCACTTTCGCTGAATTCGCCCTTCAATAGATGGGGTATTCCGCAAGCGAACTCGACCACTTCGAGCCCACGTTGAATGTCCCCCTTGGAATCGGCGATTGTCTTGCCGTGCTCGGAGGAAAGCAGCTGGGCAAGGTTGTTGAATTCCTTTTGCGCCAATTCGAGAAATTTGAACAGGACACGGGCGCGGCGCTGCGGGTTCGTCGCCGCCCAGGCTCGCTGGGCCTCTTCGGCATTGCCAATGGCGTGGCCGACCTCCGACTTGCTCGCAAAGGCGACGCGGGCCTGAGCTTCGCCGGTATTGGGATTGAACACCTCACCGCTGCGGCCGGATGTTCCCGTCACAGTCTTGCCGCCGATGAAATGGCCGATCTGGCGCATGATTTTCCTCCCTGAGCTTCGGTCGCGGACTAAGTGCGGCGAATTTGAAGTTCTGCGCCTTGAGATAGCGCAACTTGTGCCCTTGCGCAAAGCAGGCGGGGGAGACCGCGAATTGGCAAGCCTCCGCGTCGGCGGGCTCGCGCCGGGCGTAGGCCGTGCCTTGCGCGGAACTCGTCTCCGCGAGGCATGTTGCTAGCGCAGGCGCGGTGATATAAGGCGGCCTCTTTTGCGGGGCGTCGAGACCGACTCTTTCCAGATGGCCATAGTAGCGAACGAGAAGACCGCGGCGGCCGCGCTCCCTGGGGCTGCCGACAACACTTTGCAGCATAAATCGCGCTTTTGGCCTCTCACTTTCGGCAGCGTCGGCGTCGTCTATGGCGACATCGGCACCAGTCCGCTCTACGCGTTTCGCGAAGCCGTGGCGGCAGCGGTCGGTTCCGGGCCGATCACGCGCGAGATCGTGCTCGGTGTGCTCTCCCTCATCCTCTGGGCCCTCATTGTGGTGGTCGCGATAAAATATGTCCTCCTTCTGCTGCGGGCCGACAACAACGGAGAGGGCGGCACGCTTTCCTTGACCGCGCTCGCCACCCGCGGAGTCGGACGGCGCACGGCGCTGGTATTTCTGCTGGGAGTCATCGGTGCTTCCATGTTCCTGGGAGACGCGGTGATAACGCCGGCAATATCCGTCTTGTCCGCGGTCGAAGGTCTAAAGCTCGCTACGCCTGCATTCGAGCACTATGTCATTCCTGTCACCATCGGCATTCTGATCGGCTTGTTTGCGGCCCAGAGCCGGGGGACGGCGCGGGTGGCGAGCTTTTTTGCTCCGGTGATGGTTGTCTGGTTCGGCGCGATCGCGCTGTCCGGATTGCTTCACATTCACGATGACCCAGGCGTGCTGGCCGCGATAAATCCGTATCATGCGATCACATTCGTGTACGGCCACGGACATATCGGCCTGGTCACCCTGGGCGCTGTGTTCCTCGTGGTCACCGGCGGCGAGGCACTTTATGCGGATCTCGGCCATTTCGGACGCAAACCCATACAGACGGCATGGTTCGCCATGGTGCTGCCGGCACTGCTGCTGAATTATTTCGGGCAGGGCGCCAAGGTGCTTGCAGAGCCTGCCGCCATCGAAAATCCGTTCTATCGGCTGCTTCCCGAATCGCTGTTGCTGCCGATGGTAGTGCTTGCAACCGCGGCGACGGTGATCGCGAGTCAGGCCGTGATTACGGGAGCCTACTCGTTGGTCAATCAGGCTATTCACCTTGGCCTGTTGCCGAGGCTTGCCATCCTGCACACCTCGGCTTCGCATGCGGGCCAAATCTATATTCCGCGCGTGACAGGCGCACTGCTGGTTGGCGTGTTGTTGCTTGTTGCGATGTTCCGCAGCTCGAGCGCGCTTGCCGGGGCCTACGGAATCGCAGTCACAACCACCATGGTAGTCGACGGCCTGCTTGCCTTCATCGTGATCTGGCAGCTGTGGCGTTGGAAGCTCTGGCAGGTCGTACTGCTGTTGGCGCCTCTGATCGTGGTGGATGTCACCTTTTTTTCCGCCAATCTCCTCAAGGTGCTCGAAGGAGCGTGGGCGCCGCTCTTGTTCGGCGCGTCGATGGTTCTGCTCATCCTGACATGGCGACGCGGCACTAATTTGCTGGCGCAGAAGACACGGCGCAGCGAAGTGCCGCTTGATATGTTGCTGGGAAGCCTCGAGAAGAATCCTCCGCATATCGTGCCGGGGACAGCAGTGTTCCTCACCAGTCATCCGGAATTCGCTCCGACCGCCCTCCTGCACAATCTCAAGCACAACAAGATATTGCACCGGAAGAATGTCATCCTCACAATCGTAACCACTGATACACCGCGGGTATCAGACGAAGAGCGCGTCCGGATCACAGAGCGGTCGCCGCATTTCAGTTTGGTGGCGCTCAAGTTCGGCTATATGGAATCGCCGAACGTCCCGAAGGCGCTTGCTATTGCACGCAAGCACGGTTGGCAATTCGACATCATGTCGACGTCATTCTTCCTGTCGCGACGCTCACTCAAGCCCGCCGCCCGATCCGGCATGCCGCGCTGGCAGGATCGTTTGTTCATCCGATTGGCCAAATCGGCGAGCGATGCCACCGATTTCTTCCAGATTCCGACCGGGCGTGTGGTCGAAGTCGGCACGCAGGTCACGGTCTAGCGGCATGCGGCCGGTGCCGGCGGCTCAAGCTTTGCAGGGGCCGCCTCGTCCAATCCAACGGATATCGGCTGCCGAGGGCGGTGGCAGTGACCCGGCACATTCACCACATGCCGGTCGCTGGAATGTAGGGCAATAGCACGCCATGCCGGCAACGGTCGCAGCTTCCCGCGGCGGAATTCCTACCAAAGGGACGTCCGGAAACCGTTTCTGGGCGCTCACCTTGGGAAGCGTGGGTGTCGTCTACGGCGACATCGGGACCAGCCCGCTCTATGCGTTCCGGGAAGCGGTCACCGCCGTGGCCGGAGCGGATGGAGCCGTAACGCGCGAAGCCGTCCTGGGCCTGCTCTCGCTCATCCTTTGGGCGCTCCTCATCGTCGTCACGCTGAAATATGTGCTCATCCTGTTGCGAGCGGACAACCGGGGAGAAGGTGGTACGCTCGCGTTGATGGCGCTGGCGCAGGGTGCGCTCGGCCGGCGCGCCGGCGTGATGATCCTGTGCGGAATCATCAGCGCTGCATTGTTCTATGGCGACGCGATGATCACGCCGGCGCTGTCGGTGCTGTCGGCCATTGAAGGCCTTAAGGTGGCGACACCCGCCTTCGAGCCTTACGTCGTGCCGATCACGGTCGTGATTCTGGTCGCATTGTTCGCCGTGCAGTCGACCGGCACCGCGAATGTGGCTGCCTTCTTCGGTCCAATCACCGCGGTCTGGTTCGTGTCGATTGCAATTCCGGGCATCCTTGCGGTTGTCGGCGATCCCGAGGTTCTGCTCGCTTTGAATCCGGTCTATGGGATGCGCTTTCTGTCAGGGCATGGCACGATCGGGCTCGTGGCGCTCGGCGCGGTTTTCCTGGCGGTGACCGGCGCGGAAGCGCTTTACGCCGACCTCGGCCATTTCGGGCGTAAGCCGATACAGACTGCGTGGGTCGGACTGGTTCTGCCGTCGCTTGCGGTGAACTATCTGGGCCAGGGCGCGCTGGTCCTGGCCAATCCCAAGGCGCTGGAGAATCCGTTCTTCCTTCTCTATCCGGAATGGGCGCTCCTGCCGATGGTCGTGCTCGCCACTGCCGCAACCGTGATTGCGAGCCAGGCCGTCATCACCGGCGCCTATTCGCTGACCCGGCAGGCAATCCAGCTCGGCCTGCTGCCGCGGCTGGAAATCCGCCACACGTCGGAAGCGCACTACGGCCAAATCTACATGCCGCGCGTGAACTCTTTTCTGCTCGTCGGCGTGCTTGCGCTCGTCGCTCTGTTTCGCTCGTCGAGCGCGCTGGCTTCCGCCTATGGCATCGCGGTGACCGGGACCATGGTGATCACCGGGATAATGGCCTTCATCGTGATATGGAAGGTCTGGAACTGGCCGGTGGTTGCCGCTGCTGCGCTGATGGCCCCCTTCCTGTTCATCGACCTCGCGTTTCTCAGCGCCAATCTTCTCAAGGTGCTCGAAGGCGGCTGGGTGCCGCTCGCGTTCGGCGGCCTGGTGATGATCATGATGTATACTTGGCGGCGGGGCAGCCGTCTGTTGTTCGAGAAAACGCGGCGGCAGGAAATTCCGCTCCACGATCTCGTGCGCATGCTCGAAAAAAAGCCGCCGCTACGCGTGCCGGGGACGGCGGTATTTCTCACCAGTACGCCGGACTGCGCACCCACCGCCCTCATGCACAGTCTCAAGCACTACAAGGTGCTGCACGAGCACAATGTCATCCTCACCATCGAATCGAAGTCCGCACCGACGGTCGATGCGGCCGAGCGCGTGGCCATCGAAGGCGTAGGCCGGACATTCACCCGTGTTGTGCTGCGCTTCGGGTTCATGGAGACGCCCAACGTGCCCAGGGCGCTCGCCATCGCGCGCAAGCTCGGCTGGACATTCGACATCATGTCCACCTCGTTCTTCCTGTCACGCCGCGCGCTCAAGCCGGCCGCGCGTTCGGGAATGCCGCGCTGGCAGGATCGCCTCTTCATCATGCTCGCTCGCATGGCCAACGATGCCACCGACTATTTCCAAATCCCGACCGGACGCGTGGTCGAGGTGGGCACCCAGGTGACGATCTGACGGACCTGCGGGCCGCACTCGATCTACTGCCCCTTCGGGGAGGGATGCTGTTGGCCAGCCCAGCGCAATCTGGCAGAATTGACCTGCGTTCAACAGTCAGGATCAGCACCGAGGTACTGCATGTCAGCTCAGCTTGGCAGGGAGAATGTGCACGATCTGGAGCCCGAGGAGGTGGCACGCGGTCTTGCCGAGGGCAAGGTGTTGCTCGTCGATGTCCGCGAACCCAAAGAGACGGAAGTGGAGCGCTATCCGCAGGCCTTCTATCTGCCGATGTCGCAGTTCGATCCGACGGCGCTGCCCGACCCGCAAGGCCGTCAAGTGGTGTTTGCCTGCGGTTCGGGCATTCGTTCGGTCAAGGCATCGTTGCTGGCGCAGGCCGCCGGACTCGCCTATGACGCTCATCTCGCCGGCGGGATGAAGGCGTGGAAGGCGCTCGGCCTGCCGACCGAGACGTGATGCGGCGACGGCAAGGCGATCGTGATGACCCGAAGGGTTTCTCTTACGCTCCGATCAGCATGCGGCAGGCGTATCGCCTTCGCCGCAATCATGGCCCTCGTTATCGCGCCCATCGCCGGGCAAGCGGCGGCGGGGGGGATCGTCAATATCTATAATTGGTCCGACTATATCGCGCCCAAGGTTCTCGCGGATTTCACCAAGGAGACCGGGATCAAGGTGCGTTACGACACCTTTGATTCCAACGATACCTTGGAGACGAAGCTTCTGGCGGGCAATTCCGGCTATGACGTCGTCGTACCCACCGCATATTTTCTCCAACGCCAGATCAAGGCAGGTATTTTCCAGAAGCTGGACAAGGAGAAGCTGCCGAACCTGACCAACATCTGGCCTGCAATCGCTCAGCGCCTGGCGAAATACGATCCCGGCAACCAGTACGCCGTGAACTACATGTGGGGCACGACCGGCATCGGCTTCAACCCGATCAAGGCGCGCCAGGCGATCGACGCGAGCGGCTCAATCGACAGCTGGAACACGGTGTTCGAGCCCGAGAGGCTCGCCAAGTTCAAGGATTGCGGCGTGCACATGCTCGATTCTTCGGACGATATTCTGTCGGCGGCGCTGCATTACCTCGGGCTCGATCCGAATGCGACCAGCGAGGCCGATTTGCAAAAGAGTGCCGATGTCCTGACGCGGATCCGGCCGTTCGTACGCAAGTTCCATTCCTCCGAATACGTCAATGCACTCGCCTCCGGCGAGATTTGTCTCGCGGTCGGCTTCTCCGGCGACATCAAGCAGTCGCAAAAGCGCGCAGCCGAGGCCAAGAATGGAGTACAGGTCACCTACGTCATCCCCCACGAAGGGGCGCAATTGTGGTTTGACAACCTTGCCATTCCGCGCGACGCAAGAAACGTGGCCGAAGCCCACACCTTCATCAATTTTCTGCAGAACGCCGAGGTCGCAGCGACGAACACGAATTTCGTCTCTTATGCCAATGGCAATCTCGCCAGTCAGAAATTCATCGACAAGGCGATACTCGAGGACAAGACCATCTATCCGGACGACGCGATGATGAGCCGCTTCTACACTATCAATGCTCAGGATCCGAAGACCGAGCGGTTGATGAACCGACTATGGATCAGGATCAAAACCGGCAGATAGCGATTTCGCCCCCCGCGTGCAGTCTGATGGTACACTCACCGCCAGCGCCGGTGTACCCATAACCACTGATCGGGATGCTCGCGCACCCAGCCTTCGATCACCGAGGTAATCGCCTGCATGGTGGCTTGAACGTCGATTCTGCCTTCCGCATCCCGCCGCGGCTCGACGGCTTCGGAGAGGTCGACGCGAAAGCGATGGCGATCGGGCAGGCGCACCACGCGCGTCCCGTGAATCGGACAGTCGACGTGGCGCGCAAGGCGGGCGATGAACGGGTTGGCCTTGCAGGGGCGGCCGAAGAATGTCACGTCGACGCCATTCACGTAATGCTGGTCGACGAGCATGGCGACGTGCCCGCCGCCTTCCAGAATGCGCACGAGCTTGAACGGCGCGTCGAGACCCGTGGGAACCAGCGTGCCCATGCTGCCTTTGCGGATTTGGATGATTGCATCGCTTGCTGCGCTGATATTGGGCCGACGATACAGCACCGTCGTATCAAGCTCGAATTTGGTGGCGATCAACGCCGGTAGCTCCCAGTTGGCGAGATGTGCCGCGAAGATCAGGGCGGGTTTGCCGTCCCGGCGCAGGCGCTGAAACCCTTCGTCGGTATCGAGCGTGTAGACGATGTCGCCGGCGGCTTGCTGCGGCGGCTCGAAGATCTGCAGACGGTCGATGTGGGCAAATTCCGCCGCAACACGCCCGAGGTTGTCCCAAACTCCGCGCAAGATGCTCTCGATCTCGCCGGGTGATTTTTCCGGAAAGGCGCTTTCAAGATTGGCCCGGCCGATCCGGTGTTCCTTGAGCCGCGGGCCCAGCATGCGCATGAACGCGCCGGCAAAATCGGAGATACGCTTTCGATCGGTGACGCGGATCGTGCGCAGCATTCCGACCGCGAGCCACCCGAGCAGAGCGTCGGCACCGGCCTTGAGCTCTCGCCCGGCGCGACGGGCGCGTAAGGAAATCATGCCCGCGCTCGCAAAGCCGTCAAAAACCGACGACGACCTTTCCGAATACCTTCCGGCTTTCAAGCCGCGCAAGCCCGCGCTCAAATTCGGCAAGCGGAACCTCGGTATCGATCACCGGCAACAGTCCGCTCGACATCTTGGCAAGGCTCTCGCGGATATTGCGCATCGATGCACCGAAGGAGCCGATGATGCGATATTGCTGCTGAAAAAGCTGCATCAAATTGATGGTAGTCGACGGCCCCGAGGTCGAGCCGCAGGTGACAAGGCGTCCACCGCGCTTGAGGCAAAGGAGGGAACCATTGAACGTCTGCGCGCCCACGTGCTCGAACACGACATCGACGCCCTTCTTTGCAGTGATCTTGCGGACGGCGCCCTCGAAGCGGTCGGTTTGATAGTTGATCACGTGATCGGCGCCCAAGGCTATGGCTTTTTCCGCCTTGGCATCGTCTCCGACCGTGGTGATGACCGTGCAGCCGATCGCCTTTGCCATGATGATGGCGGCGGTGCCGATGCCCGAGCCGGCGGCATGCACGAGCACGCTCTCACCCGGCTCGAGCTTGGCATTGTCGAACAGCATGTGCTGCACCGTGGCAAACGCGATCGGAGCGCAGGCCGCGTCGCGCAAGGCAATTCCTTGCGGGACCTCGATCACCAGACGCGCCGGCATGTTCACCAGATCGCGCGCAAAACCATCGACATGGAATCCCATGATGCCGGCGACATTCTCGCAGAGGTTGTCGCGTCCTTGCTTGCATGCCTTGCAGGTGCCGCATGTGATCGCCCCGTACATGACGACGGGGTCGCCCGGCTTGAAAGCCGATGTGCCGGAACCTACCGCGGCGATCTCGCCCGCCGCTTCCACGCCGACCACCACAGGCATCTTGCGCTTGGCGAAGGCCATCCCGCGATAGCCCCAGAGGTCGAGGTGATTGAGTCCCACCGCCTTGACCTTGACCTGCACTTCGTCGGGTGCAGGCGGCGGCGGGGAGGGGACATCTGCAAGCTCGAGCTTGCGGTCCGCCATCAGTTCAAGGGCGCGCATAGGTCACACGGGCTCGCGGCTGATGACCAGCGAAACGTTCTGGCCGCCGAAACCGAACGAATTCGATAGCGCGTGACTAACCGAAGCGTCGCGCGCCACGTTCGGCACGACGTCGAGCGGAATCGCAGGATCAGGGACTTTGTAATTGATGGTCGGCGGCAGACGCTGGTGCTGCAATGACAGCAGCGTGAATACCGTCTCGACGCTCCCCGCCGCCGAGAGTGTGTGCCCGACGACGGATTTGTTGGAAGATACCGGGATTGATTTTGCACGTTCGCCGAATACGGTCGATATGCCGAGATATTCCATCTTGTCGTTCTCGGGCGTGCCGGTGCCATGCGGATTGATGTAGTCGATGTCGTCGGGCGTGAGGCCGGCGTCTGCGATGGCGTTGCGGATGCAGCCGATGATCGCCTTGCCGTTCGGGTTTGATCGAGTGCGGTGGAAGGAGTCCGCCATCTCACCGCATCCCGCCAGCACGCCCAGAATCCTTGCCCCGCGCGCCTTGGCGGATTCATAGGTCTCGATGACGAGGGCGGCCGCACCCTCGGCCATGACAAAACCGTCACGATCCTTCGAGAATGGCTTCGCCGCCGCTTCCGGCGGATCGTTCGCGGTCGACAGGGCGGACAAGAGCGAAAAGCGGATCAAGCATTCAGGATTGACCGAGCCGTCGGTGCCGATGCACAGCGCCGCTTCGGCCTCCCCTCGGCGCACCGCCTCGACGCCGAGCTGGATCGCGCTCGCCCCTGATGCGCATGCGGTGGATACCGAAATCGGCGAGCCCTTGGTCCCGAAGCGATCCGCGAGATGTTCGGCGACCGAGCCGAACAGGCACCGCTCGTGAATGGCCTGGAAGCGGCCGGACGCGCTTGCGCGCAGAAGATCGTCGTAGCCGACCGAGTCGTTGGCGCCCGATGCCGCTGCAAATGTCTCGCGATGCAGCCACTCGATTTCAACCGGGGCGACGGCGAGAAACAGTGGACCCGGGAAATCGCCCTTGGCTCCAATGCCGGCCTCGGAGATTGCCTCTTCGGCGGCCATTGCCGCCATGCGCTCGCCGAGCTCGGTCGAGCAGAACGGCTCGACCGGAACGAAGTCCACGGTGCCGGCGATCGTGGTCTTGAGCCCCTCGTTCGGGAAGCGCGTGATGCGGTGGATGCCAGAGCGGCCCTCCAGCAGTTTTTTCCAGTTCTCCGTCTTGCCGGCGCCAAGCGAAGTGATGACGCCCATGCCGGTCACGACCACGGTCGGACGCCCGTTCTTGTCACGTGAGGCTGCCATTTTGCCCTCCATCACTTCACCGCCTCGACCAGCGCGATGCCCTCGCCGCGCCAATGGCCGACAGAGGTGACGGCGACCTGATCTAGTGCACCTTCATGTTGCTGCTCAACCCCCGAGGAATCCATGGCCGGGAACAATTTTCCGCGATCGAGCACAAGCGTGGCGATTGCAATGTTCATGGGGAACTGAGGCTCGAATCCGTGCCCGAGTTTGCTGCCAGTCGCACGCACAGGCAAGTCGGGGAGGGTTTTGAGCCAAGCCCTCTCCCCGCTCGTTCCCGCCTCGGACCCGGTCGCTCCCGAAATGACTGCCAAGCGCGTGGCTGCGCGCTGAGGTGCAAGCTTTCGCCACATTTGCGCAAGTGCCTCGGTCACGGCTGAGGGGGATCGGCGCGCTCGTTGGGACAACACAGCCAGAAGCCGGGCCAGCGGCTTTGCGCCACGCGCCTGCGCATGCGTGCGAGCTTCCAGAACCAGGAAGGCGCCGAGCGAGCCGAGCACCATGCCGGGCGCATTGGTGCGCTCCCAAACCGGCTTGAATGGGCCTCGCGTGAGGTATCCGCCGGCATCGTAGAGCAGGAGCAGATCCTTCCGCTCGCCGTTATGCGAACCGCCCACCAGCGCAACATCGCTTTGGCCCGCCTCGATCCGCGCCAATGCAACGCGAACCGCATCGACGCCTGCCGTCTCCTCGCCCATGAAGGTGCGCGAGGAGCCGACGACACCGTGCACGATCGAAATATTGCCGGCAAGCAGGTTGGAGAGTTGCGCCAGGAAAAGCGTCGGCCGCAGGTCGCTCATGAGCCTTTCATTGAGAAAAGCGCCGGGGTTGGCGGATTTGGCCTTGCTGCTCAGGACCGTGCCATCGACTGTCATGTCGCGCTCGCCGCCTCCGGCGGCGACGATCATGTCCGTGCGTGCGAGCAGCTCGGCATTTCCCTTGAGACCTGCGCTTTCGAGTGCGAGGCCCGCCGCATAGGTGCCGGTTCGCTGCCATCCCTCCATTTGACGCTGGTCGCTCTTTCTTTGGATCTGCCGGTCGAGATTGAGCCCAGCCAGCGGGTGGACGAGATAGGGAGCGAAGCCCTTGGCGTCGACCTTGACCGTGCCATCGCTGAAACCCTGCCAGTGCGCAGCGGCCCCTTCTCCCAGGCAAGACACGATTCCGACCCCGGTGATCCAGACTGCGCGCGGCGAATCATCCATCGGCGAGCACCTCGGTCGGGAACGCGAGGATCGTCGCCATTTTCTCCATGCTGGCGCGAAATTCCTGATTCGGGAACTCAACCAGGCGAAATGTAATCTCGGCGTTGCAAACGAGCTTGCCGTCGCAGCGGATGTCCGCCTTGGTGACGGCGAAGCCCGAGCCTTCATGCAGGAGCTTCGCCGACAGCGCGAGTTGTTGACCCGGAGTTACGAAGGTTCGCAGCTTCGCTTCCTTCACTGCTGCAAAGAACGGCATGCGCTTGAATTTGGTGACTGCGATGAGCAGCCAACCCGAGGTCTGCGCCATCGCTTCAATAAGCAGCACGCCGGGCATCAATGGATGACCGGGAAAATGTCCCTCGAAGATCGTGGATGTGGTGGGTACCCGCGCCTCGGTGCGGATCGTATGATTCGCAAGCTTGAGCTCGACAATTCGGTCGATCAGCTGAAAATATTCGAGCCGCATCCGAGCACGTCAGCCGCCCTTGGCAGCGACAAGTTCGTCGATGCGGGCGCACAGATTATCCAGCTGAAAATACTGCTCAGTGGTCGCCTTGCCCTCGTTGACTTCCTGTGTCCATTGCTCGAGCGGCATTTTGATGCCGAATTTTTTGTCGATCGCAAAGGCAATATCGAGAAAATCCAGGCTGTCGATGCCGAGATCGTTGATGGCATGGCTTTCCGGTTTGATCGTGTCGCGCGGAATATCGCAAGTCTCGGCGATGATATTGGCTACCGTGTCAAAGGTCGACGATTGGGCTACTGGCTCAAAGGTCGACGTCATCGTATATCCTTGATCAGTCATGCGTTTTTACACCGGAGCTGACATGGTTGCGATTGCCGGCAGGATCACCCAGGGAGCGCTCCATTCCCCTGCGAAGGTAGGAAGGCCTGCTGCCCGTATAGCGAAAACAAGAAGCAAGTTCAATGGCGCTACCGGCGGAGAAAGCGCCGACCTCTGAAGGAACGGGAGGATTGGAACCACAATTCGCAGTCCCCCACAGGGGACAAAATCATGCGCACCCTCAGATAATCCTGCCGCGAACCCATGCGGTGACGAATTCGGTAACCACGACCACCGTGAAGATGACGAACAGCACCAGTCCTGCCTGATCCCAGTAGAGATTGGCCAGCGCAGTATCGAGCGCCATGCCGAGCCCCCCGCCACCGACCAAGCCGAGCACTGCGGATTCGCGAACGTTGATGTCCCAGCGAAATACCGCGATGGCGAGGAACGCCGGCTTGACCTGCGGCCAATAGCCTTTGAGCAGGATCGCGGTCGGCGGCGCCCCGGCGGCGGTCAGCGCCTCTATCGGACCAGGCTTGGCGTCCTCGATCGCCTCCGACAGGAACTTTCCAGTGAAGCCGATCGAATGCACAGCGATCGCCAGCGTGCCGGCGAGCGCCCCCGGACCGAATACCGCCACGAAGAACAGTGCCCAGATCATGGCATGTACCGAGCGCGTCGCGACCAGGATGAACCGACCGATGGCATTGAGCACGACCGAATGTGTCACGTTGCGCGCTACCATCAGCGCGACAAGGCTCGCAAACCCTACCGCAATGACGGTGCCCAGGGTCGCTGTGTGCAACGTCTCCAGGAGCGCGCCATGCACCACTTTTGGATACCAGGACCAGTCGATCGGCCACATGCGGGCGAACAGATCAATCGATTGTTCCGGCGCGTCGTACAGAAATTCCGGAATGATCTCGATGCTCGTCAGTGACCACACGATTGCGATTACAGCCGCGACGTAGAAGGCGGAGCGCATCACGCGCTCGGCGAATGTGAAGCGCTGCCAATGGTGTGAGGGGGCAGTTGCGGATGGGACGGTCGGGCTGGCGCTCATTGGAACAACCTGCGCATCCAGCCCGAAACGACTTCTCCACACATGACGATCGCAACGATGGCGAGCACGATCGTCAGCACGAAATCGTAGTCGAAGCGCTGGAATGCAGTGAACAGGGTCGCCCCGATGCCACCGCCACCGACGAGTCCGACAAGCGCCGAGTTGCGCAGGTTCGAATCCAGCTGGTAAGCCGAAAAACCGATGAAGCGCGACATCACCTGCGGCAGCACGCCCATGATCACGAGCGAAAGGAAGGGGGCGCCGGTCGCGCGCACGGCCTCGACCTGCTGCATCGACATTTCCTCGACCGCCTCGGCGACCAGCTTGGAAAGGAAGCCGAGCGAGGCGACGATCAAAGCGAGCATGCCGGCGAGGGCGCCAAATCCGACCGCCTTCACGAACAGGATGGCGACGATCACGGGATGGAAGGTGCGAAAGAGTGCGATGAGGGCGCGCGACGCGAAGGCGAGCGGCAGAGGCGAGAGATTGCGAGCAGCGCAGAGCCCGAGCGGAAGCGAGATGACGACGCCCGCAACGGTCGCAAGGATGGCGATCTGCAGGCTTTCGATCATGCCGCCCTGCAGCAGCTCGAGCTTGTCGGCGGCAAGGTTCGGCGGCCACATCCGGGCAAGAAAGCGCGAGCCGTGGCCGAATCCGGCGACAAAACGCTGCCAACTGATATCGAGGATCGAGCACGCATAGCCGACGTAAAGCGCGAGCGCGATGAATGCGATGCGTGCAGGCCAGCTTGGCGGAAACGCACGGTGCGAGGCGGAGGTCATAGTTGCGCCTTTCTATCACATCGAGTCATCCGCGCCTGC
Source organism: uncultured Alphaproteobacteria bacterium (assembly GCA_963820365.1). Classification (GTDB taxonomy): domain Bacteria; phylum Pseudomonadota; class Alphaproteobacteria; order Rhizobiales; family Xanthobacteraceae; genus VAZQ01. Next base: position 61,070 of record CAWFZR010000031.1, on the reverse strand, counting down.
TCGCCGGGGCCGGCGGTTCCACGGCTTCGCACGGTGCATGCGCCGCCAAGCATGCCCGCAGCTGCCAGGGTGTTCCCAGTCGCTCCGTAGCGTTGTCATCACGAGCGTTGTCATCACGATTGGCCGTGTTCACCCTGTGTTCTATAGTTGCCACGCTCGGCTCGGGTTCACGCGGTGGAGAAACATTGACGGAGGAGAAAGATGTGCACCGCCCTTGAAATTCATCGCCGCGGATGGGTTGCGTGGTGCCGGTATTTCTTGCGAACCGCGGCCGGTCGGGCAGGCCTGCTTGCGGTTTGGCTTTGCGTTGGCGGTCCAGCCAGCGCGGATACGCTGACCCCGCAGCAACAGCTCGCCCTCGATATTTATCAAGGAGCTTGTCGAGATCAACACGGTCACGGCGACCGGGGACACTGCGCGCGCCGCCGAAGCGATGGCCGCACGCCTGCGCGCCGCGGGCTTCGCGGAACCGGATGCCCAGGTGCTTTCTCCGGCGCCGCGCAAGGGCAATCTGGTGGCGCGGTTGCGCGGCACCGGCGGCGCAAGCCCATCCTCCTGCTCGCGCATCATCGACGTCGTTCCCGCGAACCTCGCGGACTGGTCGCTCGATCCGTTCAAATTGACCGAAAAGGACGGCTACTATTATGGGCGAGGTACCGCCGACGACAAGTACATGGCGGCCGCCTTCATCGCGAACCTTATTCGCTACAAGCAGGAGGGCTACAAGCCCGATCGCGATATCATCGTGGCGCTGGAAACCGACGAGGAGATTCTCGACCGCAACGCACAGGGAATTCAGTGGCTCCTGCAAAATCATCGGGAGATGATCGAGGCTGAATTCGCGCTCAATGAGGGCGGCAGTGTGGGGCTGAAAGGAGGCAAACCGATACGCAACTCGCGTGCAGACCAGCGAAAAAGTATCGATGACATATCAGCTGGAAGTGAAGAACCGCGGCGGGCACAGCTCCCTGCCGATGAAGGAGAACGCCATCTATCGCCTGGCCGAAGGTCTCTCGCGCTTGTCGAAATTCGCTTTTCCCTTCAAGCTGAATGAGACGACGCGCGCTTATTTTGAACGGATCGCGGAGCTCGAAAGCGACGCAGACTGCGGCCGATATCAGATCGGTCATATCCGCTCGTCCGGATCCGGCTTCCCTTTCGCTCACACGATTGTCCGCAAACCCCGCCTATAACGCGCAACTGCGCACGACCTGTGTCGCCACGATGCTGGAAGCCGGCCACGCCTACAATGCACTGCCGCAGGTTGCCCGCGCCATCGTCAACTGCCGCATCATGCCCGGCGAACCCGTGGGTGAAGTCGCGGCGACGCTGGTGCGCGTCCTCGCCGACGACCAGATCGCTGTGAGGCGAGTCGAAGGACCGGTCTTGAGCGCGCCGTCGGCGCTGCATGAGGAGATCCTGGGCGCGATCGCCAAGCTCTCCGCGGAATTTTGGCCCGGCGTGCCGATCGTCCCTATCATGAGCGCCGGCGCGACCGACGGCAGCTATTTGCGCAATGCCGGGATACCGACCTATGGCCACTCGGGCCTCGCCGGCGATGTCGACGATGTGCGCGCACACGGCAAGGACGAGCGCGTGCTGGTGCGGTCATTCCATGTAGGACAGGAATATCTTTATCGGCTCGTCAAGATGCTCGCAGGCGGGAATTAACAATGGCGTTGTCGTGCAACATTTCGGGATCATTGCACTAAGCAGGGTTTTATCGATTGGCCAAGGATGCGTCGGGGATGCGGCGTCAGCTTTCACCAGCAGTTGGATAAGTCGCCGCCCGAGCCCTATTCTGTTAAGTGCAACAACGGACTCATGCAGCGCAGGAAAATTGCTCTATTCAATCACCTCGTCGGCGCGGGCGAGCACGGTCGCCGGTACGTCGAGGTCGAGCGCCTTGGCAGTTTTGAGGTTGATGACCAGCTCGTACTTGGTCGGCGCCTGCACCGGCAGGTCGGCAGGTTTCTCGCCCTTGAGAATGCGATCGACATACCCGGCTGCGAGCCGGAACTGTTCGATCAGATCAGGTCCGTAAGAGATCAAGCCCCCGGCCACGACGTAGTATCGGTATCCGTACACGGCCGGAATGCGGTGACGCGCAGCTGTCGCGGCGATCAGATCGCGATGCGCATTCGCAAAAGGCCCGCCAAGCACAATCAAACCGTCAGTCGGTCCGCGCGCGAACATTGCCATAGCACGTTGGAATTCGCCGGCGTCACGTACGTCGATCGGCGTCAACTCCACTCCGAATGACGGTGCCACGCCCTGAATTGCAGCGAATTGGCCGATGATGGCAGATATAGTGGGATCTCGAAGCACCGCCGCGCGGGTCACACCGGGCGCGATCTGCTTGAGCAATTCCAGCCATTTGCTACTGAGGCCGAACTCGAAGGTCGTAAATCCGGTGACATTACCGCCCGGCCGCGCCAGGCTTGCGACCAAGCCGCCGCCAACTGGGTCGACGACATTCACAAACACAATCGGCACAATACGCGTGACATCAAGCAACGGTCGAATGGTCGAGAACCCGCTGGTAAAGATGACCTCAGGCGCGAGCCCGACCAATTCCGCAGCATGACTGCGAATGCGAGCCGGATCGGCGGCGGCCCAGCGGGCATCAATCCGAAGGTTGCGGCCGACAGCCCAGCCCAATTGCTGCAGTCCCTGCAGGAACGCTCCAAAGCGGACCGGTACTTCCGGATCATCAGAAGCGAGGGTGTCAAGTACGCCGACCCGACGCATCCGTTCGGCCGGCTCCGCCTTCGCTGCCCTCGGCCACGCTGCCGCCGCGCCGCCGAGAAGTGTGATGAACTCGCGCCGCTTCATCATTCAATCACCTCGTCCGCGCGGGCGAGCAGCATCGGCGGCACCTCAACGCCGAGTGCCTTGTAGGTTGATGACCAGATCGTACTTGGTCGGATTCTGCACCGGAAGGTCGGCGGGCTTTTCGCCCTTGAGGATGCGATCGACGTAGCCCGCCGCACCCCGGTACTGGTCGATGAAATTGGGCCCATAGGAAACCAGGCCGCCGGCGGTGACAAAATAGCGGGTATGGTAGACGGCGGGCAGCTTGTGCCGGGCCGCCAGCGTGATGATCAGATCGCGATGATGCTGCGCCGCGGGGCCCGGCGTCACGATCAGTCCGCCATTCGGAGAATGCGCAAAGGCCGCGACGGCGCGCTCGATCTCGGCGGCCTCGCGCACGTTGACCGGGATAAGCTCCACCTTGAGCGACGGCGCCACGGCCTGGATGATGCCGAACTGGGCGGGGCCGGTGGGTGTGCCGGGATCCCGAAGGACCGCCACGCTCGTCACGCCGGGCGCGATCTCCTTGAGAAGCTCCAGCCATTTTCCGCCCATGCTGTATTCGTAGTTCATGAAACCGGTGGCGTTGCCGCCCGGTCGAGCCAGGCTCTCGACAAAGCCGGCGGCGACCGGATCGGCGACGACCGGGAACACGATCGGCACGGTGCGGGTCGCCTGCAGCAACGGCGCCACGGTCGACTCGCCGTGGGCCAGGATGACGTCCGGCGCGAGCGCAGCCAATTCCGCCGCGTGCCTGCGAATTTCGGCGGCATTGGCCGTGGCCCAGCGGGTGTCGATGCGGACGTTGCGGCCGTCGGTCCAGCCCAATAGCGCCATCGCTTGCAGGAACGCCCCGACCCGGGTCTGAAATTCCGCATCGTCCGCGACTCCGGGCAGCAGCATGCCGATGTGCCGCATCCGCTCGCCCTGCTGCGCGCGCGCGGCGAGCGGCCAAGCGGCCGCGCTGCCAGCAATCCCTAGGAAATCCCGTCGTCGCATTGCCTTCCCCAGCTCGGGAACGCGCCACAGTTGGCTTTCAGCTCAGGCAAGCAAAGCAGGTAATAGGGATCAGTAGAATAGGGTTCAATCGTCTATTTGCGCTGCACAATTCCCAAGCCGCTCATGTCTCCTTGGGGTCAATTGCGTCGATTTCCCCACGTCCGCCTTACTTCCGCTGAACCCCTGAAAGCGGCGCTACAGCGGACATGGCGGTATCCACCCTTCGTGCCACAATCCGACTTGCAAGCCCACTTAGCTGACACCATGGTGGTGATTGGAACCCAAAGTTTTGCGCAGGCGCTATTAGTATCGGGGACATGACATTGAAGCAGTTTGCGCGATGATGACGAGCCGACCAAAGGCATTGATCGCTTGGTCAACCGGTAAGGATAGCGCCTGGGCTCTACACGAGATCCAACGCGCCGGAAACTTCGAGATCGTCGCCGCGCTTACCACAGTCACTGATTCCTTTGCCCGCGTCAGTATGCATGGCGTGCGAGAGGAGCTGTTGTCGGCGCAGCTCAACGCGGCGGGGCTTGCCGCCATCCTTGTGCGCATTCCTTTTCCATGTCCGAATGACATCTATGAGCGCGAAATGGGTGCTGCACTGGCCGCGGCAAAAATTGCCGGCGTCACCCATGTCGTTTTCGGGGATCTTTTTCTTGAAGACGTGCGGGCCTATCGCGAGGCTCGGCTTGGCGAAATCGGCATGACCCCAGTCTTTCCGCTGTGGGGGCGACCGACCGCTGCGCTTGCCCACGAAATGATTGAAAGTGGAGTTGAAGCCCACCTAGTTTGCGTTGATCTCAAGGCGTTGCCGTCAGCATTTGCGGGCCGCCGTTTCGACTGCGACCTCATCGATAGCCTGCCGCCTCGCGTCGACCCGTGCGGCGAGAACGGCGAGTTTCATTCTTTTGTAGCAGCGGGGCCGATGCTCCATCGCGTGATTCCGATCGCGGTCGGCGAGACAATCGAACGCGAGGGATTTGCCTACGCAGACTTGATCAATCGGACCTGATAAAAATACGGTGGAATGTCCGCTGTGGGTGCGCATCGCGAGGAGGATCAATTGAACCCGCCGGCTGGTGTATAAGGGGTCGAGGCCCACGAAGAGGGCGTCGGGTCGCTCGCGCGCAAAATCTGCAAAGGCAGCATTGATCTTGCGGCTGGTGCTGGCGTTGAGAGCCTGGATTTGCAGCCCGATTCCGCGCGAGCAACCGTTGGTCAAGCCGTCCGACTCTGCTTAGCGGACGCCGCCGGCATTCGTCACGGGTCCGGTATAGGTTTCGAAGCGCCTGCGCAGGTCGGCGAGCTGAGTTCTCACTGCTCACGAACTCCACGTAGCGCTCCTCGAGGCGGAGGCCCGAAAGCGGCGGCAATCCGGCGGGCGAGGGCACATCGCTGCGGGAGGAGTAAACGCCGGTTCGGCTCTGCCATTCCTTCGACAGCAACCAGGTAACGTACAGCTTTGCAGCGTTTGGATGCGGTGCAGCCTTGAGAATTGCTTCCGCACTGAAGAATATCGGTAGATAATCATCCGTTGGTGCGGCCAACGCGATTTTTCCCCCCGCGCGCTGCACGTCGAGGGTGCTGCTCACGGTAGTGTCGAAGCTCACGTGGCTTTCGCCGGAGCCGAGGCTACGGGCGACGCCGAGGTGACCCTGGACGAATTTGGGTTGCTGTTTCATGTATTGAGCCATGTAGCCCCAGCCATATTTCTGAACGATGGCAGCAAAGGTGAAGAGCGTAGCGTCATCGTCCGCGGGATAGGCGGTGATGAGTTTTCCCTTGAACTGCGGTCGCAAGAAATCGGTGGCCAGTTTGGGCACGTCTTTATCGCGAACGTGCTCGGTATTGTAACCGTAAAAAATCGGGTTGCTGTTCACCGCGATCCAGGCGCCGCCGCTGTCTTTTGATCGGACGCCGATCTTGTCGAAGCCGTCGGGCTTGAAGTGCATCAGCACTCCTTGCCGGTTCCATTTGATGAAATCCTGGATGGTCTGCAGGATCAAAACATCGGTTTCGATCTTGTTCGTTCGCACCTGCTCCTCGATCCTGGCATTGAGGACGTTGCTGAAGCCGCCGGTGACCGAGACCGTGATGCCGGGAAATTGTTGCTCGAAGGCACGCACGGCGCGTTCGTGACCTGCGGCCGGGCCGGCGGCCCACAGAACAAGGATTTTCTCTTCTTTGGCCAAGGCATAAAGCGCATCGACCGTCTGTGCGCCGACCGGCGAGCTGCACCACAATGCTGCGAGCTGGGCGAGCAGCGCGCTGATCGTATACGCCAGAGCGAAGCAAGGTCGACCGGTCATCGTTTCTCTCCACGTCTTCTGGGCCGGAACCCTACGGGAGTTCGCAGCCATTCTGGAAATCGCATCGCTTGCACCGGCAGCACGCAGCCGAAGAAAAAGACAATGTGACGTGAAATCAATGCTTTTGACGCTCGGCGGCCAACATACCCTCCAAGAGCGCCACTTGTTGCAACAGCCTTTCACTCGTGAGCCGAAGGAAATAAAATCCGAATTCCGGGTTCTCGAAATAAAGCTCGCGGACCTTATCATAAGCAATCGTCAGCACGTGACCGCTTTCGACGCATTCAACCGACTGGGTCCTGCGCTGCTCGGATGTTAGCAGTCCCAATTCTCCAAAAATCTCGCCCGATTTTATTGTTTTGTTCAACTCGGACACTAGGTATGTGCCTTTGGCCGCCAGGAACATTTCATTGGCGAGATCGTTCTTGCGGAAAAGCAAGTCGCCTTGCCGGCACTTGCGCTTGGTCATGAAAGGCTCCAGCCAGTCCATTGACAACTCTCCGCGGGCGGCAACGCGCACTTTCTTGATAAGCTCGAGCATCTGATAGAGGCGGAGCACGTTCAGCGGCACCAGAATGACATATAAGAAGATCGTGGTGATCGAATGCGCGAGTATCCCGTAACACAGAAAAAAGAACGCGCTTGCAATGCCTGCTATGCGCAACGGGATCACGGTCTTCATCGAAACCGATGCAACATAAAAAATTGCCCCGAGGAAGCCCAGCCCTACGGTGACGAGCGTCATTAAATCGAGGGACGGTAGTGGAGGTAGGCTCATCAACGCTCTCCAGCCTCTTTGCAACGCACAGGCGCAATTCCCATCCTTGACTGCCGCACGGTATCGTCCCCGTGACGAAAAGAACCGAACCACAGATCGCCGCAGATCCCTATCTCATAAAGTCCACGTGCCGCTGCACTTTTCGTCATGGGCCGGTTGCATCGGGGTATGGGAAGCAATCCGCTCTTGCACGGCTTTCGCCATGATATGATAGAGTTAGGCTCGAATGAAACCTTGCCCAACCTTGCTGGATCATGGCGGGCCCGAGCAATCAAGGCGATCGCATGGGCACGCTGCCGCAGCGGGTGCGTCGTGACTTCTCCGGCGTCGGTTACGGCGAGGCGATGCGGCGGGCGCGGGAGATCGTGCCGCTCCTGCGCGAGCGCGCGCGAGAGGCCGAAGACGCCCGCATGCTCCTCGCGCGAGAACGAGCAGCTGCTGCACGAGACCGGGCTCTTCCGGTTTCACCAGCCGAAGATCTTCGGCGGGATGGAACTCCCCTTCGTGGCGCGTGGTGGACATCCCGGCGGAGCTTGCGCGCGGCTGCCCGTCCACGGCTTGGAACGTGGGTAACGTGGCCTGCCATCACTGGATCCTAGGATACTACGACCCCGAGACCCAGCGCGAGGTCTGGGACGCGAACCCGGACGCGCTGATTGCCTCGTCGATCGCGCTCGCCGCCGGCCGCGGGCGGAAGGCCGACGGCGGGTTCATCGTCAACGGCCGCTGGCCGTTCTCCTCGGCGGTCGACAATTCGGAATGGAACATGCTGGCCGTCACCGTCTATGACGACGACGGCAAGGCGCCGATCGATTGGCGGCTGTGCCTGGTGCCCAAGTCCGATTACGAGATCATCGATACCTGGTACGCCATGGGCATGGCGGCCACCGGCAGCAAGGACATCGCCGTCACCGAGCTGTTCGTGCCGGAGCGGCGGGCCTTGCCGCTGCTGCGCTGCCGCGGCGGGCTCGAGCATCCTGGCGCAGCACTCAACGACGGCCCGCTCTTCCGCATCCCGATGGTTGCCGCCTCCAGCCATCCGCTGGCTCCGGCGGCGCTCGGCGCGGCCGAGGGCGCCTACGAGCTGTTCCTCGACGCGATGGGCAAGCGTGTGGGCACCTATACCGGCGCGCGGGTGGCGGATTTCCAGGCCGTGCAGATCAAGGTGGCTCGCGCGCGCTGCCTGATCGACTCGGCGCGCTACTTCCTGCGCCAGTCGGCCATCGAGTTCCAGGCCGCCGCGGAGCGCAACGAGGCGCCGGACCTCGAGACCAAGCTGCGGTTCCGGGCGCACTCGGCCTTCGCCGTAAGCCAGGCGCGCGAGGCGGTGGAGACGCTGTGGTCCTGCTACGGGGCGCAGGGCCTCTACACCCGCGATCCGCTGCAGCGCCACCTGCGCGACGTGCTCGCCATCAACCAGCACTTCTCGTTCAACTTCGACATCGCCGGGGCGGCCTATGGCATGCTCGCGCTCGGCGGCCAGTACGCCAATCCGACCATGTGAACCGGCTCAATCGCTCACGGAGTTGGCGACCTGTCGAACCTGCGCGGGCACGTCGAGCCCAAACGTCTTGGCGATCTTGAGGTTGATGAAGAGCTCGGTTTTTGTCGGCAGCTCCACCGGGAGCTCGCCGGGTTTGGCACCCTTGAGAAATCTTGTCCACGAAAACGGCTGTGCGTTGACAGATCGCATCCTGGTCAACCGCATAGGACATGAACGCGCCCGGTTTCAGAGCCTCTTTCGACCACACCGACAGGGGCAGATTACGCGCAAGTGCGATCTGTCCGATAAGCGCGCGCTGCGCAAAGGCCAGTCCGTCGGGGTTGCTGGTGAAAACCTGGATTCCAGCTCTCTTCATCGCGTCAAATGCCGGACCCAGATCGTTGGTCGTGCGCCATTCGAAATTCTGGCTTGTCAAGCCGAGCTCGGCCGCGGCTGCTTGAAGGCCATCCATGAAAAGGCGCGAGCTTTCGTCGTTCGGATTAACCAGCAAGGCGACGCGCGCCAGACTCGGAATTATTTCCTTGAGAATTTGCAGATGCTTCCCGAAAAGATCGGGGCTAAAGCTCGATAATCCTGTGACGTTCCCGCCCGGCTGCTGGAGACTATCCACTAGTTTGCTTCCAATGGGATCTGCAACAAGTGTGAACACGACAGGAATTGTCGTGGTTGCGTTCTTGGCGTACGGCGCAGCGCTGCTTCCCACGCCGATCAGCACATCGACATTCGAGGCAACAAGCTCGTCAGCCAAGCTCTTGAAGCGGTCAGGCAGCTCATTGGCAAAACGATGCTCAAGCATGACGTTGCGACCCTCGACATAGCCGAGCTCGCTGAAACCCTTCACCAGGGATTTGAAGCTCGTCCCTTCCTTCTCGGCACTGCTGGCGCGCCAAAGCACCCCGATTCTGGCAATTTTTTCAGAGTTTGTTTTCTCAGGCTCTTTTTTCTCGGGCTCCTTTTTCTCGGGCACCTGCGCGCGAGCCGCGAGCGGCCGCGCGAGCGCCGTGCCGCCGATAAGTGTGAAGAAGTCGCGCCGATTTATTGGTTTCTCTCGCTTTGGGGACCAGGCTTGAGGATAGAAGATATCCCGATCGGAGTTATTCGCCGGAGAGCTCGGACTTGGAAGGTTGCCGCAACGGTGTTGTTGGCATCGTCATTCTCAGTCCGCCGGCGGATTGATGGCAAAACCCTGATTGATCGCAGCGAACATCTGGTAGAACCCAGACAGGACAACGATCTCAACCAGCCCTTCTTTGCCCCATTCGGTAACGGCGCGCGCTTCTAGATCGTCCGGCACCGTTTGCCACGCCATCGTCCTGGCCAGGATCGCGTGCAAAAGCGCGTAAGGGTGCGGCAGCCTGTCGGTCTGACCGGCGCCGATGCTGTCCACCACATTCTGGCAAAGCCCGGCGGCGAGCGCGTGTCGCACGTGGTCATGCCATTCGAATGCCGCGCCGGTTGCCTGCGCGATGGAGAGCACGATGAACTGATAGGCTGGCCGCGGAAGCACCCCCTCGAATTTCAGAAAGAATCCCAACTCTTCAACGCGCCGCGCGAGCTCTGGATGGTTGAGCAGGGCGATATAGGGTCCGCCGAAGTCTTCGCCACGCGCCTTGCGTTTCGCCGAAATCGCGGCAAAGAGCGCGCGTCCAACAGCCGGCAGCGCCGATGGGTCCATGGCCAGAACGGTCATGACTGTCCTCTATTCGTGATAGGACCAAGCCCGTGCGCCGGCTTTGAAATCGTAAACCGGTGTCGGGCAATCCTTGTCGGCTTTGACGTCGATGAGCACCGTGGCATTGCCAGCTAGAGCTGTTGCAAAGGTTTCCTCGAGCTGTGCCGGATCATCGACCGTGAAGCCCCGGGCGCCGAGAGCGCGGGCAAATCCCGCCCAGTCGTGGTCCGGAATGCTGGTCAGCTCGCCCGGGAGCGGTCCAAATTGGTGCGCGCGCAGCCACACGTTGCCGAGTGCGCAATTGTTCAACACAACGTAGATGATGGGAAACCCGTAGCGCGCCGCGGTTTGGACTTCCAATCCGTGCATCTGCATGCAGCCGTCGCCGGTGATGACCGCAACCCTGCGGTCGGGCCGCGCGCACTGCACCCCGATCGCTGCCGGAATGGCCCAGCCCATCGGACCGAGATTGGTGGCCGAAACGTATGTGCGTTGCTCGTACGCCCTCCAATAATGTCCGGCAAAGGCGCGATGCGCGCCGGAATCGACCAGCACGATGCCGTCGCGGGGATAGACCTTGCGCAGTGCCGCAATCGCGGCCGCCGGATGAACAGGTTTTGTCGGCTTGTTGCAATTCTCGACGTCGTACAGCCGCGGGCCTTGCCTGATCTTGGTCAACCACGCGCGCCGTTGTGTCTGTCCTGCCGTCAGCGAAGACGTGATGGTCTCCGAGCGTTCCTGCATCAGATCGAGGAAAGCACGACAGCTGCCGGGTACGATATGGGCGGCATCGCCATGCGCAGTCAGCTCGTCCATGTCGGTATTGACGTGAATGGTGACAGTCCCGGCGGCGGTGCGCTTGTCCAGCGTCCAATGCATGGTGTCGCGCTCGTTCAAGCCGGAACCCAGCACGATCAGCACGTCGGGGCCGTCGTCGAGAATGGCGGCCGTTGCGTGGCGCGTGCCGGCATAGCCGAAGACGCCGAGTGACAATTCGTGGTCTTCCGGGAACACGCCTTTGGCACGCAGCGTCGTTGCGACGGGAATGGACCAGCGCTCGGCGACTGCGCGCAACGCGCACGCCGCGCTATCGTGCTCGATGCCGGCACCGGCAAGAAACGCTATTTTTGGTCCGATCGCATGAGCGAGCCGATTTAGCGCCGCTTCAGCGGCTGGCCTGCTCAGCGAGACCATCATGGCGAAATAGTCGGAGATCGTCGCGTAGTCCGCCGCGCACTCGCCGGTGATGACATCGTGCGTGAGCGACAGATGCACCGGGCCGCGCGGCTGCGCCCACATTGCAGCGAGCGCATGCCGGAGCCGGTGGTTGAGGCTGCGGGCGCTTGCGACCGTCGTGGACAGGCGCGTGAGCGGCTTCATCACTGCGGTATCGTCGAGCGTGGCGGCGCTTGCGTCCTGGAATTCGCCGAGCCCTTCCATGTCGAGCGGAATTTCGCCGCTCAACACGAGAACCGGCGAGGAATTGGTTCTCGCGGCGGCGACCGCCGTCGCCATGTTGCACAGACCCGGGCCGCCGATCCCCAGCACGGCGCCGAAACGGGCGCTCGCGCGGGCGTAGCCGTCGGCCATGAAGGCGGCTCCAGCCTCGTGCGCCGCGACGATCGCGCGTAGTTGCGGATGCCGGGCCAGCGCCGGCAGAAATGGATCGACCAGGCCGCCCGGAACCAGGAAAAGATGCGTGAGTCCTTCCTGCACCAAGGCGTTCAAAACGAAGTCGCAACCGACTGCCACCGGATGTCCGTCCTTGTCATTGCCGCCGGGCGGATCAGCGTCGGGCCGGATCTGCGCAGCGGTCAGGGCGTCGCGCCATCATCCTCCGGCCATGCTTTCCGCACGGCAGGCGTGATCAGTCGTCCTCTTTGGCTTCTTGACGATCTCTTGTGACGATCTCTTGTCGGTGACGGCGCTATTTGCTCGCCTGCTGGAGGTAGGCTTTGGCCTGCACCAGTTCTGGCCTGGTCCGCTCCGGCCCGTCGGCGAGCTCGACGACCTTCGTGTAGTAGCTGTGCGCAGCGCCCGCGTTCCCGACCGCAACGGCCGCCGCCGCGGCGCCCGCATAGCTGCGCAGGCGGTTCTTCGCCGTGCGCAGCGAGGCCTCGAAGGCCTGCAAGGCCTCGCCCGGCCGCCCGAGCTCCAGGAGCAGCAACCCGAGTGCCTCATGCGCGGTCATGCCGATCGGACCGGGACTGAGGGTGTCATGGGTCTCCGAGGTCTCTTCCGCCGCGGCGGCTTCCTGCATCAGGGCCACCGCCTCGGCATTGCGGCCGCGCGCCCGATCGACCCAGGCATTCGCCATCTTCAGTTGAATTGCAACCTGTCGCGCCCAGTACAGGTTTTTCGCGTCCGCCAGCGCTTTCTGCAACGTCGCGAGCCGCTCGATATCGGGGCTTGCCTGCTCCGGCCGGCCGCTGCGCGCGAGCCCCACGGCGCGAGCGAAATGCGGCACCGATTCCGCGTAAGGATAGCGGCTCGGCCGAGGCGGCAGGCTCGCCGCCGTTGCCCAGTCGAGGCGCTCCAACGCCCAGCGCGCTTCCATGGCGGCGACGCCGAACGGACGCGCGCGCAACCCGGAATCATGCTTGCGCGCGACGAGATCGCTCTCGGTCTTGAGCGCGAGATCGAGCACGGCCTTGGCCCTGTCATCCTGCGCGAGCTGGAGATGGGCATAGACGAGATAATCGAGGGCGTGGATGCGATCCTCCGGCGCGCCGCGATCGGCTTCCGCGAGCTCGGCTGCATTGTTCGAGGCGACCGTATCCTTCCAGCGGCCGAGCAGGACGTAGGTATGTGACGGCATATGGATCGCATGCGGCACCACGGTCACGCAGATCGCGTATTTTTGTGCTGCGGCGAGCGCGCGATCGACCAGCGCCGGATAGTCGTAAGCATGGATGATGTAATGGCTCGGGCCGGGATGCTCCGGCTTCTCCGCGAAGATCCGCTCCAAGATATCGCCGGCCTTGAGCTGATTCTTGTAGCTCTTGTCGAGCCCGTCGGCGGTTGCGAGCAGCGACAGCGCGTAGAAGATGCGCGCCTCACGGTCATCGGGGTAGCGCTGCGCGACCTCCTCCATCTTGCGCATATAGGCGCCGGCACGCGTGCGATGATCGAGCTTGTCGTGTTCGGCGTAGAACGCCGCGAGCGCGTCGAGATAATCCCGCTCGCGCTGCGTCTTCGTGCCGGCGGCCAGAGCGCGTGTGACTGCGTCGCTGCCTGTCTTGAGATTGTCCGGCCGTGGTGGCGCCCAAATCTGATTCCAGACGCTCATGGCGATCCCCCAGTGCGCCATCGCGCAATCAGGCTTGAGCTCGGCGATCGCCGTAAATTCCTTCATGGCCTGCCCGTACCAGAACGAATGCAGCGCGGCGAGCGCCGCGTCGAAGCGCGGTTGGACGTCTTGACCGCAGGAGACGGGAAAGCTCACGTCGCGGCCGCGGCCCTCCATCAGATCGTGGACGTCGTTCTGGGCGCTCCTGCCAGGCGCAAGCCCGAGCGCAAGGACAGCCGCAACGGCGGGAATAAGCCAAAGTCCGCGCGATCTCGTGCGCAAAATCTTGTCGGCGAATTCCCTGCCCGACGGGGTCTTGGGCTCGCTAGGCCAAGCGACGGCGATGTCTGTCATGATGGCTCATCCTCGTGTGGGTGCATCGTTTCATCATACGTCAATTCGGTTGTCCCGCAATCGAGCCACCTCATGCCAGCCACTCCTCGCCGCCATAAATCTGCGAGAGATTTGCATGCTCCAGCGCTTGCGGCCGGCCGTCGAATACGATCTGCCCCTTCGACATCCCGATGACGCGGCCGGCGAACCGGCGTGCAAGCTCGACATTGTGGATATTGACGATCACCGGGATATGGCGCTCCTGCGCGCGGCGCGAAATGAGCTCCATGATCTCTACCGAAGTCTTCGGATCGAGCGAGGACGTGGGCTCGTCGGCAAGCAGGAGGTCCGGCTCCTGCATCAGCGCGCGGGCGATGCCGACGCGCTGGCGTTGGCCGCCTGAAAGCCGGTCCGCGCGCTCCCGCGCGAAATCGGCGAGCCCGACCGCGTCGAGAAGATGGAAAGCGCGCTCGATGTCCGGGGCGGGAAACTTGCGCAGCCATGCGCGCCATACCGCCACATAACCGAGCCGCCCGCACAGCACGTTCTCGATCACCGAGAGCCGCTCGACCAGGTTGTATTCCTGAAAGACCATGCCGATACGGCGACGGGCAGCGCGCAAATCACGCCCCTTGAGCCGCGCCAGGTCCTGCCCGCGAAAGAGAATTTCTCCAGCAGTGGGATCGACCAGCCGGTTGATGCAGCGAACGAGCGTGGATTTCCCGGTGCCCGAGGGGCCGATGATGGCGGTCATGCCGTGGCCCTCGACATTTAGCGAAACGTCCTTGAGCACCGGCTGTCCCCGGCGGTATTCCTTGCACAGCCTGCGGATGATCAAGGAGCGGTCGACGTCCGCGGGATTGCAGGCTGTCGATCCCTCCATGGCCGCCGCGCCGAGAATGAGCTACGGCCTTGCCGCCGGTTGCTGCGGTTGTTTCTGTTGCTCCTGTTGTTGCTCTCTTTGCTTCTTGGCCAGTGCGTCGGCTTCGCGCTTGGCCTCGGCCTCGTAGGCCGATTTGTTGTACGGGGTCCCCGACGCTTCCGCGATGTCGCGCACGATCTTCCATGTTTCCTTGTAGGTGATCGGGAAGAAGCGGTCGTCGCCGTTGAACTCCTTGCGCATGGGAGGCGGGAAATCGAAGGCAAAGAAGCAGCCCCTGACCTTCTTGGCGAGGTCAGGCTTGAGATCGTGCGCATAGGCAAAAGACGAGGTCGGGAACAGCGGGCTCGTGAAAATGATGCGGAAGTCCTCCGCCTTGAGCGTCCCGCGCGTGACCATCCGCTCGAACACGTCGGAGGCGACCCCGGCCATGTCGTAATCGCCGGAGACGACACCGAGCGCCGACTTGTCATGCCCGCCGGACATCAGCGGCTTGTAGTCTTCGTTCGGCTTGAGCCCTTCGGGCGGATAAAGCACGAGCGGCGCCAGATGGCCCGAGTTCGACGAAGGTGATGTATGCGCGACGCGCTTGCCTTTCAGATCGGACAGTTTCTGAAAGGGGCTGTCGTTTCTCACTATCGAGATAAGATGATAACCGTGCGGTCCCTTCGCGGTGCCTTTTGCCGCGAACGGCACGGCCCCCGCCATGTTGACCGCAAACCCGGTCGGTCCGGTCGAGAAGCCGGCAACGTGCAGCCGCCCCGAGCGCATCGCCTCGATCTCGGCCGAGTTCGACTGCACCGGGTAATAGACGACGCGCTTGCCCGTGCACTGGGCGAGAAAATCGGTGAACGGCTTGAATACATTTTGATAGACCGCGGGGTCTTCGACCGGCGTGTAGGCGAAAACGATGGTGGACGGATCCTTGAGCTTTTTCGGGTCGCTCGGCACATCGGCGACCAGATCATTGTTGTCATCGCAGTAGAGCGTATCGAGCTGACCGCGATTCTGGCACTCGTCCGCGGCGGCGGTCGAGCTGGCGGCGAGCGCCCACCAAGCGATCGCAGCCAAGGCCACAATGGTCCGAGAGCGCGGATCCAGCATTATTTTCTCCCCTGAGCGAGATCGGACGGCGGACGATACGCGGCGCCGAAGAGCGCGGCAACGGGCGCTTAGCGCTGCTCCCATTATCGGCGAAGGAACGTCATCTCGTCGGGCGCATTATCGGCGAGACGCACCGGCATTAGGACAGTGTTGCTGGCCTTTTCCCGCTGCGATGCGCACGCAAGACGTCATGGCATCGAGCCGCAGGGCGGAACATCTCGAGGAGTATCTGCATGAGAATGAGTGTGCTGGTCTTTGTGTTGATGATGGCGGCCGCCCAGCTGTGCGCCGCTCAATTATCATCGGTGAGCGCGCAATCGCAGCAAGGAATAGCCGCGGTCTATTCGCTCGAAAGCGGAAGCGGAACCGCGAGCGGGCAAAAACTCGATCCCGGGGCTCTCACGGCCGCGCATCGGACGTTGCCATTCGGCACCAGGGTGAAGGTGACGAACAAGAAAAATGGCCACTCGGTCACCGTCACCATCAACGACCGAGGTCCCTTCACCCGCGGCCGGATCATAGATCTCACCCCGGCTGCGGCGCGCGCTCTCGGGTTCTCCGGGCTGACGCAGGTCACAATAGAGATCGAGGGGTGAGGGATTGTAGGGCCGCTTGCCGGTCAGCGCTCCAGCGTCTTGACATCGATCGGCATGCAGTTGCGCCGTCCCGACAGAGCGCAGTCCTGGTTCTTGCGCAAGTCTGCGATTTGAATCGCCAGCCATACCCCTGCAATCGACAGGATCACGATGACAAGCAGGGCAAGCAAGTTGATTATCATGCGATGGCGATAATTGTCCTCGCTGTCGTCGCCGCCCTCGTACTGCGCGAGACCCTTGACACGTGGAGGTGCGGCCTGCCCGGCGCGCGAAGGCGCGCGCCATCCATGCCCTGAATGGACGGCGGTGTTCCGCCCGCGAAACGGCAGGACTTGATGGTCGTCATCCGCTCCGGCGGAACGTTTGGCTGCCACGGTGGATCGCTCCCGCGTCTCGAATCGTGTCTTCCTGTCGCACTGGGAATATAGGTTTTCAAGCGAAACCCGCTTCACCCGCGATGCCAAACTCAGCCCCGATATGCGGCTTGCGCTGACCGCGGGCTGCATGCCCGGGGGATCAGGCGGTGAGCCGTCGACCCCGCTGCTCTCGCCGCCAGCGCAGTAACAAGACCATGGCGGCGAGACCGAGAAGCCCCAGGGCAGCGAGCGGCAGACCGACGTACCAGCGCTCGCGCTCGCGCGCGCGGGTGCGCAAGTAATCCACCACAAAGCGCTCGCCGCGACCCATCTCCGTGAGCGTCTGCGCCACCGAGGCGATGCGACGGACCTCGTCGGGGGAGAGCGCGTCGCCTTGCCAGCGCGATCGCCGCTCGAGCTCGTGCAGTCGATCGATCTCGGCCCGGTGACGGTGCTCGATCGCGGCCGCTTCGATGAAATCGTTGCGTTCTCTCTCGCTCAGAAATTGCTCGGGGCGAACCCCGGTCACCATTTCGATCGGCACCAGCAGCGGATGGTCACCGCCGGGAGCGATGACGACCCAAAGCCCCGACAGGGCGCACGCCGTGCACAAAAGAAGGCCGCTCGCGAGCAGCCCAAGCCTGCGGTTGCTGGCGCGCTCTCGCGCCGGTGCGGTAAGAAAGGCGCGGATGCTCCCGGCAATGACCAGCACGGCGGCAAAGGCAAGGACAGTGACTGCACCGGTCGGTGCGTCGAGCAGGAAGGACCCGAAAATTCCGCATGCGCTCGCGACGGCGCCCGCCGCCCAGCCGATAGCGAGCGCCACACCGATGTGGGACGAGAACAACGATCCGACGAGCGCCGGAACAATCAGGAAGCAAAACACCAGCAGAGACTCCGGCCACGCTGACCGAAGATGTCACGACGACCCCGAACGACAGATAGAAGATGAGGTCCCAGATGGCGGTCTTTCCGCCATTCGGCGTCTCGTGGGCTGCCGCCAGCAGCGGCCGTCGAATGAGGCAATGAAACACGCCGATAGCGGCATAAAGGACAATGAACTTGACCAGCTCGTCCGCGCTCACCGACAGGATGCCGCCGACCAGCATCTTCTTGACATGCTCGGCGCCCTGCGGGGAGCGGTCGACCACCAGGACTGTTGCAGCGGTCGCGACCACATAGAGCACGCCGATGAAGGCCTCCTGCCGCACGCTGCGCACGAGGCCGCGGCTCGCGGTCAGCAGAAGGGCTCCTCCGGCAGCAAACACAAGGGTGTACGCATAGCCGGCTGCGCTCGACACCGCGTGTCCTGCCACTGCGGCCACGGTTGCTCCGAGTGCCGATACCTGCGCGAGAGCGAGATCGGCAAATACCACATTGCGCCGCAGGACTTGGAGGCCGAGCCAGGTATGAATACCGGTGAAGACCACCGCTGCTGCGAGCGGAAGCGCCGCGAAAGCGAGGACATCCTCCAGCATGGCCTTGCTCAGTTCGACGCTGCCGACAAAGCATGCGCCAAGGCGACGACATTATATTCGAACAGTGAAAAATAATCGGGTGCTTCCGGCACGCTGCCGACCGAAGGCGCAAGCTTGAGCACCTTCGTGCCGGTCCGCCGGGCGAGCAGCTGCGATGCATCGTCCGGTGCAAACACCTCGTGCAGGATGACGCGCACTTTCTGCTCCCGGATGATTGCTGCGAGCCTCGCTAATCGAGCCGGGCTTGGAGCCACGCCCTCCTTGCTTTCGATCACGTCAACAAGATCGAGCCGAAAGCGTCGTGCGAAATACGGCCAGGTGTTGTGATAGGCGATGAGCTTGGCGCCGCGATGCGGACCGAGCAGGCCTTCCCAGCCGGCGAGACGGACCCTCAGTCGGGCGAGGAAGTCGGCGCGGCGAGCCGCGACCGTCTCGGTCGTCTGCGGCGCGATGCGGGCAACGGCTTCGGCGATTGCGCCGGTCATCACCTCGGCATTCGCCGGATCGAGCCAGTAGTGCGGATTGGCGAGGCCATGGGCGTGGGAATCGGTGCTCGCGGGATCGAGACTGCGACCCTTGACCTCCAGGAGCGGGATGCCGATCGATGCGTCCACATATCCGACGCCTCGGCGCTTAATGGCTGCGTCGCCGTGCATCGCCAGAAGCTTGTCGAGCCAATGATCGTATCCGAGTCCGATGCGAACGACCACCGCGGCGCCCTTGAGCTTCGCCAGGTCCGAGGGACGCGGCTCGAACGCCTCGGGATCGGCCCCCGGCGGAATCATGACATCCACCTGTGCGAGCTCGCCGGCGACCGATCGTGCGAGATTGGCGAGGTCGGCTGTCGTGGCCACAATGCGCGGCGTCTGCGCGCCTGCGATCGTCGAGAAGAGAACCGCCACGGCCACGGCTGTCACGGCCATCCGCATCGTTCTGCGATTTTTTTCAGGGGCGACGTAAGCGGAGTACCTCTCCCTATGGGCTAGGTTTGCAAGCGAAGCGAGGCGGGTGGGGGTCAACGGCAAGGATCGCGCGCATGGAGGGGGTCCCCACCCGACTGCTGGTTGCTTCGCTCCGGCGGTCGACCTGCTGTCATCGCGCGGCAACGAAGACGCTCTTCGGCAGAACGCAATGGACGTTCTTCTCGCTGTCGGAGACAGCTCCGACACGGCAGTCCATGGCGACGCTGGCGAGCGCATAGGCATCGAGCCGCGCGATCTTCTTCTCGCTTTCCAGCAACTTGATCATGCCCATCGATGCGGTGTCCATCGCCTTGTTCAGATCCGGATCCTTGGCGTGGGAAACGAGATACTTGGGCGTTTCCTTGCTCGGACGCTCCATGTCCTCACGCCCCGCCGGGTTCTTCGGATTGAGGCAGTGAATCCCTTTCTTGATGTTGACCACCTGCGACACGCGGCAATCGGAGACGGTCGTCATGAGCTTTGCGGCCTGGTCGGTGGATACCTTGCGCAGCTCCGACAGGAGCTTGACGTTCTGGGCCTTCGCCTGGTCCCACGCTTTGTTGAGATCCTGATCGAAGCCCATGGCGATCCACGAGGTCCTGGTTTCAATGCGCGGGAAATCGACCGGCATGCCTTTGGCCACCTCGATGGTGAGGTTCATTTCCCGGTAGGCGGTTTCGATGGCGGTGAGGTTGACTTCGCCGTTGCCTTGCGCGGCATGCGAATCCCCGGTCCACAGCAATGCGCCGCGCACATGCACGGGCACATAAAGGATCGCCCCTTCGGTCAGATCGCGGATGTCCATGTTGCCGGCATACTCGCCCGGAGGCACGGTGCTGTAGCGCCCGGGCTCCTTGCGCGCGACTCCGATCGTGCCGGGGAAGGGCCGCAATGGAATCTGCACGCCCGGGAGGAACTCGGTGACCTTCTTGTCCCAGTCGAGGTAGAGATATTTCACTTGGCCATCCTGGTACTCCTTGGGAAACTCGCCGAACATGCCGGGCACGTTGAAATTCACCGCATAGGCGCGCGGCACGATCTTGTTGATGGTCACCTTGAGGACATCACCGGGCTCGGCGCCTTCGACATAGATCGGTCCGGTGACCGTATGGGGTCCGCGGCCCGGATGGTCGGTGCGCAATTTCTTGATCTGCTCGATGGTGGTGCCCGGAATGACCTGGTTGTGGCTGTGCATCATGGTCTCGAGCGCAACCGTGTCGCCTGCGCTGATGCGCAGCACCGGCGGCTGAGCATTGTCGAACCATCCCCATTGGGTGGTCTCGAGGGTCGCCGGCAGAAGGTGAAGCCGTTTGCCGTTCGGCAGCTTGATGGCGCGAAGATTGGGATCGGCGGGACCGATTGCCGGGACGGCCTCGGTGGGCGGGCTTGCAGGCGCTGCCGGGGACGGCTGCGCCTGCCCAGCGAGCGGGCTGGCGACCAGGGCTCCGCCGGCGATCAGACCGGCGAGCGCGGATGCAGCGAACGGTTTCATGCTAACCCCTCATGTTCGGATGAATGACCAACAGTAACACAGCGATGACGGGCCTCAAGCTTTCGCCTTTGACAAGCCGGGCGGATGAAGTTGCCGGCGGCATCACCGGACCCCGATCATCCGTCCTCTGTCTTCCGTCATCTGCTCTCCGCAAACGGCAATGGCTCGCTCTCGGGCGGGGACATGCGAAACACGTTGAGGATCATGGATATCAGCACGTAGTAGCCGAGGATGCCGACGAATTCCACGGTTGCGGCATCGCCGAGAACGGAATGGACGCGCTTGAAATTCTTGTCGCTGACGCGTCTCCTCTTGTAGAGCTCCTGGATAAAATCGTAGACCGCGCGCTCGTCTTGCGGCGCAGATTTCGGCACGCGCCCGCGATGGAGATCGCGGATAGTTTCCTTCGCAACGCCGGCGCGCTCGGCCTGCGGCACATGGGCGTACCATTCGTATTGCGCCCGCCACAGTCTTGCAGTCACCAGGATGGCGAATTCGGAGAGGCGCGGCGGCACTGCGGTCTTGAAGCGGCAATGGCCTCCCAGTTGCTGCGCCAGGTCGCCGAATGCCGGCGCGTGCAGGAACATTGCGAAGGGTCCGCGGATGCCGGTTCCTCCGCCGCGCGGCCCGGAGCGGATCGAATCGAGCAGCGCCTGCTGATCGGGCGCGAGCGCCTGTTCGGAAAGGACGGGGAGGCGCGGGGGCGGCATCTTCTTCGCGGGCATGATGATCCTCTCGAGCAGCCGGTTCCGGCTCATGCCCCAATTGTACTCGTCACGATGCTCCGGGCGAAAGGCGAAACGATCGCTCATCGATGGGCATGAGACCGAGAGAAATCTCGGCCGTCATACCGCAACCGCGCGTGCATTCACGGCCTCTTGGGCGTGGTTGGTGCCGGACGGCTCACGACGGGTGGGCGCGGCGCTGCAGCATGGGCAGCCGGCGGTGGTGGCCGCGGCGGACGAAAAGCGGCTGGCGGTGGCCGATAAACGGCCGGCGGGGGAGGGGGCGCGACGCGTGTGGGCACCGGAGGCGCGGGACGGAAGGTCTGGGTCGGCGGAGGACGGTAAGCCGGCGGTGGCGGACGGTAAACCGGCGGTGACGGAAGCGCTGTCGGGTGCGCGACCGGCGGACGGTAAGCCGGCGGTGGCGGAAGCGCTGTCCTGTGCGCGACCGGCGGACGGTAAGCTGGCGGTGGCGGACGGTAAGCCGGCGGTGGCGGAAGCGCTGTCCTGTGCGCGACCGGTGGAGGCGAAAGTTGCGGGCGGCCGACATTCGCGGACCCAAATGCGGAGTACGCCGTCGATCGCGGCGGCGGCTTTTGGATGGTGGACGTCGACGGCGACGGAAGATCGTGCGGGATCGGCGATTGCGGCCGCAGCCCTTGAACGCTACCCGGTGCTGCGGGATGGGCCGCGCGCGTGGGTGCAACGATTGCGGAAGCCGGGCCACCGGCCGCAGGCTTTCCATGCCACCGTGGCAAAGGATGCCCGTCGATGCCCGGCAGGGGTCGACCGAGGGGCAAAAGCCCTTGAACGCTACCCGGTGCTGGCGGATGGGCCGCGCGCGTGGGCGCAACGATTGCGGAAGCCGGGCCACCGGCCGGAGGCTTTCCATGCCACTGGGGCAAAGGATGCCCGTCGGTGCCCGGCAGGGGTCGACCAAGGGGCAGATTGCTTGCCCGCTGTCGCAGCATGGCCGGCATCGCTCCGGATCCTTGCGAATGAATACCAGACGGATGGGTAAGGTCGGCCCTTTTTTTCTGCACTGACGGCGGCAGCGGCGCCCCGAGCGCGCCGGCACCATGAGGCCCAGACGAAACGATCCGGCCATTCGGATGCTTGATGGTCACGACCCCCGTTGCATGATTGACGCGGACGGAGCGGTGGATGTTGTTGAAGATCACGTTCTCGGGCGGTCGTGCCACATGGCCGGGCCGATGACACCACACCGGAATTGGTACGAATACCGGGATCGGCAGCGCAAAAATCTCGATGGGCGGCGGCGGCGGCGCGAGCACGATGAAATCAAGCGGCGGTGGCGCCAGGAAATAGACGGGAAGCGGGGGCGGCGGCGCGAGCTCGTAGGCCGGATCGGCGAACACGAGCACGGGCTGGTCGACGTAGACAAGCTCCTCGGGCGGCGGCGGGGCCACGTCGTAGTCGATCGGTGCGAACGATGGCGGTGGCTCGGAAGCAGAGGCGCGCAGCGCGAGCCGCCGGCGGGCATCGGCGCCGTGCGGACCGTGCGGGTATCGGCGCAGGTAGGACCAATAGGCATCCGGCGTGTCGGCCGCATAGGTCGACCGCCAAGTGATGCGACTCGCGCCGCGCCGCGACGATGGCACGCACCCGCCTGGCCATTGGATCGTCGGGATAGGCGGCCAGGAATTCCTCGTAGCCTTCCAGCGTGTCGCGCTCGACGGCGGCGAGATACGCATCCGAAGCGGCAAGATCGCGCAGCGGCCGCGAGCGCATTGTCGCCATCTGCTCGGATGAAGCGGCGGGCGCCGGCGCGTCCGGCGAACGCTCGAAGAATACGAATGGCGCTTCGATCCGCGATGCAGCCCAAGGGACCTGCGCTCCCTTCGTCGTGTCGTTCACGCGCAGCCGCACGCGCTCGAACAGCTCTCGCGGCGACAGGCCGCCCTCGCGCATCATCTCGGCGAGCGCCTGGGCGTAGGCTCCATAGGGCCCGTCGCGCTCCGGCGCGATCGTTCCCGGCGCGGCATTGAAGCCTACCAGCATGCCCGGGCTCGGCTCGACCAGCGCGAGACCGCCGGCGAGCGCCTCCCCGGACATGGAGAAGGGGTTCCTTCGCGCCGCGTCGAGAACGACAAAGCTCGCCTTCAATTTGAGCGACCCCAGCGGTCTCGTGTAATCGGAAAGACGCAAGGCCTCGGCGGAGACGTCGGCATTGCTGCGGATGCTTGCGTCCACGGGCAAGAAGTAATTCTCGCCCTCGAGTTGGAGCCCGTAACCGCTGAGATAAACGAATGCGACGGTGCCCGGGCCGGAACTGGATGCCTTTTCCAGGAACTCGCGCAAGGCGCGACGCAGCGAATCCTGGTCGAGATCGCGAGCACCGACGACATCGAACCCGGCCGCCTGCAGGGTTTGGGCGATCAGGCCGGCGTCGTTGGCGGAGGTCGCCAGCGTGCCTGACCGGTAAGCGGCATTGCCGATCACGAGCGCAACGCGCTTTTCAGTTGGCTCGGCGGTGGGAGCGGAGGCGAAACCGAGCAGAACCAGGGTCAAGAGTGAAACGACGCATGCAAAAAGCGGGCGCATGAAAGGACCACGAGTGAAGAATTTCGTGAATCCCATGTCAGCACAATTTCACTGAACCGCACCTGAATGAATGACGCCGAAAGGAGGGCACGATTGGTCTCACGGAGACTTGATCAACCATTCCTTTCACGGCAGCTAAAATTCTTCATTCGGTTCCTCGCAATCGCCCGCGCGGCGAACGGACCAGGCCAACCATGCGTATGAGCGCAATGAGCGCGGTTACCTTCGTTGCTTCGACCTTCATTTGTGATGCCGCAAGCCCGCTGGCGGCGCAGAGCTGGCCGGCCCGGCCGGTGACGATGGTGGTTGGGTTTGCCCCCGGCGGTGGTACGGACGTGCTCGGACGCATCATCGGCCGCCGTCTCTCCGAGATATTGGGCCAGCAAGTGGTCATCGAGAACGTCGGCGGTGCCGGCGGAATGGTCGGCTCGGCGCGGGTGGCGAAGGCGCCGCCCGACGGCTATGCGTTCGTGCTCGGCAGCCGGGCCGATGCCATCAATCAGACGCTCTACAAGAACCCGCTGTACAATCTCGTCACCGACCTGGCGCCTGTCGTGCTCATTGCCGATCAACCGAATGTGCTCGTCGCGCGCAAGGACCTTCCCGCCGCCGATCTGCCGGAATTCATCGCTCACGCGCGCAAGAACCAGGCTTCGATGCAATTCGGCTCGGCCGGCACCGGATCGACCGGCCACGTCGACTGCGCGCGCCTCAATGCCGCGATCGGCGTCAGCGTCCCGCATGTTCCATATCGAGGCGGCGGTCCGGCGATCCAGGATCTGATCGCCGGTCGCATCGATTACTTCTGCACTCTCAGCGCGACCGTCATGCCGCAGATCGAAAGCAATCTGGTCAAGCCGATTGCGATCCTGACGCGCGATCGCGCGCCGATGCTTCCAAACCTTGCAAGCGCCCATGAGCAAGGTCTCACGGACTTCGAGGCTTCCACCTGGTTCGGCTTCTTCCTGCCCGCGCGCACGCCGGCGCCAATCATCCAAAGGCTGCACGATGCGACCGTCGCGACCATGGAGACGCCGTCGGTGCAGGAACGGCTCTACGAGGTCGGTGCAACCATCGTCGCACCCGAGCGACGTTCGAGCGAGTATCTGCAACGGTTCGTCGAGAGCGAGATCGCGAAAAACGCCGCGCCGATCAAGGCCGCCGGCATCGCAATGGATTGAGAGGTTGCTCTACATCACCCGCCGGGGGGCGGCTTGCAGCAGCTCCTGCACCTGCTGCTTCCAGAATTTCGCCATTGCGGTGGTCCCGTGGCCGCGCGTGTCTTCACCCGCCGGTATCAGGTATATCCGGCCGTTCCTGACGCGCTTGAGCTCGCGTTCCATGATTCCGAGCTCCGGCGGGTTGCGCTCGTCGTCGGCGGAATTGATGGCCAGAAGGGCGGCCTGCACGCGTTCCAGACCGGGAGCAGGGTTGTAGTCGCGTGAAGCATCCCACTGGTAGAGGAAATCATTGGCGTCAGCTGTGAACGGCGCCGCCAGGCGGCCGTCAACCAGCTTGTCGGCCATTTCACGCGTAGGCGCCGTCTTCTGGTGCGCCTGCGATCCGCCGTTGGTGGCGATGCCGTAGAATACGTTGGCGACTTGCAGCGAGCGCGGCTGGGTCGTGTAGTTGCCGTTGTTCCAATCCGGATCCTTGCGGATCGCATCGATCAGCATGCGCCGCATCATCCAGTTGCGGCCGGACATTTCGGTGGGCTGCGATGCCATGGGTACCAGCACGTCCATGAAGTCGGAGTAGCTCACGCCCCAGATCCAGGTGTGCATGCCGCCCATCGAGTTGCCGAGCACCAGGCGCAGGTGGCGGATGCCCAGGCCTTCGGTCACCAGCCTGTGTTGTGCAGCGACCATGTCGTCGTAGTTGTATCTCGGGAACTTGGTGCGCAAGCCATCGGAGGGTTTGGATGACTTGCCGGCGCCGATAGCGTCCGGCAGAATGATGAAATACTTGCTCGCATCCAGCAGCTGGCCGGCGCCGAACAGCTCGCCCGCGAAGGCATCTGACAACAGGCCGGTGCCGGAGCCGGTGGTGCCATGCAGGATCAGCACAGGCTGTCCCGAGGGCTCGCCGACGGTCGTGTAGTGCAGGCGCAACTCGGGCATGACTTCGCCGGTGTGAAAGCGAAAATTGCGCGCGATCCAATCGCCTTGCTTCGGTGCGGGATAGTCCGCCGCCAAAGCTGCGAGCGCGATCAGGCAGAGAGCCACGCTCGTTGCGGTGCGCAAGAGCACGTTACGCATCATCATGCTGATCTCCATTGTTGAAGTTGTTTCGGCACGGCGTTTGCCGCCGTCGCATCGCTGGCGCTCAACTGCAAGCCGCGAATATCGGCTCAACTGCGATCATGCTGGGCGCGCCAGCCGGGCTGCCAATTAGGCTTCGGCTTGCTGGTGCTGACAGCTCCGTCGACTTCCATGTCCCCGTACCATTCGGCCAAAATAGGTCCTTCATTCATCAAGACGATGATTGCCGCGTCAAGCCCGGCTATGACGAAGGTGGGTCGCATCCCGCAAGTTCCAGGTCGCGGTCTCATGGTAGGCATCAGGAGAGCATCGCCGACAATGTCGTTCAGCTGCACGCAGTTTTGGCTTTCCGCGGCTTGCCTGTGTGGGAATTGCGATTTGCGTGAGATATGATCCGCTCAGCCGCAGTCAGGCACATGAGGAGCAAGGGCATGAATCGTCGCGAGGTCCTGAAAGCAGGCGCTCGTCCGCTCGCGAGCATTGTCGTCGGCGGCAACATCTTGAACGCAGTGGGGACCCGTCCCGCCTCGGCGACGGAGTGGCCGACAAAAGCGATCCGGGTCATCGTTCCTTACGCCGCGGGCAGCGCGACGGATCTCGTCCCACGAACGGTGTTCGAAACGGTATCGGCTCAGATAGGTCATGCCATAGTTGTGGATAATCGGCTGGGGGGAGGCACGACGGTCGGAACCAGCGCGGTGGCCAAGGCCGAGCCGGACGGGCACACGATCCTGGTTCACTCCAATGGCCTGGTGACCGTGCCGGCGATCCAGCCCAACGTTCCCTATGATCCGGTGCGGGATTTCGCCGGCATCACGCCACTGGGCAATGTACCTCTGGTATTGGTCGTCGCGCCGGAGAAGAGCATCAAGACAGTGCAGCAGCTCGTATCTGCCGCCAAGGCGAAGCCGGGAACGATCAATTATGCGGCTGCAGGGATTGGAACGCCTCCGCATTTGACGGCTGAGCGGTTCCGTCTGGCCGCCGGTTTCGATGGTCAGCTAGTTCCATTCAAGGGCGCGCCGGAGGCATTGACCGAGGTGCTCGCGGGCAGGGTCGACTTTTACTTCTGTCCTATCCTGGTCGCGATGCCGTTCATCGGCGACGGTAAATTACTGGCGTTGGCGGTGGGCAGCTCCAAACGCGCATCGGCTTTGCCGAATGTTCCCACCACGCTGGAGGCCGGCTTCCCGAATTCCGACTTCGATTTCTGGGTCGGAGCACTCGTTCCCAAGCAAACCCCGCGTGACATTGTCGGCAGGCTGCATGCGCAAACCGTGAAGGCGATCGAGAGCTCCTCCGTGCAGGAGAAGCTGGCAAGGCTCGGCGTCGAACCGATGATCATGAGCCCGGACGACTTTGACGCGCGGATCGCCAAGGAAGCTCAAATGGCGGTGACGCTCGCCAAGGCTGCCAATATCCGGCTGCAGTGACCGAAGCAGCTCAGCATTGGCGTAGTCCGGTGCCACATCTCATGTCGGATTCGCTGCGGCGAAAGGAGCACGAATGTCGCGGGCTAAGATCACCAGGCTGGCCCTGATTTGCGGAGCGGTCGCAATGGTTGCAGTTATCGTTTCGTCGTCCGACGAAACCGCCGACGATGCGCAAGCACCATTATTCGACTTGCTCGGCGACAACGAGATCGCGAATCCCATCTTCGATGATCTGCTCGAGATTGGAGCAGACGTCATGGCCTTTCTCATGCGGATGGTGCCGGGTTGAACGGTGACGGCCCCTTTCTCCGCGAATGCGGACAATCCAATAATTCAGAAGGCGTAGTCGAGCCTAAGAACCCGATGGTCGGCAGCTTGCTCGCCTGCTGCCCCCTCGCCGCGAGCGGCCACGCTGCGGCTGCGCCGCCGAGAAGGATGATGAACTCGCGGCGCCTCATGGACTCTCTCTCAGGCCAAGGACGACACGCTACCATATTGCGGCGGTGTTGTGCATCACAGCAAAATTTGGCGGTCAATGTCTCTCGTGGGTCAACAACGGCGGTTATTGATCAGCTCGCCTTGGGTCCGCTTCATCTCAGTGAACCGACATTGGCTGTGCTCGTCGACACGTCGCGTTCGTGCCACAGCACTAAATCGCTTGCGCGATAGTGGCGAGGTGGGCTCGTCCTGAGCGCTACCCTCAGGGGAGAGATCGTAGGTAGTGAGGGTGGTGGCCTGTCTTGAGGATCAAGCTGTCGTTGACCGTCATCGAACATAACTGCACCACGAATGATTGGACACTGACGATCCGCAGCTTCAGTAAGCGTCTGCCGGCGGCTGCGGATTTTTCTATTGACTTGAGCGGAATCGATCAAGCTGCGGCGCGCGCAAGTGAGCGGATGGCGATGTTCCAGGGCAGGAGCTCGCCGATGCGATTGATCGGATGATCGGCGATGCGGCCAAGCACGTCGCGCAGATAGGCTTCGGGATCGAGGCCGTTGAGCTTGGCGGTTTCGATGAGCGTGTATGCTGCCGCCGCCCGCTCGCCGCCGGCGTCGGAGCCGGCGAACAGATAGTTCTTCCGGCCCAGTGCCAACGGCCGGATCGCGCGCTCGGCGGCATTGTTGCTGATCTCCAGGCGCCCGTCATCGAGATAACGGGTAAGAGCGCTCCAGCGCGAGCGGGCATAGCGGATCGCACCGGCCAATTCGCTCTTGCCGGAGATCCTCGCGAGCGTGGCATCGAAGAACGCGGCAAGGTTGTCGATGACGGGACGCGCCGAGCTCTGGCGAATGCGCACTCGCTCTTGCGGCGAGCGACCCATTGCGGCGCGCTCGATGTCGAACAGCTGACCGATACGCGTCAACGCATCGCCTGCGATCGGCGCATTGGTGGCGACATGAATATCGTAGAACTTGCGGCGCACGTGCGCCCAGCAGGCAATCTCGGTCACCGTGGCCGATTGCCCGTTGGCGGTCTCGTAGAGTGCACCAAAGCCGGAATAGCCATCGGCCTGCAGGAAGCCCCGGAACTTGGCCAGCTGCGCGCGCGGATGCTCGCCCTTGCGATCGGGAGAATAGCGATAGACCACCGCAGGCGGCGCTTCTCCGCAATAGGGCCGCTCGTCGCGCAGATATACCCACAACCGTCCGGTCTTGGTCTTGCCGGTGCCCGGCGCCAGAACCGGCACCGGCGTATCGTCGACATGCAGCTTCTCGGCCGCCATGACGTGCTGCGCAACAGCCTCGACCAGAGGCGATACCAGCGCTGCCGCCTTGCCGACCCAATCACCCAGCGTTGCGCGATCAAGCTCGACCCCCTCTCGCGCATAGATACCGGATTGCCGATAGAGCGGAAGATGATCGCAGTATTTGCCGACCACGACATGCGCCAGCAATCCTGCACCAGGTTGGCCGCGCTCGATCGGCAGCGATGGCATCGGCATCTGCACCATGCTCTCGCAGCGCCGGCAGGAGAATGCCGGGCGGATGTGCTTGATCACTTCAAAGTGGCCGGGGACATAGTCGAGAACCTCGGTCACATCCTCGCCCACCTTGCGCATCTCGCCGCCGCATGACGGACAGGTGCAGTTGGGCTCGTGTACGATCTCTTGGCGCGGCAGGTGCTCGGCCAGCGGCTTGCGCCCAGACCTCTTGCTCTTGCTTGACGCCGACGATTGTTCGGCAGCGAGAGCGGATGCGTCCGGCGTCGTAGCTGGTGCCAGTGCCTCGATCTCGAGCTCTTCCAGCATCAGCTCGAGTTGCTCGATCGTGCGCGCGATCTTCTCCGAGGAACGTCCGAACTGCGCCCGTCGCAGCCGGGCAATCTGCAACTTGAGCTTCTCGATCTCCAGCGTCTTAGCCACCAGCCCCGCCTTGGCGGCCGCAAGCTCCGCTTCGCGCGCTCCCAGCTCGGCTGAGAAGTCGGCGGCCTGCGTGACGATGATCCCGCGCAGCGCATCGATGCTGTTGGGAAGATGTGCGAGATCGAATCGCATGCGCGAATCGTAACAGCGATGCGCGTTCCGATCACGTTGCGCATCGCATCCGAGTCAAAAAGTCGCGCCTATCCAGCGGCCTGTGGCCGCCACGTGCGCAGCGGCATCCGCCAATCGATGCCTTCCAGTAACATGCCAAGCTGCGCAGGAGTCAGCGCGACGCTACCGTCCGCCGACGAGGGCCAAACGAAGCGGCCCTTCTCCAACCGCTTCGCGAATAGGCAGAACCCCTGGCCGTCCCACCACAGCGCCTTGAGCAGATATCCGCGCCGCCCGCGGAACACAAAAATCTGCCCGCCAAACGGATCGCGCCGCAGCTTCTCCTGCACCTGCATGGCCAAGCCATCAAAGCCCTTGCGCATGTCGGTGACCCCCGCCGCAAGCCAAATCCGCGTTCCTGCTGGCGGCGTGATCATTGTCCGGTCAGCGCAGTCAACACGCGCCGCAGCGCATCGATCTCGACGCCGCGGCCGACGCTGATCACAACCCCGCTCGCAAGCCGAATGTCGATGTGCGTCTCCGCACTCGCCGGCGCCGCCACTGCCACAGCGCCGGCTGTGATCCGAACCGGCACAAAGCTGCTCGCGACCTCGTGGCGCTCAATTGCCGCCGCCAAAAGCTGGCGCCGCCAGGTGAAAAGGTGGCCAGCCGCAATCCCGTGCGCGCGTGCAACTTGCGAGACCGTTCGGTCCGGCTGCGCCAACTCCGCCACGATCCGCAGCTTATCTTCCCGGCTCCAGCGCCGGCGCCGCTCAACGGAAGTGATCACCTCGACCGTTGCCATCGTGCTATGCCTATTGTCACAATAAGCACAGCACCTCGCGCGATCTCAGGAGAAAAACAAGGCAGCCATCAGAAGACGCTTACTCGGCAACGGCAAGTAACCCAGGCGGGAAGGTCAAGCCGAGCGCCTTCGCCGTCTTGAGGTTGATCACGAACTCGAACTTGGTCGGCTGCTGGATCGGAAGATCGGAGGGCTTGGCGCCCTTCAATATCCTGTCGACGTAAGTGGCGGCGCGCCGATAGTGATCAGGAAGATTTGCGTAATAGGCCATCAGGCCGCCGGCTTCGTCGACTAAAGCGGTTCCCGCCCGATTTAGAATCGGGGGGATTCCCAAAGACTTATAGATGAGCGAGTCTTTGTGCATTGATTCTCCTTTGCGGGGCTCAGCGATGCCTAAGGCCTATTCTTGTGACCTGCGGGAACGCGTTATCGAAGCCGTGGAGACGGGAGCGTCGCGACGGGAGGCGGCCGAGCGTTTCGAGGTGAGCGTAGCCTCGGCAGTAAAGTGGCTGCAGCGCTGGCGCAAGAGGAGGAGCGCCGCGCCGAAGCCGCGCGGCGGTAGCATTTCTCCGTTGGACGAGTTCGCCACCGAGGTGTTGGCTCTGATTGCCGAACAGCCGGACCTGACTTTGGTAGAGACGGTTGCAGCGTTGCGCAAGCGGCGGATTTGGACCAGCCGCAGTTCGCTCTGGCGGTTTCTCGACCGACACAACATCACCCTTAAAAAAAAGCCTGCAAGCTGCCGAACGGCAGCGAGCAGATGTGGCACGCGCGCGCCGACGTTGGATTCGAGAGCAAGGCATGCTTGATCCTGCCCGGCTGGTGTTTATCGATGAGACCGCGGTCAGTACCAACATGGTGCGGCTCCGGGGACGGGCTGCACGGGGCGTCAGGGTGATCGGCACCGTTCCGCTTGGAGCATGGGAGACGATCACCTTCGTGGCCGCCTTGCGTCACAATAAAATAACCGCGCCAATGGTGCTCGAAGGCGCCATGACCGGAGAGATGTTTCTCGCCTACGTCAAGCAGTGCCTGGTTCCCACCCTCCGGCGCAACGACATCGTCGTGATGGATAACTGCAAAGTCCATATGGGCCTCGCCATTCGGGAGGCGATTGAGAAAGTGCAGGCGACACTTCGCTACTTGCCGAAGTACTCGCCTGACCTCAATCCGATCGAGATGCCTTACAGCAAATTCAAGCAGTTCCTGCGCAAGGTAGCCGCGCGCACTGTTCCCGGACTCACTCGAGCCATTCGCTCGTTCATCCCACAACTCAGCCCTCAAGAATGCACCAACTATTTCAGGCATGCAGGCTATGCTTCAATATGATCGGAATCCGCTTTAGCATCGAAAAGGGATAAATCGCGGGCAATCGGTAGCGCGCCGCTAGCTCGGTCACCCGTGCGCGGTGGACAAAGAACATGCTTTCGGCCGTTGTGAGGAGCCCTTCAGCACGTTCCTTGAGTCCAGCGTCGAACGCGGCCGGAAGGTCATCGCCGCTTCGAATGTTGTGGATTTGCAGCATCACACCCACCGAACGCGCCGCGTCCTTCAATGCCTTCAGCTGTAACAGCGCGATCGGATCGTCTAGGTACGACAGTACGAGCACCCGCGAGATTCCGGGCACGGCCTCCTTCAGCAGACCAAGACGCTTGACGGCAAGCTCGGGGAGCATCCACGACATCCCAGTCAAATTCCCCCCGGGTTGTGCGAGGCTGTCCACAAGACCTGTGCCCACAGGGTCGCCGAGTGCGAGCATGACAATTGGAACCGTGCGGGTTGCGTTCTTCGCGGCCTGCGCGGCCGGAGTGGTGTGGACGGCTATGATGTCTGCGTCGAGGCGGAGGCATTCGGCAGCGAGGGCTGGAAAGCGCTCACCCTGTCCGTCGGCGGAAAGGTAGTCGATGGTGATAGTCTGCCCATCCACGTAGCCGAGATCGCGCAGGCTCTCGAAGAAGGGATCAAATCGTGGCGAGCGCGCCTGCAACGTGCCAGGTTCGAACGTAAGAAAACAGAGTCGCGGAAGCTTTTTGGACTGCTGCGCGCGCGCCCCGAGCGGCCACGTCGCCGCCGCACCCCCGAGTAGCGTGACGAATTCGCGTCGTCTCAATTGGTCGAATTGCATCCGATCCACACCAGCTAGGACCAGTACAGGATACCGAGTTTGCGGAGGTCAGTCAGCTGGTATGCTGACTGTTCTGCAACCGGATAGCCGGTTGCACTGCACATCCGAGGTCCGCAGTGGGTCATGAACGGCGGTAACCTGCATGTCCGCGGGCCGTCCGGTGTTCTTTCAATAGCGGCTGTACCCCTGTACTGCGACGAACCGCCGGGTAGTGCCATGGCACTAAATCGCTTTGCGATAGTGGCGAGGTGGGCTCGTCCTGAGCGCTACCCTCAGGGGAGAGATCGTAGGTAGTGAGGGTGGTGGCCTGTCTTGAGGATCAAGCTGTCGTTGACCGTCATCGAACATAACTGCACCACGAATGATTGGACACTGACGATCCGCAGCTTCAGTAAGCGTCTGCCGGCGGCTGCGGATTTTTCTATTGACTTGAGCGGAATCGATCAAGCTGCGGCGCGCGCAAGTGAGCGGATGGCGATGTTCCAGGGCAGGAGCTCGCCGATGCGATTGATCGGATGATCGGCGATGCGGCCAAGCACGTCGCGCAGATAGGCTTCGGGATCGAGGCCGTTGAGCTTGGCGGTTTCGATGAGCGTGTATGCTGCCGCCGCCCGCTCGCCGCCGGCGTCGGAGCCGGCGAACAGATAGTTCTTCCGGCCCAGTGCCAACGGCCGGATCGCGCGCTCGGCGGCATTGTTGCTGATCTCCAGGCGCCCGTCATCGAGATAACGGGTAAGAGCGCTCCAGCGCGAGCGGGCATAGCGGATCGCACCGGCCAATTCGCTCTTGCCGGAGATCCTCGCGAGCGTGGCATCGAAGAACGCGGCAAGGTTGTCGATGACGGGACGCGCCGAGCTCTGGCGAATGCGCACTCGCTCTTGCGGCGAGCGACCCATTGCGGCGCGCTCGATGTCGAACAGCTGACCGATACGCGTCAACGCATCGCCTGCGATCGGCGCATTGGTGGCGACATGAATATCGTAGAACTTGCGGCGCACGTGCGCCCAGCAGGCAATCTCGGTCACCGTGGCCGATTGCCCGTTGGCGGTCTCGTAGAGTGCACCAAAGCCGGAATAGCCATCGGCCTGCAGGAAGCCCCGGAACTTGGCCAGCTGCGCGCGCGGATGCTCGCCCTTGCGATCGGGAGAATAGCGATAGACCACCGCAGGCGGCGCTTCTCCGCAATAGGGCCGCTCGTCGCGCAGATATACCCACAACCGTCCGGTCTTGGTCTTGCCGGTGCCCGGCGCCAGAACCGGCACCGGCGTATCGTCGACATGCAGCTTCTCGGCCGCCATGACGTGCTGCGCAACAGCCTCGACCAGAGGCGATACCAGCGCTGCCGCCTTGCCGACCCAATCACCCAGCGTTGCGCGATCAAGCTCGACCCCCTCTCGCGCATAGATACCGGATTGCCGATAGAGCGGAAGATGATCGCAGTATTTGCCGACCACGACATGCGCCAGCAATCCTGCACCAGGTTGGCCGCGCTCGATCGGCAGCGATGGCATCGGCATCTGCACCATGCTCTCGCAGCGCCGGCAGGAGAATGCCGGGCGGATGTGCTTGATCACTTCAAAGTGGCCGGGGACATAGTCGAGAACCTCGGTCACATCCTCGCCCACCTTGCGCATCTCGCCGCCGCATGACGGACAGGTGCAGTTGGGCTCGTGTACGATCTCTTGGCGCGGCAGGTGCTCGGCCAGCGGCTTGCGCCCAGACCTCTTGCTCTTGCTTGACGCCGACGATTGTTCGGCAGCGAGAGCGGATGCGTCCGGCGTCGTAGCTGGTGCCAGTGCCTCGATCTCGAGCTCTTCCAGCATCAGCTCGAGTTGCTCGATCGTGCGCGCGATCTTCTCCGAGGAACGTCCGAACTGCGCCCGTCGCAGCCGGGCAATCTGCAACTTGAGCTTCTCGATCTCCAGCGTCTTAGCCACCAGCCCCGCCTTGGCGGCCGCAAGCTCCGCTTCGCGCGCTCCCAGCTCGGCTGAGAAGTCGGCGGCCTGCGTGACGATGATCCCGCGCAGCGCATCGATGCTGTTGGGAAGATGTGCGAGATCGAATCGCATGCGCAAATCGTAACAGCGATGCGCGTTCCGATCACGTTGCGCATCGCATCCGAGTCAAAAAGTCGCGCCTATCCAGCGGCCTGTGGCCGCCACGTGCGCAGCGGCATCCGCCAATCGATGCCTTCCAGTAACATGCCAAGCTGCGCAGGAGTCAGCGCGACGCTACCGTCCGCCGACGAGGGCCAAACGAAGCGGCCCTTCTCCAACCGCTTCGCGAATAGGCAGAACCCCTGGCCGTCCCACCACAGCGCCTTGAGCAGATATCCGCGCCGCCCGCGGAACACAAAAATCTGCCCGCCAAACGGATCGCGCCGCAGCTTCTCCTGCACCTGCATGGCCAAGCCATCAAAGCCCTTGCGCATGTCGGTGACCCCCGCCGCAAGCCAAATCCGCGTTCCTGCTGGCGGCGTGATCATTGTCCGGTCAGCGCAGTCAACACGCGCCGCAGCGCATCGATCTCGACGCCGCGGCCGACGCTGATCACAACCCCGCTCGCAAGCCGAATGTCGATGTGCGTCTCCGCACTCGCCGGCGCCGCCACTGCCACAGCGCCGGCTGTGATCCGAACCGGCACAAAGCTGCTCGCGACCTCGTGGCGCTCAATTGCCGCCGCCAAAAGCTGGCGCCGCCAGGTGAAAAGGTGGCCAGCCGCAATCCCGTGCGCGCGTGCAACTTGCGAGACCGTTCGGTCCGGCTGCGCCAACTCCGCCACGATCCGCAGCTTATCTTCCCGGCTCCAGCGCCGGCGCCGCTCAACGGAAGTGATCACCTCGACCGTTGCCATCGTGCTATGCCTATTGTCACAATAAGCACAGCACCTCGCGCGATCTCAGGAGAAAAACAAGGCAGCCATCAGAAGACGCTTACCAGCTTCACACCAAAAGCTCCGGCACGACTGCAGCATAGCACTAAATCGCTTTGCGATAGTGGCGGGGTGAGGCTCGTCCTGAGCGCTATCCACAGAGACGAGATCGCGGGTAGCGGGGGAAGCGGCCTGTCTTGAGGATGGGAGTGCCAACAACCTCATCCAAGACAGGAGTTGCCTATGACAACCAAGGCTATCACCCCGCTGCGTCAGCGTATGATCGAAGACATGAATGCGCGCAAGCTCTGTGCGGGCACGCAGAGGGGCCACATCCGCAGCTGCAAGCGGTTCGCGGCGTTTCTCAAGCGATCTCTCGAGACGGCCACGTTCGAGGATATCCGCCGGTTCCAGCTGCACTTGGCCGAGACCGGCGTGAGCATCTGCACCCGCAACGTCATCATGACCGGGTTGCGCTTCTTGTTCCGGGTGACGCTGCGGCGCCTGGACCTCGCCGCCGAGATGTATCACCTGCGCGCACCGCAGAAGATTCCGCTGGTAATAAGCACGGATGAGGCGAAGCGGCTGCTGGCGGTTGCCGACAATCTCAAGGCTCGCGTGATGCTCAGTCTCAGCTACGGCTGCGGCCTGCGCGCCGGCGAGGTAGTGCGGCTCAAGGTCAAGCACATCGACAGCGCGCAAAAGATCATTCGGGTGGAGCAGTCGAAGGGCCGCAAGGACCGCAACGTCATGCTCTCGCCCGAGATGCTCGATCTGTTGCGGCAATGGTGGAAGGTGCGGCCGTCGCGTTACGACGGGCAGACGCCGGTACAGGAACGCTGGCTGTTTTCCGGCAGCAAGGGCAGGAGAGCCGGCAAGCCGATAACCACACACCATCTGAACCGATTATTCCACGAGGCGGCAGAAGCAGCTGGGATCAAGAAGAGCGTGACACTGCATGCGCTGCGCCACAGCTTCGCGACCCATCTTCTCGAGCGCGGCACCGACATCAGAATCATTCCCTCCCGACGCGATTTCGTGCCTTGGCGCTTTTCGGACGCCGGCCGCCAGAGCGTGTCGTTAGATCATCGTTGCCGGCGTCCGAAAACCTGCACAGGAACGGACTCATGCACTGCAGCAAAAAGATCGTTCATTCGATCACCGCGTCGGCGCGGGCGAGCAGCATCGGCGGCACGTTGAGGCCGAGCGCCCTGGCGGTTTTGAGGTTGATCACCAGCTCGTACTTCACCGGTGCTTGTACCGGAAGGTCAGCCGGCTTCTCGCCCTTGAGGATGCGATCGACGTAGCCCGCCGCACGCCGATACTGGTCGACGATATCGGGCCCGTAGGAGATCAGGCCGCCGCCGGTAACGAAGAGACGTTCGAAGTAGACCGCCGGACTGTCCGCGCTTCTTGGCGGCCTGCAGCGCGGCCTTCGTGCGTTCCGAGATCATCTCGCGCTCGTGCTGAGCCACGGCGGCGAGGATGTGCCGTCAGCTTATTGGCGTGCGGGTTGTCTACAGCCACGAATTCCACGCCACTCTCCATTAGTGCAGCAACGAAGGCCAGGTTGCGGGACAGGCGGTCGAGCTTGGCAATTACGAGCTTGGCTTTCTGCTTCTTGCAGGCCGCAAGCGCCTCTCGAGCTCCGGCCGGTCGGCGCGCTTGCCGCTTTCGACCTCGGTGAACTCATCGACCAGCGTCCAGCGGCCGTCCGCCCTGTGGGCCATAGGCATCCCCCACAGGCCCTTTCGTCTGTCCGAAGGGCAGTGAAGTGCAGCTCGCCGCGCCCGAGTTTCCGATGTGGCCTAGTTCACACATTTATGTGCTGCGCCGTTCTACTTTTCAGTCGCCGTAGTTTGGAAGGGGACCATCATGACTGGAGAGAGCACCGCGCTCACCTTATTCGTTTTGATGCTGCTCGCGATGGCTTTCCTTATGGCCGGCATTGGCCTAGGAAGTATGTTGGGGCCATAAGCGAGAGTTCTGGTGGGAGCGTCCAGTCGCCGTGTTGGTTGGCGGCACGCCATCCTGTTCCGGCCATTTATTTGCCCGCCTATGCCGAAGCCGGCGGGTTGATGAGCTATGGAGCCAACATCGTGCACGGGTTTCGTCAGGCGGGGTGTCTACGCCGGCCGCATCCTCAAGGGCGCCAAGCCCGCCGACCTGCCTAGTCGCGCAATCCAGTGAGTTCGAAGTGGTCGTCAAAAATTCAAAGAAAAGCAGCCTTAAAGAGCAATCGCTTGTTGCAGCGTCGAATTAGAAATGACGGTCTCTTGAGTGCCATCAGCCGACATTACAGTCCTCAAATTTTGATCGCCTTAGTGACCGCTTGGAGCTTGTGATCCAGCGCCCCAATGAGGTTTCAGCGCTTCGATCTTTCTCAACAGGCGCGGCATATCCAGCGGTTTGGTATCGAACGCAGTCGGCAGCGAGAACCTTTCCTTATCGCCTGCCATGGCATTTGCCGTGAGGCAATGACTGGAATGCCAGCACTTCGCGTTCGTGTGTGCCGTTAGTTGACTTTCTCGATGTCGGGCATCCTCCGCGTTCCGTCGAAGACGCCTTCGCTCGGCGCAGGCCTAGGTACTCGATCGAGGTGCTCATAGCGGTCAGAACCTCGCATCTGTCTTGCAAGGGGGTCGGAAAACGCGCACATTAATTCGGGTTGGGATTAGCTTGGGAAGTTTCGGTTTATGGCCGAGGGGGAAATAAGCAGCGAGCATTCGCGTGAGCTTCCGTTGGACGCGGATCAGGATGGTAGCTCGTCGCCGAGCGTCGTGGCAGTGAAATTACCCGAAAGCAAGCCGGATACCTCGTCTGGGATGCGTGGGCGCGTCACCCTGCTGATCGGACTGCTACTAGCAGCAATAATTTCGTATATTGGTTTACTCGCGCTTCTCTATAGCGATCGCGACAAGCCGGACGTGGAATTAGTGTTTGCTGTAGCGGGATCCGAACCGCCCCTAGATCTCACCCTCAACCTGCTCAGTTTGGACCCTGTTCGCGAGGTAATTAACGTCCGAATTGAAATAGTAAAACCATCTGAAAGTCGCTCGTGGCGTACTTTAAAACCCGCAGACGTGCACGATTTCGTCATCAACGTTGATGACCGCTATTTGACTTTCCAGATTCCGGTTGAAGGAAGCGGGGCCAAAGCGGTTCTGGAGATCGGACTGAAGGGTTCAATCAGCGGATATCCGCTGGATCGTTATGCTGGACGTATGTCGATCAGCGCTTCAAAAAAAGGAAGCGAAGCCGCGCAGCCCATTCGGTTGACGGTATGGCCGTTGCTGTCCAATTGGAATGCCGAAATAAGCCGTTCCGATCAGGCGTCGCCGGCCGGGGTCGATCTCAACATTCAGGTGAAACGCCCGACTTCGTTCATTGTCATGGCTTTCGCTTTCTACGCAGCCATGGCGCTGATTGGTTTAAGCGGGCTCACTATTGGGACGCTTGTTTTCCTTGGAGTGCGGCCCGTCGAAGCGGCATTGACTGGTGCGCTCGGCGCAATGATTTTCTCCATACCAGCGCTGCGCGGTATCATGCCTGGGGCGCCACCTCTTGGCGTCCATGCCGACGCACTGATACTCGTGTGGGTGGAAATGGCCGTGATTGTTGGTCTGACGTTATTCGTAATCACCTGGGTTTGGTGGCATCGGACCTCATCCCATAGCACCTCCGCGCCGACTCGCCTCAGGCCTTGAACCTCGCGCCAGGCCGCGCGCCCTCTCGCGCGTGATCGATACCCTGCGGTGATCAGTCAGGATGTAGCAGGGCGATTTTGCAAGCTAAAGCGGTTCCCGCCCGATTTGAATTGGGGGGATTCCCAAAGACTTATGGATGAGCGAGTCTTTGTGCATTGATTCTCCTTTGCGGGGCTCAGCGATGCCTAAGGCCTATTCTTGTGACCTGCGGGAACGCGTTATCGAAGCCGTGGAGACGGGAGCGTCGCGACGGGAGGCGGCCGAGCGTTTCGAGGTGAGCGTAGCCTCGGCAGTAAAGTGGCTGCAGCGCTGGCGCAAGAGGAGGAGCGCCGCGCCGAAGCCGCGCGGCGGTAGCATTTCTCCGTTGGACGAGTTCGCCACCGAGGTGTTGGCTCTGATTGCCGAACAGCCGGACCTGACTTTGGTAGAGACGGTTGCAGCGTTGCGCAAGCGGCGGATTTGGACCAGCCGCAGTTCGCTCTGGCGGTTTCTCGACCGACACAACATCACCCTTAAAAAAAAGCCTGCAAGCTGCCGAACGGCAGCGAGCAGATGTGGCACGCGCGCGCCGACGTTGGATTCGAGAGCAAGGCATGCTTGATCCTGCCCGGCTGGTGTTTATCGATGAGACCGCGGTCAGTACCAACATGGTGCGGCTCCGGGGACGGGCTGCACGGGGCGTCAGGGTGATCGGCACCGTTCCGCTTGGAGCATGGGAGACGATCACCTTCGTGGCCGCCTTGCGTCACAATAAAATAACCGCGCCAATGGTGCTCGAAGGCGCCATGACCGGAGAGATGTTTCTCGCCTACGTCAAGCAGTGCCTGGTTCCCACCCTCCGGCGCAACGACATCGTCGTGATGGATAACTGCAAAGTCCATATGGGCCTCGCCATTCGGGAGGCAATTGAGAAAGTGCAGGCGACACTTCGCTACTTGCCGAAGTACTCGCCTGACCTCAATCCGATCGAGATGCCTTACAGCAAATTCAAGCAGTTCCTGCGCAAGGTAGCCGCGCGCACTGTTCCCGGACTCACTCGAGCCATTCGCTCGTTCATCCCACAACTCAGCCCTCAAGAATGCACCAACTATTTCAGGCATGCAGGCTATGCTTCAATATGATCGGAATCCGCTTTAGCAGCTAATGGCAAAGGCAGCCAATGTCCGGTTAGGGTCTTGTGTCACGAGTATCGCCGGTCCAAACGGCGATGCGCAACTGTACGAGAGATGAAGGTAGGTCCTTCGAGGTCTGACTCATGCACTGCAGCAAACGACGATCGCGCGGAGTTTCAATGATTCACTCAATCACCTCGTCGGCGCGCGCGAGCAACATCGGCGGTACGGTGAGGCCGAGCATGAGAGCGGTTTGCGCGTTGATGACTAGCTCGAACTTGGTCGATTGCACGACCGGCAAATCCGCGACCTTCGCGCCTTTGAGGATGCTGCCAGTATAGACGCCAGCTTGACGGAAGGCATCGTTGATGTCGGGCCCGTAGCTCATCAGTCCGCCCGCCTCGACATAGTCGCGCGCCGGAAACGATGTGGGAACCCTATGACGTGCCGCCAGCGTGGCAATTTGTGCGCGTCTGCCACTGAAAAAGGGATCTGGGGTGACCAACAGCGCGTCGGGCCGCTGGCTTGCAAGCG
Source organism: uncultured Alphaproteobacteria bacterium (assembly GCA_963820365.1). Lineage (GTDB taxonomy): Bacteria > Pseudomonadota > Alphaproteobacteria > Rhizobiales > Xanthobacteraceae > VAZQ01. Next base: position 19,884 of record CAWFZR010000031.1, on the reverse strand, counting down.
TTGTAAATGCCGCGTTGATCTCGCGGACAGTGCCTGTGTTGAACACTTGGATTTGCAGACCCATCGTGCCTCCTGCGGATTCCGCCTCCCTCACGAGAAACTCCGCACGCGACGGATTGGCCGGATTGACGAAGACGGCGACATGCGTCAATGCGGGTACCAGCTCGCGCAGGAACTCCAGCCGCTTGGGCACCAGCTCGCCGAAGAAGAAGTTGATGCCAGTGAGGTTGGCTCCCGGCCGGGAGAGGCTGGCGACAAGTCCAAGGCTAACGGGGTCTTCCGGGATCGCGAAAACGATTGGAATAGTTGTTGTTGCCGCCTTGGCTGCAATCGCCGGAGCGGTACCGCCGTGCGCGAAGATGACCGTGACCCGCTTGCGAACCAGATCGGCCGCCAGCGCCGGTAGCCGATCGAGTTGGTTCTCGGCCCAGCGATATTCAATCCCGACGTTCTCGCCCTCAACGAAACCCGCCTCCTTGAGGCCCTGCCGAAATGCGCGCACACGCTCCGTAAAGCCGTCAGGCGATACGGCGCCGAGGAATCCGATCACCGGCATCGCCGCCTGCTGCGCGCGTGCCGCGAGCGGCCAACCCATCGCGCCACTACCCAAGAGCGTGATGAACTCGCGCCGCCTCATGGAACTCTCCTCAGGCCAAGGAGGGACACGCTACCATATCGCTGGATACGGGGTGTTGTGCATCACAGCAAAATTTGGCGGTCAATGTCTCTTGTGGGTCAACAACGGCGGTTACCAGCGCGCTCGCATTCGGTCCGCTCCACCTCAGTCACCGGACGTTGATGGTGCGCGTCAGCACTTCGCGTTCGTGCACAAGGCCTGCCGCACCGCAGCATGCTATCATTCATCGTCACATCCGCCCGCAGCAGAAATGACTCGGCAATTGTCAACCCCCGCCCTGCGAAAGGAGAAAGAGACATGGCCAGAGGATTCATCGGCTTCGTCGTAGCTATAGCCGTTCTGTGGACTTCAAATGCCATCTCTCGGACCGCGCTGACTGAGCAGCAGCCTGCGGCGAAAATAGTGGTCGATCCACCTCTGGCCGAACCGTTGAGCCGCGGAGTCGTGTTCATTCAGTACCGTACCGAAAATTTACAGATCGTCCCGGTGTTTGGCCCGAAGGCGCTCGATGTGTCGCCCCGCATCGGGCATCTCCGCATCGCCGGCTGCTGTGCGCGCGCCGCGAGCGGCCACGCCTCCGCGCCGCCGAGCAGCGTCATGAATTTGCGGCGTTTCATTCGATGACCTCGTCGGCGGTCATTTGCATGATCAATGGCACCGCGAGGCCGAGCGCTTTGGCAGTCTTGAGGTTGATGGTCAGCTCGAATTTAGTTGGCTGCAGGACGGGCAGGTCGGTCGGCTTTGCGCCCTTGAGAATGCGGCCGGTGTAGATGCCGAGTTGGCGATACCCATCGGCACGATGGTGTCCGTAGCTGATCAGTCCGCCCGCTTCAACGAACTCGCGCCGGTCGTAAATCGCGGGCACCCCATGCTGCCTCGCGAGCGCCGCGAGTTCGGGCGCGTTGGTTGCTGAAAAAGGGATCGCTGGCGACGATGAGCGCACTGGCCCGCTGTTGGACGAGCGTCGTGAAGACCTGCTCGAAGTCAGGTTCGTTGCTGGCATTTAAAACGTGTATTTGTTGTCCGAGGATGCGCGCCGCCTGCTGCACGTCTCGAAATCTCGAACGCACTATCTGGATTGTTCGGATTCACGAGCATGCCAATCGCGGTGGCATTCGGCACCATCTCGCGAAGCAACTCCAGTCGTTTTCCCCCCATGGCGTCGCCCAGCCATGCCACGCCCGTAAGATTGCCGCCTGGCCGGTTGAAGCTGGTGACGACACCATGCGTGACCGGATCGCCACCCATGCGAATGCATCGTCGGCAGGTGCGCAGCGAGCGCAAATGTGTTGATACGGAGCCGGTGCGCGTTCACGAGGGGGTCGCCACTAACCAACAGCGCCTCCGCGCGGCCCTTGAGCCCCGCGAAGGCCGGCGCGATATCCTCCGCGCGCCGAATGGGCAACGAGACGATCTCGAGGCCGAGCGTGCGCGCCGCCACTTGAATCTCGCCCGTCTCTCACGCCGCCTGAATAGTCGGCGTTGATCATGGTCGCCAACCGACGCAGCCCTGGGAAAACCTCGCGCAGAATTTCGAGGCGTTTGGCAGCGAGATCAGTTCCCAGGTTTGACAGGCCGGTGACGTTGCCGCCCGGTCGCGCAAGAGAGGCGACCAGCCGGCTGCCGACCGGGTCTCCCGCCGTCGGGAAGATGATCGGGATGACCGAGGTCGCCTGCTTTGCTGCGATTGCAGCTTCGGTTCCGCCTGCCAGGATGACATCGACTTTTAGGCTGACGAACTCGGCTGCGATCTCTGCATAGCGCTCGGGGCGTCCCTCCCCCCAGCGGAGTTTGATCGCGACCGTGCGGCCCTCGATCCAGCCAAGTTCGCGTAGCCGCTGCACAAAGGAGTCGAACCATGCGCCGTGGCTTGTTGGCCCGGCGCCGCCGAGGTATCCGATGGTCGGCAGCTTGCCCGTCTGCTGCGCGCGCGTTGCGAGCGGCCAGACGACCGCAGCCCCGCCGAGCAGCGAAATGAACTCGCGTCGCCGCATGACTTTCTTCCCGAGCCAACGACCGCGCCGACCATGGGGTATCCGGCGTCTTCGGGCAAGCACTGTGCAGTGCGTCAAGATGGGGCTGTCAGTGTCTATTTGAACAACAGCGATTTGATGATGATCGGCACCACGTTGGTGAGCTCGATCACGCTGCCGATATCGACGTAATCGAATGCCTTGAGCTGCACGCCGTCGATCGCGATCACATCGGCGCGCGCAGCGATTTCGTGCAGGAGCACGCGGCCGAGGCTCTTGCCGACATCACCGTCGATCAGCAGCACCAGCGGCAACTCCTCCTGCAGCGTGCGCGGCAGCGCCGCGCAGATGCCGGCCGCGACCGCGTGCAGACGCTCATGCGACGGATCGCCTCGCCACGGAAACGACAGCGCGACCGGACTTTCCCCTTCGGCGAAATCCGCGCGCGCGAGGGCGGCGCGCACCGCATCGGCAACGACATCGGCAGCGATGTCCTCGTCGAGCGTGAAGCTGCAGGCCAGGACCGGCAGATTCTGCAGCGGCAGCTTGCTCGGATCGGCGATCAGGATGGTGTTGCCGCTGATCTGGACGGAGAATTGCGCGGCGCCGATCACGGTGGCGCGAATGCCTTGCCCGGGGTCCCAGACCGGCGGCAGATCGCGCCGATGCGCGAGCGCGTGGCGCAGCTCCTCCGCCAGGTCGGCGCCGAGATCGCCGAAGCGGCGCGTTTCGCGCTTGTAGAGATATTCTGCGACCCCGCCGGAGAACGTCATGCCGTCGATCCCCTTGTTGGCAAGCTCGGCCGGCCAGGGTTGCGTTACCAGCAGGCGGCGTGCGAGCGCGCCCGGCTGCCGCAGGTCGATCATGCCCATGATCATGCGCGCCATGCGCGAAGCGATCCGCTTGCGGTCCGCCGCGGACAACGGCGGCCGAGGCGCAGCTCGATGCCGAGCTCGCTCGCGATCTCCTGCGCGGGAGCCTCGATGCGCGTCAGTCCTTCTCTCGCCGTTCTCGACGATGAGGCGCCCGCCGGCCGCGATGGCGCAGGTGCCAAGGATGCGGCCGTTCTCGAGCAGCGCGAATTTGGTCGTGCCGCCGCCGATATCGACATTGAGCAGCGTGGCATTGTGGCCGCGCGAGAGCGCGATTGCGCCCGATCCATGCGCTGCCATCTGGCATTCCATGTGGTGACCGGCCGAGGCGCAGACGAATTTGCCCGCCTCTTCCGCGAACAGGTCGGCGATGGCGCGTGCGTTGCGACGCTTGAGCGCCTCACCGGTGAGAATGACTGCGCCGCTGTCGACCTTCTCGCGCTCGATCCCGGCATAGGCGTAGCAGCCGCCGATGAAGCCCGCGAGCTCATCGACGTCGATGGTGTAGTTGTCCCGGTAGGGCGTGAGCAGGATGGGCGATTGCCACAGAATTTTCCGCTCCACCACGACAAAGCGGCTCGACAGCGCGGCCGAGAGGCGCTGCAGGTGCACGCGTGCGAACATCAAGTGCGAGGTCGAGGAGCCGATATCGATGCCGACGGTCGTGAGCTCGACATTATCGGTGGTCCAGGCGACCTCATTGACCGCTGCATCGTCAGCACTGACGTGCAGGTGCTCGAATTCGAGATCGTGCATCGTGGCGCGTCACAGGTCGATTTGCATCAGGTCATGGGCAATCCGCAGCGGTCCCTTGTAGCTCCCGCGGATATCCTTGACCACATCCTCCATGAAATTCGGGTTCACGTGTTGCGGCTCGGCGAACGAAGGCGGGAACTCCTTGTGGTCCTGGTTGTCCGCAGCCATCATGGATTTTTCGGGCCGGCGATGATCATCCAACCCACGCCGAAGCGGTCCGCGACCATGCCGAAACGCTCGGCGAAAAATGTCTCGGCAAGCGGCATCTGCACCTGGCCGCCTTGCGCGAGTGCATTGAATTTGCGGTCGGCATCGGCCGCGTCCTTCGCATCGATGGAGAGCGCAAATCCTTCGAACTTGGGCTGGCCGGTGCAGCGTCCGTCGGACGCCATCACCGGGGCATCACCGACGCGCATGCAGGCATGCATGATCTTGTCGCCGGAATTGGGCGGGCACATGCCGGGCTGCGACGGCTCCGGTCCCTCCTTGAAGCGCATCATCATCTCGACCTTGGCGCCCAGCGTCTTCTTGTAGAACTCGAGGGCTTCCTCGCAACGGCCGTCAAGGAACAGGTATGGCGTCACTGGCATGTGTCTTCTCCTTTTTCGAAGTTGTTGCGCAGCTGCATGCTCTGCTCCGCGGTTGCAACATGGTTGTCCTGGCCGCGGCAACGCCGCGGTCATTGACAAACTGAGTTGATATCAACATAATGGCAGCACCATGTCAAAGCGCGACAGGCTGCCGGTCGCCGTCACGCATCAGGTCCGCGACACGTGCATGTGCCTGCACGTGCAGCGCGCCGCACGGGCGGTGGCGCGCAGGTTTGACGAGGCGCTGCGGCCGCTGGATCTGACCAGCGGGCAGTTCTCACTCTTGATGTCGCTCAATCGCGCCGAGCCGCCGAGCATCGGGCAGGTTTCTGCCGTGCTGGCGATGGATCGCACGACGCTCAACGCGAATCTGAAGCCCCTTGCACGGCGTGGCTTGTTGACGGTTTCGGTCGATGACGGCGATCGGCGCAGCCGCCGCCTGAGGTTGACGCCGGCCGGGCGATCACTGCTTATCAGGGCGCTTCCGGTGTGGAAGCGGACGCAAGCGGCGACTGAAAGCCTTCTCGGACAGTCGAATCCGGATATGGTGCGGGCCGAGTTGCGCAAGCTGTCGTAGGACAGTGATGTGGGCGGCGCCGTCGCCGGTGAGCCCACCACACGTCGGCGTGTCATGGCGAAACGGTTGCCCGGGCGTGGGGCCGTTCATCCACGAGCTTGCCCATGTCCGATTTCACGCCGCGCTTGACGAGCTCCTCGAGATAGATGGCGTGGATGCGCGGGTCCTGGTGCTCGTATTCGATCTGGCAACCGCCGTCCTTCACGCTCACGTCCATGCCCATGAAGACCCGACGCTTGTCGGTGGTGAAGGGATAACGCAGGCTGCCGAAGGCAACGGCGAGATAGCGTGCCGGGTCGGGCGCAGTATTGAAATGCTGGTGAAACATCTGGTCGGGCGGCGCGAACACCCAGCCGTGCTGCCAGTCGATTCGCACGAAGTCCCTCGCGCCCTCGTACCACAGCAGCGAGAAACCGTGTCCGGTCACGGCAAACACATGGAAATCGGGTCCGTGACGGTGCGCCTTCTTGTAGGTACCGACCGGCATCTGCGACGTGTGGGCATGCATGGTGCCGTCGGCCAGGATGAACATCATATTGGAGCTGCCGGCGCCCCGCTGTTCCCAGGTCTTGAGCTCGAACCCGGCGAGATCGGGAACGAAATTGGTTTCCCACATGTTGCGGCCGGGCCGCACCGGTATGAACTCGCCTTCGCCGCTGAAATATTTCGCGGCACCTTGCCGCTCCGGAAATTCACAGCCGTTGTCGAAGACGAAGGTCTCGCTGTGAAAAAGATTGAGCATGAGCGCGAGATTGTTGGTCGAGGCAAGCCGCGCATGCTCGCGGCCGCTCGAGTTGAAGTGCTGATAGCGGGCGTTGAGCGGCAGAGCGAAAAGGCTCTTCGGTCCCCATTCGAAGCTGTGCTTTCGCCCGTCGCTGGTCTCGATCGCGGTGTTGCCGTGCCCTGCGAGCACGTAAACGACCTCCTCGAACAGGTGCTTCTGCGGCGCTGACTTGGCGCCGGGGGCAAGATCGAGCACGAAGATGGAGACGAAGTCGCCGCGTCCTTTGAGATGGACGAGCCCGCCGTCAACGCCGAAGCGCGCCCACGGCGCGGTCGGCACCTTGAGAAGATCGACCCCGAAGTCCTCGGTGATGGGAATGCCCTCATTCATCGCCCAGGTGGCATAAGGATCGAGCAGCATTTTCGGGTGCGGGATGTCCGTAACCGGCTTGTTCATGAACCACCTTCGTCGATCGGGCGTGGGCTTGTGCTCTATGCCCGCAAAGCTAAGGCGAGCTTCGATGACATTGATCCACAACGGCGCACATGCTCGGCCGGACTCCCTCTCCCCGTTTGGGGAGAGGGTGGGGGTGAGGGGGTCCCGGAGTACTGATAGATCATGTAGAGACCGAAACCCCTCACCCCACCCCTCTCCCTACGGGAGAGGGAGCAGGCCGCAGCCGTGGCATCGCTTTGGTTCAATTTCACCGGCACGCGCTTAGTTTATTGACGCCGCTCGATCGTTGCAAATGCAGCGGCCATGAGCTCCATCAGGGTTTTGTGCAGCCGGGGTCGCATGCTAAGCCTGGATGGCGACATCCGAGGACTGGAAAATCGGTCAATGGCCAAGTTGCGGCTTTCGTTTGCGTGCGGGCTCTACGATCGGATGCAGCCGCTGTATACCGGCGAGGTCAAGGTCGCCGGCATCGATCTCAATTTCATTGCCATCGATCAACCCCGACCGATCTTTGATCGGATGGCGGGCGGCGAGGAATTCGACGTCGCGGAGTTTTCAAGCTCGGAGTTCGTTCAGCGCTTCGCCAATCAGAAATGTCCATTCGTCGCCATTCCAGTCTTTCCCTCGCGTGCGTTCCGCCATGGCTTCATTGCCATCCACCGCAAGGCGGGCATCAAGACGCCCAAGGATCTCGAAGGCAAGCGCGTGGGCGTGCCGCTGTTCACTATGACCGCGGCCATCTACATCAACGGGCTGCTGTCGCACGAATACGGCGTCGATCTGCGCAAAATTCGCTGGGTGCAGGGCGCGATGAATACCGCCGGCGCGCATGGCAGCCCGACTGTGCTGCCACTGCTCAATCCCATTCCAATCGAGCAGAACCGCTCCGGCAAGTCGATGAGCGACCTCATCGAGGAGCGCGCGGTCGATGCGACCTTGGGAACCAGCCTGCCCGAAGCGATACGCACCAATCCGGACATCCAGCGCTTGTTTCCGAACTATGTCGAGCTTGAAAAGGAATATTACAGGCGCACCAGGATCTACCCGATCATGCATCTGGTCGCCATCCGCAAGCGCGTCTACGAGAAATATCCCTTCGTGGCGACCAGCCTCTACCGTGCCTTTTGCGAAGCAAAGAAGATCGCGCTCGACAAGATGCTCAATCTGCGGGCGCTGCGCTACATGACGCCATGGCTGATGCGCGACATCGATGAAATTCATGAGCTGTTCGACGGCGATCCATGGCCCTATGGGATCGAAGCCAACCGGCCGACGCTGGAGGCATTCGTCACTTATCTCGAGGACCAATCATTGATCGCCGCACCCGTTGCGGTGGATGATCTCTTCGTTCCAACGTTCTAGGGTACATTCAAGCAGGCACGAGCCGGCCAGTTCGGGTCATCGCAGCATGAGCACTCTCGACAACGTCATTGCCGATCTCGTCGTTGCCAACCGCATCCTTGCGCGGGAGGAGGTGGTGGATGCCTACGGGCATGTCAGCGTGCGCCATCCTGACAATCCGAAGCATTTTTTTCTCTCGCGCTCGGTCTCGCCCGAGCTGGTCGAGCGTGACGATATCGTCGAGTTGGGCCTCGACGGCCAACCGGTGCGCGAGGAGAAGCGTGCGCTCTATCTCGAGCGCTTCATTCATGCCGCGATCTTCGAGGCGCGCCCGGACGTCCAATCTGTCGTCCATGCCCATGCCGAGGATATTCTTCCGTTCGGCATTGCACAGGCGACGCCCCTGCGTCCCGTCATTCACTCCGGCAGCTTCGTCGGATCGAACGTTCCGGTTTGGGATATCGCCGATAAATTTGGCGACACCAATCTGTTGGTGACCAACATGGACCAGGGCCGTGATCTCGCCAAATGCCTCGGAGCGGACAATGTGGCGTTGATGCGAGGACACGGCTTTGCCTCGGCCGGTCGCTCGCTCATCGAGGTGGTGCGGATGTCGGTGTACCTGCCGCGCAACGCGCGCGCGCTGCTGCGCGCCAAGCAGCTGGGCGGCGAGGTCAAGTATCTGTCCCAGGGCGAGATCGACGCCCGCAATCGCGGCTACCGGCCCTATTCGAGCGAAACCTGGCGAGCGTGGGAATACTGGGCAAACAAGGCGGGCTGCGGTCACATGCTCGGCAAGCCGGGCGGGAAGCGTCGGAGGGGCAAAAGCGTCGCGATCGACCCGTGAAAGGCGCGGGCCGAGGTCCGCCGCCCAACCGTGCGGGTGCAATTGCAAGGAGCCGATCATGCCTGCGATGCCAGAGGCTCTCGAAAGTCATCTGTCCGGGCGTTGGGTGCACGGAGACGGTGTCGAGACGCGGCTTTTCGACCCGGTCAGGGGCGAGGAGCTTGCAACGGTTTCTGCCAGAGGTCTCGATCTCGACGGCGCGCTTGCGTTCGCGCGCCGGCAAGGGCAGGGCGCCCTGCGCAGCATGAGCTATGAGCAGCGGGGAAAGCTCGTCGGGGCGGTGGCCGATGTCCTTCCCGAACCGCGCCCGCTATGAGGAGATCGCCATCGCGAATTCCGGTAACACCAAGACGGACGCGGCGATCGACATTGACGGCGGCATCGGTACCCTGAAGTATTATGCCCGCATTGGTGCCGGTCTTGGCGATGCCCGCATGCTGCTTGATGAAAAGCCGGTGCGGCTCGCCAAGGCGGAAAACTATCAAGCCGTACATGTCCTGGTGCCGCGGCGTGGTGCCGCCGTCCACATCAATGCCTTCAACTTCCCGAGCTGGGGATTATGGGAGAAGGCTGCGGTATCGCTCATTGCCGGGATGCCGGTCCTCGCCAAGCCCGCTTCCGCAACCGCGCTGCTCGCGCATGCCATGGTCAAGGACGTCATCGCGGCCAAGGTGCTGCCGGACGGTGCGCTCAGTCTCTTGTGCGGCGGCGCGGGCAACCTGCTCGCGGCGCTGACATCCGACGATGTCATCGCCTTTACCGGCTCTGCCGATACAGCGGCGTGCGTACGCGGCCATGCCAACGTGGTGGAGAAGAGCGTGCCGGTGAATATCGAGGCCGACAGCATCAACGCCGCGCTGCTTGCGCCGGGCTCCCCGCCGGGGAGCGCGGCTTACGATGCTTTCCTGCGTGAGGTCGTGCGCGAGATGACGGTCAAGGCCGGACAGAAATGCACCGCCATCCGCCGCATCCTCGTCCCGATCGACGAGGTCGATGCGATTGCGGATGCGCTTGCAGGGAAGCTCAAGGGCATCAAGGTCGGTGATCCGCGCGAGACCGACACCCGCATGGGACCCTTGGTCACGCGCGCCCAGCAGGCCACCGCCTTCGAAGGCATCCGGCGGCTCGCTGCGGAAGCGTCGGTCCTTTGCGGCGGCGCGCAAGCGCCTGGTCTCGACGGTATCGATGTGGAACGATCGGCATTCGTCGCACCGACCCTGCTGCGGGCAAACGATGCGACGACCGCGCGAGCCGTCCACGAGGTCGAATTTTTGGTCCGGCCGCGACCATCTTGCCTTATCGCGATGAAGCGGACGCGTGCACCCTGGTCGCGCGGGGAGGGGGCTCGCTGGTCGCCTCCATCTACGCCGACGACAGGGACTTTCTGCTGCGGATGGTGAGCGAGCTCGGCCCCGGCCATGGACGCATCCTCGCCGTTGATCCCGCGATTGCGACCGCGCATAGCGGCCATGGCATTGTCATGCCGCAATGCAATCACGGCGGACCCGGACGTGCCGGGGCGGGAGGGGAGCTCGGCGGAGCATATGGGCTTCGCTTCTATCACCAGCGCCTCGCCGTGCAGGCCTCGAGCGATCTGCTGGCGGGGCTGCAGGCGAGGGCCGCGAGCCTGCATTAGGGCCGAACCCTCATAGGACGCCTTTCCAGAATGCAGTCATCATCACAAGAGCGAACCGCGAAGAGCTTTGTCGAGCGCCACGGCTTGTGGAGCGACGAGCAATTCGAGGCGGCGGCCAGCGCCGACAAGCGGATCGAGGAGCAAGGGCTCGAGGTCGTGCGCCTGTCGTTTCCCGACCAGCACGGCATCCTGCGCGGCAAGACCGTGATTGCGAGCGAGGCCGCGCATATGATGCGCAACGGCTGCGCGATCACCACCACGCTGCTTGCCAAGGACACCGCGCACAAGACAGTGTTTCCGGTGTTCACTCCCGGCGGTGGCTTCGGTATGCCGGAAATGGAAGGCGCCGGCGACTTTCTGATGATCGCCGACCCCACCACGTTTCGCGTGCTGCCGTGGGCGCCGCGGACCGGGTGGATGCTGTGCGACATGTATTTCGGCAACGGCCGGCCGGTGCCGTTCTCAACCCGTCACCTCTGTCGGCGCGCGCTGGGAAGGCTGGCCGATGCCGGCTTCGACTACCTTGCCGGCCTCGAGGTCGAGTTCCATGTCTTCAAGCTCGACAACCCGCGCTTGCAAGCCGACGATGCCACCTGGCCGGGCGAGGCGCCTGAGGTCAGCCTGATCTCGCAGGGCTATGCGTATCTCACCGAAACTCGCTTCGACCAGATGGAGCCGGTGCTGGAAACGGTGCGACGCGAGATCATGGCGCTCGGGCTGCCGCTGCGCTCGGTTGAAGTCGAGCTTGGCCCGAGCCAATGCGAGTTCACCTTCAGTCCGCAGGTGGGACTGGCGTCCGCAGACTCGATGATGCTGTTTCGCAGCGCAGTGAAGCAGATCTGCCGGCGACAAGGCCATCACGCAACCTTCATGTGCCGGCCCAAAGTGGCGAATGTGCTGTCGAGCGGGTGGCATCTGCATCAGTCGCTGATCGACCGGCGCTCGAACGCCAATGCATTCGCCTCGCACGATAACGAGCTCATATCGCGCACGGGGCGCAATTTCCTGGCGGGGCTGCTTTCGCATGCGTGCGCGGCGGCGGCTTTCACCACGCCGACGGTCAACGGCTACAAGCGCTACCGAAGCTATTCGCTCGCGCCTGACCGGGCGATCTGGGGCCGGGACAATCGCGGCGTCATGATCCGGGTGCTGGGTGGTGCCGGCGACGGAACTGCGCGACTCGAGAATCGGGTCGGCGAACCGGCGGCCAATCCCTACCTCTATATGGCTTCCCAGATCTTCACCGGGCTTGATGGCATGGAGCGCATGCTCGAGCCTGGCCCATCGGCGGACACGCCCTACGAGGCGCAGGCGCTGCATCTGCCGAAAAGCCTCGACGAGGCATTGCGCGCGCTGCGCAACGACAATTGCCTCGCCGACGGCTTCGGCCGCAATTTCATCGACTATTATCTGCGCATCAAGGAAGCGGAAGTGGCCCGCTACCAGTCCGAGGTCACGGAATGGGAGCAACGGGAATATTTCGAGCTGTTCTAGTGTGCCGGCTGTCACACACTTGTTTGCGTCATTCCGGGGCCCGAGCGTAGCGAGGGAGCCCGGAATCCAGTAGTCAAGAGGGGAGCATTCATGGTCAGGATGATATTGACGGTCGCCATTGCGCTCCTCACGGCAATCGCGAGCCTTGCGCCCGCTCGCGCCCAGAGCGACGATGTGCGGTTCGTGCTCGATTTTCTGCTCCAAGGCCAGCAATCGCCATTCGTGCTCGGTCGCGAGCGAGGTTATTACGCGGCGCAAAAAATAAATTTCTCGGCGTTCGATCCGGGGCGTGGCGGCGCAGACTCCATTACCAAGGTCGCGAGCGGCACCCATGATGTCGGATTCGGCGATCTCAGCGCCTTGATCGAATTCAACGCCAGGAATCCAGGGCGTGAGCTGATCGCGGTCCTGCTGATTTATGATCAGGCACCGCTGAGCCTGATTTCGCTCAAGAAAACCGGCATCGAGAAACCCGCGGATCTGATGGGACGCAAGGGCGGCGCGCCGAGCGTCGATGCCACCTACCGTTTGTTCAATGTCTTCGCTCGCGTCAATGGGATCGATCCCGGCCGCGTGCAATGGTCAAACGTGCAGCCGCAGATCCGCGAGCCGATGCTGGTGCGTGGCGAGATCGATTTCGCGGCGGCCTGGGTGATGACGGCGGTCCCGTCGCTGCAAGGGCTCGGCATCAAGCGCGAGGACGTCAATATCATGATGCTGCGCGATTACGGGGTGGATCTCTATGCCAACGCCGTGTTCACGACGCCGGCTTTCGCCCAGCGTCGCCCGGAGACGGTGCGGGGTTTCGTCAAGGCGACGATTGCATCCTGGCAGAACGCGGCCGGCGATCCGGATGCCGCGATAGCGGCATTGAAGCGGGCCGAGCCGCTGTCAGATCCGGCGGTGGAGCTTGGACGTCTCAAATGGGCGCTTGAGTTCGTCGTCACGCCGGGAGTGCGACGCACCGGCATTGGACACGTGGATCCCGCACGGCTGAACAAGCACATCGATATCGTCACGGACGGCTTTCAGCTGCCGCGCAATTTGCTGCCCGGCACGGTGCTCGACTCGAGCTTCCTGCCGCCCGCGGCGGAGCGCCAGGTCGCCAACTGATGTCCGGCTTTCCTCTCGTACCTTGCGGACAGGACTAATTTTGGCTGGTCGGGACCGAGCGTGTCACCAGCTCGAAATTTCACCGCTCGCTAAAACTTCTCGCGAGGGGCACAAGTTTGGGCGCGGTGGTGCCTCACCCCGCATGTTCATGACATCGGCATCACTTTCGAGCTCACTCCTTGATCTCGGGCTCGACGAGCGTGGCGAGGTGATTGAGCGACTGCTGCCAGCCGAGATAGCAGGCCTCGATGGGGATGGCCGCAGGCAGGCCCTCCTGGACGATATTGATCTCGGTGCCGACCACCACCGGCCGCAGGGTGACGGTGGTGATCATCTCGCCGGCCAGGTTCGGATCCTCGAAGCGATCCGTGTAGCGGATCAGCTCATCTCGAACGAGATCGAGGTACTTGCCGCCGAAGGCGTGCGTCTTGCCGGTGGTGAAATTTGTGAATGACATTCTGTAGGTGCCGCCCACCTTGGAGTCCATCTGGTGCACTGTGCATGTGAACCCGTTGGGCGGCAGCCAGCGCGCCATAGCATCCGCGGTCGTAAAGGCCCGGTAGACTTTGTCGGGCTTTGCGGCGAGCACACGGTGCAGGCGTACCGTGTTGGTCGAGGTACTCCCGGCAGATCCTTGTTTATTCATTGAGGTCTCCCACTTCTCAGCGCTCAATGATCGGCTCGAAGCCGCCATAGATCATGCGCTTGCCGTCGAATGGCATGGGGTTCCCCTCGGGCTTCGTGCGGGGATCGGCCATCATCTTGTCCCAGGCCGCCTTGCGCGCCTCCTTTGATGGCCAGACGATCCACGAGAACACCACGGTCTCGTCGTCCTTGCGCTGTACCGCCATCGGGAACGATGTGATCTTGCCGTCGGGCACATCGTCTCCCCAGCACTCGACAACGCTCAGCGCACCGTATTCCTTGAAAATGGCTGCTGCCTCGTCGGCGTGCTTCCTGAACTCTCGCGGTTGGCTGTCGGCACCGCGGCGACAAATCCGTCGATCTAGGTCATCATGCTTCTCCTGTAACTTCCCGCTGTTCTGTTATATCTTGGCCTGTGGTACGCCGAGGACAAGGGCGGATCGCCGGACAATATCCAAGCCCACATGTGGCTAAATCTTGCAGCCGCGCGTTTTCTGGCCTCGGGGAGCCGTCGGCGTCATGAAGCCATCAAGAGTTGTGATGTGGTTGCAAGCAAGATGACGACCGAGCAGATCGCGGAGGCACAGAAACTAGCGCGCGAATGGAAACCAACGCCACAATGAGACAGACCCTCGGACCCCCTCGATGTTGCCTCTCCCGAGCGTCTGTACGCCATTAATGTTCTTGAGCATTGTCATCTCTTGCTTGCTGCCCGAAACCCTCTTGATCACTCATCTGATTTCCCTCTCTCGCCCGTGTCGCGGCGTTGACCGCGCCGTGTTACGTTCAAGGTTAACAAATTTCTAATTCGGCAGTAGAGGTATTACGATACGTCAACTATTTGGGCGGCGTGCCTCACTTGATCGTATCGTACGCCATCACTTTCGCACACCGCCGCCTGCAAAATGTCGCGGCGGTTTGATCCATACGCGGGCAGCACGTTCGGCAAAGAGGCCGCTTGTTTGCAAATGCGTGAAGCGCATGGGCTTGCACAATGTGATCTGCGCTCGCGTGCTTGCCGCGCTTTCCTCGACCGCCGGACCTTGATTTGTTCGGGAGACATCATGCGCTACGTGATCATCGCATTTTTCACTTTCGCTATGTTTGCTGCGCCGGCTTCGGCCGCGCTGCCGAGAAGCATCGAATTCACTTCCATGGATGCGGTGGGGAGATGGGTCGCGGCCTATCGGACGAAACCCGATCCCGCCCGTCTGCCGGCCGCCGTGCGTGCGCTCAGTCAACTCGGCGCGCTCAAGGAGCCGGAAGGGGCGGGCGTCTATGTCGGCTTCATCGCGGGCGTGCTCGGCGCCAATCCCGCCAGGGCCGAGGAGCTCATTGGCAAGATGCTGCTTGCCGTTGCCCCGGTGGATCAATGGGTGATCGTGCGGGCGGTCGCATATTCCGGCCACCCCGACTGGCAGCGCTGGTTGCGGAAATTTGCCGACCGCATGCCGATGCGCCAGGCGATGATCGAAAAATACCTTGATGGCCGGCTGGAGACCCTCGACGAGGTGGCGCTGGAGAGAAAGGACCCGACGCTCTGGGACAAAGTGCAAGGTTATTTTGCGGCCAGCAAGGCTGCCAACCCCGCCGCGTTGACGTCGACCGGAGCCCGGAGCTGCTCGACACGCTATGGGGCTATTATTTCGCCACCCGCTCCTAGCGACCGATCGAGCGCATCATCACGCTGCTTCCATGGGCGAACGACCGCGACAGCGTCGAGAAGCTCACCATCGGCAACATGGCGAAGTTCACGCTTGCCAGCAATGCTTCCCGCGACGCCGACGCTGCTCGCGATGCTCAAGCGCGCAAGCAAAACCAGCCCAAAGAGTGGCGGCGGTGCTTAACGAGGTCATCGAGGCGGCCGAGAGCGTGGAGACCACGCGGCTGCGCAAGGATGCGCTCGCCTCGATCGAGGAGCTCAAGCGCAAGGGACCGGGCTACAAGCGCGACGTCTCGACCTGGGGCCAGATCGGTCAGGGCGCGTTGGCGCTCGGCTGCATCGCCGCGGCGGCCACTGGACACGTCGAGTTCGGTCTTCCCTGCGTCGTCGGCGGCGCGGCATCGGGTGCGGCATTGAGCTTCTGGAACAACCAGCCGTGACCGACGACGGATTTGATCATCGGCAAGGATGGTCGGGCAGCCGGCCCGACGCCTCCGGAACGGCAGGCGGATTGAGACAGTGCAGCCGTCGGGGGGCGAAATAAGGAACGGATCCTTCCCCGAGGATGCGGGTGGCGGCCGCAGCCATTTTCTCGGGGTCCTTGAGATACTCGACTACGAGCACCTTGCGCCCGGCCTTCTGCGCCATATGCAAGAGCTGCATTGACCAGACGACGTCGTCGGGCTTGTTGGGTTCTTCCGCGCGGTGCACGCCATAGAGCAGGTCTTCCTTGGCGATACCATCGATGGCGTCGAGCACTGCGGCTCGTTCCAGCAGCTCCTCGGCGTTCTGCATGACGATGAGGAATTCGGGTTTCTGCCTGCGCGCATGGTCGGCCAGGCGCGCAATGAAGGTCGTCATGTCGGAGGCGGCAGAAGGATGCAGCTTTCGCCATTGGAAGAACGCATCGGCGCGATCGAGATAAACGCCATCGAAGCCCTGCGCCACGATGCGATCGAGATAACTCTCGGGGGCGCCGAAGATCAGTCGCTGCCACTCCGGATGCCAAAACTGCACGCCGAAATTGCCCGCCCACCTTCTGTTCTCTTTGTCGAGCCAGACCGGCTTCTTGGTCGCGTCATACCATTCCTGCTGCCAGTAAGGCCGATAACGCTCCGCTTCGCCGATCGACAAATAGGCCAGCAGCACGCGGGTGCTGCCGTCGAGCCGGCGCCTCATGCGCGCGACTTCCTCGGACAGATGCTGGCGCTCGAAGGTCCGGTTGGCGGAAATCTCGCTGTCGATCAGCAGCAAGTCGTGCGGTGCCGTGGCCACGTCCGCCATCTCGAAGGAGCTCAGCCAATAGCCCCAATTGTTGACCGTGCCGAGGCGGCGTCGGCGCTCGGTGGGGGCATTGGTGCGTTGCGGCGGCTGCGCCTGCGCCAGCAGCGTGGGCGACATGCCGGCCGGTATCGGCGGCCCAAAAAGCGGCGCTGCCAGGGCCGGGGCACCGGCGCATGCGAGCGCGGTGACAACGACGAGACACCTGCCGACGGGGGACGGAGGGTCATTTGCGCTCGCTACAAGTCATTTGCAGGCGCGTCAACTCCGGCTCTCGGACCAGCGTGCTGGCGAGTGCGAGCGGGCGCAAATCCCGGAGGAGCGACACCATGGCCCTTGCGCGCGCGCTATTTGGTTGTGATCAAGGCTTGCAGGCGGCAAGATACCCGGAATTCCAAATCCGAGCTGCGTCTATATGGGTGGAATGCAACCAAGGAGAACAAGATCACATGTCTAATTGCATCGAAAAGCTTCGCGTTTGCGCGGGCGTATTTTCCTTCCTTGCATTGACAAGCGAGCCGACGCTCGCCTGGGAGCCGACCAAGCCGGTCGAGATCGTGGTGGCGGCGGGTGCAGGCGGGGCATCCGATCAGATGGCACGCATGATGCAGGCCGCGATCCAGAAGAACGCCCTGATGAAGCAGCCCATGGTGGTGTCGCTCAAGGGCGCCGCTTCCGGGGCCGAAGCTCTGATCTACATGAAATCGAGCGAGGGCGATCCGAGCAAGGTTCTCATCGCCTATTCGCTCATCTACATGCTGCCGCTCTCGGCCAAGATCCCCTTCAATTGGCGCGATCTCACGCCGGTGGCGGTGGTTGCGCTCGACCAGTTCGTCCTTTGGGACAATACGACCTTGCCCCACGCGACCGTGAAGGAATTCATCGAGGCGGCGAAGGCCGCCAATCCGCCGTTCAAGATGGGCGGCACCGGCTCCAAGCGCGAGGACCACGTTCTCACCGTTTTCATCGAGAAGAGGACCGGCGCCAAATTCGCCTATCTGCCGTACAAGTCCGGCGGCGAGGCGGCGACGCAGCTGGTCGGCAATCATACCGCGGCGAACGTCAATAATCCGTCGGAGAATCTCGAAGTTTGGCGCGCCGGCCAGGTGCGCCCGCTCTGCGTCTTCGACAAGGAACGCATCGAATACAAGACCAAGGTGACGGAGAAGATGTCATGGAATGACATCCCGACCTGCAAGGAAGAAGGTCTCGACGTGCAGTATCTCATGCTGCGCGCCATGTTCCTGCCGGGCAAGGTGACGGCGGAGCAGAAGGCCTTCTACGTCGACCTGTTCCGGAAGGTGGCGCAAACGCCGGAATACAAGGACTACATGGAGAAACAGGCGCTCAAGCCGATCTTCCTCAGCGACCAGGAGATGCTCAAATTCCTCGAGCAGGACGATGCGCTCAACAAGGAGCTCATGAGCGAAGCCGGCTTCGTCGCCAAGTGAACGCAGCCAAGAGGTGACGGTCTCAGGCGTATCAGGGATTGGTAGGGGCGACGCATGCGTCGCCCCTACAGCCGGGGTGCGGTTCACATGACTTCGACAGAGCAGGAAATTGTTGTTGAAGATGCCGACGCGCCGGCCGCCGAACTTGCCGCCGGTCGCCAGCAACCGCACCGTCGATGCTGCCGTCGCGCTCCTGCTCGTCGCCCTGGCGCTGCTGATGGGGCTCGATAATTGGCGCACCGGCATGTCGTGGGCGCCGGAAGGGCCGGAGGCGGGATATTTCCCCTTCTATCTTTCCGTCATTCTCGCCGGCGCCTCGATCTATGGGCTGGTCACTGCGCTCCGGCGCAGCGGGGAGGAGAGCGGCACGTTCGTCACGCGCGACCAATTGCGGCGCGTGATGCAGGTGTTCCTGCCGACGCTGCTGTTTTGCCTTCTTATGCAATGGCTGGGGCTTTATCTCGCGAGCTTTCTGCTCATTGCCGCTTTCATGTATTTCATCGGCCGCATCGCATGGTGGAAGTCGCTCGTCACTGCATTCCTGTTCTCGCTCATCATGTTCATCACGTTCGAGCTCGCATTCGACGTCATCATGCCGAAGGGGCCGCTGGAAGCGGCCTTTGGCTTCTAGGACGCGTGATGGAAGCGTTAAGCCTCCTGCTGCACGGCTTCGGCGTTCTTCTGACCTGGAAGACGCTCGCGCTGATGATGGTCGGCCTTGTTCTGGGCATCTTCGTCGGCGTGCTGCCGGGGCTCGGCGGGCCGAACGGGGTCGCCATCCTGTTGCCGCTCACGTTCACCATGGATCCGACATCCGCCATCGTCATGTTGTCGTGTATCTACTGGGGCGCGCTGTTCGGCGGTGCGATCACTTCCATCTTGTTCAACATTCCTGGCGAGGCCTGGTCGGTCGCGACCACCTTTGACGGCTATCCCATGGCGCAGCAGGGCCGTGCCGCCGAGGCACTCACCGCGGCGTTCACGTCATCGTTCATCGGCTCGCTGGTTGCAGTGATGCTGATCACGTTTCTCGCGCCCGGCATTGCGTCCTTTGCCCTGCGCTTCGGACCGCCCGAATTCTTCGCGGTCTATCTTCTCACCTTCTGCTCGTTTGTCGGGCTTGGCCGCGAGGACAAGCACAAGACCATCATCTCCATGTGCCTCGGGCTGTTGCTCGCCGGCGTGGGCATGGACACGGTGTCCGGCCAGTTGCGCATGACGTTCGGTTCGAGCGAGCTTTTGCGCGGCATCAACTTCCTCGTCGCGGTCATCGGCCTGTTCGGGATCAGCGAGATTCTCCTGACCATGGAGGAGCGGCTCGCGTTGCGCGGACATGCGGCCAGCATCAGCCTGCGCGTGGTCTTGCGCGTCTGGAAGGAATTGCCGCGCTATTGGGTCACGCTGCTGCGCTCCTCGGTGATCGGCTGCTGGCTCGGCATCACCCCGGGTGGTGCGATTGCGGCGTCGTTCATGGGGTACAACCTTGCCAAGCGCTTTGCCAAGGACAAGGAGAGCTTCGGGAAAGGGCGCATCGAAGGCGTCTTTGCGCCGGAGACGGCGGCGCACGCATCGGGGACCGCGGCGCTCCGTCGACGTCACCGCCGCTTCGGGCGCATACATCCCCTTCGACCAGGTCACCACGCTCTTTCCGTATGGCTCGGTCCCGGTGGCCGTGGCGCGCGTATGCGAGCTGAGCTACTACTGCGACTTCCGGGACATCCACGCCCGAACCGACGGCTACCGCCTGATAGCCGACCTCGTCGCCGCCACGTTGCCGCGGCGGCGCTGAATCAGGCCTTTGCCACGCCATGTGGCACGCGGTGGCGCC
>CAWFZR010000030.1:0-298014 GCA_963820365.1 uncultured Alphaproteobacteria bacterium | reverse complement strand
AAACGGATGTGAAATTACTTACCGGTCTTCACGTACTGGATGCAGACGCCTTGGTTTATAAAGGGCGTCCTATCGGCGCGGAAAACCGTTTGCCACCCACCATTCTTGCACTGACCCTCGGTTGTCGGGTTGTCGCACACGTCGCGAATCCCATCGTCGTCGGTGTCAGCCTGGTCTGGATTTGGCGTGTTCAGGCAGTTATCGGTGTCGTCTGTAACACCATCCCCATCTGAATCTGGACACGCGGCACCGCCCGCGCCGACTACAACGGTGATAGCGACGGAAGCGAACCTTATGGCGCCGAGACCAGCGCCACTCGCGACCGCGAACAACTCATAGCTGTAGGTTGCATTTGGTTGCAGCGTTTGCGCGCCAGCGGGATAATCGGCAAAGGTAATGTCTTTTCGCCCACTTTTAGTCACATCCGAGTCTGCAGGTGAAACTGGCGAAGGGGCGGTAAGACCGCCGTCGTCGGTGGAGCGGTGTCACCGCGCGGGCGAGGCAAAATCCGTACAGGCTGTCGCCTCCTGGCTCTGGCGCTGGGGTAAAAAGAGAGGCGGCCGTTGGTTGCGGCCGCCTCTTGCAAAACGGATGTGACTTATTTACCAGTCTTCTCACGTCCTGGATTACGCAGTCACCTTGGGTGTTGAACGTTGAACCGTCGGCGCGGGTATGCGTCACCCATCCACCATTCTTGCACTGATCCTGGTTCTGCGGCGTTTCAAACGTTACAGTAGCACCGTTGATGACTACGTTGTCAGCCAGCACTGTCTGGACGTGTCCAGCCAAGAGGCGTAATAGCCATCCATTACGATCTGAATCCCCGTCACCGGATAGGTGCCATATGCTGCTTGGACAGTTGCATATGGCTGATATTGACCACAGGTTGCTATTTGGCTGGCATCAACGAGATTAACTGGTCGAGCCATATTACCAGCTGTTCAACCAGGGGTTCGGTGGGCAGTCGTTATAGTTCGGTGGGGTTCCGACATAGATAGAAAATATTTTCGTATCACCAGCTGGCGTCGTCACGTTCACTTGAAACCGCGGGGAGCCTGCTCCGAAACATCCGGACGTGATTTGGTAATCGGTGCTAAGATTGTTAAGACCAGCGACGGTTAAGCCCGCAGGTACAGCAAGAAATCAACCCCTCCGTATTTGGCGCGATCGTGACATCGGACCGAATCTGAGCCGCGCTTGCGGAACCGTTACCTGGCGAGACGATTTCGGCATCACCGAACAACTCGTAACTAGCTGCCGCGAAACCGGCTGTGGGTAAGGTAAGAGCTAAGACGGATATGGCCGCGAAAGCGGGAATTCTGGATTTTATCATAGGACGTTAATGTTTTGATCTTGAAGAGAGGAGAAGTGAAAATCCTTTGCTCGAAGTGAGCGAGGGCTGGCACAGACTCAACTATTCGGTTTCCCCCCTAAAACGAACAGGCTGACTTAAAAAATCAGACGCTTTCTTGAGAGCGGCTCGCACTCTGGGTGTTTCTAAGAGGATGTCAACGCTTTCCGAAGAATAATAAAAAGGTAGTTTACCGCCACGTACGGGAGAAAGTTCAAAAGGGGATCCTCACAATCGACAATCATTGGGTTTTAGCGGTCAGGTGCTAGATCTCGCTGGCGCTGCCCAAGGGCGTATGTGTTTAGCGTGGGTGACACGGGCGACTCGCCCGTTCCGAGAACGCCGGAGGCGTTCCAGAAGGTAGCCGGGGGTTGAGCGAGTCCGCGAGCGATACCCCCGGTCACAACGCAAAACGGATTGCACCCCGGAGGGGTGCCAGAACCCTCCGACATTCTTGCGCGCGAATTCACTGCGTCCGTTTCTGGCACCCTTCCAGGGTGCTGAATTCTTTCCGTTCTTTTCCGGGGGTGTCGCTGCTCGCTCAACCCCCGGCTACCTTCTGGCAACCCTTCGGGTTGCGGTGGAACCTGTCAGCGGCTACGGCTATGAGCGCCCGGTAAAATCGTTGAGTTGAATTGTCGTGGCCGGCTCGGTGAATTCAATCATCCCCGTCACATTCGTCACACGGGTGATCGGGTCCCAATGTTTCAAGTCCGACGATCCCTGTAATTCCCAAGCTGACGCCGGTCTGGCCGATCAAGCGCAGTTTCACTCCGCCGCCGTCCTGCATGGTGATCGCTTCAAATATCGAATCGCTCCCGTGCGTGATGACCACCGTCCCGTCCACATAGTTCGCCGCCACCAGGTTGACCTCCGGGTCCACGATCTCCCGGCCAACCGGATGGTCGCCAAACCGCAGCGCCGTCGAAACCGGGTTGGTGGCGGCCAAGGCGCGGAAACACAATTGAGCCACCACCAGCAGGCCCGGCGCAAAGGTTTCCCCCGATGGCTGCGACATGGCCAGGCTCAGGAAGCCGTTGGTGTTGATTATTGACGTAGAACAATGAGGGGGCATCCGCGCCGGCCGTCGCCGAGACCAGTGTTAGCCGATTGGTGTCGTAGGTGAGGCTGAAGCCTGCGGCATTCTCATCTCCAAAAGCGTCCATGAGCACCTGCAGGCAACTGGTCTGCCCTTGTTCGATGGCTCCGTCGGACATCACCAGCGTCCGCAGCGCCGTCGCCGCTTCAAAGGCGGCCAACGGCGACGGAGGGGGCAACGTCGCCGGAACAAATCCGGCCGGGGCAAAGCCACCGCCGGCGGGCGGACAGCCCGACATGGCGATCCACGGATCCAACTGGGCGGAATAGCGTCCGGCCTGCGTCCAATCGGCCAGTTTGATCTCCCCGTCGCCACACCAATTGGTCACTCCATTGGCCACGATGCGCGCGCAGTCGGCCCGGGCTTTTTGACAGTCGTTGGTCGGGGTTCTGAGTTGCGCATAAAAAAGTCCGACCAACACCCAGTCAGCGATGGTAACACCATTGGTGGCCGCGGTGGCCGAGTTGATCACATCTCCCTTCCACTGCGGGTAAAGCGGGAATTGCGGGTCAGCGCAGACGTTGCCGGTGCTCACGACGACGACGAAACTTTGTGTTGCGCTCAGAGGCGGTGAGCAGTTGTCCGTGACACGAATCGACCACGGGGTTGGTGCTTGAAGCCTGCGCCTGGTTCGGGGTCCAGGTGAACAGCCCCGACGAATCAACCATCGCTCCGGCCGGTCCGGATACCAGCGCGTAGCCGAAAGCTCTGCGCCGGCACATCATTGTCCGATGCCGTGATGGAGAGGAACAGAAGCGTGCCGGGGTCGGCGGCCTGATTTGAAATGGGCGAGATCGACGGCGGGGTATGGATGTCGGTAAGCGTAATCGTGAACGTCTTGCCGTCGCTCATCGCTGGTGTCCCGGTGTCCGTGACGCGCAAGGTGATGTTGTAATTGCCGCCGGGTTGCGCATTCGAGGGTGTCCATGCAAAAATTCCATTTGCTGAATTGATCGTCGCCCCCGCCGGCGCTCCTGCATCAAGCGAATAAATCAGCGACTGCGCATCGGGGTCCGTCGCCGTGGCGGTGAAACGTGACAGACCCGCCGCTGTGCGACCGCGCAGGTTGGTGATGGACGCCGAGCGTGGGCGGATTGTTGTTCTGGTGCGGCGTGAGATTGCTCGACGGGAATCACTTGTTTCGATTCGCCCGGCGGTTGCCATGAGAGCATGGCCGTGCCGTCCGACAGCGTTGAAGTATTCCATCGTGAGATCGTAATACTGGCCGGCGCGCCAAGGGTGATGGTGTTGCTGTTCTCAGTGAGGGCATGCGGGGTCCAGTTGTTGATGAGCAACTGGCCATTGACATAGAGCCGCACGGCATCGTCGCTCGAGCGTGAAGAACTTAGTACGTGCCCGCCGCGTTGGCCTGACCTTGCCGACCCAGCGGGCGGCGAATGGGACGCACAGAATTGTCGGCTCCGGCGAGTTCGTGCCCCAGGCAAAATTCACCGTGTCATCGACGCGCACCCATTGTGCGGAGGTCGGGCGTCATGTTCGTGGCGTAGTAATAGGTCGCTCGCAATCCCTGGTCGGCCGGATAGAGTTGCGACTGGGGAATGATCTCCTTCGTGCCACCCGGGTGGCGTCCAATAAAGGCGCGCCAGCGCAGGGTCGGACGTCCTCGTAATATTCCATCCTGATGTCGTAGTAACGTCCCGCCACGAGCGAAATGCTGCCGATATCCTCGACCACGGAGGCGGGTGCCGCTCCCAGTTATCGATCAACAAACGTCCATCGATCCAAAGCCGCACGCCTTCATCGGTCTCCGTATGGAACTGGTGCAGTCCGGAGCGCTGCGCCTGGATCTTTCCCATCCACCTGACGCAGAAATGATCGCTCGGCGGAATGGGATGGACTCGCGAGTCCGGCCAGGAGAAGTTCGATGTTCGTTCCGTTCGTGTGAGAGAGAGCACTCTGAACTCACCGCTGATCCTTGTAATACTCGCCGATCAGTCCGGTGCCCTGCCCGGCCGCCTTGGGCGTGTAAACGGAGATGTTCACGGGACCGCTGGTGGCCATCAGCCCGCGAATTGTCCACCGCGACCACCGTGAAGTTGTATGTGCCCGGCACGAGGTTTGGAACCGTGACATTCGTGACACGTGGATGGCGGCGCGAACACCTGCGCGATGCGCGTCGTGCCGCTGTAAAAGTCCAGGCGGGCGATGGCGCCATCGGAGTCCTGCGCGGTCGGCCGTCAGTGTCACGGTGGCCGGCGCATCCATGTTCCCGTCGCACGGAGTCGAGAGCGTCACCGTGGGGCGCTGGCCGCTGGCATTCAGGAGGAACTTCGCGCGTCAGCGTCGCGCCGAATTTGTTGCTCGTGTTCACCAGGAGTTTGATGGTCGGCGTCAGTTGCAGCACCGAAACGCCGGGATCCACGGACAGGACCGAGATGGCCGGGCGTGCTGACTTCGATCCGGATTCCCGCCTGTTGGTCTGCGTCGGGTCTGACATGCCGATGTCCAGCACGGTGCCGTCGTTGCGGAGGATGACGGCCGCCTTGCGATCCGAGCTGATCGCCGGCGACGTAGTTCGAGCTGTCGCTCCAGAAATTCACCGCCGTGATGCCCAGTCGGTTTTCTTTCACCGCCGTGGCCGTGCTGTTGTTTTGCACCACGGTGATGTCCGGGCTGGCGGCATAGGCCGCCACCGCCGCGGGGGACAGGCCCGGCAACAACACATACGAATAAGTTGCGGAGGTGCCATTCGAGCCGTGGTCCAGATACATCGTCAGATAATTTCCCGTGGAGGGCGTCTTCGATCCGTAGGTCGTGTTGATGTCGTAGAACCGGCCCGAGCGGCTTTCGCGCAACGCCTTCACCGTCGTGGCCGTGGGAAAGTAATAGCCGATGTCCGCGCCGGGCGAGGAGCCGGCCAGGTGCGCCCATGAGGTGCCCGCCATCGTTTCCGACCAACCGGGGCCCGTGGGCTTGGCCACGCCATTCACCGTGAAAGGATTGTTGCCGTAAAGGCCCAGCCGCCGGTTTTCGACGATCGTTTCCCGCCCGTAAATGCTGCTGATGCTGTTGCCCACGCAGACGATTTCGTTGTCGAACATGAACCACGAGTTGCGCGCGCTCATGGTGCTCGTTCCCATACGCATTCAAGTGCATGACCGCCACGCCGTAGCGGCCGAGGATGGAAGCGCCGCCGACCTGGTTGTTCGGGCTGTTGTAGGCATCGCCCGAACCATTGGTGCGCGTGATCGTGTCCACGGTCGTGCCGGGCAGCCGATAGGGATCGACCGTGGACCAAAAGTTATCCGCGTAATGAGTGAGGTCGTTGTTGTAGAGGTAAGTCATTCCTTCGCCCGTGAACCATCCGTGCAAATTCTCGCTGCGGGTGGATTCGTAATTCGCCACGCGGCTGGACGACATGGAGAGGCCGAAGGTCCAGTGGGGCGTGCGATGCACCACGCGATCCATGCCGGGAAACTGCCGGTGCTCCGTGACCTCGGCGAGCGGCACGACGTTGGTGTCGGTCAATATGGCATTCGCCCACACGTTGTAAGGCGGGAATTGCGTGTTGAGAAAATTGAGTGAAGTGTCCGATTGAATGGCGCCTTTCACGAACGACTTGATGGCCGCCGCGTCGGCCGGTGGAGCGACCTGCGCGACGCGCAGGATGGCCCCGAGAAGTTCGTGGCCGCGTGCGTGGTTGTCGCCGTTGCGCGTGGCCTGCCCGGTATGGTAGTGCTTGCGCAGGCGTACGCCCGGCTGATACGTCACGCGCGTTGCGATTGCGACCTTTCCCGGAGCCCCCGGCACTCCCGTTCGGACAAGCACTTCGGGCGTGATACCTGGGATCTCGGCGGGCGGCCGCGGCAGCTCCGGTGCCGGCGGCGGCTCCTGGGCGTATGCAATCGACCCGAAAGCAGCAGCGCACAGGAACAGCGCGGCGCATCGGGCAACAAGGTGGCCTCTCGCTTCCATCGGATTGCTCCAATTCGAAAGAGAAAATTGGCATGGCATTCTCGCGTAGCCAGGAAGTGATTGGAAATCCGTGCGGGACCATATATCATGAAGGAATAATGCGTGTAGTGGATGACTCCGGCGAGCCATCTGCAGGACACGGGTCGCGGGGTAACGCGAAATCGGTCGACGCCAGCAATGACAGGACCAGCCGGGTGACATGACCTGATTGTCACGACGCGGTCCAATAGAACAAAGTTGCCACAGGGAGAGCACATGCCCAAATCCGATATCGCGGCTCGGCCGTTGCCGCGGCGCCACGTGATCAAGGCGGCCGGCGCGCTTGCAGTGGGCTTGTTTGCACCAGCCGTGCTGCGCGTACGCACCGCGCTTGCCGCCTATCCCGAGCGGCCGGTCAAGATCGTGGTGGCCAACTCGCCCGGCGGGCCATCCGACATCACTGCGCGGATTCTCGCCGCCGCATTGCAGGAAGCCATGGGCGGTTCCTTCATCGTGGAGAACAAGGGCGGCGCCGGCGGCAACATCGGCATGGGCTTTGCCGCGCGCGCCGACGCCGACGGCTACACGTTGCTGCTGATCACCAACGCCTATTCGGTCAATCCCGGGCTCTATAACTCGCTGCCCTATGATCCCTTCAAGGACTTTACGCCGATCTGCGATGTGGCAGGCTCGCCTAATACATTCACGGTCAAGCCCGCACTGGGCGTCAATACGATCAAAGAGTTCGTGGCTCTCGCCAAGACGAATCCGGCCAAGTTCAACGTTGCGACGCCGCCGGTCGGCACGACACCGCAGCTCCAGGCCGAGCTCTTGAAGCTGCGCGAAGGTTTGCAGGGCATGGCAGGCATCGTCTTCACCGGAGGCGGGGAAGCGATAAAGGCCCTTCTCAGCGACACCGTGCAGCTGAGCTCCGGCGCATTGCCGCCCGCGCAGCCGCACAT
The DNA here is from genome assembly GCA_963820365.1 of uncultured Alphaproteobacteria bacterium. Taxonomy (GTDB): domain Bacteria; phylum Pseudomonadota; class Alphaproteobacteria; order Rhizobiales; family Xanthobacteraceae; genus VAZQ01. Next base: position 290,687 of record CAWFZR010000030.1, on the reverse strand, counting down.
CAAGGCCGGGACGATCAGGTGTCTCGCCGTGACCGGCAAAGCTCGCTGGCCCGACCTGCCCGACGTTCCGACCATGCAAGAGGAGGGCTTCAAGGATTTTGTATTTGCGACCGACACCGCGCTGTTGGCGCCGGCAAGCACGCCGTCTGAGATCGTCAGGCGGCTCGAAAAGGAAACACTCGCCATCCTAGGCCGGCCTGACATCCGCGAGAAGCTCTTCACCGCGGGTTTTCAGGTGCACGGCACGGATGGCAAGACGTGCCTGGAACGCCTTGCCAAGGAGATGACGATGTTCCGGGACATCATCATCCAGGCCGGCATCAAGAAGCTGTAAAGTCATGCGCAAGACCGGTTCGACGCCGCCACGTCAGGCGATCTGATGCAGGGCATTGTCGCGGGCAAGGTGGCGATCGTCACCGGTGCCGGCCGAGGCATCGGCCGCGCCATTGCGGCCTTGCTGGCGCAGGAGGGCGCCCGCGTCGTGGCCTGCGACATCGGTGCCGGCCTCGATGGCCAGGGCGCCGATGCGGGGCCCGCGCAAGCGGTGGTCGACGAGATCCGGCGCGGCGGAGGGGAGGCGATCGCCTCGATCCTTTCGATTGCCGAGCCGAAGAACGCCGACGAGATCATAAAAGCCGCGCTCGCGGCCTTCGGCCGCGTCGATATCCTGGTCAACAACGCGGGAATTCTGCGCGACCGCATCTTCCATCATATGAGCTGGTCGGACTGGTCCGATGTCATCGCGGTGCATCTCAACGGCTCCTTCAACATGAGTCGCGCCTGCGCGGTGCAATTTCGTGAGCAGGGCTCCGGCGCCCTCGTGCACATGACGTCGACCTCCGCGCTGGTCGGCAATTTCGGGCAGGCGAACTACATGGCCGCGAAATTCGGCATCGTCGGACTTTCGCGCGCAATAGCGCTCGACATGGCGCGTTTCAAGGTGCGCTCGAATTGCGTCGCGCCATTTGCCTGGACGCGCATGATCAACTCGATCCCCGCCGAGACGCCGGACCAAAAGGCGCGGCTCGAGCGCTTCCGGGAGATGACGCCGGAGAAGATCGCGCCGCTCACGGTCTATCTTGCCTCCGAGCGGGCCGAGGGTATCTCGGGCCAGATATTCGGCGTCCGCAACAACGAGATTTTTCTGTTCGACCAGCCTCGACCCGTCCGAACCCTTCATCGTTCCGATGGCTGGACCCCTGCCAAGATCGACCAGCAGCTCAAGAGCGCGCTCGGACCCTCGTTCACGCCGCTCGAGGGCACCGGCGACGTCTTCTCGTGGGATCCGGTGTGAGGGCGACGGCGGAACGCCGGGCATGACGAGCCCGTTTCTGTTCTTGCTCCTGGTGCAACCGGTCGGCTAGGAAATTCATTCCTGGTCCGAGTAGTCCTCGATGAGTGCATCACTCGTCGCCGATATCGGCGGCAGCAAAAGCCGTTTCGCGCTTGCCAATTCCGCGGGTTGGCCTGAACGCATCCGCGTCATCGAGAACGACACGGTGGCGGACCTCGAGACCGCGATCGGGCACTACCTTCAGGAAACGGGGGCGCGCCCGCAGGCTGCAACCCTGGCCGTCGCCGGGCCCATTGCGGGCGATGAAGTCGCTTTGACCAACCGCGCATGGCGCTTCCTGCGCTCCGATCTGGCAAAGCGTTTCGGATTTTCCCAGTTGCGCATCGTCAACGATTTCGAGGCTCTCGCCTGGTCGCTGCCGCGACTGACCGCCGCCCACACCCGACCTTTGGGTCATTGTGCACTGCGGTCGGACGGCGTGAAGCTGGTGCTCGGGCCGGGCACCGGGCTCGGCGTCGCTGCGCTTCTTCCCGCCGAGGGGCGCTGGTGCGCGGTCGCGAGCGAAGGCGGGCACGCTTCCTTCGGTGCGCGCGCGTCGGATGAAGAGGTCGTGTTCGCCCGCCTGCGCGAGCAATGCGGGGCAGTGAGCGCCGAGATGGTGCTCTCAGGCCCGGGCCTGCTGCGAACTCGCGCGCGCGCTGCATCCCGAGAGCGCCTACCGTGATCCTGAGACCGTAGTCGCCGATGCGCATGCCGGCGAGGCGAAGGCGCAGGCCATCACGCGGCTGTTCGTGCGGCTGCTCGGCCGCTTTGCCGGAGGGCTCGCGCTGACCTTCAAGGCCGTCGGCGGCGTCTATATCACCGGCGGAGTCGCGGCAGGCCTCGGGCCGCTGCTCGACGACCCGCAGTTCCGCGCCGCGTTCGAGGGGCATCCGCCGCATCAAGCGCTGCTCAAAGACATGCCCACCCTGCTCGTGACCTGCGAACAGCCCGGTCTGATCGGCTGCGCGGCGCTCCAAATGGGCGCCGCAGCGCAAGCGCCGGCCCCATGAAACGATGCCGGCTCAAGCAAGCCCAAGCCGGTCGAGTGCGCTGATGTGATGCGCGGCGGAATCCGGCGAGAAGCAGCAGAACACCACACGCTCAATCGCGCCGGACCCGACGGAAATCCCGGCCGCCACCGTGCCGACGGCGATGCGGGCCGCACGATCGGGCGGGAAGCCGTAGACGCCGGTCGAGATCGCCGGGAATGCAATTGAGATGAGATGATGCTGGCTCGCCAGCGAAAGCGCAGTGCGATAGCAGGAGGCGAGGAGCTCGTCCTCGCGCTTGTTGCCGCCGCCCCAGACCGGCCCGACCGCATGGATGACGTGCCTGGCTTTGAGGCGGTAACCCCGGGTGATCTTGGCGGAGCCCGTGTCACAGCCGCCGAGTATCTCGCATTCTCGCTTCAGGTCCGGTCCGGCCCCGCGGTGGATCGCACCGTCGACGCCGCCGCCGCCAAGGAGAGACCGGTTCGCCGCGTTGACGATGGCATCGACATCGAGTGTCGTGATATCGGCCACGCAGATGTCGAGCCGGGTCGAGCCGATCCTGGTCGTGCGCAGCGGGGCGGAATTTCCGCTCATCGCCACGACGTAGCGCAATCGCGCGTGCTGCGCATTGGGTCCCTGTCGTCTTCGGTCAGAAGTCCCACTCTCAGCCGTCATTTCAAGGAGCTGTCATTCGACCAATTCGAGCTCCTCTTCGATGGGAGCATCAATCGTGCTGCGGTGGCCGATGCCGTCAAAATGCGAATCGAGGAAACGCCGCGTCGCGCGCTGGCCGAGCTTGTGCAGTCTTTCGAAGGATTGATACTCGGTATTGAGTGTGCCCGGCGCGTCGAATGCCGCGCCCAATTCCTCCATGACGATGCGATGGAGCTTGAGGCGGCGAAACTCGCCCTCCTGCATGCCGCGCGGCAGCCGTCCCTCGTCGATGAGACGGTTGACGAAGGTGACCGCGCGCAACTCCGAGAGCAGCGATGCGTTGAAGTTGATCTCGTTCACTCGGCTCAAGATCTCGCGCTTGCGCGTCGGTGTCTTGCGCCGCTCCCGCGGGTTGATCTGGACGACCAGCACGTCCTCGGTGGCAGTCGCGCGCAGGAACGGAATCAGCGCGGGGTTGCCGCTGTAGCCGCCGTCCCAGTAGGAAACGCCGTCGATCTCCACGGCGCGGAACAAGAGCGGCAGGCAGGCGGAGGCCATGACCGCTTCCGCGGTCAGTTGCGCGCGGGTGAAGATGCGAACCTCTCCGTTGTGGACATTGGTCGCCGAGATGAACAGCTCGGGACCGCGCGCGTGGCGGATGGCTTCAAAGTCGACGAAACGCTCGATCAGCTCCTTGAGCGGATTGATATTGAGCGGATTGAGATCGTAAGGCGAAAGAAAGCGCGACATGGCGCCGAACCACAATCCTTCGCGCGGCACGAAGGGAAACAGCCGCTCGACCACGGCGCGCTGGAGGTCGGGAAGGTGCCCGTCGACGCTCACCGCCCGCCAGAAATCAGCGAGACGGCGGCGCGCCTCATCGGGTCCGCCGCGGTTGAGCCCGTCCGCGAGCATGACGGCGTTGACCGCCCCGGCCGATGTGCCAGATATGCCCTCGATCTCGATCCTGCCATCTGCCAGCAATTGATCGAGCACGCCCCAGGTGAACGCGCCGTGCGCTCCGCCGCCTTGCAGCGCAAGGTTGATCCGCTTGCGCGGGTGGCCGCGCAAACGCGCTGGCGCGAGCGGAACTCGGCCGGCCGAGCGTCGCCGCATGAGCATCCGGAAAAAATTGACGAGCAGCAGCGGGATCATTCACGCCTGCGTTGTAAGGAGCCAGCAATTCGCTGTTTCGTAATGTGGGCATCATATGCTGCGATGCAATACAAATTATGGCAATGCAGCAATACCCGTGCCGCTGCAATCCTGTTATTACAGGCGAATGGCCCTCGGCAGAACCTCGCGCCCGTCCCCTCGTCCCGCTACCCCGGTCTTTCCCACGCCCGATCATGACCACAACCGGTGCCTGGATGATGCGATGGCACTAGCGGAGGCGCGCTGCCTGCAACGCGGGCAGCGCCTTACCCCTGTCCGGCGCAAGGTGCTTGCGGCCTTGCTCGGCAGTCATAGGGCGCTCGGTGCCTATGACATCGTTGAGAGACTGGCGCCCACAGGGGTACGGCCGGCGCCCATCACCGCCTATCGCGCGCTCGAGTTCCTGCGCGAGAACGGGCTGGTGCACCGGATCGCAAGCCGCAATGCTTTCATCGCCTGCGTGCACAATCACGCGGCAGGCGATCTCGTCGTGTTCCTGATCTGCGAGGGTTGTGGCGTGGTCGGTGAGGCGTCGTCGGCCGCGGTCACCGCGACGCTCACGTCTGCCGCCCGCAGCGTCGGCTTCATGCCGAAGGCGCCGGTGATCGAGATCACCGGAATCTGCACCCATTGCATCCGGATGACGGACGGCGGACGGCGGACGGCAGACTAAGAATCGTCCGCCTTCGCGTCCATCATGCTCCCCGCCGCCCGCCCGCTTCCGCCCCTTGCTGCCGCGCTTGCGGTCGTGCTTTGTCTGAGCTGGGGCTTCAACCAGGTCGCCATCAAGGTCGCATTGCCGGAGATCCCACCGCTCATTCAGGCGGCGTTCCGATCGACTTTGGGTGCGCTCATCGTTCTGGCATGGGCTCGCCTGCGCGGGCTCAATCTGATGCAGGCCGACGGCACGCTGCTGCCCGGCATCATCGCCGGCCTGCTGTTTGCCTTTGAGTTCCTGCTGATCTATCGCGGCATGGTTTGGACCGCAGCCAGCCGCGCCTCGGTTTTTCTCTACACCGCGCCGTTCTTTGTCGTCATCGGTGCGCGCTGGTGCATCCCCGGCGAGCGTTTCGACCGCGTGCAATGGATTGGTCTCTTGCTGTCCTTTGTGGGGATCGTGGTGGCATTCGGGGTGCCGACGCCCGCAGGCGAGCCGCGCCAATGGATCGGCGATGGCATGCTGCTGGCGGCCGGTGCTGCCTGGGGTGCCACAACGCTGGTGATCAAGGCCACCGGCCTCGTGCGCGTATCGAGTGAGAAGGTTCTGCTTTACCAGCTGCTCATTTCCGCACCCGTTCTTGCGTTTTGCGCACACCTCTCCGGCGAGCGGGTGCTTGCGCCGCCGTCGGCCCTCGCCGTCGGCGCTCTGCTCTATCAGACCGTTTGGATCGTCGCGCTTACCTATATTGTCTGGTTTGCGCTCATCCAGCGCTATTCGGCGAGCCGACTCTCGGCATTCACGTTTCTCACGCCGCTGTTCGGAGTTGCGGCCGGACACCTGGTGCTTGGCGAATCCTTGACGGCAACCTTTGCGGCAGCGGCCGCGCTCGTCGTGATTGGCCTTGTCCTCGTGAACCGACCACGTTGACATGGGGCAACGCGGTCTGGCACTTCCCCATCTGGCGCATATCTTCCCGCCCCGAGCGTGGGAAGGGTAAAATTCATGCGCCAAGGAGCGCAAGCATGACCGAAGCTGGGCCGCAGCAACGACGCCGCTCAATAGCCGTGGATGTCGGCGGCGTGACCGTCGGCGGGGATGCGCCGGTCGTTGTTCAGTCGATGACCAATACCGACACTGCTGATATCGAGGCGACGGCGCGGCAGGTGGCGGCGCTCGCGCGGGCAGGCTCCGAGATCGTGCGCATCACCGTCGATCGTAACGAGGCGGCCGCCGCCGTGCCGCATATCAAGGAGCGGCTCCTCAAGCTCGGCATCGCCGTCCCGATCGTTGGCGACTTTCATTACATCGGCCACAAGCTTCTTGCCGATCATCCCGCCTGTGCGCAGGCGCTCGACAAATACCGCATCAATCCTGGCAATGTCGGCTTCAAGGAGAAGAAGGACCGGCAATTCGGCGCCATCGTGGAGACCGCCATCAAGCACGGCAAGTCGGTACGCATCGGTGCCAATTGGGGCTCGCTCGACCAGGACCTGCTGACCCGCCTCATGGACCAGAATGCGCGCTCACCCACGCCGATGGATGCGCGCGCAGTGACGCGCGAGGCCATGGTGCAATCCGCACTGCTCTCCGCCGAGCGTGCCGAGGAGATCGGTCTGCCGCGCGAGCGCATCATCCTGTCGGCCAAGGTTTCAGCCGTGCAGGATTTGATCGCGGTCTACCTGGATCTGGGGCAGCGCTCGAATTACGCGCTGCATCTCGGCCTCACGGAGGCCGGCATGGGCTCGAAGGGCATTGTCGCCTCCTCGGCGGCGCTCAGCGTTCTCCTGCAGCAGGGTATCGGCGACACCATTCGCATTTCGCTCACCCCGGAGCCCGGGGGCGACCGAACGCTCGAGGTCAAGGTGGCGCAGGAGCTTTTGCAGACCATGGGTTTTCGGGTGTTTGTTCCGCTGGTCGCCGCTTGTCCGGGCTGCGGACGCACCACATCCACGACCTTCCAGGAGCTTGCCCGCGATATTCAAGGCTTCATCCACGCATCGATGCCGGATTGGAAGCGGCGCTATCCCGGCGTCGAGTCGCTCAACGTTGCGGTCATGGGCTGCATCGTCAACGGGCCCGGAGAGAGCAAGCACGCCGATATCGGGATTTCGCTTCCGGGTACGGGTGAGCAGCCGGCGGCCCCGGTCTTCGTCGATGGCAAAAAAGTCGTTACCCTGCGGGGGGCGGCCGTTGCCGCCGAGTTCAAGCAGATGGTGATCGATTATATCGAGCGCCGCTTCGGTCGAGCCGACGCAGGGCGCACGGCAGCGGAATAAGCCGGCCTGCGCTATAATTGCATATCCGGAATGTTGAATGCAGGCGCGTCAGTGCTGCCGCCGAGCCGCAGGCGCCACCTCCGCAAGCGCACTGATGGTGGCGATGATGAGGCAAAGTAGCACGACCTTTTCCATGTGCTGCCTCCACTGACCGTGTACTGAGCGGCACTACAACGCAATCGCGGCGATAGAAGTTCCAGGGCATGGCAATGTCGGGGCAATTCATCCATTGTCCGAAACGCAATGAGCGGACGCCCGGTGTCCGTTTATACTTTCTTAACCTTTTCTGATTGGCGAAGGTCTCGTTGAACGGATTCGTCCATTTCTCGCCCTCGCTTTCCCAGCGCAAGACGATCTCGGCCACAGCATTTCGCCACAAGAATGCCTCCTGCAACGCAACAGCGACCGCCGCGCCCCCCGCCGCAACCGCCCCGCCGACGCCGATGGCTGCGTGACATGCTGTGGGGCGTGCTGATCCTCATCGCGGTCGCCTTGCTATTGCCTTATCTCCTGGTGCCACTCTATCGCGTGGTCAATCCGGGTTCGACGCTCATGCTTTGGCGCTGGGCCAACGGGGCGCGCGTCGAGAGAATCTTCGTGCCGATTGAGCGCATGTCACCGGCATTGCCGGTTACGGTGATCGCGGCCGAGGATGGCCGCTTCTGCCGTCATCGCGGGATCGACTGGCAGGAGATCCGCGACCGGCTCGAGGATGTCGACGACATCAGCGAGGCAAGGGGGGTGTCCACCATCACCCAGCAGACCGCCAAGAACCTGTTCCTGTGGCCCGGCCGGAGCATGGTGCGCAAGGCGTTGGAGTTTCCGCTCGCATTGTGGATCGATCTTGTCCTGCCGAAATGGCGCGTGCTCGAAATCTATCTCAATATTGCGGAATGGGGACCAACCGGCCAATTCGGCGCAGAAGCCGCAAGCCGCTACGCGTTCAACAAATCGGTGCGCGCGCTGACCCCGCGCGAGGCGGCGTTGCTCGCCTCGGTGCTGCCGAACCCGCGCCGCCGTAGCGCCAAGCAGCCAGGCCCCGTGGTGCGCAGGCTGGCCGGCCTCTATGAGGCGCGCAGCGTTGCACAGGGGGCGTTTGCCGCCTGCGTCAACCGTCCGCGCCCTTGAAAGCTTTCGAGCAACGGCAGGCAGGCGGTGAAGCTCTCGGAAAAAAGCACGTGGCGGCTCTCCGTCGCGCGCCGCCACGCGCGCGCCACCACTCTGGCGTGGGCGGACTGGTTCCTCTATAAGCGCGGCTTCCGCAATATCGAGGAGTTGGACCATGGCTGTTCCGAAGCGAAAGACATCGCCGTCAAGGCGCGGGATGCGCCGCTCCGCCGATGCGCTCGCGCGGCCCAGCTATGTCGAAGACAAGGATTCGGGTGAGCTGCGCCGTCCCCATCACATCGATCTCAAGACCGGCATGTATCGCGGACGCCAAGTTCTCAAGTCCAAGAAAGAAGTGTGACCGGCGGCAAGCGGGATTGCGGGGAGGGGCGTCCTTGCTCATCCGGAGCATTGCGCTTGCGTGAATTGATCCTGCACGCGCGCGCGTGACGCAAGGCAGCCTGCGCAGAGCGGGTAAGTTGTTTCGCGTGTGCGTGCCCTGGCGTCCGAACTGCCCCCCTTTATGCTCGGGTGAAGAGAGCCAACGATCATGTATCTCATCGCTTTTCCCCTTCTGCTAATTCCATTTGCGCTCTACAACATGATTGCGTTTCTCTTGAATATACCGTTCACCGATACGGTCTTCATGATTCCCCTGGTTCCCAATCGACGCATGCCGTTGAACATTGGGGATCTCCTTGTAGCGCTCGGCATGCTCCTTCTCTATGTGGAAGCGCTCAAAGCCGCTCGCTTCGGCGCCAAAGGGGTCATGGACCACATTCTCTCATTCATTTTGTTCATCGCCATGGTGGGTGAATTGATCTTCGTGCCGCGAGCAGCGACGCCGACCCTGTTTCTGCTCGCGGTGCTCGGCTTCGTCGACGTGATCACCGGCGCCTCATTGTCCAAACGTCCGCAGCGGGAGATCGTGCTCGAAGGTCCGGACCAGGCGCTGATATGAGCTGTTGGGTTTGTCTCGGGGCGCTCCGCCTGCCTTCGACGGCCCGGATGCAGCATCACATGCGCGAAGGCTGCCGCGAATTCGGTTCCGCTGCATCCGCGCGATGCTCTCCACGAGGTGTCGTTGCCGGACAGGCCGACCTCCCATGAGCCGCGATTTTCACCTGCCTGGCCGCTCCCCGGTCATCGCCTGTGAAGGAATGGCTGCCACGTCGCATCCGCTGGCGACCCTTGCCGCCATGGCGGCGCTGCGTGACGGCGGCAATGCAGCTGATGCTGCGGTCACCGCCGTCGCGGTGCTCAGCGTGGTCGAGCCGCACATGACCGGGATCGGCGGCGATTGTTTCTGCATGCTCGCAAAGCCGGGAAATCCGGTGTGGGGCTACAACGGCTCCGGCCGCTCCGGGCTTGGGGCCTTCATCGGGACCCTGCTTGGACAGGGTTTGCGCACCGTTGCCCCCGAACTCGATCCATGCCGTGACCGTCCCGGGCGCGATCGATGCCTGGGCGGCAATTCTTGCAGCGCATGGCCGCTTCGGCCTTGCGCGCGCGCTTGCACCCGCTATCCGCTACGCCGAGGAAGGATTTCCCGTCGCCTCGCGCATTGCCTGGGATTGGTCGCAGACGGAGGCAAAGCTGCGCGCCGATGCCGGTGCGTCGCACCATTTCCTGTTTCACGGCCGCGCTCCGGCAGAAGGCGACGTGGTGAAGCTGCCCGCGCTCGCCCAAACGCTGCGCGCGATCGCAGCGGGAGGTCCGAACGCTTTCTATCAAGGGCCCGTTGCGCAGGACATGGTGGCGACCGTGGCCGAGCGCGGCTCTTTCCTCACCCTCGAAGATTTCGAGCAACATCGTGGCGATGTGGTCGCGCCGATCGCAAGCAATTACCGCGGGCTCGATATTCTTGAATTACCGCCGAACACGCAGGGACTTACTGCCCTGGTGCTGCTCAACATCCTGGAGCGCTTTGATCTTGCGTCGCTCGATCCACTCGGGCCCGAGCGGCTCCACATCACGCTCGAGGCCGCACGGCTCGCCTATGCGGTGCGCGATACCCACATTGCAGATCCGCTCTCGATGCGCGCTTCGGTGCCGACGCTGCTCGACAAGAATCTTGCCGCGAACCTTGCCGAACGCATCGATCTCGCCCGCCGCGCGTGCCTCCCGAGCACGTCTGTGACCGCCAGCGACACCGTTTATCTTACCGTCGTCGACCGTGACCGCATGGCGGTCTCGTTGATCAACACGCTGTATTCGAATTTCGGCGTCGGCATTTGCACGGAACGCACCGGCGTCATGCTGACCAACCGGGGCGCGTGTTTTGTGCTCGATCCTGATCATCCCAATGCATTCGGGCCGAATAAGCGACCCCTGCATACCATCATTCCGGCGCTTGCCTTCCGCGGCGAACGTTGTGACATGGCTTTCGGCGTGATGGGCGCGCACTACCAGCCCATGGGACATGTGCAGATTGTCACCAACATGATCGATCACGGCATGGATCTTCAGGCCGCGATCGATGCGCCACGCGCCTTTTTCGTGAACGAGCAAACCGTCGTGGAGCGCGGCCTGCCGCCGGCAACCGCGGACGGACTGCGGGCCCGCGGCCACGATGTGACGCTCGCCCATGCGCCCTGGGGCGGCGCTCAGGCGATCCGGATCGACTGGCAGCGCGGCGTTCTGATCGGCGGTTCCGATCCGCGCAAGGATGGCTGCGCCCTGGGCTATTGAAGGACCGCTAAATCTTCTCCTTGTCGCTCAAGCGATCGAGACGTTTCTGCATCTCTTCCATCTGGCGCTTGAGGTCGTGAATTTCGTCGCCGTCGCTTGCGCCCGAAGGTGATTTGTCAAGCTCCGCTGCCGCCTGTTGCTCCCGTCGCGCAAATGGCGTGAACATGGCAAAGGCGCGCTCGAACATTTCCATGTTCCGACGTACCTGGTCCTCGAGCGCTCCGAAGGGACTGCCGCCGAATGCCTGCGCCATATGCTCGCGGAATTTTTCCTGCTCGCGGGTAAACGAGTTGATGGAGACTTCGAGGTAGCGCGGCACCAGCATCTGCATGCTGTCGCCGTAGAAGCGGATGAGTTGGCGCAGGAAGGCGATCGGCAACATGCTCTGGCCCTCCTTGTTCTCCTGCTCGAATATGATCTGAGCCAGCACTTGTCGGGTGATGTCCTCGCCGGTCTTGGCGTCGTGCACAATGAAGTCCTCGCCCTTCTTCACCATGGCGGCGAGGTCTTCGAGCGTCACATACGTGCTGGTGCCCGTGTTGTAGAGCCGCCGATTGGCGTATTTCTTGATTGTGATCGGATTTTCCGACTTGGCCATGATGAACTCGATTGCGGCTCCTATCCCCTGGCAGAATAGCCTGTTTTTTTTGAGTTGGGCCACCATTTAATATGAACCCGCCAGCTGCAGGCGGGATCCGAGGTTGCAGGATTCGCCAGGCGCCTCCGAACGTCGAAAAGAGATCGCCAGTCCATCCAATTGACAGCCCTGTGTGCAGGTCCCAAGGATAGCGCCATGGGTAAGGATCCTCGCTCGGCATAAGGCCATGAGCCGCAAGATCCCGTTCGCCGTCCGGCGAATATGAAAAGGGAGTTACGTATGAAGGACGACATCGTCATCGTCGCTGCCACTCGCACGCCCGTCGGAGCATTTAATGGGGCGTTTGCCGGGCTTCCGGCTCACGAATTGGGCAAGGTTGCCGTCCAGGAATCGCTCAAGCGTGCCGCCGTTGAAGGAGGAGACGTATCCGAAGTCATCTTGGGCCAGATCCTCACCGCGGGTCAGGGGCAGAACCCCGCTCGCCAAGCCTCCATCAGCGCCGGCATTCCGGTGGAGACCCCGGCTTGGGGTCTCAATCAGCTCTGCGGCTCCGGGCTGCGCGCGGTTGCGCTCGGCTATCAGGCGATCCTCAACGGCGATTCCGAGATCGTAGTCGCGGGTGGCCAGGAATCCATGAGTCAAGCGCCGCACTGTGCGTATCTGCGCGGGGGCGTGAAGATGGGCAACTTCGACATGGTCGACACCATGATCAAGGATGGCTTGTGGGATGCATTCAACGGCTATCACATGGGCAACACCGCCGAGAATGTCGCGCGCCAGTGGCAGATCACCCGGAGCCAACAGGACGAGTTCGCGGTCGCGTCCCAGAACAAGGCGGAAGCGGCGCAAAAGGCAGGAAAATTCAAGGACGAGATCGCACCTGTGACGGTCAAGACGCGCAAGGGCGATATTGTCGTTGATGCCGATGAATATCCCAAGCACGGTACAACCGTCGATGCCATTGCGAAACTTCGTCCGGCATTCGCCAAGGATGGCACCGTGACGGCGGGCAACGCTTCGGGAATCAATGACGGGGCGGCGGCTGTCGTCTTGATGAAGGCGAGCGAGGCAGCCAAGCGCGGCAAGATACCGATCGCGCGCATCGTTTCCTGGGCGCATGCCGGGGTCGACCCCGCGATCATGGGCACGGGACCGATCCCCGCTTCGCGCGCGGCGCTGAAGAAGGCCGGCTGGAACGTCGGCGATCTCGATCTCATCGAAGCAAACGAGGCTTTTGCCGCCCAGGCCTGCGCCGTCAACAAGGACCTCGGCTGGGATACTTCGAAGGTCAACGTCAACGGCGGAGCGATCGCGATTGGGCATCCGATCGGCGCCTCGGGCGGACGGGTGCTGGTGACGCTGCTCTACGAGATGCAGAGGCGTAACGCCAAAAAGGGCCTGGCTACGCTTTGCATCGGTGGCGGCATGGGGATTGCGATGTGTGTCGAACGGTAGACGGAGGACAGACGACAGAAGAAACGAGCGGCTGGGACATCCGTCCTCTGTCGTTCGTCCACTGTCGTCTGTCGTCCGACCAGAGGGAGGACGGTCATGTCACGCGTTGCGGTGGTGACGGGCGGAACGCGCGGGATCGGTGAGGCGATATCGAAGGGTCTCAAGGGGGCAGGCTATAAAGTCGCCGCGAGTTTACGGTGGCAATGACGAGGCCGCACAGAAATTCAAGGCGGCCACCGGCATTCCGGTCTACAAGTGGGATGTCTCATCCTTCGACTCCTGCGTCGCTGGATTGAAGGTGGTTGAGGCTGAGCTCGGTCCCGTCGAGGTTTTGGTCAATAATGCAGGTGTCACCCGGGACACCATGTTCCACCGCATGACCCCTGAGCAATGGGGGACGGTGATCAACACCAATCTCACTTCACTCTTCAACATGTGTCGCCCGGTGATCGAAGGCATGCGGGCGCGCAAGTTCGGACGTATCATCAACATTTCATCGATCAACGGCCAAAAGGGACAAATCGGTCAGGCGAACTACTCGGCCGCCAAAGCGGGAGAGCTCGGTTTCACCAAGGCACTTGCACAGGAGAGCGCGAAGAGCGGCATCACCGTCAACGCCATCTGCCCCGGCTATATCGCGACCGAGATGGTCAAAGCGGTGCCACAGGACGTCCTGGACAAGAGCATTCTGCCGTACATTCCGGTTGGTCGCCTCGGTGAGCCGGAGGAGATCGCGCGCTGCGTGCTGTTTCTCGCTGCCGACGAGGCAAGCCTGATCACCGGCTCGACGCTGTCCGCAAACGGCGGCCAGGTCATGGTATGACCATCTAATATATAAACTAGCCGATAGCCGGATCTCGATCAGCGCACCGGCGGCACGTAGGTCGTCACCGGGGCGCCCACCCTTCGGGGGCCACCTCAAAGCCGCAGAATTCAAATCCCGGCGCCACCGTGCAGCCCGCGAGCGTCCATTCACCCAGGCTTTGCGCCGACTGCCAGGCGTATGCCGGCACGATGACCTGGGGCCGTGCACCGGCGGCGAGGTTGCCTCCGAGCGTCAGGCGTTGGAGCGCATTCGCCGCCCCGGTGATCATTTCGAGTTGGAGGCCGGCGCCCGCATGGTAGTGCCAGATCTCCACGGCATCGATTCTGTGCCAGCGTGATCGCTCGCCGCGCGCGAGCAGGAAATAGATGGCGGTCGACGCTGCGCGAGAACCTTTGACCGTGACCCCGTCTCGGAATGTTTCGCGAAAATGCCCGCCTTCCGGGTGTGGCCTGAGATCGAGCAGCCGGATCACCTCGGCGGCAGAAAGGTTCGGCATCGGACGTGGTGCCTCGGACCGGACGCGAGGCTATCGTGTCAAGACCTGTTCTTGCGTTCGCGGATTTCGGCGAACACTTGCCATGCCGGCTTGCCGGCGAGGCCGACCGAGTTCGCTACCTCCGGCAGGTCTGCGCGCAGGAAAGGGTTTGCCGCCTTCTCCTGACCGAGCGTCGAAGGAATGGTCGGCCTGCGCGCGGCACGCAGCGTGTCGACCTCTTTTGCGCGCGCGGCCAGCACGGCATTTTCGGGCTCGATCGTCCTGGCAAAGCGAACGTTGGCTTGCGTGTATTCATGTCCGCAATAGATGCGCGTGTCGTCTGGCAGGCCGCGCAGCTTCAACAGCGACTGCCACATCATTTCCGGCGTTCCCTCGATGACGCGGCCGCAGCCGATCGAGAACAGGGTATCGCCGACAAAGGCAAGCTTCTCGGGTGCAAAGAAGTAGCTGATATGCCCGGCGGTATGTCCGGGCGTTTCGTACACCTGGGCGGTGAGCGAGCCCACGCTGACGGTCTCACCCTCGCGCACTGTCGCGTCGACGAGCGGAATGCCCGCCGCCTCCCGCTGCGGAGCGACGACACGGCAGCGATGGTGCGCTTTGAGGGCGGGGATGCCACCCGTGTGGTCCCCGTGGTGGTGCGTGACCAGAATGTCGGTGAGCGGCCAGCCTTTGGCCTTCAGGGCAGCCTCGACCGCAGTCGCTTCGGGTGCATCGATCGCGGCGGTCGCACCGGTCGCGGAATCGTGGAGTAGCACGCCATAATTGTCCTGCAGGCAGAGAAAAAGGTGGGTTTCTGCGGGCATTGGCTCATTTTCCGATGTTGCGTTTCTCCGAAGCCATCATATCAGGCCCCGGGTTTCCCGGTCGCAGGCGGGGGCATTGCCCGCTCCCGCGCCCGGATCATCGGCTTTCGGACCTGGTAACGCAAGAACCGCGGCGCGAGTTCCGGTCAAAGACCGTGCAGGCCAGTTCATGCTAACTTTGCGCTATGTCGATCGATGTTGTCGATCTGCGCAATTTTTACGCCATGCGCCTCGGGGTCGTCGCGCGACGCTTCGTCGGGCGCGGCATTCGCAGGCGCTTTGCGGATACGCGCGGAATGAGTGTCGTCGGCGTGGGCTATGCGACGCCCTACCTCGGTCTCTTTCGCGAGGAGGCTGAGCGCTGCCTGGCCTTTATGCCGGCGGCACAGGGGGTGTTGAAATGGCCGAGCGACCGGCCCGGACTCGCCGCTCTTGTCGATGAGCTTGAAATGCCGCTCCCCGACTCGGCGGTTGACCGCGTATTGCTTGTGCATGCGCTTGAAATGGCGCACGACCCGATTGCCTTGCTGCGTGAAGTTGGCGCATGCTGGCAGCGGGCGGGCGCTTGCTGGTCGTCGTGCCGAACCGGCGCGGAGTATGGGCGCGTTTGGATACCACGCCCTTCGGTCACGGCCGGCCATATTCACGTTCGCAGATCACTCACTTGTTGCGCGAGGCATGGTTCACGCCGACGGGTTGGGGCGAAGCACTGCATGTGCCGCCGGTCGCGCGCGGTTGGTTCCTGCGATCGGCTACGGCCTGGGAACGCGCCGGCGCGACCATCGCTGCGCCATTCGCAGGGGTGCACATCGTCGAGGCGACCAAGCAGGTCTATCGCGCCATACCCGCGCGGCGCGAGCGCACGCGATTTGTACCCGCGCTGGAGCCCGCGCTCGCGCCTTGGCCGCGTGGGGCGTAAGTCATGATCGCGAAAAGCCGCAGGTGAATTCAAAAACCAGGTGCAAGACGTTGCGGCGGCACATCATTATGATCGCTCCCGGATGGGAGCGCAACGAGAAGCCCGACGAAGCGAAAATCAGTCGCCGCGGCGCGACGATTTATCGCCGCCCTCTCCGCCTCCCTGGACATCGTGGCGCGGACCACGGTGCCGACGCCGCCGGCGATGCAGTGGGAAACGGTCGGAGTGACTGTCGTGGCCGTTCTGTCCGTGGCCGGGATTCTGTTGGGACGGATGCATGGGCTGCTGGCCGCCGGTGATGAAGGACGGCAAACGGTCAACTTCGCCCTGGGCGTCGGTTCCCCCTTGTGTCGGACGGGCCTGCTGGGGAGATGCCGGCTGGGGCTGCGGAAAGGCTTGCGCGTCGCGCGGAAGATAGGGTTGCGGTTCGCGCGTGCCGTACGGAGATTTGGCCGAGGCGCCCGTCGCGGGCTGCCCTTCTTCCTCGCCCTCATCAAAGCTGTCGTCGCGCGCTGCTTGCGTCTCGTTCTCGGCACGAGTGAAGTGAGGATTGTTCTGCCGAAATTGCTCCTGCGCCGACGCGATCACGCGGTAATAGTGCTCGGCGTGCTGATAATAGTTTTCAGCTGCGATCGGATCGCCGGAGGCTTGCGCATCGCGCGCAAGTTGAATGTATTTTTCCGCGATATGTGAGGGATTACCGCGAATTTTGACGTCGGGGCCGTTCGACTCGTATACGCGCACCATCGGATTGTGACTCTGCGATGGCTGTTTCGCCCGCGCATTCGCTTGTTCTGACCGTTTCTCATGACTTGCCCGTTGCCAATCCCTTCAATTTGGCGGCGTCCTGCACGCCGCCCTGCCTTGCCAATAGTCCAATGCTCTCTCGCGCGAAGGATGCGGCAGCATCCGCACCCCGCCAGTTGAGGCCAGGAGATAAAAGCGCGGCCCTTCTTGCCGCTATGACAGCTTCCGTGTTGCGAAGCAGCAACCCCCACCCGCCACATCCTGCGGCGTTGCCCACTTCTCCCTCATGCGCACGCCCACATCGCTGGCGAACTGGCGCATAACCGATGAAGCTTCTCGTCCCGATCGTGGCAAACCATCCGCCAATTCATCCGGCGACCTTGGTTCGCTCCGTCCGCACCGTCGGCTCTCCGTAGTCCTACTTCGGGGCTCGCAGTCGGCGCTCAAGCATGTCGGGTCGATTCCCTATCGCAAAACCTAGTCCGTCTTGATGCACAATCCAAGTGCTTTTTTTGCAACCTGGAATGTAACGAATTCATGACTGCCGGCGTGCGACCAGAGCCCTCGGAACGCCGGAAAGATCGTGTCGCGGCGCATCGGACGCAAGCCCTGCGGCGGTAAAAAGCGAGAGGACGGCTGCAGCCTGCCCGAAGCCAAGTTCCACCACGAGGATGCCGTCCGGTGCAAGCAGCCGCCGCGCGTCGGCGGCTATTGCGCGGTAGCCGTCAAGACCATCCGGTCCGCCGTCGAGCGCAAGGAGAGGATCGAAGCCACGGACCTCGGGCTCAAGCGCCGCGATCTGCCGGCGCGGAATATAGGGCGGATTCGAGACGAGGACGTCGATCGGCCCCTCGATCGCTGCTCCATAATCGCACGCAATGAATGACGCCCGCGCGCGCTGCGCAGCCGCATTTTCACGGGCGCAATCGAGTGCAGCGGAGCTGATGTCGGTGGCGAGACCGAGAGCTTCCCCCTTAAGCTCGGAGAGGACAGCCAGGAGAAGTGCGCCCGAGCCTGTTCCGAGATCGGCGATGCGAACAGCTCGCGAACCCAGATTGTCGCGCGCGAGTGCCGCCAGCACCGCCTCGACGACGGTCTCGCTCTCCGGCCGCGGCACAAACGTTCCAGGATTGAGCTTCAAAGGCAGTCCCCAGAATTCCTTGCGTCCAATGATGCGGGCAACCGGCTCACGGGCGAGCCGGCGCGTCGCAAGCGCAGCAACGGCGGCCATCTCCTCGATTGTGAGCAGCCGTTGCCCCTGAGCTGCGAGAGCCGCGTGGTCGAGCGCCAGAGCGTGGCAGATGATGAGGCGCGCATCGAGCGCGCCGCAGTCGAGACCGTGGCAACGGAACTCGCCCGCAAGCAATCGTCGCACGGCCTCGATGGAGCGCGCGGCTTGCTCGTGTCCCGCTTGCAGCGTCCCCGCCGGCGCGCGGCTGAAGTTGTCTGTCACCCTTTCGTTGGGAGCCTGGGAGTGCGAGGACAGCCGGGAAGTCGGCTTCACGGCATCGCCCCTTCCGCGGCCAGCAGCTCAGCCTGATGCTCGGTCACCAACGCATCGATGATCTCGCCCAGCGCCTCGCCCTCGATGATTTGCGCAAGCTTATAGAGCGTGAGATTGATGCGATGGTCGCTCACGCGCCCCTGCGGAAAATTGTAGGTGCGGATGCGCTCTGAACGGTCGCCCGACCCGACCTGTCCGCGCCGCTCGGCGGCACGTTCAGCATCGCGCTTTTGGCGCTCGAAGTCGTAAAGCCTCGCACGCAAGACCGCCATAGCCTTGGCACGATTCCTGTGCTGCGAGCGATCCTCCTGCATCATCACGACGATGCCGGTCGGAATGTGCGTGACGCGGACCGCCGATTTGGTCTTGTTGACGTGCTGTCCACCGGCTCCGCCCGAGCGCAATGTGTCGATTTTCAAGTCCGCCTCATTGAGGGCGATGTCCACGTCCGCAGCTTCCGGCAGCACCGCGACGGTCGCGGTGGACGTGTGGATGCGGCCCGAGGCTTCGGTATCGGGGACCCGTTGCACGCGATGGACGCCGGATTCGAACTTGAGCTTGGCGAAAGCTCCACGTCCTTGGATTTCTGCAATGATCTCCTTGTAGCCGCCCATGGTGCCTTCGCTGGCCGAGATCAGCTCGACCTTCCAGCCTTGCTTCGCCGCATGGCGCTCGTACATGCGGAAAAGATCGCCCGCGAACAGCGCCGCTTCGTCACCGCCGGTTCCGGCGCGGATTTCGAGAATGACGTTGCGCTCGTCCATAGCATCCTTGGGCAACAGCGCGAGCTTGATGTCCTGCTCCAGTGCGGCGCGCTGTTGCTCCAGCTGCAGCTTCTCGGCGATGGCCATGGCGCGCATCTCTGCATCGGTCGCCGTATCTGCAACGAGCGCATCGAGACCTTCGATCTCATTGATGATGCGACGGTAACGCTTCACGGTCTCGATGATGGGGTTGAGTTCGGCAAATTCGCGCGAGAGCTTGACATAGGTCTCGGGCGCTACTTGGCTCGCAAGGTCGCTTTCCACGGCCTCATGTCTGGCCAAGAGCGCGTCGAGTTTCTGTTCAGGAAGCATGCATGGACTCGTGGAAATCGAAATAATCAATCCAGGTCAAATCTGCAGCTCTTCCTCTATGGCGAACTTCGTGAGCTGTTCGCGAATTTGCACGCTGCCGACCGGGCTGTGTACGAGCGGCAGGATGAAATCCGCGATCTTGCGGGCATTCAGTCCGAGCAGCATGGCCTTGACCGGGCCGATGGCGGAAGGCGAAAGCGAGAGTGCGCGATAGCCGATCCCGATCAGAGCAAGCGCGCCGAGCGGTTGCGATGCAAGCTCCCCGCAGACCGTCACGGGCTTGCCATGCGCGCGGCCCTTTTCCGCAATGATCGTGAGCGCGCGCAGCACCGGCGCCGAAATTGCATCGAACCGGTCGGCTACCCGGGCATTGCCGCGGTCGGCAGCGTAAAAGAACTGGACGAGGTCGTTGGTGCCGATGGAAAGAAAATCGACCCGCTCGAACAGCTCATCCAGCTGATAAAGCAGCGAAGGAACCTCGACCATGGTCCCGACCTCGACGCGCTCGGGCAACTTGTGGCCGTGCCGACGCAAGTGCGTGAGCTCGCGGTCCACCAGGGCCTTGGCTTCGTCGAATTCCTCGACGGTGGCGATCATCGGGAACATGAGATTGAGGTCGCGGCCGCCGGCAGCCCGCAACAAGGCGCGGATCTGGCTGCGCAGCAGACCCGGCCGGTCGAGCCCCAGCCGGATTGCGCGCCAACCCAGGGCCGGGTTCTCCTCCTCGAAATTGCGCATGAACGGCAGCACCTTGTCACCGCCGATGTCGAGGGTGCGGAAAGTCACCGGCTTGTCGGCGGCCGCATCGAGCACGGCCCGATAGAGCGAGAACTGCTCGGCCGAGCGTGGAAAGCTCGCGGCCACCATGAACTGCAACTCGGTGCGAAAAAGCCCGATGCCGGAAGCCCCGGTCTCCTGGAGATGGGGCAGATCGACGGCAAGCCCGGCATTGATCATCAGGGCAACCATCTCGCCATCCTTGGTCAAGCATGCCTTGTCGCGCAGCGCGAGATATTGCGATTGCCGGCGCGCACGCAGGCGTACCCGCTCGATGTAGGCGCGCTCCATGTCGGGCGAGGGCCGCACATGCACGTCGCCGGTAGAGCCATCCACGATGATCGCGTCGCCGGGATCCGCCAGCCCGGCGGCATTATCGATGCGGCCGACTGCGGCGATGCCGAGCGCGCGGGCGACGATTGCGACGTGCGAATTGGGCCCGCCCTCTTCGAGAACAAGACCGCGCAGGCGCTTGCGATCGTAGTCAAGCAGCGCTGCCGGCCCCATGGAGCGGGCAACCAGGACCGCGTTCTCGGGCAGTCGATCGCGCGCCGGCGCGTAGTCCTGGCCTAGCAACTGGTGCATCAAGCGGTTGGCGAGCTCGTCGAGATCGTGCAGGCGCTCGCGCAGATAGGGATCGGTTGCACGTAACATGCGCGCGCGTGTATCCGATTGCACGCGTTCGACCGCAGCCTCGGCGGTGAGGCCGGTGGCTACCGCTTCTTCCAGCCGATGCACCCATCCGCGATCGTAGGCGAACATTCGATAGGCTTCGAGCACGTCGCGGTGCTCGCCTCCATCGGCCACTTCGCCCCGTTCCAACAGGACATCGAGGTCCGATCGCATGGTCTCGACCGCCGCCTCCAGGCGCTTCAATTCTTTCGGTACGTCGTCGGCAATGAAATTGGTGATGACGACGCGCGGCTCGTGCAGCACAACATGGCCTAGCGCGATGCCGTCGTTGAGTGCCAGACCGGTGAGCGCAAGCGGGCGGCGGGCAGCGGGCTCGGCACCGGGCTTGGCGATGGCGGAGAGCTCTCCCGAGGCGATCATCTCGGCGAGCACCATCGCAGTGGTCTGAAGTGCCTCCTCTTCCTCCTCGGTATACGTGCGCCGCGCCCGGTTCTGCACGACCAACACACCGAGCGTATTGCCGGCGCGCAGGATCGGCACGCCGAGGAAGGAGTGGTAGATCTCTTCCCCGGTTTCTACGCGGTAGGAAAATGCCGGATGATTTTGCGCGTCCGACAGATTGATCGGATTGGCCTCGCTTGCGACCAGGCCGACCAAGCCTTCGTCCGCGCGCAGCACCGTCTGATGTACCGCCGCCTTGTTCAGGCCTTCCGTGGCGTAGAGCTCAAGCGTGCTGTCCACGCGCAGAACATAGACGGAGCAGACCTCCGCCACCATGTTGGCGGCGATCAGCACCACGATCTTGTCCAGGCGCTCCTGCGCGCTGACCTGCTCCGCCATCACCTCGCGAAGCCGGCGCAATAGCACGCGCGGACCGCCGAGCGCGCCACGCATGACGTGATTCCTCGGATCAGCCCATTGTACCGGGGCTATTGGAGCACGCTCCGGACGCGCTCCAATATTTCAATTAGCGCCACTTCCGGGGGTGGACCGTTGTCGGTCGCTGACAGCGCCCTGCGGCCTCGGCTCTGGTTCAAGTAGCAACGTGCCCGCGACGACCACAACCGGCCGTATAACCAATGCGGTGTGGCTCGGGCAAGTCAAGGCGTTCGGGCAGGCCTGCCTACCAGGCATAACTCGCAGAAATCCGGCCGCAGGCGGCGCGAAATTGATCAGTTTCGATGATCGCAGCGTAAACGTCGCGCAGACAGGCAATGGCCGGAAGGTTGAGGTGCTCCAACGCGAGTGCCGCGCCCGGCCCGAGCGTCCGCTCGATCGCCTGTGCGATCTCCCGCGTGCCGGCAGGTTTTTCGAGCGCGGCGTCGGGAATATCGGCGGTGAGCATTTGGCAAAGAAAATCGCGCGCCACAAGCGGCAGCCTGATCATGGCGGCGCGCGCAACGAGCCCTGCCAGCCGGTGATCGGGATGCGTCTCGTCGGCAAGCGCGGGCTTGGCGTTGCGGAGCTGGAAAGCCGCCTCGAATGAGGAGGAACCGAGCTCGAAACAATATGCCAGTTCTCCCGCCTCCTCGGCGAGGTAGTAGCGATTGAGACTGTCGAACCAGACATACCTGTAGCCGTGTTTTTCCAGAAAGGGCTCCCACCCCTGCCAAGCCGGCGCCAACGTGTACGGCGCGAGTGCCTCCACCACCACGATCTTGGGCCGGTGCTTCTGCCAGTTCCCGTTGCGAAGAACATCCTCCTCGGCGCCTTCCACATCGACCTTGAGGAAATCGATCGATCGGGACGCGTGCCGCTCGCACAGTTCCTCGAGCGTCGTCATCGGCACGAGAGTCGCCTGTGAAGCCTTTCCAAATTGCGCCCGTGCGGATTGGGCGTGGCTTTCGATCATGGTGGACAGGCCATGGAAGTCATCGACGAGGTGAAAGGTTGCCTCGCCCACGGCCGCGCCGACGAGAGCTTCGATATGATGGTCGCGCGGCCGTACCGCTCGGCTGAGCCGCGCCAGCCAGGGATTAGGCTCGACGGTGACGCCGCGCCATCCCTGGAGATAGAAGGCGAATGACATATTGTCATAGACCGGGTGTCCCGAGCCGATATCGATATAGAATCCCTCGCTTCGGGTCCCGAAGCAGCGCATGAGGCAAAGATCCTCGAAGCGCTGAGCATAAGAGATGATCGGCACCGCAGGTCACCGTCCTTAGACTGTCATGCCCGCCAACGGAGTGAGCCTCGATCGGCCCATGGGGGGCCGCATGAATTCTATTCGAAATACCAAGTCCCGGTCAGTGGGTTAAGCCTTCCGGTGAGGCTCGCGGCCACAGGTGTGCCCGGCACGCTACAGATCGGCTCGATCCATGTCGCTGCGCCGCTTTTGCTTTGCCTGCCGCCAGGGAGACTCGCTAGTGTCCCTTCTAGTGCGGTTTTGAATTTGAAGTTCCTACACGAGCTTGCGGCGACAATGATAGGAACTTCAAATTCACCGCACTAGTCTTGGCCGACGGGGGAAGCATGCCACGGCTGACCGCGCCGCTCCTTTTATTGTTACTGTTCGCCGCCTCGCCTGCCCATGCCGTGATCAAGGGCAGCGCATCCGCGCACGGCCGCTATACCGTGCGCCTCGTCGGCAACGGTGCTTATTGCACCGGCGTCGTCATCTCGCGCAGCGCCGTCGTGACCGCGGCCCATTGCGCGGGCTTGCAAGTCACTGCCGGCGGCCGCTCGTTCCGGGTCGCCGGCGTTTCGCGCAGCGCCGTGCTCGATGATGGAAGACGCGTGACCGTGTCGGGCGACGCCGCCATCCTGCGGCTTGCCGCGCCGTTGCCGGCCGACATCGCCGCTGCGCCGGTCGGCGAAGGCAGTGGCGACAGCTACACCATCGCCGGCTACGGCACCACGGACGAACGCTGGCGCGCCTCATCCGGCCTGCACGAGGCGACGCTGGTGGCCGAGAGCCCGCTCGCGCTGGTCGATCCCAACCGCACCGGCTCGATCGGCGCGAGCGCCTGCTTCGGCGATTCCGGCGGGCCGGTGCTGCGCGGCGGCATGCTGGTCGGCGTCATCAGCCGCGCCGCGCATCCCTCGCCGCATCTCGCCTGCGGGCATCTGACGCGCTGGGCGCCGGTGACGGCCTCCGATTTGGCCGTGGCCGGCGGCGATCCGAGCGTCGGCGAAGCTGCAACGGCCGAGCAGCCGCGCCCCTATCGGCGTCAAGAATCCACGCCCCCGAAACGAGTGCAAGTGACCGCAGCAGGTCCATTTAGCCTATTTGGCGTTGTTGTGCCGGTCCAGGAGACCGCAGCACGGCGATCCATCCGCAACGTGTCTGCGCGGCGCTGATGCATCCCACGTCTTCGCTGCCGCCGACAGCGTCCTGATAACGCCGGCTACTTGTCCAAATCGTACAGGGAATGCAGCGTTCTTACCGCAAGCTCGGTATAATTGGCATCGATCAGCAGCGAAAACTTGATCTCCGACGTCGTGATGGCGCGGATATTGATGCCCTTCTCCGCAAGCGCCTGGAAAGCTTTGGCGGCGACGCCGGCGTGACTGCGCATGCCGATGCCGATCACCGACACCTTGGCGACATCATTGGCTCCGTCCACCCGTTCGTAGCCGACGCGTTCCTTGACCTTGATCAACACGTCGGTCGCGCGCTGGAAATCGGCGGCCGGAACGGTGAAGGTGAGATCGGTCGTTGCGCCGTCGCCGGAAACATTCTGCACAATCATATCGACGTTGATGTTGGCCTCGGCGAGGGGACCGAAAATCGCGGCGGCGACGCCGGGCTTGTCCTGCACGCGCCGGATCGAGATTTGGGCCTCGTCCTTCGAGAAGGCGATACCGGTGACAACTTGTTGCTCCACGATCTCCTCCTCGCCGCAAATGAGCGTTCCGGGCGGGGTTGCGCGCGGATCGATGTCCTCGGGCCTCTCGAAGCTTGAGCGCACGAAGATGCGCACATTATGCACCATTGCAAGCTCCACCGAGCGCACCTGCATGACCTTGGCGCCGAGCGAGGCGAGCTCCAGCATCTCCTCATAGGCGACACGATCAAGCCGACGCGCGCGCGCGACCACGCGCGGGTCCGTGGTGTAGACACCGTCGACATCGGTATAGATATCGCAACGCTCGGCGGCGATGCCGGCAGCGACCGCCACGGCGGAGGTGTCCGATCCGCCGCGGCCCAATGTGGTGATGCGGCCGGTCTCCTTGTGCAACCCTTGGAAGCCGGCGATCACCGCCACTTCGTGCCTCTCCTTGAAGCGCTTGACGAGCTCTGCGCCGTTGAGGTCGAGGATGCGCGCCGCTGCGTGGGCGTTGGAGGTCAGGATGGGCAATTGCCAGCCCTGCCAGGAACGGGCATTGACGCCCATGCCCTCGAGCACGATAGCGAGCAGACCAGCCGTTACCTGCTCGCCTGAGGACACGACCGCATCGTATTCGCGCGCATCATGCAAGGCCGCCGCTTCTCGGCACCAGGCCACGAGCTGATTGGTGGCTCCCGCCATGGCGGAGACGATCACGGCCACCTCGTGGCCCGCATCCACTTCGCGCTTGACGTGGCGGGCGACGCTGCGGATGTGCTCGACATCGGCGACCGAGGTACCGCCGAACTTCATCACCAGGCGGGGCATGATGCGGTTGCGCACCTCTCCGGTACGGTACGGTCCCGGGGTGCTTTACGGCGAGCCCCCGCTCAAAAAGGCGCGTATACATAGCGATGACATTCATGAGCCGCAACCGCGGCATTGGAGGGCATTGGTGACCGGCACTGCCGAGTTTCGGCGCGATGCCACCGTGGACGAGACGGAGATTGCGCGCTTTTCCGCCATGGCGGCCGAGTGGTGGGACCCCCGCGGCAGGATGGGGATGCTGCACAAATTCAATCCGGTCCGCCTCGCCTTCATCAAGCAGGCCGCATGTCGGCAGTTCGGGCGCGACGACAAGCGGCGCGATGCCTTGGCCGGGCTGCGCATTCTCGATATCGGCTGCGGCGCCGGAATCTTGAGTGAGCCGCTGGCGCGCATGGGCGCCAAGGTCGTGGGCGCCGATCCTTCGGCGGCCAATATTGCGGCGGCCAAGCTGCACGCCGAGCAGGCAGGCTTGGCGATCGACTACCGTGCAACCGCCGTCGCAGCGCTCGCCGATGGTGGCGAGCGCTTCGAAGTCGTGCTCGCCATGGAGGTGGTGGAGCACGTGGCCGACCCGAGCCTGTTCATCGAACGATGCGCCGAAATGGTGGCACCCGGCGGGATCATGGTCGTGGCCACGATTAACCGCACGCTCAAGAGCTTTGCACTGGCTATCGTGGGCGCAGAATACGTGCTGCGCTGGCTGCCGCGGGGCACCCATCAGTGGGAAAAGTTCGTTGCTCCGGACGAGCTCGCGGCCGCGCTCGAGTTGCACGGCCTCGCCGTCATCGATGAGACCGGGGTGATCTACAGTCTTCTCGCCGACCGCTGGCAGATCGCGAGCGACATGGACGTGAACTATATGATGATCGCCCAAAAGCCGAGCAATGTTTGAGCCGTCTTGGTTTTGGGCGCTCTTTACCATCATCGCAGCGGCTGCGCAGACGGTACGCAATGCCACCCAACGCGGCCTGACCGCCAGTCTGGGGACCGCGGGCGCCACCCATGTGCGGTTCCTGTTCGGATTTCCTTTCGCGCTCGCGTTCCTCACTACGGTGATGGTTGCCCTCGGGCAGCCTCTGCCGCGGCCGCCGCTCGTCTACTGGCCTTGGATCATCTGCGGCGCGTTGACCCAAATTGCTGCCACCGCCCTTATGCTCGCTGCAATGAACGACCGCTCGTTTGTGGTCGTCTATGCGTATATCAAGACTGAAGCGGTGCAAGCGGCGCTGTTCGGGCTTCTCTTTCTGGGCGACCTTGTCACACCGGGAATGGCGGCAGCTATTTTGATTGCCACCGCCGGCGTCGTGAGCATGGCGCTCAAGCCCGGAACATCTGCGGACTTGAAGGCAACGCTGTTGGGACTCGGCGCCGGAGCCATGTTCGCGCTTTCAGCCGTCGGCTTTCGCGGCGCGATCCTCAGCTTGGGGCTATCGAGCTATGTCATGGCCGCGACCTTCACGGTGGTCGTCGGGCTCCTCATGCAGGCGGCGCTGCTCTCCCTTTATCTCGGGCTACGCCAGCCTGCCGTGCTCGCCTCGATCGTTGCGGCATGGCGCCCCTCTTTGTTTGCAGGATTTATGGGAGCGCTCGCGTCGCAATTCTGGTTTCTTGCCTTTGCGCTTAGCACCGCTGCCAGCGTGCGAACGCTGGCGCTGGTTGAGGTTCTGTTCGCGCAAGGGATTTCGCGCTTCATCTTCAAGCAGCCGACCACCCGGCGAGAAAGCGTCGGCATCGGGTTGATCGTGATCGGTGTCGCCTTGCTGCTGTGGGCGCATTGACAGAATCAGTTGCGTTCGTCCGGCAGTTCGTAGGGTGGGCAAAATCGCCTGTTGTGCTCGTGAATGGTGGGCTCGGCGATTTACGGAATCAATTGCGTTCGTCCGGCAACACCGGCAGCGGGTGAAACTCGATACCTTCCTCGTGCAGCTCCTTTGCCTGGTCGGGAGAGGCTTCGCCGTAGATCGAGCGGTGCTCGATCTCGCCATAATGCATCTTGCGCGCCTCCTCGGGAAATTTCCGACCGACATAGTCGGCATTCTGGGTGAGGTGCTCGCGCAGCTCCTTCAGCTTCTTGCGAAATTCCTGCTCCTGCGGCGACATCATCGCGACCGGAGCCGGCATTGCGACGGCAGCCGGCGCTTCCGGCGTCGGCGCCGGTGCCGGAGCTTCACCAGCCGCGACCGGTGCTGGTGGCTTCTCGTCGCGCTTTCTCCCGCCGGAAAGACGCGGTGCCATGATCGCCTTTTCGACCTTGTTCGAGTTGCAGGCCGGGCAAACCACCAGCCCATGCTTGACCTGCTTGTCGTAAGCGGTCGAATTTTGAAACCAGCTCTCAAAGCTGTGCCCGCGTTCGCAGGCGAGCGCGTAGCGGATCATGCCGACCCCCGTACGGCATGCAAATGGGATGGGTTGGCGGGCGGCTCGATCACTTCAAAACGCCGACCATGCGCGAGGGAAGGGATCTTCGCGCGTGCCGCGCTCACTTGGGCGGGATCGATGCTCGCCACGACCACTGCGGGCTCGATCCCGGCCTCCGCGACTACCTGCCCCCAGGGGTCGACGATGAGCGAATGGCCGAAGGTGTCGCGGCCATTCTCGTGCCTGCCGGCTTGCGCAGCCGCAAACACGAACGAGCCGTTCTCGATGGCACGCGCGCGGTTGAGCACATGCCAATGCGCCTCGCCGGTTTGCTTGGTGAAGGCCGAGGGGATGGCGAGGAACGAGCTCCCTGCCTCTGCCAGCGCGCGATAGAGCGCGGGAAAACGCAGATCGTAACAGACCGTCAATCCAAGCCTGCCCCAGGGCAAGTCGGCAGTGACGGCGATTTCGCCGGGTCGGTAGCTGCGCGATTTGCGATAGCTCTCGCCGTTCGCGAGATCGACGTCGAACATGTGGATTTTATCGTAGCGCGCGACAATTTCGCCGCTGCGGTCGATGAGGAAGGAGCGATTCGCCGCCTTTTCCGGTGAAACCTTGATGGCCAATGACCCGATATGCAGGAAGATGCCAAGCTCGCGCGCAAGTGCACGGAAAGCAGCGAGACTTGCATCGCTTTCCTCGGGCATGATCGCAGCAAACAGCCGCTCGCGCTTGATCTCGAGGATATTCGTCATCTCAGGCGTGAGCACATAGTCGGCGCCGGCATTCCGGGCCTCGACGATCAGCCGTGCCGCTGCATCGAGATTGGCTTGCGGGGAAAGACCCGAGCGCATCTGCACCAGACCCGCGGCGAAGACCGAACCCTTGAGGCTGCTCATGCGCGGGACTCCTGATCGACATTCGGCGAAGGCGCTTCGCGCCCGAGCAGAACGTCAAGCTTACCCTTCTGATCCAGGGCATGGAGGTCGTCATAGCCCCCCACATGAACCGAACCGATGAAAATCTGCGGCACGGTCATGCGCCCGTTCGCGCGTGCGACCATCCTGCTGCGCCCCTTCGCATCCCCGGTCACATCGGTCTCGGCAAAGTCGACACCCTTTCGCGACAACAGCCGTTTGGCAGCGATGCAATACGGACAATAGCGGGTGGTGTAAATCTCGATTCGGTTCATGTTCAATTGGAGCGTTTCCATTCTATATGGGGGTGCGGCCTGCTGCCACAACCCGGGCGAATACCACGACATCAACCGATGCCGCGCCGCCCCGCAGCAGCGCCCGCGCACAGGCATCTGTGGTTGCGCCGGAGGTCAGCACATCGTCGACCAGCACCA
The DNA here is from genome assembly GCA_963820365.1 of uncultured Alphaproteobacteria bacterium. Taxonomy (GTDB): domain Bacteria; phylum Pseudomonadota; class Alphaproteobacteria; order Rhizobiales; family Xanthobacteraceae; genus VAZQ01. Next base: position 261,671 of record CAWFZR010000030.1, on the reverse strand, counting down.
GCTTGCGGCCCGCGACCGCCGCTTTGCCTTCCGCCGTGACCCGGAAGGCGCCCTGCACGTTCTGGGCACGGGCCGCTTTATCGAGTCCAACCTGCTGGGGCGTCGCCTTGACGCGCTTGAGCGCCCCGTGGGCGACGGGGCGGCCGCTCGCCTTGGCGATGACCTCGGCGAGCAGAGCGGATTGGTTGAACCGCCGTGCCCATTGCCGCCGCCAATGCAGTGGCACCGGCACCAGCGCGTCGGCATCGGCAAGCAATGGGCGACCGGCATTCGCCATCCAGCGGCCCATCATCGGCGCAAGGTCGAGCCGGTCGCCATATTTCAAGGCATGCACGAGCGTGCCTGCAATCTCGTCGTAGCGCACCGCGGCGCGCGCGCGGCCATAGGCTGGCGGATCAGCCATGGCTTCGATGGAGACAAGACCGGGCCCGGCATCAAACGCAAACGGAATGCCGAGCCGCTCGCAATAGGGCGGTGTGATGAATGAGAGCCTGGACCAGCACGTCGCGCAGAGGCCGGCGCCCTCGACCGGCTCGCGACATGCTGGGCAAAGTTGTGGGAGCGCAACGCCGGCAACAAGATCGAAGGCTGCTCGCATGGCGCTGGTGAGCCGGGCAAGACGCCTCGGCGGGACTTCGGTTGCCTCAAGCTCCTGCTCCCCATGCATGAATCCAAAGCTAACTCGGTGAGGGTGCAAGCTCAATCGGGACACCAAAGAATGGCGTCGCACCCCATTATTTTCGACCGTCGTCTACTGCGCGCCCGGCGCTGGCGCGCAGTGGACTTGGGAGCGTCCACCTTCTTGCTGGAGCGAGTGGCCCAGGATTTGTCCGATCGCTTGGCGACGGTGCTGCGGCGCTTCGAATTGGCGGTAGACCTCGGAACACCGACCGATGCCGTGTGCCGGGAGCTCGTGCGTAGCGGCAGGGTCGGCACGATCGTGGCGGCCAATGCGTCCGCAGGCAGTTTGCCGCAACGCGCGCAAAGTGAGGGAACCTGGGCTGGCTGCCTTGCAATTTCCGCCGAGGAAGAGACGTTGCCCTTCCGCGACGCCTCGCTCGAGCTCCTCGTATCCGCCCTCTCCCTCCAGTTCGTCAATGACCTGCCGGGCACCCTCATCCAGATCCGCCGCGCTCTCAAGCCCGACGGGCTGCTGCTGGCGGCGCTCGCCGGCGGCGATACGCTCACCGAGCTGCGGCAATCCTTTGCCGTCGCCGAGGCCGAGATCGAGCATGGCATCTCGCCCCGAATTATTCCGTTTGTGGACGTGCGAGAGGCAGGTGCGCTGCTCCAACGCGCGGGCTTCGCATTGCCGGTGACCGATCTTGACCGGATCACCGTGCGCTACGAATTGCCGATGTTGCTGATGCACGATCTGCGCTCAATGGGAGCGACGAATCCAATGGTCGAGCGTAGCCGCCGTCCGCTCAAGCGTGCCACGCTGCGACGAATGACGGAGGTCTACGCCGAGCGTTTCACCGACCCGGACAACCGCATTCGTGCGACATTCGAGATCGTCTGGCTTTCCGGCTGGGCACCCCATGCCAGCCAGCAAAAACCGCTCGCACCGGGATCGGCGCGCACGCGGCTGTCGGATGCCCTTGGCGTGAAGGAGAAATCAGCAGGCGAGACGGCGAAGCCAGGCGACAGAGGACGGAGGACAGATGACAGATGACGGATCATCCGTCGTCTGTCCTCCGTCCTCTGCCCTCTGATTAGAACATCGAGGACAGATGGGAATAAAAGCCTTGCGTGGTGGAGCCTAGATTATAGACCGTCGCCGCAACGGCCGCTCCGATTCCGGAAGCAATCAGAGCATATTCGATGGCGGTTGCCCCTTGCTCGTCGGCGGCAAGGCGCGCGCGCAGAAGGGCCATGATTGGTCGAAGCTGCGATTTTCTTGGCATTTCACGTCCTAATGCGCGTTGCGGGTTTGCTCAGAGCAGCCCCATCAGATGGGAGATCAGCGGCTCGTCGGCAGGCGGCATGGGGTAGTCGCGCAACCGGTTCGGCCGCACCCAAGCGACCTTCTGGCCCTCCAGCGCCCTGACGGTCCCTTCCCAACGCCGGCAGACATAGAGCGGCATCAGAAGGTGAAAGTCGGGATAGGCGTGGCTGGCGAAGGTCAGCGGTGCGAGGCACGCCACGTTCACGACAATTCCCAATTCCTCCCTCAGCTCGCGGATCAAGGTCTGTTCAGGCCGCTCACCCGCCTCGATCTTGCCGCCGGGAAATTCCCACAGGCCGGCCATCGGCTTGCCTTGCGGACGCTGCGCAATGAGCACGCGGGCATCCGGATCGACCAGGGCGCAAGCGGCGACGAGGACAAGCTTCACGCTCTCACAACCCTGCGCGATCGAGCATAGAAAGCCAGCGGTTAAGGACGGTTCAATCCTACCCGGGCTGGCCTAGGTTCTGTCACACTGGTTAACGTGTAATTACCTTTGAAGCGATCCCGCTCATGACCTGTAGTCGCCATTGATGGCGACATACTCCTTGGTCAAGTCGCATGTGAGCACCCGGTCGCGTCCACGACCGAGACCAAGCGCGACCTTGAGCAGGATCTCCGGCCTCTTCATTGCGGCGGACACCGCATCCTCGTCGTAGCCCGGGTCGCGTTCCCCTTTGTGAGCAACGCGGATGCCGCCGAACCAGATCGAGAGCCGGTCGCGTTTCGCGGGCTCGCCGGCCTTGCCGACTGCCATGACGACACGTCCCCAATTGGCGTCCTCGCCCGCGATCGCCGTTTTCACCAGGGGTGAGTTCGCGATCGAAAGCGCGATTTTCCGCGCCGACGATTTCGACACCGCGCCTTCAACGATGATCTCTATGAGCTTGCGTGCGCCTTCACCGTCGCGGGCGACCTGCTCGGCGAGATTGCCAAGGACGGCATTGAATGCCTTGCGCAAAGCCGGCAGCCGCGGGTCGGAGAGGTTCGTTATCTCCGCGGCTCCGCGGGCGGCAGCGGCGCCGGTTGCGAACGCAAGCAAGGTATCCGAAGTGGAGGTGTCGCCATCAACCGTCAGCGCGTTGAAGGTATCGATCACTCCCTGCTTGAGCAGACTTTGCAACAGGCGTGGGGAAATTTGCGCGTCGGTGAAAACGAAGGACAGCATGGTCGCCATGTCAGGCGCGATCATGCCCGCGCCTTTGGCAATGCCGCAGATGGTCAACGCCGTTGCACCGACCCGTGCGATGGCCGCCGCACCTTTCGGAAAAGTATCGGTCGTCATGATCGCCTGCGCCGCATTCTGCCAGTTCCCAGGCGCCGTCGACGCTACCAGCCGATCCATCACGGCGCCGAACTTGGTCGCGTCGAGCGGCTCGCCGATGACGCCGGTCGAGGCGAGAAAAACCTGCGAGGTTCGACATCCGACGGCATCGGCAACGAGCCGCGCCGTGGTCTTGGTCGTCTCGCGACCGTGCTTGCCGGTGAAAGCATTGGCATTGCCCGAATTGACCACGAGCGCAGCCGCGCTCCCTCCCTTGAGCTGGGCCCGGCACCAATCGACCGGAGCGGACGGGCATTTGGACCGCGTGAACACCCCGGCAACCGTCGTTCCTTCCTTGAAGAGGGCCAGCAGGACATCGGTGCGGCCGGCGTAGCGGATGCCGGCGGCGGCGGTCGCGAATTTGACCCCCTCAACCGGCGGCATGTTGGGAAACTGGGCAGGCGCGAGCGGGGATGTTGGCGTCGTCAAGGCCTTTCTCCGACGTCACGCGTAGCTTGGCTTCGGGCGAGTTGACGCCCAGCTTTCCATTATGACCGGACCCTCGGATCAAGTCCGAGGGCAGGCTTGTTCCGGCCACCCACGAATTGCCTTGCAGCAATGAACGACGTGGGTGGCCGTGACAAGCACGTTCATGCCGCCAAGAGGTTGATTCAGTATATTGAAACACGCATTGGCAGACGAATTCTGATCAGTTCTTTTTCTGCTCGCCCGACTTGTCGAGGCGCTCGATCTTGGCCGATTGCCTCAGCTTCGCGATGAACTCGGTCTGCGCCTTGCGCGTGAGAAAGGCCTCGATCTGACCCTTCACCTTTTCGAATTCCGGGGGCTGCTTGGTGCGCTTGTCCTCGACCTTAATGATATGCCATCCGAATTGTGTCTTCACCGGGTTGGACAATTGACCCGGATACATCTTGAAGGCGACGTCAGCGAATTCCGGCACCATCTGATCCTTGGTGAAATAGCCGAGGTCGCCACCCTCGGCAGCGCCCGGGTCCTTCGACTTTTCCTTTGCAAGCTCCGCAAAATCGCCACCCCCCTTGAGCCGATCGAGGACGGCTTTTGCTTCATCTTCGCTCTCGACCAGAATGTGTCGGGCGCGCACCTCTTCCTGACCACCCGTCGATTTCACCGCATCATCATAGGTTTGGTGCAGGGCATCATCGCTGATCGCAGACTTCGCCTCTTCCTGCAGCTCGAAGCCCATCAGCAACTTGTTGCGCAGGAACGCCAGCCGCCGCTTGAAGTCGGGATTATCGGCAACCTTCTTCCTGTCGGCCGCCTGGGTGACCATGATGATGTCGGCGAGATAGGAGATCAGATGATCTCGCTTGGCTTCCGGTGACGCCGCCTGAATGTCGGCCCCCACATCCTCCTCGGCGAGCGCGAGGTCGCTCTCTTTGATGTCGACCCCATTGACCCGAGCCATGACTGGATCGGATCCCGAGGCGGAAACCTCGGAGGAAGGGTTTTTGGAGCAGCCGGAAAGGGTCGGTGAAATAGATAGCAGCACGGCGGTCGCCGCGATTGCGATAAAGCGCGGTCGCGGTGTGGAACGAGGCAGCAAATCGAGGAAAAGCATGGCGTGGTCCCTGCTGGAGCAACCGTCGGCGGCGCCGGACAGTTGCGGAAAGAGCCCCGCTTGGCAATCATCTAGAGGAGGATTTTGACGAGAACGTGAGCGCAAGCGGGGCCGGGAGCGGCCAATTGACAAGGCCGCAACCCCCTCCTATCTCTCGGCAAACCCGCTCGCTCCGGCCGCCATCCGCTGTTCGCATGCAAGACGCTCCAGGGACGGGATAGTCTTGCGCATTCCGCGGGCCCCGATCAAGCACGGGCGGCTGCGTCGAAACCCGGTTTTGGCCATGGCATTGCGTTCGTTGCGGATTTGCTCGAGTGCGGCAACGCTCCTGCTAGGATCTCAAGGACTTTCCGCATGATTGGAGCAATCGCCCGCAAGCTGTTTGGCTCCTCCAACGAGCGGCGTATCAAGAGCTATTTGCCGCGCGTTGCGGAAATCAACGCATTGGAGAAGGAGCTCGAAGCGCTCTCGGACGAGGCGCTGCGAGCTCGGACCGATGCGTTCAAGGCGCAGGTTGCCGAGGGTGTTTCGCTGGACGACATCCTGGTGCCGGCGTTTGCAACTTGTCGCGAGGCGGCGAAGCGCACGTTGGGCCAGCGGCATTTCGACGTGCAGCTCATCGGCGGGATGATCCTGCACGAGGGCCGCATTGCCGAGATGAAGACCGGCGAGGGCAAGACGCTGGTGGCGACGTTGGCGGTCTATCTCAATGCGCTCGCCGGCCGCGGCGTGCATGTGGTGACCGTCAACGACTACCTGGCCCGGCGCGACGCCGAATGGATGGGCCAGATCTACAATTTTCTCGGGCTCAAGGTCGGGGTCATCGTGCACGGCCTCGATGACGAGCAGCGCAAGCAGGCTTACGACGCCGACGTCACTTACGGCACCAACAACGAGCTCGGCTTCGACTATCTGCGCGACAACATGAAATACCGGCTGGAGGACATGGTCCAGCGCGGGCATATCTACGCCATCGTGGACGAAGTCAATTCCATCCTGATCGACGAGGCGCGAACCCCGTTGATCATCTCGGGGCCGCTGGATGACCGCTCCGACTTCTACAACACCATCGACGCCTACATCCCCAAGCTCGACAAGGTCGATTACGAAGTCGACGAGAAGCAGCGCACTGTCACGCTGACCGAGGTGGGCATGGAGAAGATGGAGCAGATGCTTCGCAACGACAATCTGCTCAAGGGGGATCATCTCTACGACGTCGAGAACGTCTCCACCGTCCACCACGTCAACCAGGCTTTGCGGGCGCACAAGCTGTTCCAGCGCGACAAGGACTACATTGTCCGCAACGACGAGGTCATGATCATCGACGAGTTCACCGGCCGCATGATGCCGGGGCGACGCTATTCCGAGGGGCTGCACCAGGCGCTGGAGGCGAAGGAGCACCAGCCGATCCAGCCGGAGAACCAGACGCTCGCCTCCATCACCTTCCAGAACTATTTCCGCATGTACGAGAAGCTCGCCGGCATGACCGGCACCGCCATGACCGAGGCGGACGAGTTCATCGACATCTACAATCTCGAAGTGATCGAGGTGCCCACCAACATGCCGATGATACGGCTCGACGACGACGACGAGGTCTACCGCACGGCGACGGAGAAGTACCGCTCCATCCTGGCTTTGATCAACGAATGCAAGGAGCAGGGTCAACCCGTGCTGGTGGGCACGACGTCGATCGAGAAGTCCGAGCAACTGGCCGAGATGCTGCGCAAGCAGGGCTGGGAACAGCACGACTTCTCCGATCCCAATGCCTTTTCGGCGCTTTACAGCGGGGATGACGGGGCCTCGAAGGCCAAGGTCTTCGCCATTCTCAATGCCCGTTATCACGAGCAGGAAGCCTATATCATCGGCCAGGCGGGGGTGCCGGGGGCGGTCACGATCGCCACCAACATGGCCGGGCGCGGCACCGATATTCAGCTCGGCGGCAATGCGGACATGCGCATCCGCCACGAGCTTGCCGACATCGGCGACGCGCAGCAGCGTGAAAGCGATCCCCGCGCCGCCGAGATCCGTGCCCAGGTGGCACGGCTCAAGGAAAAGGCGCTCAAGGCGGGTGGGCTGTTCGTGCTCGGCACCGAGCGGCATGAGAGCCGGCGTATCGACAACCAGTTGCGCGGGCGTTCCGGCCGGCAGGGGGATCCCGGGCATTCCAAGTTCTTTCTCTCCCTCGAAGACGATCTCATGCGCATCTTCGGGACGGACAAGCTCGACACCATGCTGCAGCGGCTCGGCCTCAAGGAGAACGAGGCGATCGTTCATTCCTGGATCAACAAGGCGCTGGAAAAAGCGCAGCAGAAGGTGGAAGCCCGCAACTTCGACATCCGCAAGAACCTGCTCAAGTTCGACAACGTGATGAACGATCAGCGCAAGGTGATATTCGAGCAGCGGGTCGAGTGGATGCGCGACGAGGCCGTGCACGAGATCGTGGCCGATATGCGCCAAGCCGCGGTCGAGGATCTGATCGCGAAGCACGTCCCGGAAAACGCCTACCCCGAGCAGTGGGACACCAAGGGCCTGCAGGAAGAGCTCAAGCGCGTCCTCAATCTCGATCTGCCGGTCACCGAATGGGCGAAGGAAGAAGGTATCGCCGATGAGGAGCTGCTCTCCCGCATCGAGCGCCGCGCCGACGAGCACATGGCGGCGAAAGTCGCGCAGTGGGGCGCTGACGTCATCCGCTACGTTGAGAGGTCGATCCTGCTGCAGACCCTCGATCACCTCTGGCGCGAGCATCTGGTGATGCTCGAGCATCTTCGCCAGGTCATCGGCCTGCGCGGCTATGGCCAGCGCGATCCGCTCAACGAGTACAAAGCGGAATCGTTCAATCTATTCGAGGCAATGAGCACCAGTCTGCGCGAGGCGGTGACGGCACAGCTGATGCGGGTCGAGATCAGGACAGCTCCGCCGGAGGAGCCGGCAAGCCTGCCCTATATGGAGGCGCACAAGATCGACCCGTCGACCGGCGAGGACGAGATGGCGCTTGCGCGGGCCGGCGCGGAGACGCTGGCGCGTCACGGGATCACTTCCGCCGGTCTGGCGTCAGAGCGCAAGCCCAACGATCCGACGAGCTGGGGCAAGGTCGGCCGCAACGAAACCTGCCCATGCGGATCGGGCAAGAAATACAAGCATTGTCACGGGCGGTTCGCGTAAGATCAGGGATCAGGTAGCAGGGGCATCAGGACAGATCAAATTCTAGCCTGATACCTGATACCTGATACCTGATACCCTGATATCTGCTAGCGCGAGCCGCCGAAGCGATTTTCGAAGCCGCCGGTCGGAACGGTCGGCGCCGCGCCGTTGAGCAGGTTAGGAGTGCTCGCTCCTTTTGCGTCCGGCTCAGGGGCCGCTTCCGGCCGCGCCGTGGAAGATTGCGGCTTGGCCAGGGCGACCTTCGCGGTCTTGCCATCTGCTGGCTGCGTCTCGGTCTTTGACCGTGTGCTCCCGGCAGCAGTGCTCTGCACAGGCTTGGCCGTCGCCGGTGAGGGCTTCGTTTGTGGGGTCTGCACGGCCTGCGTCCCGCTCGGGTTCTGGGGCTTGGAGCCGAACAGGTTGCCGAAAAACCCGCCGATGCCGCCCGAGTTCGGCGCCGCCGATGCAACCTGCACGGGTCGCGATTCGGCAGAAGCGAGGCCGAAGGTGCTTCCGGTTGAAGTTTCCCCGGCCGGTGGATTGACGTGGGCCGGAATTGTGCCCGAGGCGGTGTGAATGACCGTACCCGGTCCGCCGTGGGATCTCACCGCAGAAAGGAAAGTTCGGTTCATGCCGCCGTCGACGCCCGTTCTGGCCGGCGAGGCCGGTGTTCCGCGGTTGATCAGCTCGGCGGTCTGGATGTCGTCGCGGCGCTGCTTGTCGCGCACCGCCGACGCGATCTCCTGCGGCACCCGGTAGGCGGGGCACGTCTCCGCCGGGCTGAACTTGCCCTTCGATTCCGCATTGAACACGTAGTGCTTGTCGCACACATCGACCTTCGGCTCGAGCCGCGTGACCTCGAAATGGTCGTAGCCTTGCTTGAGCATCTTCCAGAACGCCACATGCTGGGAATTGCGATGCTTCGCCATATTGAGCGGCGTCATCCGGAACGGATAGGCCTGAATCTGGAACGCCTTCTGGCCGCCAAAGAAGGATTCACGGGCGAGCGCGTAAATCTCTGCGATCTGTTCGTCCGTCATGGCGTAACACCCGGCCGAGGAACAATCGCCATGGATCATCAGGAACGCGCCGGTGCGATCATTCGCCCGATCGTAGGCGTTTGGGAAACCGGTATTGATGGCGAGATAGTACTGGGAATTCGGATTCATCAGGCCGGGCGTGATGGTGTAGAAGCCCTCCGGTGCCTGGCGGTCTCCTTGCTTGATTTTTGGCCCCAATTCTCCCGACCAGCGGCAGATGGGATAGGTGCGCAACAGCGCAAAGCGGCCGGTTTTGTCTTCCTTCCAGACTTCCAATTCGGATTCTTCCTTGAAGATTCGAACCAGGATCGGCGATTCCTTCGCCATGTTCCGGTTCTCGATATCGGCCAGCGTGCGATCGGACAGGGGCTGCATATGGCGACCGTTGACAGCAGCCGGCGTGCTGTCCGTGTCGCACCCCGCAAGCGCAACGGCGGCCGCTATCGCAGCGGACGCCAGAAGCGAGCGCACCAAAGGTCGACGATTCAACGCCAAACTCCCCCGATCGACAGGCTTCCCCAAGCCTTCCCCTGCTCAATCGTCTACCCGGAAGACGTGGCCACCGCAAGACGATGGTGGATAGCCGATTGAGCTAGCCGATGGTGAAAGAAGGCCAAAAAATTGGCTGCAAGCCGGCCCGCAGTCCCCACCAGCCAAGGTGACAATGGGAAGCTAGGCCAAGACTTGGGTAAGAAGAGGGCAGGATGCCAACAATTGCACGCGCCGGGACTCTTTGGAAAACAAAGGCTTACAGTCTGGTGGGTGAAAACCCGCCCGGTCGGTCCATTAGGCGAAGCCGCGCCCCATGGCCAGGAACTTTTCACGCCGTTGGCGGCGGACGGTCTCCCGGTCGAGCCCCGCGAGTTCGTCGAGGACATTGGCAATAGCCTCCCCCGCCGCTGCAACGGCCGCTGCGGGATCGCGGTGGGCGCCTCCCACCGGCTCGGTCACGATCCGATCGATAACCCCGAAGCGCATCATGTCTTCGGCGGTGATCTTCATTCCGGTCGCTGCTTCCTGCGCCTTCGAGGTGTCTCGCCACAGGATCGACGCTGCGCCCTCCGGCGAAATCACGCTGTAAATGGCGTTCTCCAGCATCAGTACGCGGTTGGCGGTCGCAATGGCGATCGCTCCGCCAGAGCCGCCTTCGCCGATGACGACTGCCACGTTCGGTACGCCGAGTTCGAGACTGGCATTGGTCGAACGCGCAATCGCCTCGGCCTGGCCGCGTTCCTCGGCGCCGATTCCGGGATAGGCTCCGGCAGTGTCCACCAGCGACAGGACCGGTATTCCGAACCGGTCGGCCATCTGCATCAGCCGCTCGGCCTTGCGGTACCCCTCCGGCATGGCCATGCCGAAATTGTGCTTGAGCCGGCTTTCGGTGGATGAGCCCTTCTCGTGGCCGATAACGCAGATGCTCTCGCCTCTGAAGCGACCGAAGCCGCCGACAATGGCATCATCGTCGCCGAATTTGCGGTCCCCCGCGAGGGACACGAAATCAGCGATCAGGGCGGCTACATAGTCGAGACAGTGCGGCCGATTCGGGTGACGGGCCACCTGCGTCTTTTGCCAGGGGGTGAGATCTGCATAGAGCTCCTTGAGTTCCTGGGCAGCTTTGGCCTCCAGCCGGGAAATCTCCTCGCGGATGGCAGCCGCGCTGTCGCCGGTCTCGAGCGGGCGCAGTTCGTCGATCTTGGCCTCGATCTCGGCCACCGGCTTTTCAAAGTCGAGATAGCTGCGCATTGAGCCGCTCTTCAGGTGCCCGCTCGTGCGGCGAATTTGCAGTTCCTATCATATCGCGGCGCGTTCGTTTAGGAACTTCAAATTCAAAAAAGCCGCACTAGAATCATGGAGTTGCCAGTGTCCTTCGATTCTAAAGTTCGCTCCCAAGCTTGCCGCGAACTGTGGCGAACTTCGGAATCGGGACACTACAGTAGCGACGCAAGCTTATTGCGCTGGTGATATGACACGAGGCGCCGTGCAATGGCTAGCGCGCGTCCTGGATGCCGTAGCGCAGATACTCCTGCGCAATATCGGCTTGCAGCGCCTTGGCTGCCGCGATGTCGGTTTCGCCCGCAGCGTCCTCGTTCTTCAATTTGGCCAATCCGCGACCGTACAGCGCGAAAGCAAGCTTGGGATCGGCCCGCAATGCCGCGTCAAAATCGGAAACGGCAGCGTCGAATTGGGTCATTTTCAAATAGATAAAGCCGCGGCTGTTGAGCGTGGCGGCATTGTTCGGCATCAGGCGCAGGGCCTGGTTGCAGTCGGCGAGTGCTGGCTTGAGAATTCCAACCAGCGCCCGAGCCCAGCAGCGATTGTCGTAAGCCGGCGCGAAGTCGGCCTTGAGCTTTAGGGCGTGATTGAAGTCGTCGATGGCATGATCGTATTGCGTCTTGGCGAGGTATGCGTTGCCGCGATTGAAATAAGCCTCGGACGAGGGCTTGAGTTTGATGGCCTGCTCGTAGTCCTGGATGGCGCGATCGTATTCACCCTTGTGGTCGTAGGCCACGCCGCGGTTATTGTAGGCTGCGGCAAACTTGCCATTGAGCTTGATCGCTTGGCCGAAGTCCTGGATGGCGCGATCAAGGTCGCCGTTGAGGCGGTACGCGGTGCCACGATAGGTAAGAGATTCTGCGAGCTTTTCGCCCTTGTCGCGCGCAGCCTTGATCACAGACGAACAGCTGTCGATGCGCTGCGCGGGATTCGCGCCGTCCTCACCCTCGCACCAGCGGCGCTCCTGTTGCGTCTGCGCGAGAGTCGAGCCCGCCGCAGCCAGGAGTCCGCTCAGGAGGATCGCAAAAGAAAGGCGCTTCGCCGCATGAGACCGCATCGGCAGCTCCCAACCTACCTTCGTCCGATATCCGACCTAGGGTCGCATCGGTCATGTTCCGGCGAGCGGATGCAGATCACGCACCAGGCTCCTGAGACGCTCGTCGAGCACGTGCGTGTAGATCTGTGTCGTGGAAATGTCGGCATGTCCGAGCAGCGTTTGCACGACGCGCAGGTCGGCACCATTGTGCAGGAGGTGGCTGGCAAAAGCATGGCGGAGCGCGTGCGGTGCGACGTCGCGCGAGGGCAGGCCCGCCAGGGCGGCAAGCGCCCGCAATTCGCGGGCAAAATGCTGGCGAGTGATATGCCCAGCTCGACCGGAGGAAGGGAACAGCCATTTCGCTTTCTGGTGTCGCCCGGTCTCGGAAAGAAGGGTCAGGTAATCACGCATCGCCTGCTTGGCCGGCTCGTTGAGCGGGACGAGGCGTTCCTTGCTGCCCTTTCCGCGCACGGTCAAGATTCTGTGCATTGCGCTCGGCGGCGGAAACCGGCAGCGTGACGAGCTCGGACACCCGCAGTCCGGTGGCGTAGAGCACCTCGATCAGGCAGGCCAATCGGGCGGCTCGAAGCCGACCAAGCGGGGATTGATCGGCGTGGTTCATTTCAGTGCGCGCTTGCGCGAGCAGGCGATCGACCTCTGCGATGCTGAGCACCTTCGGCGGGACGCGCGCCCGTTTCGGTCCCTCGATCACAGCCGATGGGTCGTCGCGGCGTCGGGCTTCGGCAAAAAGGAAACGAAAAAGCTGCCGGATGGCGGAAAGCCGTCGCCCCATGGACGATGCAGCGAAGCCACGTGCGGCGAGCGAGTTGAGATAGGAACGCAAGTCCTCGGTCGTGGCATCGGCAATGGTGCGTTTTCTCGCGCCGAGCGCTGTCGAGAAATCCGCGAGGTCGTGCGCATAGGCGGCCAACGTGTTCTTGGCTCCCCCACGCTCGGCCGCAACCATGTCGAGGAAGAGCTCGATCAGCGCTTGATCGGAGACTTTGCCCTTTTTGGCCACGGCGACGATCAGGGTTGTTTCGCGAATCTGTCAGGTGGGATTGAGACGGTGATTTCGCGCGGTTTCGGATCGAACCAGGTTGCGAGCAAGAACATGGCGCCGTAGGTCAAGCCGCCCAGGACGCCGATAAGAGTGAGAAACCGAAACAGGCTTGGCATCGTGTACCCTCACGGCGATCGATTCTCGAACGAAAGAATGGAGAAACTAGGACATCGCTGCCTATATTGCCGCAGAAATGAAAGGCGGCGTTCCCGAGCGTGCTGCCGCGAGCGGTGCCCTCGCTCATGGCACTGGACTTGACGGCAAGTGGTTGCATTGCAACAGAAAACACCTTCAAAATCGGTTGGGAATGGGAGAGAAACGGAAATCATGGTGCCCGGCACGACGCCTCAGGTCGGATGCCCGCCCGAGGCATTGATCGCCAGGGAGCTGGGGCAGCGCTCGATCGTTCTCGTCGGCATGATGGGATCGGGGAAGTCCTCGATCGGGCGGCGCGTCGCGCTCCGTCTGGGAATGCCCTTCGTCGATGCCGATGCGGAGATCGAGAAGGCTGCCGGCATGTCCATTCCGGACATCTTTTCCGTTCGCGGGGAGGCGGAATTCCGCTCCGGGGAGGCGCGGGTGATTATCCGCCTGTTGGAGGGCGGACCGCAGGTTCTATCGACTGGCGGCGGCGCTTTCATGAACGACCACACCCGCTCCGCCATCGCCGCGAAAGGCATCTCGATCTGGCTCAACGCGGAGCTCGATGTGCTGATGAAGCGTATCAGACGCCGACATGACCGGCCGCTGCTAAAAACCGAGGATCCGGCTGCGACGCTGCGCAAGCTGATGCAGGAACGTTATCCGACCTATGAACTGGCCGATCTCACCGTACAGTCGCGCGACGTGCCGCATGATAAGATCGTGGATGAAATTGTGGCCGCACTCGCGGATCGCCTGGGAGCGGCACAGCTCCCAATGCGTCTGCGCAAGGAGATCATCGCCCATGACCGCGCCGGTGCGCGTCAGCGAGCCCATTGTCGTCGATGTGGGCTCCGCGAGCGCGAGCTACTCGATCGTGATCGGCCGCGGTCAACTCACATCGCTCGGGCAAAGAATTGCCGCGCTGCGGCCCCGCTCGAAGGTGGCGATCATCAGTGATGATACAGTCGCGGCACACCATCTAGCTGCGACCGAAGCTTCGCTTGCAGTACCGGCATCGGCTCGACATGCGTCAACGTGCCCGCGGGGGAAAGCTCGAAGAGCTTCCCGTGCTCGAGCAGAGTTTGCGAGGCGCTGATCGCATCACGCCTCGAGCGGGGAGATCTGGTTGTGGCGTTGGGCGGCGGCGTCATCGGCGACCTGGCCGGATTTGCCGCAGCTATCGTCCGCCGCGGCCTGGATTACGTGCAAGTTCCCACGACGCTCCTGGCGCAAGTCGATTCCTCTGTCGGCGGCAAGACCGCGATCGATTCGCCGCCACGGCAAAAATCTCATTGGCGCTTTTCATCAGCCGGTCCTGGTTGTATCGCCGACACCGCGCTCCTCGACACGCTGCCGCAGCGCGAATTCCGTTCGGGCTATGCCGAGGTCGTCAAATACGGGCTTGATCGCGGATGCCGATTTCTTTGCCTGGCTGGAGACGAATTGGCGGGAACTGTTTGCAGGCGGGCCTGCGCGCGAGCATGCCATCGCGGTGAGCTGCCGCATGAAGGCGCGGATCGTCGCGCGCGATGAGCGCGAGACGGGTGAACGGGCTCTTCTCAATCTCGGTCATACCTTCGGTCACGCGCTGGAAGCGGCCGCCGGTTTCTCCGGAAAGCTGCTGCACGGCGAGGCGATCTCGCTGGGAATTGCGCTTGCCTTCGCGTTCTCGGCCAAGCGTGGGCTCCTGTCTTTGGCCGAGGCAGAGCGCGTCGAGCGTCACCTTGCGACGGTCGGTCTCCCGACGCATGTCTCGTCCATTCCGGGCGGCGCGCCCGGCCCCGATCGCCTCATGGAGCTGATGGCGCAGGACAAGAAGGTCAAGCATGGCAGGCTGAGCTTTATCCTGGCACGGGCATCGGCGAGAGCTTCATCGCGCCGAATTGATGCCGCCGAGGTCCGCGCCTTCCTGGTCCAGAAGCTCGCATAGCATGAACACGGAAGACTGGCTCGCTGTCGTCGTCATCCTGCCTCTTGCGCTCTCCTTTTTTCGGGAAGCGAGACTGCCCTTACTGCCTCCTCGCGCGCGCAGCATGCACCGGCTGGAGAAGACGGGAATCACGGCGCCCGCTGGTCAATCGTCTGCTTGATGCGCGCGAGCGCTTGATCGGCGCACTCCTGTCTGGAAACAACGCGGTCAACATCGCGGCGTCCTCGCTTGCGACCGGTTGCTGCTCAGCTGGTTCGGCGATGTGGGCGTGCTCTACGCCACCGTGATCATGACGATGTTCATCGTCGTGTTCACAGAAGTCTTGCCGAAGACCGCGGCGTTCAACGCACCGGACCGGGTCGCGCTATTGGTTGCCGCAGCCGATCTCTTGGATCGTCCGATTGTTCAGGCCGGTGCTGATCGCGGTCGAGTGCGCTGGTGAGATGGATTCTGCGCCTGTTCGGCATTCAGGTGCGAAACCAATCCATCATTTCTGTCCGCGCATGAGGAGCTTCGCGGGGCGGTCGATCTGCTGCATCGCGAAGGCGGCGTCGAGCGATCGGATCGCGACATGCTCAGTGGGCTTCTCGATCTGCGCGATCTGACAGTCGCCGATGTCATGATCCATCGCACCGAAATGGTCACGGTGTGCGCGGACGATCCTCCCGAACAGGTTATCAAGGCGGTGCTTGGAAGCCGAGGTCACGCGGGTGCCGCTGTGGAAAGGAAAGCCGGAAAACATCATCGGCATCCTGCATGCCAAGGACCTTCTGCGCGCTATCCGGGCTGGGGATGGCGATCCCTCCAAGATCGATGTTGCCGACATCGCGCGGCCGCCCTGGTTCGTGCCCGACATCCGGCCGCTGCCGGAGCAGCTCAAGGCCTTTCGCCGACGCAAAACGCCCTTTGCGCTCGTGGTCGACGAATACGGCGAGGTCATGGGCCTGGTCACGCTCGAGGATATCCTGGAGGAGATCGTCGGCGACATCACCGACGAGCACGACGTAGCGGTGCCCGGCGTACGGCCCCAGCCCGACGGCTCGGTCAACGTCGATGGCGGCGTACCGATCCGCGATCTCAACCGCGCCATGGATTGGAGCCTGCCCGACGATGAAGCGACCACCGTCGCGGGACTCGTCATCCACGAAGCTCGCTCGATCCCCGAGCCGGGCCAGACCTTCACCTTCCATGGATTCCGGTTCCGGGTGCTGCGGCGGGAGCGCAACCGGATCACGGCACTGCGCATCATGCCGCTCACGCGCAAACCCATGGTGAAATCTGCATAGAGTGCACTTGAGGGGGGTTCCACGGCCGTTCGGAGCGCTCAGCCGTCCCAGAAGATCGCCAGTGACCACAGGGCTACCGCATGTGGCCGTTCAGCAAGCGCCGTAATACCTCCCCTGAAAAGACCCCTGAAAGGGGAGGTCGACGAGCAAGGCGAGCCGGGTGGGTTGGCTGCAACAATCTCGCGCGTTGAAGCGACCCCACCCGACCGCCTGTCGCTTTGCTCCGGCGCATAGCCGACGCTTCCGCGTCGGCGTTCTTGGCACTAAGAACGGCGGCCGATGGCCGCCTATGCTCCCCTGAAAGGGGAGGTACACGGAGTTTGTTGCTCGCCATATGCGATGGCCCTGCATTGCGACCGGAGGACGACATGCGCTGCTTCCTATCAGCCACGGTATTCATATTGTTTCCCGCTCTCGCGGTTGCCGCCGACGATCTTGGCTGGGCCTATCCGGTCACGCCGCGTGCCGACACGCTCGACAATCTGACCTTGAAGCAGGTTCCCGGCAGCGCGAAGGCGTATACCCAGGCGCAGATCGATGATCCCTTCAATCCTCCCGACTGGTTCCCCGAGAAGCATCCGGCGATGCCGCCGGTCGTGGCGCAGGGGCAAAGGCCGATGGTACGGGCCTGCGCGCAATGTCACCTGCCGAGCGGAGACGGCCATCCGGAATCGGCGAGCTTGGCCGGGCTGCCGGTGCCCTATCTCCTGCGACAGATGACGGAGTACAAGAATGGCGGCCGCAAGGGAGTTCGCGCCACCACCATGATCACGATCGCGCAAGCGATTTCGGACGACAATGTGCTTGCCGCCAGCGAGTACTACGCTTCCCTCAAGCCCAGGATCTGGACCAAGGTGATCGAGACCGATGCCGTGCCCAAAAGCTACGTCGGCGCCGGCGCAATGCGATTTGCGGCGCCGGAGGGAGGTACCGAGCCGATCGGAAATCGCATCATCGTGCTGCCGCAGGATGAAGCTCGCGCCAGGAGCCGCGACCCGCATTCGGGCTTCATCGATTACGTGCCGATCGGCAGCATCGCAAAAGGCGAGGCCTTGGTGTCATCGGGTGGGGGCGGCAAGACCATCCCATGCGCCATCTGTCACGGTAAGACCCAAAGAGGCATCGGCGAGTTGCCGTCGATTGCGGGGCGGCCTCCCACTTATGTCGTACGCCAGCTCAACGACATGAAAACCGGCGCACGCTCCGGCACCTCGATGGCCCTGATGAAAGCGGTCGTTGATCAGCTGATGGTGGAGGACATGATCGCTATCGCCGCCTATCTGGGTACGCTCGACCCATAGCGGTGAACGCCCTCGATCGGGCCGGGACGGCGTCGCCGCGGATCCTATGGCATGGACGGTCCCCTTCGCGGCAAAGCTTGCGCTAAGCCCCGTCCTCGCCAGGCGCAAGCGCGCGGATGGCAAGTGCGTGCACGCTGCCTGCGAGCTCACCCGATGAGTGTTTCATTGATCATGCGGTGGCGCTCGATCCGGCTCTTTCCTTTGAAGGCATTTGCCACGATATACACTCTGAAATGGGTTTCCCCAGCCGGGCGATAGCCCGGCATGTCCCACGTGCAGATGGGATTCATCCACCACGTCCAGCTTCGTGGGGGCGAAAGCCTTGGTCAACTTCTCCGTGATCAGATCGTGGGTCGCATGGCCTGCGAATACGTCTGCGGCGTCGGCCAGTCAACGCCGGTGAAGCCGAAAAGTGCAGCGCCAGAAACTGCTCAAACGCGCTTGTCAAGTCTTGAATGTACTTCGGCGCTGCGCGCATACTGATCGGTCATGAAAAACGACTCGCCTCTGTTCGACCGTATCCGGGTCAAGCCCGACAAGGATCGTCGGCTGCGCGCCCAATGCCCGGCATGCGAGTGGCCGGACTGCAAGGCGCCCGCGACCCACCGCGCGCCCAAAGGGCGGTTGCGCGAGCGCGAATATTGGCAGTTCTGCCTCGATCACGTCCGCGAGTACAATCACTCCTACAATTTCTTCGCCGGCATGAGCCCCGACGACATTGCGCGCTATCAGAAGGAGGCCGTCATCGGGCATCGCCCGACCTGGAAGATGGGCATGAACGGCGGACGGCCGGGCAGCGCGCTCCCATTCGTCTCGGTTTCATCCGCGATTTGCCGGCGCGATCGATCCGTTCGGCGTGTTCCGGGAGTTCGGCGGAACCGCCGCATCGCGCGCCGAGTTCGGCCGGCGCCCGTCCGAGACCCGCGCGGTGCGCAACGCCGAGCGCAAGGCGCTCGACGCGCTCGGGCTGGAGGCCGACGCTTCGGCGCAAGAGGTCAAGACGCGTTTCAAGGCGCTGGTGAAGCGCCATCACCCTGATGCCAACGGCGGCGACCGCTCCTCCGAGGACAAGTTGCGGGAAATTATCCAGGCCTATAACTATTTGAAGTCAATCGGCTTTCGTTGAGCACAAGTGAAAAGCGCACGTTGCAGCGTACACCCGCATGATAGCTATTTGAAATTGCGGGCATTTTCGCTAGCCGCGGCTTTCGCCGCGCGGCCGGCTTTCTGCTAGTTTTGCAGCGCAATCGATTATCAGCCTCGATCGACCGACAGGGGTCTCGGTCGTGTCCGAGATCACGGAGGATCAATGACCGCCGCCACACAAGAGGTCGCCAGCCTCCCCGATATGAAGGTGTCGGTGCGCCAGCTGTTCGGCTTCGATAACGACATGGAAGTTCCGGCCTATTCGGAGGCCGATGAGCACGTCCCCGACATCGATCCGGACTACCGTTTCGACAAGCCGACCACGCTCGCCATCCTCGCCGGCTTCGCCAAGAACCGCCGCGTCATCGTCGACCGGCTACCACGGCACCGGCAAGTCCACCCACATCGAGCAGGTGGCGGCGCGGCTCAATTGGCCATGCGTGCGCGTCAATCTCGACAGCCACATCAGCCGCATCGACCTGATCGGCAAGGACGCGATCGTGATCCGCGACGGCATGCAGGTCACCGAGTTCCGCGACGGCATTCTGCCTTGGGCCTATCAGCACAATGTCGCGCTGTGCTTCGACGAATACGATGCCGGCCGTCCCGGACGTGATGTTCGTGATCCAGCGCGTGCTGGAATTCTCGGGCCGGCTCACGCTTGCTCGACCAGAGCCGCGTGATCAGGCCGCATCCGGCTTTCCGCCTGTTCGCCACCGCCAATACGGTTGGCCTCGGCGACACGTCCGGGCTCTATCACGGCACCCAGCAGATCAACCAGGCGCAGATGGACCGCTGGTCGATCGTCACCACGCTCAACTATCTGCCGCACGACAACGAGGTCGAGATCGTGCTCGCCAAGGCCAAGCACTATCGAACCGATGCCGGGCGCGACATCGTCAACAAGATGGTGCGCGTCGCCGATCTCACCCGCAACGCCTTCATGAACGGCGATCTTTCCACTGTGATGAGCCCGCGAACGGTGATCACGTGGGCCGAGAACGCCGAGATCTTCAAGGATATCGGCTTTGCCTTCCGGCTCACTTTCGTCAACAAATGCGACGAGCTGGAGCGGCCGATCGTTGCTGAGTTCTATCAGCGCTGCTTCGGCGTCGAGTTGCCGGAATCGTCGGTGAACGTGGCGCTGAGCTAGAGTTTGCCGGCAAGCTCGCATTCTGGTAGCGGGGTTCCTGTTTGCGATCGTCGTGCGCCGTTCTTGATCACATCGGCGGCGGAGCCACGCCGAATAGTCCTTCACCGCGAATTGCCACTCTCATGACATCTCCAACTTCAAAGGCAAGAGCTTCGGCAAGGAAAGCCCGACCGAGCCGTTCAAGCGGGCGGTGACGGGCTGCCTGCGCGCCATCGCCGGAAACCCGAGCTCGAAGTGTCGTTCGCTGCCGAGCGTCCCGGCATCGTCGGCGGCAAGGCGCGCCTGCCCGAGCCGCCGCGCAAGCTCTCCGGCACGGATGCCGCCATCGTGCGCGGCCATGCCGATTCCATTGCGCTCAAGCTCGCCTGTCACGATCCCGCTCGTGCATCGCAAGCTGGTGCCGGGAGGGCAGCAGGCGCGCGCCGTGTTCGAGGCGGTCGAGCAGGCGCGCGTCGAGGCGATCGGCGCGCGCCGAATGTCCGGCGTTGCGAAAAACCTCTCGGCCATGCTCGACGACCGTTTCCATCGCGGCAAGTTCGATGAGGTCACGGATCGCGCCGATGCTCCGATCGAGGAGGCCGTCGCGCTGATGGTGCGCGAGCGGCTGACCGGGCCAGCCGCCGCCGGCCGCCGCCATGAAGATCGTCGAGCTCTGGCGACCGCTGATCGAGGATCGTGCCGGCCGCGATCTCGATCGGCTGGAACGGCTGATCGAGCATCAGCAGCGCTTTGGCGATGCCATCCATGATCTGCTCGACGCCCTCGACATGGGCGAGGACCGCAGCACCGAATCGGACGAGGAGGAGGGCGAGGAGGGAGAGCAGGATCGCCGCAAGGAGAAGTCGGGCGAGGACGGCGAGGGCGCCGAATCCGAGGATACCCAGACCCGCAGGTCGATGAAGCCGATGTCGCGGGAGAGGACATGTCGGACTCCACCGCGGAAGCCGCCGAGGCGCTCTCCGCCGAGATGGCCGATGATGCCGAAATGGGCGACGCGGAATCTCCCGCAGAGCCGCGTCGCCCACGCCGTCACGGGCAGAACGAGCCGCGCGGGCCGGATTATCGGCCTTTCGTCACCAGGCATGACGAGATGATCGCGGCCGAGGATCTATGCGAGCCGGAGGAGCTCGATCGGCTGCGCGGCTATCTCGACAAGCAGCTCTCCCATCTGCAAGGCGTGGTGGCGCGCCTTGCCAACCGGCTGCAGCGGCGGCTGATGGCACAGCAGAACCGCGCCTGGGAATTCGACCTGGAGGAGGGTCTGCTCGATCCGGCGCGGCTTTCGCGCATTGTCATCGATCCGCTGCATCCGCTGTCGTTCAAGCGAGAGAAGGAGACGACGTTCCGCGACACCGTTGTAACGCTGCTGCTCGATAATTCCGGCTCGATGCGCGGCCGCCCGATCACCGTCGCGGCGACCTGTGCCGACATCCTGGCGCGCACGCTCGAACGCTGCGGTGTCAAGGTCGAAATCCTGGGTTTTACCACGCGCGCCTGGAAGGGCGGCCAATCGCGCGAAGCCTGGCTCGCGGCCGGCAAGCCCGCCAATCCCGGACGCCTCAACGATTTGCGCCATATCATCTACAAGTCGGCGGACGCGCCCTGGCGTCGCGCGCGCAAGAATCTCGGATTGATGATGCGCGAGGGACTGCTCAAGGAGAACATCGACGGCGAGGCGCTCGACTGGGCGCACAAGCGGCTGCTTGCGCGCAGTGAGCAGCGCCGAATCCTGATGATGATCTCCGACGGCGCGCCGGTCGACGATTTCAACGCTCTCGGTCAACCCCGGGCAACTATCTCGAACGGCATCTGCGCTGGGTGATCGAGGATATCGAGACCCGCTCGCCGGTGGAATTGATCGCGATCGGGATCGGTCATGACGTGACCCGCTACTACCGCCGTGCTGTCACCATCGTCGATGCCGAGGAGCTCGGCGGCGCCATGACCGAGAAGCTCGCCGAGCTGTTTGATGAGCACGGCGCCGAGCCCGCGCCATGCGATGCTGCACGCAGGGTCGGACGGTGACGGTTCGGACGGCCCTTGGCTGCTTCGTGCCGGCATGCCGAGTCGTATCTCGCCGCCACTGCTCGGCGGCGCCGTTGTTGCTCGCCCCGCTTGCGGGCAGCGCGCAAACCTTGTCGGCGCGACCCGCCGGTTGCGATCGACATTCGCGCCCGGCCGATCGCGGCTTTCGACATTCGCGATCCTTCGCGCCGGCAATTCGGTCTGCTGGAATTCCGCGGCGGTCTCGTGTTGCACTCGACCTACAGACATTTTGGCGGCCTCTCGGCCATTCGCGTCGCCGCCGACGGCGCGGGTTTCATTGCCTTGACCGACAAGGGGTGGTGGCTGCGCGGCCGGATCGATCTATGAAGCCATGCGGCCGATGCGGCATCGCCGATGCCGAAATGGCGCCGATTGCTCGGTCCCGACGGACAGCCGCTCGCTGCGCGAGGCTGGTACGATACCGAGGCGATCGCCCAAGACGGCGGCACGCTCTATGTGGCTATCGAGCGTGTGCACCAGATCGTGCGCTTCAATTACGGAAAAGACGGCCTTCTCGCCCGCGGCCATCCGATTGCGCTGCCGCGCGCGGTTCGCTCGCTGCCCGCCAACAAGGGAATTGAAGCTCTGGTCTTCGTTCCCGAGGGCTTCCTGGCAGGAACGCTGATTGCGATTTCCGAACGCGGCCTCGACCAGGCCGGCAACACCAATCGCCTTCCTGATCGGAGGGCCGATGCCGGGCGGCTTCGCGGTGAAGCGAAGCGCGGATTATGATATCGGCGACGCCGCGCTTGTTGCCCGGCGGCGATCTGCTGGTATTGGAGCGCAAATTCAGTTGGACCGGCGGCCTTGCCATTCGCCTCCGGCGGATTGCGCTCACCGGCATCAAGCCAGGTGCGCTGGTCGATGGCGCAGTTTTATTCGAGGCTGATCTCGGCCAGGAGATCGACAATATGGAAGGCCTGAGCGTCCATCGCAGCGCGGCGGGCGAGACCGTGTTGACGCTGATCTCCGACGACAATTTCTCGCTCCTACAGCGCACGCTGCTGCTGCAATTCGTGCTGGCGGAGCCGTAATCAAGGGACGCAAGCGAGCTTGCCCTATGGAGCAGCGGTCAGCGCCTTCTCCCGCGCCTTGCGGATCCGGCGCTTGAGCTCGAGGGCCTTATCCGATAGTTCGTCGTCCTTTGCCTTGATGAGAAAGGCGTCGAGACCGCCGCGATGATCGACCGTCCTGAGCGCGTTTGCCGACACGCGCAACTTGACCGAGCGGCCGAGCGCATCCGAGATCAAGGTGACATTGAGGAGGTTGGGCAGGAAACGCCGCTTCGTCTTGATGTTCGAGTGGCTCACCCTGTGCCCGACCTGAGCAGTCTTGCCCGTCAGATCGCATCGCCGCGACATGAGAACCTCGGAATTTCGTGACGGGATCCTGCCCGGGGCAGCGCGCCTGCGCATCATCCAACCGAGCCACTTCGCGCTTCGCTAAAATTGGGCGGACCTATAGTCACGGCACAAAACGGCGTCAAGCGAGCACTACGCGCATTTCCAGGGCTCATCGGCGCCTCCCGCATCTTCACATCCGAAGTCGTTCACCGGCGGGGGACCAGGATCGGTCCGGCTCATGCCGCCTTGATCGGGCCAAGATAGCTCTCCAAAGGATGCACTGCGGCGCCAGCGCCCTGGCCCAGCCGCTTGCCCTCCAATGCGGCAACCGAGTGGCTGATCGCAGGGGCGCGACGGGTGCGGCTGCGAGTCGTATGGCCTACAGGATGCGCAGGTGAACTCATACCGCCTCACTCGTCACGCGGTCCTGCTCAGCGCGGCGGCCCTCGTCCTGGCCACGGCGGACGCGCAGAACGGCCGCGCTCATGGCCAGGGCAAGCTCGATGCGAGCTACAGCGTCACCCTCGCCGGGCTGCCGGTCGGGCGCGGGAGCTGGGTCATCGACATCGGCGACGATCATTTTTCTGCGGCTGCGAGTGGTGCAACGGCGGGGCTTATGCGGGTCTTCGCCAGCGGCAAGGGCGAGAGCTCAGTGCGGGGCACCGTATCGGGGGGTCGTCTTGCTCCCGTGAGCTACGTATCGAGCATCCACACCGACAAGAAATGGGATGACGTTCGCATGGTGATCGGCGCCGGCACCGTCAAGGAATTCACGGCGGAGCCGCCGAACACCCCCGATCCGTCTCGTGTTCCCCTCACCGACGCCCATCGGCGCGGAGTGTCGGATCCCATGACGGCTCCCTTGGTCAGGGTGCCCGGCGGCGGCGACATGGTCGTTCCGCAGGCGTGCCAGCGTACGTTGTCGATCTTCGACGGGCGCATGCGCTATGACCTGCAGCTAGCTTTCAAGCGGATCGAGGCGGTCACGTCGCAGGCCGGCTATCAAGGCCGGGTCGTGGTCTGCGCGGTTCAATTCTCGCCGATTGCTGGACACGTTCCCGATCGATATGCGCTGCGGTACCTCGCCGACCTCCGCGACATCGAAATGTGGCTGGCGCCAATTGCTGGCACGCGGATCATGGCGCCCTATCGAGTCTCGGTGCCGACTCCAATCGGGGTCGGCGTTCTGCAGGCCACCCAATTCGTCTCCATTGCGCAACCGGGCAGGACGACCGCGAAAACGCAGTGATGCGCGCGATCCTGATTTTCAGGCCACAATCCCCGGAATTGGGCCGCCTGGGTGCCTCGTGCGGCTGAGTTAACCAATTGATCGGCGCCCTAAGCTTGACATCACAAGATCTAGTGTGCCGATCCCCATATTGTGGCGAGATATAGCCGTGAACGAATTCCGACAAGGACGAGTCAGCGATTCGGGCGCGATTTGTTCGAGACTCGTTCCACAAATTAAACACAGGCTCGCAACACGATCTTGGGCGTCACGTTGTGGTACACAGATCACCTGAATGAAGCGGCTCGAGCGGCGAAATCCGTCAAGCGGATCAACCTGCGCACAACGATGCACGATTGAGCAAGTCCGGTTCCCGGAGCGCGGTGGTGTCACCAGTGCGATATTCCGGTAATGTGCGCTGACCGCTTTTCGCTTTAGCAGATGAAAGCTTGGCTGGATGAAAGCGCATCACGCAGATCGCAACACCGGCAAGTGGGTACCGATGAGCCTGGCCAAATCGACAGCGACGTGACTCGCTAGGCGCATGGTGTGGGCAGCTTGGAGAGGTTTGCCAGGTAATCGCTGGTCAAGAGTTTCTGCCATTTGATGACTATTTCCTTCTCCTCCGCAACCAGCCGCGACTTCGGCGCCCGTGGCGCCGGCGTCACCGCCGTGCTTGGTCCAACCAATACCGGAAAGACCCATCTCGCCATCGAGCGCATGCTCGGCCATTCATCGGGGATCATCGGGTTACCCCTGCGCCTGCTGGCACGCGAAGTGTACAACAAGGTCGCCGAGCGCGTGGGGACAGACGCGGTTGCCCTTATTACCGGTGAGGAGAAGGTCAAGCCGCCGAATCCCCGTTACTGGGTGTCTACCGTTGAGGCCATGCCGCGCGACCTCGATGTTGCCTTTCTCGCGATTGACGAGGTGCAACTCGGCGCAGATCTCGACCGTGGTCACGTCTTCACCGATCGCATGCTCAACCGTCGCGGCCGCGAGGAGACGCTGGTGCTCGGGGCGCAGACCGTGCGGCCGATGGTGGAGCGGCTCCTGCCCGGCGCCCATGTGCTCACCCGGCCGCGCCTGTCGCAGCTTTCCTTTGCCGGCGAGAAGAAGATCACCCGACTTCCTCGTCGCTCGGCCGTGGTCGCATTCTCGGCTGAGGAGGTCTATTCCATCGCCGAGCTGATCCGCCGCCAGCGCGGCGGCGCAGCCGTAGTTCTTGGTGCGCTGTCGCCACGCACGCGCAACGCACAGGTTGACCTCTACCAGTCGGGCGACGTCGAATATCTCGTCGCGACTGACGCGATCGGGATGGGGCTCAATCTCGACGTTGATCACGTCGCATTCGCCTCCGACCGCAAATTTGACGGTTATCAATTCCGCAAGCTCAATCCCGCTGAGCTTGCGCAGATCGCCGGTCGTGCGGGCCGTGCCACGCGCAACGGCACCTTTGGCACCACCGGCCGCTGTCCGCCATTCGAGAGCGAGCTGGCGCAAGCGCTGGAAAGCCATTCATTCGAGCCGATCAAGGTCCTGCAATGGCGCAATACCACGCTCGACTTCTCCTCGATCGGCGCCCTGCAAGCTTCACTCGCGCAGGTGCCGAAAGAGAACAGTCTCACCCGCGCACCCATCGCCGAGGACATCTTGGTGTTGGAGCACGCCGCGCGCGATGATGACATTCGCACACTGGCCAAAACGCGCCAAGCGGTCGAGCGGTTGTGGGAGGTATGCCAAGTTCCGGACTATCGCAAGATCTCGCCTGCCACGCACGCCGAACTTGCCACCACGCTTTATGGTTTTCTCATGCGGGAGGGCAGCATCCCGACCGACTGGTTCGCGCGCCAGGTCGAGCAGGCGGACCGCAGCGAGGGCGACATCGACACGTTGTCGAATCGCATCGCTCATATCCGGACCTGGACCTTCGCCGCTAATCGTCCGGACTGGCTCGCCGATCCCGAGCACTGGCAAGGCGTCGCGCGCGCGATCGAGGACAAACTGTCGGATGCGCTGCATGAGCGGCTCACGGAACGCTTCGTGGACCGCCGCACCAGCGTGCTCATGCGCCGGCTGCGCGAGAACACGATGCTGGAAACGGACATCAGCAAGAGCGGCGACGTCGTGGTCGAAGGCCATGCGCTCGGGCGACTCGATGGCTTCATGTTCACGCCGGCAACCTCCACCGCGGGTTCGGATGCCAAGGCGCTCGCCGGCGCAGCGCAGAAAGCGCTGGCGGGGGAGATCAACGCACGCGCAACCCGTCTTGCGCAGGCGGCGGATGGTCAATTCGTGTTCTCGAACGATGACACGATCAGATGGCTTGGTCAGCCTGTGGCCAAGCTCCTTCCCGGCGAGGAGCCGCTCAAGCCCCGCTTGCGCATCATTTGCGATGAGCACCTTACAGGGGCGCCTCGGGATGGGGTGCAGGCACGCCTGGATCTTTGGCTCAAGTCCCACATCGAGAGAGTCCTGGAGCCCCTGTTCCGGCTTGCCGCAGCCGATGATGTGACCGGCATCGGGCGCGGCATCGCGTATCAACTCATCGAGGCGCTCGGTGTGCTTGATCGCCAGCAAATTGGCAGATGAGGTCAAAGGGCTGGACCAGCCGGCGCGTGCTACGCTTCGCAAATATGGCGTACGGTTCGGCGCCTATCACATCTATGTGCCGGGGCTTCTCAAGCCCGCCCCGCGGGCGCTGGCAACTCAGCTGTGGGCACTCAAGCACGGCGGCTCTGAGACCAAAGGGCTCGAAGCCGTCGAGCGACTGGCTGCCAGCGGGCGCACCTCGATCGCCGCCGAAAAGGATATCAACAAGGTGCTCTACCGCACCGCAGGCTACCGCGTCTGTGGTGAGCGCGCAGTGCGCGTCGACATTTTGGAGCGGCTCGCCGATTTGATCCGGCCCGCGCTTGCTTGGCGCGCAGGTGCGATCGGCACGAAGCCGCCGGGCGCAGTCGATGGCTTTGGGTTCGCGGTGACCGTAGGCATGACCTCGCTCGCGGGTTGCTCGGGCGAGGATTTCGCATCCGTCCTTCGCTCGCTCGGCTATCGCATGGAGAAGCGGGCCACGTCGACCGAGCCGTTGCCTGCCCCCGCGCAATCCGCGTCGGGTGCATCCGAAGACGAGTCGGCAGGACTTGCGCAGGGAGAATTTGCACGAGCTGAAGCGGCTCCTTCACCCGCAATTGTAGATGAAGCACGGTCGACCCAACCTGAAATCGAGGTCAAGACGCCGGACGCCGCGATCGTGGAGCAGACAATCCAGGTCATTGCGAGACTTGATGTTGAACCGCCCGATCCGGGGATCGTTCCCTGCCCGATTCTCGACGCAAGCGATGATCGATGTTTCGGAAGCCCCGGCGCTGGCTGCCTCTGAAAAAGCCGAACGCGCAGAGAGACACGATCCATCCACGGCGACCGCAGGGACGAACGTAACAGCGACACCGCAATTCATTGAAGTTTGGCGGCCCACCCGACGGGACGAGCATGCGCGCGGTCACCGCCGCGCGCGCGCGCCAGGCGCACCCGAGCCAGCGCCGCGCCGCCGGCGGCCGCGCCGGCCTGCGACCGCCGTCCTCCATAGCCGGGCCGGAGCCGGCAAGGAGCGTCGAA
This sequence comes from uncultured Alphaproteobacteria bacterium, assembly GCA_963820365.1. GTDB lineage: Bacteria > Pseudomonadota > Alphaproteobacteria > Rhizobiales > Xanthobacteraceae > VAZQ01. Next base: position 233,611 of record CAWFZR010000030.1, on the reverse strand, counting down.
AATGCGACGGCGCCAGGGCGCGAGGCTTCCTCCGAATCCCACGCTTCGACCGCGGCCGAAGCTTCCTTGCCTCCGGATCGCGAGCAAGGCGCCCGCCGCGGCGGGCGCCACGTCGTCGGGACCGCACCGAAGCGTCGGATCAGGTCCAGCCGCAACACCCCGGACGCCCCGATCGCCGCCGCCAGCCCGATCAGCGTCCAGAACGTGCCGGCCGCGTCGGACGCCAGCACCTGGGCGAGCGTCCCGAGCGCCAGCCGCGTGGTGATCGGCCCGAGCGGGATCCGGCCTTGCGCGCCAAATACATCAAGGGGCGAGGGGAGGGCCCCTCGCGCGAGCGAGAGCCCGACCCCAATTCGCCGTTTGCCAAGCTCGCGAAGCTAAAGGAGGAGCTGGAGGCGAGCACCAAGGAGCCGCGCTGAGCGCGCGCCGTCCGCTTGGACCGACAGCGCATCGACAAATGGTTATGGCACGCCCGCGTCGTGCGCACGCGTTCGGCAGCGGCTGCGCTCGCCGCATCGGGGCACGTTCGGATCAATGGCCAGCGCATCGACGCTCCCAGCCGTGCAGTGCGTCCGGGCGACGTCGTGACGGTGGCGCTCGATCGTGCTGTTCAGGTGCTCAAGGTGTTGGATTTTTCCGAGCGCCGCGGCTCGGCCGACGAGGCCCGGACACTTTGCGAGGTTCTAACCCCGCGGCCGCGCTCGCAGGATGCGCCGGATTGGCCACAATCGGGGGCGCGCGACCAACCAAGCGGGAGCGGCGTGCAATCGACCGGCTCACCGGCGCCGACAACGACGAGTGAATTGGCAATACTCGCCGCGCAAGGGCTAATCTATCGGAACCGCACGTGACGGCTCCCGAGTTGGACATGACCACGTCGTTGTCGAAAGTTGCATTGATTGCAAGTACATGGATCGCGACGAGGTCTGCTCGGTCGATTGCTTCCACGAGGGCGAGAACATGCTGGTCATTCATCCCGCCGAGCGCATCGATTGCGGGCTTTGCGAGCGCGAGTGCCCGGTCGAGGCGATCAAGCCGAGTACTGCACCCGGGATAGCGAGGTTTCCAAAGCACAATTCAGATTTCGCGAAGATTTGGCCTAGAATCCGCCGGCACACCGACGCGAATGACGACTGACGCTGGCAAAGTCGCGGCGCGATGGCCAAGTATTGCTGGACCCCAGTGCATGCGCTACTCAGCGCGCGCCCGGAGAATTGAGAATGACCTACGTTGTCGTCGAAAGTTGCATTAAATGCAAATACATGGATTGCGTCGAGGTCTGCCCCGTCGATTGCTTCTACGAGGGCGAGAACATGCTCGTCATTCATCCCGACGAGTGCATTGACTGTGGAGTTTGCGAGCCGGAATGCCCGATCGAGGCGATCAAGCCGGATACCGAGCCGGGCCTTGAGAACTTCCTCAAGCTCAATGCAGATTTCGCGAAGATTTGGCCGAATATCACCACCAAGAAGGAACCCCCGCCGGACGCCAAGGCATGGGAGGACGTGCCTGACAAGCTCGCAACGCAATTTTCTTCCAGTCCGGGAACTGGAGATTAAACGTTTCGGTTAACCAACGATGACGAAATTGTAATGCTGGAAAGCTGGAGGCTGGCCTTTTGCAGCGCCACAACCCTTTGATTTCGGCGAAAAATGTGCTATAAGTCAGAAAAATGAGCAATGCACAGCATCCGAGCCGCTCCCCCGTTGGGAGCGTTATTTTTCGGGTCATTTCGAGAAACCCTCAACTAGGGACGTGAGATCCACGCAAAAGCCGTGGCAGGAAAAACGCGCCATCGGTCGAAAAAGACCACCGCCGTAACCCGGCGAACCAAGAAAACCTCGGCCGGCAGTCGCCGGCGGACATCCCAGCCTCCTCGCGCGGCGACGCGCCACGGGGCCCCCGCGGCCAAGACACCCGTCCGTGTTCGCAAGCCGGATGAAGGAGCGACCCCTGGAATGACCAGCAAGAAGGCTACTCATCAGCGACAAGGCTTCAAGACCAGCGAATTCATCGTTTATCCCTCCCATGGCGTCGGCCAGATCGTCGCCATTGAGGAGCAGGAGGTCGCGGGCGCCAAGCTCGAGCTGTTCGTGATCAATTTCGTCAAGGACAAGATGACGCTGCGGGTCCCCACAGCCAAGATCGCTTCTGTGGGCATGCGCAAGCTGGCGGAAGGGCCCCTGGTCAGGCGTGCGCTCGAAACGCTCAAGGGCCGCGCGCGCATCAAGCGCACCATGTGGTCACGCCGAGCGCAGGAATACGAAGCCAAGATCAATTCCGGCGACATCGTCGCAATTGCGGAGGTGGTGCGCGATCTCTACCGGTCGGAGACCCAACCCGAGCAGTCGTATTCGGAGCGCCAACTCTACGAGGCGGCACTCGATCGCCTGGCACGCGAAATTTCCGCGGTGCAGCGCATTACCGAGACCGAGGCGATCAAGGAAATCGAAGCGGCTCTTGCCAAGGGCCCGCGCCGCGGTCCCAAGCCCGCCGAGGGCGAGGGCGAGGACGAGGAAGCCGTGGTGGTGGAGGAAGAAGCGGCGTAATCGGCACGCTGCAAGCGAGGAAAAACGAGAGCAAGCCCGGCGCAAACCGCCGGGCTTTTTGCTGGGCAGCCGATTGTGAGCGCACCCCCGCCGGCATGGAAGAAAATGCGGGAAAATGTCTCAGCTAAGCCATAATTAAGCTTGCTTTGGGAAAGCAATATGGGACCGAAAACCGGGGATGCGGGGGAATGGCGGCACTCTTCAAGCGCGCCAGCGTGGCGGTTGGCGTATGTGCAATGGCGGCGATCGGGGGGTTTGCCGCGGGATTCAATGCCCGCGCAGGTCTGAGCACATCCGACTTGGTCGAGATCTCGGCCGCCGACACCGTCGGCTTGCGCTTTCCGAACGATTGGACGGAAGTGGTGCCCACTGCGCCAACGGCGCTCGCTTTTGCCTCGGCCGACCCAACCCTTCCACTGTTTGATCCCACGCCGATTTATCCGCTCGCAACCGAAACTGCATCGCCAGCTCCGAGCGAGGCACTGGTACGGCCGACGATGCCCGCGCAGCCGACGGCGGCTGCGCTTGCCAAGCCCGCTGTCGCCACCCGGCCCGCGCACCGCTCGAACGCCGTGCTCAACGAGTCGCAGCTCGCCAGCATCAAGAGACGGCTCAATCTGACGCGGGATCAGGAGCGCTATTGGCCTGCCATCGAAGCCGAATTGCGCAAAATGGAATACAAGAAAGATCAGAAGTCCGGCACCCGTACCGCCGCGGTCGACATGAGCAAGGTGAATGTCGAGGGGCTCAAATCCGCTGGCTTCCCGCTGGTCATGAGCTTCAACGATGACCAGCGACGAGAGCTCAAGTCCCTCGCGCATCTGCTCGGCTTGGAAAGCGTGATGTCAACCTTCTAATTGCTGTGGCGTGCCCCAACTCAGGCCCGGCCGGTTGCCGGGCTTTTTGTTGCGTGCCGCGGGCGCTCGACTACACTTTAGCTGGACCTGAGCCTCGGCAACCGAACAAGCGGGAAGGCGTCTGATGGACATGAGCGTCACAATCGGCGGCCCGGGCCGCGAGCAGCGGCTCGAGCAGACCGATGTCAAGAGGCCTGCACGCGGCGTCAACAGCAGCGACCTAGATGCCTGGCTGGAGAAAGTCGAGGCGCTGGGTGAGCTCAAGCGCATCAGCGCCGAAGTCGATCCCGATCTCGAAGCTGCGACCATCACGTATCTCGTCGGAAGCGAGCGCAGCCCCGCGCTGCTGTTCGAGAACATCAAGGGTCATCCCGGTCATCGCGCGCTCTACAACATGATCGGCTGCAACCTGTCGCGCTTCTGTCTCATGATCGGCGAGCTGCCGGTGGAACATCCGCTCGAGGCGGTGCAAATGCTGCAGCGCAAGCTCGGTCGCAAGATGCCGCCGCGGGAGGTCCCGCCCGATCAGGCCATCTGCAACCAGAACATCGTCGAGGGCGACGATATCGACATCCGCATTTTTCCCGCACCACGCATGTGGCCGCTCGATGGCGGCAAGTATCTCGGCACCGGCGATGCCGTCGTCACCAAGGATCCCGAGACCGGGCGGATCAACGTCGGCACCTATCGGATGATGATCAAGGGGCCGCGCGAGGTCGGCGTCTACACTTCGCCGGGCAAGGACGCGACCATCGACCGCGAGAAGTGGTGGAAAATGGGTAAGCCCATGCCGATCGCGGCTGCCTACGGCATCGATCCGTTGCTGTTCCTGGTGGCCGCGACCAGCCTGCCGAAGACCGAGTGCGAGTACGACTATTATTCTGGCATCAATGGCGCACCCATCGAGGTCTTCACCAGCGACCTGACCGGATTGCCGCTGCCGGCGCGCGCCGAGATCGTGATCGAGGGCTTTCTCTATCCGGATGAGACCTTCGCCGAAGGACCATTCGGGGAGTTCACGGGCTACTATGGACGGCCGAGCGGCGCCACCCCGTATATGCGGGTGGAGCGCGTTCGCTACCGTGACAATCCGACCCTGACTTGCGCGCTGATGGCCGATGGGGCGGCGAACGAGTGCGGGCTGTTCTGGGCGGCGCTGCGCTCTGCCGGCATCTGGGCGGACCTGCAAAAGCTGGGCGTGCCGGGCATTGCGGGCGTGTGGTCGATTCCGGAGGCCGCTGGATGGGGAATTACGGTCGTCTCCCTCAAGCAGATGTATGCCGGGCATGCGCCGCAGGTGATGGCGCTCGCCGCGCAATGCACGGCCGGGGCCTATTTCGGGAAATACGTGATCGTGGTTGACGAGGATATCGATCCCACCAATATCCATCAGGTGCTGTGGGCCATGGCGACGCGCTCGCGTCCTGCGCAGTCGATCGATATCTTGCGTGAGACTTGGAGCACCTACCTCGATCCCAGCCTCAATCCACCGGAGATACGGCCATGGGGATCGAAATGCCTGATCAATGCCTGCATGGATTATCGGTTTATCAAGTCGTTCTCCAGGCGCACCAAACTATCCAAGGACGCCTACGACAAGGTGGTGGCGAGGTGGCAGGAGCTGGGATTGAGCGGAGCGCCCCCCGTGGTCTCGGTGTTCGAGGACGACAAGGGTCCGCAGAATGTCACGTGATCCCGAAGCGGTGATTCTAGAGCCGTAAGGCTGCTTCCGGCGGCGTGAATTGCAGCTTTAGCGCCTGCGCCACCGCCCGGTGCGTGACCTTGCCTTCGTAGACGTTGAGCCCGTTGCGCAGATGGGGGTCCTCCCCCAGCGCCGTGCGGGCGCCTTTATCGGCGAGCGCCAGCACGAACGGCAGGGTCACATTGTTGAGGGCAAAGGTGGACGTGCGGGCGACCGCACCCGGCATGTTGGTCACGCAATAATGCACGACCTCGTCGACGGTATAGGTCGGTGCCGAGTGTGTCGTCGGGCGCGAAGTTTCCGCGCACCCGCCTTGATCGATGGCGATATCGATGATGACGGCTCCGGACTTCATCAGCTTGACCGTCCCGGCACTGATGAGCTTCGGCGCTGCGCCGCCGGGGATGAGCACTGATCCGATGACTAGATCGGAGCGTCGGCACAGGGTCTCGATCGCGTCACCGGTCGAGAACACCGTGCGCACGCGGGTGCCGAGCTGGCTCGAAATCCGGCGCAGCACGTCGGGGTTGCGGTCGATGACTGTTACCGTCGCACCCATCCCGGCGGCGATCAGGGCGGCGTGGCTGCCCGCCACGCCGCCGCCGAGGACCACCACGTCGGCAGGAGGGACACCGGGAACTCCGCCGAGCAGCACCCCGCGCCCCCCGTTCTCCTTCTCCAGGCAGCGCGCCCCCACATGCGGCGCCATGCGACCGGCGACTTCCGACATGGGCGTCAACAAGGGCAGGGCGCCCTGCGGGCTTGTCACGGTCTCGTAGGCTATCGCAATGGCGCCGGACGCCATGAGATCGGTCGTCTGCTCGGGATCAGCCGCCAGATGCAGGTAGGTGAAAAGCATCTGTCCGGGCCGCAGCTTCTTGCGTTCCGCCGCGAGCGGCTCCTTGACCTTCACGATCAGCTCGGCGCGCGCAAAGACGTCATCGGCATCAGCAACGATCTTGGCCCCGACAGCTTCGTAATCCGCATTGCCGAGGCCCGCTCCAAGCCCCGCGTTTTGCTCGACAATCACCTGATGCCCCTTCGCGGTGAGCTCGCGCACGGTAGAGGGGACGAGCCCGACCCGGTACTCGCTGTCCTTGATTTCCTTCGGCACACCAACGAGCATTGTCACGCTCCCGCGATGCGGCCCCCTCGGTCGGATGCTGCAAGATGGATTCTACCCGAGAGATGCATGGTACCGACTTGAGAGCTGAATTCATCCAGATCAAAATAGGAGGACGCCGGTGGCTGAGGATCCCTATGCGATCCTGGGAGTGAAGCGGGAAGCCTCGCAGGACGAGATTCGTTCGGCCTACCGCGGCCTCGCAAAAAAGCTGCATCCCGATCTCAACCCCGGCGATAAGCAGGCGGAAGAGAAGTTCAAGCAGGTCTCTGCGGCTTATGACCTGCTCGGCGATCCCGAGAAGCGGGCACGTTTCGAGCGCGGCGAGATCGATGCCTCCGGCGCCGAGCGGCCGCGCGAGCGCTATTATCGCGATTTCCATACGGCCGGGGCGAATGAAAACCCGTACCACACCACCGGCGGCTTCGCGGACTTCGTGGAGAACGAGGATATCCTTGCGGAGATTCTCGGTCGGGGCGAGGGCCGGACACGGTTTCGCATCCGCGGACAGGATGTGAATTATCGACTGCCCGTCGACTTCCTCGAGGCCGTCAACGGCGCGACCAAGCGCATCACCATGCCGGATGGCGCCACGTTCGACGTCGTCATCCCGGCGGGAACTCGGGATGCGCAAGTGCTGCGGCTACGCGGAAAGGGCGGGCCGGGGGTGGGCGGCGCGCCGGCTGGCGATGCACTGGTGGAGATCGAGGTCCGGCCCCACCGGCTGTTCACCCGCAAAGATGACGATATCCAGATCGAGCTGCCGATCAGCCTGCCGGAAGCCGTGCTTGGAGCGAAGCTCGATGTGCCTACGCTCACGGGGGCCGTACGCATGACCATCCCGAAAGGAGCGAATACCGGAAGCGTGCTGCGGCTCAAAGGCAAAGGCGTCGCGCGCAAGGATGGCAGCCGCGGCGATGAGTATGTCACTCTCAAGATCGTGCTGCCCCAGCCGCTCGACGCCGAGATAGAGGAATTCGCCCGCCGCTGGCAAGCCGGGCAGAGTCATGATCCCCGTCGGGATCTGGAGGTTTGAATGATCTCAGCGCAAGAATTTTTGCTGCGGGCTCAGCTCGAGCACGGCTCGCTGGAAGCTTGGATCGCCGCTGGATGGTTGATCCCGCCGCAAACGGATCCCGAGCTTGCATTCTCCGACGTCGACATCTCGCGCGCGCAGCTGATCCGCGATCTGCGCGACGACCTTGGCGTGAACGATGAAGGCATCTCGGTCATTCTCCACCTCGTCGATCAGGTGCATGGATTGCGCCGGAGCATGCAGGAATTGCTCGATGCCGTGCGCGCCGCGCAGCAGGGCAGCGGTGCATGAATTTTCCGCTGCCGCCGGGCGGCACTGGTCGGTCCTATGACAGCTGCAATCTTCTCAGCCGCAACGAATTTGCCACCACGCTAACCGACGACAAGGCCATGGCGGCTGCGGCCACGATCGGCGACAGAAGGACGCCCGTCACCGGATAAAGCAGGCCCGCTGCAAGCGGAATCCCGGCGGCATTGTAGATGAAGGCAAAGAACAGGTTCTGCCGGATGTTGCGCATGGTTGACTGCGAAAGCCGTCGCGCCTTGACGATCCCGCCGAGGTCGCTCTTGAGCAAGGTGATGTCCGCACTTTCGATTGCGACGTCGGTACCAGTACCCATGGCTATTCCGACATCGGCGGCCACGAGCGCCGGCGCGTCGTTGATTCCGTCTCCCGCCATCGCGGTCACGTGACCTTCGTTGCGCAATCTTTGCACGGCTGCGATCTTCTGTTCCGGAAGGACTTCGGCTTGCACATGCTCGATGCCCAGCCGGCGGGCGACGGCGTGCGCGGTGGCATGATTGTCGCCGGTGAGCATGACGATCCGGATGCCTTGCTCTGCGAGCGCACGCAAGGCCGGCAACGCGGTCTCTTTCACCGGGTCGGCGATCCCGATGAGGCCCGCGAGCTTGCCGGCTATGGACACGAAGATCGCGGTCGCGCCGTCTGCTCGCAGACGCTCGGCCTGCCCTGCAAGCAGACTTGCATCGACATTCGACCCGGATAGAAATTTGGTATTGCCGAGAGCGACCCGGCGGCCATCGACTGTTGCCATGACCCCCATGCCCGTGACCGCGTCGAAGTCCTCCGCCGGTGCAAGCCGCAGACCGCGCTCGGAAGCTGCCGCAACGACAGCGCTGGCAAGCGGGTGCTCGCTCGCGCGCTCCACGCTTGCAGCAAACTCAAGCAACGTCCGCTCGTCGAAATCACCGGTCGGTATCACGGCGACGACGTTGGGCCTGCCCTGCGTCAGCGTTCCTGTCTTGTCGACGACCAGCGTGTCGACCTTCTCCATGCGCTCCAAGGCTTGCGCATTCCTGATCAACACGCCGGCCTGGGCTCCGCGCCCTACGCCCACCATGATCGACATGGGCGTCGCCAGGCCGAGTGCGCACGGACAGGCGATGATCAGCACGCTCACGGCGGCCACGAGCCCGAACGCCGATCGCGGCTCGGGTCCGAGCAGCGACCAGGCGGCAAATGCAACCACCGCGATTACGATCACCGTCGGCACGAACCATGCCGCCACCTGGTCGGCGAGGCGCTGGATCGGTGCGCGCGAACGCTGGGCTGTCGCCACCAGTGCGACGATTTGGGACAAAAGGGTATCGCGCCCCACCTTGTCAGCGCGCATGACGAATCCGCCGGATTAATTCATCGTTCCCCCGGCAACCTTGGCGCCGGGCGCCTTGGTCACCGGCATGGATTCGCCGGTTATCATCAACTCGTCCAATGCCGAGCGTCCTTCGAGGACCTCGCCGTCGACCGGCACCTTGTCGCCCGGCTTCACCCGCAGCCGGTCGCCGACGGCGACAACCTCCAGGGCGACCTCCTCCTCGCTGCCGTCTTCCCTGACGCGCCTTGCCGTCTTGGGAGCCAGATCGAGAAGGGCCCTGATCGCTCCCGAGGTCGCTTCGCGTGCGCGCAATTCGAGGACCTGGCCGAGCAGGACCAAGACGGTGATGACGGCGGCGGCCTCGAAATAGGCTGCGACCGTGCCGCCATGCGCGCGAAAGGCCGAAGGGAATAGGCCGGGCGCAACCGTCGCCACGACGCTGTAGACATAGGCCACCCCCGTGCCCATGGCGATGAGCGTGAACATGTTGAGATTGTGCGAGACCACGGACTGCCAGCCGCGAACGAAGAATGGCCATCCGGCCCACAGCACGACCGGCGTCGCGAAAGCAAGCTAAATCCAGTTCGACAGCGAGGGTCCGACCAAGCTGCCGCTGCGGAGGAGATGGCCGCCCATTTCGAGCACGACCACCGGGAGAGACAGCGCGAGCCCGATCCAGAAGCGACGCTGCATGTCGGCCAATTCCGGATTGGGCCCCGTTCTTGCCGTCGCCAGCTCGGGTTCCAGCGCCATTCCGCAGATCGGGCAGGCGCCGGGACCGACCTGTCAAATCTGCGGGTGCATGGGGCAGGTAAAGATGGTGTCCGCCGAGGCAGGGATCTGCGCGGAGGCAGGGATCGCGGACGGCGCTGTCGCGCCACGATAGCGCTGCGGATCGGCGGCAAACTTGGCGCGGCAGCGAGCCGAGCAGAAATAGTACGTATGGGATCCATAGGAATGGCGATGCGAGGCGGTGGCAGGGTCCACCGTCATTCCACATACCGGATCGCGCACGGCGGTACTCGTTGGCGCGGTATGATGCTCGATCAATTGAAAAAAACGTGGTGATCCCCGGCAGTCCGTGATCACTCCCGGCTGTAGGCTTTGAACGAAAGAAAACCACCCAGCAGCAGGAGGACGACGGCACCGCCAGCGATCAAACCACGGCTCTGTCCGATTTGGGCCGCAAGCGAAGCAAGACGGATTGGGAACAACATTCGCGCGAGGCCGCCGAGCACGGCAAGCCAACCCAGCACCGTCACCAGCACCGGCCAGCCGCCTGACCAGACATTGTGAATGCGCAGGATGGCAAGCCCGGCAACGAAGAGGAGGATGCCGGAGAGGAAAATGAGCGCAGGCTCGCGCGCGACTTCTTCCACCATGGCGGGAAACGAGCCGAGATTGAGCAGCATCGCTATCGCGATTGCAATCAGCGTGGGACCGATGAAGCCCGCAATTGTCTTGGCGCTCGCCATCGTTGTCCCTTTGGCTGCAGCACGCCAGATCTATGCCTTGCCCGCGTTCGCTGCAAGCATGGCATATCTATGCCTTGCCGGGGCTCACCTCAACGCGGACCTTCGACATCCAAATCGCGATTGTGGAAACGTGACTCCGACCTCGCCTTCCAGAAGTCGAGCAGGGCCATCAAGGCGACCAAGGCGGCAAGCGGGGCTATTCGGCTCTGGTAGCGCGCATTGGGATTGGAGAAAATTCCGCAAATGGCGGCATTTGTGACGATGGCGAAGAGCACGGTTGCAGCCAGCAGCGACAATTGCGGATTTCGGCGCCGATATAACACAATGAATGCGGGCAACATCGCGGTCGCGGCGAGAGCAACAGGAACATGAATGGCATTGACGATGCCGAAGTCGAAGGCATCGTGCTCCTGTCGGGAGGCGGCGAAACCCTTCATCGTGTCGGGCGCATACTGTTGGAGAACACGCCGCGCATGCCAGTTGTCCTTCGAGCCAAGTCCTTCTCCGGTGGCGAGCGTGACCAATTGCTCCGCAGTCGCTTGCGCGGCCGTTCGGATATGCATGAAAGGATAGCTCACGATCGTCTTGAGGATGATGCGGCGGCCTTCAGGCTCGAACTCCTCCCAGCCGCCAAGCGCGCCGAGGGGACTTTTGCCCCAAAGCCAATCGTCGGCGCCGGTCGGAAGGTCCGCGCGATAGGCGCAAAGGCGGATCGTCGGGTCCGGGCAATGCTCGCCGAGATAACGGGCCACGATCCCGTCCTGGAGAAGACGCGCGAACAGAAATGTGCTGCCGCCGGGGGTCAAGGCGAATTGGCCGGCGATGGCAAGGTTCGACAGGATTGCCAGCGCAATCCCGGCGACCGCGGCCGCGACAGGAGCGCGAAGGCCGGGGCGAGGCGGGCCAAGGCGCCGGCCGAGCAATCTCAGCGTTGAAAACAGCACCAACAATGCGGCGACGAGAACAACGATCGACATGTGGCTTGTCATCGCAACAGCGACTACCGCCATGAGCAGCGCAGTCTCAGGCTTGCTCAACCGGTCGCGCGCGAACGCCAGCAGATGCAGGGCGATGACCGCAAGCGGAACGAAGATGTCCGGCATCAGCTGTGCGGCATACCACGGCAGGCTGGTCAATAGCGCCAGGGCTGCCATCATCAAGGCCAATGTCATCGGCCCCCCGTATCCCCATGCACGCAGAGCAATTTGCATGACCCAGACCGTGAGCCCCGCTTGCACCATGATGTTCGGCCAGAAGTCGAAAGGGATTCCTGCCGCCAGGAACAGGCCGTAGAAGGCAGAACGGCCCAAAGCGAGGGCGTGCTCGAACGGTCGCGCCAGATATCCGCCGGTATCGGCGAACACGAAGGGGAAACCGTTCACGAATGCCGGCAATGCAAGCACCATCAGCCCCAGCAAAGCCGCCGCAATCCACGCGACATTCTTCCTGCCCGGCATGGGTTACCATCATCAATCGAAGCACCCGGACCAGAAGCGGGTCGGCATGAGCGCAATGCTGAAGGAAGCGAGGCCGCAGCGGATTTTTCTCCTCGCCGCGTTGCTCATCGGGCTTCTCACCATAATCGTCAATCCTCCGTTGCGCGGTCCGGACGAAACGGCGCATTTTCTGCGCGCATTCGGGATATCGCACGGCGACTTCATCCCGCGCATCGCGGATGCACAAGGCCGGCGCGGGCTGTTCCTGCCGGCGGAATTGCATGGCCAGCTTGCCCATTTCAACCAATTCAGAGAGAAGCCTCCGGCTGGCAGGTCCGGCTATCGTGAGGTCTTCGCCGGCTATTTCGATCGAGACCGGACGGTGTTGCGGCGCGCGACCGAGCCCGTGTTCGTGCCCTATGAGGGCTCGGAAGGCTATTCTCCGGTGCCGTATGTGCCCTATGCGATTGCCGCGGGTATAGCCGAGGCCTTGGGGTTCGACTTCCTGGGGATCATGTATTCCATGCGGGTTGCTGGGCTGCTCGCTTGGGCCCTTATCGCCACCTATGCAATCGCGACGACGCCCTGCTTGAAATGGATGTTCTTCTGCACGGCGATGTTGCCTGGCGCACTTTATCAGCGCGCCGTGATCAGCGTTGACGGTGCCGTGCTGAGCATGACCTTGCTGGTGGTCGCGCTGTCTCTGAAAACCGTGCAAAGCTCCAACTCCGGCATTTGGCAGCGCGCGTTCTGGATGACGCTTTCAAGTCTCACCAAGCCGCCGCAAATTGCGTTCATCCTGCTGGAAGGGTTGCGCGGCTCCGCCACGGACCGCAAAGCGTTTCAAGGGCTGCTCCTGGTGACGCTCCCGAGTCTTGTCCTCTCGCTCGCCTGGATAATTGCGGCAGGGGCGGACGTCGGAGCCTGGCGCATCAGCGAGGGCAGCGGATTGCCGCCGGAGGAATTCGACCCCGTGTGGAAGCTCCTGTTTCTGCTCCGGCATCCCGTCAAGTTCCTGTCTGACGTGATCACCAGCCTCGATTACTCCGCCGAGCTGTGGAGGCAATTGATCGGCGTGTTCGGATGGCTCGACGTGCCGATGCGGAGCCTGGCCTATCCCCTCATCTCGGGTTTGCTTGTCATGACGCTCTTTGAGAAACTCGGCTTTGATCGCCCGGCGCGATGGCGGATTGGCATGGTCTCGGCATTCACGATCCTGAGCTACTGCCTGGCGGTTTGCGTCATATTCTTTATCACGCTGACGCCGAGCACCGCCGATCGCATCCATGGCCTGCAAGGACGCTATTTCATCGTCGTCCTGCCGCTCCTGGCGTTGGGCGTGAGCGCAATGGCGAACCGCAGTCTCGTCCGCACAACCGCGCCGACGGCAATCGCGTGCTCGTTGCTCTCGGCCGGCGCAATGATGGACGCGCTGTGGCGGTTCCACTGGTCGGCGTGAGCGGCCGGACGAACTCCAGGGAACGGCCATCCCATTCACGATCGCGATTTGATCAGGATCAAAGTCTTTGCCCGGCACCTGCGACACTATGGCTCCCTGCGAAGCGAGGGAGACAACCATGCCGACGGAGATGATCGTAGTTGCTGCTATGGCGGCGGCCTTTGGCATTTTTGCCGTCACATTGTATTGGGCTGACCTGCAAACACGGGGATGAGCAAATAGCGCGCTCGCCTGCTGCGATCTGACCCGATGTCTTCCCAACCCCGACCGGCAATTCAGCATTGCCCGATCTGCGGAATCGCAATGCTGGCGAGCAAGTCCGACGAAGATGGTCCGGGCTTCGATACTTTTTGCTGCCTCAAATGCGAAACAGTCATTTCGTTCGCCGTTCCGCCGAGAAGCTCCAAGCCCGATTGCTAGGGGATGTGCAGCGAAGGATCACCGCGGTGACGGTCATATTGTCGCTGAAAGTGTTAGCGAAGGAACGCAGGGTCCTGCTCGACGTTTCGCATCCCAAGCGCGAAACTTTGAGCATTGTCACTAAACTCGCAATCCTCCTTCTTCTGTTCGCAAGGTCGACAAGCTTCGCCGCTGCAAGCGAGGCTGGTACGTTGGAACAGCAGGGTCGTTCACTTGCCGAGATAATGTGCTCCGATTGTCATGCAGACGGAGAAAGCGGAGCCAGTCCCCATATCGGCGCTCCGGCTTTTCGCAAGCTGGATCGTCGATTGGACCTTGAATTCGTTCGTGGACCGATTACGCGAGGGCCTGATGGTTGGGCATCCGGATATGCCTACTTTTCGGTTCAGCCGCGAAGATGCCCGTGCTTTCGTGTTCTATCTGAGGTCCATCCAGGCGCCGTAAGCTTGCATGATCTGCTTTACCAATCGTCATATGTTTTGGCTATGGAGTTTGAACGTCATTCGATATCGCTCAGGGACCGCCGGGACCTTGGCGAACACGCTTTCAACTCGAACGTATCAGCATGAAGCCTCCAGTCAGGTACCTGGCAGAGGCGCTCATACCGTCGCTCGGCAGCCTTTATCGCACGATCGGCATTTTTTGCGCGGCGTATTTCAATCGTGTGCTGCAAGCACTTGAATGGATGCCCGTCAGAGCTGAGGAGGTGCTTGAAAAAAGTCACATGGTACCGGGTCATGGTATGTTCTCCCTAAGGCTTGGCTCTCCGGAAGAACCATAGCAATCAAGCCTTCATCAGATTTGATTTGCCGCAAACGGACAGGGCCAAATCGGGGCGCAACTGACCATTGATGCAGGTCAAATACTTTGATTGCAGCCTCGCCAAGGCGTGACATCGCGCAGAGCCGCTCGGCCGATGCAGGGCCTTGCCCCGGATGGCCGATCTCTTGCGCTCTGCCATGCTCGGTCGAGACCGCAAAGGCGATCACCGCCATCAGCCAGGCTGGTTCCATTCACGCCAACACCTCTGACCTTTGCGGACAAGGCGAGTGGAACACGCAATGACCGCGCCGGAGTCCTGATTCACCGAGGTTAGTGCGCCAAAAGGATTGGGACGGCGGCATGCTGCATGACATGGCGTGTCACGCCGCCGAACAAGAATTGCCGGTAATGGCCGTGCGTGTAGGCGCCCATGACGATGAGGCCTGCCTGGCTCGCGCTTGCGCGCGCCAGCAGGCTCATGCCTATCGAACCTGTGTCATCGGCCGGAACTCGGTCAGCGACGATGCCATGCCACCCCAAGTAACGCACCAGCTCCTTGGTCTCGGGATGATGCTTGCTGTCCCGCTCGGCAAAGATGTCGACGCAGCCCTCGAATTCGGCAAGGAACGGCAAGGCGAAGCCGATCGCCCGCGCCGCCTCGCGGCTCCCGTTCCACGCGACCAGCGGGCGATGAAACAGGTTCGCGGTTGCCCGATCGGGCACCATCAGCACCGGTCGGCCGGTATCGAACAAGGCGGTTTCCAGCGCCATCGCGCAGAAACTGCTCGAGCGTTCGCCTGGGCGCGCGATGACGATCACGTCGCTGAGCCGGCCCAGCCGAGGGATGACTTCGTTCTCGTATCCGACGATTTCCCGCCAAAGGCTCGAGGCGCCCCGGACTGCCGGCCCGCCATCGCACAGCGGCAGCCTGCATCGGTCATGCCACTGCTCGAAGTGCCGGTGGGCGCGCGCGGCCACCTCCGCGACGACCTGCTCCAACGGGGCGCCGAGGAAGCGATCGACTTGGCGCTCGTTCTTCTTCTTGCTCGCAGTCGCGCCATGGACATCGAAGCGCACGTGCAGGATATCGATGTGACTGTTTAAGCGCAGCGCGATTTGCAACGCATGGTCGAGGACGCTTTCATCCTTGTCCGTTCCATCGATGCAGGCAAGGATATGCCTGATGCTTGCATGACGTGAGAGCATCGTATCGTTCCTGGCAGACGCTTCGGTGCGCCCTTGCATGGCGCTGGAAGGGCCGGGTCGGGACCCATGGCTTGCACGTCTCATTGCAGTCGCGAGCTTTTCTTGCTGGTCCGCCTTAGAAAAGGGGAAGACGGAGCAAAGGGTGTTGATTCAAATCAAGTTCTCTCGAATTGGCCTCGCTAATCTCTGATTCGAATTCTTTGAAATACCGGGAGGTCCCATCATGTGGATCGTGCTTTTCACTTTTGCGACCGCGGCTGCCATCTGCCTGAGCGTGGCAGCGGTCCTTATGCAGTCGACAGCCGTATTCTCCCTTAAGGAGATGATCTGAGCACGTGGAGGCCGGTGACGGGCGGGTGCTCGGCCATCGCGTGCTGCCGCTCTGGACCCCGAAAACGCTGAGCCGGGAGGAAATCCATCACTTGCTGGAATTCAGCGGAGGCGATCGGCTCTGCATCATTTCGCGGCTTGGAGACCCGTTTCCGCGATTGGCATGCGTTTACCTTGGACTTGCCCGGCACCTATTATTATTACCTGCAAGTCGTCGGAGAGCTGTTCAAGCAAAACCGAAGCGAAGGACCGACATTGCGAGCCGTCGGCATCGCACCATCCGATCAATGCGAGATCAGGGTCCAGGCAAAGGGGCGGGTGAGCACGCTCCTGGTTGCGCCTCCGAGCATGAACTCCCGCATCTTCGAATGGCCGTATCCGCCCAACACCAGCAAATCGGTGCCGCGTTCGACGACATGCGCCTCGAGTGCGTCGCCGATCGTCCGGCCGTTGGAGTGGACCTCCTCGAATGTCACCTCCACGCCATGCCGTGCAAGGTGCTTGCACAGCTCGACGCCCGAGCGCGGCTTTCCCAGCCGCTTCTCGTCGACGACCGTGACGACATGAACATGCTTTGCCGCTTGCAGCATCGGCAGTGCGTCGGCGACGGCCCTGGCCGCAGGCCGGCTATGATCCCAGGCCACTGCGATGGTGTTGAACGACGAAGAAAGCTCCCGAGTCGCTCCTTCGGGCAGCAGCAACACCGGCCGTCCGGACTCGAAGATCAGCGCCTCGATGAGGGCTCGCTGGCCGTGGTCGGCTGCATTGAGGGGAAAGATGGATAGATCTCGCAGTCTTGCATGGGCGACGAGGATGCGGGCGACCTCGGCCGGCGGGCAATGCTCGACCGAATGCTCGCGCATTACGCCCTGACGAGCGGCGATATCGTCGAAGACCGCGATCAGGTCGCGTACGTTGGAGGCGCTCTTTGCGCGTTCGGCCGCGAGTATGCCGCCGACATTGATGGGGTGGGCGTAAAGGCCGACCGGCGATCGGATGTCGAGGTCGAACGTCAACCCCAAGATATGGGCGCCGAGCGAAGCGGCGAGGCCTACGGCCTTTTCGATGCTGCCGTGCGCCGTCGGCACGGGATGGCTGATCATGGGAAAGAGGATGTCTCGGGTCGGCATCGATGTGCCCTGCAACGAGTCGGAAAATCCAATCATTGATTGGATTGCCGATCCTGCCCCGCCGCTTTGATAATTATCAAGCGAAATTGCGGCCGCGCGAGATGGAGCCGCCAAGTCCGCGGGGATTTTGACGCAGGTCAAAGATGGCGCTCGGCTACCGATTTGGCGCGCATGCCTACTGCCGTCGGATTGATTTGACGTAAAAATGGAATCCATTCAGCCCGTCATTTGAGCGAGAGAATATAGGCGATGATATCTGCCCGCTCGTCGGGCTCGAGCATGATGTTGGGCATCGTGCGGTGCGAGGTATTGAGCGCCGCGGACAATGCGATCGCCGTCATCCCGGGCACGGACGCGATTGCTTGAAAGGAAGGCGCATTCTCGTTGCGAGATGGCGCCAACCCCTTTTGCACGGCGTGACATTGCGCGCAGAGCCGCTCGGCCGATGCAAGGCCCTGGCCGGGCTGGCCGACCTGTTGCGCTTGGCCATGTCCGGTCGGGACCGCAAGCGCAATTGCCGCTGCGAGCAAGACATGCTTTCCATTCATGTCAGCACCTCCAACCTTTCCGAGAGCAGATGAGCGGAACACACAAGCTGTTGCAGTTCTCTCGCCTGTGCCGAGGCCATTCTTGCATACGCAAAAATGGGCGACCCTGCTTGTCGGTCGACCTCGGGTCCCTGCTTGTGAGCAGCCATGCCTGATCGAACCAACGGGTGACCTCGCTGCGTCGTTGAGCACACCTCCCGCTGCACAGCGCAGGACGTCTACGGCGATGCCTTCAATCACGCCTTCGCGGCTCATGTGGGCGACCCGCGCCAGGACGAAGGCGGCGCATCGAGCGGCCATATTCGGCTCTCATGCAGTACCAGCGGTTATTTCGCGAGCTTGCCAATATAGGCCGCGATGTCGTCCGCCTTGCTCCGTGTCAACAACATGCTCGGCATCTGCGGATGCGGCGCCAGCAAGAAGAAGACGAGCGTTTCCGCATTGAATCCAGGCGTCCTTGCAATCGTTGCGAACGGCGGGGCGTCGGCATTTGCTGTCTGCTGGTTTGGGGCGACCACATGACAGGACGCGCACCAGCGCTGCGCCAGTTGCTCCCCATTGTCGGCATCGGCAGCGAGCGCCGCCGACACGGCCACGCTCGCAGCAAATACGAGAAAAGAACGAGAGGTTCCAACACGATGCTCCAACGCGTTTTGGGATGCTTAGCCAAGTCGGTGGCTGGAAGTCCACATCGGCACGCCTTGGTATGCGTAGCCAGTCGGCATGCATCCAACATTGATGCGACTCCCCGCACAGGATCGTGCTTGCGGTTCGAGATGAACCATCGCTTCGGTCATTTCCGCGACAGAGCGTTGCATCATCTCGTCATAATGAGGCCGAATTTGGCCCGTGGTGAAGGCAAAGGTCCGGCCCAGGTAGGGCCGAGCATGACCAGGGCTGCACCGTAGAGAGCCGCGAGGCGCAATTTCCATTTTTCCCCGCCGCGGACCATTTTCCTTCATGTCTGCAAGCTGGGGCCTTCGAGGGCATCGTGTCGAAGCGAAAGGATTTACCACATAGCTCGCCGAACTCGATCAAATCGAGAATCCGAACGCGCTAGCGGTGAAGCGGGAGGCCGAGAAAGTGCGGCCTGGCGCAATTATGGCCGCCGCTATCACCGGTCTCCGGCCATCCTGAAAATTGCCCCGCGGAGTATGTGGAGCGGATCACGCGGGGCGAAGCCCATGAGGTAAGGTGTGCTTGATTTATGCGAAAAACCAGCCTTCGAGTTAGGCAGCCGCAGCTCGCTTGTTGATTTCAGTGCGCCGTAGATTGATAAGTTTAGTCCGGATCGCATCCTCAACGCGGATTAGAGTTTGGTGCGTTTCATCGGCACGCGTCTCCGCAGCTTTCACCCGTCGTTCCATTGCGTAAAGCTCAGCCTCGGCGGCTGCCGCACGTGATTGCGCTTCCTTGAAGGCTTTCTCTGCTTCTTGTGCCCGCACGTTGGCTTCATGCATGCCTTGCTCAGCCGTGCGGCGCGCAGCTTCTAGCGATTGAATATGACTTTCCGCAAGCTGCAATTTTTCACATGCGTCTCGAACCAGATTTCGAGCGCGAACCTCAATTTCAGCTGCCTGAACCTCAATGCTCATGACCACCTCGGCCGCTTGATTGACAAGCTCCAGGGCCGTTTCCTGCTGAGCGTTTGTTGCAGATCCAAAAGCATTGGGAAAATGCAGGACCTTTTCTGTGGGCTCGATTGAGTTTGCAACGTGAGCCTTCATGTGTTCTCGAAGCCATGCCATCCGGTTTTCCATCCGTCCCGTCCACGACCCGGTCTGATAGTTTCAAAGCCGTTAGGTGTGCATCGCCGACATCTGGCGCAACGCGGCCACTGCCTGCTCCGCTCGGGACTGCTGGAAGTAGCCCATGAGCGCGTTGAGGAGCACGATGGCGAAGATCGCAATGGCATCGTAGGGCAGTGCGGAGTCTCGCTCGTAGAGCCACAGGGCTGCGGAGATCAGGGCCGCAACGAGCAACAGGAGGACGAGCACATCCGTGAACTGGCCAAGAAATTTTCGCCATGCGGATACGGGCGCTTCCGCAGCCAGCTCGTTCTTGCCGTATTGCCCGAGCCGCTCTTGCGCCTTGCTTCGGCTCAGACCCGTCCGTGCATCGGTGCCAAGCTTGGCCAAAATCTCATCGACCGTCTTCCGATATGGCTCCTTCCCTGCCAGTGCATCGTCGTGCATGTCCAGGTGCCTCGCGCTCTCATCACACTCGTCTAAGCTGCGATAAAGAGGGAACCCACCATGTGGATGGTGCTTTTCGCTTTCGCGACCGCGGCGGCCCTCTGTTTCAGCGTGGCAGCGGTCCTCATGCAGTCGACATCCGTATTCTCCCTTAAGGAGATGATCTGAATTTTTGGCAGGCTGCAGGGTTGTTACTAATTCATGGTCGCTCGATCGCAATTCGCGCGGGAGCAAGGGTCCAAGAGATTTTGGAGTATCGTGATGCGTTGCTATTCTCAAGCTCTCCCTGCCATCCTCATCGCCGGTCTCGCTGTTGGCTTGTCCATGGCCGCGGTCGGAGCGACCGTGGCAACAACTGGACAGCCAGAGTTCTGATCTTTCGATAATTGTGAACCGCGCGCGAAAGGGCGACCTCCTGCTACCGATACCGGCGTCGAACGTCCGTGGAGATCGCGAAGACAAGCCGCTTTTGATCAACCTTCCCCGCGCTCCGGCTCTCGATTCGAAATTGCCCGTGGGATGTGAATCAGTTGTGAGTTCTATCGTGCAATCTCATCTGGCGCACATCGTGGGACGCTGTCTATCGTAATTCCATGTGCTGTTGGATGCTCATTTGAACGGGAGGATGCATGCGGGCACTTCGGTTTTGCCTGCTGCTTTGTGCACTTCTGCTCGCACCAGCGGCGCTTGCCGCTGATGCTGACGATGGCAGACGGCTGGCGGAGGCGCGCTGCGTGCCCTGTCATGCGGTTGCCCCTGACCGGCCAAGGGAAGTGGCCGATGCCCCGCCGTTCGAAACGATCGCCAGGAAGTTCGCCCGCAATCCGGACATCCTCGCCTTCTCGCTGCTCGATCCGCACCCCAGGATGAACTCGCCACTGACGCGGCGCGAGGCGCAAGACATTGCGGCCTACATCAACACGCTTGCAAAGTAGTCGAACTGCGAGCCGTGGGGGATTGCATTTGACGCAAATCAAGGCGCGGAACTAAATCCCGTCGATATTGATGAGCATGATCGCTGTAATCTTGATCGCTGCCAATATGTGCCTGCTCGGCGGTGAGAAGATCGATGTAGCCCAATATGTGGCACGATTGAACGGTGCAAAAGAATGCGGAGCATGCCGCGACATCTTTGGCCTGCTGCGGTAAATCTGCGGCACCGCCTGTATGAGATACTGGAGCATGGCACCATCGGAGATCAGACTGGCCTTACCGTTGGCCGATTCATTGTCCTTCTGATTGTCGCCAACCTCGTCTCGACCACCCTGGAGACAGTCCCTACCCTGCAAGCGCGGTATGGACCGTTATTCACCGCCATCGAATTTCTATCGCTCGTCGTTTTCACGATCGAGTACGGATTGCGCCTTTGGGTTGCCGTCGAACACTCCCCATATGGGCATTTGAGTCCTGCAATAGCACGACTGAAGTTCATGTTGAGCCCCCTCGGCATGATCGATCTCCTCGCGGTCCTGCCATTTTGGCTCGCATTTGTTTTGCCCCTCGATCTGCGAGTGTTGCTGGTATTTCGCATGGTGCGGTTTCTCAAGCTGGCACGCTACTCGCCTGCCATGCGTTCGTTGTTGGACGTTATCTATACCGAGCGCCGGGCCTTGTTCGGCTGTCTCGTGATTTTGATCGGTGCGACGCTGCTCGCCGCCAGCGTCATGCACTTGCTCGAAGGCCGCGTGCAACCTGACAAATTTGGCACTATCCCCGATGCGATGTGGTGGGCGATCGTCACCCTAGGGACAATCGGTTATGGCGATGCGGTTCCAATGACTCTCGTCGGGCGGTTCGTCGCATCGATCACGATTGTGGTCGGCCTAGTAATGATCGCGCTGCCGGTTGGTATTGTCGCCACTGCTTTCGCCAATCAAATCCACCGGCGTGACTTCGTTGTCACCTGGAGCATGATCGCGCGGGTGCCTTTGTTCGCGGAGCTTACGGCAAGCGATATCGCTGATATCATGCGCCTGCTGCGAGCGCAGCAGGTGGAGGCCGGCACTATTATCGCGAGGCGCGGCGAACCGGCGCATTCAATGTATTTCGTTGCGGCCGGAGAAGTGGAAATCGAGCTCAAGCACAAGCGCGTCCGGCTTGGGGCCGGTCATTTCTTCGGAGAGGTCGCAGCGCTACGGCGGGCGCGGCGTTCTGCCACATCTACCGCCGTGACGCGGACAAGTCTTCTCGTGCTGGAGGCCCACGATCTTCACGCGTTAATGGACCGCGAGCCACGAATTGCAGGCCGCATTCGTGAAGTGGTTCGCGGTCGGATTGGCCGCGATATCATTACGCCACGAGGAGATGTCATAACCGAGGAACTGGTGGAGGGGGAAACGCTTGATCCGGCTGGACGCACTCGTTCATAGAACGGTGACCGCGACCCCTCAGCGCTCTTGGATCGACTTGAGGAAGGCCAGGATAGCTCCGATATCATCGGGCTCGAAGGTAAATTCGGGCATGTCTGGATGGCCTACCGACAGGCCTTCTGCCAAGCGCCTCGGCAAGGCCGTCGATCGGATATTTGCGCGAAAGGATTCGGAAGGGCGGGGCGGCCGGATGCGGGCTGCCGCCGGCGCGACCGATTGCATGGCAACGAGCACAGTTCGTCGCCAACAACGATTCTCCCCGCTCTTACAGGCGAGGCGCTTTCCTGTCCAAACACCGTACGACATATGCATCACATTCATTGCGGCAAAACCGACGAGGAAGCAGTGTGGAACTATGCTCCGCATGGGCCAGGCTAACCTTTTTTGTTGTCAGCCACATCGTGAATCTTGTCGAGCAGCGCGTTCCCGAGCAGAGGCTTTTCGATGATGGGCACGTTGGCATTCTTGGCTCGCTCGCACAGCGATAAACTCGGGTGGCTTGTGACGAGGATCGCGGGCGCCGAAATGTGACGATCGCGCAACTCCGCGATCAGTTCCAGCCCGCTCATTCCGGGCATTTTTTGGTCAATGACGAAACAGTCGCAAACACCCAGGTCGCCCGCCCTCAGCAGTTCAGCCCCCGTCGCGTAGCTGCGGACAGTGAGGCCTTCAATCTCAAGTGAGAATTTGAGAGAATTTCTAACGGCGAGATCATCGTCAGCGACGATGACGACCAGGCGTGGAACTGAGGATTCGCTATGCGTCTTCATTGCTTTTCGCGTGAACTCGCTGGCTTCATGATCGCTGCCGATATCCCAGAAAGCAGGAAGGTCGGCAGACCGCTTTGATTTGACGCAAATCCAGTGGACGGCGGGGCCAGCCTACGGTCGGCCGGCAGCCCGTCATCAGGACGGCTTGGGGCCGTCCGAACCCGGACCCACAATGCCGGCGATCAGAGCCATGCGCACCAGATCGGACAAGCTTGCAGCCTGCATCTTGGTCATGAGATTTGCACGGTAGATCTCGATCGTCCGCGGGCTGATGCCGAGGTCATACGCAATCTGCTTGTTGGCATGTCCGGTCACAAGACCTTCGAGGACGTCGCGCTCGCGGTTCGAGAGCGCCGCCAGTCGGCTCCTCGATGTCGCTGCGTTCGGCCTGACGCTTGTGTCGCGATCCAGCTGGTTGAGCGCGGACCGCACCGATGCCAGCAAAACCTCGTCGTCGAAAGGCTTTTCGAGAAAATCGATGGCCCCGATCTTCATGGCTTCCACGGCGAGCGGAACGTCTCCGTGACCCGTGATGACGATCACCGGCACGCCGAGCTTGAGCTCCCGCAGTCGCCGCAAAAGTCGACGCCGCTGAGGTCGGGCATTCTCACGTCGGTGATGACGCAACCTGCCTTGACCGTGGGCGCAACGTCCAGGAATGCCAGCAGCGGAGTCGTATGTCTGCACATCGATACCGGCCGTCGCCAGCAGGAAGGTAAGCGACTCGCGCACAGCCTCGTCGTCGTCGATCACGTGGACCATGGCCTTGTCAGACGGCATCGCTGAAATCCTCCTGGTCACGGCCCGCAGCGTGAAGCGAAAGATCGTTCCGCCGGCAGGATTGGGCTCGGCCATGATTTGTCCGCCATGGGCCTCGACGATGGTACGGGAGATCGACAAGCCGACGCCCATGCCGTGGCGCTTGTTGGTGACAAAGGGCTGGAAGAGCTGCGACGTCATCTCCGGAGAAATCCCGGAGCCGGTGTCGGCCACACTGATGGAGATCATATCGTCGTTCGACGGCCGCCGAAGAAATGACGAGCTCGCGTCTTTGCGATGCCTCCATCGCCTCGACGGCATTTCGCAACAAATTGAGCAATACCTGCTGGATCTGCACCTTGTCTGCCAGCACGAGATCGACTGCCGGGTCGAATTGAAATCGGACGCGGACGCCTTGATCCTTGGCTCCGACCAGCGCCAAGGCGCTGGCTTCCTCGATGAGCTTCTTGACGCTTTCGACCCGACGCTCGCTTTCGCCGCGCGCGACGAAATCGCGCAAACGGCGGATGATCTGTCCTGCGCGCAAAGCCTGGTCGGCGGCCTTGTCCATGGCATCGCGGAGCAATGCGGACTGTTCGTCGGCGCTGTTCTCGAGCAACCGTCGCGAACCCTTCATGTAGTTCGCGATGGCCGACAACGGCTGGTTGAGCTCATGGGCCAGCGCGGACGCCATCTCGCCCATGGCGGTCAATCGGGAGATATGAACGAGCTCGGATTGCAGTTCCTGCAGCCTTGCCTCCGTCTGCTGCCGCTCGGTCAAGTCGCGAATAAACCCGGTGAAAAAGCGCTGATTGCTCGATCGCATTTCTCCGACGGCAAGCTCCATCGGGAAGGTCGAGCCGTCCTTGCGCTCGCCGACCACGACCCGGCCGATCCCGATGATCCGCCGTTCTCCGGTACGGAGATAGCGCTCGAGATAGCCATCGTGATTCTCCCGGTAGGGCGACGGCATCAGGAACTTGATGTTCGTTCCCGAGCATTTCGGTCGCGGTATAGCCGAACAGCCGCTCGGCGGCCGAGCTGAACGATTGGATGATCCCGCGCTCGTCGATCACGATCATCGCATCCGGCACGGTATCGAGGATCGATGTGAGATGGGCCTCCCGCGCCGAGGCGTCCCGTGCGCTTCCGGCGGCCCGGATGCGGTTGCGCTGCAGCTGCTCTCCGCTCCAGGCGATGCCCAGCTCCGATCAGTGTGAATGCAACAGCATTGACGATCTCCGGCACGGTGATGCTGGGAAAAGCGTGATGACAAGGAGGCCAAGCAGCGCGCCGAGGCCGTCGCCAGCAGTCCCGGTCCCAATCCACCGAGGCCGGCGGCGACCAAGACCGCCGGCACGAAAAACAGATAGGGCGAGTCGTCTTCGAGGATCGGCGTGAGCGCAAGCCGCGCAGGAAGGCAATGGCCACGGCGAGCGGGGCGATCGCATAGCGAAGCACGTCCTGCCGCGAAATAGCCAATGCTTGAAGCGCTTAGAGCCCGCCAGCGCTCGTTTTGGCGGCCAAATCCGTACAAACGTCTTCATCGACAGGCTTATCGCCTGTCGCCGGCCTCCGGGATAGCCCTTAGGGACATTATCTGAATTTTCGGTCCCTCGCTCAGCGCTTACCAATGGCTCATCGAACATGGAGGTCCGAGCCATGCTGACGCAGACCGCAATCCGAACTGGTTCCTTCAAGCTACCGGCGACGACCAATCACGCGTCCGCCGCTCGCGCCTGGCCGCCAGCCGGCGGCGACCGATCGAGCTCATGGGCGCGCTCATGCCGTTTGCCCGCAATTCCGAGATTTACGGCGAGAACGAGCCGGCCGATTACCTCTACAAGGTCGTCAGCGGCACCGTGCGGACCTACAAGGTTCTGGTCGACGGCCGCCGCCAGATCGGAGCCTTCTATCTGCCCGGCGATATTTTCGGCCTCGAGACCGGGGATGAGCACACGTTTTCGGCCGAAGCGATCACCGATTGCAAGATCATCGGTGATCAAACGCAGCGCAGTGATGGCGCTCGCGGCAAGGGACAACGACGTTGCGCGCCAGATGTGGGCGCTGACCGCCCGCGAGCTGCAACGCGTGCAAGACCATATCGCTGGTGCTCATCAAGAGCGCGCAGGAGCGGGTCGCGGGCTTCCTTCTGGAAATGGCCGATCGCGTATCCGGCGAGGGCGCAGTCGAGCTTGCCGATGTCGCGCCAGGACATCGCCGACTATCTCGGCCTCACCATCGAAACCGTCTCGCGCACGCTCACGCAGCTCGAAAAGACGCGGCGATCGAGCTGCCGACCTCGCGCCGGATCGTGCTGCGCAACCGCTCTGCGTTGGCCCGTCTGAATTCGTAGCGAGACCGCAAGCTTCCGGCTATCGATGCCCAGGACAAAGCGTGCATGAACATCAGGAGCAGATCGCCATGTCCCTCTCAATTCAAACCAAGGAAAGCCCAGTTTCCGACTGCTGGCTCGTTCGCAAATGGCGAAACTGGCAGCGCAGGCGCAAGGCGATCGCGGAAATCCGTTGCTGCGGGCGCGATGAGGTCGAGCGGCTCGCCCGCGATGTCGGAGTGATCGGGGCCGATCTGTGCGTTCTCGCAGGCAAGTGGCCGGATTCCACGAATTTGCTCTCCCAGCGCCTGGAGCGGCTCGACCTCGATACCGGCAACATCGAGCAAATGGAGCCCTATGTGCTGCGCGATTTGCAACGCGTTTGCACCCTTTGTGCGAGCAAGCGGAGATGCGAGCGTGATCTCGCGGTGAATTCCGGCACGGCTTGGGAGGAATATTGCCCAAATGCATCGACCCTTCACGCTTTTCATCGCCGAACGCTCCATTGCGAGCACGTCGAAGGGGAGCTGAATGCGCCCGGCAAATTCCTGCCGGCTGGTGCTGGCATTGGGCGCGGCCGCATCATGCCTTGCTCAACCCGCTTTCGCGCAACTGGCCCCCGCGGCGCAGCGCGGGTTGACTTTCGTCCGCGTGCATTGCGCGCAATGCCACTCCATCGACAAGGTCAGCGAGAGTCCGCTCGCTATCGCGCCGCCGTTTCGCACGTTGCATCTAAGGTTTCCCATCGAAAGCCTGCAACGGCCATTGGCTGAGGGGATCATCGCGAACCATCCGACCATGCCGCAGTTCCGCCTGGAGGCGGACCAGATTTCGGATGTTCTTGCTTATCTCAAGACTCTCGAGCCGTGAGATTACGGAACGTTTTGCGACCCGAGATCGCGCGGCCGAAATGCCGAGGTGACGGCCATCGCGTTCACGATCGCGATTTGATCAGGATCAAAGTCTTTCCCGGCACCTGCGACACTTTAGCTCCTCGCGAAGCGCAGGATACCGCCGCCTACAATCAACACGCTCGGGAATTACTGACCAACCGAGGGGTACAACGCCGGCGTGCCTTCTGACTGGCCGCAGCAACCGACATTTCGGCTTGGCTCGCACCGACACTGCGAGCAATATATCGACCCGGATAGCTGGCTTACGGATACTTGGCTTACAATGAGCCCCCGCGGGGAAGGTTCGTGGTGGGTACGTGGTCATGAATTCAGGCAATCGACAATTTGGTTCCATGGCGTTTCTCTGGCCGGCTCTCGCGGCGGAAACAGCGAGCGAGTTCGCCTCGGTTATGGCGCGGGAATTTGCGAGCCTTGCGGTCGGACCTGATGGGGAGAAAAGCGGTCCGGAACCGTGCTGGACGACCCACAATCAAGTGGCGCTGGAACAGACCGCTGTACGGCTGCGCGATTTTTCGGCAGGCGCCGACGGAGCGGTAACGCTTGTTTGCGCGCCGTTCGCCCTTCACGGTGCCACCGTTGTCGATTTTGCCGCTGATCACAGTCTCGTCGCCGCTTTGCAAAGGGCCGGCGTGAGCCGCCTCTTCGTCACCGATTGGCGGTCGGCCACATCGGAGATGCGCTTCCTGTCCATTGACGATTATCTTGCTGCCTTGAATGTCCTGGTCGATGAGCTCGGCGGCGTGGTCGACCTCATTGGACTGTGCCAAGGGGGATGGATGGCGCTGATCTACGCTGCGCGTTTCCCCGCGAAGGTTCGCAAGCTCGTGCTGGCGGGAGCACCGATCGATATCGCCGCCGGCAGGTCGAAATTATCCGACCTGGCCAACGATGTTCCAATCTCCATTTTCAAGGAGCTCGTCGAGGCCGGCGACGGGCGGGTGCTCGGCCATCGCGTGCTGCCGCTTTGGACGCCGAAAACGCTGAGCCGAGAGGAAATCCATCACTTGCTGGAGTCAGCGGAGCCGGTCGGCTCTGCATCATTTCGCGGCTTGGAGACCCGTTTCCGCGATTGGCATGCGTCTACCTTGGACTTGCCCGGCACCTATTACCTGCAAGTCGTCGGAGAACTGTTCAAGCAAAACCGGCTGGCTACCAGCGACTTCGTTGCATTGGGCCGCCGGATCGACATCTCGAAGCTGCGCTGTCCGACGTTTCTGCTCGCTGCGAGCGACGACGATATCGTTGCCCCTGAGCAGATATTTTCGATGGAGCATCTCGTCGACCACGGGCGTTGCACCGTCACGAAAGCGATTGCGCCTTGCGGGCATCTGGGCTTGTTCATGGGCAGGAAGGTCCTGTCCACCGTTTGGCCCGACGTCGCGCGCTGGCTCTTGCAGCGCAATTGATGCTCAACGCTCTTGAATTGATTTGAGGTAGGCCAGGATCCCCGCGATCTCATCGGGCTCGAAGACGAATTCTGGCATGTCGGGGTGACCGACCGAGAAGCCTTCCGCCAATGCCTCGGCCAATCCTTCAATAGGGTATTTGCTCGAGAGCGTCCGGAAGGCCGGCGCGGACGAATGCGGGCTGGCGCCGGTACGGCCAATGGCGTGACAGCGGGAACAGTTCGTCGCCAGCAGCAATTCTCCCCGCTTTTCAAGCGAGGGGTCCTCCTGCGCGAAGACCGATACGACGGTCATGAAGCTCACGGCGGCCAAACCGGCGAACAGGAAGTGAGGGAATTTCTCGCGCATGGCCCAGGCTAACCGCCTCTGTCGCCGACTACATCACGGATTTTAGCGAGCAACACATCCCCCGGCAGCGGCTTTTCGACGATCCGGACATCGGCTTTTTCCGCTCGCTGGCGCAGCATGCTTGGGTGGCCCGTGATCAGAATCGCTGGAGCCGCAATGCGCCGGTCACGCAGCTTTGCGATCAGGTCAAGTCCACTCAGGCCGGGCATCTTTTGGTCGACAACGAGACGATTGCAAGCGCCAAGATGGCGTGCCCCCTGCGGTTTGGGAAGCCCCGACATGGCGATTGCATTAGCCTTCTCGAATAACTCCCTCACCTTGCGTCGCTCACGGGTTACGATGCTATCGACCATTTCGTGCGCTCCCAGGTGTCCAGCGCGTCCACGATATCATCAATTCCCAAATCCGCTGGGTCACATATAATGAACGTGAATGAATTGAGCTTGGAAGGAAAAAATGGATGTGAGTGACGCCCTTCAGTCTTTGCTTGATTCTGGCGCACTCTACCTCGCGTTTGGCGCGCTCCTGTGCATTGTGCTTGGAGTCAGCGCGGCCAGGCGCTTATTTCAGGGAGCCAGGAAAATCGAGCCACCTCGGCGACGGAAAGATTAGAGTGCCCGTACGAACGTTGAAGTGTCTCCGCTGGCGCTTTTGACGACAAGCTCGTTGGGCTTGAACGTTTCGATCGTGCTTGTCGTAGTCCTGTTCAAGAGGCGGACATCCTCGGCGCTGCGGATGTTCAATGTTATGGCTTTCCCTTTGACCGCCCACGTTCCGCGAATGATGCCGGTGACACCCTGGCCCAGCGTATTGCTGATGAACCCCCGGGGTCGCACGTCGGATACAAATCCCCCGTCGGCAGCGAATGATATTGTCTCAGTCGTGTCTCCCACCGTGCCCTGCCAGTTTCCCACGATTTTTGCCGCGTACTGTGCCTCTGCGACGGGCGCTCCGTCCGGCGAACATGAGGGAAGTCCGCATGCGAACAGCAGCCCAAGAAAGACCAGGCGGGGCATGTTCATCATGTTTCCAGGTTATGGCTCGCCGGACTTGAACGGCAATTCCTCGCCGGCTGGAACGCTCTCCTGCGCCATTGCCAGGATCATCGCGATGGTAATGTATGTGCCCGCGACTGCGGTCAGGTCGACGACCTGCTGCTCGCCGAGAAGCGCCTTGGCGCGATCAAAGGTGGCGTCCGAGACCGCATGCTTGGTCGTCAGCTCGGTGACGAATTCGTACACCACCGACTCTTCCGGCGGCATGCTCGACGGCCGCTTGCCCAGCTTGAGCTCGGCCACGATTGCCGGCGACAGCCCCGCCGCAACGGCGAGCGGGGCATGCGCGAACCACTCCACTTGCGAGCGCCACTGCCGCCCGATAATGAGGATCGCAAACTCATTGAGCTTCAACGGCACCGATGTTTGCCATCGCAGATAGTACAGCAGATCGAACATCTTCTGTCCGAGCACAGGGCTGCGGAGCAGCGGATTGTATGGGCCGCCGAGACCTACCTTTGAAACCTTCATGATTTGCGCCGCGAGCGGATCTTGGCTGTCATTGAGCTGATCCATCGTGAGCTGCGGAAAGCGTGGCGTCTTGTTCATGGCATACGGTTCCGTCATCGCCTCGACAAGCCACCGCCAATCGCCGCGCGCATCATCAAAACCATGATGGTTACGGGTTGCATGGCTTCCTCCGTATCTAGTCTGCTTTGAACGGGCGATGTAAAATACAGGCCTCGGCTCGCGAGGGAAATGGCATGAGGCGCCGCGGTTTTGTCATGTTTCTTGGCGGTGCGGCGGCGAGGAGAAAATGGATCGACGCAGGTTTCTCGGCGGGTCCGCTGTGGCGGCGCTCGGCCTCGCGCTGCCGCGGTCTCGCGCGCTTGCGCAGGCGGCGGTCCCGGTGATGAGCGGGCTCAGTACGTATATGGCCGACGCCGCCGAACGTGCACTGCCGGCCGAGGTCGTCGAGCACGCAAAGCATCACATCGTCGACACCCTGGCGGCGATGATCTCGGGAGCGGAATTGCCACCCGGAAAGGCGGCGTTCCGTTATGTGCAGGACCACGCTGGAAAGGGCGCGACCACCATCGCCGGCTCCAGCCTCACTGCGGGACCAACAGACGCCGCGCTCGCCAACGGGGTCCTCGCCCATGCAGACGAGACGGACGATTCCCACGGCCGTCCGCGTCGCATCCAGGATGTGCCGTCGTGCCCGCGGCGCTCGCTGCGGGCGAGCAATTCGGCATTGACGGCATGCGCTTTCTTCGCGCCGTGACGCTCGGCTACGACGTCGGCACGAGAGTCACGATGGCAATGGGGGGCGTCGCCTTTCGCAACGAGAGCAATAAGAGCACGCACAGCATCGCCGGCGTTTTCGGAGCGGCGGCTGCGGCCGCATGCGCGGCGGGACTGGATGCCAGGCAGATGCGCTGGCTGCTCGACTACACGGCGCAGCAGTCGTCCGGCATCGCTGCGTGGAATCGCGACACCGACCACATCGAGAAGGCTTTTGTATTCGGCGGCATGCCCGCGCGCAGCGGCGTGACCTCCGCGCTTCTCGTACAATCCGGCTGGAACGGAATCGACGACATATTCTCGGGCCCGGGCAATTTCTTCCTGGCCTATGCGCCGAAGGCGGATCCGGCGCTGTTGGTGGAGAAACTCGGGGAACGCTACGAGGTCACGCGCACCGACATCAAGAAGTGGTCAGTCGGCTCGCCGATCCAGGGCCCGCTCGACGCCATGGAGATCATCCGCACCCGCCGCCCTTTCGAACCCGGCGAAGTGGCGCGCGTCGCGGTGCGGCTCGCGCCCACGGTAGCGGCCGTGGTGGACAATCGCGAGATTCCCGATATCTGCCTGCAGCACATGATCGCCGTGATGCTGCTCGACAAGACGGTGTCGTTCAAGGCCGCGCACGACAAGCCGCGGATGCAGGACGCCGCGGTGCTGCGCGAGCGCGCAAAGGTGCAGCTCGTCCCCGATGAGGAGCTCAAGCAGTTCCTGCCCGTGCGTGTCGCTATCGCGGAAGTGACGCTTGGAGACGGCTTGCGCATCGCGGAGCGTGTCGAGGCGGTGCGCGGCACCCCGCGCAACCCGATGTCACGCGCGGAGGTCGTCGCCAAGTGCCGGGACCTCGTCGCCCCCGTCCTGGGGACCGATACCGCCACCCGCCTCATCGACACGATATTCCGGATAGAAGCCGTCACGGACATCCGCCAGCTGCGGCCGCTGCTTGCGCGCAGCTGACATGGCAATATTTTCACGGGCAGGTGCGCCACCGGTGCCGCAGCCACGAGGAAGGGCGCTGGCGCAGGGCGCAGTCCCGCAATATGATCGCCATCAAGCTGAAGACTGGGGCTTGGCCATGAAAACTATCACGACGGCAACTGTGACAATTGCGTTACTGACCATGCCCGCCTTCTCCCAGGGAAGGGGGGACGCGCCCGACCCGAAGGTCGAGGGCGAGATCATGGAGCAGAAAAAGAGGACCCAGGAGATCGAGCGGGATTATAACGCCATGGTCAAGAGATCGAAGCCACAAACCACCGATGTTCCGTCCGATCCCTGGCAAAACGTAAGGCCTTCCACCCCCTCCACGCCCTCCAAGCCCAAATAGGTTTTATTTCAAAGATGTTCCGATCAGAAATGTGTTGACGGCCATCTCCTCATTCGCCGCGAGTTATTTAGTGCAAACCTCGGGCAAGCCCGAGGTCTAGTGCGGCCAACCATGCTGGGAAAGGTCAATCGGGTTCCCGTCGGGATCATAAACTCGGAATTCCGCCTCCCTGTTAGGCGGTCTTTTTTCAACTTCTGTCGAGGCGCCCCACTGCCTGCAAACGGGAACCATGGCATCGACGCTTTCCACCTCGAAACCGAAGTGATTGATACCCTCCTTCAGATGACCGCCCTCTATTTTCCGTTCGGGGCCTATGGGGATGATTGCCAGGTTCAAGTGACCGTCCGTCAGATAGGTGGCGGTCCCCACTCCCTCAACGACCTTGAGGCCGAATGAATTCGTATAGAATTTTACCAGCCTTTCCACGTCTTCCGTCAGAATGGCCAGATGGCGGATGCGAGCCATGAAACACCCTCCCGTCTTGAATTTCCCATCGATAGGGATCCGGCAAGGCAAGCTACCATGGCTCTGATGGAACCGCCCGCTTCCTTGCTGGCCGTCGATCTTTCATTTTTCGGTGGTCGCCCGGACGCTATCGTCTCATCTGGGCGAGATGTCATGTGCGCGGTGCAGGCGGGATGATCCCAAACCTGTCTGTCCAGGCCATCAGATCGGGCATGATCGACGGGTAAAGCTCGATCCCGTTCTCGAGTTGCGCGCGCCGACGGGCTAGAGCCGCGTCACCCGGCATCCTGACCGCGGCGGTTCCGGGCCGCGGCCTGCTGGCGCGGCACGCTTGTGCCAGGAAGCCCGTCTCGCCCTTGAATGCGTCGATTCCAGCGAAAGCGTCGGGATCGATCAGCTGGAGAAATACCGGCGTTCCTCCTCCCGCCGGCTTGGATGCCCTGCCCATCCCTGACAGGCCTGTCGTCAAGGCATCGACCATGAGGCTCAGCGCGAAACCCTTGTGACCGAGATCGAGGCCACCGAGAGGCAGCATCGTTCCGGGCGGATTGCCGAACAGGACCGCAGGGTCGTCGGTAACAATTCCGTCGGGACCTTGCAGCCATTTCCCCGGCAACCGACGCCCTTGCGCGTTCCACCGTCTGACCCAGCCATTGGCGACCGACGACGTGCTGATGTCGATCAGGATTGGTTCGACGTCGGTCGGATAGCCGAAGGCCAGCGGATTGGGAGCAAGCTGCCCGTCCTGGCCGCCGGCGGGAACGACGGTGCGCATGCCCGGATCGGAGTTCATGATGGTGATCACGAGGCCATGGTCCGTCGCCTGGCGCAGGTAAGCCCCGAGCGCGGCGATGTGCGACATGTTTCGCAACAGGAAAGTCACCACGGGATGGCTTGCAAGGCGCTGCCTGGCTTCGCCGATCGCGCGGGTAAGAACCCAGGTGCCCGGCAGGCACTTGCCATCCCAGAACACGGTCGATCCGCGATCCGACAGCACCTCGGGTTCTCCGCTAGTCTGCATCGCGCCGCTCTCGACGCTTTTGAGCAGGCCGGGCAACAGCGCCAAGCCGTGGGTCGTATGTCCCATCAGATCGGCCTCGAGCAGGATTTCGGCTTGGGTCTTCGAGCGATCCCTCGGCAACCCGGCTTTTTCGCCGAGAGCGGCGGCAAAGTCGCGCAACGCCTCATAGGCATAGATCGCAGCGGTCATCGTGCCTCCTTCGATGGACATGGTTACCCGGGTCGGGGAGCGGGCTAGCTTCCGTACCTGGCCATGATCAGCCGTTCGGCGAGCGCAACCAGCCCATAGAGGGCAAGCCCGACCGTGCAGAGAACGAGCAGGGCCGCCATCACCGTTGCCGTTTCGAGCCGCGATCCGGCAAACAGAATGATGTACCCCAACCCGCGCTGCGAGGTGATGAACTCGCCGACGATGACCCCGATGATGGCGAGAGTAATGCTGATCTTCATCCCGTTGAAAAGGAACGGAAGCGAGTAGGGCAGCCGGATCTTGAAAAAAATCTGCCACCGGCTCGCGGCCAGGCTCTCGCACAGGCGCAGGATGGCGGCGTCCGCCGCGTTCAGCCCGCTGACAGTCGAGATCACGATCGGAAAGAATGCAATGAAAAGAGCAATGGCGACCCGCGATTCCCAGCCGATCCCCAGCCACAATATGAAAAGCGGGGCGACCGCGACTTTCGGAATGAGCTGGAACACGATCACGTTGGGATAAAGCGCATCGCGAACGAGGCTGAAATACGTGAGCAGGACGCCGAGACCGCCGCCCAGCACAACCGACAAGATGAAGCCGCCGATCGTTTCAACGGTGGTTGGAATCGCATTCGCAAGCAGGAGATCGCGGTTGGCCCAAGTTGCCTGCAGGATGCTGCTCGGCGCCGGAAGAACAGCCGCGCGGATTCCCGATACGTCGACGAAAATCTCCCAGGCGAGGAGCACCATCGCTGCCGTCAAGAGAGGCAGGGTCGTCTTGCGGGTTGCCTGCGCGACCATGGAACGGCGCTCGCGGCTGCTGTCTGCCGCCTCGGTCCCGGCGATCAGGAGTTCCTGGCTCATGCCTTGGCCTGTGCAGCCGACGCGCGCTCGCGGCGCGATGCCGTTGCGTTGTCGGCAATGGCAGTGCGCAATTCGCCGCAAATCCTGTTGAATGTCAGCGTCTCCCCGATCGTGGGAATGCGCGGACGCTCGAACGGAATCGTCACGTCCGCGACGATCTGTCCTGGCGATCCGCGAGCACCACGACCCGGTCGGAGAGGAAAACCGCTTCGCGAATGGAGTGCGTGACGAAGAAGGCGGTCTGATGGTAACGCTCCCAGATATCGAGCAGCATCACGTTGAGCTCATCGCGCGTGATCGCGTCGAGAGCCGAGAAAGGTTCGTCCATCAGAAGAACCGCCGGCGCGGAAATGAGCGCCCGGCAAATCGCAACGCGCTGACGCATTCCACCCGACAATTGACGCGGACGCATGTGCATGGCGTCGCTCAGCGCCACCAGCTCCAACAGCGCCTCCGCGCGCGGCCGGTACTCGCGCAGCGACAGCCCGAATATCTCGATCGGGAACAGGACGTTTTCCAGCGCCGTCTTCCACGGCAGCAGCGTCGGATCCTGGAAGATGATCCCGACGTCGCGACGCGGCCTCTTCACCATCTGCCCGGCAATCTCGATGCTGCCGTTGCTGATCGGCTCGAGACCGGCGAGCATCATGAGCAGCGTGGTCTTGCCGCAGCCGGAGGCGCCAAGGATCGAGATGAATTGACGGCTCGCAACCGCAATGCTGACATTGCGCAGCACTTCGAGCTGCCCGGCGTCGCGCCTGAACATCTTGCCGACATTGCAGACACGGACAAACCCCTCGGCCGCTGGGGACGCGATTTGCGTAGCCGTCATCGGGGCGCAGGCGCCAAGCCCAGGTGCCGAGTCGGGGTGCCGAGTCAGAGCTTGACGCCGATGTAGGGAGCAAACTCGCTTGCCGATTTGCGCGCCGTTTCCCATTCCGCCGGCGTGAGCTTGTCCTTTCCCGCCATGGCGTTGCTGAAGATGGTTTCGATGGAAGGCCTGCGACTGTTTGGCGCGACGGCGTATTTCATGAC
Source organism: uncultured Alphaproteobacteria bacterium (assembly GCA_963820365.1). GTDB lineage: Bacteria > Pseudomonadota > Alphaproteobacteria > Rhizobiales > Xanthobacteraceae > VAZQ01. The sequence continues at coordinate 197,670 of CAWFZR010000030.1, read as the reverse complement.
CAGATCAGTCTGCTGGTTGAGTGAATTGAGATCGCCCCAGCCAAGACCATGGTCGCGAATCTCCGGCGTCAACAGGGCAGCGAGAAAGAGGCCGGCCCCGTAGCGCGTGTGCTTCCTTCCGGTCGATGACATCTTCACTTCCGGAACCTCGCTCACGAAAATATCCACCGCCTCCTCGAAATTGAGCATGCAATATTTCAAGCCTTCGTTCATGCCGTCAGCCCATGCTTCGACAATCGACCTGTTGTCCTTGAGATATTCCGGGCTGGTCGTGAGGCAATTGGAGTAGATGCGAATGCCGACATCCGCATAGGGAAAGAACCGAAACCCGATGCCTTGGGTCAGCAGGCTCGGCATGTTCGAGGTAGCAAAGACGGATATGGCATCAACCTGCTTGTTCATCAGCGAGGTTTCCAGCACGTTTGCCTGCAGCGCCACCCGGCTGACCTTGGCTGGATCAGCGCCGGAAAGGGTCAGAACGTGATCGATGAAGGGGACCTCGGCCGATTGCAAGGTCGAGCCGAGCTTGCGGCCCTCGAGATCCTTCACCGACTTGATGGGAGAATCGGCGAGCACAAGAAAGCCCATGGTGGAGTTGTAGCCGTTGATTCCGACCACGCGTGTATCGAGGCCTTGAACCGCGGCCACGATGACCGAAGGAGCGGCGATGATTCCGGTCTGCACCTGGTGCTGGGTGATGGTCTGAATGGCCGCTCCGGAGCCATACCCGCGGGCGATCTCGACGCTCAGCGCGCGCCGCTGCCAGAAGCCGCGGTTCCTGGCCACGAACGGAAACAGCTGCGCTCCCTGCGGCAGCCAGGGCAGCGTCATCTTGATCGATGTCATGCCCTGGGCGACCGCAGGGGTCGGAAATTTCAGTGCCGCAACCGCTTCGGCGGATGCCGCCAGGACTGGTGCTGCGAGGACCTGCCGCCGGCTCAGCGTGATCGTGCCTCGCTTCTCCATTTCACCCTCCACCGCGGTTCAGGATCCTGCGTTCATCCAAGGATATTCCAGTGCGCGTCGTGCCGCTGCCGGACGACATCGAGCCCCGCCAGCCAAAGCCGCATCGAGCGCGTTCTGCGCCCTTTGTTTCGTTGTGCTCGATCATTGAACGTTCAGTTAATTAATTCAAGCCGAGGCGAACTGACTCCGCCACATGCGAGCCCGCCGGATTGCATCGCGCAAGCTCAGGTGGAGAACCGAATCGACGAGGATCATCCGCCGCCGGGCGGTGACGGCCATGGTTCGATCAATGCCGCCTGGACGATTGCGCTGAGATCGTCGACCAGCATCTGCGTCAATTTGGCGCCGTCTTGCGGCGACGCAAGCCTCGGCCGGCCGACCACCCCGGTGGCAGTTGTCGAGGGCATGTCGTAGGAGAAAATCTTGCCCGGCGTGACGTCCTCCTCGTCGACCGCCGCATCCGGGCGCACTGCCGCCGGGCGCAAGTGCATCAGCAGCGAGGTCTCTCCCCGGTTGGCGTGAACGTCGGCTGCGTCGGAGAAGTAATGCTCCTGCACGCGCGCCGAGCAGTCGAACAGCGACAGCACGCGAAAACGGCAGCGCGGAAACTCGTAGCGAAGCTGGATGCGGGCACATTCGAGCGCCGGCACATTGGGACCGTTGCCGTTGAGCATGATCAGCTTGCTGAAACCCGAGGCCATCACCCAGCGGGCGATCTCAATGACGACCTGGATCAGGGTCTGAGGATGAAGCGAGACGGTGCCTGGCCAGCGCGACGTGTGACCAAGCGAGATCCCGTAGGGGATCGCCGGCATCACCACCACGCCGGTGCGCTCGGAGACACGCCACGCGATCTCATCGGGCGAAATCGTGTCGCAGCCGGTCGCGAGATGCGGCCCATGTTGCTCGGTAGCGCCGACCGGCAGCAGCGCGAGGTCCATGCCGCCGCCGACCGCATCGCCGATCTCCGCGCTCGTCATCAACTCCCATCGCCGCGGACCCGGCATGAGGCCTTCCTCTCAGGCAACGACGCGCAATCCGTCGGGCTGCGAAGCGTCCTGTCGGCGCTCGCCACTCGCTCCTTCGTAGCCGAGGTAAGCGAACAGCATCTTTCGCATCTGGCGCAGGCCCGCCGGCAAATCGAAATCGGGTCGAATGGCAGCCGGGACGACCAGTCCATCAAGATGCGTCGGCACGAACAGGGAGAGATCGTTCATCGGGTCATCTCCCGAATTGTCCAGCCTGCGCCGGCGAGCCAGCGGGCTCCGCACCGAATATTTGAGCGCTTCAACAAAAAGATGATCCTTGTTGGTGAGCCGCCGGAATGCTCGTCTTAGCAGGTGTCGCGGCTGCTTGTCAGTTGGGAAAAAAGAGTACAAGATTTAAATGATCGATTAAGAACGGGATTGAGCTCGGAGGTTGCCGGGATGTCGCTTCCAAAGGGAGCAGAGGACATGGATTTGCTCGATCCCAATGCCTATGCCGCGGTGCGCAAACCGCTGCTGGAAGCCGAGACGCTGCCGCCGGCCTGCTACAGCTCGCCCGAATTCTATCGGCGCGAAGTGTCCAACATCTTCATGAAATGCTGGAATCTGATCGGGCGGGCCGAATACGTGAAGAATCCCGGGAGACTATTTCACCCTCACCCTGGTTGGCATCTCGCTGATCGTCATCCGCGGCGAGGACGGCAGGTCCGCGCCTTCGTCAATTCGTGCCGGCATCGCGGCGCCAAGCTGTTGGAGGACGGGCACGGCAATTGCAAGACCATCCGCTGCCCCTACCACAGCTGGGTTTATTCGACGGCCGGCGACTTGCGCAACGCGAACGGCATGCAGGACGGCGAGCGATTTCGCGCTTCCGGATCACGGACTGATCGAGCTCAAGCTCGACGACCTGGTGCGGCTTTTTGTTTGTCAATTTCGACCCGCACGCAATGAGCTTGCGCGACTATCTCGGGGATCTCGACTGCTTCACGGAGTCCTACGAGTTCGAGACGCATGGTCACGGTCAAGCGCAAGGACTTCACGGTGCGGACCAATTGGAAGAGCTACATCGAGAATTCGATGGAGAACTTCCACCTGCCGACGGTGCATCAGGGCCATCGGCGGCATCAAGGCGCAATGGCATCCGATCGACGGGGCGCCGGGAAATTTCGTCATCCTGCAATCACATACCGCCGCCTCGCGCGCGACCTTGGGCAAGATGCGGCCTTCGACCGGATTGCGACCTTGCGGGGAGACGCCGCCAAAGGCGCGCAATATATCCTGATCTACCCATGCAGGTGATCGGCGCCGATCTCGATTGCATGTGGTTCAAGCAGATGGCCCCGGACGGGCCGGACATGGTGCGCTACTCGGCCGGCTTCTGCTTCCCGAAGGCGACCGTACGAGCGGCCGGATTTCGAGCAGGTCGTGCCGAGCTACCACAAGCGCTTCGACCTCGTGATCAGCGAGGACAATGGCATCTCGGAGGTGCAACTGCAGGGGCTTTCCAATCCGTTGAGCCGGCCGGGGCGTTTCTCCAGCATGGAGCCCCTGGTGCACACCATCGACAACTGGATCCTGGACCGGACCGTCGGGCCGCTGCCGGTTGCGCAGCGAACCGCGGCCGAATAGGCGCCGCGCTTCGTAACGCAGTGGACCGCCACTTCTCCGGAACGACATGACCTTCACCGGCTCTCCGACATGTTTCGCGGAGCATGACACGGCCTTGCCGCCGGCAGACGAGGAGACGTTCGTGAACGATTCGAAGTTGATCGCCGAGACCAAGCGCGAGCTGGTCGCCAAAGGAGTTCGAATATTGCCTCGCGACCTACGTGGACGTGCACGGCGTTGCGAAAGCCAAGACCAGCTCCGATCGCGAGCTTCGAGAAGATGGCGCACGGCTCCGAGCTGTTCACGGTCGGCGCGATGGAGGGCATGGGCCTGGTTGGTCCGCAGGAGGACGAGTGCGCGGCGGTGCCGGATTTGAGAGCATGATGATCCTGCCGTGGGATAAGCGTTTGCCTGGTTCGCCAGCGATCTCCACTATCGCGATGAACCCTACGCGAACTGCTCGCGAGCGATGCTCAAGCGAGCGCTCGCGAAGGCCAAGCAATACACGTTCAATATCGGCGTGGAGGCGGAGCTCTACGTGTTTCGCAGGCCGACGGCAAGATACCAGGCGATTCCCGACAGCATCTATCAGGGCATTTGTCCCGCTTACGATGTCGACCAGACGCTGCAATCGGTCGCCTTCCTTCACCCCATGGTCGAGCACATGCAGGAGCTCGGCTGGGGGGTCTATTCCTTCGACCAGGAAGGCGGCCGCGGTCAGTACGAGTTCGATTTTGCCTATGGGGACGCGCTGACCCTCGTGCGACCGCCTGATCTTTCTGCGCGTGATGGCAAAGCAGGTCGCACGCTCGCTGGGAGCGATCGCAAGCTTCATGCCCAAGCCGTTCAGCAACGGATTTCCGCTCGGGAGCGCATTTCAACATGTCGCTGGCCGATGCGAATACCAAGGCCAATCTCTTCGATCCGGCTCAAGGCGGGATGGGCGACTTCGGCAGGCGATACAATATTGGATTTCCGGATCTCGCCTTCCATTTCACCGCCGGCCTGCTCGACCACGCGCCGGCGCTGACGGCGTTGGCGTGCCCCACCTTCAACTCCTACAAAGGGCTGATCGCACAGGGCGACATGGCGGACATGTCATGGGCGCCGGTGCTGCGATGCTATGGACGCAACAACCGCTCTGCCATGTTGCGGCTGCCCATGAACCGCTACTGCATCGAGAACCGCGCTCCCGATATCAGCACGAACTTCTATCTGACCGCAGCCTTCTCGCTTCGCCGCCGGCATGGAAGGGGATCGAGAAGGCTCTCGATCCCGGGCGCGCCGTGGAACGAGAACCTCTATGCACTTGGTGGAAGGCCGGGCCACGGCATCGGAGCCGTTGCCCGAACGGCTGCCTCGAACCCTGATCGAGGCGCTTGACGCCTTTCGCGTCGATCCCGCTGATCGCAAAAACGTTCGGCGCGGAGTTTCGCGACATTTATATGCGGCAGAAGACCAAGGAATGGGAACGGGACTTCTACAAGGTGTCGGACGAAGAACGGCTGGCGATGATGGAATTCATCTGAGAGAACGATGGGACACTGTTAGTTAGCAATAGGAATTCATAATCAGCTGGCTGGTTGTAGGGGCGAGGCATGCCTCGCCCCTACAGTCGCCGAAATGCAACTCGCGCCTCAATGGCCGGCTAGGCCGCCAAAATCTCCAATGTCAGCGGCTTGAGACGGAAATTGTTGCACGCATTGAACAGCACCGGACAGTTCGAGATTGCGACGATCTGCGGCATGAGCGCGCGCAGAATCATATGGTCCCCGGGCTTGCCTTTGGGTGGGCGGATTTCCCACGTCCCGTCCGCATCGTATGCGACGGTCATGAAGACGTTGAAGCAGGCATCGACGTTGAAGCTCCACCGGTCCATGCCATATCCGCGAATCGCCGCCTCCAGATTTGATTGACAGTTCGGCGAGCCCGCGGCAACCGCACCGTAGCGTGCGATGTTCAGATGCTCGCTGCAGTAGCCGCCGCCGCAGTAGTTTTCGCCGGTCAGGTCTTCCTCGATTTGCCACATCGCGCGCGTACGGTTGCTGTAAAGCACATGCGGCGCGGTGAATTTCCAATTCAAATTGACCGCGCGGCTCGAATGCATGGAGAGCAGCTCGCGAGCATCGTCCCGGTTGAAGGAAATGAAATCTGCGACTTGCTCGCCCTCGGGCTGGGCGAGACGCAGCCGCTGACCGGACTCAATTTCGAAGCTGATGTTTCCAGCCGGCGGGACGGTAACCGGCACTCCAGGGTGCAGAACGGCGCTCGCGCGAGTCATGCGGGGACCTTTCCCATGATTTCCGAAAGAGACAACACGGCGGCATCGCAACGCATGGACCGCGCTTACTGCTTCGGCTTGATGTCAAGCGCCTGCGCGATGGCGGCGATCTTGGCGCGCTGGTCCTCGACCGCGCCGGCGAACTCGGCCGGACCTCCTGGATTGGGCACCTGCGCCGTGCTCGCAAGTCTCGCCGAAATCTCCGGATCGGCGGCGACGGTCTTGATGTCGGCGCCGATCCTCTCACGCAGATCGCCCGCCATGCTGCGCGGCCCGAATACGCCGACGAGACCTTCCACTTCGAGGGCGGGAAAGCCTGCTTCGCCGGCCGTCGGAATTTCGGGCAGGATCGGCGCACGTTGACGTCCGGTCACCACCAGCGTCTTGATGCGGCCGGCCTGCGCCTGCGGCTGCAGGATCGCGTACGAAGCCATGTAGATCTGCAGCCGTCCTTCGCCGACATCGGTGGCAGCCTGGACGATGTCCCGGTACGGAACTTTCTGAATGATCAAGCCGCTGGTCTTGACGAAATAATCGAAGGTGAACTCGGTGATGCCCGGCACCACGGCGGCGTTGAATTGCCCCGGTTGCGCGCGCGCAAGTTCCACGAATTGCGCGAGCGAGGCGATATTCATCGACGCCGGCACGCCCACCGCGAGGATGGTATTTGAGATGCGTGCGATCGGCAAAATATCGGCCGGCGAATAGGGCAGCTTGTCGTATTGATACGGATGAACGGTGAAGGATCCGCTGGGCGAGCACAGGAGGGTGTGGTCGTCGTTGGCGCTCACGAAGGCCTGGATGGCGACCAGCCCGTCGGCGCCGGGACGGTTCTCGATGATGACGGGCTTGCCCCAGCGCGCCGGCAGCCGGTCCGCCATCAGGCGCGCGCCGATATCCACGCCCGCCCCCGGGCCGAACGGCACAATGAATTTCACCGGGCGCTGCGGCCAAATCTGCGCTGCACCCTGCGTAAAGCAGCCGCACGTTGCAAGCAGCGTTGCGATCAGGGTCAATCCAAGCCGTGCCATGAACTGTCCTCGTCAAGTGGTAAAGCGGACCGCAACGCTTCCGAGCGGATCGACCGCGAATGCAATGGTGTCTTCCCCGGGCTCGATGGTCAGCGGCGGCACCACCGAGCCGGTGATGATGATCTCTCCCGCGCGCAGCCGCTCGCCGAAAGCGGCGAGCACATCGGCGACATGGCGCACGATGTCGATCCACGCCCCGGTACTCGCCTGCGGATCGGTGGTACGGGCGAATTCACCCCCGCGTCGAATGATACGGCAGGTCAGACCGTCGGATGCGCAGCCCGCGCGCGCGGTGGTCTCGCCGGCGAGCACCACGTGGCGCTGATAGATGTTGCCGCGCAGAATGCGCTCGGGATCATCCGGGGGCGTTGTGAGATCGACCAGCTCGATGGCCGGCGAGATGCCGCTGATCGCCGCGGCCGCCTGCGCGCGATCGGCGCCGGCGGGAACGTCCGCGCCGAGGTGGAGCGCAATCTCAGGCTCGGCCACGGGCTTCGACCAGCCGGCAAGCGACAGGCTTGCTCCCGATTGGAGCCGCGCCTTGCGCGTCAGGAAGCCGACCAGTGGCCCGGTGATCGCCAGGTGCGCGAGCATGGCCGGTGCAGCGAAGCCCACCTTCCACCCCAGCATCTTGTCGCCGCCATCGAGGCGCCTGCGGCGCTCCTCGAGTTGCGCCCGCATGCCGCGCGCGACGCGCGGGTCTTCCCACAAATTCATTCCGCGCTCTCCGCTGTCGTCTCACTCGGGCCGACTTCATAGCCCGACGCCTCGATCGAGCCCGCGCCCATCCAACCCCACACCAGCACGACGTCCTTGTCGGACGTGTTGTTGAAGCCGTGCCAGCACCTTCGCGGCGAGTAGACCACGTCGCCTTTGCTCGCCGGCTCCTGTCCCTTGTCGGTATAGATGTGTCCACGACCCTCGATCACGATGAAAAACTCGTCGCAATGGTGATGACGATGATTTTCATGCCGTGCGCCGGGTTTGAGCACGGTCCAGCCGACCACGTGATCCGCGCCCGCCGACTTCTTGTCGATCAGGAACTGCACCTGCATGTCGACCCAGCCGTCCTTGCGTTGCAAGCCTGCGATTCTCGGCACCGTGCGCAAGTTGGTGCGATACATTCTCGCTGTTTTTCTCGCGCGCGATTTCCTTGCGCGCGACTTGGGCGGCGTGGGTTTCGTTGCCGTTCCAGCCTTTGCCCGAACCAACGCTGTCTTCACGATTGACCTCCCAGACGGCGGTAGACTTCATGCGCCGTGACGAAATCGCGGCGATCGATGCCGAGCCCGCGGCAGGCATTCATCATCTCGTTGGCCGCCGCCGCAAGCGGCACCGGACTGCCGAGCTTGCGGTCAAGCTCGAGCGCGAGCAACATGTCCTTTTGCTGCAGCGTCACGTCTGCGAGCGGCACCTCCGGCATCTTCCCCTTCAGGATGAAAGGCCCGCGATAGCCCAGCACCGGCGATGCGGCGACGCTCTTGAGGATGGCATCGACCGCCGCCTCGCGCGCGACGCCACCTTTTTCCGCGAGCGCGACCGCCTCGCCGAATGCGATCACCTCGACCATGAGCAGGAGATTGACCGCGATCTTCATTTGCACGGCAAGTCCGCTCGTACCGATGTAGGTCACCTTGGGTCCGATGGCGCGCAGCACCGGCTCCGCCCGTTCGAAGGCTTGCTTGTCGCCTGCCACCATCACGGAGGCATTGCCTTGCGCAAGCGTGACCGGGCTTCCGGAGATCGGCGCATCAAGCATGGTGCGGCCGTTTTGGCCGAATTGCGCCGAGATGGCACGGCTTGCGTCCGGCGCTATGGTGCTCATATCGGCGTAGATGGCGTCGGGATGCAGGCCCGCGATGATGCCGTCGGCGCCGAGTGCGACCGATCTTACCGCATCCGCATCGGTGACGATCGAGAGCACCATGTCGCAGGCACAGGCGACGGCGCGCGGGGTCGGCGCAATCTCCATGCCGGACTTGACCAGCGGTTCCGCCTTCTCCGGGCTTCGGTTCCAACCCGTGACCGCATGCCCCGCTGCCATGAGCCGGGGGACGATGCCTCTGCCCATGGCGCCCAATCCGATCAATCCGATTTTCATTCATTCACCTCGCCGGTATTCTGCCAGCTGGGAGCATTCCTGGTCCGACGGGAGGAAAACATGCGCGAAGACGTCATCGGACGAGCCAACGTCGAGGATACCCCGGAGCTGGAAGCCTATTACAAGGATCTCGAACGGTTCGAAACCGCGGCTCTGTGGACGGTGGCGAACAAGATCGAGCCGTGGCAGCCGCAGTCCCAGTCGATCCCAGTCCTGTGGCGATACCAGGATCTACGAAGCCATGTGCTGCGCTCGGTCTCGCTCGTAAGTCCTGAGAAGGCCGGGCGGCGCGTGATCTATCTCAACAATCCCGGGCGGCGCGACGTCGCTGCCGCGGTTGGATGGTTGTATTCGGGCTTGCAGGTCATGCATCCCGGCGAGGTGGCGTCCGCGCACGCCCATTCGGCCTCCGCTTTGCGTTTCATCATGGAAGGCGAGGGCGCCTACACCATCGTCGACGGCCATAAGATGAGCCTGCAAGCGAACGATTTCGTGCTCACCCCCAACGGCACCTGGCACGAGCATGGGGTCGAGCAAAGCGGCACCGCATGCGTGTGGCAGGATGGCCTCGATATTCCCCTCGTCAATGCGCTCGAGGCCAATTTCTACGCCGTTCATCCCGACCTCAACCAGGCAGTCGGTTATCCGGCCGACGACACGAGCAAGACCTGGGGAAGCCCAGGCCTGCGTCCGGCCAACGACGGGTGGTCGAAGGGATATTCGCCATTGCTGCGGTATGAGTGGAAACCGACCTACGAGGCGCTTGTGCGCTATGGGGAGGCAACCGACGGCTCGCCCTATGACGGGATCCTGATGAAATATGTCAATCCGGTCAGCGGCGGGCACGTCATGCAGACGATCGGCGCCGGCATGCAGATGCTGCGTGCGGGGGAGACGACAAAAGCCCACCGGCACACCGGCAGCTTCATCTATCAGGTCGCAAAGGGGCGCGGCTATTCGATTGTCGGCGGCAAGCGTTTCGATTGGCAGGAGCGGGACATCTTCTGCGTTCCTTCCTGGGCATGGCACGAGCATGGCAACGCATCGACGAGCGAAGATGCCTGCCTGTTTTCGTTCAACGATCTTCCGGTCATCGAATCCCTGGGTCTCTATCGCGAGGAAGCCTACGGCGACAATGCCGGGCATCAACCGGTAGATCGGTAGATCCTATGGGTTTGGGTGGCGGATCTCGTTCGACAATCGCCGCCAGGTCGGGAGCTATTTCGGGCTGACCAACAGCGCCTACGATAGCGGAGCCAGCCACCGCGACCAGGGCATCAGCAAAGCCGGCAATCGGCGCGGCCGCACGCTGGCGGTCGAGTTCGCCTGGCTGTGGCTGCGGTTTCAGCCCGGCAGCGAATTGAGCCGCTGGTTCAACGAGCGGGTTGGCACCATCAAGGGCCGCATCCGGCGCATCACCATCGTCGCCCTGGCGCGCAAGCTGATGATTGAATTATGGCGCTATGTCACGACCGGGATGGTGCCGACCGGCGCCGTGCTGCGCCAGAGCATTTGAACGGCCGCGCGCAATGACGGCCGACGTCATCCAGGACAGACGTGTGACCGAACCCGCCCCTGGGTTTACTCATCCCGCTTTTGTAGACGGGTCCCGTCTTTGCTGGGCCTTGCCTTCACCCGTGCATGAAGGATTAGGGGTACGGGCGTTACGCCCGACCGGATACAAGGTGATGCGGTGCTCTCCGCATGATTCATCACGGCCCAGTCCAGGATCACGACATCTTGCTGCTCATTGCGCGACCCTTCGTCCCGAGCCCTCAACTCTCGCGCCGTGCTCACCGCGGTCAAGGCGTGGCCTGTCAACGGCGGAGCTTGCCGCCACGACAGAGCGACGGCCAGCCTTGACCGCGGCTGCGCATGGCGCATCGGAGAGAACTGTGGGTCGGGACGAAGAAACGGCTTCAGGTCAAACAAAGAAACTCGCGCAAGGGAGACTTTCTCATGGCCCCGCCGTGATCTGACCTCTCGATCGGTGCGTGCGGCTCAAGGAGTTTGCTGCCCGATCAACGTTTCCTCTTGACAATCCCCATACAAGGGGCGGGTTTGAAACCCGCCCTACTCCACGACGAGCTTCACCTGCTCGCCGGAGGCGACGCGCTCGTTGGGGGCAAGGCCGTTGAGGATGCGAAAACGCTCGATCTGGCGGTCGGAAGTGGCCATGCGGCCAGCCAGCCGCTCGACCGTCGCGCCCGGCTCGACGGTGATGATCCGCAGGTGCAGCGGCTTTGCGGCCGCGCTTTCTGCGATCGTCATGCGGCGAAAGGTGCCGACTGATTCGCGGAAGCTACGATCGACCTCTGCGTTCATGCGTTTTGTGGCGAAGATGAACCGGTAGACGTCGCTGCCGAAGCGCACCGCATAGAGCCGAAACACCCATTGGTCGCCTTTGGCGGTCGCGGTCGCCGCCGGCAAGCCATTGATGGTGGTCTCCTCGACGGTCTTCGGATCGATGTTCTCGATCCAGCCGGAGTTGAGATAGTCAAGGAGGGTTTGCTCCGCGGGCACGCGCACGACGTCCACCCGCAAGGCTTGGCCGCCTCCGTCGCGCACTCCCAGGACCGCCTGCGCGGTATTATCGAGCGCAAATGCTTCCGGCGCAACGAAGGTGAAGCCGAGCTTGGGATGCAGAAAACGCCGGCCGCGCACAAAGCCTTCACTCGGGTCCTCGCCGTAGACCATGCCGTCGATGCCCGCGAGATAGGTCTTCTTGTCGCGTTCCGTACCCGCCGTTGCGGCGAATTGGCGGGCGTTTCCCTGCGCATTCCTGATGCGCTCGGGCGTTGCCGGATGCGAGGAGAGAAAGTCCGGCGCCCGCGGGTCGATGCGCGATTGCCCCGGTGCTGCTTTGAGCTCGGCATTGCGCCCCATGGAGGTGAGGAAGCGCACCGCGCCATGCGGGTCGTATCCCGCCCGCACGGCAATGCCGATGCCGATCCCGTCGGCTTCAAGCTCCTGCGCGCGCGAGAAGCTCGCCAGCTTGATCTTGGATTTGGCGAGCGCCAGCGCGCTGGTCTCCGGGTCGCTGCCGAGATCGGTGAAGACCCGCGTGACCAGAGCGACCTGGCGAGCCTCGTCCTCGCGCATTTCGGCATGGCGCGCGATGACATGCGACATTTCATGCGACAGCACCGACGCCAGCTCGGACGTGTCATTGGCGAGCGCGATGAGCCCGCGTGTCACATAGAGATTCCCGCTCGGCAGCGCGAAGGCATTGACCGAAGCCGAATTGAGGATGGTGACGCGATATTGCAGATCGGACCGCTCGGAGGCGGCAATGAGCTTTGCCACCGTCGCATTGAGCAGGTCTTCCAGCTTGGGATCCTCGTAGGATCCGTTATAGGCGGCGAGGATGCGCAGGTGCTCGCGTTGGGCCGGGCCTGCCGGCGGCGCCTGTTGGGCTTGCGTCGGCGCTTGCGGCAAGGCTGCCGGCGGGCCTCCGGCCGAGAGCAGCGCCGAGCTGCAGCCGGCGAGGACAGGCGCAAGAACCGCCAATGCCAACGCCGCGAGCTTGCAGCCGCGATGCGCCGGCAGCGACGATCGCGGCTTGTCCCACGCGGTCCGCTCCGCTCCATGCCGCCGATAAGCCCGTTCTTTTCCGGCGTTCACGACCGTTCCGTCAGCGTTCGAGGATCTCGATCTGCTCGGGCCGGATGACCTCGATGCGGGGCCCGCTGCGCTCCTCCATCCATCCTCGCACCCGCACGCGCAGATTTGCGAGCCTTCTCGGCTCCAGCCCGGCAGCGACGAGATTGCGCTCATGGCGTTTCAATATCGTGACCGTGAGTGCCTGCGACCAGCGCCGTCCGAAATTCACGTAGATCGTGCCCCCGCTCTCGCGGACCGACAAAACTCTGCCTTCTACGACTGTGAAATGGCCTTGCTCGGCCACGAGATCGGCGAAGCGCTTGGCGCCGACCACTGCATAATACGCTTCGCTCCACAGGCCAAGCTTGGCCTTGCGGGCGGCCTCTTCCCGCGCCAGCAGCTCGGCCGCGCAGGCGATATCCCCCACATGGGCGGAAACCCGCGCGAAGCCCATGGCCAGCATCTCGTGGGTGGCCGATTTCTGCGAACCGTCGCGCGTGAAATAGGCGTGCGCCAAGCTGCGGCCGTAGCGGTCGGCCGCGGGCTGGCTCCGGCGCAGCTCGACTGTCTCGCCGGCAAGGAGCGCGGTGAGCGCGGCGCGGGCTGCCTTGCCGGCGTTGGCGCGTGTGCCGGTCTCGCCGGGTTGCGGCGGCAGTGGAACTTCAATCGCCGGGAGCCGGATTTCCCGCCCATCGTCGAGAAGGAAGCTGCGGCCATCGGCAACGGCGATCACCTTTCCGGTCCCGGCCGGCTCCAAGCGGCAGACCCTCGAGGCGGGTGGAGGGCTTGCGCAAAGGCGTTCCCGATCGGGCAAATGATCGCAGCCGCAAGGCCGAATACCTGACACTGCCTGACGATATCCCCAGACCCACCCATGGATTGACGAAACGGTTGGAATTGGGCGGCACTGCGGCGAGCCGGTATCGGGCGTAACCCCGGTTCGCGGTTATGGTTTCCGGTTCGCCGCAGCCCAGGTCGGCTATGGGCGAAGACCTCCTGGATTGTCCATGCCCTTGAAGTTCACAGGCATCGGGTAAGGGGCGGCCCGCGCGCTTTCTCGGCTCAATCGCTGAGCTTGATGCCCGCTTTCTTGATCACGTTTGCCCATCGCGGCGTCTCGGTCTTGATGATGTCGGCGAGCTCCTCCGGCGTGTTGCCGACGAGCGCGACGCCGAGCCCTTCGAGTCTCCGCCTTGACCTCGGGCTGGGCAAGAACCCGCACGGTCTCCTTGTGCAGCTTGTCGATGATCGCCCGCGGCGTGCCGGCCGGTGCCATGAGGCCGAACCAGGCCGTGGCCTCGAAGCCGGGAAAGCCCAACTCCTCCATGGTCGGCAGCTCCGGCAAATGCGGCGAGCGCCCGCGCGAGGTGATGGCGAACGCGCGCAGCTTGCCATCGCGGATGAGCGGCAACAGGTTGGTGATGTTGCCGAAGAAGATGTTGAGCCGGCCGGCGAGAAGGTCCGGGAGGACGCCGGTCGAGCCGCGGTAGGGGACCTGCCTGATCTCGACGCCCGCCATGACCTTGAACAGCTCGCCGGCGAGATGCTGCGAGGTGCCGACGCCGGCATGTCCGGCGACCAGATAACCGGGCTGCGCCTTGGCGAGGGCGACCAGCTCGGCGATGGTTGTCGCCGGCACATCGTTGCGGATCACCAGGATGTTCGCAACAACGAAAACCTGCGTGATGCAGGCGAAATCCTTGACCGGGTCGTAATTGAGCTTGTCGTACAGATTTGGATTGATGACGAGCGCGGCGTTGCCGGCCATCGTCAGCGTGTAGCCGTCCGGCGCAGCCTTGGCGACGCGCTCGACGGCGATGTTGCCGCCGGCGCCGCTGATGTTCTCGACCACGACCGGCTTTCCCCAGGCGTCGGTGAACCGCTCAGCAAGGAGCCGCGAGGTGATGTCGGGTGCGACGCCGGGCGGGAAGCCCACGAGAATGCGGATGGTCTGTTCCGGATAGCTCGTCTGCGCGGCAACGGTGCCCGCCGACCATAGCGACAGGACCGCAACAATCCCGCAGATCGCTTTCACGGCATTTCCCCATAAAGGTGCCTTGCGCACAGGATGGAGTTTTTCGCACGCGCCGGCAAGAGTTGGGCGCGGTGCACCGAGAGCTAGAACGGGCTTCGCGGTCTTTCCACCTTGCAGTACTGCGAAAAAATCAGCGCCAGCGCCTTTTCCGTCTGGTCAGGGTCGCCCGGCAGCGAAATGTGCGCGGACCGAAATCCATAGTACACCGTGGTCTTGTCAGCCTTGAGATATTCCAAGAGGGTATCGTCGCCCTCGACCTCCAACTCGTAGAGCGTTTTCGACCCTGCATATTTCTTGCTGATGCGGGCAGTGTCCATCTTGAACCGGCTCAGATGATACCTGGCGTATCTGTTGAATTTAGGTTCCGGCACCAGGACGACGCATGATTTCCGGTCCGCGATCTGCGGCCCATCCGGAGGGTCGAGCTTGCCGGTGAAAACATAGTTCACCGCAAGTTGAAAGCGGTCCTCGGCGGCGGCTCGGGTTTGCGCGATGACGGTGCAGAGCGAGGACGCCAGCATGAGCGCCAGGCCCAGAGCGGTGTGCGATCGACGTGCCTGCAGCCTGCGACCACGTGCGAGGAAAGTCCCGTTGCGGCCATGCACGCCAACCGCGCGGCAAGGGCGGGGACGGCATCCACTCGGTCGAAGCCACTTTGCCTTGATTGTTGTGACGGATGCGCAGGTCAAGCCGGCGCATGGCGGGTCGGAGGCAGCGGCCGCTGCCGACCCCTCATGCCTGCAGCCCATCCCGCTTCCTGACCCTGCCGGGCCTGTGACCATCATGTGCAACAGCTCGCGAGCAGCAAGCCCTGATCCCGCGTTCGCAAAAAGCCAGCGTCGATGCTTTGTCGGGCACCGTCAAGGGAGGGCCGATTAACCTTACAATGACCCGTCACCATCGATTTTGCGACATCCCGCCCGTTGTCCGAAAGCGCCGAGATGGTCTACACTGCGGCTGTGCCCGGGTCATGGGCATAATGCTGGGGCGCGATGGAGTTCGCTCGACGCCCGGAGTTCGAAGCTCCGGACGGTTGCGGGCGATTGAATTGTTATGAGATGAATGGCGGTGCCGAATCTGGTCGGCATCGAGGGAATGGGATCAAATGCGCCTCCTGCCTTGGCTGTGCTTGCTGCTGCTGTCCGTAATCCTGACTTCGTTTGCCTGGTCCCAGCAAAGGGCGGGACGTTTGGCGCTGGTCATCGGCAACGCCGACTACCCCAATGTCGCGACGCCCCTTGTCACCACCATCCCAGATGCCCGCGCCCTCGCCGAGGAGTTGCGTCGCAGCGGGTTCGAGGTCGAGCTCAAGATGAACCTCGGCAAGTCGGATATGCAGAGCACGATCGACGCCTTCTACGGCAAGATCAGGCCGGGAATGAGCGTGCTCTTCTATTTCAGCGGCTTCGGCATCCAGGTCGACAGGCAGAACTACCTCCTGCCCGTCAATGCCGATCCATGGAACGCAGCCACGATCAAGAAGGACGGCATCAGCGTCGATGCAGTGATCTCCGAGATCCACCGCAAAGGCGCCAAAGTGAAGATCCTCATCCTCGATGCGGCGCGCAGGAATCCTTTCGAGAACCGGTTTCGCGACCGCCCCGAGGGTCTCGCTTCGGTCAATGCGCCGGAGAACACGCTCACCATGTTTTCCGCCGTGCCGGGCAAGTTGACCGCCGACCGTTCCGGCACAAACAGCGTGTTCGTGGGCGAGTTGATCAAGGAAATTCGCGTCTCGAACGTACCAGGCGCCCCGTCCGTGACCGCCGAGGACGTGTTCAATCACTTGAAGGTGGGCATCTATCGCGCCTCCAACAACGAGCAGATACCCTGGGTCGCGTCATCCCTGGTCGAAGAGTTCTATTTCGGCACCCACACGCCTGGACCCAGGCCACTATCACCACCACCGGAGCAAAGGCCGCCTCCATCGGGCGTGGAAATCAAGGACAATGTACCACTCTCCTACCAGAACGAGATTGCGCTCACCGAGAAGGACCAGTTCAGGGAGTGCGCCGGCTGTCCCGAGATGGTGGTGGTGCCGGAGGGAGAGTACATGATGGGCTCGCGCGAGGACGAGGCCGACCGAGAAAACAAAGAAGGACCGCAGCACCGGGTGCGGATTTCTCACCGCTTCGCCGTCGGCAAGCTCAAGGTGACGCGGGACGAGTTTGAAAAGTTCGTCAACGAGACCGGCTATTCCACGGGAGACAGGTGCTTCACGCTCGAGGACAACAAACCGGAAGAACGGGCTGGGCGTTCCTTCCGCAATCCCGGATTCGATCAGGACGGCAAGCACCCCGTCGTCTGCATCAACTGGGACGACGCCAAGGCTTATGTCGCATGGCTGTCGAAGAAGACGGGCAAGCTCTATCGCCTGCTGAGCGAGTTGGAGTGGGAATATGTAGCGCGTGCCGGCACGAAAACTCCGTTCTGGTGGGGCTCTTCGATCTCGACCGACCAGGCCAATTATGACGGCAACTCGACCTATGGCACCAGCGGCAGTAGCACGGGCAGGGGCCAGTATCGCCAGAAGACAGTCCCCGCCGACATGTTCAAGGCCAATCCCTGGGGACTTTATCAGGTGCACGGAAATGCATTCGAGTGGGTCGAGGACTGCTGGAACGAAACCTACCAGTATGCTCCTTCCGACGACGGGATCAGAATGGCTGGAAATTGGCCGGGCCGGACCGACAGCGACGTCCGTGCGGGCGGATGCAGCCGTCGTGTCCGGCGCGGAGGCGCCTGGAATTTTGGCGCCAAGATGCTGCGCTCGGCCTACCGCGATTCGAGGCCGGCCCTCACCCGCGCCTCAAATCTAGGAATGCGGGTCGCCAGAACGCTTGGTCAGTAGCGCGCGCCGAGACGCAGGGGCGAGGCCATGCCTTAAGCTTGCTTGCGCATCACCAAGCGCAAGGGGCGACGCAAGCGTCGCCCCTTGTTTCAAGTACCTTATTTTGGACTCTCAGAGGCCATCGCCTCCGGCAGGGCGCGGGGCGGCCGATCCACCTGCAGGATCGGATTTCGTGACGTAGTTGGGGTTCTGGAACGAAACCCGGCGGTTGAGCTCGTTCGTCGGCTCTGTCGGCAACAGCAGCTGAGACTTGCCGTAGCCTTTGGCAATCAGCCGCTTGGCATCCATTCCATGCTGCGTGATCAGGTATTGCCGTGAAGCCTCGGCCCGCCGCTCCGACAGCTTCTGGTTATACTCCACGCTGCCGACGTCATCGGTGTGGCCGCTGATGACGATGCTCAGGTTGACCACGTCGGGATGCTTGAGCGCTTTCGCGACATCATCAAGCTCCTTGCGGGCATCCGCAGTCAGCTCGGCCGAATCGAACGCGAAATTCACGGTCCGGTCGAACGAGCCAGCGGGGCGTTCACTCGGGGTTGCGGTCACACCGCGCAACCGGCGATCGACGAACGGCACGGTGCATTTCGGGTTGAGAGCACACACCATCTCGTCAACGGCAGGTTCTTCGGCTGAGGCCGCGGGCGCGCCGAGCGCCAAGGCCAGGCCGCAAAGCAACAGATAGGCGCATTTCATTGCCGTTGCGGCCGCGCGCGGCGGGAAAGAGCGGTTCCTGGTCATTATTGTTATCTCCGCTTCCGTTGTTTGATCTGCGTCGAGCCTTACAGACCGTTATCCTGGGCGGCAGGCGCCGTCGGGTCGGCAGATGCCGGTGTGGCTGCCGTCGAAGAGGTCGACGCCGGGTTGGGAGCCGTGGGAGAGGACGACGCCGGGGTGGGGGCCGTCGGAGAGGACGACACGGCGTAGCTCGGGTTCAAGAACTGCACCCGGCGGTTGAGGTCGCTGTTCGGTTCGGTCGGCAACAGCAGCTGGGACTTGCCAAAACCCCTGGCAATCAGCCGGCTGCCGTCGATCCCGTGTTGCGTGATCAGATATTGCCGCGCAGCCTCGGCCCGCCGTTGCGAAAGCCCTTGATTGTAATCCGGGCTGCCGACGCCATCGGTGTGTCCGCCGATGACGATTTCGAGCCTGCTCGTGTTGGGGCGATTGAGCGATTCCGCCACCACATCGAGCTCCTTGCGCGCTTCCGCCGACAGCTCGGCGGAATTGAAGGCAAAATTCACCGTGCGGTCGAACGATCCCGGGGTGCGAACGCTGGGGGTCGCGGTCACGCCGCGCAACCGCCGATCGACGAACGGCGTCTTGCACTGTGGATCGAGAGCGCATGCCATCTCGTCAACCGAGAGCTCCTCCGCCGACGCCGTTGGCATCCCGATCCCCAAAGACAGGCCGCAGAGCAACAGATAGGCGTATTTTCGGGCAGCGGGAGACTGGGGTGCTGCCGGTGCCGCTGCGGCAGTGGTCGGAAGGAACGTGCGATTCGTGGGCATTATTGCCTCCTTGATGTGTTGTGATGACGCGCGAATTCATGGCTCGAATTCGTGGCGCCAACTTAGCGGCCCGCCTGCGTGCGCGATGTGATGGTCATCACAAAAATGCGCTTTGCAGGGGCCGGCGGGGGAGCCCGTCCGAACTCTCTCCGCCTTGGCTCGCCGCGGCGAAAGCCTGCCGCAGCCGCTGGTTTCCTACTTTCGCGGCAACCCGCTGCTATTGAGCCGAGATACCTCAGGAAATTGGACTTGTCCAATCTCAAAGTGACGCCGCACAATGTCCCCGCGCCGACTGACGGAGAGGCGAGTCCCCGGGCGATGCCAAGCTATCCGGTGCACGATCCGGCCGAGCGGGTCAGCCGCCCCCCGGTGCGGTCGGGAGATTGCATCCTCGGGCGGTGTGGGTGGAGCCCGAGGATGCCGTCCTATGCTGCGGGTGTCACAGGCCCTCGCCCTGCGCCGCGGGAGCAGCCACTGCCTGGACCGGCCGCGGGGCCGGCGCCGGAGCCGCGCTGGAGCCGCGGCCACCGGGCGATAGGCGACCGGCGGCACGGACGCTGTGGCGTAATTCGCGTTCTCGAACTGAACCCGCCGGTTGGCCTGACTGTTCGGGTCGGCCGTGAGCAGTTGGGACTTTCCATGACCCTTGGCCGCCAGCCGGCGCGGATCGATCCCATGCCGGACAATGAAATATTGTCGTGCCGTCTCGGCCCGGCGTTCGGAAAGCAGCTGGTTGTATTCGGCGCTCCCGACGGCGTCGGTATGGCCGTGGATGACGATGGCATATTTCTCGATATTCGAGTCCCGCAGGACCGCGGCGACCTTGTCGAGCTCGCTGCGCGCCTCCGGCGTCAGCTCGGCTGAATTGAACGCAAAATTCACGGTGCGGTCGAATGACCCGGGGGTCCGCACGCTCGGGTTCGCGCTGATGCCGCGCAATCGTCGATTGACAATCGGCATGGCGCATTGCGGATCGAGGGCGCACACCATCTCGTCATGCGACAGCTCTTCTGCCGACGCAGTTGTCGCGCCGAGCGCCACGGAGAGGCCGCAAACCACCAGATAGGCAAATTTCGCGGCGCGGCGTGACTTCGGCCGCGCGGGAGCGGTCGCGGCAGAGCTGAGCAGGGAACTGCGTTTGATGGAATTGAAGAGCATGGATGCCTCCGTCCTCGATCGTGGATGACAACCGGTGTTGATGGGGGAGAGCGTAGCGACGCCCGGGCGGCGGCGATGTGACGGCCATCACAAAAAAGCGCTTTGCGCGTGCGCCAAGCCGGCGGGGCTCATTGATATTGTATGGACCGAACAGTAGGGCGAGGCTTGCCTCGCCCTACAACAACCCATTCAATTCCATGAACAATATCTAGATCGCCCGCCAAAAACAGGCGACGATAGCGCAGAATAGGGTCGTGCAGTCAGCCTGCTTCCCAATCTAGAGCCCTTCGCCCTGTGGAGGGGTCGCCGGGGGGCGAGCCGCAGGTGCAGCAGCGGGCCTCGCCGTCGATGCAGTCGGCGCCGCCGCCGCCGCGGGGGCGGGTGCAGCGACCGACGGAGACGCTGCCGCGGGAGGCGCAACCGCCGGGACGGAGGCCGTGGCATAGCTCGAGTTTTGGAACTGAACCCGGCGGTTCAGGTCGTTATTGGGGTCGGATGGGAGCAGCAGCTGGGACTTGCCATAGCCTTTGGCAACCAGGCGCTTCGGATCGATGCCGCGCTCGGCGACAAGAAATTGCCGCACCGCCTGGGCGCGGCGCTCCGAGAGCAGCTGATTGTAGTCGGCAGCGCCGCGTGCATCGGTGTGGCCGCTGATGACGATCTCGAGCTTGATGGTGCTCGGGTCGGTCAGAGCTTTTGCCACCCGATCGAGCTTCGTGCGCGACTCCGGCGTCAGCTCCGCGGAATCGAATGGAAAATTCAGGGTAATGTCGAATGACGCAGGCGGCCGCACGCTCGGAGAGGCGGTCACGCCGCGCAGCCGCCGGTCCGTGAACGGCATGGCGCATTGCGGATCGAGGGCACAGACCATCTGGTCGATCGAGGGATCCTCGGCCCGGGCTGGCCCCATGCTCAGCATCAAGGAGAGGCTGCACAAAATCAGGTTCAGGTATTTCATGGCTATCCTCGCTCGTGCCCGCGGCCACCCGCTCGAAGCCGCAACCCTCATGTGATGCACCGGCGCTGCTGCGGCCGCCCGGCGCCGATTCCCAACCCATTCGGGCATAACCAAAGGTCCGCGCAGCATGATGGCCCGCCGGAATGCCTTCAAGCCATTGGTAGCAGATCGCGCCCTTTGGGTTCAATTCCGATGGGGCCGGACGCGGGGTTCCGCCCCCCAGGTCGCCTTGATGCACCGATTTTCCGGCGAATGGAACCGCAATGAGATGAAACCGCAATGAGAAGACCGCAGATTTTTGCCTATGGCATGCAACGGTCCCGAGTTCCGCCCGGATGCTGAGAGCCATTTTTGCAACAGCGCGGACAAATCAAACGCAACAGCGACATAACGAGTATACAGGCCGCCCAACCGGTGGTTATCATCTGCGCGAGACGTGGGGAAAGATTTGTCACACAAGCTGGGGGGTCACAATGAAGCGTAGTCTATTTCTGGCGATCAGCGCTTTGGCGCTCACCGCCGCATCGCAGCCGCTCTTCGCCGCCGAGGCGGACACGCCGGCACCGAGGGAACGGGCTGCTCAGCGCGAGCGTGCACCCGCCCGTCAGGCAGCGCGGCCGGCACCGCAACGTGCGGCTCCGGCGCAAACCTCACAGTCCTTCACCGGCTCGCAGGCCGGCGGCTTCGGCGGCGGCAATGCGGGTGGCGGCGGCTTCGCCGATCCTGTCGCGTTCTGCGGGCAATTCTCCAGTGGTCTTGGATGTCCCTCCACCCAGTACGCCTACGACGCTTCGAAGAAGATACAAGCCACCGGCGGCGGCTATTACAGCTACCGCATCCCCTTGTTCGGCTGGGCGGTCATCGGCGTGCAGGGGGAAGTAGCCGGGGGCAAGACAGAAACCTCGAACACTTTCAACGATGTTCATCTTACGAGTGGCGGGGCGCTCAGAACCGACGCCCAGTATCGCAGCAGCTTCAGCGTGGGGACAAACGGCTCCGCCCTCGTGCAGTTCGGCGTGCCCATCATGGGTACGGGAATCCTGGTCTACGGCGCTACCGGCGCGACCGTTGCGAGGATCAGCGGTTCGTACCACTATAGCGCCACGAGCTGCCCTGCCCTCGGTGCTTGCCCGTTGCCGACGACCGCAGCCGGCGGCCTTGATTTCACCGATACCCGTACCGGGGTTGCCGTCGCTGGTGGCGTAGAATGGTCCTTCAGCCCCGGCATCATGATCGGCGTCGAATATCGCCATACCTCGTTTGGAAGCATCTCCAAAAACGTTCCTCTGTACGTGACAACCCCGGGCTGCGTTGGCTCGGGTTGCGCCACCACTGTGAATCTCCAATACCACAACCTCACGACCAATGGCGTCCGGCTCAAGGCGGGCCTGGCGTTCTAAGGTAGCGGGGACCCGCGGAGAGCCTCGAACACCGCTCTCACGCGAGACCACCGATCGAGAGGCCGCCGGGTTGCCCGGCGGCCTCTCACATTCTGCGGGGGACGTGGGGAAGATTTGTCACAAGCCCACGGTCGGAGGAGCCTTCGCGTTGTAACCGGCTGCCGCTTGCATACCGCCGAAGAAGCGTCGACATTCAACAGCAAGAGGCCGCCGCTCTGCCGGCGGCCTCTCTCCATTTCAGTTCACCGGCTTGTGCTCGGCAGCAGCCCTGCGGGGGCTCGACAAACCCGGCGGCCGCCAACACAATAGGGTGGATTGGATGCCGAAGCCGCCAAGTGCATCGATTTGGCACGCGGCTGCAGCGAGGCTCCCATCCCGAATTCGAAAAGGCGCAGGACTCTGCGCTCCGGGCGAGGACGGCAAGATGTCATCGAAATGGATGAGCATGGCGACAAGCTTCCTCCTGATGCTGGCGTTGGCGAGCGCCGCGGGGCCGGCTTTGGCGCAAGACCTCGGCGCCTATGTGAAGCGCTATGACGACCTCTTCCAGGCGGGGAACTACGACGCGGCGCTTGCCGAGGCGCGCAAGCTCGAATTCGGCAGCCCGCGCCGGCCACGGCACGCAGCACGAGAGCTATGCCGGCGCGCTTTATCTTCAGGCAAGAGCCCTCTATGTGCTGGGCAAATACCCGGAAGCGGAGAAGCTCTACAAGCTTGCGCTTCCGATCTTCGAAAAGGCGCGACCGAGCGCGCCGTCGAGCCGCGATCTCGCCAAGACGCTCATCGGGTTGGGTCGTGTGTACGAGCACCAGGGTCGCTATTCCGAGGCGCAAACCCTGCAAAAACGCGCATTGAGCATCGTCGAGAGCTCTCCCGACAACGACCAGATGACCGTGAGCGAGGCGCTCGAGGATCTGGGCAATGCGTTTTACGGCGAAGGGCGCTATGCCCAGGCAGAGGACTATTACAAACGCGCCCTGGCGATCCGCGAGAAGGGTTCCGATCCGACGGCGCAGCGTGCCGTCAGCCAGACTCTCAACCTCATCTCCAACGTCTACATGCGCACGGGCCGGTTTCCAGAAGCGGAGCCGCTGCTCAAGCGCGCGATCGACATCCAGGAGAAGATCGCCGGCCCCAATCATCCGGATGTCGCAAAGAGCCTCACCAATCTCGCGGAGCTTTACCGGCTGACTGGCCGCTACGCGCAATCCGAGCCGCTGCAGCGGCGCGCCCTCCACATCCAGGAGAAATCGCTCAGCCCCGATCATCCTCATGTGGGCGTCACTCTCAACAATCTCGCGCTGACCTATTTCAGCTGGGGACGCTATGCGGATGCCGTGCCGCTCTACCAGCGGTCGGTGGCCAATCAGAGAAAGGCGCTCGGCGAGGATCATCCGCAGGTCGCGCTGAGCCTCAACAATCTTGGCCTCACCTTTATGAGGCTGGGACGCTATGGAGAAGCTGAGCCGGTCCTCAAGCGCGCCCTGGCCATCCGGGAAAAAATCCTGCCCAAGGACCATCCCGATATCGGCCAGAGCCTCGGCAACCTGGCGGCCGCTTATCGCTATGCGGGCCGACCGGCCGAGGGGCTGCCGTTATTGCAGCGTGCCGTGGGCATCATGGAAAAGAACTACGGCCCCGATCATCTCTACGTCACCTACAGCCTGACCGCCACGGCCAATGCGAATGTCGCCATGAAGCGCCCTGCCGAAGGCGAACCGTTCGCGAAGCGATCGCTCGCAATCCGGCAGCAGGCGCTGGGCGCCGACCATACCGACGTCGCCTCGGTGCTCAAGACCCTTGCACAGATCAATCTAGGCACGAATTGTGTTCTGCCGGCCGCCGATTATTCCCGCAAAGCGGTGCAAGTGGCGATCCGCGCCCTCAAGAACGGGGATGTCACCACCTTGGGTTTCGACCTGGCGAGCCTGCGCGAATATTTCGATGTGCATCTCGCGGTTCTCAATCGCGCGGTCACCGACGGCGTTGCCGGTCAGGACGCGGTCGCGGAGGCCTTCGAAATCGCGCAATGGGCAAACGAGTTAGCCGCGGCAACGGCATTGAACCAGATGGCCGTGCGCACGAGCGCTGGAAGCGACACATTGGCAGCGCTGGTACGAAAGCAGCAGGACGAGGCGGCCGAGCTGCGATCCCTCGACAAGAGCATCTTGACGGAAGTCTCCAAGCCTGCCGATCGGCGCGACCCCAAGCGCGAAGCGATGGTGCGCCAGCATCGCCAGGAGCTCGAAGCCAACGTGGTGCGCGCGAGCGCGCAAATATCAACCGACTTCCCCGACTATGCCGACCTGGTAAGCCCGAAGCCGCTCGCTCTCTCGGAAGCGCAAAAGCTGCTCGCTGCCGGCGAGGCTTTGGTGCTGTTCCACGTGGGCGACTTGGGCAGCTACGTGTGGGCCGTCACGTCCGATCGGGTCGAGTGGCGAAAAATCGACCTTTCGCGTGAGGAGCTCAATGACGGAGTTCAGAAGCTTCGTGCGTCGGTGGAGCGAGTGGAGATCCCGGAAAGAAGCATCGCGCGAGCCTTCGATCTCGATCTCGCCCATTCACTGTATTCCGCCCTCCTTGGTCCGGTCGAGCCGCTCCTGTTGAATCATGGGCACCTCATTGCCGTTCCGTCGGGAGCGTTGACGGGCCTGCCTTTGCATCTTCTCCTGACCGACAAGCCCACCGGGAAGCCGACCGTGCGGGACCCCTATTCCGCCTACCGCTCGGCGCCATGGCTCATGCGCCGGCATGCCGTGACAGTATTGCCCTCGGTTTCCAACCTGAAGAGACGGGCGGAGAGCTACATCGCTCCGCAGCCCTATCTGGGATTTGCCGATCCGCTGACCACGGGCCGCACCAGCGGGGCCGCGCGCCCGCGCGGCGCTACCACCCGTTCCAGCGTTTCCTATCGTCGCCTTTTCCGCGAAGGACAGGTCGATCTCGTAGGCTTGCGCGAAATGGATCGGCTATCGGAAAGTGCCGATGAGGTGCGTGAGATCGCCAAGGTGCTCGGCGTGCCAGAGACCGTCCTCAAGCTCGGGAAAGACGCCACTGAGGGCGCGGTCAAGTCGGCCAAGCTCAACAATTACCGCGTCCTGCATTTTGCCACGCATGCCTTGGTCGCGGGCGAGACCGCCAACTACACCGACCTGGCGGAACCGGCTTTGGTATTCACGCCGCCACAAGTCGCCTCGGAAGAGGACGATGGGCTTCTGACGTCGAGCGAGATCGCGACCCTCAAGCTCAACGCCGAGTGGATCATCCTGTCGGCTTGCAATACGGCCGACGGCGACCGGCCGGGCGCGGAAGCTTTGTCGGGGCTGGCGCGCGCGTTTTTCTACGCGGGCGCCAGGTCGCTGCTGGTCTCCAATTGGTATCTCGACACCAAGGCCGCGGTGCAACTGACCACCCGGACCGTGCAGGCGATGGAACAGGAAAAAACGATGTTGCCTGCGGAGGCACTCCGTCGGGCCATGCTCGAATTCGTTGATAACCCGAAGGGCGTCGATGATCCCTATCCCGGCGTATGGGCGCCTTTCGTGGTCGTCGGATTATCGCAGCAGCGCAAGGGCAACTAGCTTAGAGCACGCCATCGCTGTCAGCTGTGCCCGGCGAGCACCGATTTGGGGATTACGGCCGCGCGCGCCTTCCTCATCGCCGACGCGAAGCTCGTGAAACCGTAGCCGCGGTCAACCCGCGAAAATAGCGCAGCTTCAACCGCCTTTCGCCCGATCTTGCGAGCGTCGGCCGGGGCTGTGTGTTTCTGCTCGCGTGTCATGACCCGCAGCAGCGCCAGAATGGCAATGAGAATGAAAAGCGATGCGGCGATGGTCCATTTCACGCGGTCGCTCGCTTCATAAGCGGCTTTCTCCGCCTCGAATCGCGCCCATGCCAGGCGAGCCTTTGATCTCTCGTCGGCTGCCATCCGCTCCGCGTCCATGATCCTTTCGCGGTCAACATCGGTTCGTGTCTTCTGCACGATCGATTGCTGTGGCTTGTCCTTGCCCTCGGAAGGCGTCAGCTTGCCGGCGTCATTGGGCACGATCGAAGTCGGTTGCAGAGCCAGGAACGACGTCGGTTGCAGAGCCAGGAATGGTCGCAGGTCATTTGCCGCGGCGAGGACAGCACCATCCTTCGTCGGCGTCAGCGCGGTGACCTCTTTCTTCCGGGTGAGAACGTCAGCAACTTTCTTCTGGGTGAGAACGTCAGCAACTTTCGGCGCGGCAAGAGCGGCAACATCGATGGTCAAGAACCGCAGATGTCCCCGCCCGCCGCGATCAGACGCTGCCGACCAAAGATATCCGGATCCGCCTTTGAGCCGGTAGACCGGGAGGCCGAGCTGGAGTGACTGCCGGACATCGCCGAGATGATCGACAAGCAAGCTTTGCCGGGAGAGCGCATCGGGTTCGGGCGCCGAGCGGCTGTTGCCGTCCAGTTCCTCCAGGTGCAGGCTTCCCCACAGTACGATGACTGCATTCGAAACATCCTGCGACTCGGGCAATCGCGTTTCGCGCGCCGGCGCGCCAAATCTGGCAGAGAGTTCTTGATTTCCGCCTGGATGTCGTTGCCCGCGAAGAAGGCCGGCCGGATTTCGCGGTTGACATAGCTCACGGAGCCGCCGCGTCCATGCAGAATTGAGCTGGTCGAGGTGAAGGTTCCCTGCCTTCCTTTCTCCTGACGCTTTCGCTGGCACCAGGTGTATTCGTCAAATTGCTCGCTCGGACCACACTGGTATTCCCGCGCGGGCTGTACCGACGCCCCAAGCGCGATACCATCGATGACATAGGGAGATGCCGCTGCTGCGTCGCCGGCGAGAAACGCCGCAATGGCGCTCATGCAGATATAGAGCATGGTTTCAAACGAACACTTTGGCTTCATACTGTTTCCGGACCTGTTGCGTTTCGGGACAGGTTCGAGGCTGAAGGCGGAATAGAAATCCCGTGCGACCAGCCCTCCACCGCGCATGTCCGTCAATTTTGAAACTTTATGTTTAACAACGCCCTAATCGCTCTGCCCGGAGGAAAACGATGCATAAGAGAGCGGCCTGCAATCGGTCGCAGCGGTCGAGCGTTATGCGGCGCGCATTCCCGATGCGCGGGTCATCGTGATGCCAGGCGACGGCTTTCACATCGCGGCGGTCGAGCCCGACCTGTGCGCGCAACATGCGCTCGCGTTCATGCAGGAGGTTTCCGAGCGCGCCGCCAAGGCGACCTCCCTGCCGCGGGCCGCCGAGTGACGACGCGGCAAGCCGGTGCGCCAACACGCCGCGCGTTTGTCGGCGGCTTGGCCGGCGTCATGCTTCTGCCGGGGGATCCGGCGCCGGCTGCATATCCGAGCCGGCCGGTGCGGATTGTCGTGCCATTCCTGCCGGGCGGCGGCGCCGACCTGATTGCCCGCCTGCTCTCGCCGCATCTGCAGCGGCTGCTCGGCCAGCCCCTCGTGGTGGAGAACCGCTCCGGCGCAGCGGGACGGATCGGAACCGGGATCGTGGCCAAATCCGATCCTGACGGCCACACGCTCTTGATGACTACGGAATCCTCGCTGGTGATCGCCCCGCATATCGGCGTGTCGATGAGCTATGATCCGCGCGAGGAATTGGCGCCGATTTCCCTTTTGACCCGCAATCCGATCGTTCTGGTGGTGCATCCGTCCGTGCCGGCGAACACGCTCACCGAGTACATCCGGTTTGCACGCGGCAGACCCGGCGAGCTGTTCTATGCCTCCTCCGGTGTAGGTGGTCCCAACCATCTTGCCGGAGAGATGTTCAACCGCAGGACCGGCCTCGACATCGTGCATGTGCCGTTTCCCGGAACCGGCGGCGCCATCCAAGCGGTGATCGGCAATCAGGTCGGCGCCATGTGGGGCTTCATCGCTGGATTGATTGCGCATATTCGCGGCGGCGCGTTGCGAGCGCTCGCCGTTGGCGGCAAGGCCCGATCGCCCGCTTTGCCCGACGTGCCGACGGTCGTACAAGCCGGAGTGCCGGGCTACGAGGCGACATCCTGGATCGGACTTCTGGCTCCTGCCGCGACGGCGCAAGCGGTGATCGGCACGCTCTGGGAGGCGCTCAATGGCGCCATGCGGGAAACGACGGTGCGGGAGGTTCTTCTGCGCGATGGCTCCGACATCATTGCCAGCAGTCCCGAGGCGTTTCGGCAAGTGATCGAGAGCGACTACAGGAAATACGCCGAGCTGGCGGATCTGCTCAAATCGGCGAGATGACCGATCGCGCGGTTGTCTGCCTGCGACGCATGACGACTGGCGAGTCGTGCCAACCTGAGACGATGGCAAACCACAAGCCGACGCAAGCGCTGGCCTCGTTTGCCGCCGATCTCGATCCGGCGGCGCTGCCGCCCGAGGTGCGCGAGAAGCTCGGCTGGCTGCTGCTCGACTACCTTCGCGTCTGCTCCATCGGAGCGCGCCTGCCCTGGAGCGGGTGGGCGCGCGGCTATATCGGCCTTGTCGGCAAGCCCGGCGCATCGCACGTCTTGTACTCTGCGGACATGCTCAACCCGCAGCACGCAACCTTCATGAACGTCACCCTCGGCTCAAGCTTCGATGGCGACGACACCCATGTCGGGGCCATGCTGCATCCCGGCGTCGCGGTCTGGTCGGCCGCGCTGGCGACCGCCGAGCACGTCAATGCGTCGGGTGCTGAGATCATGGCCGCCGTCGCGGCTGGTTATGAGACAGCCATCCGCATCGGGCTTGCGTTGCAGCCAGCTCATTTCAGGCGCGGCTTTCAAAGCACCGGCACGTGCGACGTGTTCGGCACCGCCGCTGCCGCCGGGCGGCTGCTGTTTCGAGAAACGAACGCGAACCGCAGGATACTGGACGCGCTGGGGCTCGCCGGCGGCTATTCCAGCGGGGTCGCGCAATTCTATTATTCCGGCTCGTCCGGCAAGCGCATCCAGGCCGCGCATGCGGCGCAGAGCGGGGTCGCCGCGGCGCTGCTCGCGGCGCAGGGCTTCAGCGGACCAGCCGACATCATCGAAGGGACCGGCGGCTTTGCGCACGCCTATGCCGGCGAATGGAACGAGGCGACCATCGAGAGCGGAACTCGGCGAGCGCTTCCACCTCATGGATACTCTGGTGAAGTCGCACGCGGCATCCGCGCGCCTGGCCGCGGCGATTGACGGCATGCTGGCATTGCGCGAGCAGCACGGTTTCCGCGGCAACGACATCGAGAGCATTCGCCTCGGCATTCCGCGCATCATCCAGGGGCGCTTGACCAATCCTCATCCCGTGGACCTCCAGGCCGCGCAGATGTGCCTGCCGTTCAGCGTCGCGCTCGCTTCCAAGGTGTCGCTCGGCATCGGACGAGCTCCCACCCTCACCGTCGCAGACTACGAAGCGGGACTGGCAGACCCAAGCGTGTCCGAGATCGAGAAGCGCACCACCGTCGGCCTCGATCATGAGGTCGAAGCGATGAGCAACGAACGATCCACCGCTACCAAGGTCGGCGTGCGATTGCGCGACAGCCGCGAATTCTCGATTCTTGTGGGCGCGCCCAAGGGCAGTCCGTCGCGGCCATTCAGCGCCGAGGAACACGAAGCGCGCTTTCGCAAGGAGCTGTCGAGCCGCATTTGCGAAATGCGTTGCGCCGAGATCATCGCCATCGCAAAGGATCTGGATCGTCTCGATGCCGGCCGGCTCTGCCGCACGCTGTGCGGCAGCTGACTAGGCTGCGCTCACGAGCCTCGATCGAGCCTGCCGCGCAGCATTGACAACGCGCGCGCCCAAGCACCGCGAGCAGCCATGGCCGCGGTGCGACCGATGGCCGCTGGAGACCCGGACGGAGCGGAAGGGAGCCTCATTCGTTCGAGCGGAAGCGACCCGATCTCGCGGCTGAAGACGAGCCGCCGTTCCTGGGCGTGGCAGGCCGGACATTCGAACGCATGATGTTCATAACCCGGCACCATCATCGTGTCGGCAGGTACCGCCCGCACCAAGCGCATCTCGGCGCCGCATGCCATGCAACGCATCACAGTCTCCGCTGTCGTCGGCTGCTCCCGCAACGGAGCGGCCTTCGCTCCCGGCGTCAAGCGCGAGCCAAAAACATACTTAAGACGGCGGGCCAAGCATCGCCGGTGCGGCGACCGCTTGAAAATGGAACGACAAGGCAGGCTTCTTATTATAAGACAGGCTGTTTGGCGACCGAGCGTTGCGTGATCATCGAGAGGCAGGGTTGCGGGAGAACCAAGCGATGGAACCAAAGGACGCTTCGAAGGCGACGCTCGGTGGGTCCGCCGCCACGACCGGGCGCGATGGTGCAATCGATTTTGCCGCCAAAACCGCAGCATTGGATGCATCCGAGCCGGCTGTTCTGGATCAAAGCGACCGGTTTTCACGCGTCATCGGAGCTGCCGCGATAGCCCTGTGGGGCGATCTTCCCCGGCCGATTCAGGAGCAATTGTTCGAGCGCGCCGTCCTCCTCGGCCATCGGGACGAGCGCGACGAGATGCTGCGCGAGCAACTGGCCAAATTCCTGCACGACCACCACAAGCGCACGGTCGAGGGAGATCGACGCCAGGAATAGTCTTGCAGACGCGCGCCGGGCGCGGACCGCGATCGGCCGCTCCTCCGATCGAGTGGCAAAAATCTAGCGCGACCCCTGTGGCGGAGGCCCGCCCCGGCCCGTGGTCTCGGGTGCAGCCGGCGGCGCCGCTTGGCCGGTCGTCGTTTGCAGGGCAGGGGGCGCAACCCCGGTCGCGGGAGCGGGCGCTGCCACGACCGCGGGCGGACTTGCCGCTTTCTGCCCGTTCCGGTTGGCATCGATCCCGTAGAAGACGAGACCGAGCGCAACGACGAGGGCTGCGGCGACGACCCAGCTCCATTGTGCCTGCCGCGCGCTTGCGCCCCTTGTCTGCGGCAGATCCGGACGTTGATCACCATAGGTCATGACCGTTCTCCATGGATTTTGCTCGCAGAGCTAATCGCAAAGCCACGAGGGAATTTCCTCTTGCCGGCCCGATCTCGCAGGTTGCTCGACCCGCACTGGGACAAGGGCATCCTCATTTTCGGATTGCACGGTTTTCCCGATTGTTGCCCACTCGCTGGCAATCCATCACTGATTCACGAGGCATCAATGGCAACGAACATGGCACTCAAGCGCGCCGCCAAGGCGAGCCGGCGCAAAGCGGTCCTGGCAGAAAGGCGTAAATCCGAATTGCTTGCCACGACGCTCCCCGAGCAGGTGCGGCGCGCCGCAGGCACTCCGATTCAGCACTGCCTTCTTTCGGAAGGTTTGTTCGAGGTCGGCACGGGCTCACTGGTGCTGGCGCGCGGTGCTGCGAGCGAATGCTTCAAAGCCGGCGTTTTCCTGCTCGATACGTTCTGCGTGGGTATAAAGGATGTCATCTTTGCACCGATGACACGCGAGCAATTGGAGGACTTCAGTGAAGTCATGACCGCAACAGCGCCCCTGCAGCCGGTCGAGCCGAGCTATGCGCGCAAGTTGCTGCGCGACCTCGCGATCTGGGCACAAGCGGTCGGCTTTGCTCCCGCTCGCGAGTTTGCCGCGGTGGAGCGGCTGTTCGGCGATGTGAGCGCGGAGGCGTGCGATGTGGCGTTCCAATTCGGATACAAGGGCAAACCTTTGTACATTTCAGGTCTGTCCGAATTCATCGCAGACGAGTCCGACGCGCGAGTGTTGCGCCGGCGCGTCGCATGACGAGCTCCGCGATCAATTGCAGGGGCGGGTTTGAAACCCGCCCCTACCGAAACCGGGCGAAATTGGTGGAACCATCCCGCGCAATGCGAGGAAGCAAATCGACTTCCCATGCGAGATATTCATCCATCGCCTTGCTCGTGTCGTTCGGCCGCTCATAAGGCTTGAGCCAGACGTCGAGCGCCTCGTCGGCCATCTGGGCATCATCAGCCGTAAGCGCGTGCCCCGCCTCGCGCCATGCCGCGTTGCCGCCGTCGAGCCAGCGGATCGGGAGATCGAGGATTGCAAGCGCCTCGGGCGCCGCGAGCGCTGCAACGACACCGTCCTCGGAAGTCAGCACCAAGGTTCCGCGCAGCGGAATTTTTTCCAGCGCTTGCGGAAGACGCGAGCGGATGGCGAACCAGGCGCCGGGAATGTGCGCCCTGCGATATTCGCGGCTGAGCGAGAGGTCGACGATGGTCGCCTCATTGCACGATCGCAAACGCGCAAGCCCGGCGCAATCGATGCGCAGCGGCGCCGGCGGCGGAGATCCCAAGACGCGCGGAGGGGGCGAAGCGGTCTCGTTGCCGGCTTGCGCCAGCACGAAGACTTCTTGCCAACCCATCTGGCGCAGCCATGAGGCCGTCATGATGGCGCGCACCTCGGCGTCATCGGCGAGCACGATGCGCGCGCCGAGGGTCCCCACATACTGATCGGTGGCCTGCACCAGCTGTCCACCGGGTGCGGACAGTGCGCCGGGAACGTGCCCGGCCTCGTATTCGGCCGGATCGCGCACGTCGAAAAGATAGAGGGTGCGCGTGCGATCCTCGCGCAGCTTGCGCAACGTCCCCGCGTCGATGCGGGGGATGTCGAAACGCCCTGCCACCTGCGCGGCGGCGGCTTTGGCCCAGGCGAGGGCGGAGGAAGACAGCTGCGGCGGGCGCCGCCTTTTTCCGCTTTCGCACGTTCGGCCGGCGAGACTCCAGCCCATCGTGCCGTTGCGCAATGCCACGACCTTGTTCGGCAGACCCGCATTGATCAACGATTGTGCGCCGATGATGCTGCGGGTGCGCCCGGCGCAGTTGACCACCACCAGGGTGTCGCGCGACGGAGCGAGGTCGCGGACGCGCAGCACCAGCTCCGCACCGGGCACATTGATGCCCGTAGGAATCGAGACCCGCTGATATTCGTCGAACGGCCGGCTGTCGAGCACCACCAGGTCGGCGCCCTCGCGCATAAGCCGATCGAGGTCGTCGGCGGAGATGCTCGGCGTGGCGCTTGCATGCTCGACGAACTCGCCGAATGCCTTGCTCGGGACGTTGATGCCGGAGAACAGTTCCAGGCTGGTTGCGCTCCACGCCGCGATCCCGCCGGCGAGAACGAACAAATTGCCATAGCCCGCACACGCCAGGACCCGGGCGGCGCGCTCGGCGAGACCGTCGCCTTCGTCGCAAAGCACGATCCGGGTCCCGGGCCGCGGCACCAGTCGCGCAAAGCTCAGCTCAAGGCGGCTCAGCGGCACCGAGCGCGCGAACAGGAGGTGCCCGCGTGAGAAGATCAGTTCCTCGCGCACGTCGATGAGGGCGAGCTCATCGCCGTCTGCGAGCATGGCTCTGAGGGCGTGCGGGCTCAGCGGCTGCAACTTCAAGCCTCCTTCGCTAAGCACAGCTCGTAGGGCGGGTTAAGCGCGGTTTTTGCGCCGTAACCCGCCTTGTCCTGGCGGATTACGCCAACGCTAATCCGCTCTACGACCTGTGTACCATGTTGCGCAGGGCCGGGTTTGAACCCTCCCACATCCGATGCCGCTGACGGCGATGACGGGCGGCGTCCTACGTCGCCTGTTGCGGCGTCATCTGATGGACCTTGCCGGTCGCAAGATCGAAACGCACGCGTTGAATGTTGTCGAGATTGGTGCCTGTGACGCGGATGAAACGCGCGCTGTCGGGATAATCGATGGAATGGATGGTGCCGTCCTGGTAGATGCCTGCGTGCCCCGGGGTGAGGCGATACTTCCTCACCGGCTTGAGCTTGGCGTTTTCCGAATCGCCGCCGCCCTCACGCTCCCATTCGATCATGTCGGTGTAATGGGTCGCCTGCCCGTAGATGGCCCATGACGCTCCATGGTCGTGCGGCGGTGACACGCGCGCCTTGTCGTTGATATGGGCGAGGATCTGAAAGCCGAGCTCGGGATCCTCGTAGAGCAGCTTGAGCCCGCGCGGCACGTGCTCTCCGCAATGCTCTTCGACGAAGGTGCTGTTCGAAAGCAGGCGCTCGAGCCGGGTGCGAACCTCCTCCCGTCCGCCCGGTCCCGGATCACGCTTGAGGATCGAGCGGCAATCAGAGACGAATTGATCAAGATCGTAGGGCATGGTGAGACCTCTTGGATGCAGGGCGGCGGTTCGGCGCAAGCTTCGCTCATCCCGCCGGGGAGCGCCAGAGCTATGAGACGGCGGGCGCGGTACTTGCACCGCCCGGCAGCTCGGCGATGGCTTTATCCAGCGCTTGGCCCTCCTCGTCGGCGAGCGCAGCCTTGATCAGATCGCGCAGCAGCTTCGCGGGATCGTCCCGCTCACGCAGCCGCGGAAGCACAGCGGCGAGCTTGTCGAACTTGGCTCGCCCGCGTTCGAGCGTCTCGCCGTAGCCCTTCACCAGGCTTCGCATGCGCGCAACCTCCAGCGCGAGCGCATAATCGGAGTTTGCGGCCGCCGCGACGAGCTCGAGCCAGGCTGCAAGCGTCTCCTGCTCGCCGGCATAACGCAGAGAGCGGCGTCGCAGTGGCTTGAGCATCGTCAGGGCGTAGAGCAGGAGAAACCCGCTCAGCGACGTGGTCTTGATGACCTTGCCCTTGCGCAGGCGGCGCTCCACGAAGCGACGGGCCCAGGGCGAGCGCATGAGCCAATGCCCGGCGGCGGCCGGAAGCGTGTCGGCGATCTCCTGCACGCGCGGGTGAAAGAACTCGGCGATCTCGAGAATCTGCCCGGGCTCGATCTGCACCTCCTCGCGCACGCGCGCGAAGCGGCTTGGCCGGATCTTGAGCTCGGCGACGCGGATGGTGTCCTCGTAGCTCATGCCGAGTGCGAGCTGGCGCGCCACTTCGGCGCAGAGACGCCCGGAGCCGTCGCCATGGCGCTGTTCCGGCTGCTGGAACGGCCGCAGTCGTGACAGGAAGTCGCGGGCGTAATCAGCATCTTGATAATCGTAGAGGCGTCCGATTGCGGCTGCGACGACGGCGCCCGCTTCGCCGCCGTAATCTTGCGCGCTCGCGCGGATCAGTTCCTGGACGGGCAGGGGGGCATCTTTCAAGCCCTCTGGCGGCGAAAGAGGTGCGGGCGCTGCTGTTTCCCCGGCGCGCGCCGCCTCGAAGCCGGCCGCGAAGGCGGCGAGGCTGCTTTTCACGCCGACTTGTCCGCGGCGGATAGCGGCTTCGAAGGCAGTGCGGGGAAGCGGCAAGACGTCCGCGCCGGCAAATGCACCGAACAGGACGGCGCTGAGCACGCTCCCTGTCGCGTCCGCCATCGCCGCCATGTCAAAGGCGATGAGTTGACGCCCGGCATCCCGGCACGCGGCAAAAAGCGCCGCCGCATCCGCCCTGCCGTCGGCCAGGGCAATTCTCTCGGTCATGGCATAGACGCGGTGGGTGGAAGCGATGAGCAGCGTTTTTTCCGGGGTGACGAAGCCGCGCTCGACCGCACGCGCGGCTTCCATCAACTCGGAGGCGAGCACGACGTCGACGTCCCCCGGCATGGGCAACAAGCCGAGAACCGGCTCCCGCCCGGCGGCCTGCGCGGCCGTCTTTGGAAACAGCTCCACATAATAGACCGTTGCGCCGGTGCGCTGCGCAACGCCGGGAACCGAGGTCGCCTGCGCGAGATATCCGCCGTGCTGCGCGAGATCGACGATCCAGTCGGCAAGGACGCCCCCGCCCTCGCCGCCCAGCGCAACGATCGCGATCGTGATCGGCCTTACCTTGGTGACTTGAGCGTCCATCTCTTCCGGCGTTCAGGCGCCCGCGAGGCTGCGCTCCAACCGGCACGCAAGGCGGCCGATTACCGCGCTTCTCGCCTTTTCTTTCAGCCGGTCCCAGCGCGTCGGATTAGCGATGATCGAAGCGCGATAGAACGAGGGACAGAGCACCGCCGCATGCGCGACCTCCCCGCACAACCCGCAGCCGACGCAGGAATTGATGACCTTGGTCACCGGCTCGCGCCGCAGCGGGTCGGGATTGGGCGCGAGCGTGAGCGAGGGACACCCGGACAGCCGAATGCAGGAGTGGTCGCCCGTGCAGGTGTCGGGATCGACGCCGAAGCGCTCGCGCACCACGCGCCCGCCGCCTTCCATGCGCTTGCGCGTGAGCGGGCGCTCGCGCCGCTGCTTGTTCAGCATGCATTCGGATTGGGCGATGATCACCTTCGGCCCCTTGACCGCGGTGGTGAGCGCCTCTTTCAGGAGATCCCGCATCCTGGCCACGTCATAGGTGCGGGTGACGGTATGCACCCACTTGATGCCGACGCCGCGCAACGCCTTCTCGATCGGGTTCCTGGTCGAGCGCAGAGGGTTGTCGGCGGCGGAGGAGGGCACGTCCTGCCCTCCGGTGGCGGCGGCATAGCCGTTGTCCACCACGATCATGACATTGTCGCTCTTGTTGAAAACCGCATTGCCGAAGCTCGAGGCAAGGCCGTTGTGCCAAAATCCGCCGTCGCCCACGAGAGCGATGGCGCGCTTGCCCTCGACTGCACTGAACGCCGCCGCTCCCGCGCCGCCGAGGCCATAGCCCATGGTCGAGTTGCCGATGTTGAAGGGCGGCAGCACCGAGAACAGGTGGCAGCCGATGTCGCAGCTCACATGATGAGGGCCAAGCTCGCGCTCGACGAGCTTCATGGCGGCGAAGATCGGACGTTCGGGACATCCGGTGCAGAACGATGGCGGACGGCCATGCACCTTTCCGGCGATCGTCTGCCGGGCGTTTGCGAGACGATCGGCTGGCGGCGACGCGCACCCAGAATCGGGCGCAGCAAGCAGATCGGGTCGATAGCTTCCAATGAATTTCCTGATGCCCTCCTTCATCACGCCGCCGGTATATTCCCCGGCCATCGGCAGCACGCTCTTTCCTTCGATGCGGGTCTGGACGTCCGCGCGCCGCAGAATGGTGTTGACCGCCTGCTCGATGAATTCCGGCTGGCCTTCCTCGATCAACAGGATGGCTTTCTTGCCGGCGCAGAAGCGAACGAATTCGGCATCGATCAAGGGATAGGTCACGTTGAGGACGTAAAGCGGGATGCGGCTTTCGCCGAAGATGTCGGCAAGCCCGAGCACTTCGAGCGCGCGCAGCGCGGTATTGTACATGCCGCCCTGCATGACAATGCCGATATCGCCGGCATCCCCGTCGAAGAACTCGTTGAGCCTGTGTTCCTGGACGAAGCGCACGGCGGCCGGCCAGCGCTTCTCGACCTTTTCCTTTTCCTGCAGATAGCTTGCGGGCGGCAGTACGACGCGGCTGGTATCCCGCACCGGCTTGTCGAGCGCATCCTTGAGGGTAAAAGTCGCTCGAACATTGTCGCGCGCGGCAAAGCTGCCGTAAACGTGGCAGGCCCGAATCCGCAATTCCAGCATGACCGGCGTATTCGATGCCTCGGAGAGCTCGAAACCTTTTTCCACCGCGTGGACGATCGAGGGAAGGTTGGGGCGCGGATCGAGCAGCCAGATCTGCGATTTCATCGCAAAAGCATGGCTGCGCTCCTGCATGATGGAGGAGCCTTCGCCGTAATCCTCGCCGACGATGATGAGCGCGCCGCCGGTCACGCCGCTTGATGCAAGATTTGCGAGCGCGTCGGACGCGACATTGGTGCCGACCGTGGACTTGAAGGTCGCCGCCCCCCGCAGGGGATAATTGATCGAGGCCGCGAGCGCGGCGGCGGCGGCTGCCTCGTTGGCGCTCGCCTCGAAGCGGATGCCGAGCTCCTGCAAGACGTCATTGGCGTCGGCGAGCACGTCGACGAGATGGGAGATCGGCGCGCCCTGATAGCCGGAGACATAGGACACCCCCGACTGGAGGAGCGCCTTGGTGACGGCAAGGATGCCTTCGCCACGGAATTCCTGTCCGGTCCCCAGCCGAAGCTTCTTGACCTCCTGCTTGAACGAGCGTTCTGCCATGTGTGCCTGCTTGCCAGAATTGGCTTGTTGCCAGAATTGACTTGGGCCATCGCCATCGCGAATATAATCATAAGAGCTCAGCGCCAACAGGCTCACCGTGCAGGCTGTTTGCGCAGTCGGAGGGCGATGATCATGCGTTCATTGTGGATCGCCGGGCTGGCCGTTGTCCTGGCGGGATCGCCGGGGGCTGCACAGGAAGTCACCCTGCGTGCGGTCTCCTCGTTCGCCGAGGGAACCGAATTCTCCAAGAATTTCGAGCGGTTTATCGAGAAGGTGAACAGCGATGGCAAAGGCATCATCAGGATCAATTACATCGGAGGTCCGCGCGCGGTGCCGCCGTTCGAAGTCGGCAATGCCGTGCGCACCCGCGTTGTTGACATCGCGAATGTGACCGGGGCGTTCTATACCAACCTCATGCCCGAGGCCGACGGCTTCAAGCTCAACGGCAAGCCGATGACCGAGCAGCGCAGCAACGGCACCTGGGAATTCATCAACCAGCTGCACAATGGAAAGCTCAATTCGCAATATCTCGCCCGCCAGTTCCACAATGTCCCGTTTCACATCTATCTCAATAAGAAGATCGAGAAGATCGATTTCTCCGGCCTGAAAGTTCGGGTGACGCCGGTCTATAAGGATGTGGTCGAGGCGCTCGGCGGTGCGCCCATCACCACGCCGCCCGGCGAGGTCTACACCGCGCTCGAGCGCGGCGTAGTCGACGGATACGGCTGGCCGGTCACGGGCATTTTCGATCTCGGCTGGGAGAAGGTGACCAAGTTCCGCATGGAGCCGCCGTTCTACAGCGTCGAGGTCAATGCGCTGGTCAATCTTGACGCCTGGCGAAGCCTCAACGACGCGCAACGCCGGCTCCTCAACGATGCGGCGCTCTGGTTGGAAGGGCTCGACAGCGAAAAGGACGCCGTGATCAAGGCCGAGCGCGAGCGCCAGGCGGCCGCCGGCATCCAGACGCTCGACTTCGGTCCGGCCGCGGCCCGGGCTTTCCTCGATCGGGCCTACGACGTGGCATGGCAATCCGTCATCAAGCGTGCGCCGGAGAGTGGCCCGAAGCTGCGTCAACTGGCCGGGAATTGAGGCGCTTTGCGCCGCAATCCGCCGCCCATCGGCGAAGGCGGATTACGCTGACGCTAATCCGCCCTACGATGCTTTCGCGGATACAAGCTTGTGCGCACCGCAATGACCCGCGCCTCCGTTGCCTTCGGCCGATTGCTCGACGCGCTTGCAATCATGGCGGCGCTGATCCTGCTCGCGATGGTCGTGGTCGTCGCGGCCGATATCGTGTTGCGCAATCTCGTGGGCGCCGGGTTTGCCTGGGCGAACGAGGTCTCGGAATACGCGCTCTATCTCATGACTCTCCTCACCGCGCCGTGGCTGCTGCGACGCGGCCAGCACGTGCGGCTCGACATCATCCTGACGCTTGTTCCGCCGCGCGTCGCCTGGCTGATGGAGGCGATAGGCGATGTGCTCGGCTTTGCCGTGAGCGTCACGCTGGTCCGCTACGGGCTCGACATGACCTTCGATAGTGCCCGGCTAGGCGCGATCACCATCAAGAACCTGGTGTTCGCGGAATGGTGGCTGCTGGCGCCGCTTCCCGCCGTTTTCGTGCTGCTCGCCGTCGAGTTCGTGTTTCGCTTCCAGCGCCTGATGACGGGCGCGCGCGCGCGCCGCATCGAGGCGACCTCGGTGGCTTGATGAATTGGATCGAAGGCAGCGTATTTCTGTTCGGGGGACTCGTCCTTGCGATGGGGCTCGGCCTCCCGGTTGCTTTCGCCTTTCTCCTGCTCAACGTCATCGGAGCTCTGCTGTTTCTCGGCGGCGAGCCGGGTCTTGTCCAGCTTGCCCGCAATTCGGTGGCGTCGATCACCAGCTTTTCCCTCACTCCGATCCCGTTCTTCGTGCTGATGGGCGAAGTGTTGTTCCACACCGGCGTCGCGCTCAAGGCGATCGACGCTTTTGCGCTTCTGATCCGCCGCGTCCCGGGCCGGCTCGCGGTCATTGCCATTGTCGCGGGGACCGTGTTCTCGGCGATCTCCGGGTCGACGATCGCCACCACCGCGCTGCTCGGCAGCCTGATGCTGCCGACAATGCTCGCGCGCGGCTACGACCCGCGCATGGCGATGGGCCCGATCATGGGCATTGGCGGGGTGGACATGCTGATCCCGCCCTCGGCGCTCACGGTGCTGCTTGGGAGCCTCGCCGGCATCTCGATCGCCGGATTGCTGATCGGCGGCATCGTGCCGGGCCTCATCCTGAGCGTCATGTATGTCGGATACATCATCGCGCGGGCGAGCGCGAACCCGACATTGGCACCGGACGAGAAGGTCGAGGCAGAATTGCAGGCAAGCCCGCGAGGCATCGCACGCTGGCGTCCATTCGCGACCCACGTGGTGCCGCTCCTTCTCATCTTCGGTCTGGTGATCGGCGCGATGACGGGAGGGTTTGCCACCCCGACCGAAGCCGCCGCGCTCGGTGCCGCCGGAACGATCGCGGCGGCCGCGCTCTACCGCAGCCTGACCTTTGCCAACCTGATGAAGGCCCTCACCGGCACGGTGGCCGTGTCCGGCATTATTCTGTTCATCATCATCGGCGCCACCACCTTCTCGCAGGTGCTGAGCTTCTCGGGCGTGGTCAACGGGCTGATCGGATTGGTGATGGGGCTCGGGCTCTCGGTCGATGCGCTCGTGATCGCCATGCTGCTCATCCTTCTTTTCCTCGGATGCTTCGTCGACCAGGTCAGCATGATGCTGATCACCTTGCCGTTCTTCATGCCGCTGGTGGCGCGCTACAACGTCGATGCGATCTGGTTCGGGGTGCTGTTTCTCATCTGCATGCAGCTTGGGCTGCTCACGCCGCCGTTCGGACTGCTCCTGTTCACCATGAAAGGCGTGGCCCCCCGCTCCGTCACCATGCACCAGGTCTACATGGCGGCGGTGCCCTATATCGTCATGAGCCTCCTGATCCTGGTCCTGATTTTCTTCCTGCCCGCGATCGCGACATGGCTTCCGGCCGCGCTCAGCCGGTGAGCTCGCTACTTGATTTCGGGTCCTGCGTGCGCAGGGGCGAGGCATGCCTCGCGCCTGCAAACTGAATCAGATGTTCAATTTCGGCGCGCAAGAGCGCGCCATTGTCACGGCAAAACGGCGGTCGCCTCGATCTCGAGACGAGCGAGCGGCTCGACGAGCCGCGTGACCTCGACCACCGCCATGGCCGGGAAATGCCGGCCCATCACCTCGCGATAGGCGCTTCCCAGCGCGGGAAGGTCGGCGAGATACTCGTCCATGTCGAGCACGTACCAGGTCAGCCGCACGATGTGCTCAGGCGATGCGCGCGCCTCCGCCAGCACGGCGG
The DNA here is from genome assembly GCA_963820365.1 of uncultured Alphaproteobacteria bacterium. Lineage (GTDB taxonomy): Bacteria > Pseudomonadota > Alphaproteobacteria > Rhizobiales > Xanthobacteraceae > VAZQ01. The sequence goes on along the minus strand of CAWFZR010000030.1, from coordinate 156,019 downwards.
CGATGTTCGCGAGCGCCTGCTTCATCTGCGCGACGAAGCCTTGGGCGAAACGACCCTCGCTGTCGGCGCCGATCATGCCGCCGACGAACACCATCTCGCCGCGCGCGCGAATGCCGTTGGCATAGCCCTTGGGCCGCGGCCAGCCCGCCGGCTGCAGCATCGTATGGAAAGTGTCCGCCAATCTGGTCTCCGTGGATTGTTTCTCTACCACTACGATGCGAGCTTGTGCGACGGGGCCTCACCCGCCAGGCGGCGAAGCTCGAAGCGCTGAAGCTTGCCGGTTTGCGTGCGCGGCAATGCCGTCACGTAGTCGATCGCGCGCGGATATTTGTATGGAGCAATCGTGGCTTTGACATAGTCCTGGAGGGTCTTCGTCAAGGTCGCGTCCCCGGCATGGCCCGGCCGCAGCACGATGTAGGCCTTGACGATCTGGCCGCGCTCCTCGTGCGGGGCACCCACGACGCCGCACTCGGCGACCGCGGGATGCGCAAGCAGAGCCGCCTCGACCTCCGGGCCCGCAATGTTGTAGCCGGAGGAAACGATCATGTCGTCGGATCGCGCCTGATACCAGAAATAGCCGTCGGCGTCCTCGACATAGGTATCGCCGGTGATGTTCCAGCCGTCGTGCACGTAGTCCTGCTGGCGCTTGTCCGCCAGATAGCGACATCCCGTCGGGCCGCGCACCGCGAGCCGCCCGAGCGTATTGGGCGGGACCTGCGCTCCGTTGTCGTCCACGACACGGGCTTCGTAGCCCGGCACCGGCTTGCCGGTGGATCCCGGGCGGATTTCGCCTTCCGGCGAGCCGATGAAGATGTGCAGCATCTCGGTTGCGCCGATGCCGTCCAATATCTTGATACCCGTCGCCTCGCGCCAGGCCTCGAACGTCGCCTCCGGCAAGGCTTCGCCCGCGGAGACGCATTTGCGCAGCGTCGAGATCTCATGATCGGCAAGCTTTCCCAGCATGGCGCGATAGGCGGTCGGGGCAGTGAAAGAAATGGTCGCTGCGAACTTGCCGATGCCGGCAAGCAGGTCCTCCGGTGCGGTCTTCTCCAGGAGGATGCTCGATGCGCCGACGCGGAGCGGAAAAAGCACAAGTCCGCCCAGCCCGAAGGTGAAGGCGATCGGCGGCGAGCCGATGAAGCGGTCGGAAGCTTGCGCGCAGAGCACGTGGCGCCCGTAGCTGTCACAGGTCGCGAGCATGTCGCGGTGGAAATGCATGGTTCCCTTGGGCTCGCCGGTCGTGCCGGAGGTAAACGCGATCAGGCAGACGTCGTCGCTCGCCGTGTCACAGGCGGCGAAGGTTTCGTAGCCCGGTCTCGCCGCCAGCGTTTCCAAGGCGTCGCTGCCGCCGCTCCCCCAATAGACGACGCGTTTGAGATCGCTCGCCAGTGCGCGTGCCTTCTCCATCTCCTCGGCGAGACGCACGTCGCAAAGGGCGAGCGCGATTTTTGCCTTGGTCAGCGGATAGGCGATTTCCTTCGCGCGCAGAAGAGGCATGGTGGCGACCGCCACGCCGCCGGCCTTGATCACGGCGAGATAGGCGGCCACCATCATCGGGCTGTTCGGACCGCGCAGCAGCACGCGGTTGCCGGGCACGAGGCCGAGATCGCGCGTGAGCACGCGTGCGATGCGACTCACCTGCTGCGCGAGTTGCGAATAGCTGAGCGACTGTGCCGGCGAGATGAGGCACGGCCGATCGCCGTGGCCCGTCTCCACCCAGCGGTCGAGCAGCTCAACCACGCAATTCATGCGATCGGGATAATTGAGCTCGGGCAGGGTGAAGCGGAAATCGGGCCATTGCGCGCGCGGCGGCAGGTGATCGCGCGCGAAGCTGTCGAGATGTGCGGAGGGAATCATGGCTGTCGAACCTCACGAAAATCCATCTTCACCATGTTTGCCTCTCACAGAAGCGGCTCCGGTCTCGCTCATCCATCTTTGCCGTCATTGCCGGGCTTGACCCGGCAATCCACCCTCTTCGCAATCCCATTTTGCGAACAAGATGGATGCGCGGATCAAGTCCGCGCGTGACGGACCGAGACTACTACTCCGCCGCGAGCGACGATTGCGACGCCGTCCGGCGCTTGAGCAGCTCGCGTGCGATCACGATCTTCTGCACCTCGGTCGCGCCTTCATAGATCCGCAGTGCCCGAATCTCCCGGTAGAGCTTCTCGACCATGACGCCCTTGGTGACGCCGAGGCCGCCGTGCAGCTGCACGGCCCGATCGATCACCGCCTGCGCCGCTTCGGTGGCGAACATTTTTGCCATCGCCGCCTCGCGGGTGACGCGCGCGGCGCCCTGGTCCTTGGTCCAGGCCGCCCGGTAAACGAGCAGCGCCGATGCATCGACCTCGCTGGCGCTCTCGGCGATGGCCGCCTGCGTCATTTGCAGCTCGCCGAGCGGCGCACCGAACAGCTTGCGCGTTGCCGCGCGTTCAATGGTCTCGTGTAGCGCCCGCCGCGCAAAGCCGAGGGCGGCCGCGCCGACGGTCGAGCGGAAGACATCGAGCGTCGCCATCGCCACCTTGAAACCGTCGCCGGGGGAACCGAGCCGGCTGGCCACCGGCACCCGCACGGCCTCGAAGCGCAAAGTGGCGAGCGGATGCGGCGCGATGACTTCGATGCGCTCCGCCACGCTGAGCCCGGGCGCGTCGGCATCGACCACGAACGCGGAGAGGCCCTTGGCCCCGGCGTGTTCGCCGCTGCGGGCAAAGACCACGTAGTGATCGGCGATGCCGCCGTTCGAGATCCAGGTCTTTGTGCCATTGATGACGTAATCCGATCGACCGTCCGGTATTGCCGTTGTGGCCATCGCGGCCACGTCGGAGCCTGCCTCCGGCTCCGACAGTGCGAATGCGGCAATGGCTTTTCCTTCCCGCACCGGCGGCAGGTAGCGCTCCTTGAGCGCCGCCGAGCCGAACAGCGAAATCGACGCGGTGCCCAGCCCCTGCATGGCGAAGGCGAAGTCCGCCAAACCGTCGCGGGCCGCCAGAATTTCCCGCGCCAGGCAAAGCGTGCGCACATCGAGGCGCGGATGAAGCCCGCCGTGCTCGGCCGGCACCACGGCCTTGAGAAAGCCGGCCTCGCCCAGGGCGTTGACCCGCGCGCGGCAGGCCGCATCGATATCGTCATGCGGCAACGAGGGCAGCGTCGCGTCGGCCCAGCGCGTGAGCTGCGCGGCAAAGCGGCGGTGGCCATCGTCGAAGAAAGGCCAGATCAGAGTTTCGTTCAGGGGTTCATCGAGATTCATCTCAATTCCCTTCGAAGACAGGCTTTTGCTTGGCGGCAAAGGCATGGAACGCACGCGCGAAATCCTGCGTCTCCATGCAAAGCGCCTGCGCGAGCGCCTCGGCCTCGATTGCGCTCTCAACCGACATCGCCCATTCCATCTCCAGCATGCGTTTGGTCATGGCATTGGCGAAGCTCGGCCCCGAGGCCAATTCTGCGGCCAGCTGCTGCGCCTGCGCCAGCACCGTGCCGGGAGCGGCGAGGCGGTTGAAGAAGCCCCAGCGTTCGGCTTCCTCTCCTCCCAGCACGCGGCCGGTGAAGAGCAGCTCGGCAGCGCGGCCCTGGCCGATGATACGCGGCAGGAGGGCGCAAGCGCCCATGTCGCAGCCAGCGAGCCCGACGCGGTTGAACAGGAACGCAGTCTTGGCGGCCGGCGTACCAATTCGCACGTCACAGGCCATGGCGAGAATCGCACCTGCGCCCGCGCATACGCCCTCGATGGCGGCGATGATGGGCTGCGGACAGGCGCGCATGGCCTTGACCACCTCGCCGGTCATGCGCGTGAAGTCGAGCAGCTGTGCAGCCCCCATCTCGGTCAACGGTTTGATGATCTCGAACACGTCCCCCCCGGAGCAGAAATTGCCGCCGGCGCCGGTGACGACGAAAGCGCCGATGGCCCGGTCCTTCGCCGCAGCGCGGAAGAGATCGGCGATCTCGGCGTAGCTGTCGAAGGTGAGCGGATTTTTCTTTTCCGGGCGGTCGAGCGTGATGGTTGCGACCTTGCCGACAATGGCGAGGCGGAGGTGCCGGGCCTGGTAGCTCGCGAGCGGAAGGGTGACGGGATTGGCCACCGTCATCGAAGCCCTCCGATTGCACGGCGCGCCGACGTTTTTGCTTTGGCGAGAAGGCGCAGCAGGGCTTCGATGTCGGCGCTCGAAAGGCCGGCAAGCATTTCACCGATCCAGTCCCCGTTCGCGCGCGCCATGGCGCGGAAGGCACGCCGTCCTTCGGCGGTGAGGCTCACGATCTGGGCGCGGCGATCCCGCGGTGATGGCCGACGGTCGATCAGCCCTTGCTCGACCAGGCGGTCGACGAGGCCGGTGACGTTACCGTTCGATACCATCATGCGTTGCGACAGCTCGCCCAGCGTCATGCCCTTCGGAGTGCGGTCGAGTTGCGCCATCAAATCGAACCGCGGCAGCGTGACGTTGAAGCTGTCGCGCAACCGACGGCGGACCTCGCCTTCGATCACCTCCTTGCAGGCGAACAGGCGCAGCCACAGGCGCAGCTCGTCCTTGTGGTCGTGCGGACGTTCCGCGACCTTGGTTTCGGCATCCAGCGGAAGGGCTCGGTCTTCCATCACGTCACAATTCACCTCCCGCGATCGCCAGCGTGGTGCCGGTGACCGCAGCCGCCTCTTCGGTGCAGAGATAAAGCACCGCCGCGGCGACTTCCTGGGGTCGGATCAGGCGGCGGATCGGCGCATCGCTCACGTATTCGGCCAGCACATCCGCCTCCGGCCGGCCGGTCTTCGCGGCGACGCGCGCGATGGCGCCGCGCGCGAGGTCGGTATCGGCATATCCGGGGCAGACCGCGTTGACGGTCACCCCCCGGGTCGCGCACTCGACCGCGAGCGCGCGGGTGAGCCCGACCAGCGCATGCTTTGCGGCGCAATAGGCGGAGACATAAGGGTAGCCCTTGAGCCCCGCGGTAGAGGCGATGTTGACGATGCGACCGAAGCCGCGCTCGATCATGCCCGGCAGCACCGCCCGCGTTGCATGGACCGCGCCCATGACATGAACATTCCACATGGTGCCGAACACCGCCGGGTCGACCTTGGTAAAGAGGCCGGTCTCGACCGAACCGGCATTGTTGATGAGAATGGCAATCGGTCCGCGGGCGTCCTCGGCGGCGCTCACCTGCCGCTTCACAGCGGCGGCGTCGGTGACGTCGGTGACCGCGCATCCGGCGGCATCACCCGCGGCGACCGCATCCCGCAAGGGAGCTTCGCCACGGCCGACCACCGTCACTTTGGCACCCGCATGCGCCAGTGCGGCAGCGATGGCGCGGCCGATGCCGCGTCCGCCGCCGGTGACGAAAGCATGCTTGCCGTCGAGCGCCATGGCGAGAGTTCTCCGGCTGCTGCCGGCCTTCGCCGGCGGATGATACTTTAGGCCTAAAATTTTCAAGCTTCAAGCTTGTGCCCGGAGTTATTTTAAGCCTAAAATGATCTTGGGCCCGGTTGGGCTTCCGGTGCGGGCCAGGGCAGTCGCCTATGCGACCCAGCCTTCCCTACCGCAACTGGGCCTGCCCGACTTGCGCAGCATGCACGGAACCCGGGCAGGCCCAGGCTCCGCGGGGCGGAGCAGACCGGGTTTGCCGTTCGAGGAAGGTGCACATGAAGGTACACGTCATCGGCGGGGGTCCAGCCGGCCTCTATTTCGCCAGCCTGATGAAGAAGGCCTGGCCGCAGACGCGCATTACCGTATTCGAGCGCAATCGGCCGGACGATACATTCGGCTTCGGCGTGGTCTTCTCCGACGAGACGCTCTCCACCTTCGAGGCCTATGACCGCGAGAGCTATCGCGCCATCATCGGTCACTTCGCCTACTGGGACGACATCGAGATTCATTTCCGCGGCACGACACATCGCATTGGCGGCAACGGTTTTTGCGGTTGTGCCCGCGCCACGCTGCTGAAGATTCTCGGCCGGCGGGCGCGCTCGCTGGGGGTCGAGATTGCTTATCAGTCCGAAATCTCGCCGCTCGACCCCGCGATCCTCGATGCCGATCTCGTTGTTGCGGCCGACGGAATCAATTCGCGCGTGCGCGAGGCATTTGCCGAAAAGTTCAAGCCGAGCGTGGAGCTGCGCCCGAATTTCTTTACCTGGATGGGTTCGACGCGGCCGTTCGACGCGTTCACCTTCTTCTTCCGCGAGACCGAGCACGGAATCTTCATCGCGCATTGTTATCAATACGAGCCGGCGTGCTCGACCTGGATCATCGAGACCGACCCGCAAACCTTCGCGCGGGCCGGGCTGGAGAAGCTCGACGAGGCCGCGTCGGCGCGTTTCGTCGAGGACCTGTTCGCCAAGGAGCTCGGCGGCCACCGCATCATCACCAATCGCTCGATCTGGCGCAATTTCCCGAACATCCGCTGCGAACGCTGGGTCGCCGACAACGTGGTCCTGATCGGGGACGCGAAAGCGACGGCGCATTTCTCCATCGGGTCCGGCACCAAGCTGGCGATGCAGGATGCGATCGCGCTCTATGAGGCGTTGCGGTCGACCGGCGGGCAGGACGTCCACGCGGCTCTTTCTCATTTCGAGACGCGCCGGCGTGACGAGGTCGAGAAGACACAACATTCCGCCGACGTCTCGCTGGTCTGGTTCGAGCATGTCAATCGCTTCTGGAACATGGATCCGACCCGCTTCGCCTTCGGCCTGATGACGCGCTCGAAGGCCATCACCTACGACGATCTCGCGCTGCGAGCGCCGGAGTTCGTCAAGGAGGCGGACCGGGTGGTTGCGCGCGATGTCCGTTCGCTCGGCTTTCCCGCGGATACCTCGCGTCCGCTCGCGCCGATGTTTGCGCCGTTCCGGCTGCGCGGGCTTACGCTGGAGAACCGCGTCGTTGTCTCGCCGATGTGCCAGTATTCCTCGCAGGACGGCATGCCGAATGACTGGCATCTCGTGCATTACGGCTCGCGCGCCATCGGCGGCGCCGGCCTCATGTTCACCGAGATGACCGATGTCTCGAGGGAGGCGCGCATCTCGCCCGGTTGTGCCGGCATGTACAGCGATGCGCATGAGGCCGCCTGGAAGCGCATCGTCGAATTCGTGCATGCGCAGTCGCGCACCAGGTTCTGCCTGCAGCTCGGCCATGCCGGCCGCAAGGGCGGAACGAAGCTCATGTGGGAGGGAATCGACGAGCCGCTGGAGGAGGGGGCTTGGCCGATCATCTCGGCGTCGCCGCTTCCGTATTTTCCGCACAGTGCCGTCCCGCGCGAGATGACGCGTGCCGACATGGATGAGGTGATCGCCGATTACGTCACCGCAACCAGGCGCGCCGACCGCGCCGGGTTCGACATGGTGGAGATGCATGCCGCGCACGGCTATCTGCTGGCGAGCTTCATCTCGCCGCTCACCAACCGGCGCAGCGACGACTTCGGCGGATCGCTCGAAAACCGCATGCGTTTTCCGCTCGAGGTTTTTCACGCCATGCGGGCGGCATGGCCGGACGAGAAGCCGATGTCGGTACGCATCTCGGCGACCGACTGGGCGGATGGCGGGCTCACCGGCGATGATGCGGTGGAGGTCGCGCGGTTGTTCGCGCAGGCCGGCTGCGATCTCATCGATGTATCGAGCGGCCAGACCGTCGCCGACGCGCAGCCGGTGTTCGGCCGCATGTACCAGACGCCGTTCTCGGACCAGATCCGCAACGAGGCCGGCGTCGCCACCATGTGCGTCGGCGCCATCACGACGGCCGACCAGGTCAACACAATCCTCGCCGCCGGCCGTGCCGATCTCGTGGCGCTCGCGCGGCCGCACCTCGTCGATCCCTACTTCACCATGAAGGCGGCGGCCTGGTATGACGCACCGGCGATCCATTGCCCGCCGCAGTACCTCGCCGGCAAGGAACAGCTGTTCCGCAACTCTGCCCGCGAGCGCGAGGAATTGACCGAGCTGCGCCGCAAGGCGAAGCCCAAGGCCCATCACCTGGTCTGGAGCCAGGCCGCGGAATAGCGGCATCTTGAGAACGAACACAAATGACCGCATGCTGAGGAGGCCGGCGCAGACAAGCCTGCGCAGTCTGCGCAAGCTTGACTGCGTGGTTCCCGTCTCCAAGCGTCCTTCGAGACGGGAACCATGCGGCTTCCCAGGATGAGGTCGGCAGGAGACGCCGCATGCATGCCACTCTGAACCACGCCAAGCTCGCAATGCTCTTCCGCAAGGAATTCGAGCTCTGCAACGTGCGCAAGGGCGAGACCATCGTGTTGCTGAGCGATCTCGGCGCGCGGCGGGACTATGTCTGCGCCGCGTTTGCCGCCGCCGAGGAATTCGGCGCCGATGCCTACGAGATGTGCGTCAACGCCATGCCGTCCTGGACCAAGGTCGGCGTCGAGACCATCGGCCGCTGCAAGGGCACGCTGGAGGCGATCAAGTCGGCCGACATGCTGGTCTGCCTGCATATTCCGCTGTTCACCCGCTGGCTCAAGGAGGCGCGCGACGCCGGCACGCGGGTGCTCATGATCATCGACGGGCCGGTCGAGCTCGAAACCCTCCTGGCCCCTCCCGGTCTCAAGCAGGCGGTGACCTATGCCGGCGCGCGGCTCGAACGCGCCAAGACCATGCGCATCACCCGCCCCGGCGGCACCGATCTCACTGTGAAGCTCGGCGAATACCCCACCATGATCCAGTACGGCTATGCGGAACTGCCCGGCCGGTTCGATCACTGGGGCGCCGGGCACGTGCACACGTTCCCGAACGAAGCCTCCGCCAACGGTGCCGTGGTGCTTGCGCCCGGCGATATCGTGGTGCTGCCTTATTGCCGCTACGTGCATGACCCAGTCCGGCTCGACATTCGCGACGGCTTCATCCGCAGCATCGAGGGCGGGCTCGATGCCAAGCTGATGAGCGACTGGCTCGAGGGAAACCGGGCGCGGGCGGATGACATGGACGGCCACGCCATTTCCCATCTCGGCTGGGGGCTCAACCCGCAGGGGCGCTGGGACGCCATTGCGCTTCATGGCGCCGATCCCAGCCGTCACCACGCCGGTGCGCGCTGCTTCGCCGGCAATTTCCTGTTCTCCACCGGCCCGAACTCGCAAGGCGGCGGCAAGCGCACAACCAAGGGCCACTACGACGTGCCGATGCGCGACTGCACGGTTGCGCTCGACAACGACGTCGTCATCGAGCGCGGAAGGTTCACCGACGAGAAAATGCAGGTCGCGTTCGTGCCGCGTTGATGCGATGACCGCGGTTCCGTCGGGATCGCAACATTGCGGACCCGCCGCAAATGGACGCCCAGCATCCCATTTGCGGCTGGAGGCCCGGCGGCTTATTTGCCTAACGCTCCTTCGAGGGCGGAGCGGTTGGGGTAGGAATGGCCGGCTTGCCCAATCCAGTAACGCCATGGGCGTCGGCTTGCGAAATGCACTGAGTAGCTGCAGCGTCTCCTCTGGCGCGCTCGCAATCTCCCATGGTGATGTAGGCGCAGCTCGTCCCCGTCGACGTCTGGAGGCAGAAAGGGGCATTGCCGGTCTGCGCGGCGACGAGCTTTGGCCAAGCGGAGAGCGCGAGTATCAGGACAAGCATTTTCATTACACGATCTCAGTTGCTCCCCGCCTGCTCAACCACGGATCAACAAGATGTTTCCGCCTAATGTACGCTTCACATCGCATCATGGTTAGCGAGTCATTGATACAGGAACTCCGACGCCGGTGCCGAATCCGCGTCTCTGACGTAGCCAGCTTTTTTGTGCCGCTCATTTCACGGCTAGCGACGCCGCGCCATCTGGGCGCGGCGCGCAGGCGCGGATCTGTCTTGCAACGCACGGCCGTGCCATATCTTGCACCACCCGGAAGCATCGGAGGAGCCCTAGCGCGACCCGTTCTATGCCTGCAGCGCAGAAACGTTGAATGCCCGTATCGAACGGTGAAAGCCTTTGAGCGTCAGTTCGCCGGCGGCTTCCGTGCCAATCGCAGCGTCGACCGACGCTTGTACCTTGCCATTGATCAGAATTTGCCCGTCCTTGGCCTCGGCGCAGAGGCGTGCGGCGAGATTGGTCACCGTGCCGATCGCGGCGTAGTCGTATCGCCCCTGAAAGCCTATGCGACCGAGCGTGGCGTAACCGCGGGCGATGCCCATTCCAAAGCCAAGCTCGTGGCCAGCCTTGCGCCATTTGACGGAAAGCTCGGCGACCCGCTCGCGCATTTTCACCGCCATGCTCACCGCCCTGAGGCTCGGTTCAGGGATTGGTATCGGATCATTGAACATGATCATGATGCCGTCGCCCGCGAAGCGTTCCACCGTGCCCTCGAATTCGTGAATAAGTTCACCGAGGCATCCGTGATAGTCGCGCAGAACTCCCATGACCTCCTCGGGCTCGGCGGTCTCGGTAAAGGTGGTGAAGCCGCGGAGATCGCAAAACACCACCGTGACGTCGCGGCGGTGGCTCTCCAGTGCATTCTCGTTCCCGGATGACAGGATCAATTCCGCAACCTTCGGCGACAGGAAGCGTTTGAGGCCGCTCATGCGTTCGATCTCAGCCAGCTGATCGGCCACCCGCTGCTCGAGAGTTTTGTTCCAGGCGGCGAGGTCGGCCGCCTGTGCGGCGAGGTCGGCCGCCTGCGCCACGACCTGATCGTGCAAGTGCTTGCGTTCCAGACTGGCACCCACGCGGGCGCGCAACAGAGTAGGATCGAACGGCTTGGTGATGTAGTCATCGGCGCCCGCCTCGATGCAGCGGACGATCGAGTCGAGCTCGCTCAGCGCCGAGATCATGATGACGGGGATATCCCGGAGCCGCGGATCGCGCTTGAGCCGCGCGAGGACCTCATAGCCGCTGATGCCGGGCATCATCAGATCGAGCAGAACGAGATCGAGGGTCTCTTTCTCGACCACGGCGAGCGCGCTTGTGCCGTCCTCGGCCTCAAGCACCGTATGACCCTGGCGCTGCAGGCGGCGGGACAGAAGGTCCCGGTTCGATGCGTTGTCGTCCACCACCAAAATACGGCTAGGTCTTACGGCGGCAAGGTCTGCTTCATTCGCTGCCACCGGGCGCACCGCCTTGAGCAGGCCCTCGACCATGCTCGCCGGTGCGCCAGTCCCGTCGGCGGTGCGAGCAACTCCCTCCGACGGCGGGGCATCGCCGCCGGAAAACGTTACAAGGCCATCGATCCGGCCGAGGAACAGGGTTGCCTCTTTCAGAAGCTTGTCGAGATCGGCTACGAATGTCTCACTGCTCCCGTCTGCCGCGTCCTCGCGCAGCATTTCCCCGTATCCCTTGATTGCGTTGATCGGCGTGCGCAGGTCATGGCGCAGCGTCCGGCGGAGCTCCGCCAAGTCCGCATTGCCATCGGCCCGGTGGGTGGCCGCCGGATCGAGCAGGCTGAGTATGAGGCGATGGAGCGTCCGGCCGGCATCGAGGATGCGCTGAAGATCATCGGTGACCTGCGCGCGGCCTGCTTGCACCGCGTCATCCATCAACATCTCGGCATAGCCCATGATGGCCATCGCCGGCGCGCTCAATTCCTGCCGCACGTAGGCAACGAGCGTCCGCTCCGTTCGGCGGTCGGCACCCTGGTCAAGGAGATCAGTCGTGGCACTCCCTCCCTAGTCAACGTCACCGGCACCGTCGCAACCGCTCAACCCGCCTTGGGCGCAAGCAAGGCCGCGATCTTGCCAAGCAAACGCGCGATATTCGATTGGCTTGGTGTCGTAGTCGTCGCAGCCCGCTTCCATCGCCTTCTCGCGATCGCCGGCCATCGCGTGCGCGGTGAGCGCGATCACCGGGATTTTCCGCGTGGCATCGTTGGCCTTGACCCGGCGCGTGGCCTCCCAGCCGTCGATCACCGGCAGGCTCATGTCCATCAGGATGAGGTCCGGCAGCTGCGACATCGCCATGTCGGTGCCCTGTTGCCCGTCGATCGCGATGGAACTTCGTAGCCGTTGCGGATCAGCCGGCGCGAAAGCATGTCGCGGTTCATCTCGTTGTCTTCAACCAATAGAATTTTTTGCCATGGGTTTCCCCGCTGTTTTCGTTCTTCAGTGTCGGCGACGGGCTCCGCTTCATCGGGCGGGCTGCCGCGCCAGGCGTTCGCGCACGGCGGCGGCCAGTTCGGTCAGATAGGCCTGGTCCTTGGCGATGATCCGTTCGGTCTGTCCGCTCAGGATGCGGACATCCTCCGCGGTCAGCTCCTTCGCCGTCACCACGATGACCGGGACATTCGCAAGTGCGGGCCGCTTGCGCAGCTCGCGCAGAAACTCGAAGCCGTCCATCTCCGGCATCATCAGGTCGAGCAAGATCAGGCTCGGGGCCGGATGGTCGGCGAGCCAGTCCAGGCCGCTCCGGCCATTGACCGCCGCATGCGGCCGCATATCCCATGCCCGTCAGTGACCGACAGAGCGCCTCGCGGGTCGGCAGGTCGTCTTCGACCACCAGGATCGAGGCGCCGCCGGACCGGCGCAATGCTCCCGCAGGATCGCTGTCAGGCGCTGCCGGTCCACCGGCTTGGTCACGAAATCGGCGGCGCCCAACGGGATCGCCATGCCGCGCTCGTTGAGAACGGTCACCATGATCACCGGGATGTCGCGCAGCCCGGCGTCGGCCTTGAGCTCCTTGAGCGCGCCCCAGCCATCCATCTGCGGCATCAGCACGTCGAGCGTGATCGCCTGCGGCCTGTGCTCGCGGGCGAGCGCCAGCGCCTCGACGCCGTTGCCGGCCGCTATGACGCGATAGCCCTCCTTCTCCAGCGTCTTGGCAAGCAGGCCGCGCACCGCCGCATCGTCGTCCACCACCAGCACGGTCGCGCGCCCGTCCGCCGCCGCCGCCGCGGCGCGGGCTACTCCATCGCAGCCGGGGCAACGTCTTGATCCGGAAGCCGGATGGTGAAGGTCGAGCCCTTGCCGGGCGTGCTCTCGACCGTCACGTCGCCGCCCAGCATGGTGCAGAAGTGCTTGGTGATGGCGAGCCCCAGACCCGTGCCGCCGAAGCGCTTGGTGGTCGAGGCATCCGCCTGGCTGAACGCCTGGAACAGCCGGCCGAGCTGCTCCTGCGTCATGCCGACGCCGGTGTCCGACACCCGGAAATGAGACCGGGATCCGTCCTCGCGCGCCACCGTCAGGGTCAGCGTGCCCTTGCTGGTGAACTTGTTGGCGTTGCTCATCAGGTTGAGCAGGCACTGCTTGACCTTGGTCTGGTCGGAGCGGAAGCTGCCGATATCGGCCGGGCAGACCACCTCGATGGCGTTCCCGCTCTTGTCGGCGAGCGGCTTGACGATCGACAGCACCTCCTTGACCAGGGCCTGGATGTCGACCGCCTCGATGAAGACATCCATCTTGCCGGCCTCGATCTTCGACAGGTCGAGGATGTTGTTGATCAGCCCCAGCAGGTGCCGGCCGGCGCTCTCGATCTTCTGCAAGTCGTCGATCGGCTCGCTTTGTCGTCCTTGTCGGCGGCGTCCTCCTGCAGGATCTCGCTGTAGCCGATGATGGCGTTGAGCGGCGTGCGCAACTCGTGGGTCATGTTGGCGAGGAAGCTCGATTTGGTCCGATTGGCCTCGTCGGCCGCATCGCGCGCGGCGGCAAGCTCCCGGCTCTTGACCTCGATCTCGGAAAATAGCCGCGCATTCTGGATCGCCAGCACCGATTGCGCGGCGAAGGTCTGCAGCAAGATCGACCGTGCTCGTTGGGAAATTCGCCGGGCGCCTTGCGCCGCACCACGAGCGCGCCGACGATTTGATCGGCAGCGAGCCAGCGGTACGATCAGCAGGGCGCGCGATAACCGGCCCGCATGATGATATCGATGACCATGGATGACGGCTCGCTCTGCACGTCTGCCATCTGAACCGGCCCGCGCTTGCTCAGCCGCCTCGCCAATCGCTGTCTCGCCGATGCGGATATGGCTGATCCCTGATCTCGGCGATGATCGTTCTCGTCCATTCCGTAGGTCGCACGCAGCCGGAATTCCTGGCTGGCTTCATCGAACACGTAGATTGCGCCGGCCTCGGTGCCGGAAAGCTGGGCCGCCTTGGCGACGATCGTGGTGAGCACGGTCTCAAGGTCGAGCGTGGAGGTCACCGCCTGGGTGACCTCGCCGAGCGCCCGCAACTCCTCGACCGATTGTGAGAGCTCGCGGGTGCGCGCCTGCACTTCATCGAACAGCCGGACATTTTCGATCGCGATCACCGCCTGGTCGGCAAAGCTCGTGACCAGCACGATCTGCTTGTCGGTGAATGGCCTCGGCTCGCGCCGCATCAACACAATGACGCCGATCGGATGTCCTTCCCGCAACAGCGGGACACCGATGATGGCGCGATAGCCCCCGACCTTTAGAGTATCGGTCATGGCGTAGTCAGGATCGGCAAGGACGTCCGGGATGTGCACGGTCCTGCATTCGTGGACGGCGCGCCCGGTGACGGTTTCTCGCCCGAGCGAAGTCGGCCGGTCGGCCATGAACGCATCGAACTCCGGAGGCAAGCCGTAGGTGGCAACGTGCTGGTAGGTCGATCCTTTTTGCTGCACGATGGCCGCCATGTCCGCGTCGCAAAGGCGGGCTGCCGATTGAACGAGCGTGTCGAGCACGACATGAAGGTCGAAGGTCGAGCGGCTGATCACCTTGAGCACGTCGGCGGTTGCAGTCTGCTGTTGCAGCGCCTCGCTCAACTCGCGGGTGCGGGCTCGGATTTCTTCCTCGGCGCGACGGCGGTCTGTGACATCAGTTCCTATACCGCGATACCCGGTAAAATTTCCCGTTGCGTCAAAAATTGTCCGGGCAGAAATTCGTAGGAAGCGAATTTCACTTTGCGAATTTCGGATTGGATATTCGAAATTTCGAAATGCGCGCCGGTGCTCAAGGTCATCAAGATGCTTGTGCCAGCTCTCTGGCTCAGCTGATCCAATGCCCATCTCTTGACGCGTCTTGCCAATGAGATCGGTTGGGGCGATGCCAGTCACCTCCTGAAACCGCTCGGAGAAATAAGTCCAGCGCAGATTTCCGTCGGTCTCCCAAAACCAATCGGATGCGATCTCGGCGAAGTCCCGGAACCGACCCTCGCTGGCCCGAATTGTAGCAGCCCGCTCTTTTGCTTCATGCTGAGCGTTCAGATGAGAAACCACCCATTCGCGCGCAAGACGCCCAAATGGGCGAGCTTTCTCGAGCGAAGCTGCAATCGCTAGAGACCACAGGCGCTGCCCCTGAAAATCGATCGCAAGATTGTATCCCTCTCGCATTGCTTGCGACCGAGCAGCTTCTTGTGCGGTGACGCTGTATTCATCGAGTTCGCCGCTCATTATTCGCGCGGCCCCATCATGAACGTCGCCTATCCTTTCACGCTCAGACGACGCAATAATTCTGCCACGCTCGCCCATGATCGAAACAATCGCCTGAATTTCATTGGCGATAGCGTCGCACATTTCTTGCAGAATTCCTGGGGCGACTGTGCCGTTACCAACGATCATCTATCAGTTCCTGGATCCAGCCGTGGCACGAGCTCCCCATTCAACGCACCAGCGCCGTCGTCTTTCGCCCAGCTCGTCTTGTCAACCCGCCTTGGGCACAAGCAAAGCCGCGATCTTGCCGAGAAGGCGCGACAGTTCGATTGGCTTGGTGTCGTAATCCTCGCAGCCCACCTCCATCGCCTTCTCGCGATCGCCGGCCATCGCGTGCGCGGTGAGCGCGATCACCGGGATTGCCCGCGTGGCATCGTTGGCCTTGACCCGGCGCGTGGCCTCCCAGCCGTCGATCACCGGCAGGCTCATGTCCATCAGGATGAGGTCCGGCCGCTCCGACACCGCCATATCGGTTCCCTGTTGCCCGTCCACCGCGAGGCAGACCTCGTAGCCGTTGCGGATGAGCCGGCGCGAGAGCATGTCGCGGTTCATCTCGTTGTCTTCAACCAATAGAATTTTTTGCACGGGTTTCTCCGATGTCTTCGTTCTTAGGCGGCGACAGGCTCCGTTTCATCGGAAGGTTGCCGCGCCAGGCGTTCGCGCACGGCGGCGGCCAGCGTGGTGAGATACGCCTGATCCTTGGCGATGATCCGTTCGGTCTGTCCGCTCAGGACGCGGACATCCTCCGCGCTCAGCTCCTTCGCCGTCACCACGATGACGGGGACATCCGCGAGTGCGGGCCGTTTGCGCAGCGCCCGCAGAAACTCGAACCCGTCCATCTCCGGCATCATCAGGTCGAGCAGGATCAGGCTCGGGGCCGGATGGCCGGCGAGCCAGTCCAGGCCGCTGCGGCCATCGACCGCCGCGGCGGCCGCATATCCCATGCCCGCCAGTGTCCGGCAGAGCGCTTCGCGGGTCGGCAGGTCGTCCTCGACCACCAGGATCGAGGCGCCGCCCGGACCGGCGCAATGGTCGCGCAGGATCGCTGCCAGACGCTGCCGGTCCACCGGCTTGGTCACGAAATCGGCGGCGCCCAACGGGATCGCCATGCCGCGCTCGTTGAGAACGGTCACCATGATCACCGGGATGTCACGCAGCTCGGCGTCGGCCTTGAGCTCCTTGAGCGCTCCCCAGCCGTCCATCTGCGGCATCAGGACGTCGAGCGTGATCGCCTGTGGCCTGTGCTCGCGTGCGAGCGCCAGCGCCTCGACGCCGTTGCAGGCCGAGATGACGCGATAGCCCTCCTTCTCCAGCGTCTTGGCAAGCAGGCCGCGCACGCTCGGATCGTCGTCCACCACGAGCACGGTCGCGCGCCCGTCCGCCGCCACCGCCGCGAGCGCGGGTGAATCCGCAGCAGCCGCGGCAACGTCCTGATCCGGAAGCCTGATGGTGAAGGTCGAGCCCGTGCCGGGCGTGCTTTCGACCGTCACGTCGCCCCCCAGCATGGTGCAGAAGTGCTTGGCGATGGCAAGCCCGAGACCCGTGCCGCCGAAGCGCTTGGTGGTCGAGGCATCCGCCTGGCTGAACGCCTCGAACAAGCGGCCGAGCTGCTCCTTCGTCATGCCGACGCCGGTGTCCGAAACCCGGAATGAGACCCTGGAATTCTCCTCGCGCGCCACCGCCAGGGTCAGCGTGCCCTTGCTGGTGAACTTGTTGGCATTGCTCAACAGGTTGAGCAGGCATTGCTTGACCTTGGTCTGGTCGGAGCGGAAGCTGCCGATGTCGGCGGGGCAGACCACTTCGATGACATTCCCACTCTTGTCGGCGAGCGGCTTGACGATCGACAGCACCTCCTTGAGCAGGGCTTGAACGTCCACCGCCTCGATGAAGACGTCCATCTTGCCGGCCTCGATCTTCGACAGGTCGAGAATGTTGTTGATCAGCCCCAACAGGTGCCGGCCGGCGCTCTCGATCTTCTGCAGGTCTTCGATCGGCTCCTTGTCGTCCTTGTCGGCGGCGTCCTCCTGCAGGATCTCGCTGTAGCCGATGATGGCGTTGAGCGGCGTGCGCAACTCGTGGCTCATGTTGGCGAGGAAGCTCGATTTGGTCCGGTTGGCCTCGTCGGCCGCATCGCGCGCGGCGGCGAGCTCGGCCTCGTGCTGCTTCATTGCGGTGATGTCGGCATAGATCGCGACAACACCGCCGTTGGCGGTTTTGCGCTCGCTGACCTGGATCCAACGGCCGTCGCTGCGGCGCTGGACGTGGGTTTCGCTGGCAGCGTGGTGACGCGCGAGCCGTTCTGCGATCCATGCCTCGCGACGCCCCTCGGCATCCTTGATCAGGCCACGTTCGATAGCGGTGCGCAAGATTGTTTCGTAGCTCGTGCCCGGCACCATCACGTCGGCGTGGGATGCAAAGAGCTCTTGATACCGGCTGTTGCAGACGATGAGCTTGTCTTCGGCGTCGTACAGCGAGAACCCCTCGGATATGGTCTCGATCGCCTCGGTGAGGCGGGCACGTGCTTCGCGGATTTCCTTGAGATTCGTTTCCTCCATCTCGATCGCCGTGGCGCGAAATACGCCCAGCGCCTGCGCCATGCGGCCGATCTCGTCGGTGCCGCTCTTCGGCAGCGGCGATTTGAGATCGCCTTTGGCCAAGGTCAGCATGCGGTCGCTCAGCGCCCTGAGGCGAGCGACAATGTTGCGGCCGACGTAGAGCCATCCGATCAGCACCGAGCTGATCAGGCTGAGCGCGACGACCGCAGCCAGTCCAAGCCGGCCAAACGCCTGGACCGACTGCGTCTGCTCGGTGGCCGTCGCAATGCCCCGCTTCGATGCGGCGACAAGGGCCTCCACGGCGCTGCTCAACTGGGCCGACATCACGGAGTTCAGGCCTGTCCGACGGCGACCGTTCTCGTCAGCCTCGAGCTCGACCTCCCGTGCGGCGACGATGCTCGAATTGCCGATCGCGCTGGTCCGAAGGCGGCTGAGCGGGACGATCAGCGCGAGCGAGATGTCGGGGTCGAGGCCGGACACAAGACCATCGATGCGCCGGACCGATCGCTCGGCTTGAATCCGAATGGGTTCGAGGTCGATCGGCGTGCCAGCGCCGGCGGCGCGGACCAACGCCTCGAACGCGTTCGCCGCCTCCTGCTGCACCTGTTCGAGCGGCGCGAGATCGCGGATCGCCGTATCGAGGCGGTCGAAGGCGGCAAGCCTGTCCGCGGACGAGCTGCCTGCAGCATCGAGGTCGCGCTGCAGAGCGAGGATATGGCTCTTCAATTCGTTGAACTTCGGAGTCCAGATGCTGCGGAACTGGTTGTAGGCGTCGAATGTGTCGCGCAGCAACGCCGACTTGCGATCCGTGGCGGCGATCCGGGTCTGCACCGCCGATTTCAGGGTTTCGAGATTGGCGGTTACCCGATCGAAGACATGCTTGATTTCGCCCAGGTTCTCCTCAGTCAGTCCTTGGCCCGGCAATTGCGACAGCATGCTCCCAGCTTCCTTCAGCTCCTGGTCGAGCATTGAGGAAACCGCCGTGAATTCTTTCGAGCTGGTGACGGCAAGCAGTGCTGGGCCGGCGGCGACAATGCGCTCGGTACGCTGCGCGAATTCCAAGGTCGCGATGGCCGGAGGGACCGATTTCTCCGTGACCTGGTGGAGCGCCTCGCCGATGGCATAGAAGGCGTAGTTGCCGACCACCGCGGCGACCACGGCAAAGCCGCTAATCGCGATGAACGACAAGAGCAGCCGTTCACGCAGGCCATAACCGAGCCTTGCCGGGTTCGATGAAGGCCGCATCACTTGGCTCTCGGTCGTCTAGCTGCCAAGCGGGCCAAATGGGCCAAATGAACCGTCCGTACTTCGTCTCCGGAGGCTCTGGCGGCTTGTTCTGACAAGAAAATAGGTGCGGAAAATTTCACTGGCTGGAAATGGCCATCGCGGTGAAGCTCCCAAGTGTATTTATCTCCGCGCTGCTCGACTCGAACTCTCAGGCTACCGTTGTCGTCCATTTGAATAGTTTTCGCCGGCGCTGCCAACAACTTGAATAATAGCCAGCGCTCAGCCTCGTCGGTGGATATGTCGAATCAGCCTACGTCCTCCATTTCCATGCGTCTGTATAAAACTGCTCACTTGGAGCCGATGGCGTGAACGAGACGTGTTTGTCATCAACCCTCTCTAGGGTGAGCAATTTGATACAGACGCCCGGGGGGATAGGCGCATATTTCCAAGGGTGCCGACAGAATGGCTTTGGAGGAGGAATCATGCGGGTGGGATTAACTTTGGGCGTTATCGCGGTCCTGCTCGCCATTGGAGCATCAACCAGCGTCCCGGCCGCCGGGGTCGATTGGCCGAAATCGCTCACCCTCGGAACGGCCTCGCCGGGAGGCGTGTATTACGATTATGGCGAAGAGCTGGCGCGCATCCTGACCGAGAAGCTCGGCATCACGGTCAATCCCTTGCCGACCCAAGGTCCGGTGCACAACGTGAAGCTCGTGGAAGGCGACGGTGCGCAGCTCGGGATGATCACCATGGGGGTCGGCCTGCAGGGCTGGAACGGGGCCGGCGATTGGGCCGGCGGGAAGCGCTTCCGGAACATGCGTGCACTTTTTCCGATGTACGATACGCCGTTTCAAGCCGTGGTCTTGCGGCGATCTGGCATGACGAACGTCGCACAGCTCGACAAGAAGCGCTTCGGAATCGGACCGCGTGCCGGCACCGGCGGGACGTATATTCCGCCAATATTGAAGATTCTCGGGATCTCAGCTGAAAGCACCCATGGAGCATTCGCCGATATGGTCACCGAGCTTCTTGCCGGTCGCCACGACGCTTTCGTGACGCTCACCGGCGCACCGATGCCGGCGATCCGAGAGGCGGAAGTGAAGGAGCCGATCAATTTCATCAGTCTGTCCCCCGAGCAGATTGACGCCATCCGCAAGGCGATGCCGGAGTTCAGTCCCTCGAAGATCGCGGCGGGAACCTACCGCGCTCTGGATAAGGACTATGTCACCTTCGGAGTGTACAATTTTGCAATCGCGCGAGCCGATCTCCCCGACGATCTGGTCTACCAACTGGTCAAGGCGGTCTTCGAAAACCAGCCTCGCCTTGTGAAAGCTACTTCGGCAGCAAGCGACACCCTTCCGCAGAACGTGGACAAAAACACGTTCCTGCCGTTCCACCCCGGCGCGGTCCGTTACTATCGCGAGATCGGGAGGAGCATTCCGGAACCACTCGTTCCCACGAATTGATCGGTCCGTCGCGAAATGCTCGCCGACGGTCCGGAGGACAGAATCATGCGGATGAGATCACTTCTGGGCGTCATCGGAGCGCTGCTCACCGTTGCAACATGCTGGTTCCAGGCGAGCGCAAACTTATCAGCGAGCATTCGTACCAGAATGTCAGCCGTGCTGCCGGCCGAGACCGGGACGACAATGCGTACGATCTGGTTTGGATAGCCTCCCTTTCAAGCCGCTCTCTTGCGCAATCGTGCGCCAAAGAGCGGTTTCCGCTTCAAAAAAGCGCGTAAGTTCATGTGGGCTCATTTGCTTCACTTTGGTCCGCACGCGTGAGCACGGTAATCTGCGCGAAAACTCATAGCCGCGGTTTGGCAATTGTTGACAAGCCAAACTTGCCCTGCCACGCTTGATGTTCGATACGACGCGACGACATCACTTGGCTGCACTAAAGCGGATTCCGATCATATTGAAGCATAGCCTGCATGCCTGAAATAGTTGGTGCATTCTTGAGGGCTGAGTTGTGGGATGAACGAGCGAATGGCTCGAGTGAGTCCGGGAACAGTGCGCGCGGCTACCTTGCGCAGGAACTGCTTGAATTTGCTGTAAGGCATCTCGATCGGATTGAGGTCAGGCGAGTACTTCGGCAAGTAGCGAAGTGTCGCCTGCACTTTCTCAATCGCCTCCCGAATGGCGAGGCCCATATGGACTTTGCAGTTATCCATCACGACGATGTCGTTGCGCCGGAGGGTGGGAACCAGGCACTGCTTGACGTAGGCGAGAAACATCTCTCCGGTCATGGCGCCTTCGAGCACCATTGGCGCGGTTATTTTATTGTGACGCAAGGCGGCCACGAAGGTGATCGTCTCCCATGCTCCAAGCGGAACGGTGCCGATCACCCTGACGCCCCGTGCAGCCCGTCCCCGGAGCCGCACCATGTTGGTACTGACCGCGGTCTCATCGATAAACACCAGCCGGGCAGGATCAAGCATGCCTTGCTCTCGAATCCAACGTCGGCGCGCGCGTGCCACATCTGCTCGCTGCCGTTCGGCAGCTTGCAGGCTTTTTTTTAAGGGTGATGTTGTGTCGGTCGAGAAACCGCCAGAGCGAACTGCGGCTGGTCCAAATCCGCCGCTTGCGCAACGCTGCAACCGTCTCTACCAAAGTCAGGTCCGGCTGTTCGGCAATCAGAGCCAACACCTCGGTGGCGAACTCGTCCAACGGAGAAATGCTACCGCCGCGCGGCTTCGGCGCGGCGCTCCTCCTCTTGCGCCAGCGCTGCAGCCACTTTACTGCCGAGGCTACGCTCACCTCGAAACGCTCGGCCGCCTCCCGTCGCGACGCTCCCGTCTCCACGGCTTCGATAACGCGTTCCCGCAGGTCACAAGAATAGGCCTTAGGCATCGCTGAGCCCCGCAAAGGAGAATCAATGCACAAAGACTCGCTCATCTATAAGTCTTTGGGAATCCCCCCGATTCAAATCGGGCGGGAACCGCTTTAGTACGTACAGGGAATAGATATGGAGCTTGGCTCCACAACCGCGTTGATGTCGACGCAAACCATGCACAGCGGCGCTGCATTTATCAATGACAAGTTTTGTCAACTCGAGGACGCAAAAATTTCCATTCTTGATTTTGCGTTTCTACGATCGGACGCGTGTCAAGATACCCTCTCGGTCTGGCAAGGAAGCTTTTTCTGTCTCGATGTCCACCTGCGACGATTTCGCCGCTCTTGTAATGCCCTTAGTCTCGATTGCCCGCATGACGATGAAGAGCTGACGGACACGCTCACACACCTTGTCCGGTGCTCCGGCCTAAGAAATGCGTATGTGCAGATGATTGCGATGCGCGGTCGGCCCGCGCCGGGAAGTCGAGATATCCGGACCTGCAAGAACCATTTTGCGGCGTTTTGCATCCCGTATATGCACATCGTCCCAAACGATGGCCGTGGGGAGCTCGATCTGATCGTCAGCACACGACCTAGAATTCCATCCGCTTCAGTTCCATCATTCATCAAAAACTATCATTGGATCGACTTTGAGCTCGCGCTTTTCGAGGCTTATGCCCGCGGGGGCAACACTGTTGTGCTGACAGATGGCTCCGGTCACGTGACGGAAGGTCCTGGCTTCAATATATTCAAAGTGGCGGAGAACAAGATTGCCACGCCACGGGACAATATTCTGGACGGGATCACTCGCAATATTGCGATCGAATTCGCACATGAGCTGGACATTGACGTCGAGGAGCGTCTTGTCGCATGCACCGAATTGAAAAGCGCAGATGAAATTTTCATCACGAGTACGGCGGGCGGAATTATGCCCGTGCGTTCATTGAACGGACTGGCTCTGCCTGGAACCGCCGCCGGCCCGATAACCAAACAGCTGTCGGATCTCTATTGGAGCCGCCGCGTGCAAGGTTGGCGGAGCGTGCAGATAGATTACGGCTCTCGTGCTCCAACTTTAGATCGGCGAAAGAAATGAAGCGTCTTGGATGTTCAGCTGGCAGGAGATCAGGCGAGCGCGCAAATCAACGCGCATCGCCTTTTGCGTGCATATCATAGTGATCTTCTAATTCATCCTGCGATTTGGTAGGGCGTGCGGGAGTTGGACCGAAGGTGTCAGCGAACCGTCTATGGATAGCTCGGCGCCTCGTCACACCGATCGTGCTCGTGGCAGCCTGGCAGCTTTCCGTCGATTGGTGGAGGTTCGGCGACGGCTTCGTACCCACCCCGACGGAGGTGGTCCGTACCGCGGGTATCTGGATCTTCGGCTTTGGCTCGAACGACCGCTTTGCCGGCAGCTGGTTAGCTGCAGTTGCAGCCAGCTCGCAAAGGGTGGCGTTGGGATTTTCGATTGCTTCAATCGTCGGGGTCGTCGTCGGGACGATGATCGCCCGCTCGCAGGTCGCGGCCGACATCTTCGATCCCGTTCTGCAGACCTTGCGCCCGATACCGGTTTCGGCATGGGTGCCGTTCTCGCTGGTATTCTTCGGCCTCTCGCCTGCTTCCGCGGTGTTTCTGGTAACGCTCGGGGCTTTCTTCCCGGTCGTCCTCAACTCGGTCGCCGGCGTGCGTCACGTGTCGGAGCTGCATCTGCGAAGTGCACGAATGCTCGGCGCCGGCATCGCACGATCGCTTTGGCTGGTGATCCTCCCGAGCGCATTGCCCTCGATCTTCGTCGGCCTACGCCTGGCCATGGGGCTTTCGTGGGTTCTCCTGATCGTCGCCGAGATGGTCGCCGTCAAGTCCGGCCTCGGATACGAGCTTTGGAACGCCTACTACTACAATCGCATGGACGTGATCGTTGCAGCGATGCTGACCATCGGCTTGTTGGGATTTATTTCCGACCGCCTTATCCTCCTCATATCGCGGAGAATATTTCGTTGGCGCGAAACAACAGACATTTGAGCATCGCCTGCAACGGCCCAGATGCGCCGGTCGTTGCTGGAGGCGCCATTGTCCAGGTCGAAAATCTTGCGCGCACCTATGGTACAAGCACGACGGCGGTACGCGCGCTTGACGATGTCTCACTCGATATTCGGAAAGGCGAATTTCTCAGCATTCTTGGTCCCTCCGGATGTGGGAAGACCACGCTGCTGAACATCCTTGCGGGCTTCGACGTTGCGACCGAGGGTCGGGCCCTTTTCAACGGCAAGCCGATCTCGGGGGCATCGCCAAACCGTGGTGTCGTTTTTCAGGATACCAACGCGCTGTTTCCTTGGATGACAGTCTTCAGCAATGTCGAATTTGGTCTTCGGTCGCTGAGGATCGATCGCAAGGAACGCGGTCGTCGTGTGGACGCCGCCTTGAACCTGGTGGGACTTGCCGATTTCGCAGCAAGCTATCCGCGACAGCTTTCCGGCGGCATGCGGCAGCTCGCTGCGATCGCTCGAATTATCGTGATGAACGCAGAGCTCCTGCTGATGGACGAGCCGTTCGCCGCGCTCGACGCGATCACGAGGCAACGCATGCAGAAGCAGTTCGCCGACATATGGTCGCGAACTCGAGGAACTGTCCTATTCATTACCCATAGTGTCGACGAGGCCATTTTTCTGGGAGATCGCGTCGCGATCATGTCGGGACGTCCCGGCCGCATTCGCATGATTATGGATGTCCAGCTGTCCCGACCGCGCGATCTCACGGCTGCGGACTTCAACGCCTTTAGAGCAACAGCCTTGCGGCAACTCGAACAGGACTGAAAGAGAGTATCGTCGGAAAGGAGACAAACGATGTTTACAACTGGAACGATCAATCGAAGCCAACGAATGCTGGCGATGAGTCTTCTATTTGCAGGATCGTTCCTGGTCCTGAGCGCTCAAGCGCAGGAAACGATCAAGATTGGCTACTTTATGCAGATCCATGACATCCCCTATATGGCGATCGAGAAGGAGCTGGGCTCCAAGTACAAGCTCGAGTTTGTCAGATTTCTACGCTATTCGGATGCGGAGGTGGCATTGACTCGCGGGGATATCCAGCTGAGCTCGCTTGGATATTCGAACGTCGTCACCGCCTCGTTACGTGAAGCCGAACCAGGATTCATGATGGTGACCGGCCTGGCGCGAGGCGCTGTGAGTATCGTTTGTCGGACCGACGTCAAGGTCGAAGGCTGGAACGACCTGAAAGGAAAGAAGTTCGGGGTTCTGACGGGCGGAACGGCAGAGCTTTTCTTTGATGACGGATTACGCACCAACGGTGTGAAGCGTTCGGATATTTCGACCGTGTCCTTCACGGTGATCGGGCCGCCGCTTCTGCAGGCGATGAAGAACAAGGACATCGACTGCATGGCGGTATTCGAGCCGTTCGCAGCCGTCTCAGTCGTCGATGGGTTCGGCTACTATCCGAGCACCAATCTCGCAGAGAACTCTTTCCTTGGAATCAACAACGCCTTGGCCGTAAATGCCAATTTTCTCAGGAAGAGCCCGGACTTTGTGAAGGACGCCGTCAAAGTTGCGGTCGCGGCCACCGCCTTCTACAACAACGATAGGGCGAAGATGATGACCGATTTTCCCCGCCTCGAATTCAAGCCGGAAGTGATCAAGATTGGCGCCGATCGTGTCATCCTGGACACGAAACTGTATCTCCGCCGGACCGTGACGGTAGCGGAGGCGATGAAGAATCTTGGTTTCGTCCGGGAGATGCCGGGCAAGGGAAAGATTGAGGCCTATTTCAATTACGACTTCCTCACCGCCGCGACCGGAAAATCGGCCGACGAGATGGGGCGAGACAAGTAACAAAGACGGAGGGGAGAGAAAATGGCGATCATTTCGGTAGAGGGGTTTTACGACACGCATGTGCACAGCGGTCCAGCTCCGTTTCGTAGAATCGGCGATACCGTAGATATCGCCCGCTGGTGCGCCGACGCAGGCATGGCGGGAATCGTCGTCAAGAGTCATTTCGAGGCGACGATCGCCAAGGCCCACCATGCCCGCAGAGAGGTTCCGGGCTTCCAGGTTTTCGCCGGCATCGCATTGAATCGCGGCGTTGGCGGCATCAACCCGGCTTCCGTGGAACAGGCGCTGAGCCAGGACGCCAAGGTTGTCTGGTTTCCCACAATTGACTCCCAGAACCATGCGAAAGTGTTTGGCGCCGTCGGTACCTTCGGCTGGGCCAGCATGACCTTGAAGAAATCGCACCGTCCGCAGGAACAATATACGGTGCTGGAAAACGGCAAGCTCTCCGCCGATGCGAAAGAGGTGATCGAGCTTGTCGGCGCCTATGATGCCGTGCTGGAGACGGGGCATCTCAGTCGTACGGAAATCCTTGCCGTTGTGGATTATGCAATCAGCAAGGGGCTTAAAAGGATATTGATCACCCATGCCGAATACGCCGCTCCCAAGCTGGACATCGATACCCAGGTCCAGCTGGCCACGGCGGGTTGCTTCCTTGAATATTGCGCGGGCAGCTGCATGCCGATGCAACACATGGTGATCCCTGAAGAGATCAAGGCGATGATCGACGCCGTGACTCCCGAACGCGCCGTGATCGCGACTGACTCGGGACAGCCGTTCCACGCCAAACCGCCAGATCAATTTCGCCTCTTCGCCCAGACCCTGCACGAGTTCGGGGTCTCAGAGGACGCCATCAAGCAGATGGCGATCAAGAACCCGGCCTACCTTCTGGGCGTGGCGACGGACAACCACTGAAGGCGGCCTCCTGGAAGGAGAGCATGGCGCATGAACCTTCCGGTGGTACGGGCTGAGGCCATCGGCAAGCAGTTCGAAGCGACCGTCGCACTCGACGGGGTCGACTTCGACGTCCGGCCTGGCGAGATCCACGCGATTGTCGGCGAGAACGGCGCCGGCAAGTCCACGCTGATCCGCATCCTCGGCGGCGTCCATCGCCCCGATCGCGGCGATATTTTCGTTGCCGGCAAGCTCTGCACTCTCGCCAGCCCGCACGATGCGATCGCGGCCGGGATCGTGACCATCCCTCAGGAGCTGCGCCTCGTCCCGGCGCTTTCGATTGCGGAGAATATTGCGCTTGGCGATCTGCCCGTTCGCCGGTTCATCCCAATCGCGATGGTGGATCGCGCCCGAATGCGCGAGCAGGCGCGCGCCGTGCTCGATCTGCTCGATTTCGCTCCGGAGCCGGATCGTCTGGTCGCGTCGCTGAGCTTTGCCGAGCGTCAACTCGTCGCCATCGCCAAGGGGCTGCGCCGGCAGTGCCGCGTCTTCATCCTGGACGAGCCGACGGCGGCGCTGGAAAAGCGCGAGATCGAGCGCTTGTTCTCGGTGCTGAGACGCATGCAGGCGCAGGGCACCGCCATCATCTACATTTCCCATCGGCTCGATGAAGTGGTCGCAATCGCCGACCGTTGCACCGTGCTGCGCGACGGCCGGGTCGCCGCAATGAGCCGGCGCGGCGCTTTCTCCGTGACCGACCTTGTGGGTGCAATGAGCGGACGCGCGACCGAGGAGGTTCGCTCCGCAGCGACTGCGACGGGAGACGTGCTGCTCGCGGCGCGGCCTGACGGCGTGAACGCCGTGGAGCTGCGGGCAGGCGAGATCATGGGCCTTGCCGGCCTCCTCGGCAGCGGCACGGACAGGATGCTGCGCCGTCTCTTCGGTCTCGGGCAACCGATCGTGGTGAAGGTCAACCGCGACAGCCGGCGGTTCGACAATCCCCGCAAGGCCATTGCGGCCGGCGTCGGCATGGTCCCGGGCGAACGCATGCTGGGCCTGGTGCCGAACCAATCGGTTCGCGATAATATCCTGCTTCCCAATCTCGACCTGATATCCCGCACCGGCCGGCTTGATCGCAAGGCCGGCGATCGCATGGTGGCGGAGCTCATGGAGCTCGTCGATATTCGTCCGCGCCAGCCGAAGCTTGCGGCGCGTGCGCTTTCCGGCGGCAATCAGCAGAAGATGATCCTGGCCAAATGGCTGGCGCGGCGGCTCGCCGTGCTGCTGCTGGACGAGCCGACGCAAGGCATCGATGTCTCGGCCAAGGCGCAGATTCACTCGCTGATCCGTGATTTCGTGGGGCGCGGCTCGGCGGCATTGATCAATTCCAGCGATCTCGGCGAGCTCGCGCGGTTGTGCAGGGTCATTCACGCCGTCCGCGCGAATCGCATCGTTGCAACGCTTGATCGCGCCGCCGGTCTCGACGAGCCGAAGCTGCGCGCAGTGATCGGTGGCTAGCGCGGTGGCCCGTCAGTCAAAGCTCGCGGGGCAGATGCCGCTCATCTCGCTCGTCGTCTTGTGCGCAGTGACCGCGCTCTTGACCGAGCGCTTTCTCTCGCCGCTCAATCTCACCAACATCCTGGTGCAGTCCTCCATCATGGCGGTGATCGCCATGGGCATGACCTTCGTGATCGTGGGCGGGGGATTCGATCTCTCGGTCGGCTCGACCGCGGCGCTCTCGGGTTGCGTTGCGAGCATGGTGATGCTGGAGGCCGGCATTGCAGCGGGTGCCTTTGCCGGGATTTTCGCCGGTGCGCTGGTCGGCCTCGCGAATGGGCTGGTCATCGCATTCCTCAACGTCAATCCGTTCATCACCACGCTCGGCACCATGGTTCTTGTGCGCGGCATCGTCTTCTTGATCACCGGCGGCGCGCCGGTGAGCGGTGAGAGCGGCCTGCCCGGCGCGTTCATCGCGCTGGGCTCCGACCGCTTCCTCGGCATCCATTATCTGGTGTGGGTCCCCGCCGTCCTGCTCGCGGTGTTGTCGTTCGTGATGCATGCCACGCCCTACGGCCGGCGGGTCTACGCCACCGGGGGAGGGCGAGAGGCGGCTTATCTCTCCGGGGTGCCGGTGCGCCGCGTGATCGCCTCGACCTATGTCTGGTGCGGAGCACTGGCCGGCGTTGCCGGCGTGATGCTGGCCGCGCGCCTGCAATCGGGTCAGCCCACGGCCGGCGAGTTCTACGAGCTGACGGCAATCGCCGCGGTGGTGCTGGGCGGCGCGTCGCTGCAGGGCGGCGAGGGTACGCTCTACAAGAGCGTGATCGGGGTCTTCATCATGATCGTGCTCGGCAACGCGCTCAACCTGCTCAATGTGGATTCCTATTGGCAGCGCGTCGCGGTTGGGGCTGTTATCATTGCGGCGGCTGCCGCCGAGAGGCTACGGTCACGCCATTGAACCGGAGGTGTTCGCATGCTCAGGCTCCGCCTCGCTGCGCTCGCCGCGCCCCTCGTGGTCGCGGCGTCGTTCACGCTGCTCCCGCCCGCGAGCGCCCAGCAGAAGACGACCGTCGGCGTCTCGCTCGCGCAGGATGACAACCCGTTCTATATCGCCATGCTGCGCGGTATTCGCGCGCGCGCGCAGGAGCTCGGCTGGGAGGTTGCGACGGTCTCCGCCAACGAGGACAAGCTCAAGCAGATCAACGGTGTCCAGGATCTGGTCGCGCGCGGCGTCAAGGGCATTCTGATCTCTCCGATCGACGCCGTCGGCGTGAATGCCGCCTATGAGGCCGCGGCGGCGGCGAAGATTCCCATCGTCTCAATCGCCCGCGGCTCGACCTCGCCCAGCCAGACCATTCATGTCGCCATGGATGAGAAGCAGATCGGCCGCGATATCGCCGAATGGACCGCCAGGAAGCTCGGCGGAAAAGGCAAGGTCGCGCTCCTGATGGGACCGAGCGGAGCGCCCACGTTCAAGAACCTCGGTGACGGCTATGGCGAGGTGATGGCCAAGTATCCCGATATCGCGATCGTGTTCCGCGGCGACGGACCGCTCACGCGCGAGCGCGGCGTCAAGCAGGCGGAGGACGTGCTCGTCGCCAATCCTGACCTGGCCGCCATCTATACCGCCAATGACGATGTCGCACTCGGCGCCATGCAGGCGGTCAATGCCGCCAATCGTAAGGGCAAGACCCTGGTGACGGGCATGAACGGAGTACCGCCGGCATTGCGCGCCGTCAAGGAGGAGAACCTGGCCATGACGGTCGAGCTCAATCCGGTGGAATGGGGCCGGCTTGGCGTCGACGTGCTCGCCACCTTCTTGAAGGGCGACAAGGTGGAGCCGCGCGTGTTCATCAATCACGTCATCATCGATGCGACCAATATCGACGCCAAGCTGCCGAAGACGTGAATGCGGTTCGCTGGGCCACAGGAAGTGTCATCGCCTGCGAATGCAGGCGATCCGGCAACCATGAAAGAACTTTGAGGCGAGGCCGCTGATAATCGCGAGTGCGGTTGGCTACTCGATGCCCCGCTGGAGCTTGTCATCGGGCCGGCCGTAGACCCGGTGGCGGGGCATGACGGCGGTGGGCCGGAAAGGAGGGTTCGATGGCTTCAGCGAGCATCGCCGAGCACAAGCAGGGCTCGCCTTTCGTGTCCGAGCTCGAGGCGAGGCACCTGCATCCGCTGTGGGACCGCTACCAGCGCATCACGCCGATCAAGCCGCAGGCGCCGGACACGCCGTTCATTTGGCGCTGGCGCGAGATCGAGCCGTTTCTGCACCGCTCGGTCGCCGAAGTTTCCATCAACGACGTCGAGCGCCGCGCGCTGATCATGGCGCATCCGGCGTTCGGCGCGGAGACGACGACCACGAGCACGCTGCTCGCGGCCTTCACCGTGCTCGATCCCGGCGACCGCGCACGCCCGCATCGCCACACCGGGGCGGCCATCCGCTTCGCCACGCGCGCCGACGGCGCGGTGACCATCGTCAATGGCCGCCGCTGTGAGATGAAGGCCGGCGACCTGATCCTGACCCCGCCGATGGTCTGGCACGGGCACATCAACGAGAGCGACCACCGCATCATCTGGTTCGACGCCGCCAACATGCCCCTCATCCGTGCGGTGGATGCCCATTTCTTCGAGCCGGGCGATCCCCGCAACAACCAGTTCTGGCAGGTGGACGAGGGCGAGGAGACGTTGTGGACCGAAGCCGGGCTCATCGCCGAGGGCGCAGCGAGCAACCCGCTCAACTCGCCGAAATACCGCTACTCCGGCGAGGCCACCCGCCGGCTGCTCGCCGCGGCTCCCCCGGGAGCCGACGGAGCGTGCATGATCCGTTACGTCAATCCCGCGACCGGCGGCGCGGTCATGCCGACGCTCGACTGCTATGCCGCGCGCTTGCGCCGCGGAGCCCCGACGCGCATGAAGCGCGCGACCTACAACGTGGTCTGTCTCGTGGTCTGCGGTGAGGGCCGCTCGCATATCGGCGATGCGATCTTCGAATGGTCGCAGCACGATGTCTTCACCGTTCCGCACTGGACCTGGGTGCGCCACGAAGCAAAAGGCGGCGATGCCGACCTCTTCCTGGTGACGGACAAATCGGCCTTCGAGCGGCTCGACCTGGTGCGGGAGGAGTTGCAATAACGCGGCGTCGTAGGGTGGGTAAAATCGTCTGCGCCGGCCTTACCGCAGCCGAAGTCGGATATATCCGACTTCGACCCCTCTAGAGTGCCGAACTCGGGTAAACCCGAGTTCGGGCGGCACGGCGCGCGCACGATTTTGCCCACGCGGAACGAGCGTGTCACGCGCGCCTTTGCCCACCCTACCGGACGGCCAGACACACGGTGGAGGAGTTGCAATAAGCTCGCATCATCAAGGCATCGGTGCGCCGCTGCGCCGCGTCGAGGATCGCCGGTTTCTGCTCGGTCGCGGGCGCTTCGTGGCCGACGTCGGCGTTCCCGGCGCCTTGCATTGCGTTCTCGTGCGCTCGCCGCACGCGCACGCCCGCATTCGCGAGATCGACGCCTCGACCGCCATGACCTCGCCGGGCGTCGTTGCCGTGCTCACCGGAAACGACATGGCGGCGGACGGCATCAAGCCCATGCGGCCGCTCTGGATCATTCAATCGCGCGACGGAAGCCCGATGGCCGAGCCGCCGCGCCATGCACTTGCGCGCGGCATCGTGCGCCATGTCGGAGAGCCCATTGCCGCCGTGATCGCGGAGAGCTGCGATCAGGCGATGGATGGCGCCGAGCGTGTCGCGGTGGATGCCGAAGCCCTGCCCGCAGTCGTCGACATGCAAGCCGCGCAGGCCGAAGGCGCGCCGCAGCTCCATGCCGGGGCCCCCGGCAATGTCTGCTTCCGCTGGGCACGCGGCGATGAGGCTCGCGTTCGCACGGCATTCGCGTCGGCTGCCCGCGCCGTCGCGCTCGAGCTGATCAACAATCGTGTCGCCGGCGCGGCGATCGAGCCGCGGGCCGTGCTCGCCGATCCCGATGCTGACAAGCTCACGCTCTACAGCACGACGCAGGTGCCGCATTACATCCGCCGGCTGGTGACCGAGCAGCTCGGCATGGCGGAAAGCGCAATGCGTGTGATCGCGCCCGATGTCGGCGGCGGCTTCGGCTACAAAGGCAAGCTCTATCCGGAGGAGGCGATCGTCGCATGGGCTGCGCTCAGGCTCCATCGCCCCGTGCGCTGGTCGGCAACCCGCGCCGAGAGCTTCCTCGCGGACAACCAGGGGCGCGACCACGTGACGCGCGCCGAGCTCGCGCTCGATGCCGACGGCCATTTCCTTGCGCTACGTGTGCGCACCTTCGCCAATCTCGGCGCCCATGTCTCGACCTTCGGCGCGGCCATCCCGAGCGCGATCTATACGAGCCTCCTCGCCGGCGTCTACCGCACGCCGGCGATCTTCGTGGAAAGCACCGGCATATTCACCAATACGACCCCTACCGATGCCTATCGCGGCGCCGGCAGACCGGAGGCCTGCTACGTGCTGGAGCGGCTGGCGGATCGGGCCGCCACGAATCTCGGCATGGATCGCGGCGAAATCCGCCGGCGCAATCTCATCTCGCCGAGCGAGATGCCCTACAAGACGCCGATCGGTCCGACTTACGATAGCGGCGATTTCCCGAAGATTTTTGCGCGCGCGCTGGCGCTCGCCGATTACGAGCAGTTCGGCTCGCGCCGTGCCGGTGCCAGGCGACGGGGGCGGCTGCGCGGCGTCGGTCTTGCATGTTACGTCGAATCCTCGGGGGTGGCGCCTTCGCGTTTTGCCGGGGCGCTCGGCGCGCGCGCGGCTTCTACGAAGCCGCAACCATCCGCGTCGACCCCGACGGGTCGGTGCGCGCGGCACTCGGCACCCACAATCACGGTCAGGGACACGCGACTTCGCTTGCGCAAATCCTCTGCTCGCGGCTTGGCGTCCCAGTAAAGCAGATCGAAGTGGTCGAGGGCGACACCGATCTGGTGCCTTATGGCACCGGCACGTTCGGCTCGCGCACGATTGCCGTCGGCGGCTGCGCGCTTGATCGCGCGGCGGACAAGATCGTGGCCAAGGGCAAGCGTATCGCGGCGCATTTGCTCGAAGCCGCCGTCACCGACGTGGATTTCGCCGCAGGCTGGTTTGCCGTGACCGGCACCGACCGGCGCGTTTCCTTCGCGGCGGTCGCCAACGCCGCCCATGTTCCGCATGATTTTCCGCTCGAGACCGTCGAGCCGGGACTGGCGGAGCAGGCGGCGTACGACCCCCCGAGCTTCGCGTTCAGCAACGGCGCGCATGTCTGCGAGATCGAGATCGATCCGCAGACCGGTCGCATCGAGATCGCCGGCTACTGGGCGGTGGACGACATCGGCACCGTCATCAACCCCATGATCGTGCACGGCCAGATCCACGGCGGCGTCGCGCAGGGCATCGGCCAGGCGCTGCTCGAACGCTGCGCCTACGACCGCCACGGTCAGCCCGTGACGGGGTCATTCATGGATTATGGCCTTCCCCGCGCCGATGATCTCCCGTTGCTCGTTGCGGAGTGCGACGAAAGCCAGCCCTGCAGGCACAATCCGCTCGGTGCCAAGGGTTGCGGGGAAGCGGGCGCCATTGCCGCACCGGCGGCCGTGGTGAGCGCTGCCCTCGACGCGCTCGCTCCACTGGGCATCGTCGACCTCGACATGCCGCTCACATCGGAGCAGGTATGGAGAAGGATCCGCACTGCGCTCAAAGAGGCACCGCAGAAATCCGCGATCTTTGGTCATGATTTCGGAAAAGATCATGCTTCAAACAAAGAAGTAAAGCTCAAAGGATGACATTGAGCAAGACGCGGTTGGCGTCAACCGCGGTCGGCAAGCTCTCGCTCGATCACCGCGCGCTCATGAGCTTCCGATGGCAATACCGGCGAGAAACACCAGCACGCCGCCGACCACGACCTGGAACGCGGCCGAAAGCAACGGCGTATCCATGAAATGGTGGCGGATATAGGAGATGGCCGCGAGCTCGACCGCGACCACGGCAATGGCGACCCAGGTTGCGGTCCAGAAATTTGAGATGAGATACGGCAACGTGTGACCGAGCCCGCCGATTGCGGTCATCACGCCGCAGACCGTGCCGCGAACGAGCGGCGCGCCACGGCCGGTGAGCGATCCGTCGTCCGAGAGCGCCTCGGCAAAACCCATGGAAATTCCGGCGCCCACCGAGGCAGCAAGCCCGACCAAAAAAGTCTCCCAGGTGTTGTGGGTCGCGAAGGCGGCGGCGAACAACGGTGCCAGCGTCGAGACCGACCCGTCCATCAGGCCGGCCAAGCCCGGCTGCACGTATTGCAGCACGAACATGCGCCGGGCGGTCTCGTCCTCCGTGGCGCGCGCCGCCTTGGTCAGAATCTGTCGACCGAGCTTGTGGGCGAGATTTTCGTGCTGGTCCTCGATCTCGGCGAGCTCAAGCAGCAGCTGGCGGATCGAGGCATCGCGGGCCGAGCGTGCGGCTTGACGGTAATAACGCGCTGCCTCGAACTCCATTGCCTCGGCGTATTTGCGTACGTCATCGAGCCCGAGCGGCCGCGCCAGCCAAAGCGGTTTCTTCTGGATGAAGCCCTTGACGTCCTGGCGGCGGATGAGCGGAAGATACTCGCCGAACTTGGCGCGGTAGAGGTCGAACAGCATGGTGCGGTGGCGCACCTCTTCCTCCGCCATCTCGTCAAAGACCTTGGCCGAAGCCGCGTATTTTTCGCGCAGCCCCTCGGCAAAGCCGCGATAAATGCGGCTGTCCTCCTCCTCGTTGGTAATGGCGAGGGCGAGAATCTCCTGCTCCGAGAGGTCGGCAAAACGCTTCACGTGGGGCCTCATGGCTGACCGCCATTGATATTAGACCTATTCTAATGAGGGAAGGCAAACCTGCCTGGCGCAGAGGAACAGGAAGGGCGCTCATGTGTCTCGAGGCTGTACGGCGCGCGGCCGAACCCGCAATTCGGCGGATCCTGCACTTCTATTGGCGCTTTGCCCGCGGCATGACGCTCGGCGTTCGCGCGCTCGTCATCGATGACGACGGCCGTATCTTTCTTGTGAAGCACAGCTATATCAGCGGGTGGCACCTGCCGGGCGGCGGGGTGGAAGCCGGCGAGACGGTGAGCCAAGCACTCGCACGCGAGTTGCGCGAAGAAGGAAATATCGAGCTCACAGGGCCGCCGCAGTTTCATGGGATATTCTTCAATGTCCGGGTATCCCGGCGCGACCATGTCGCGCTCTTCGTGGTGCGCGCGTTCCGCCAGCCCGCAACGCCCAAGCCCAACCACGAGATCGTCGCGCACGGCTTCTTTGCCGTCGATGCGCTTCCCAGCGACACCTCAGCGGCCACGCGCGCGCGCGTTGCCGAGGTGCTCGGCGGGGCTGCCGTGCGGGAGCAGTGGTGAACCGGCTGTCGGAAGGTCGCCGACGGGCGCTTCTACAAAGTCGCAAGCGCCTCTTTTTGTGTGAATTTCGTTGTGATTTGGTGTCACTCGCGCAAATCGCCTGTTGATTTATGCCAGGTTTTGCCTATTGCTGAGTTCCTCGTTCGCCTGCCAGCGCTGGTGGCGTAAGCCTGCCGGGTTGGCATTCGGAGCGACCAAGCCATGAGCATGCTTCGATCAGGCTTCTCGGCCAGCGCTGCCAACGACAATTTCACTCCCCCGCGTGGCACATCTCGACGTCCCCCCATTGGCGGCTTTGGCGAGTCAAATAAGACCCCCAGGATCGCCGGGTCGCAAACCTTCCGTGTCGCCATGCGCCTCATCCTGATCGCGAGCTTCTCCGGCTTGGTCCTGGTCGCGGTATCCGGTGCGTTCCTGATCGGGCTTGCTCTCGTCGGGTTGCTGGCGGCTGGCGTCGCCGCTTTCGATCTGATCCGCAGACGCGTGTCCCGCTCCGCCGCGCCGACGTTATGGCCGCTTGACCGGCGGCTGATCGGATAGCCATAGGCCAAGCCGTAGAGAGTTGCGGCTCGTGCACCCTCGGCTCACGGTGTTCTATCGTATCCGATCCGATGCGCGCTCAATCGACGCACGCGCGCGCGCCCTCGCCGTCGAGCAGAGCGTCGAGATGCCGGTTGCCGCGATTGACGACTCATTCGTCCGTACGGAGATCGTCGGCCAGGTCGAAGCGATCGCCGAGCAGGAAAAAGGCTTGTTCGAGGTCCGCATCGCCTTGGCGCAAGAGACCGTGGGCAGCGATCCCGGGCAACTCCTCAACATGCTGTTCGGAAATAGCTCGCTCCACGACGATGTGGTGCTGCACGATGTCGAGCTGCCTTCCGGCTTCGCCAGATCGTTCGGCGGCCCAGGCCATGGTCTCCATGCTTTGCGCCAACGGGTCGGTGCTGGCGCCCGGGCTTTGACCTGCTCGGCCCTCAAGCCGCAAGGCCTGCCGCCGATCAAGCTTGCGGACCTTGCCCGGCGTTTCGCGCTGGGAGGCATCGACTATATCAAGGATGATCACGGGCTCGCCGACCAGGCCTATTCCCCTTTCCAGGCTCGAGTCGAGGCGGTTGTGGAAGCGTTGCGGGCAAGCGATGGACCGGCAGGGCGCTTCGCGCACTATGTGCCGAGCTTGTCGGGCGATCTCGACACCATGCGGAGGCAAATCGCGGTCGCCAGTGCGGCCGACGTCGATGCCGTCATGGTCGCGCCCATGATCATGGGGTGGTCCAACTTCCAGCGCCTCGTGCGGGAGCACCCGAACATCGCCTTCGTCGCCCATCCCAGCATGGCAGGCGCGGCGCGCATTGCTCCAGCGCTGCTCCTTGGAAAGCTGTTTCGTCTCCTGGGCGCCGATGCCATTGTGTTCCCGAACCATGGCGGACGCTTCGGCTATTCCCCAGATACATGCCGTGCGCTTGCGCGCGAAGCTGTGGTGGACCGCGACGGGCTGCGGCCTTGCGTGCCGGTGCCGGCTGGTGGCATGACCACCGCTCGCGTGTCCGAAATGCTTGATTTCTACGGTGCCGACGTCATGTTGCTGATCGGAGGCGCATTGCTGGAAGCGCGCATGCAGCTCATTGAGGCGACCGCGGCCTTCGTGGCCGAGGTGCACGGATATGCTTATGAGTGAAGCGATGCCGAGCGGCGAGAAGCTGGTGCACCGCAAAGAAGAGAACTATCGCTGGGAAGGCGTGGAGAAGCTTCCCTACAAGGAAGACGGCCGGGCTCTGTTCAAATTGATCACGCGTCAGGTGCTGTTTTCCCACCCCGAGATGCAGGGAGAGCTGCGCTATTTCGAAATTGCTCCCGGCGGGTTTTCCACGCTCGAACGGCATCAGCATATGCATGCCGTGCTCATTCTGCGCGGTCGGGGTCATTGCCTCGTGGGGGAAGAAGTCAAGGCCGGTCGAGCTCCGTGATCTCGTTACGGTGCCGCCGATGACGTGGCATCAGTTCCGCGCCACTACCGCCGCGCCACTTGGCTTTCTCTGCATGGTGAACGCCAGCCGTGACAAGCCGCAGCTGCCATCGGCGGAGGATTTGGCGCGCCTTCGCGCCAATGCAGAGATTGCCGCCTTCCTTCGCGACGGGCCGGAGGCAAGCTAGTGCCTCTGCACAATGATTTTGACAGGTTCAACGTAGCCCGATTCTGCCGGATCGATCTGAGCCGGCCAACAGACCGCCACTAAAGCGTCGTGACTGACCTCTCCCTGACCATTCTGCCGGAGACGGACGACGATGCGGTGCCGATCAAGCGCCTGCACGAGCGCACCTTCGGCCCGGGCCGCTACGCCAAATCGGCCTATCGGCTGCGCGAGAAGGTGACGCACCGTTTGGAGCTCTCGTTCACCGCTCGCGTCGGAACGCTGCTCGTGGGGTCGGTGCGTCTTTCGCCCGTTCGGATCGGCAAGAGCAAGGCGCTGCTGCTCGGTCCGCTCACCGTCGAGCCGCCCTTCCGCGAGCGCGGGATCGGCTATGCTCTCATCGAGCGCGCTCTCGCCGAGGCGAAGGCGAGGGGCCATCAGCTGGTCGTGCTGGTGGGCGAGGAGCCTTATTACGGCAGGTCAGGGTTCAAGCTCATTCCAAAGGGGCATGCTATCATGCCGGGACCGGTTGACCCCGCGCGCCTGCTCGTGTGCGAGCTCACCGAAGGCGCCTTGGAGGGCGTGTCTGGGCCGATTCGGCCGGACTGGAGTGCAGCATAAACGCCGCCGCGATCAGGCAGCTTGGCCAAACAAGCCCAAGAGGTCTGTCCCGTGTTTGTAGGGCGAGGCATGCCTCGCCCTACAGGGCGGAATTGCAGGGCCGCGGTCCGATCAGCGGCCTTCCCGCATCCAAGTGACGGCAAGGCTGCCGACGAGGAGAAGGAGCCCGATCAGGCCGGCGAAGACCGGCAACACGCCAATGCCGCGCACCACGCTCGAATCTCGGATGCGCAATCCCAGCCAGTCGTCGCCCTTGAAGGTATCGCTCGAACGAACGGCAAGAATGCGGGGCGTGTGGATGCCGCTGCCGTCCTCCACCCGCACGACGTCGCCGCCGGTCGCAGTCGCGAGCGGTGCCAGGACCTCGGTGGTCGAAGTCACTTCGCTGAATTCGCGCGGATTGGGCGGGCCCACATTGGCGAGAGCGTTGAGCGCGCCATCAGTTGCGCGCCACAGACCCAGTTCATTGACTTCGATCGTCGATCGCCAGACGCCCGGACCGGTCGGCGACAAGGTCAAGCTGCGGTTCTTGCCCGACGGTGCCGTCAGCGTCACCTCGGTGACGGTATCGGACATGGTCTGGCGCTGAACCGTGAGATCACGTCCACGCACCGTGAGGCGCAGCGCCTCCTCCTCGAGGTCCGGCTGCTTCATCAGCCAGTGCGAGAGGCGGCGCAATAGATCGATGTGCGGGCCGCCGCCCTCGTAACCACGCGCCCACAGCCAGATGTGGTCGGAGAGGAGCAGCGCGACCCGGCCTTCCCCTTCGCGCGAAAGCAGGAGCAGTGGCTTGTCATTCGGCCCCTGCATGACTGCGGTGCCCTTGGCAGCGCGCGTATCCACCAGGCGGAACCAGCGGCTCCAATGTGGAGGGTCTTCATCGGCGCCTTCCAGACCCCGGGTGACCGGATGGCGCTTGCCCAGGTCGGTGAGCTTTGCCCGAAACGCAACGTCGGTCATCCGGCCGCTGGGCTCGGCCGGCAGGATGACATCGAGCGGAGTGCGCCAGATGCTGGTCTGGCTCGCATAGTCGGGACCGGCCGCCACCAGCACCGCGCCGCCCTGGCGCACATAGCGCGCGATATTGTCGAAATAGATGATCGGCAGCACCCCTTGGCGCGCATAGCGATCGAAGATGATGAGCTGAAAATCGTTGATCTTCTGCTGGAACAGCTCGCGGGTCGGAAAGGCGATCAGAGATAATTCATTGATCGGCGTGCCGTCCTGCTTCTCCGGCGGACGTAGAATTGTGAAATGGACAAGGTCGACGCTGGCATCCGACTTGAGCAGGTTGCGCCAGGTGCGCTCGCCGGCATGGGGCTCGCCCGATACCAGCAGAACGCGAAGCTTGTCGCGCACGCCGTCGATGGAGACGACCGCGCGATTGTTGATCTCCGTGAGCTCGTTCTCGAGCGCAGACGCTTCGATCTCGATGATATTCGGCCCCGCATGCGGAATCTGCACATTCATGCTGACGCTGGCGCCGACGCGCACGTTCCGGTTCTCGATTGTCTCGCCGTCGCGGCGCACCGTCACTTGGGAGGTGCCGGTCCCGCCGCCCTGATCCTCGATTCGAAACGTCACGGTCTGCGTCTGCCCGACGATTCCGAACCGCGGAGCGGCCGTAACCACCACGCGGCGATCGCGCTCGTTCTTGCGGCCGGTAATCAGCGCATGAACCGGTGCCGCAAAACCGAGCACAGCGGCATCGCCCGGAACGTCATGCACCCGTCCGTCGGTGATGAGGATCGCCCCTGCCACGCGGTCATGCGGTACGTCGGAAAGCGCGGCGGATAGCGCCGCGAACAATCGCGTGCCGTCGGTTTCGCCATCGGCCTGACCGGCCTCGACGAAACGCACTTCCAGGCCGGGCATGCGGCCGAGTTTTTCGGCGAGCGCCGCCCGCACCTCTTCGGTCTGCCTGGTGCGATCGCCAAATTCCTGGCTCGGACTCTTGTCGACGACGACGACGGCGACCGAGGTGAGGAGCTCGCGGTCCTCACGGGTGATCGAGGGATTTGCGAGCGCAAGCACAAACAGCGCGAGTGCGATGGTGCGCGCCAATGCGCCGCGGCTGCGCCCGAGCGCAATGAGGATTGCGGTCGCGGACGCGATCGCGACCGCCGCCCACACGAGGTAGTCGGGAACGAGCGGAGAGAATGAAACGCCGAAGTTCATCACGTAATCCGTGTGTCCCGGAGCCGGCGCAGCGTGAGCACGATGTTCATTTTCGGCTCAATCCAACGCGCGCCCTTTTACTGTCCCAGCCGCTCGAGCAGTGCCGGAACATGGACCTGATCGGCCTTGTAGTTGCCGGTAAGCGTGTACATCACGATGTTGACGCCGGCACGGAAGGCGAATTCACGCTGGCGCGGCTCCGCTGACACCAGCGGCAACATGGCCTGTCCGTCCTGGCGCATTGCCCACGCGCCGGCGAAATCATTCGAGGTGATGATGATCGACGACACACCATCGCCGGCGCGGGCCGGGCGGCTCGCCGGCTCATCCTCATTGATCGCCGGCAGCGCCTCTACCCAAAGCTGGCCGGAATTGAAACGACCCGGAAATTCCTTGAGCAGGTAGAACGTCTTCGTCAGCACGTGCTCGCGCGGCACCGGCTCGAGCTCGGGAATATCGAGGGAAGAGAGGATAGCGCGCAACGTCTGCATCCCGGGACCGCGGTTTGCGCCGCCGGGGCCCGCGGGAGCTTCGACCGCATCGCGGGTGTCGAACAAGACGGTGCCGCCCTGCTTCATGTAGGCGTCGATATGCTCGAGCGCTTCGCGCGTCGGCTTTGGCGCACTGGGAACGACCGGCCAGTAGATGAGCGGATAAAAAGAAAGCTCGTCGCGGGCAGGATCGAGGCCCAGCGGCTCGCCGGCCTCCAGAGCGGTCCTCTGCGCCAGGAACAGGGTGAGGCCCTGGAGTCCGGCCTTGCTGATCCGATCCACTTCGGCATCGCCGGTAATCACATAGGCAAGCCGCGTCTCGAGCGTGGACTTGAGCGCCTGCTCGTCGGCTTTTTGCGCCGACGCTTGCGGCCCCGTGAACAAGGCCGCCGCGAGAACGGTGACGACGAGAGCTGCTGCTGCCGGCGCCCGTCGACGCGTCAGCTGACCGATCCCGCCGGCGAGCAGGAACACGATAAGTGCGTCGAGCGCAACGAGCGCGGCGGCAGCAAGCAGAATTGGCCCGCGCAAATCCTGCGGTTCGCTCATTCGATAGGCCTCCCGTCGCGCGTTGAGCGCGGAGATATCAAGCGGCATCAGGCGATCGGCAGATGCAAGCGTATTCACCGCGAGCAACCCTTCAGGCGGCCCGTAGAAGCCTGGAGGGTGATCGGGCGTGGCCCGTCCGGCAAAAGTGGTCGTCACCGGCCGTGCGGTCGGCGGCGGCGCGCCGAATATCCCAAACCCGTCGAGAATGCGCGTGGGCGGCAATACCTCGCGTGCGCTGCGCGTGCCCGCGGCATTGCCATCGGCTGCCGCAGACGAAGCGGCGAAGGAGACGATTTGCTTGAGCATTTCGACGAATGTGCCCGATAGCGGGAGATCTGACCAGCGCGTGTCGGCAGTGACATGGAAGAGAACGATCAACCCCTTGCCACGCCGTTGTGCGGTGACCAGCGGCGTGCCATCGGCCAGCGTCGCCCAGGTGCGGTCGCTCAGCGTCGAATCGGGCTCGGCCAGGACCTGGCGGCTCACTGCGACATCGGTCGGCACTGCCATGCCGAAAAACGGGCTTTCGCGTACGAATGTGGCAAGCGGCTGGGGCTGCTCCCAGGACAAGCTGCCGCCGAGGATGCGCCCGCCACGGCGAAGCTTCACTGGAACGAGATCATCATCACCAGCCGCGAGCCGCGGCCC
The DNA here is from genome assembly GCA_963820365.1 of uncultured Alphaproteobacteria bacterium. Taxonomy (GTDB): domain Bacteria; phylum Pseudomonadota; class Alphaproteobacteria; order Rhizobiales; family Xanthobacteraceae; genus VAZQ01. The sequence goes on along the minus strand of CAWFZR010000030.1, from coordinate 113,877 downwards.
GGCGAAACGCACGAGAACTCCGCCATCCTCGATCCAGCGTAGGAGTTGATCGCGCGCCTCGGCCACGTTGCCAACATCCGCGAGCACGAGCATCGAAAGGCGCTGCTCGATGAATTGGCCGACCGCTTGGGCCGGCGAGCTGCGTTCGGCGAGCCGCACATCGGCAAATGGTCCGAGCGCGCGCGTGAGGTAATATGTGGAGGCGAGCAGCGGCTGCGCGGTGTCGGCAGTAGAGCCGGTGACGACGCCGACGGAGCGCCTGCGCCAGCGCTTGTCAAGGAGCGTCACCGCGCCTGCCGATCGCTCGCCGGCGATTTCAAGACGTGCGATGTCGTTGCGAATCTCGACCGGCAATGCGAACTCGGCCTCGGTCTCGCGTGCGCCCTCCTGGAAGCTGAAGCTGGCGTCACCGAGTGGCAGTCCCTTGAGGTCGAGCGCGCGCACTAGGCCGGATTCCGTCGCGCCGCCGGCTGCGCGCAAGACCTTGGTGGTGAGCCCGCCTGCGGCATTGTCGGCGCCTGCGAGCGCGCGCGCGCCCGCAATGCCGCCCTCGATCACGGTGATTGGATGTGCCTCGACGAGGCGAGCCAGCGCCGCGACGAAATCGCTTCCGCCGCCGAGATCGACCCCGTCGGTGAGCCAGACCAGCTCGATGTCCGGTGTCGCAGCGAGGAAGCGCCCCAGGGTCGGCAGCATGTCCGCGCGTTCAACCGCATGCGGCTTGGGCTTGATCTGCTTGAGCCGCACCCGCGCGCCGGCCGGCGGTTCGAGTGCGATATCGCGGGCCGGCTCCGATAACGGGACGAGCGCAACCCCGCGATTGTCGGTCTCGGCGCGCGCAATGAGATCCTCGACAGTGCGCATGCGGATATCCCAGGTCCCTGCTGCCGCGAAGCCGTCGTCTATCAGAAGCGCGAGCGGCGCCTTCGCTGCCGAGGTCGCGATCGGAGGATTCCACAGCGGTCCCGCGGCGGCGATGATGACAAGGGCGGCAAGCGTCAGACGCAGCAATGTGAGCCACCACGGGGTGCGACGCGGGGTTTCCTGGTTGGGCGTGATGTCGAACAGCAGCTGCGTGGGCGGAAACGCAATGCGCCGTGGCTGCGGCGGAATGAGCCGCAGCAACCACCATAGAACCGGCAGACCGAGCAGTGCCAGCAGCACCAGGGGCTGCGCGAAACCGAGGGGAAGCCACGGCATCATGCGGGCCTCATGGACCGAGTTGCCGCTCGCAGTCGGCCGCTCACGGCCGCGCCGGCTGGCGGGGCGCCAAGGCGCGCGTGCATGGCAAGCAGCAGCTCGGTCGCCGGACGGTCGGTGCGGTGAATGGTAAAGCTCCAGCCGAGGCGATCGGTTTCGGCCCGGATGGCGGCCCGGTGGCGCGCGACACGAGTTTCGTATTCCGACTTCCAGGCTTCGGCGCGGCCGGCCGTGATGGAGCCCGCGCCTTCCGGCTCGATGAACTCGACCCTGCCCGAATAGGGAAATATCTCCTCCGCCGGGTCGACGATCTGCACGGTGTGGCCGTGTGCGCCATTGACCGAAAGCGAGGATATGGTCGCCCGCACTTGCGCTGTCGGGCTCCAGAAATCCGACACGACTACGATCTCGGCGAACGCGGACGGCGCAAAGGACCGCGGCAGGCTGGGACGCTCGCTCGCGTCATGAATGATTGCGTTCGCGAGCTTATCCAGCACGTTGCGGCTGCCCGTGGGCCGCATCAGGTTTGGTACCCCGACGCGCTCGCCCGCCTGCACCAGAATCTCAGCGAGCGCGAAGGTGATGACCAAACCTCGATCGAGCTTGGATTCCTGCGCCAAGGTCGAGCGGAACAGCATGGAGGGCGAGCGGTCGGGCCAAAGCCACACCGTGTGCGCGGCCTCCCATTCCCTTTCGCGCACATAAAGATGGTCGTCGCGGGCGGAACGGCGCCAATCCACCCGGCGCGCTGGCTCGCCGGACAGGAACCGTCGGTACTGCCAGAAATTCTCTCCCGGACCTGCTCGCCTGCGCCCGTGCAGCCCATGGATGACGGTTGCGGCGATTCGGCGGGCTTCCAGGATCAGGCGAGGCATGGCCTGCGCCAGCGCGCTCGCAGCACCACTCGCGTGCTGCGTCGCCTTGGTTTCCTGTTTGTCAGCTCGCCGTTTGGCCGCCATCGTACTAACCGATGCGCGACTTGAGCTTGTCGATGACGGCTTCCATGCTCTCACCATCAGCGCGGGCGGCGAAAGTAAGTGCCATGCGGTGCTTGAGTATAGGCTCGGCCATGTCGACGACGTCGTCGATGGAGGGTGAGAGCCGACCATCAATGAGGGCGCTGGCGCGAGCGGCGAGCATCAGCGCCTGGCTCGCGCGTGGGCTCGGCCCCCAGGAGATCAGCTTGCCGATGTCGCCGGTCTCGGGACCGGGTCGGGCGGCGCGCACCAGACTGAGGATTGCCTCCACCACCGATTTGCCGACCGGCAGCCGCCGCACCAGGCGTTGCGCAGCGATGAGCTCATCGGCGGTCATGGTCGGCTTCGGCTTGCTTTCCTCGGTGCCCGTTGTGTCGAACACGATTTTGCGCTCCGCCTCGCGATCCGGGTAATCGAAATCGATCTGCATCAGGAAGCGATCAAGCTGCGCCTCGGGAAGCGGATAGGTGCCTTCCTGCTCGATCGGATTCTGGGTCGCGAGGACGTGAAAGGGGCGCGGAACGTCGTGACGATTGCCGGCAACCGTGACGTGCTGTTCCTGCATCGCCTGCAGCAGCGCCGATTGGGTACGCGGGCTCGCGCGGTTGATCTCGTCAGCCATCAGGAGCTGGCCGAAAATCGGACCGGCGATGAACCGGAAGTTGCGCTTGCCGCCGGGGCTCTCCTCGAGCACCTCGCTGCCGAGAATATCGGATGGCATGAGATCGGGGGTGAACTGGATGCGACGCGCCTCGAGCCCGAGAACGACACCCATGGTATCGACCAGCTTCGTCTTGGCTAGGCCGGGAAGTCCAATGAGCAAGGCATGGCCACCGGAAAGAATAGTGATCAAAGCCTGCTCGACCACGCGTTCCTGGCCAAAGATCACCGCGCCGATCGCAGCCTTGGCGGCGGCGACCTGTGCCCCCGTTGCTTCCGCCTGGCGCACGATCATGTCTTCGAGCTTTTCCAGGCCTTCGCTGGCTGCTACCATCCGATTTACTCCTTTTTTATTATCCAGCCATCTCGTGGCTGCGACGTCCGAATTGCCTTCAGGGCCTTCAGCTTGACCCCGAAAAACGCAATATTCAGGCCAACGAGGTGCACGGGACACCGCCGGTGCCTCGATTCTCCAGAATGGCTCGAGATTACGCCATTTTCCATTGGGCGCGATCCCGCCTGGGTGCAGGTCTGCCACGATCGCCCAACGGCTGCGGCTCGGAGGAATGTGATCGCTTTGAACCTTTGCGTTTCCAATCGAACCTAGGCTTTTTACGGCAGTGGATAAGCCTGCCTGCGATCACGATCGCGGGAGAAATATCCGGTCGCCCGCACAAGTTCCAGTCAAACCATGGCGAAGGCAGGGCAGGTATCCGATATCGGCACAAGCCGCGAAGAGCAAAGGTATGGCGCAAGAGGTGGAGCGGCAGGCAAGGCTGGGGTTGGAAGCCATCGCGGGCGCGGCGCGCGAGGCCATTCGCAAGGGCGCGCCGCCGGTGCACCTTTGGAATCCGCCGTTCTGCGGGGATCTCGACATGCGCATCGCCGCGGACGGCACCTGGTTCTATCTCAAGACGCCGATCGGGCGTGCTTCCCTGGTGAGGCTGTTCGCGTCCGTTCTCAAGCGGGAGGGGGACAAATATTTCCTCGTCACCCCGGTCGAGAAGTGCGGGATTGTCGTCGACGACGCCCCCTTCCTCGCGGTGGAGCTCAGGGTCATAGGGAGGAGGGCGGACAAGTCCTGCACTTTCGCACCAATGTCGACGACTGGGTCGCGTGCGGGCGCGATCACGCGCTGCGCTTTGAGCCGCAGAGCGATACCGGCGGCCTCAAACCTTATCTGCACGTACGGCGCGATCTCTGGGCGCGAGTTGACGCGCGCGTTGTTTTATGACCTTGTGGAGCTGGGCGAGCAGCGTGAAATCGGGGGTGAGCGGATGTACGGCGTTGTCTCCGCCGGTGAGTTCTTCGCCATGGCACGGGCCGAAAGCCTGAAGGATTTTGCCTGATGGATGTGGCGCTGCCGAGCGGTGCGAGGGTGTCATCGCATGACTTTTTCATCCGCGCCCGGGCGCGGCTGAGCCTCGACGTGCCAACGGCGCTCAACGATCATGCGGCGGAAGGAAAGCGCGGCGACCTCGATCTCGATCCTTTTTTGTGGGAGCGCGCCGGCGTCCAGGCGACGCGGCCCGCGGCGGTTCTCGTTCCGGTGATCGACCGGGCCGAGCCGCAGGTGCTGCTCACCCTTCGAACCGAGCTTCCGAGCCATCCGGGGCAGATCGCATTTCCCGGCGGAAAGATCGACCCGGCAGACCGTTCGCCTGCCGAGGCTGCATTGCGTGAAGCCGCGGAGGAGATCGGGCTTTCCCGCGAGCTGATCGAACCGATCGGCTATCTCGACCTCTATCTCACTTTCTCCGGCTACCGCATCCTGCCGACGGTGGCGCGGGTGAACTCCGATTACCAGCTCATGCTCTGCGAGGCGGAAGTCGCCGACGCCTTCGAGGTGCCGCTTGCGTTTCTCATGGACGCCCAGAATCATTCGCTGCGCAGCCGCGAATGGAAAGGGGTGACGCGCAGATATTACGCGATGCCATTTGGCGAACGCTATATTTGGGGCGTTACGGCAGGTATCCTGCGCAATTTGTACGAACGGATCTACACGTGACATGAATGATCCGTCCCGTCCTGACCGAATTGGCTCTGTTCTCGGCACCGTTCGTCGCTCTATGCCCTCTTCCTGTGGGCGACGCGCGCAGGAGTATTGCATCCCGCCAGCTGGACGCCGTCTCGTATCGCCTGGCTGCTCATGGCGGCGCTCCTTCTGATGATCGGCAGCTTCATCGTGCTGTCGCAATGGAGCGGCGCCCCGCCGGGCTCGACTTATGTTCCGGCGCATTCAAGAGGACGGCAAGTTCGTGCCGGGTCAGACGAAGTGAGCGATGCTCGGCGCCGCCTCGAGGCTCGCATGGCTGCGCCGAAGCCCCGCTGAGCGAGCTCCTTGCCGTGCTCGACCGCGCGGCGAGGAGGCCCGAGTGGTCGGCGGCGCAATCCGCAACACGCTCCTCGGCGATCCACCGGGAGATATCGATATCGCCACCACCGCGCTTCCCGCTGAGGTGACGAGGCGGCTCGCGGCGGCGGGTTTCAAGGCGGTGCCGACCGGCATCGAGCACGGCACCATCACCGCTATTGCCGCCGGGCGGCCTTCGAGATCACGACGCTGCGCGAAGACGTCGAGACCTTTGGTCGCCGTGCCAAGGTGGTTTTCGGCCGGGACTGGAAACGCGACGCCGAGCGCCGCGACTTCACCATGAACGCGCTGTCGGCGTCGCGCGACGGCATCGTCCATGACTACGTAGGAGGCCTCGCCGACATTGTCGCACGGCGCGTTCGGTTCATCGGCGGTGCTGCAAGGCGAATCGGCGAAGACTATCTGCGCATCCTGCGGTTTTTTCGCTTCCACGCCGCATATGGCGCGGGCGCCCCGGTCCCGGAGGGGTCGCGCCGCCATAGCAGGCCGTGCCGGCCTGGATAGCTTGTCGCGCGAGCGCATCCGCATGGAGCTGTTCAAGCTCCTCGCCGCCAAGGATGCGGTGGAGGCTCTGGCGGTCATGACGGAAGCCGGCCTGCTCGACCCGGTGCTCGCAGGCGTGCCGTTGCTCGCCACCTTTTCCAACACGGTCAAGTCGAAGCCGCGCTTGGATTGCCGCCCGATCCGGTCGTCGGCTCGGCGTGCTCGGCGTTTCGGTCTCGAGGATGCGGATCGGCTGCGCGACCGCCTGCGAATCGCCAATGTCGAACATGAACGACTGGCTCGATGGCGACGGCTGGTGGCATGTTTCTCCGGCATGGGACGAGCAACGGCGCACGCGTTGCTCTATCGGCTCGGGCCCGCGCGTTTCACCGACCGCGTGCTGCTCGCCTGGGCGCGCCCGCCCGAAGGCGCCGCCGATCCGCATCTGGCATGCGCTTGCGACGCTGCCTGCGCGCTGGAGCGCCCGGCCTTCCCGCTGCGGGCGGCTGACTTCATCACGCGCGGCCTGCCGAAGGGGCCGCGTCTCGGCGCCGCGCTCGCTGCCGCGGAGGAGGCTGGACCGCCGCGGACTTCCCGCGCGATGCGGCCGCGCTTGCCGCGATTGCGATGCGCAGCGCCTGGAGCGCGGTGAATTTTAGTGGTCAGCCGCTCGACGCCTGCTGGCGATGAATCATTTGAATTCGAGCTCCGTTATCGCTGCGGCTTCATTTGGCACGACAGTGGCCTGAGTCCACTGAACGCCATCCGTCGCAGTCCCGCCGACATCGCGCGCCGCACGGCAAGAGCGCTCGCCGCCCGTCGCCCGTGCGCGACGCCTTCCGGCGCGAAACGTTCGCATTGCCGCGCGAAGCGGCGCGCGAGAAGGCGCGTGAGATGTTTCGCCGCTTTCCCAAAGCAGCCTACATGACCGAAATCGAATCCTGGCGCGTGCTGCCGGGTGACCGCATCGAATTCACCGTGCGACGACTTCCGAGCGCGGATTGAGCGCGCGGGCAAACTGAATTGCTCGTCCGGCTTTGATGAGATTTCGCTCGCGCAACTCGCGCTGATTGCGGCGACTGCGCTGATCACGTCCGTTGTTGGCGGGGTTGCCGGGTACGGCACCGGGGCCCTGATGCCGCTCGTATTGGTGCCGATCGTCGGCGCAGAGCCCGTGGTGCCGATCATTTCGCTTTCGGCATTGTTCACCAATACCAGCCGCGTGGCGGCATTTCGTCACCTGGTCGATTCGCGCCGGGCACTCATCGTGCTGGTGAGCGCAGTGCCGACCTGTGCGCTCGGGGCCTGGGGCTACACCAAGCTCAGCGGCGAAGGCGCGCTGGTGGTGATCGGCGGGATGCTGATCGCGAGCGTGCCGCTGCGACGGCTGATGCGACGACGCGGGCTTGTGCTTTCGGCACGCGGGCTTGCGGTTGCTGCATTCGGCTGGGGACCGCTCGCCGGCGGCACTGTCGGCGCAGGCATCATCCTGCTCTCCTTGTTGATGGCGGCCGGGCTCGAAGGTGCCGCCGTGGTCGCCACCGATGCGGTCATTTCCATCGGCATCGGGGCGACCAAGCTCGCAACCTTCGGCCTCGCGGGCGTGGTGACGGCAGAGGTGATCATGGTCGCGCTGCTCATCGGCTGCATGGCATTTCCCGGCGCCTTCGTCGCGAAGGCCTTGGTCAAGCGTTTGCCGCTCCATCTTCACACTGCATTGCTCGACGCAGTCGTGATCGGCGGCGGCGCGGCGATGATCGTCAATGCATTCGCCCGCTGAGCGGCGTTACGGCCACTTCACCACCGGCGGCAGCGAGGACAGGATCGACTCGACATTGCCGCCCGTGCGCAGCCCGAAGATGGTCCCTCGGTCGTAGAGCAGATTGAATTCGACATAGCGCCCGCGCCGTACGAGCTGTTCCTCGCGTTCGAGATCGGTCCAGGGCAAGGTGAAATTCCTTTGCACCAATTCGGGATAGATCCTGCGAAAGGCTCGGCCGACGGCTTGGGTGAACGCGAAATCAGCATCCCAATCGCCGCTGTCGAGATAGTCATAGAAAATTCCGCCAATGCCGCGCATCTCGCCCCGATGCTTCAAATAGAAATACTCGTCGCACCACCTCTTGTAGTTGTCGTAAGGCGCCACCGCAGCGTGCGCGTCGCATGCCGCCTTCATCGCTTCGTGAAAGGCGATTGCGTCCGCATCGTCCTGCTGACGGCGGCGACCGAGCACGGGGGTGAGATCGGCGCCCCCGCCCAACCAGGCTTTGGCGGTGACAACGAATTGGGTGTTCATGTGAACCGCGGGAACGTGCGGGTTGTGCGGATGGGCGATGAGCGAGATGCCGGAGGCCCAAAACCGCGGGTTGGTTTCGGCACCTGGAATTTCATTGCGGAATTCGGGCGCGAACTCGCCAAAAACCGTCGACACATGCACGCCCGCTTTCTCGAATACCCGACCTTTCATGATCGCCATTTCGCCGCCGCCGCCGGGGCCGCCGCCGTGGTCGGTGCGATTCCAGCGGGTGCGCAGAAAACGTCCCGGAGCCCGGTCGAAGAGCGGCGCGCGCGCGGGCAAGGAAGCCTCCAATCCTTCGAAGGCGGCACAGATCTCGTCTCGAAGCGTTTCGAACCACGCTCGTGCACGTTCCTTGCGAATCGCGATTAGGGCTTCGTCCACAGCCATCTAACTCCGCATTCCGTCGATCCTCATTGTGCAAGTCGCCACGCGTTTGCCCTTTCACGAAGCCAGATGAGGTCTTCCACGCAACGTCAGAGCGCGTCAGGCGCTGTTTGGATACGCCGACATACCAACTGCGCGCAGCAATTCGGCCAAATTAATTTCATGAGGACACCCGAAGAATTCGATAACCCAGGCACTATTTTGCCATTCTTTAAGGGAACGCTGCGGACGTGGGGGATCTGGGGGTGCGTTGTGTCGCACTGCGCTTGCTTGGGGAAAGTTGGCAAGCGTCGGTGCGACCAGCGCCAGCGAGCGAGGCGGGTGAGGGATAGCGCCTAGGGGCGTGAGAATGTCCTTCACCCGCCTCGTACTTTCTTCATTCCCCATCATGGCTGCTCGGGCCGCTGGCGACTGGACTGCGTATCCGTCCGTGAGGTCTGCCGAATTGCTTCCGCCGCTGCCATGGCGGCGGCCATCGCCACATTGAGCGAACGCAGACCCTTCTTCATGGGAATGACGAGCCTCGCGTCGGCTGCCTCGTGCACTTGCTGGGGCAAGCCTGAGGACTCGCGACCGAACAACAAGATGTCGTCCGGACGAAAGCGGTGATCGAGATAGGATAGGCTCGCATGCGTGGTGAACAGGATCAGCCGGGCGCGCTCGGCGCGTCGCCAGGCTTCAAACGCTTGCCAGCTCGCATGGCGGGTAATCGCCACGCGATCGAGGTAATCCATGCCTGCGCGAAGGAACGCGCGATCGGAGGTTGGAAAACCGGCCGGCTCGATGATATGCGCCTCGATGCCGAGACACGCGGCCAGACGCAAGATGGTCCCGGTGTTCTGGGGAATGTCGGGCTGAAAAGGGCAATCCGCATGGCCTAGCCGGGCAGCTCGCGACATATGCCATGCTCTAGGCGCCACATGCCCAAGCTTCACAAGGCCGGCCGTCTCGCACAGATGCAGGATTTGCCCGAACAGTCCGCCAAGCGCCTTCAAGTGCCGCTTACGGAAATCCGAGATGGTGCGAAAATCCGGCGCATCAAGCCCCACAATGCTCATGAAATCCACCCGCTCGCGACACGCCTTGGCGATCCGACGTGAGGAGTAGATGCCGCAGCAGTAGGAATACAACAGCAGCGCCGTCATCATGGTCGGATCGAACGGCGGCTGGCCCCGTTCGCTGCCATAGGTACCAGTGATCTCGACAAGGTCGACGTCGTCTCTCACCAAGCTCAGCACAAAGCGGGCGAGATGGCCCTTGGCCACAAAGTCCTGCACCATTGGCGGCAGCAACAGTGGATCATCGATCTTCCAAGGGCGAAATGTCTTGCTCATGCGCACAGACAAAATCCAACTCGCCCTTCTTTTGCCAGCAAAATCCCCCTATTACTCGGACAGGCTCCTAGCAGCCGCAACACCTGATGAGCTAAGGTTTTATGCCGCGCCTGTCCAATGCGGCGGCCCACTTGCACTCCATTGGCAAGGGTGCCAATAGATCGCCGCTGGATTGCCCGCTTGGCCCTTCGCTTGCAGTTCTCGGCTTGCGGAGCGAAAAGCGGTCGGTTCGTTCGCCGCCGCCAGGCGGCGTCGCCGTGTCGGGGCCATGGCAAATCGCGGCATCGGCTGCGGGCGAACTGAGAGACAGGGAGGTTGCAAACGTGACCACGATGTCTTCAGCCGAGCCCAATCGGCGAGATTTTCTCTTCATCGCAACGAGCGCGGTTGCAGCTGTCGGCGCCGTCGGCGCGCTCTGGCCGCTCGTTGCGCAAATGAACCCGGATGCCTCGACGATAGCCGCAGGAGCGCCGATCGAGGTCGACCTTACACCCATCGCGGAAGGGCAAGTGATCAAGGTGTTCTGGCGCAGCAAGCCGATATTCATCAATCACCGGACCAAGACGCAGATCGAGGACGCCCGGAACGTCGACGTGGCGAAGCTGCCCGATCCGCAACCGGATTCGGCGCGGGTCAAGCCGGGTCATGAGCAGTGGCAAGTCCTGATCGCAATCTGCACCCACCTGGGCTGCATTCCGCTCGCGGATCAAGGTCCCTATAACGGTTATTTCTGTCCCTGCCACGGCTCGATCTATGACACGTCGGGGCGTATCCGGCAGGGACCGGCGCCGTTGAACCTTGCGCTGCCCACCTATGAATTTCTTTCCGACACCAAGATCAGGATCGGCTGACGGTCCCTCCATTCATCTTGCAAGGTTCGACCATGAGCGGACACGCGACCTACCAGCCGAAGAACGCATTCATGCAATGGATGGAGCGGCGGCTGCCGATCGCTGGGCTGGTTTATTCGTCCTTCGTCGTCTACCCGGTGCCGCGCAATCTGAATTACTGGTGGACCTTCGGCGGCATACTCGCCTTCATGCTGGCCGTGCAGATCGTCACCGGCGTCGTGCTGGCGATGCATTACATGCCGCATGTCGACTACGCGTTCAACTCCGTCGAGCAGATCATGCGCGACGTCAATTACGGCTGGTTGCTGCGCTACGTGCACGCGAACGGCGCCTCGATGTTCTTTCTCGCCGCCTATATCCACATGTTTCGCGGCATGTACTACGGCTCCTACAAGGAGCCGCGCGAGGTGCTTTGGATCCTCGGCGTGATCCTGTTGCTGCTCATGATCATGACCGGCTTCATGGGCTATGTGCTGCCCTGGGGGCAGATGAGCTTCTGGGCGGCCACCGTCATCACCAACCTGTTCTCGGCGATTCCGCTGGTCGGCGAAGCCATCGTGACCTGGCTGTGGGGCGGCTATGCGGTGGGCAATCCCACCCTCAACCGCTTCTACGCCCTGCATTACCTGTTGCCGTTCGTCATCGCCGGCGTGGTAGTGCTGCACATCTGGGCGCTGCACATGGTGGGACAGAACAATCCCGACGGCATTGAGCCGCAGACCGAGCACGATACCGTCGCCTTCACTCCCTATGCGACCATCAAGGATTCCTTCCTGATGGTGGTGTTCTGCATTCTGTTTGCCTGGTTCGTGTTCTACATCCCGAATTTCCTCGGCCATTCCGACAACTACATTCCGGCCAATCCATCGGTGACGCCGATTCACATCGTGCCGGAATGGTACTATCTGCCGTTCTATGCCATTCTGCGCGCCATTCCGAACAAGCTGCTGGGCGTCATGGCGTTGGGCGCCTCGATCGTCATCCTCGCCTTCCTGCCTTGGCTCGACACTTCGAAGGTGAGATCGGCGCGCTACCGCCCTTTCTACCGCCAGTTCTTCTGGGTATTCGTCATCGTGTGCATCGGCCTCGGTTGGCTGGGCTCGAAGCCGCCGGAAGGCAACTACGTGCTGTTTGCCCGCATCTTCACCGTCTATTACTTCGCGTACTTTCTGGTGATCCTGCCGGTGCTCGGCAAGGTCGAGCCGACCAAGGCGCTTCCAAGCTCGATTGCGCAAGCGGTGCTGGGCGAGGGAACGGCCATCGGGGCGCCGGCGCCGCCGCCTTCTGGCATGCACCGGGCTTAGGGAAAGGCCATGGCTTTTCGGCGCTCGATCATTGTTGCCGCTGTTGCGCTCATCGCGCTCACCGCTCCGGCGCCGGCGCAGGAGCATTCGCCCACCCCGCCCAAGCACCGGTGGTCATTTGCCGGGCCATTCGGCAAGTTCGATCGCGGCCAGCTCCAGCGCGGATTGAAGGTCTACCGCGAGGTCTGCTCGGTCTGTCACGGCCTGAAAATGATCGCGTTCCGCAACCTCGCGGAACCTGGGGGACCAGGCTTTACCACGGCTCAGGCGCAAGCGATCGCAGCCGAATACAAGATCCAGGATGGCCCCAACGACCAGGGGGAGATGTTCGAGCGCCCGGGCCGGCTGGCCGATTATTTCCCCACCCCGTTCCCGAACGATCAAGCCGCGCGTGCGCGCTACAACGCGGTGCCGCCGGATCTTTCCGTCATCGCCAAGGCGCGCGGCTACGAGCGGGGGTTTCCCTATTGGGTGCTCGACGTGCTCACGCAATACCAGGAGCACGGCGTCGACTACATCACCGCTTTGCAGCAGGGCTATGAGGACAAGCCGCCGGCCGGCATCACCCTGCCGCCGGGCAACTTCTACAACAAGTATTATCCCGGACATGCCATTGCGATGCCGCCGCCGTTGACCGACAAGCGGGTCGACTACACCGACGGCTCGCCGATGACGGTGGAGCAATACTCCAAGGACATGGCGGCTTTCCTGATGTGGGCGGCCGAGCCGCATCTCGAGCAGAGAAAGCGCGTCGGCCTGCAGGTGTTCATCTTCTTGATCGTCCTCGCAGGGCTTCTCTATTTCACCAAGAAGAAGGTTTGGCGCGCCGTCGAATTGCATCCCGAGGAGCTCAAGCCGCGCCCCCCGACGGAATATCCGCGCACGTGATGTTGCGACCAACGGTTGGTCGGAGAAGGCGCTGCGAGGTGAGCAGGTAGCGGGACCGTGGGATTCTGCCCGCGGTCATGCGGAGCCGCTCGCGATCAGATTGCAAGCCGCGCCCTGATCAGATCTGGATCGGCGGAGAGCGCCTGCGGATCGATCGTGATCTGCTCGAACTCGCAGCGCGCAAAGCGCGGCTTCTCGTTGAACGGAATCGTGGCGTCGATGCCGAGCTTGGCCCGGATACCGTTTTGACCGACCCTGATATATTCGTGCCCGCGCGCCGCCGGCATGACGATCAGGTCGCGCGATGCCTCCATGCGGGTCGCCAGCGCATATTCCACGTCATGGGGATCGCGAATATCGATGTCCTCGTCCACCACGATCACGAGATCGAGATCCTTGAGCGCGCCGAACGCCGCAAAAATGGCATTGCGCTGCAGACCGTCATGTTGGGGTGTGGCCTTGCGCACCTGCACGATGGCATGGAATCGGTGCAGACCACCCGCCGTCATCTCGGCGTCGATCACGATCGGCACCGCAGCCTGCAGAACCTTGAGCAGGCTCGCCTCCAGCACGTACTTGCGCAGCATGATGGTCTCGCGGCCGTAACCGTTGATGGCGTGATAGATCGGCCGATCGCGGTGGGTGACCGCGGTCACTTCGAAGATGGGAGCTTCGTCGGCAGGCGACAAATACCCTACGAACTCGCCGAACGGACCTTCCGTCATGGTGTCGTCGATGCGCATGCGGCCTTCCAGGACGATCTCGGTCTCGGCCGGGAGCAGAAGGTCCTGTGAGATCGCCTTGACGACCGGCAGCGGACGTCCGCACAGCCCGCCGGCGACCGCGAGCTCGTCGGCGTGCTCCGGCATCTGCGAGCCCATCGTCGCCGCCGTGTAATGCAGCGCCAGATCGGTGCCGATGCATACCGCGATCGGCAAGGCCTCGCCCTTGCGTTTCGCGCGTTCGAACGCAAGCCGCAGATGCCGGCCGTAGTCGAGCTTGACGCCGGCGCGGCCTCCTCCGGCCAGCTGCAACCGGTGATACGAGGCATTGTAGGTGCCGGTTTCGGGATCGCGCACGATCACGATTCCGGCGGTGATGAACCGCCCGGCATCCGCGGCGGTATGGTGAAGCGCGGGCAGCATGGCGGGAAGGTCGATGTTGCGCGGTATGGACGTGCTCCTGCGCCGGCGCCTTGTCGACCAGCGCCGGCGGTTTGGGCGAGCCGAGCGCGCGGCCGATGAATTCACGGATACCGATGAAATCGATCCCGAATGCGGCTTCGCAATTCGGCTGGCAGGATAGAAGATTGCCTACGACCGGCATCCCATGACCGGCGACATCTGTGAACACCAGCGCCGGCCCGCCGTCGAGCTTCTTCATGATGGCTGCGATTTCGAGATGAGCATCGGCTTGTGCGGTATACGCGCAAAGCCGTCCTTGCGTCGCCATGCGTCCGAGCGCGGAGCGGAATCGCGTATCGAGAATGCCGGAATTGGACATGATCGGAGCTTCTTTCGTTGCGGGCTTGTTCATTGCAGGCCTGGATTGATCGTTGCTCGCGGCCGGCTTGTCCTTCGAACAGCGGCTCGCGCGCAGTTGCAAAGCTGGTGCGGAGCATGACAATGGCAAAACGGCGCGCCGCATGCGAGCGCGCGATTGGGCTTGCCCGACGCCTTCGAGTCGCGGTTCCAGGAGATCGGAAAGAAATGACGAAAGCCGTGCTCGGCATCATCGGCGGATCCGGCATCTACGATCTGCCGGGACTGGAGAAAGTGCGGCAGAGAAGAATCAAGAGTCCCTGGGGTGAGCCTTCGGCGGCACTGCGCGTCGGAGAGATCGCGGGGACGCCGGTGGTGTTTCTCGCGCGACACGACAAGGGCCACCGTCTTTCGCCCTCGGATATCAACTATCGCGCCAATATCGACGTGCTCAAGCGCGTGGGCGTGACCGATCTGGTTTCGCTCTCGGCTTGCGGCTCGTTCAAGCAGGAGCTGCCTCCCGGCACCTTCGTGCTCGTCGACCAGTTCATCGATCGTACCTTCAATCGGGAAAGCTCGTTCTTCGGCAAGGGCTGCGTCGCCCATGTCTCGATGGCGCATCCGGTATCGCCGCGTCTGCACGACCGCATCGCCGCCGCCGGCGCGGCCGAAGGGATAAGGCTCGTGCGCGGCGGCACCTATGTCTGCATGGAGGGGCCGCAGTTCTCCACCTACGCCGAGAGCATGACCTACAAGGGGCTGGGCTACTCGGTGATCGGCATGACCAACCTGCCGGAGGCGAAGCTCGCGCGCGAGGCCGAGCTCTGTTACGCCACGGTCGCCATGGTCACCGACTTCGACTGCTGGCATCCCGACCACGACGCCGTGACGGTGCAGGACATCATCGCGGTGCTCACAGCCAACGCCGAGAAGGCGAAGGCGCTGGTTGCGCGCCTGGCAGGGACTTCCCGCGCGAGCACGAGCCGTGTCCCGATCGGCTCCGACCGCGCGCTCGACACGGCCCTGATCACCGCGCCCGCAGGCGCGCGACAAGAAGCTCCTGAAGAAGCTCGACGCGGTTGCGGGACGAGTGCTGGCGAAAGCCGGTCAAGTCGCCGCAAGCCGTTTGGCAAGTCATTCGCTTGGCGCGCCGTTGTCAGGCGCTTGCCGATCTCCCGCGCGGCCATGGTGCCGCTCGCGATCGCGGTCGCGATGCACGGATGGATCGGATTGGCGACGTCGCCCACCGCGAACACGCCGGGCAGGACGTTTCCATGTTGCCGTCGACGACGACATAGCCGCGGCTGTCCCGCTCGAGGGCAAGCTCCGCCATCCAGCTCTCTGCGGTATTGGGCCGATAGCCGAACAGAAGGACCACGTGATCGACGTCGATGTGCATCGCCGCCATCGAGTCGCAGGCGCACCCTGGAATCGACATCATCGAGCGCGCGCACCGTTCGCCGCGCCAGCACTTGCGCCATGCCGGACGAATGGTGCTCGCACAGCGCTGCACCATCAGCGGCTGCGCCTTGGGCGCTTGCGAGCGCATGACGACGGTCACCCGCACGCCTTTCTCGACCAGCATGCGCGCGACGTCGAATGCATTGTCGCCGCCGCCGATCACGGCGACATGGATGCCCAGGTCGGCGCCGCGGCTCGCCGGCCCAAGGCGGGCCGACATGCACGCGGCCCGCTGCCGCCATCCGCCGCGCATTGGCGACCCGGTCGAGCCACTCCTCGCCGCGGAATTTCGTTCCGGTTGCGATCACGATCGCCGCGCACGACAATGACTGCGTCGCGGACGGCTTGATCTGTCCGCAAGTGCCGACGTCGAGCCGGAAGCGCCCGTCGGCGCCGCGCCGCAGCTGCTGCGGTCGCAGCGCCGAGCCAGGTCTCCGACCGCAGACCTGCGCGGATATGGCGGCGAATGCCTCGGCGTTCTCGCGCGCGCTTTCGCCCGGCCGCCCGAGCAGCCACTCGTTCGGGTAGGGGCTGCGCCGTGCCATGCCGCCGAGCACGGTCTCCCGCTCGATGATGATGGGCCGGAGCCCGTAGTTCTGCAGCCAAAGGGCGCAGGACATGCCGGCGGGTCCGCCGCCGATGATCGGCACGATCGGCGCTTGCGACATTATCAGTGGATCCACAGCAAGGCATGGGCTCGAGTGTTCCGGTTGTTGCGCGCGGCCCCATGGTTCGCCAGAGTGGTCCCTGCCGCAAGCCCCAGTGTGGTTCCGAAACTTGGAATGGACACGGCGCGTTCCACGTGAGAACCTCATGGTCAGCATCCAGTTCGAGCACGATCTCAAGGATTCGATCCGCACCATTCCGGACTATCCCAAGCCCGGGATCATGTTCCGCGACATCACCACGCTGCTCGGCAATGCGCGCGCGTTCCGCCGCGCCGTCGACGAGCTGGTGCAGCCCTGGGCCGGAATGAAGATCGACAAGGTCGCCGGCATCGAGGCGCGCGGCTTTATCATCGGCGGCGCGGTGGCGCACCAGGTTTCGGCCGGTTTCGTGCCGATCCGCAAAAAGGGCAAGCTCCCGCACAAGCGCGTTTCGATCGCCTATTCGCTGGAATACGGCCTCGACGAGATGGAGATGCACGAGGACGCGCTGACAAGGGCGACCGCGTGATCCTGGTGGACGACCTGATCGCCACCGGCGGAACGGCGGAAGGGGCGGTCAAGCTGTTGCGCCAATTGGGTGCACAGGTATTCGCCGCCTGCTTCATCATCGATTTGCCCGACCTCGGCGGGGCCGACAAGCTGCGCAAGCTCGACGTGCCGGTGCGCACGCTGATTGCGTTCGAGGGGCATTGATTTGCGATCCCTCACCGGGGGACAGACCGTGCTACCTGCGGTGCGGTCCCCAAGGTCCGGGCTCGCCACCCTCGGGTGGACCGAGCTCGATCGGCGGCTCACCCGGCAGGAACGGCTTGGCGCCGCCGGCCGCCTCCTGCGCTTGCGGCTGGGGCCGGCGGGGGCGAGTTGGTCGACGGGTTCGTCATCGCTGCGGACCGCGCTCGGCTCGGGCAGCGCGAGCGGGCCCGGGTCATGACCGCCGGCGAATTGAACGAGCGCCGCCACGCGAGCATCGACCGTCGGGTGGGTGTCGAAAATATTGGAAAATCCCTCGCGCGGATTGTCGATGCACATTTCCATGACCGCGGAGGTCGCGCCGGCAAGCTCGCCACGGCCCTCGATCTTGCGCAGCGCCGAAATCATCGCGTCCGGATTCTTTGTGAGCTCGACCGAGCCTGCATCGGCGAGATATTCGCGCTTGCGGGACAGCGCGAAACGGATGACGATCGACAGCATCCAGGCGACGGCGATGAGCGCAACCGCGATGAGAATCGCGATGCCGGCGCCTTTGCGGTCGCTGCCGCTGCGCTCCGGCGTTCCAGCGAACCCGCCCTGAAAGAGCAGCCGGAACACGAGTTCGGCGAAGAACGAGATCACGCCGGCGATGATCACGGCGATCACCAGCATGCGCACGTCGCCGTTGCGGATATGGGTCAACTCGTGGCCGAGCACCGACTTCGACTTCCGCATCGTCGAGACTGTCCGAGCAGGCCCGACGTGACCGTGATCGAATATTGCCTCTCGTTCATGCCGGTGGCGAAGGCATTGAGGCTGTCATCCTCGATCACCTTGAGCTTCGGCATCGGTGATGCCGCGGGAAATGCAGAGATTTTCCAGCAGATTGTAGAGCCGCGGCTGCTCCTGCCGCGTCACCTCGCGCCCGCCGGTCACCGCGTCGATCATGCTCTGGTGGAATTTGTAGGCGATCAAGATCCACAGCGCGGTGCCAGCGGTCGCGAACGGCGCGGCATAGAGCGCGTCCGCGAGTGCGCGGCGAGCAGCACGTCGAGCGGCGCCGAGCCGAGCGCCTCGCCGACCAGCGCGCCGGCATAGACCAGGAGATAGACGAGGAAGAACAGGCCGATCAGCAGCGCAATCGAGCGGCGCTTGTTCGACTGGATGTGGGTGTAGAGCCCGTAGGCGGCCATCGGCAGGCCTCAGCGTCTGTCGCATCAGAACTTCACCTGCGGCGCCTGCTCGAGCTCTTTGCGCTGCTCGGCACCGACGTCGAAGAACTCCTTCTGCGTGAATCCGAGCGTGGCGCGCCAGCAGCACGGCGGGGAACTGCTGGATGCCCGGTATTGTATTCCTGCACCGCGTTGTTGAAGAAGCGGCGCGCCGCGGCGATCTTGTTCTCGATGTCGGACAGTTCGCTCTGCAGCTGCTGGAAATTCTGGTTGGCCTTGAGGTCGGGATAGGCCTCGCTCAGCGCGAACAGTTGCCGCAACGCGCCGCTCAGCACATTCTCGGCGGCGGCCTGCGCGGCGACGCCGCCGCCTGCGCGGTCACCGCGGCGTTGCGCGCCTTGCACGACGGCTTCCAGCGTGCCGCGCTCGTGGCTGGCATAGCCCTTCACCGTCTCGACCAGGTTGGGAATGAGGTCGTGGCGCTGCTTGGTCTGCACGTCGATGTCGGAGAAGGCCTGGTTGACCCGCTGCCGCATCGCAACGAGCCCGTTGTAGATCATGATGATCCACAGCACGAACAGGACGATCACGCCGATGATGATCCAGGTTGTGACGGTGGAGGACATGAGTGGCTCCTCGGAAGGGCGAGTTCGTAGCTGGTTTCCGGCCGTAAGCGTGTCACTGCCAGCATCTGTCGCAAGCGATTTGCAGGACTTCACATCCTAAGCCGCACTACAGTAGTCGGCTAGTGTACCTATGGCTTCGGCGTTCGTACGAGAGCGCGATGCAAGGGATACCGAGATCGGTCGAAACGCGTCGACGCTGACAGTAGCGGTCAATCTATGGCTGCGCGGCACCGGAGGGAAGCCGGGCCAGGCCGATGGCGAGCGCATGCGTCGCGGAACGCGATCCCCGACAAATCGTTGCCTTGATCGAGACCGCGAGGACCGATGAGGCGATGATGGCAGCTTGCAGACCGCGCAAGGCCGCGCAGTGACGCACGCAAGCGCCGGCGATCGTCGAGACCGATATCCCGGCGCGGCTCGACCGGTTGCCCTGGGGCCGCTTCCATACCCTCGTGGTGGTCGCGCTCGGCATCACCTGGATCCTCGACGGCCTCGAAGTGACGCTGGCCGGCGCGCGTCTCGCCGGCGCTGAAGGAGAGCCCGCAGCTCGCCTTCTCCAACGCCGATGTCGGGCTGGCGAGCAGCGCCTATCTCGCCGGCGCCGTGCTGGGCGCGCTGTTCTTCGGCTGGCTCACCGACCGGCTCGGGCGCAAGCGGCTGTTCTTCATCACGCTCGCGGTCTATCTCGTCGCCACCGCCGCGACCGCGCTGTCGTGGAATTTGTGGAGCTTCGCGCTGTTTCGCTTCCTCACCGGCGCCGGCATCGGCGGCGAATACACCGCCATCAATTCGACCATCCAGGAGCTGGTGCCGGCGCGCTATCGCGGCTGGACCGATCTCGTCATCAACGGCAGCTTCTGGATCGGCGCGGCGCTCGGCGCCGCGGGCTCGATCGTGCTGCTCGATCCCGCGTGTTGCGCGCCCGACCTGGGCTGGCGCCTCGCCTTTCTGATCGGCGCCGTGCTCGGCCTCGTCATCTTCTTCATGCGCATGTGGCTGCCGGAATTGCCGCGCTGGCTGATGACCCATGGCCGCGTCGAGGAGGCGAACGCCATCGTCGCGCGCATCGAGGCGGCGTTCCGCGCCCGCGGTCACCGCTTCGCCGGCGAGCCGCTTCCGGTCATCCGGCTGCGCGCGCGCCGCTTCACCCCGCTGCGCGAGGTCGCCACGACGCTGTTTCGCGTCGCAGCGCCGGCGCACGCTGGTGGGCCTGAGCCTGATGGCGGCGCAGGCGTTCTTCTACAACGCGATCTTCTTCACCTATGCGCTGGTGCTGACCGACTTCTACGGCATTCGCGCCGATCACGTCGGCTGGTACATCCTGCCGTTCGCGGCCGGAAACTTCCTCGGGCCGGTGTTCCTCGGCCGGCTGTTCGATACCGTCGGACGCCGGCACGATGATCGCCGCGACCTATGCGATCTCCGGCGTGCTGCTGGCCGGCGCGGGCTATCTCTTCGCCATCGGCGTCCTGTCGGCGACCGGCCAGACCATCGCCTGGATGGTGATCTTCTTCTTCGCCTCGGCGGCGGCGAGCTCGGCCTATCTGACGGTGAGCGAAACCTTCCCGCTCGAGATCCGCGCGCTCGCCATCGCCTTCTTCTATGCCCTCGGCACCGGCATCGGCGGCGTGGCGGGCCCCTGGCTGTTCGGCGCGCCTGATCGACACCGGCTCGCGCTGGAGCGTGTTCGGCGGCTATCTCCTCGGCTCGGTGCTGATGCTGGCCGCGGCCGTGATCGCCGCGCGCTGGGGTGTGGCGGCCGAACGCAAGCCGCTCGAAGCGGTTGCGCCGCCCGCTGGCCGCATGCGATTGACATCGGCGACGGGTCCAGCCTATCGCGGTCGCCGCATGCCGGCAGGGATGGCCGCTCGACTTTGAGCTCATATTGCTCCAGTCAGTGACCATGTCGGCGCGCAAGCAGGACATCCGCCGCCTCGCCGACGCGAGCGCGCCCGAGCGGCGCAAATGGCTCGAGCGCGCCGCCTTCTTCCACGACGAGGATCTGCTCTACCTCAAGTTCCTGATCCCCGCAGGGCGCCCGCGTGCTCGAGCTCGGATGCGGCACCGGCGACCTGCTCGCCGCGCTCAAGCCCTCGTTCGGCGTCGGGGTGGATTTCAGCGAGGGCATGATCGCGCAGGCGCGCGAGGCCCATCCCGATCTCACGTTCTTGCGTCGGCGACATCGAGGACGCCGCCTTCGTCCGATCGCTGCCCGGACCATTCGACGTCATCGTGGTGGTCGACACGCTCGGCGCGCTCGACGATTGCCAGGCCATGTTCGAGAGCCTGCACGCCCTGTGCACGCGCGAGACGCGGCTCGTCATCGGCCATTTCTCGCATCTGTGGTATCCGGCCCTGAAATCGGCCGAGGCGGTCGGGCTGAAAATGCCGCAGCCGCCGCAGAATGTGCTTTCGCCCGCCGACGTGCGCGTCGCTCGCCGCGCTCGCCGACTTCGACGCGGTCAAGAGCGAGACGCGGGTGCTCTTGCCCGTGCGCCTGCTCGGCCTGGGCCGGTTCGTCAACCGCTTCCTCGCGCCGTTCCCGCTCATTCGCCAGCTCTGCCTGCGGCACTATACCGTGTGCCGCTCGCTGCGGCAGCGCGCGCCGCGATCTGAGCATCGGCGACGGTCGTCATTCCCGCGCGCAACGAGCGCGGCAATATCGAGGCGGCGGTGAAGCGCATTCCGCGCTTCGTCGACGACCTCGAGATCATCTTCGTCGAAGGCCACTCGCAGGACGGCACCTGGCAGGAGATCGAGCGGGTGATCGCCGCCTATCCGCGACTACGACATCAAGGCGATGCGGCAGCCGGGAACGGGCAAGGGCGACGCGGTCTTTGCCGCGTTCGAGGCCGCGCGCGGCGACGTGCTGATCATCCTCGATGCCGATCTCACGGTGCCGCCGGAGCAACTGCCGAAGTTCTGGGACGCGATCCGCTCCGGCAAGGGCGAGTTCGTCAACGGCTCGCGCCTGGTCTATCCGATGGAGGAGGAGGCGATGCGGTTCCTCAATCTCGTCGCCAACAAGGCCTTCTCGCTGCTGTTCACCTGGCTGCTGTCGCAGCGCTTCACCGATACGCTGTGCGGGACCAAGGCGATGCGCCGGTCCGACTATGCGCGGCTCAAGCGCCGGCCGCGGCTATTTCGGAAATTTCGATCCGTTCGGCGATTTCGATCTCATCTTCGGCGCCTCGAAGCTCGGCCTCAAGGCCGTCGAGGTTCCGATCCGCTATGCCAGCCGCAGCTACGGCGAGACCCAGATCTCCCGCTTCCGGCACGGCTTCATGCTGCTGCGCATGGTGCTGTTCGCCTTCATGCGCATCAAGGCGATGTGATGACAGCATCTGAAAGCTGGCTTCAACGCGCATCACTTGCTGACGGCATTGTTGATTGCAGCCCCATGGCGCGGTTCGACAGCAACGAGCCCAGGGAATAGAGGCCCTGGAGCACGATCAGCATTGCCAGCGCGCCGAACAGAACCCAGTCGGTGATTTGATTGATGTGCAAGCGTCTTTTCCGGGTGGAACTTCAGCCACATGGATATGAGGCAGCTCGCGAGCAGGCAGCTGGGCGATACGCCGGGAGCCCGCATCGTCGGTGCCGGGTCTTGCAGTCCATTCGAACAGCTGCGGCAGACAGAGCAGCAGGAACATCAGCCGGTATGTGAAATTGGTGCCGAGCAGAAGAAAGCTGCCGCAGTAGATGCCGCTTCCGAAAAGGAAGGCGATCCCATCACTGCCTTCGTTCATCCTGCATTGGGCACGGCCACGGAGCCAGAGCGCAACGGCCGACGAGACTGCGGCAAGCAGGACAAGCGAAACCGCGACAATCGGGACCCACGAGCGGGTGAGGCCCGTCAGATCGAGCCCCAGGCGCGGCCCGTAGAGCAATTCCAACCGATCGAACAGGATGATGTATCCGTACGACACGTAAGGTGAAATCGTCGTGATCCTGCGGATCATCGGGAGCACATCGGCCAGAGAGCTGCAAGATACAGAAGCGAAAACGCCGACAAGCAAACCGGAGACGATCACGCTGGTGCGGCGCAGGCGCATCGCCAGCGTGCAGCAGAACGATTGCGAGAAACTTGATCACAACCGCAAAGCAAAGGATGAGAAGCGAGGCGACGGCACGCAGGGTGCGATGCTCGCGATACAGAAGCGCGGCGGTGCAGACCAGGATCCATTCGAGAATATCTATATTTCCCCGCTCGAAGGCCAGCACGACCGAAGGGGAGAGCATGAGAGCAAGAGCAATCAGGCCGCAGCCAATCGAGCGGCCGCGCAGCAATAGAGCAAATAGCGCGAGCGCCGGCAGCTCGATGAGCATGGCAAGAGATCTCGGTGTGACTGCCGTTGATGCCGAGCTTGCCGAGCAGCAGCCAGACCGGCGGATAGTTGTAAGATCTGGTGCCAGGGGTCGCAGTCAGCGTGCAGATAGGGATACTCGGAGATGTCGGCGGTGGCGCACCTTGCGGCATTGTCGGTGACCACATGGAGATCGGAGAACGGCGGCAGTGCTCCGGGGAAGCCGATGACTTTCCAGGCGCGCACCCAGTCGAGACCGAATCCGTATCCCGCCACCACGAGTACGAGCGCGACGAAACCAACCCCCGCAGCAACGACGCTGCCGCCATAGGGCTTGGCCCACAGCATCGCCACCCCGTGTGCGGTCTCGTTGGCGCGGGTGCGACGCCACAAGCTCTTCATCGCGCCATGTTCGTTGATGGTATCGGGCCGAGAACCATGTGCGGGAGGTCGCTGCTGAAAACCGGCTTGGCGAGAGGCACCGTAACCAGTCGGTCAAGGAGGCGATTCTCGACCATGTCCAGGGGCCGCCGCCGACCGTCTAGAAAGGAAATGTGACTTGCGCAAGTCTCCGATTCGCGATCACGCCCACCTGGCACGGTGTCCCGTCCTTACTTGGGTGCCGTCCTTGCTTGCTGCGCCGTCGCCCGACCTGTGCTATCGTCCTACGATGACCGTCAAAGACATCGAGAAAGCCATAACGAAGCTCACGTCCGCCGAACTTGCCAGGTTTCGCGCCTGGTTCGAGCAATACGGCGCTGCGCGGTTCGACAGGAAAATCGAGCGCGACGCCGAAGCGGGCAAGCTCGATCCCCTCGCCGAGCGGGCAATTGTCGATTTCCAAAAGGGACGTGCCCGTGAACTATGAGGCACTTCGCGAGCCCCGAGTTCTGGGACGCCTAGCAAAGTCTTCCCGAGCGCATTCGTGATCTGGCCGATAAGAACTTCGATGGCCGACAAGATATTCGATCTCGCGGGCAAGCGAGTTTACGTTGCCGGTCACAACGGGATGGTCGGCTCTGCCATCGTGCGGCGTCTGGCGAGCACGCCGTGTGAAATCATCACCGCCGGTCGCGACGACGGTCGATCTCGAGCGGCAGGACCAGGCGGAAGCTTTCTTGGCCGCGCGCAGGCCCGACGTCGTGATTGTTGCCGCCGCCAGGGTCGGCGGCATTCATGCCAACAACGCGTATCCGGCGCGAGTTCATCTCGGAAAATCTCGCGATCGCCCGCAACACCATTCATGCCAGCCACAAGGCTGGCGTGAAGAAGCTGCTGTTCCTCGGCTCCTCCTGCATCTATCCGAGGGATGCCCGCCAGCCCATGCGCGAGGAGGAGCTGCTCACCGGCCCGCTCGAGGCGACCAATCAATGGTACGCAGTCGCCAAGATCGCCGGAATCAAGCTGTGCCAAGCCTATCGGCGACAATACGGCGCCGACTTCATCTCCGTGATGCCGACCAACCTGTATGGGCCGGGCGACAACTATCATCCCGAGAACAGTCACGTGGTGGCGGCATTGATCCGGCGTTTTCATCATGCGAAGCAGGACGGAGTCCCGTCGGTGACGGTATGGGGGACGGGCACGCCGCTGCGCGAATTCCTGTTTGTCGATGACCTTGCCGATGCCTGCGTGTTTGTCCTCGAGCACTATTCGGACGAGCAGCACGTTAATGTCGGAAGCGGCGAGGAGATCGCCGTCGCGCAATTCGCCGAGCTCGTTGCCGAGATCGTCGGCTATCGGGGCGGCTCGTTTTCGATACGTCGCGTCCGGACGGGATGCCCCGCAAGCTCCTCGACAGCGGAAAGCTCGCCGCCATGGGCTGGCGGGCGCGCACGCCGCTCCGCACGGGTCTCGCAAGAGCCTATTCGGCATTCCTCGCCGGAGCATGCCGCACGCAGTAGGGGCGAGGCATCCCTTGGCCCTACGATCGAGCAATTTCCTCGAGGTCCACCATGTTCCAGAAGCCCAGCGTCACCCACTTGCGCGAGGCAGCGCAGCAGATCGGAATGAACCCGAGCGATGAATATCTCCTCGCCGTCGAGCAGATCATCGCGCCCCTCGCCGATGCGTATGCCGCGCTCGATCGGGTTACGGACGAGCTTCCGGCGGTGAAATATCCGCGCGCGCCGGCGCACCGGCCGCAGCCCCATGAAAATCCTCTCGGCGCCTGGTACGTCAAGACGTCGATCAAGGGCAAGCCCGGCGGCAAACTCGCCGGCCGCCGGGTTGCGCTCAAGGACAATGTATGTCTCGCCGGCGTGCCGATGATGATCGGCTCCGGCCTTCTGCAGGGCTATGTGGCGGATGTCGACGCAACCGTCGTCGAGCGCATTCTCGACGCCGGCGGCGAGATCGCCGGCAAGGCGGTATGCGAATATTACTGCGTTTCCGGCGGCAGCCATACAAGCTCGACCGGGCCGGTGCACAATCCGCGCAAGCGCGGCTATTCCGCCGGCGGCTCGTCGTCAGGCAGCGCCGCGCTGGTCGCTGCCGGCGAGGCGGACATGGCGATCGGCGGTGATCAGGCCGGCTCGATCCGCATCCCCGCGAGCCATTGCGGCATCGTCGGCCTCAAGCCCACCTATGGCCTGGTACCTTATACCGGCATCGCACCGCTCGAGATCACGCTCGATACCTGCGGACCGATGACCGCCGGCGTCGGTGACAACGCGCTGCTGCTGGAGGCCATCGCCGGGCCGGACGGGATCGATTCGCGCCAACGCGGCGTCGGCGCCCGCCGCTACACCGATGCGCTCGACGGCGGCATCAAGGGGCTTCGCGTCGGCGTGCTGGTCGAAGGCTTCGGCCATCCCAATTCGGAGCCCGACGTCGATGCCCATGTGCGCGACGGCGCGCAGCGCCTTGCCAAGCTCGGTGCAATGGTCGAGGACGTGTCGGTGCCGATGCACGCCATGGGTTTCCCGATCTGGGCCGCGATCCGTGGCGATGCCGCCTGCATCACGCTCCTCGAAATGAACGGCGCCGGCATTGCGCACGAAGGACTTTACGTCACCAGCCTGCTCGAGGCCGCGATGGCGTGGCGCGGCCGCGCCGACGAATTCGCCGACACGTTGAAGATCGCTTCCATCTTCAGCAAGTATACGCTTGGCCGATACGGCGGCCGCTATTACGCCAAGGCGCAGAATCTGCGGCGGCGCCTGCGGACGGCCTACGACGCTGCGCTCGCGGCGCACGACCTCCTCCTCATGCCGACGGTGCCGATGAAGGCAACGCCCCTCCCGGGAAGGGACGCCACGCCGCAGGAGATCACCCGCCGGAGCTGGGAGCCGACGCGCAATACCTGCCCGTTCAACGTCACCGGTCATCCCGCCATGAGCCTGCCGTGCGGGATGGAGGATGGCCGGCCGATCGGGATGATGCTCGTTGCCCGCCACGACGCCGAGGAGACTATCTACCGCGCCGCCGCCGCATTCGAGCGCTCGGGCGACTGGACGCGGTTTTGAGGCACCTCGAAACCTTCTGACCGCGATAAGCCATTTTTCACGATTCCTTCCGATCCACGTCGCGGGCACTCAAGCGCGTCGGGGTCCGACGACGAGGTATTTGAGAAACTTGAACAGGCTATAGAGCGTCAGCTCGACGGTGGCCGTGAGGAGAAGAAGGAAAGCGAGCGCTGTCCAAGATCGTCGGTGATCGCGCCACGGATCTTGTACTTCATGTCAGCGGGGAAATAGGTCTCGACCAGAGCGTACAGCGCGTTGGTCAGCGGCAGCAACTTGACATAAATTCTGCCGAGCCAATCGAGCCGATAGGCGTGCAGATAGGCATAGACAGCATAAACCACGACGATCGTCACCATGAGCAGCACGACCTTGCCCAGGAACAGCCAGAGGAATGCGGGCTCGCGTCGCGGTGTCTTGCCGACTGGCATGCTCTTGCTCGTGGACATGGCGATTACCTCATGGTGCCGGACGACAGAGGACGGACGACGGAGGACAGATTATAGACCGCAATAGCAGATCCATCGTGCGTCGTCCGTTCTGCGTCGTCCGTCCTGCGTCATCTGTCCTGCGTCCTCTGGCGTCCGATATCGAGATTGGTCTAAAATCTTCTGCGCTCCGCCGGGCCGAATTGCTGCAGCCCGAATTCTCGCCGACGAGCTCTCGTCACCGACCGCAAGTGAGGACAACATGCTTGACCGCAGACGCGTCATCCGAGGTGGTCTCGCCGCCTCACTTACCGTTGCCGCGCCGTTTGGCGCGCTCGCTCAGCGCAAGCCTGCGGCAAAGGTTCGCTACAACGAGGTCGTGCGTTCGGTCCTCTATGGGCCGGCCTATGTCGCCATCAAGAAGGGCTATTTCGAGGAGCAGGGTATCGAGCAGACGATGGCCACCGCGCAGGGCGGCGACAAATCCATGGCGGCGCTCCTGTCCAATGCCGCCGACATCGCGCTGATCGGACCGGAAACGGCGATCTATGTGTTGACCGGAGATTCGCCGACAAAGGTTCGTATCTTCTGCGGGCTGACCTCGACCGACGGATTCATGCTGCTGGGACGGGAAAAAGTCGACAAATTCGACTGGAACATGCTGCGGGGGAAGGAGATTCTCGGCTTCCGTCCGGGCAGCACGCCGCTGCTGTTCCTGGAGGCGGCGCTGAGGCAGAACGGAATCGACCCGCAAAAAGACGTGAAGCTTATGAACAACGTCGCCATTCCGGCGCGCGTGGGCTCATGGCTCTCCGGCCAGAACCAGTATGGCATCTTCACCGAGCCGGACGCCGCGCAGCTCGAGCTCGACGGCAAGGGATATTTCATGGCGTCGATCGGCGAGACCGTAGGCCCTGCCGACTACACCGCGTTCATGGCGACCGACAAATATATCCGTGAAAATCCCGATGTCATCCAGGGGTGGACCAACGCCATCTCCAAGGCGCAGAAATGGACGCAAGCCGCGCCGACTGCGGAGATAGTCGACAGCATCAAGGAATTCTATCCCGGCGTGGACCCGCGGGCGTTGGCCGCCGCCACCGACCGTTATCGCCGGCTGAAAATCTGGAAGGCTACGCCGGCGATCGAGCCGGGACCGATCGAGAAATTTCAGGACATCTTGGTGCAGGGCGACGTGCTCACGACCGCCAAGCGCGTCAAGTATCAGGACCTGATCCTCGCCGAGTTTGCCAGCAAGGCGAAGTGATCCGTGCAGGTTTCGAGAACCGGCGGCGCCGCTTCGCCGAAGGTCGAGCTGCGCGACCTCAACATGCGCTATTTCAGCTTGGAGGGGGAGACCGAGGCGCTCAAGGACATTACCTTCTCCGTCGCCGCGGGCGAGTTCGTCGCCATCATCGGCCAGAGCGGGTGCGGCAAGAGCACGCTCCTGTCGCTGATCTCGGGGATCCTCAAGCCCACCGCCGGCGCGGTTCTGGTGGATGGCAAGTCGGTCAGCGGGCCCACCCGCAAGGTCGCCTACATGCTCCAGCAGGACTATCTTTTCGAGTGGCGCACGATCCTGGAGAACGCGGTCCTGGGAGCGGAAATCCAGGGCGCCGACATGGGCAAGGCGCGCGCGCGGGCGAAGGACCTCCTTACCAAGTACGGCCTCGGCCAGTTCCTGCACCATCTGCCGCGACAGCTTTCGGGCGGAATGCGCCAGCGGGTCGCGCTTGCGCGCACGCTTTGCACCGAGCCCGACGTGGTGCTCCTCGATGAACCGTTCTCGGCACTCGATTCGCAAACCCGGCTCGCGCTTGCCGACGAGGTCACCGAGATTTTGCGTCGCGAAGGCAAGACGACGATCCTCGTCACGCACGATATCGCGGAAGCGATCAGCATGTCCGAGCGCGTCATTGTTCTTTCACGCCGCCCGGGACAGATAAAGTCGGATCATCCGATTCGCTTCGCGTCACGCGGCGGCGGCCGTCCGACTCCTTTCGAGGCGCGCAACGCGCCCGAATTCAATGGATATTTCAATACTCTCTGGCGGGAGCTCGAAGTCCATGTCGAAGGTTGAGCAGCTGGCGGTGCCGAGCGCGAGCCTGCAATACCAGGATTGGCTCACCCACGAGCGACGCGGGCGGCTTGCCGTGCGCGCGGCGCAGCTTGCCATCCTGGTCGTGTTCCTCGTTCTCTGGGAGGTGCTGCCGAAGGCGCATATCGTGAACCCGCTGTTCACCAGCTATCCCTCGGCGCTGTGGCCTACCTTCGTCGAGCTCCTGCAGGAGACGCCGCGGCAAGCCGGAATCCTGACCCACGCATGGTTCACGATATTCGCCACGATCATCGGATTCACCGCCGCGATGGTGCTGGGCGTCGCGATCGCTGCGGCGCTGTGGTGGTGGAACGCCCTTTACAAGGTGCTCGATCCGTATCTGGTCGTGGCAAATGCCATGCCGAAGACCGCATTCGTGCCGATCTTCTACATCTGGCTCGGCGCCACGCTTTCCATCTATGGCATGTCGCTCGCGATCTCGCTGTTCATCGCCATTCTCATGATCTACAGCGGCTTCCAGGGCATCGATCCCAACAAGATCAAGTTGGCGCAGACATTCGGCGCGACCAAAGGCCAGCTTCTCACCAAGGTGGTGTTGCCGGGAAGCATTCCGACGCTGATCGCGGCGCTCAAGGTGAATGTGGGACTGTCGCTGGTGGGAGTTGTGGTCGGCGAGTTCCAATCGGCGAACATCGGTCTCGGTTACCTGATCCAGTACGGCAGCCAGATCTTCAAGCTCAACATCGTCATGACCGCCATCACCATCCTGGCGATCGTCTCCTCGGTGATGTATCTCGCGATCTCGTGGCTGGAAGCCGCCGTGATGCGGCGGCGCTAGTCACTCCGTTTCGGTTCCGGCACTTTACCGCCGCAACAGCTCGCGCACGGCACGTTCGGCCTGGTCGATGGCGAGATGGGCGTAGGCATCGCCGCCGGCGTCGGAATTGGCGATGGCGATGCGTCCGAACGGCTGGCGCGCCAGCTCGATGGTGTTCTGGTAGTCATCGCCGTCGAATAGCGAGTTCGCAACGTAACCGTAGCCATGCGGCCAGCGGTTGACGGTGATCGCCGCAATGTCGCGGGCACTGGCAAATCCTCCGGGGCCGAGCATGCGGTCAAGCTCGTCCCGGATCTTCTCCTCGAAATCCGAGAACGTCATGTTGAGAAGCTTTGCGGCACCGCGCCGAAATTGCGCGCGCGCGTCGAGCCCGGAATTTGGCGCCCCGGGCACGTGCACCAGATGCAGCAGCATCGGTTCGCCCGGATCGCGCGGGTGCCGGTAGGCGCCGAGACTCACGGGAAAGTCGAGCGCCACGCGGCTGTGGAACGACATCGGCGCGGAGATAGCGTGAACCTTGAGATTTACCCATGGCTGCCAATCGCGGACCAGCACGTTGGTGTAGACCAGCGGCGTCTTGACGTTGCGTGCCAGGGCCGCCCGTTGTGGCTGCGGCAAATCCGGCACGATGTGCGGAATGACCATGTGGAAACAGGCAAGGACGACGTGCCTGGCCTCGATCCGGTGCGCGGTTCCGGCACGGACATAGCCGACAACGACCTTGTCGCCCGCATGGCGGACATCGATGCAGGTGGAATCGAGGCGGATGCGGGTGTTCTGGCCGCGGCGGTCGAGCGCATCGTAATCGAACCGGGCGAGAACGACGTCGTCCATCGTGTTGCCGGCCGCAACACCCGGGACGAGCGCGCGCACCAGCAAGCGGGCAAGCGAGGCGTTGCCGTCGGGGAAGTGGTAGATATAGGGCTCGGTCCATTGCGCAGGCGCGTTCACCGGCAGGCCAAGACCGGCAAAGCCTGGATAACCAAGGTCCTGGAGGTCGGCCGCGGGAACCGCATCGCATCCGAGTCCGAAGAAATCGAGCGTGCGCCCCTGGAAGCAGTTTGCAACCTCTGCGCTGCAGCCACAAATCTTCATCAGATAGTCGCGGTAACTGGTGGTCTTGAGCAGCTTGAGCTTTTCTGCAACGGACTTGGCGGTGAGGGGATCGCGCCTGCCGTCATAGAGCGCAAGCAACTGGGTTTTACTCGCGTCCGAGATCGGAAAGGCGGCTACGGATTCGTGCAGCGCCTTCGTGTCAATGGGGCGTCGCGCGAGATTGTCGGTCGCTCTTGCGAACGGATCCTCGGGTACCAGCAGGTCGCGCCCGAATGCCTCGCGGGCGAAGAAAACTCCGCGCGAAAGCCCAAGTGACGAATAAAGCCTTCGATCGAACGCGGTCTCGAATTGCGCGACATCCACGGCGAGATCGCGCAAGAGGCCTTTTGCTGCGCTGCTGTAAAGCGTTCTGGGCGACTGCATCGACTGGCTGCCGCCGTAGCCGATTATCAGGCGTTGGTCGAGCATGAACTCGTTGCGCTTGGCGTGGCCGCCGAAATCGTCGTGATTGTCGAGGACGAGAATGCGCGCATCGGCGCCGGCGGCGCGGCGGAAGAACCAGGCCGCGGCAAGTCCGCTGATGCCGCCGCCGACGACGATGAGGTCGTAGCCTTCCTCGATCGCGAGACCATCGATGGAAGACCGCCGATGCGCGCGCGCAATCTCATGCGCAATCTCGAAGGAGCCGGGATGCTGCCCGCGCAGGCCAGTCAATGCCGGCGGATAACGCGCGGGATCGGCTGCGATCTGGGCGGCGGGCGTCCACCCGGACGCAACCGTCAGCGCCATGCCATTGAGGAAGTCGCGACGGGAAATCTGGCGCATGCCGCAAGCTAGCACGTTGCAGCCGCGGGCTCACCGCCCGCGTATCAATGAGATCCAGTTCATATTGCCGTGGGAATGGTTCGAGAACCTGATAAACTGTCGGTTCATGTTCCTTCGGCCAACAAGAGGGCCACGCCAATGCAACTCCTTCGATCCTCTCGCGTGCTGCTGACCGGAATCCTGTTGCTTGCCGCGTCCGCGGTCTCGCAGGCGCAAGCTCCGGCTTCCGGCCAGACCGTCGTCCTGCGCGGCGCGCGGGTGATTGACGGCACGGGCGCAAGCCCGCTCGATAACGCTGCAATCGTGATCCGTGACGGGCGCATTGTCGCGATCGGCCGCGCCGACTCGATCACTGTGCCAGCCGGCGCCGAGGTGATCGACTACAGCGGCAAGACCATCATGCCCGGCCTGATTTCGGCGCACTCACATGTCGGAATCTTCTTTGGCCTCAAAGCTGCAGCAGAAAACTACAACCGTGATTTCATCCTGCGGCAGCTCAAGCAGTTCGAGGCCTATGGCGTCACCACGGTCATGTCGCTCGGCCTCAATGGGCCGCTGTTGTATGAGCTGCGGGCGGAGTTGCACGCGGGGCGATTACCCGGCGCTGACCTGTTCGGAGCCGACCGCGGCGTGGGGGTGGTCGGCGGCCAACCGTCGGCCGCAGTCGTCCAGGTTGCCGACAACCAAGTCTCCCGGCCCGACAGCGTCGAGGCGGCGCGTCAGACAATCCGTGAGATGGCGGCAGGCAAGGCCGATCTGGTCAAGATCTGGCTGGATGATGCCGGAAAGTCGCTGCCGGCCAAGCTCAAACCGGAAGTCTATGCCGCGGTCATCGACGAAGCGCACAAGAACGGCTTGCGCGTAGCCGCCCACATCTACGACCTTGACGATGCCAAGGCGATCGTGCGCGCAGGGGTTGATATCATCGCCCACGGTGTTCGCGACAAGCCCGTGGATGCCGACTTCATCGACATGATGAAAGCACGATCGGTTTGGTACATTGCCACCATCGTGCTCGATGATACCACTTTCGTCTTCGCCGAGCAGCCGTCCTGGATGCGCGAGCCGTTCTTCCAGCGCGCGTTGCATCCTATGGTTCGCACGCTCCTGGATGATCCTGCTTATCGCGAGCGCACCCTGGCGCTGCCGGCGACCACGAGAAACCGAGCAGCCGTCGCAATCAACAAGCAGAATCTGAAGACGCTGCACGATGCCGGGGTGAGGATCGGCTTCGGTTCCGATTCAGGTGTGGGTCTGCGAATTCCCGGTCTGGCGGAGCATCGCGAGCTCGCGCTGATGGTTGAAGCCGGCATCACGCCGATGCAAGCGATCACCAGCGCAACCTCCAATGCAGCAGCGCTCTTGAAGCTCGACGATCGCGGCGTGCTGACCGCCGGCAAGCTCGCAGACCTGGTGGTGCTTGATGGTGACCCGAGTGCGGACATCAGCAATACGAAGACGATTCACGCGGTCTGGCACCGCGGCAGGCAGGCGGCGGGACCGGTCGAGACGTTCACGCCCTGAGTTTGTTGGCTACGACGGGTGCCTTGTCGACGCTGAACATCAGGATATTTGCGACCGTGCACGCAGCGCGCGTTCTTCATATAGCGCGGGCCATGGCGCGCACGCTGCTCGGGCTCGTTCTGCTCGGCATGGTTCTGCTCAACGTCGCAAATGCCGTGGGCCGCTACGCCTTCGGCACCGTGTTCATCGGCGCCGACGAGACGCTGGTCTTTGCCATGGTCTGGCTGGTGATGATGGCGATGATCCTCGTCACTGCCGATCGCGGTCACATTGCGCTCGATTTTCTCGTCAACCGGGTAGGGGCGCGGACGCGGACCGCGCTCAGTCTTCTCCACAACTCGATCATGCTGGTTGCGTGCGCATACGCGGCGTTTCAGTCGCTCGCCTTTGTCGAGCGCGTGGGCGCCACGGGTCAGACCAGCATGGCACTTGGAATTTCCATGGTGCTTCCGCACAGCGCGCTCGTCCTTGGTTTCGGCGGGACGGCGATGGTGAGCGTTCTGCTCGTGATCAGCGACATTCTTGCGATGATCTCCGCAGCTGATGCGTCTCGGGGTCAAGGCCGATGATCTGGACGCTCGCGATCGTTCCGCTTGCGCTGCTTTTCCTCGGCACGCCGATCTTCGCTATCTTTCTGACCGGCGCCATGGCGACGTTCGTCCTGTTCCTCGTCGTGTCGCCGCCGGTCGCCCTGCACCAGATCATGTTCGGCGGGCTCGAGAATTACGCGCTGCTGGCGATGCCGTTCTTCATTTTCGCCGGCGAATTGATGGGCGGCGCCGGTATCGCCGACCGGCTGATCGCCTGGGTGCTCGCGCTTGATCGGCCGCGTGCCGGGCAGCCTCGGGGTCGCGACGGTCGGCGCCTGCACGCTGATCGGGGCGATTTCCGGCGCCAGCACCGCGACCGTCGCGGCGGTCGGCCGCACGCTCTATCCGGGCCTCGTGCGCGACGGCTATGGCGCGCGCTTTTCCGCCGGGCTCGTCAGTTCGAGCGGGCTCGATCGACATCGTGATCCCGCCGAGCATCGCCATGATCCTCTACGGCGCGGCCGCCGAGCAATCGATCCCGAAATTGTTCGCCGCCGGCTTTCTGCCCGGCCTGCTGATCGCGCTGATGATGTCGGCTTTCGTCGTGGTGCTGCGCGCTGCGCATGGGCGTCACCACGCACGACCGGGTTCGATCTGCGCATTTCCTGCGCACCAGCTGGGACGCGGCGCCGGCCTTGTTCATGCCGGTCTTCGTTCTTGCCGGCATCTATCTCGGGCTGGTCGTCGCCGACCGAGGCCGGCGGCTTCGCCTGCCTCTACGCCATCCTGGTCGGACGCTATATCTATCGCACGATGTCGTGGAACGACGTGCTGCGACTGCGCCCCCGCTCGGCGATGCTGACCGCGCAGATCCTGGTCATCGTCGCCGCCGCGGCGCTGTTCTCCTGGATCCTCACCGTCAACGGCGTGCCGCAGGCGCTCGCCGCCGCGCTGCAGGCGCTCGAGCTTGCGCCGTGGGCGTTCCTGATGGCGATCAATATCATTCTGCTGATCGTCGGCTGCTTTCTCGATCCGACCTCGGCGATCCTCGTGCTGACGCCGCTGTTGATGCCGCTCGTCAAGTCCGCTCGGCATCGACCCGATCCATTTCGGCATCGTGATGACGGTCAATATCGCGATCGGCATGTTCACGCCGCCGTTCGGGCTCAACATCTTCGTCGCCCAGTCCGTGCTCGGCGTGCCGCTGGAAACGCATCTATCGCGGCGTGCTGCCGTTCGCGGTCGTGCAGATCGTCGCGCTTGCTGATCATCACCTATTGGCCGGAGCTGTCGCTCTTTCTCGACCAGATGCCGTGTAAAGTAAATCCGGGAGAAGACCCATGACTCTGAACAGACGCTCGCTGTTGCTTGCCGCGGCAGTCGCTGACCGGCTATGCATCGGGCCGGCGCAGCCCGCGTCCGCGCAAACCGTGATGAAGCTTGCCAACGCCACCATCAATGACGGGCAGCACGAATGGCAGAAGCTGTTCGTCGCCGCGCTGCAGAAACGAATTGGCGACAAGGTCAAGACCGAAATCTATCCGGCGAGCCAGCTCGGCGCCATTCCGCGCATGGCCGAAGGCGTGTCGCTCGGCACCATCGAGTCCTTCATCACGCCGACCGTCCTTCGTCACCAACCTCGATCCGCGATTCCAGATTTTCGATGTGCCCGGCCTGTTCGTTTCGCCCGAGCACGTGCACGCCGTGATCCATGATCCGGCCTATCGCGATCATCTGGAGACCATGTTCCTCGACCGCGGCCTGCGGGTGATCGGCGCGATCTATAACAGCCCGACCGTGGTGCTGTTCAAGAAGCCGGCGCCCGACGCTCGAGGCGATCAAAGGCTTGAAGGTCCGCACCTTCGCATCGCCGCTGCAGATCGAGCCGATGAAGTCGATCGGCGCCATCCCGGTGCCGCTCGCGCTTGACCGAGGTCATTCCGCAGCTCCAGTCCGGCGGGATCGATGGCGTGCTGGCCGGCATGCCGATCCTGACCGCGTTCAAGTATTACGACGTCGCCAAATACGTCACCGATCTGAATTCTCACTACATCCTGTCGGTCAATCTCGTGAACGAGAACTGGTTCAAGTCGCAGCCGAAGGACGTGCAGGACGCGATCCGTGCCGCGGGCCGCGAGGCCGAGCAGACAGGCGTTCCCCTGGGTGATCGAGAACATCAAGAAGTCGAACGATGCCTGGATCGCCAACAGGGGCGAGATCCTGAGCTGCGCCGGCGCGGAGCAGAGCCACGATGATGCAATCGTTCGTGGCGCTGGGCGACCAAGATCGTCGAGCAGAATCCCGCGGTGAAGGCCGAGTTCGCCAAGCTCAAGGCGCTGGTCGACGCCAAGCAGGCCGAAGTGATACGAACCGTTCGCGAGCTTGCCAGTGCGCATCAGCGCGCATGCCCGAGCATCGCAATGACACAGGACGCGTACGACTATCATCATCGTCGGCGCCGGCTCGGCCGGCTGCACGCTCGCCAACAGACTGACCGAGGACGGCGGACAGTCGCGTGCTGCTGCTGGAAGCCGGCGGCTGGGATCGCGATCCGCTCATCACGCATGCCGCTCGGCTGGGGCAAGATTCTGCAGGACCGGCGGCACGACTGGGGTTACGACACCGAGCCCGATCCGAGCACCGGCAACCGCAGCTCGAATGCACGCGCGGCAAGGTGATCGGCGGCTCATCCTCGGTCAACGCCATGGCCTATGTGCGCGGCCATCGCGCCGATTACGATCGCTGGGCGGCGCAAGGTGCACCGGCTGGTCCTATTCCGATGTGCTGCCGTATTTCCGGCGGCAGGAATCCTGGGA
Organism: uncultured Alphaproteobacteria bacterium; assembly: GCA_963820365.1. GTDB lineage: Bacteria > Pseudomonadota > Alphaproteobacteria > Rhizobiales > Xanthobacteraceae > VAZQ01. The sequence goes on along the minus strand of CAWFZR010000030.1, from coordinate 77,178 downwards.
AGGCGGCGCAAGCGAATATCGCGGCGGCGACGGACCGCTGGCGACGCGCAAGTCGAGATACCAGGATCCGCTGGTCGATGCCTATATCGAAGCGGCGATCGACAGCCGGCTATCCGCTGCAACGACGACTACAACGCCGCGGAGCAATACGGCATCGGCCGCATGCAGACGACCATCCGCAACGGCCGCCGCGAGAGCGCCGCGACCGCCTATCTGCATCCGGTGCTGGCGCGCGACAATCTGACGGTCGAGATCAAGGCGCAGGCCACGCGCGTGGTCATGCTCGACGGGACGCGCGCCGTCGGCGTCGAATATGTCCGCGACGGCGACGCGGCGCACCGCACGAGCGCGAACGCGAAGTGATCCTGTCGCGGCGGCACGCATCAACTCGCCGCAGCTCCTGATGCTGTCCGGCATCGGCGCGCCCGACGAGCTCGCCGCGCACAGGATTCCCGGTTCGCCTGCCGCTTGCCGGGCGTCGGCCAGAATCTGCAGGACCATGTCGCGGCGCTGATTCTCTATGGCCGCAAGCGCGCCGGGCCCGTCGCACCGCAACATGCGACTCGACCGGCTGCGCGTCGAGCTCGCGCGCGGCTATCTGTTCGGCGACCGGCTTCACCGCCGATCTTCCCGGCGGCATCACCGCCTTCCTGAAAACGGATCCGCGCCGTGAGCGATGCCCGACACGCAACTGCTGTTCATTGCCGGCCCGCTGGGTGCTGCGCCTTATCTGCCGCCTTCGCGCAGGGCTTTGCCGACGGTTTCGCCTGCCGCATCGTGCTCCTGCGTCCGGAAAGCCGCGGCAGCATCGGCCTCGCCTCCGCCGACCCGTTCGCGCATCCGCGCATCCGGCAAAAACTGCTCGCGACCGATCGCGACTGGTCGACGCATGCGGGCGGCGGTCGCGATGTTTCGCGAGATTGCGCGTCAGCGCGCCGTGGCGCCGTTCATTGCCGGCGAGCTTGGGCCGCTCGCGGATGTGCGCACCGACGACGACCTGGAGCACTTCGTCCGCACCACCGCCGTGACCGCGCATCATCCGGCCGGAACCTGCCGGATGGGAGCGCCTTGGATCCGATGGCGGTGGTGGTGCGCCGATCTGCGGGTGCACGGCGCCGAGGGATTGCGGGTCATCGACGCCTCGGTGTTTCCCGATCTGGTCGGAGGCAACATCAATGCCGCCGTCGTCATGATCGCCGAACGGGCGAGCGACCTCATCCGCGGCAGGGCAACGACAGGCGTGACAGCGTCGAGCAAATAGTGATGTGAAGGAGCATATTGCGCAGCGCGCCGCGTTCCGTTTCAGAAAGCATAAACAGCGTCACGCGCGGAAGGCGCGCGCAAATGCGGCTTGAGCGCATCGCGGTCGATCACGTCAACCGGTCGTTCGAACAGACCAGCGATATAATCCTTCAAGCGCATGTAATCATAGATTGAGCCTTCGGCCCCGGGCTCGAATTCAACCAGTATATCAACGTCGCTATCCGGCCGGCTATCGCCGCGTGCGATCGAGCCGAACACGGCTGCGTGCCGGATGCCGCGTGCGCGCAAGGCGCTCTCGTGCCGGCGAAGAATGGCGATCGCATCCTCTGAAAGCATTTGCGCCGAAACGATCGCTGAAGTCACACCGCCTCGCGCAGCTTCACCGCGCCTTCGAGGTCGACCGAGACGAGCTGTGATATGCCGCGCTCGGCCATGGTGACCCCGTAAAGGCGGTTCATCCGCGCCATGGTGATCGGGTTGTGGGTGATGATGACAAAGCGGGTGTCGGTCGAGCGGGTCATCTCGTCGAGCAGGTCGCAGAAACGCTCGATGTTGTGATCGTCGAGCGGCGCGTCGACCTCGTCGAGCACGCAGATCGGGGCCGGATTGGTGAGGAACACCGCGAAGATGAGCGCGAGCGCGGTGAGCGCCTGCTCGCCGCCTGAAAGGAGCGAAAGCGTCGCGGGCTTCTTGCCTGGCGGCTTGGCGATGATCTCGAGCCCCGCCTCGAGCGGATCCTCGCTTTCGATCAGTTGCAGCTCGGCGGTGCCGCCCCCGAACAGCTCGCCGAACAAGTGCTTGAAATGCTTGTCGACCAGCTCGAACGACGAGAGCAGGCGCTCGCGTGCCTCGCGGTTGAGGTTCTGGATTCCCTGGCGCAGGCGCTTGATGGCTTCGACCAGATCGTCGCGCTCGGCTGCGAGCGAGCCGTGCTGGGCCTCGACCTCGCGCAGCTCTTCCTCGGCGCGCAAATTGACCGCTCCCAGCCGCTCGCGGTCGCGCCGCAGCCGTTCGAGATTTGCCTCGACATCGGCGACTGCGGGCAGCTCCTTGCCGGGCGCGATGCCGGCAAGCATGGCGACTTCCGCCGGCTCGACTTCGAGCATCTCACGGATTTCGTGGGCGACATCGGTGAGCCGGCGCTTGTCTCCTTCGAAGCGCTCCTGCGCACGCGCCGCCTCCTCGCGCGCGCCGGCCATGGCTTCGAGCGCGGCGCGCGCGTTGCGGTCGGCCTCGGCCAGCGCGCTCTCGCCTTCCGCGAGCCGATCGGTGGCGGCGCGGCGCCCCGCTTCCGCCGTCTCGATCTCGCCGATCAATCCGAGGCGCTTTTCCCCAAAGATACGCGGAGCGTCTTCGAGCTCCGCGCGCTCGGACCTCGCCTCCTCGACCCGCGCTGCCAAGGTCTTGATCTGCGAGGCGGTGCCATCGTGGCGCTCGCGCCAGCCCTCGCGATCAGCGCAGATCGCGGCGAGCCGCCGGGCGGCAATTTCCGCTTCGCGCGCCAGCGCCTGCGATTGCGCACGCGCTTCGGCAAGCTGCGCGCGCTCGTTCTCGATTGCCGCGCGCACGCGCACCAGCTGCGCTTCGGTCTCCGCGGCGGGCGGCAGCGACGAGAGCCCATGCTCCGCTTCGACGCGCGCCGCGAGCGTTTCGTCCCGGCTTGTGCTCAACCGCGCCATCGCTTCACCGAGCGCGGAGAGCCGGGCCGCGTTGCGGCTCGCCTGGCGCTCGGCTTCGACATATCGATCACGAGCCGAATCCGCCTCGTGCTGAAGGGCTCTCCAGCTGCTGCGTGCCGAAGTCTCGGCCTCGGCGGTCGAGGCAACCTCCGCCTCGGCGAGATTCACCGCTTGCTGCTTCGTCTCGACCTCATGGCGCGCAGCCTGCAATTCGGCCTCGATATCGGCGAGGCGATTCTTGCCGGCGAGGCGGCGGGCAGCGCCGGTCGGCGCGTTGGCGGCGACCGCAAAACCGTCCCAGCGCCAGAGATCGCCATCGCGCGACACCAGCCGTTGACCGGGCTTGAGCATCGGCACCAGGCGGGCGGCCTCTTCACGCGTGACAAGGCCAATCTGCAGGAGCCTGCGCGCCAGCTCCCCGGGGGCCTTCACGTGATCAGCGAGCGCCTCCACTCCTGCCGGCAGCGCCGGATCGGCGGGATCGATGCTTGCCCCGCCCCAACGCATCGGCGCGGTTGGATCAATGGGAGCTTCGAGATCATCGCCGAGCGCGGCACCGAGCGCGGCCTCGAAGCCCTTCTCCACGCTCAGGTCATCGATGACCGCCGGCCACAGATTCTTGGTATCGATATGGAGAAGCCTTGCCAGCGTCTTGGCTTCGGTGTCGAGCCGTTGCGCACGCCGTTCAGCCTCGGCAAGCGGAGCGCGCGCGACATCGAGCGCTTGGCGGGCGCCGGAATGCGCGGCTTCGGCATGCAAGGCGGCAGCTTCGGCCACCACGAGCGAGGCTTGCGTCGCTGCCGCCGCCTCGGCAAGTGCCGCCACATCCGCGTGCTCCGCTTCGGCAAGCTGCTTGAGCTCGGCCTCCACTGCGGCAGTGTCGTCGGCGAGCCGGTCGAGGCGATCATCGTGCTCGCGGACGGCATTTTCGAATGCGTGCCGCCGCGCCGTCAGGTCGGCAAGCGTGCCAGTCAGCGCATCGAAATTTTTTTCCGAAGCCGACAGCGTGGCCTCGGCCTGTGCGAGGCACCCGGCGATGCTTGTGCGCTGCTCTTCGGTGGCTTTGGTTTCCTGCAACAGCGCATTCTCTTCGGCCGCGAGCCGAGCCAAAGCGGAGGCTGCGTCATCGGCAAGCCGTCGCTCGCGCTCGATATCCTCCCCGAGCTGGACGAGCCGCCGGTCGAGCTCGGCCATGCGATCGCGGGCGCGCGCCTCCTCGCGTTCAAGTGCGTCGCGGGCGGCCGTCAATCGCTGCAGGGCTGCAGCCGCCTTGGCTTCAGCCTCGCGCAAGGCAGGCAGCTCGGCGGCTGCGATCGTCTGGCGCTTGGACGCTTCGGCCTGCTCGCCGGTACGCTTGGCGACGAGAAGCATGGCCGAGCTCTTGGCGCGCTCGGCCTCGACGAGCTCGGCATTGGCAGCGACCCAGCGCAAATGAAAAAGAGAGGCCTCGGCCTTGCGCACCTGCTGGGCGACGGCACGGTAGCGGACGGCTTGCCGGGCCTGGCGCTTGAGCGCATCGATCTGGGTCGCCAACTGATTGATGACTTCTTCGAGCCGCTCCAGATTGTGCTCCGCCGCCCGCAGTCGCAGCTCCGCCTCGTGCCGCCGTGCGTGCAGCCCCGATATGCCGGCCGCTTCCTCCAGCACGCGCCGACGCTGCTCCGGCTTGGCCTGGATGATCTCGCCGATGCGCCCTTGATGCACCATCGAAGGCGAGCGCGAGCCGGTCGAAGCATCGGCAAAAAGGATGTGCACGTCGCGCGCGCGCACCTCGCGACCGTTGATGCGATAGGTCGAGCCGCAGTCGCGCTGGATGCGGCGCGACACGTCCAATGCTTCATGCTCGTTGAACTCGGCCGGCGCCTTGCGTGCACTATTGTCGATGTGGATCGCGACTTCGGCGTGATTGCGGCCTGGCCGAGTGTTGGTACCGGCGAAGATCACATCGTCCATGTCGGCGGCGCGCAGCGACTTGTGCGAAGTTTCGCCCATCACCCAGCGCAACGCCTCGACCAGGTTCGACTTGCCGCAACCGTTCGGCCCCACCACGCCGGTGAGTCCCGGCTCGATCAGGAAATCCGTCGGCTCGACGAAGGATTTGAAGCCAAGCAGGCGCAGTCGCGTGAGCTTCATGCTGACGCTGTTCCAATGTTGCCGGGCCGGCCCAGGCGGAATCGCTCAAGGCTCAGGCCCATGGAATGGGTCGAGGGGTGCCGCATCGCGCCGGAGAATGAATTGGTGATCGTGATTCCGCAACAGAAAGAATATGTTGTCAGGTCGAAAGAGCACGCGGCGGGACCCGCACCGGGCACCTTGCCCCCGCCTTTGGAAAGGAAAAAACCCTTATCAGGCCTTAAGATAGGGAGCCATCTGCTTGTCCAATTCCTCCACGGTCAGGGTGCCGCGAAAAATCTTGCCGTTGATGAAGAAAGTCGGCGTGGAATTGACTCCAAGCCTCGTGTTGGCGCGCGTCCGCGTTTCCTCGATGCCGGCGAGCACTTGCTGATTCGCCAGACAGTCATCGAAGCTCTGCTGGGTGAAGCCCGCCTGCTTGGCGATGCCCAGCATCGGCTCCAGGGGCTTCTGCACCACCCACTCCTTCTGTTGCAGGAAAAGGGTTTCGATCAGGGGGAAATACTTATCCTTGCCGGCGCAGCGCGCCAGCATGGAACCGGCGGCGGCCAGCGGGTCCAAGGGGAACTCGCGGAAGATATAGCGGACTTTTCCGGTATCGATGTATTTCCTTTTCAATTCCGGATACGTGGTCTCGTGGAAATGGGCGCAATGCGGGCAGGTCATGGATGCGTATTCGATGATGGTGACCGGGGCATTGGCGGATCCAAGAACGTGGTCGCCGAGCGGACCCGGCGCCATGAGCTCCGCCATTGGGACATCGGCCCCGCCGGGCGGCTCGGGAACGGCTGGTTCCGGCCGGCCCCAGCGGTAGTACCCTCCCGCTGCTGCAGCGGCGACGCCCGCGACTGCGCCTCCAATAAGGACCCGCCGGCGCGTCATGCTCGGGGCCGTGGCAGCCTCGTTGGTCGTGTCCATGCCCCTTACCCTTGCAATTGAAACCGTTTCGTAACCGCATCAATAGTCCAAAAGCACCAAATGTGGCAACGCAAAGCAAAAGGTCTTGCCGCGGGTCACGACTGTTTGATGGCGGCTCCCAACCGAGCAAGAGCATCGCGCAGCTTGTCGTCCTGGATATCGCCCAGCGCCGCCATGATGCGCGCGGCCGCTTGCGGGTCGGGCGCAGCGCGGACCTCGCGCCCCGTGCGACGCAGCGGGGCTTGCCGCAGCCGGATCGCCCCCACCGCCTGCCAGCCGAAGAAGCGGTTGACCCGCTCCAAAATGACGCCCGAGAGGTGCTGGATTTCGAGGGCGGTCGGGCCTTCCACGCGCAGCACGAGCTTGCCCGGCTCCGGGAGCCGGCCATCGTGGGTCCGAGACCATTGGATTTTCTCCGGCTGGCAATGATCCGCGATGTCGGCACCCACGATCTCGGTCCAGCGGGTAACGAGCTCCGTCGATGCGAACCCCTGCTTGGCGAATGCCTCGGTCAAGGTCTTGTGCAGAAGGTCCGAAAGCGCTCGCGGCTGCGATTTGCCAGGCTTGTTCATGGAGCGCGGGTCTGCCACAGGGGTCGTCCACGATGCTGGACAGCTGGACATGAGGGTAGCAGCGCGCATTGCGCAGGGGAAGGAATCCGGCGCCCGCAAGCCGGAACGGATCGGCGTTGCCGACGCGCGGTCCGGCGCCGCGGCGCTCCTCCGTTGGTATGACCGCCATCGCCGTGTGCTGCCATGGCGGGCATTGCCGGGCGAGAGACCGGACCCGTATCGGGTGTGGCTGTCCGAGGTCATGCTGCAACAGACCACGGTGACGGCGGTCGCCCCCTATTTCGCGCGCTTCACCACGCGCTGGCCGAGCGTGCGCGCGCTCGCGCAAGCGCCGCTCGATGACGTGCTCAAGCTGTGGGCGGGGCTCGGTTATTATGCGCGAGCGCGAAATCTCCATTCCTGCGCAAAGCTGGTGGCCGGGCGTCATGGCGGGCACTTCCCGGACAGCGAAGCGGAGCTTGCGGCGCTTCCCGGCATCGGCCCGTACACCGCGGCAGCGATTGCGGCTATTGCCTTTTCGGCGCGGACGGCGGCTATCGACGGCAATGCGGAGCGGGTGCTCGCGCGCTATTTCGCGGTCGAGGAGAAACTTCCGACAGCCAAGCCGCGGATGCGGCGGCTGGTCGATGGCCTGCTACCGGCGACCCGGTCCGGCGATTTTGCGCAAGCGCTGATGGACCTCGGCGCGACCATCTGCACGCCGAAGAAGCCCGCCTGCGGCCTCTGTCCATGGGCGCAAGATTGCCTGGCGCGCCGGCGGGGCGATCCCGAAACGTTTCCACGCAAAGCGCGCAAGCGACAGGGTCATCTGCGGCGCGGCGCCGCTTTCGTCCTCAAGCGTGCCGACAATGCGATCTTGTTGCGCCGACGAGCGCCGGACGGGCTGCTCGGAGGCATGATTGAAGTCCCTACGACCGAATGGACGCGGGATTTCGACGCTCGCAACGCGCTCGTTCACGCCCCGCGTCCGCGCTGCGCCACGCCGCAATGGCGACGGCTTCCGGGCGTCGTCGCCCACGCCTTCACGCATTTTCCGCTGCAGCTTTTCGTCTACACGGCTACGGTCGGCGCCGCTGTTTGCGCGCCGGCAGGCATGCACTGGGTCGCCATGGAGAACCTTTCGGGCGAAGCGCTTCCCAATGTCATGCGCAAGGTTCTCGCGCACGCGTTGCCGTCGGCGGCGATTGCAAACGGCGCAGCCGTCGCGTTAATGGACGGGCGACGACAACAGAGGAGGGCGAAGTGAGCGTTCAACGCATCGATGGCAATCCGCGCATGAGCAAGGTTGTCGTGCACGGCGATACCGTCTATCTCGCCGGGTTGACCGCCGACAAGACGCTCGGACAGGGGCTTGCCGAGCAGACCAGCGAAATCCTTTCGCTCATTGACGGATTTCTGGCAAAGGCGGGCACCGACAAATCGAAGCTCCTGACCGCCACCATCTGGCTCTCCGATATCCGCACCGTCGGCGAGATGAACAAGGTATGGGACGCCTGGGTGTCACCCGGTCACACGCCGGCGCGCGCTTGCATCGAGGCGCTCCTGCAAGGTCCGGAGAAGAAGATCGAGATCCAGGTGACCGCGGCGCGATAAGCCTGCGCGCGCCCCGTGAATTCGCTGCGTCACGCCTGCATCGGTCCTGTCGCGCAGCTTACTCTGCGTCCCGCTCCGCCCTGACCTCGGCGCGCAACTCGTCGATGGAGACGAGGCCATTCGGCGTCTCCAGGTGCCAGAATGCCCAGCCGTTGCACGCGTCGAGCCCCTGCGCGAGCGCGCCGATGCGGTGAATGGATCCGACCCTCTCGCCGAGTGCAATGGCGCCGTCGGCGCGCACCAGCGCCTTGACCCTGCGCTTTGCGTCGCACAGGAGCGCACCCGGCAGGATCATTCCGCGCTCGATCAGCGCCAAAAACGGTACCCGCGGCGCCTCCCGCGCTGTCATGAAGGGAGCAATGGCGGGCGCAGCCAGGGGCTCGACGCCGGCGATGCGTTTTTCCGCGGCAGCTGCATAGGCGCCGTCGCGCTCCACTCCGATGAAGCGACGTCCGAGACGCTTGGCTACGGCGCCGGTCGTACCGGTGCCGCAGAACGGGTCGAGGACGAGGTCGTCGGGACGCGAGGCGGCGAGGATGACGCGGGCGAGCAGGGCCTCCGGCTTTTGGGTGGGATGCAGTTTCTTGCCGGTGCGGTCCTTGAGCCGCTCCTCGCCGGTGCATAGCGCAATCGTCCAGTCGGAACGCATCTGCACGTCGTCGTTGCCAGCCTTGAGCGCCTCATAGTTGAAGGTGTAGCCGCGGCTCCCCGGCTCGCGCGCCGCCCAGATCAAGGTCTCGTGTGCATTGGTGAAGCGCCGTCCCCGGAAGTTCGGCATTGGATTCGATTTGCGCCAGATGACGTCGTTGAGAATCCAATAGCCCACATCCTGCAGCAGGGCGCCTACGCGGAAGATGTTGTGGTACGAGCCGATCACCCAGAGCGTCGCAGCTGGCTTCATCACGCGCCGGCAGGCGATCAGCCAGGCGCGCGTGAACTCGTCGTAGGCGGCGAAGCTCGAGAAACGGTCCCATTCATCGTCGACGGCGTCGACCCGGGAATCGTCGGGTCGTTTGAGCTCGCCTTGTAACTGCAAATTATAGGGTGGATCGGCAAAGACGAGATCGACGCTCTCGGCCGGCAGCTTTGCGACCTCGGCGACGCACTCGCCGAGCACGATTCGATGGGACGGCGTGAAACTGACGCGGGGCGCCCGAACGGACGCCCCGCGACGCGACACAACCATGACTCAAAACTCTGAACTCAGGCGACGCGGCCGGTGACGCGGGACCTACAACCGACACGACGAACTATGGACGCCTAAGGTAAAAATCGGCTTAATCGACTTCGCGCAGGCACTGGGAAAGAATTGCCCAGCAACTATATTGCCGAATACGCGTTGATCGGCGCGCGGTCGGTTCGCAGAGCGGCCGCGCGATCAATGCCAGGCCCGTGCCAGGAGGCGAAGCCATGCGCTTGGATGACTTGCCGGAAAGCGGCAACGTAGAGGATCGGCGTGGCGAGGGTGGTTTCGGGGGAGGGGGTGGCTTCGGCATCCCCATGGGCGGCGGCGGGCTGAGCATCGGCACCATCGTGGTGCTCGGCGTCGTCGGCTGGGCGCTGGGCATTGACCCGAGCCTGCTGATCGGCGGCGCCGAAGTGCTCTCCGGTTCCGGTCAGCCGCAAGCGCAAACGCCGCCTACGGCGCGCCGCACCGGCAAGCCGCAAGACGACATGGGTCGCTTCGTTGACCGGGTGCTCGGCAGCACCGAGGCGCGATGGAAGGAAGTGTTTGCCAAGGAGGGCCGGGCGTACCGTCCTCCGGTGCTCGTCCTCTATCGCGGGCGCACCGATGCGCGGTGTGGCGGCGCCGCCCAGTCCGCCATGGGCCCGTTCTATTGTCCTGCCGACCAGAAGGTCTATCTCGACACCTCGTTCTTCGATCAGATCGCCACACGCTTTCGCGGGTGCGACGTCGGCAGCAAGTCTTGCCAGTTCTCGGAGGCGTACGTGATTGCGCACGAGATCGGCCATCACGTGCAGAATTTGCTCGGTATTCTTTCCAAGGCGCAGCACGCACAGCAGGTTGCCAATAACCGGGCAGAGGCGAATCACATTCAGGTCAGGGTCGAGTTGCAGGCCGACTGCCTCGCCGGCGTATGGGCCAACCGCCAGAATGAATACCTCAAGAGTCAGGGCAAGCAGCCGTTCATCGAACCGGGCGACGTCGAGGCCGCATTGCGAACCGCGGCCGCCATCGGAGACGACACCCTGCAGCGGCGATCGCAGGGATACGTGGTCCCTGACAGCTTCACCCATGGCAGCTCGGAGCAGCGCAGGCGCTGGTTCGACACCGGATTCCGATCGGGGTCCTTGCAAAGCTGCAATACCTTCGCCTCGGCACAGCTGTGAGCGGAGAGGGTGCCAGGCATCGATCAGACCCGGGAGTTCATTCCGCTCAAGCTCGCGGTGCTGACCGTCTCCGATACGCGCGAGCTCTCCGATGACAAGTCCGGAGCCACCCTGGTCGAGCGCATCCAGAAGGCAGGTCACGCCGTGGCCGAGCGGGCCATCGTCGCCGACGACGTCGAAGAGATTCGTGCGCGGGTAAGGAAGTGGGTCTGCGACCCTGCGATAGACGTGATCATAACAACGGGCGGAACCGGCTTCACCGGTCGCGACGTGACGCCGGAGGCGGTCGAGCCCCTGTTGGAGAAGCGAATGGAGGGCTTCTCGACCCTGTTCCTGATGGTGAGCCATGCCAAGATCGGCACGTCGGCGATTCAGACCCGCGCGACCGCCGGAGTTGCCGGGGCGACCTATATCTTCTGCCTGCCCGGCTCCCCCGGCGCCTGCAGGGATGCGTGGGACGAAATTCTGCTGCACCAGCTCGACTACCGTTATCGACCCTGCAATTTCGTCGAGATCATGCCGCGGCTCGACGAGCATTTGCGCCGGCCGAAAGCCAAGGGCGCGACCACGTAACCGACGATATTTGCGGGCTCGCCCCTTGTGCAGGCGAAAATAGCCGCTATGTTCCTGTTTTGTTCGACAGGAGGCATCCAGTGGCGCGCCCGGCGACAGCACTTCGACCCGATCTGCCCAGACCAAACGCGGCGGGACGAGGGCGCTTGCCGTCGCGACAGGAGCGAAGGCCACGTCCGGCGGCTATCGATCTTGACGCCCCGACCGACGGCGATGTGGAGGTAGCACGTGACCGCCGGCGCGGCCGCGGAGCGCAGTCGAATGCCTCCGGCCGTTACGAGCCGCTCGCGCGCATAGCCTTTGACGACGGCTGGCAGAGCTTTGAGGAACTGCCGCCGTTCAAGACCACGGTGACGATCGATTCCACCCGCAAGATCATCACCCGCAACGATTCGCCCGATATCTCCTTCGATCGCTCCATCAACCCTTATCGCGGTTGCGAGCACGGCTGCATCTACTGCTTTGCCCGGCCCACCCATGCCTATCTCGGCCTCTCGCCCGGCCTCGATTTCGAATCGAAGCTGTTCGCAAAACCCGACGCGCCGAAGCTTCTGGAACGTGAGCTTTCCGCTGCCGGTTATGTCCCGCGCACCATCGCCATCGGCACCAATACCGATCCCTACCAGCCGATCGAGCGCGAGCATCAGGTGATGCGGCGCATCCTCGAAGTGCTCGACCGCTGTGGCCATCCCGTCGGCATCGTGACGAAGTCGGCGCTGGTGGTGCGCGACCTCGACATTCTCGCGCGCATGGCGCAACGCAACCTGGTGAAGGTTGCGCTGTCGGTGACGACGCTCGATGCAAAGCTTGCGCGCGTCATGGAGCCGCGCGCAGCGGCGCCCGCGCGCCGGCTCGATGCCTTGCGTCAATTGTGCGCGGCAGGCGTTCCGGCATCGGTCATGGTGGCGCCGGTGATTCCCGCGCTCAACGATGCGGAAATCGAGCGTATCCTCGATTCTACCGCCGCAGCCGGCGTGAAGGAGGCGGGCTACGTGCTGTTGCGGCTTCCCTTGGAAGTGCGCGACCTCTTCCGCGAATGGCTGATGGCGAATTTCCCCGACCGATACCAGCATGTCTTCAAGCTCATCCGCGAGACCCGCGGCGGCAAGGATTATGACTCGAGTTGGGGCAAGCGCATGACCGGCGGCGGACCGGTCGCCTGGATGATCGGTCGGCTCTTTGAGCTGGCCTGCGAGAAGCTCGGCTTGAACAACACCCGAACGAGTCTGACCACGCAATATTTCGAGCCGCCGCGCCGCGCCGGCGAGCAATTGCGCCTGTTCTAGCAATTTCCGATCGCTGGCCTTGCAAGCGGCACGGTGTATGCTTTGCTGGCGCGGGCGCGGCGCGAGGAATTGTGTGGATGGTCAAAGGCACAGTGGATTTTCGTATTGGCAACGAGAAGCGAACAATGAAACCCGGCGACGTCGCGGTGATCCCCGGCGGGGTCGAGCACGAAGGCTATTTTCCGGAAGATTCAGAGGCGATCGATTTCTTCGCGCCGGTGCGTGAGGACTTTCTCACCGGCGCGCCCCCATCTTACATGACACAGCAGTGAGCCGCGCTTCGCCCGGCGTCGTCCAGTCCCTCGTTCACGGGTACCCAACTGACGGAGGGGCCGCGCCGCAGGTCTGGATTGGGTCATAAGCCTCGGGGCGATCGCGGCCGCGGGGCGGATGTATGTCCGCAGGACCTCCGATCTCGTCGGAATTTTGTCCACCGCAGCGACTCGCTGACAGGCTTCAGAAACAAGCAAGATCTGCCTGGGCTTTGCTGTCACTTCTGCAGCGCCGCGCCGGTGAGCTTGGCAATCTCGCCCTGCCGCACCGTCTCGGCCCGCAGGTAGGCTTCGTACTTCTCCGGCGTGTTGTCGGCCATCACCGTCATGCCAAGCTCGCCCATGCGCTGCTTGAACAGGTCGGACTGCGCCACCGCATTGAGCTCCTTGTTGAGATGATCGATGATCGGCTTCGGCGTCTTGGCCGGCGCGGCGAGGCCGACGAAGCCGCGGAAGTCGATGTCGTAGCCGAGCTCCCGGAAAGTCGGCACGTTCGCCCAGTCGGCAAGCCGCTGCGGCGTTGCCACCGCGAGCGCCCGCACCTTGCCGTCGTCGACCAGCGGCTTCCCCTGGGCGTAGAACGTGAACACGCCCTGGATCGCGCCGGAGGCGACCTCGCGCGCCGCCTCGCCCGAGCCGCGGTAGGGCACGCCGACGATCTGGATGTCGGCCGCCTTGTTGAGCTGGACCAGCGCCATCGCCGGCGACGACGCCGGGCCGGAGGTGCCGAAGCTGATCCTGCTCGGATTCTTCTTGGCGTCGGCGATGAGATCGGCCAGCGTCATGTACGGCAGCGCGGCGTGGACCACGAGGACGGCCGGCGGCCCATCGACGATCCAGCCGATCTGCGCGAAATCGTCGATCGGGTTGTATGGGACGGCAACGAAATGCACGTTCTGCGCATCGGCCAGCGAATTGGCGAGGAGCGTGTAGCCGTCGGGAGCCGCCCGCGACACATAGGCCACGCCGATCGTGCCGTTGCCGCCGGTCTTGTTCTCGACCACGACGTTCTGGCCGATCTTCTGCTGCAGCATCGCCGCGAACACGCGCGCCGGCACGTCGGTCAGTCCGCCCGGTGGAAACGGCACCACCATGGTGACGGTGCGGCTCGGATAGTTCTGCGCCTGCGCGCCTCCTACAAACATCAGGAGCGCGCTGGTCAGAGCCAGACCGAGCCGGAATGGTGTCGTCATCGTTCGCTCCATCGATCCCGACCAGCTTGCACGACATTAGTGCGGTGAATTTGAAGTTCCTATCATTTACGTCGCAAGCTCGCGTAGGAACTTCAAATTCAAAACCGCACTAAAGCGGTTCCCGCCCGATTTAAATCGGGGGGATTCCCAAAGACTTATAGATGAGCGAGTCTTTGTGCATTGATTCTCCTTTGCGGGGCTCAGCGATGCCTAAGGCCTATTCTTGTGACCTGCGGGAACGCGTTATCGAAGCCGTGGAGACGGGAGCGTCGCGACGGGAGGCGGCCGAGCGTTTCGAGGTGAGCGTAGCCTCGGCAGTAAAGTGGCTGCAGCGCTGGCGCAAGAGGAGGAGCGCCGCGCCGAAGCCGCGCGGCGGTAGCATTTCTCCGTTGGACGAGTTCGCCACCGAGGTGTTGGCTCTGATTGCCGAACAGCCGGACCTGACTTTGGTAGAGACGTTGCAGCGTTGCGCAAGCGGCGGATTTGGACCAGCCGCAGTTCGCTCTGGCGGTTTCTCGACCGACACAACATCACCCTTAAAAAAAAGCCTGCAAGCTGCCGAACGGCAGCGAGCAGATGTGGCACGCGCGCGCCGACGTTGGATTCGAGAGCAAGGCATGCTTGATCCTGCCCGGCTGGTGTTTATCGATGAGACCGCGGTCAGTACCAACATGGTGCGGCTCCGGGGACGGGCTGCACGGGGCGTCAGGGTGATCGGCACCGTTCCGCTTGGAGCATGGGAGACGATCACCTTCGTGGCCGCCTTGCGTCACAATAAAATAACCGCGCCAATGGTGCTCGAAGGCGCCATGACCGGAGAGATGTTTCTCGCCTACGTCAAGCAGTGCCTGGTTCCCACCCTCCGGCGCAACGACATCGTCGTGATGGATAACTGCAAAGTCCATATGGGCCTCGCCATTCGGGAGGCGATTGAGAAAGTGCAGGCGACACTTCGCTACTTGCCGAAGTACTCGCCTGACCTCAATCCGATCGAGATGCCTTACAGCAAATTCAAGCAGTTCCTGCGCAAGGTAGCCGCGCGCACTGTTCCCGGACTCACTCGAGCCATTCGCTCGTTCATCCCACAACTCAGCCCTCAAGAATGCACCAACTATTTCAGGCATGCAGGCTATGCTTCAATATGATCGGAATCCGCTTTAAAATCATAAACTTGCTAGTGCCCCTTTGATTCCGAAGTTCGCATCAGAGGTGCCGCAAGTGCGTGCGAACTTCGGAATCGGGGCACTAGCCAGAGTGCATCTTCCGAAAGCCCCGCAGCAATGCGAAGCTCAAGAGTCTGTCATGGCCGGGCCTGCCTGGCCATCCCGCTTATGAAAGGCGCAGTCTCCAAGCGAGATCGCCGCGAACAGGTGAAAACCGATGGCCGAAAAGCATGCGGAGCCGCTTTTGCCAATCGAGCTCGGCGCGGGCAAGGTCAGGTTCGCCCAGGGCATGAAAGCGGGGTCGTGGGTGTTCGCCACCGGCGTCATGGCCCAGGACTTCAAGAACGGCATCGCCCCGGACGTTCTGGCGGAGAGCGCGCCGCACGGCGGTCTGCCCAAGCGCGAGAAGGAGGCGCAGCGAATTCTCGAGAACATCGAAGCCGTGCTGCGCGCGGGCGGCACCGACCGCACCAACCTGGTGCGCACCGACCAGTACTACACCACCGTGAAGGCGGTGCCGCCCTATCAGCAGACCCGCCGCCAGTTCTTGAGCGGCCGCATCCCGCCGTCAACTTCGATCGCCCAGCAGGGCCTGCTCCTGCCCGGCGCCGACATGAACATTCAGGCGCTCGGCGTCATCCCGCGGCCGGGGTTCGAGGTCACGCACCTCAAGCACGAGGCGCTCGCCGGCCGCCCGACCTCGGGCTATTCGCCGGCGCTCACCGTCGGCGATTTCGTGTTCATCCCCGGCATCACCTCGCTTGCCATCGGCGACGAGCCGCGGCGCAACGGCGTCGCCGCGGCCGCGCTGATGACCGAAGGCGCTCAATGGGCCGGCCAGCCGATCAAGCTCGAGACCGAGTTCATCATCACCAAGCGCATAGTGCAGTCGCTGGCGCTGGCCGGCGCCACCCTCGATGACGTCGTCCACGCCCAGGTCTATCTCACCGATCCCGATGACTACTCGGCGTTCAACGAGGGCTGGGTCCGGCACCTTGCGAAGAATCCGCCGACGGTCGACATCATACCGTGCATCCCGCACGGCCTTGCGCCGTATGACGGCAAGATTGAGATCAACGTGCTGGCGCTGAAGCCCGGCGGCGCCACAAGGCGGCAGACGATCGACGCCGGCGTGCCGACCGCGTTCCGCAATCAACCGCAGGCGACGAAGGCCGGCGACCTGTTGTTCATCTCTGGGCTGATGGCGTTCGATGGCGCAGGCTTGGCGCCGTCCGCCGCCACGGATCCACGCCAGCCGCAGTTCTCGTCATCGCCGCAGCTTCAGGGCGAGTTCATCATAGGCAATATCGAGAAGCTCTGCGCCACTGCCGGCACCGCGCTTGCGAACGTCGTGCGGGTCCTGCAGTTCCACACCGACATCCGCGAATTCTATCCGGTCTACAAGGTCTGGGAGCGCAAGCTCGGCGGCCGCCCGGTGCCATTCTCAGCGATCGAGGTGCCCGCGCCCCTTCCCGTCCCCGGCGCCAGCGTGCTGATCGAAGCCTGGGCTTACGTGCCTTAGCACCGTTCGTGGAACAGACAGAAGGACGTGTGAAATCCATGCAGGATCTTTTACCGCGCGCGGAATGGATCAGCCGACTGCTGAAGGACCGCGGCGAGACCATCGTCGTGGCGGAATCCTCAACCGGCGGTCTCGTTTCGGCAGCGCTCCTGGCAATGCCCGGCGCCTCGGCTTATTTCCTCGGCGGCGCAATCGTCTATACCCAGACTGCACGCAAGGTGCTGATCGATCTGACCGACATATCGGCGCTGGGTCTGCGCGCCGCGACCGAGCCTTATGCGCGGCTGCTGGCGCAAACGGCGCGCGAACGCTTTGCGTCGACCTGGGCCTTGGCCGAAAGCGGCGCAACCGGCCCGACCGGCAATCGCTATGGCGACGCGGCTGGGCATTGCTGCCTCGCCGTGACCGGGCCGGTCGAGCGCGCGCTCACGCTCGAGACCGGCGATAGTGACCGTGTCGCCAATATGCGCGTGTTTTCGGCCGCCGCCCTCGATCTCCTGGCGCAGGTACTGTCTCTCTCGTCGCAGCCCGGATCCGGCGTGCCCAACCTCAGCTAGAGCGGTTCCCGCGCATATTAAATCGGTCTACCTGCACCCGGTCGATCCGCATGCCTGCGCCAGCCGCTGGCTGGGCGGATGTATCCGCTCATGCTCGACGGGCTGGATGCGGCGATGCGGGACTTGGTAAGGTAAGATAGGCGAATGCGCTCGGACCTTGGTTCGATGCGATTTTTTCACCTGGCATACAAAGACAACAGCAAGCCGAGAGTCAGACTGCAGGCACGCGCAGCCTTCGATTCGTGCCTGATGAGAGGAGGAACGTCCTTGAAACATACTCGCCGCCGCCATCTGCAACTCATCGCCGCTGCCGCCTTCACGCCCGCGCTGCCGCGCGTTAGTTGCGCGCAAAGCTGGCCCGCCAAGCCGATCCGCGTGATCATCCCGTTTACGGCCGGCAGCACGATCGACATTGTCGCCCGTATCGTGTTCGAGCCGCTCGGGCGGCAACTCGGGCAGGCGCTGGTCATCGAAAACCGCGGCGGCGGCGGTGGCACGGTCGGCGCTGCGGCGGTCGCGCGCGCGGAGCCCGACGGTTACACGCTGATGGCCCATTCCTCCGCGCACGCGACCACGCCGGCGATTTATCCCAATGCGCCCTACGACACAGCCAAGGATTTTGCGGCCGTTGCCGCCTTCGGCAGTTCGCCCAACGTCACCGTCGTGGCGCCCGAGAAGGGCATCAAGACGCTGCAGCAGCTCGTCGCTGCCGCCAAGGCCAAGCCCGGCTCGATCACGTTTGGCACCGCCGGCGTCGGCTCCGCGACCCACATCTCCGCCGAGATATTGCGGTTCGGCGCCGGTTTTGAGGCTTTGCACGTCCCGTTCCGCGGGATGCCTGAGATACTCACCGAGATCATGTCCGGGCGCGTCGACTTCACCTGCTCGACCATCGCCACCGCGCTGCCTTTCATCCGCGAGGGCAAGCTCGTGGCGCTCGCGGTGAGCACGCCGCGACGCTCGTCCGCGCTGCCCGATGTGCCGACCACGCTCGAGGCCGGCTACAAGAATTCCGACTACACGTTCTGGACCGGGCTGTTCGCGCCGGCCAAGACACCGGGCGAGATCGTCGACAAGCTTGCCCAGGAGACGCAGAAGGCGCTGGCCGCGCCGGGCGTGCGGGAGAAACTTACGCAGCAAGGCATGGACCCGATGCCGGTCACGCCCGCTGCCTTCGATGCGCAGATCAGGCGCGAGATCGATTCAATTCTCGCCTTGACCAAAGCGGCGAACCTGAAGTTCAACTGACCGGCATCGGTCGTCATACGCAGGCTCGCACTGCCCTTATTCGATCACCTCGTCCGCGCGCAATAGAACCGATGTTGGGGTGGATATGCCCAAGGTTTTCGCTGTGCGCAGATTGAGCACTAATTGGATCATTCGATCACCTCGTCGGCGGTCGCGTGCAGCGTGAAAGGAACGGCGAGCCCGAACGAATGCGCCGTCTTCAGGTTAAGCACCAACTCGAATTGCGTCGGCTGCAGAACAGGCATTTCTGCCGGATTCGAGCCTTTCAGAATTTGTCCAATGTATTCCCCGGCTTGGCGGTACATCCAGCTGATGCTTGGGCCATAGCTCAAGAGACCGCCGACATCTGCGAACTGGCGCACGAAATAAACGGCCGGGAGCTTGTGCCGTAAGGCGAACGCGACAATCTGCTCGCGCCGATCCAGCAGAATCGGATCGGTTGCGGTGATGAATCCGTCGGCCTTGGCACGTAGCAACTGCTCAAATGCGGCGTCGATTTCGGACGTGTTTCTGGCATTGAGCGTGACGGTCTCCAGACCCAGTTTCTTTGCTCCAGCTTCTGCGTCCGCCTGTTCAATTTTGACGTTGGGATTGTTGGGATTCATCAGCAGGGCAACTCGAGAAATTTTTGGGGCAACTTCTCGGAGGAGCTCGACTCGCTTTCCGCCGAGTACATTCTGGTTAAAGAGGACGCCAGTCACGTGCCCGCCGGGGCGGTTTAGGCCTTTGACCAGCCCAAAGCGGACTGGGTCGCCGCCAATCGTGAAGACAACTGGCACCGTGCTGCTCGCACGTTGCGCGGCGCGTGCAGAAGCGACGTCCCCCGTGGCGGCAATGGCAACCACGCCCATGGCTACAAGTTGAGCCGCAAGTGCCGGTAGTGCCTCATAGTCCCCGTGGGCCCACCGCTCCTCAATGCGGACATTTCTGCCCTCGACGAAGCCGCTCTTCGCCAAACCCTCCCGAAACGAGTCGGCATTGAAGCGATAGGTATCGGGCGAGGCGCTGTTCAGGAAGCCCACGAGCGGAGCGTTCTGCTGCGCACGAGCTGCAATTGCCCATGCGCCCGCTGCGCTACCAACCAACGCGATGAACTGCCGACGCCTCAACCTACCCTCCCTTGCGCAGAAAACAGCATCGTGCCGGATCGACTCGGCAATTCTGCTCGATCCGGACACCGTGAACAAGCGACCGCCCGGGATACGGTTCCCAAGGAAGAATGGGCCGTGTGCTCGCGCCGCGTCGTTTCGGGATGACGATAGCGGCGCAAGAGGCCGGTCGCCCGAGCAGGATTCTCACGGCGCTCACAATCCCCGGGTTTCACAACGCCGCACCAGCATCCGATCGGCTTGCTCATTGACTTGGCGGGCGCGGCAGGCACCATCGCGGCATGAGTTCGCGAAAGATCCGGTCGCGAAAGATCCGGTAGCGAAAAAGCCGGCCGTGCCACGACGGCCGCGCCGCGGTTGCCGCTGGCGGAGGAGGACGTCCGTCCAACCTTCCGTCGCGAGCGCGCCGCGCTCAAGCGCGGCGTGTGGCCGGTCGCGGGATGCGACGAAGCGGGCAGGGGGCCGCTCGCCGGGCCGGTCGTTGCCGCCGCGGTCATCCTCGATCCCAAGCGCGTTCCGCGCGGGCTCGACGACTCCAAGAAGCTTGATCCCGAAACGCGCGCAAAGCTGCACGTCAGGATTTGCGCCAGTGCACAGGTCGCGGTGGCGTGCGCGCCGCCCTGGCGCATCGATCGCGACAATATCCTGCGGGCATCGCTGTGGGCATTGGCGCGCGCAGTTGCGGCATTGCCGATCAAGCCGATGCTCGTGTTCGTGGATGGCCGCGACCGCATCGATATCGGCTGCGAGTGCGAGCCGGTGATCGGCGGCGATGCCATCATAGCGTCGGTTGCGGCCGCATCGATCGTCGCAAAGGTGACGCGCGACCGCCTCATGACGCGATTGGGCCTCCTCCATCCCGGCTACGGCTTCGAGAATCACAAGGGATACAGCGTTCCGGAGCATTTCGATGCGCTGGCGCGCCTCGGGCCCACCGTTCACCATCGCCGCTCCTTTGCCCCGGTCGCGGCCAGCTACGGCGACCTGGTCGCGGAGAATGCCGACGGAGCGGCGGCGCAAGTGCCGCTGTTGGCTCTTTAGGCAAAGTCGCTTCAGATCGAATCGGGACTTTGCTCTAAGCTTCTGTCCGGATGCATGATCTTATCCGAAAAATCTGCAACGCCTTGGCGGCATGATCTAACGTCCGGCTGATGCTCTACGTCTCCATCCTGGTGGAACTGTTGCGCTCGCGACCTGCGCTGGCGGTCTGGCTGGCGGCGCTTGCCCAAGGTGCCTTGTGGACGCTGGTGCCCGCCGTGTTCTACGCGGGGCCGCCGGGCGACGTGCCCCTCGTGCTTGCAATCGGGCACGAATTCCAGCTCGGCTCCTATCTGGGCCCGCCGCTTGCTTTTTGGCTTGCGGAGCTCGCCTTCGATCTCGCAGGGCGCCATCTGCTGGGCATCTATGCTCTCTCGCAAGCTTGCGTGGTCGTCACGTACTGGGCGGTGTTCTCGCTCGGAAGATCCATCATGGGGCCACAGCACGCGGCGCTGGCGGTGCTCCTGATGGTGGGGATTGCCGCCTTCACGGTGCCGACGCCGGATTTTGGCCCGGTCATTCTCGCCATGCCGCTGTGGGCACTGATCCTCCTGCATTATTGGCGGGCCGTTGGCGAGGCGAAGCGGGCGTATTGGCTTCCGCTCGCGATCGAGGTCGGGCTCCTGCTGATGACGACCTATGTCGGCCTGATCCTGGTCACGCTGATCGTGCTGTTCACGCTCGCGAACAAGCGCGCCCGCCGTTCGCTCAACTCGTATGATCCATTGATCGCCGCTGTCGTTGCGGGCCTCCTGGTCGGCCCGCATCTCGTATGGCTCGTCGATTCGGGCGGGGGGATCCTGCGCGTCCCGCTCGGCCTGCGCACGCCGGCCGCACTGAGTGGCAGCTTTTTCGGATGGCTGCGGCAAATCGGGTTGATTGTTGCGGCGCATGCCGGGCTTCTTGTTCTGCTTGGACTGGTCGCCGGATGGCCTTGGCCGCGGCGCGATCCGGCGCCTGTCATCGTGCGCCATTCGATCGATCCGTTCGCTCGGCAGTTCATTTATTTTTTTGCGCTGGCGCCGCCATTCGCGGGGACCTTATTGTCCGCCATCCTTGGATTGTCGGGACCGGTCGGCGGCATTGCTCCGCTGATCATTCTATCCGGTCTCGCCGTGATCGTCGCCGCGGGCGATGCCATCACCTTGACCCGTCAGCACATCGTCATTGCCGCCTGGTTCGGCCTTCTGCTCGTTCCCCCGATCATGGCCGCCGCCGCGGTGGTGGTCCTGCCATGGCTGAACATCGACCTCCGAGTGGGGCAGCCGGTGCAGGCGATGGCGCAGTTCTTCTCCGAAAGCTTCGAGCGCCGCACAAACCTGCCATTGCGGATCGTCGGCGGCGAGCCGCGCACGGCCGCGCTCATCGCGCTTGGTTCGCCCAGGCGCCCCAGCCTATTTCTCGATGCCGCACCCGAGCGCTCGCCCTGGGTGACCCTCGACGCCATCAAGGCCAAGGGTGCCATTGTGGTGTGGCCGACCACCGGCACCGCCGGCACGCCGCCGGCGGCGCTGACGGAGCGATTTCCCGATTTGGTGGCCGAGGTCCCGCGTGCCTTCGAGCGCCGGATACAAGGCCGCTTGCCGCTCGTTCGCATCGGATGGGCGATGTCCAGGCCGCAATCGGCCGAGCGTCCACGCTCGACCGACGATGCAGCGCCAAAACCCGGGACCAGATGAAATGCTCTATGGTAGGGGTGCGGCAGTGCGATTGAGGGGGGGGTCGATGATGGATACGACCAAGACCGTTGCGGGCGAGAGGTCATTTGTTGATCGCTATTTCGGTCTGACCGAAAGCGGCACCGACATACGGACCGAGTTCATCGCCGGCATCACGACCTTTCTCACCATGGTCTATATCGTGTTCGTCAATCCGCAGATCCTCGGCAACGCGGGAATGGACAAGGGCGCGGTGTTCGTAGCCACCTGTGTCGCGGCGGCAGTATCGAGCCTGGTGATGGCTCTGTACGCCAACTACCCGATTGCGCTTGCACCGGGAATGGGACTCAACGCCTTCTTCGCCTTCACGGTGGTGCTGGGGTACAAATACAGCTGGCAGCAGGCGCTCGCCGGGGTTTTCTGCTCAGGCGTGATCTTTTTTCTCATTTCCATCTTCCGGCTGCGCGAATACATCATCAATTCGATCCCGAAGAATCTCAAGCTTGCGATCTCCGCCGGCGTCGGCCTGTTTCTCGGCATCATCGCGCTCGAAGAGGCGAAGATCGTGGTGGCGCATCCGGTGACATTGGTCACCCTCGGCGATCTCAAGCAGTGGCCGGCAATCCTCTGCCTTCTCGGCTTCGTCGTGATTGTCGCGCTCAATCGTCGCAATTTCGTCGGCGGGACGCTGATCGGCATTCTGGCCGTGGCCCTTGCCGGCCTGCCGCTCGGGCTCGCTCAATTCTCCGGGGTGGTCGCTGCGCCACCCTCGCTTGCTCCGACCTTTCTGCAGCTCGATTTCTCGCGGGCGACCGAGCTGACCTTTCTGATCGTCGTGTTCAGCTTCCTGTTCGTCGATCTGTTCGACAATGCCGGCACCTTGATCGGCGTTGCCCATCGCGCCGGCCTTCTCGACGAGGACGGAAACCTGCCGCGCATGAAGGAGGCGCTCGTCGCCGACAGCTTCGCAGCGATGTTCGGCGCCTTGATCGGGACGTCGACCACCACGAGCTACATCGAAAGCGCGGCTGGCGTCTCGGCCGGCGGGCGAACCGGCTTGACGGCGGCATTCGTTGCCGTTTTTTTTCTTCTGGCGCTGTTTTTCTCCCCGCTCGCCGGCATGATCCCGGCCTATGCATCGGCTGCAGCGCTTCTCTTTGTCGCCTGCGTCATGGCTCGCGGGCTCGCGGAAATCGAATGGAATGACATCACCGAATCCGCGCCGGCAGTGGTGGCGGCCGTCACCATGCCGCTCACCTACTCCATCGCGACCGGCATCGGCCTTGGCTTCATCACCTACGCGCTCGCCAAGCTCCTCGCGGGCAGGTTTCAGGAAGCAAAGCCGGCGGTGCTCGTGCTCGCGGTGATATTCGCCGTCAAGTTCGCGCTGCCGGGATAGCTGCAGTCCTATATCGTGTTCACCGCGGCAAGTTTCCGTACAATCTCCAAACCCGCAGGCGGCGCGCGACCTGATCAAGCTTCTCACCTCGCCGGCCGCCCGACCGGTGATCAAGGCGAAGGGAATGGAACCGGGAAGATGCAACTTCCGTCACAACACTAATGTTGCATCTATAACAGAAGTGTTGTATTTCCTCTTCCGTGAACAGCGACCAAGCGCGCCGGCTCCTGGCTCGGCACGGCTGCACTTTCGAGCCGGGCAAAGGTGGGCACCTGCTGGTCCGTCGCGGACACCGACCTCCACGCTCCCCCAACACGGAGGGCGGAAACAACTCGGTAACGGCCTCTGGTCGAAGATTCTCAAGGACTTGGGGCTCGAGGAGAACAGATAAATGCTGCGCTACCCCGTGAAGCTCACACCGGATGACAACGGAACGATCCTCGTAACCGCTCCTGATCTGCCGGAAGTCTCCACTTTCGGCGAGGACGCGACCGACGCGCTGGTCCGCGCCGCCGATGCCATCGCCACGGCGTTGCAAGGCCGCATTACCGCGCGTGAGGAAATTCCTGCTCCATCGGCGCTCCGCCGCGGCCAACGCCTCGTCGGCCTTCCGGCCATGGTAGCCGCGAAGCTTGAGCTTTATCGCGCCATGATCGAAACCAAGATCCGCAAGGCTGATCTCGCCCGCAAGCTCGGCGTCCATGCTCCGCAGGTGGACCGGCTGCTCGATCTCGACCACAAATCGCAGCTCGATCAAATTGAAGCCGCGGCTAGAGCCATTGGCCGAGAATTCCACATTGAGTTGCGACCGGCGGCGTGAAGGCCATGGATTGAAGCAAAGCGCCCGCGGTCCTCGGGTGGGCCGCGGCCTTTCCATGAAAATTCGCGCTGCCGGGGTGAAGGGCGTGATGGCCACGCGCCGCGCTTAGCCGTCGTTCGGGAATAAGTGCATCATCTCTCGATGCACGTGTCCCGGGACCGTTCCAAGGGCGGAGTTTCGCAACGATCCCGGGAAACACAATCGATCCAATTATTCCCGGACGGATCCTCAGTCGACCACCGCCACCGCATTGATCTCGACGAGACAGCGGGGATCGGTGGCGAGCCGCACGACCTGAACCGTGGTGGTGGCCGGCTTGGCGTCGCGGAAATATTCGCCCCACACCCGGTTGAGCGCGTCCTGGTCGGAAAGATCGGTGACGAAGCGGTCGGCCGTGACCACGTCCGCGAAGGTCGCCCCGACCGCCGCGAGGCCGCGCTTGAGATTCTCCAGCGCCGCGCGCGCCTGACCCTCCATGTTCCGCGGCATTGCATCGAATTCCTCGGGCCGGTGCGGATGGTGATGATAGACCGGTGCCGCCGTGACGCCGGCGAGATATACGGTGGTCCCGCCCCTCACCTTGATGGCGGGTGCATAGGGCATCCACATGTCGGGCGCGTCCGGCCAGTGCACGTGCTCGATTGTCTTTGCCATTGGGAGGGTCTTTCCTCGTCGTTGTTGCGAACCGTCTTTATCCGGCCGTCAGCGCCTTCTTGATGGCGAGAAAATCGCGCCAGGCGAGGCGCTTTTGCAGTGGCTGGCGCAACAGATAGGCGGGATGCAGCGTTGCGATGGCCGCAACCTCCCGCGCGCCGGTCTGATAGCGAAACCAGCGCCCACGAGTCTTGAGAATTCCGTCCCTGACCTTGAGGAGGGTCTGTGCGGAAGGGCCGCCCAGGCAAACCAGGATGTCCGGATCGGCCAGCTCGATCTGGCGCAGAATGAATGGCAGGCAGATCGCGGATTCCTGCGGGGTAGGGGTGCGGTTGCCGGGCGGCCGCCACGGTACGATGTTGGCGACGTAGACCGATTTGCGGTCGAGCCCGATCGAAGCCATCATGCGGTCCAACAGCTTGCCTGAACGGCCGACGAAGGGCAGGCCCGAGATGTCCTCGTCGCGCCCCGGCGCTTCGCCTACGAACATGATCCGCCCTTGCGGGTTGCCGTCGGCGAACACGAGCTGGGTCGCAGTCGTGCGCAGCGCACAGCCTTCGAAGCGATCGAGGATCGCGCGCAACTCCTCCAGGGTCGCTGCGCCCCTTGCCGCATCGCGCGCCGCCATCACCGCGGCGTCCGGGGAAGCCAGGGGTGCCGCGTCTAGTCTCGACTTGCGCTCCAGGTTGTCCCGGGAAATGCCGCGGGTCGGCGGGGACACGCTCGGATTGCGCTCGACGATCGAGGGTGCCGCCATGCTTGATGTCCCGGTTGGCGGATCCTGCGCCAGCCGATCGACCGGTCGCTCGCCCAGGAGAGCATCGACGCCCGCCTCCTCATAGAAGGCGAGAAGCGCGCGCAGTTCATAGTCGCCATGGCTTGGCATTGCGTGCGACAATGCCTCGCCTTTCGCAGCATTGAAAGCGCGTCGAACGTGGCGAGCGTGGCGCGCACTTGGTGGAGCTCCGGTGAGCGCTCCGCCCAGATCTCGAGGGATTGATGAATACGCAGCCCTTACCCGCCCGCGAAGCGATGGAATTCGATGTGGTGATTGTCGGCGCAGGCCCATCGGGCCTGGCGGCCGCGATCCGGCTCAAGCAGCTGGCGCAGGAAATAAGCGTCGTCGTGGTGGAGAAAGGTTCCGAAGTCGGGGCCCATATCCTCTCGGGCGCCGTCATCGATCCCATCGGTCTCGACCGGCTGCTGCCGAGCTGGCGCAATGAGGCCCCCCCGATCAAGACCGAGGTCGGCGCCGACCGCTTCTATTGGCTTTCGGCATCGCGCGCCGTGCGCCTGCCGAACCTGATGATGCCGCCGCTCATGAACAACCATGGCAATTACGTGGTGTCGCTCGGCAATGTGTGCCGCTGGCTGGCAAGCAAGGCGGAAGCTCTCGGCGTCGAGATCTATCCCGGCTTCGCCGCCACGGAGGTGCTGTTCGATGCAAACTTTGCGGTCGCCGGCGTCGCGACCGGCGACATGGGTCTCGCCCGGGACGGCCATCGCAAGGACAGCTTCACGCGCGGCATGGAATTGCGCGCGAAATACACGCTGTTCGCTGAAGGCGCGCGCGGCAATCTCAGCAAGATGCTGATCAAACGCTTCGGCCTGGAGCAAGGCCGTCCAGCGCAAAAATTCGGCATCGGTCTCAAGGAGCTCTGGCAGGTCGCTCCCGAAAAGCACCGATCGGGCCTGGTGCAGCACACATTCGGCTGGCCGCTGGATAACCGCACCGGCGGCGGCTCCTTCCTCTATCACTACGACGATGACCTGGTTTCTATCGGCTTCGTCGTCCATCTCAATTATGCGAACCCGTATCTTTCACCGTTCGAAGAATTTCAGAAGTTCAAGACCCACCCGCTGGTGCGCGGCACATTCGAGGGCGGCAAGCGGCTCGCCTATGGTGCGCGTGCGCTCACCGAGGGCGGCTGGCAGTCCGTCCCCAAGCTCGTCTTTCCCGGCGGGGCGCTGATCGGTTGTGCGGCCGGTTTCATGAACGTGCCCCGCATCAAGGGCAGCCACAATGCGATGCTTTCAGGGCTGCTTGCGGCCGAGCATGCTGCTCATGCAGTCAAATCCGGACGCGCCAATGATGAGCTCTCCGAATTCGATGCGGCGTGGCGCTCCTCGCCGATCGGCCGTGATCTCTGGAGCGTGCGCAATGCCAAGCCGCTGTGGTCGCGTTTCGGCACGCTGCGGGGCATAGCCCTCGGCGGTCTCGATATGTGGAGCAATACGCTCGGTTTCTCCCTGTTCGGCACGCTTGGGCACGGCGAGCCCGATTTCGCAACGCTCAAGCCGGCGACCGAATGCGCACCCATCGAGTATCCCAAACCGGACGGCAAGCTCACCTTCGACCGGCTTTCTTCGGTGTTTCTTTCCAACACCAACCACGAGGAGGACCAGCCGGTACATCTCAAGGTGTTCGATCCCAGCCTGCAGAAGACCTCCGAGCATGACCGCTATGGCGGGCCATCGGCGCGCTATTGTCCGGCCGGCGTCTATGAATGGCTGGAGGAGGAAAGCCAACCCCGCTATGTCATCAATGCGCAGAACTGCGTCCACTGCAAAACCTGCGACATCAAGGATCCGAATCAAAACATAGCCTGGGTTCCCCCTGAGGGTGGCGGCGGGCCGAATTACCCCAATATGTAGGCTACAGATTTGAAGTTCCCTACACTCAAGTTCGCCGCGCAGGTGACAGGATCTTCAAATCCGCCGCACTCGCCGTCACGATGCTGCCCTTATCGCGGCCTTCAAAGGCGATGGACATGTCCATTCAGGGCCGTTATTGCGAGCCCGGCCGAAACAGGCCATTCTGCTCAATGCGGCCACGCCGAGCGCGTTCGTCCGCCAGATGGAGTTGACGAGCCGTGATTTTCTTGTCACGATTGAGGCGTGCGGCCATGGCCGCGGCGCCTGCCCTTACTGTCGCCCTTGCTTGGCCGGGAATGCCGACAGCGCGGGCTGAGGCGCCGTCGAGCTTCCCGCGCACCTCCACTTCGGGTAGCTATCTCGCCGCCCGACATGCCGGGGGTCAGCGCGACGCCGCCGCCGCGGCTGCCTATTACCGCGCCGCGTTGCGCGGCGATCCCCGCAATAACGAGCTTCTCGGCCGCGCTTTTCTGGCCGTGCTGGCGAATGGCGACGTCGATGATGCCGTCAAGCTCGCGGAACGCGTTCTGCAGGCCGACAAGAATGACCGGATCGCGCGGCTCGTTTTGGGCGTGCGTGCGCTCAAGCAGAAGCAGTACCCGGCGGCGCGCCGGGAGCTCGCGCAATCGATCCGCGGCCCCATCACCGATCTGGCGGCGACGCTGTTGGCGGCTTGGACGCTGGCAAGCCCGACCGAGGCCAAGCTTGCAACGGATTCCATCGATAAGCTCACCGGCGCCGATTGGTATGCCATCTTCAAGGATCTGCATGCCGCATTGATCCTCGATCTTGCGGCCCAGAAGAAAGAGGCCCAAAAGCGTTTCGAGCGCGCATACAAGCTCGATCCGACGGCGCTGCGCGTGGTGCAGAGCTATGGCAGCTTTCTCTCCCGTCAGGGCAACAATAGCGAAGCGCTGAAGCTCTTCGCCGCCTTCGATGAAGCCTTGCCTCGCCATCCGCTGATCGTCGAGGCGGTCAATGAGCTCAAGGCGGGCAAGAAGCTTGCGCTGATGGTGGACACGCCGCAGGCCGGTGCGGCCGAAGTGCTGTATGGATTGGGGGCTGCGCTCGGTCGGCGCGGCGGCGAGGATCTCGGTCTTATCTACCTGCAGCTTGCGCTCTATCTGGTGCCGTCGCATTCGCTCGCGCTCTTGTCGCTTGGCGACCTGTATGAGGCGATGAAGAAGCCCGAGCTCGCCAACAAGATCTATGAGCGGGTGCCGCTCAATTCGCCCTTGCAGCGCAACGCGCAGATCCAGCTGGCAATGAACCTCGATGCGCTTGATCGCACCGAAGAGGCCAAGGCCCAACTGGAAAAGCTCATTGCCGCCAACCCGGGCGATCTCGAAGCGATCATGGCGTTCGGCAACGTGCTGCGCGGGCGTAAGCAGTTTGCCGAATGCGCCGATATCTATTCAAAAGGTGTCGACACGATCACCAAGAACGAAAAATCGAATTGGGTGATCTATTATTTTCGTGGAATCTGCTACGAGCGTGCAAAGCAGTGGCCGAAGGCGGAAGTTGACCTGAAGAAGTCGCTCGAGCTTTATCCCGAGCAGCCGCACGTCCTCAATTATCTCGGTTATTCCTGGATCGACCAGGGAATCAATCTCGATGACGGCATGAGCATGATCAAGCGCGCCGTCGAGCAGCGCGCCGATGACGGCTACATCGTCAATTCGCTTGGCTGGGCCCACTACCGGCTCGGCAATATTGAGGAAGCGGTCAAGCAGCTTGAGCGCGCCGTTGAGCTCAAGCCGGAAGACCCGACCATCAACGATCATCTCGGCGATGCTTATTGGCGGGTGGGGCGCACGCTCGAGGCGCGGTTCCAGTGGTCGCATGCGCGCGACCTCAAGCCGGAGCCCGATGATCTCGTCAAGATCGAGGACAAGCTGAAATCCGGGCTTCCGGACGACACGTCATCGGCTGCCGAAGCCGAGCACAGGAGGCACAGCCCTGGCGGCGGCTGATCGTGCCGGCTGCGCGTCTCGAAAAGGCGCCCGCCAAGATCAATCTGACCCTTCAAGTCATCGGCCGCCGGCCCGACGGTTACCACGAGATTGAAAGTCTGGTCGCCTTCGCCGGCGTAGCCGATGATTTGAGCTTCACGCCCGCTCGCAATCTCACGCTCGCAGTGGCCGGACCGACTGCCGCAGCATCCGGCAGGGTCTCCGACAATCTCGTGCTCAAGGCCGCCGATGCGCTCGCCGAGCGGGTCGCCGGCCTCAAGCTCGGCCGCTTCGTGCTTTCGAAGCGATTGCCGGTCGCGGCCGGATTGGGCGGCGGATCGAGCGATGCTGCGGCTGCGCTTCGACTGCTCGCCCGCGCCAACCGCCTCGCCGGCGATGATCCGCGTATCATGCAGGCGGCGCGGGCAACCGGAGCCGATGTGCCGGTCTGTCTCAGTCCTCGGCCGCGCCTGATGCGCGGAATCGGTGATGTTCTCTCCGATCCGCTCCGGCTCCCGCCGTTGCCCGCGGTGCTCGTCAATCCGGGTGTCGCGGTTGCAAGCAAGGATGCGTTCGCGGCGCCATTTTTTTTTTTTTTTTTTTTTTTTTTTTTTTTTTTTTTTTTTTTTTTTAAAAAAAAAATAATAGCGAGCCGGGCCGGCTGTGCGGGATGGCGATGAGGATGGCGCGTGTGCAACGGCGCAGTCGGCGCACCATGACCGCAACCCCTAATTCCCTGTCCGCGCGGGCGCTGAGCGGAGCTTTTGGCCACTTTGGCAAAGGATCGCAACGTTCTCAGCAGTCGGCAATCGCGCTCGCGCCCATCATTGCCGACGTCCTCGCGGCACTGCGCAAATCAGAGGGCTGCCGCCTGGCGCGAATGTCGGGCTCGGGAGCGACCTGTTCGGCCTGTTCGAGACGGCTCGAGCTGCCACGACGGCTGCACGAGAGCTGCGCACCCGACACCCGACCTGGTGGATTCGTGCAACGGTGCTCGCAGGCTAGCCCAACTTTCTCAACTGGCGCAAAAAAGTGAGTAATATCAACGGGTGCATGCGCGAAAGTCTCCACTACATGGCGGGGCTGGGACGGGAGCGGTTGTTGCTGGCGCGGTGATGCGTGGCGGTGGCTGCGGCGGCAGATCGAGCTTGAGTTGCTGGACCAGGAGCTTTTGCTCGGCGTCGAGCTCGGTGTAACGGCTGCAGGATCAGGGTGCGGCCGTCGGTGGTCGGGAAGTGCACGTCGAGCATTTGCATGGCGGCGAACTTGTCGAGCACGGCCCGCGGCGTGAGGCCGGCGCCAGCGGCTTGAGCCGGGCGCGCAGCGTGACGTGCAGGCAATAGGCCAGGAAGGCGACGAAGATGTGGGCCTCGATGCGCTGCTCGAGTTGATGGTAGATCGGGCGCAGTTGCAGATCGTCCTTGAGGTTCTTGAAGGCGGCCTCGACCTCGACGAGCTGGATGTAGAACTGCCACAGCTGGGCGGGATCCTGTCCGCACAGATTGGTGCGCAGCAGATAGCGGCCTTCGCGCCGGCGCACCTGGCGCAGCTTCTTGCGATTGAGCGCGAAGCTGAACGTGGCGCCGTCGGGAGCCACTTCGACATCGATCAGACGCCAGGCCGCCGGCGCCTTGGCGCGCGCGGCGCCGAGCTTCATGAGCAGTTCCTCGCGGTCGAGGTCCATGGCCGCGATTTGCTTGAGCCGCGCCCATAGCCACTTGAGCTTGCGCCGGCGCATGGCGCGTTCCTTGTGGATGCGCGCGCGGCTCTGCGCCAGCACGTAGAGCTCCTGCTCCTGCGGCAGAAGCTTGACGTCCACGCCCTCGCGCACGGCTTGCCAGGGCAGCGTCGAGCAGCGCCTTCTCCAGTTTGCTCGAGCCGCCCCTTGGGCGTGCCGACCAGATAAGAGACCGGCGGATCGGCCTGCTCGCATCTCGGCCAGCACCTCCTCGGTGGGAATGCCGCGATCCATCACCCAGATGCGCTTGGCCTTGCCGTATTGCGCTTCGATCTTGCGCAGGAAGCCGCGCAGCGTCGTCTTGTCGGCGGTGTTGCCCGGCAGCACCTCGTAGGCGAGCGGAAAGCCTTCCGGCGTCACGATCAGCGCGATCACCACCTGCACGCAGTCGCTGCGCTTGTCGCGGCTGTAGCCGTAGCGGCGCTTGTCCGCTTCGTCGTCCGGCGGAGTCGGACTCGAAATAGGTGCTGGTCAGATCGTACAGCAGCACATCGAACCGCGCCCCGAACAGATCCTGCCAGCGCTGGCGCAGATGCGTGAACAGCGCCTCCTTGTGCGCCAGCAGCTTGTCCAGGCAGCGGTAGAGCGTATTCTTCTCCACCAGCGCAAAATCCGCGCCGAGCAGATCGCCATCGCGCTCTGCTCGAACCACTGCCGGTGCAGCCGCCACTCGCTGCCCGGATCGATCAGCCGATAGCACACCAGCGTCTGCAGGATGTGCTGCCAGCACGTGCCTTCGCGCGAAGTCGGGCAAGCGCTCCGCCCAGAACCGATCCAGCCCAAGCTGCTCGTACAGCTGACAGGCCAGCCAGCACGCGCCCCATTGCCGCGGCCGATGCAGCTCCATCGCATCGAGCCGCACCTGCACGCCATGCGCCTGGGCGTGCTCGGGAACCGCGCGATCGGCCGGAAACAAGCGCCAGCTGCGTGTGGCGGCTGCGCCCCTTCATCGAAGGCTTCGATCACCCGGCACCAGGCCTCGCTGCTGGCTGTCGTTGATCTCGCCGAGGTACAGCACCTGCCGCTGCACCACCTTGCCGCCGGCGCAGCGCTTGCTCTCGACAATGTTCCAATAGCGATGCTCTTTGCCGTCTTTGAAGCGCCGGTTGAATCGCAAGAACATGATGCGAATCAACTTACGCCAAACCAAACCGATGAAAAGATACTTGGTCTACACTACAGACGATTTGCGACCGCGCCCCTTGATCCGACTCACTTTTTCGCCCCCACACCCACCAAAATCGCCGTTTGACAGCGCCAGTTGAGAAAGTTGGGCTAGCGCCAATTCCGATCAATTTGATGCGGGGTTTGTAGATGGTATAACGGCCCGTTACCCATCTACGGACCGTTCAGTTGGATCGGCAGATGCAGAACTCGACCGTTTCTTCGAGCGCCTCCTTCATCGGAGAGGGAGGAAACAGTGCGAGCGCGTCGGTCGCGATTGCGCCATAGTGCCGGGCGCGTTGGATCGTGTCCTCGAGCGCACGATGCTTCATCATCAAGCTGATGGCATGTTCGAGATCCGTATCGGTGATGTCCGATTGCTCGAGGCTGCGCCGCCAGAATGCCCGCTCGCTCTCCGATCCGCGTCGAAACGAGAGCACCACGGGCAATGTGATCTTGCCCTCGCGAAAATCATCGCCGACATTCTTGCCAAGCTTTGCCGCCTTGCCTCCGTAGTCGAGCGCGTCATCAACGAGCTGGAAGGCAATGCCGAGATTCATGCCGAACGAACGGCAAGCGGCTTGCTCGTCCTTGGGCCGCGAGGCCAGCGCCGGCCCGACCTCGCAAGCGGCGGCGAACAGCTCTGCGGTTTTGGCGCGGATGACCGCGAGATAATGATCCTCGGTGGTGGCGGTATTCTTGGCGGCCCCGAGCTGCATCACCTCTCCCTCGGCGATGACAGCGGCAGCCGAGGACAGGATTTCAAGCGCTTTGAGGGAGACCGACTTCGACCATCATCTTGAATGCCTGTCCAAGCAGAAAGTCGCCGACCAGGACGCTCGCCTCGTTGCCCCACAGCATGCGGGCGGCAAGCTTGCCGCGCCGCATCTCGCTTTCGTCCACGACGTCGTCATGCAGCAACGTTGCGGTATGCATGAATTCGATGGCGGCGGCGAGCTTGACATGGCCATCACCCGCGTAGCCGGCAAGCTTCGCCATGGCGAGCGTGAGGATGGGTCGAAGGCGCTTGCCGCCGGACGAGATCAGGTGATTGGCAACCTCGGGAATCATCGCCACCTGCGATCCGGTGCGTGACAAGATCGTGGCATTGACGCGCGCCATGTCGGCGGCCACCAGATCGATCAGCCGGTCGATGGAGGAAGGCGAACGGGCTTCGAATGGGACAATAACGGCCAAGAGACGGGCTCCAAACGAAATGACGAGCGAGCATAGAAACGCTATGGAGGTGCGGCAAGGGTGCCGACGATACCGCGCACGACGGCGTGCCGAGGCGGAGAGGATGCCGAGTGCACATATGCGCGCAAGACCAATCGGATAAGAGGGATGGGATGTCTCAAGCCGAGGCCGTCACCCCGCGTGCGACAAAACCGCCTGCCCACGACGGCCAGCGCATCGCAGTCCTGGTGCCGTGCTTCAATGAAGAGGCTTCGATCGCCAAGGTGGTGGCCGATTTCCGGGTCCACCTGCCCGCGTCCGCGATCTACGTCTATGACAACAATTCCGCCGATCGCACCTTCGAGATCGCCCGGGCGGCGGGCGCCATCGTGCGGCGCGAGCCGCACCGCGGCAAAGGCTACGTGGTGCGCCGCATGTTCGCCGACGTCGAGGCGGACATCTACGTCCTGGTGGATGGGGATGCGACCTATGATGCGCCGAGCGCTCGCGCCTTGGTGCAGCGGCTGCTCGACGACGGCCTCGACATGGTGGTGGCGTGCGCGCACCGACTCAGGAGGCGCCGCCTATCGGCCAGGCCATCGTGCCGGCAACCGGGCTCCTTACGGCTTTTGTCGCGAGCCTGTTCGGCCGCACCTTCACCGATATGCTCTCTGGCTACCGGGTGTTTTCCCGCCGCTTTGTCAAATCGTTTCCGCCGCTCTCGAGCGGGTTCGAGATCGAGACCGAGTTCACCGTTCATGCGCTCGAGCTCGGGCTGCCGGTGGCGGAGATTGCGAGCCCTTATTTCGCGCGGCCGCTGGATTCCTCTCGAAGCTGCACACCTGGCGGGACGGCCTGCGCATTCTGGCCAATCGCGCGGCTGTACGATCGGAACGGCCGTTGATTTTTTTCTCCGTCCTGGCCTTCGCCTGGCGGTTGTTTCGGTCGTGCTCGCGGTCCCTCTGTCATCACCTATCTGGAGGAAGGGCTGGTGCCGCGCATGCCGACCGCAATTCTGGCCACCGGGCTGATGCTGTTCGCCTTTATCTCCATGGTTGCGGGTCTCGTTCTCGGTACGGTCACGCGCGGGCGGCGCGAGATGAAGCTTTTCGCCTATCTGCAGCAGAGGGCGCCGGGCGTGCAGGGGGATCGGCGCCGTTAGCATTGGGAGAGGGCCGTTGCGCGAGCTTGTTCGCACCAATGATGCTGTGCTGGTCTCCGCCATTCAGGCGCTGCTGGATGCCGCCGAGATCCCCCATGTCGTGCTCGACCAGAATATGAGCGTGCTGGAAGGTTCGATCGGCATTCTGCCGCGGCGCCTGCTTGTTGCCGAGGACTATGCCGATGCGGCGCGCCGGCTGCTTGAAGAGGCCGGTTTCGGACGCGAGCTGCGTCCCGATGCTCGCTGAGCCGGACCTCAGCGAGGACGCAGTGCTCGGCGGCCGGCTGCGGCTGCGTCAATTCAAGCGCGGACATCGCGTTGGACATGATGCCATTCTGCTGGCAGCTGCCTGTCCGGGTCATGCGGGTGAGCGTGCGGTCGATCTTGGCGCCGGCGTAGGCGCGGCGGGGCTTGCGCTGGCTGCCCGCATCGAGGGCATCAACGTCACCTTGGTCGAAATCGATGCACGTGTCGCGGCACTTGCAAGGGCGAACGTGCAGGTTAACGGCTTTGCCGCGCGCGTGGATGTCGCCACCCTGGATGTGCTGGCCCCCGCGCGCGTCTATGCGGCGGCGGGGCTCTCTCCCGGATCGCTGGCGCGTGCTCTGATGAACCCGCCGTTTAATGATCCGGGGCGCCTGAGGGCTTCACCCGACGGCGGACGCCGACTTGCTCATGCCGGCTCGCGCGGGATGCTTGCAGCCTGGATTCGGGCGGCGGGAAGGCTTCTACGTGCGTCCGGAACCCTCACCCTGATCTGGCGGGCGGACGCGCTCGACGACGTGCTGCAAGCCCTCGCTCCGCTGTTTGGCGCTGCGACGATCCTGCCGATCCATTCCAAGCCCGGGCAGGCGGCAATCCGGGTTATCGTTCGAGCCACCAAGGGCAGCCGCGCGCGCGTTACCCTGTTGCCGGGATTTGTGCTCAATGACCCCGCGGGGCGCCCCTCCGCGGCAGCCAAGTCGATCCTGCGTGAAGGCGCCAGCCTGCCTTTGGCACAGATTTGAGGGATGCGGCTTCAGGTCTTCGCCGCGGACTTGCGGTCGGTGCTGAGGTGCGACATCGCAGCAATCGCCCCGATCAGAAGCATCAAGATGTATATTTTCAAGGTATCCCCAGAAATCAGCCCGCCGGAATTCGCGTCCAGCCGTCGTTTGCCGTTCTTGCCCGACTACGTAGCTGCAATAAGCGCAATGAGTTGATGAAAGGTAACTTGAGGCAAAGCCGCGGGCGGCTTAAGACGCAACGCAACATGTGACGCGACATGGCGTCGCGCCACGCCAGGGGTTCTCAGGCCGCGCCATGGCGTTAAAGTAATGTGAACCATGGAACGGCATGTCTGATCAAAACATCTTCGAACACTCCCGACAGCTCTTTGCGAGCGCTCGGGAAGCTCTGCGCCCGATATTGCCCCGCCGGCTGCGGGGCGACGCCCCGGTGGTGCCCGTGGTGCGGCTCTCGGGGGTCGTCGGCCTTGCGAACCCGCTCAAGCCCGGGCTGACGCTCGCCAACGTAGCGCGTCCCCTCGAACGCGCGTTCCGCATGCGCAATGCGCGCGCAGTCGCCCTCCTGATAAACTCGCCCGGTGGCTCGCCCGTGCAATCACATCTGATCTACCGCCGCATTCGTCAGCTTTCGGCGGAGAACAGCCGCCCCGTGATGGCCTTCGCCGAGGACGTGGTCGCTTCGGGCGGTTACATGATTGCCTGTGCCGCCGACGAGATCATTTGCGACCCGTCTTCGATCGTGGGCTCAATCGGGGTGGTCGGAGGCTCCTTCGGCTTCGCCAAGCTGATCGACAAGCTCGGCATCGAGCGAAGGCTCTATACCTCCGGTGAGCACAAGGCGATGCTCGACCCGTTTCTTCCCGAGAACCCGGAGGATGTGGACCGACTCAAAGCTGTGCAGCGGGAAATCCACGAGGGATTCATCGAGCTGGTGAAGCAGAGCCGAGGAGCGCGCCTCAAGGGGCCCGAAAAAACTCTGTTCTCCGGTGAATACTGGACCGGGACCAAGGCGATCGCCCTGGGACTGGCTGATTCGATTGGCGAATTGCGCTCAACGCTGCGCGAGCGATTCGGGGCGGATGTATCGACCCCGCTCATTTCGGCGCCACGGGGCTGGCTTGGGCGCGTCCAGCCCGGAGTGCAGAGTATCGAATTCATGGCGCGTCGCGGCGGTCTGGCGGAGGAATTCGTATCCGCGCTCGAGGAACGTGCTATGTGGTCGCGTTACGGATTGTGATATGCTCGAAGGCTGACAGGAGACCCTCCATGCCAACTTTTCTTGTCTCCCCGCTGGCCAAGATTGCGCTTGGTGCGCTCGGCGCGGGTGCGGTGATCCATTGGGTCGTAAAAGAGGTGCGCCGCATCAACGAGGAGCTCGATCGGGTCAGGACAACGCCAACCGTCGATCCCAGCGAGCGCCGGACTTTCCCAACGCTGCGTCGTGATCCGCGTACCGGCGATTGGCGCGTGACCTGACGGTTTCATTGCCGACGAAAGCCCTGCTCGACTTTCCTCTGTTGATTGCGCCTATCGCGGTTCGCCCTTGATGCCTTTGTCGCGGATCAGCTGGCCCCAGCGGGCGATCTCCGCCTGCAGATAGCTCGAAAATTCCGCCGGGCTCGAGGGCGATGGAGTGACGCCAACTTGACCGAGCCTGCCGCGGATATCCGGATCGGCGAGCGCGGCATTGAGGGCGGCATTGAACTTCTCGATCACGGCCGGCGGGGTGCGCAGCGGAGCCAAAACGCCGGCCCACTGGGTGGCAAAGGTATCGGCGAAGCCTTGTTCCATGAAAGTCGCAACATCGGGAAATATTTCGGATCGTTCCTTCGATGTCGCGGCCAGGGCCTTGAGCTTGCCAGCTTGCACCTGGGAGATGATGGTTGGAACGTCGGCGAACAAGCCGTCGAGCTGGCCGCCGAGCAAATCAGTTACCGCATGCGAGGCGCCCCGATAGGGCACGGCCTGGAATTTGACGCCGGCGGCCGCCTGGTAGAGCTCGAGCCCGAGATGGGAGATGGCGCCCAGTCCGGTGACGCCGATGGTGACGATGCCGGGTCTTTGCCGCGCCAGTGCCGCAAGCTCGCGCGCTGAATTCACCGGCAAGGTCGCACGCACGACCAGCATGGTTGAATTGAGGACCGCAAGACCGACGGGCGCAAAATCCTTGATCGGATCGTAAGGCAAATCGTCGCGCAACGCCGGATTGATGGCAACCGCGCCAACGGTGGTGAACAGGAGGGTGGTGCCGTCGGGCTCCGATCTCGCCACATATTCGGCCGCGATCGCGCCGTTGGCGCCCGGCTTGTTCTCCACAAGCACGCTCCTTGCCAGCTGGCCGCGCAGCCTCTCCGCCAGGAGCCGTGCAACGAAATCGGTCGTTCCTCCAGCCGTAAATCCCACCACCAGCTTGATCGGCCGGCTGGGATGATCTTGCGCGCAAACGCCCTGCGCTGCCGTCAACACCAGCGCGGCAGCGATCCCTGCAAGAGGGCGAGCGGAGGTGAACATGCCGGCCAGCATAGAGATGCCTCGGGTGATCGTCATCGCGGATGCATGCGGTTCGCTGCATCCACATTCTTGACCCCTCGAATTGCGGCCGTTACGTCTACGCGCCGATGCGCCGGGAGCAAGGCAGTGGCGAGCACATGAGCTACGATCTTCCCGCCCACATGCGCCCCGAGCGCTCATTCCAGGGATTGATACTGGGACTGCAGCGCTACTGGGCGGACTACGGTTGCGTCATCCTGCAGCCTTATGACATGGAGGTGGGCGCCGGCACCTTTCATCCGGCAACGACATTGCGCGCGCTCGGGCCGAAGCCGTGGAACGCGGCTTATGTACAGCCCTCCCGCCGGCCGAAGGACGGTCGCTATGGCGAAAACCCCAACCGCCTGCAGCACTATTACCAGTTTCAGGTGATTCTGAAGCCGTCGCCCGAGGACATTCAGGACCTCTATCTTAAGTCGCTCTACGCGATAGGAATTGATTCCAAGATTCACGACATCCGCTTCGTCGAGGACGACTGGGAGTCTCCGACGCTTGGCGCCTGGGGGTTGGGGTGGGAATGCTGGTGTGACGGCATGGAAGTCTCGCAATTCACCTATTTCCAGCAGGTCGCGGGCTTCGAATGTGCGCCGGTCTCAGGAGAATTGACCTATGGGCTCGAACGGCTCGCCATGTATGTCCAGGGCGTCGACCGCGTGTTCGACCTCAACTTCAACGGCCGCGAGGGCAAACAGAAGGTAACCTATGGCGATGTATTCCTGCAGGCAGAACAGGAATATTCACGGCACAATTTCGAATACGCGGAGACCCAGATGCTGTTCGAGCAGTTCAGAATGGCCGAAGACGCCTGCCGCAAATACATCGATGCCGGCTGGGTCATGTCGGGCAACAGCAAGCGCCATCTCATGGCATTGCCCGCCTATGACCAGTGCATCAAGGCGAGCCATGTATTCAATCTGCTCGATGCGCGCGGCGTGATCTCTGTCACCGAGCGGCAGAGCTACATCATGCGTGTGCGCGAGCTTGCCAAGGCCTGCGGGGAGGCGTGGCTGGCGACGCAGGCGGGAGGAGCAGCACAATGAGTGCAGTGCCTGAAATCGGTGGACGTCAACCGCTGGCGGTCGATGTCGAAGCGGGCAAGAGCTATTGGTGGTGTGCCTGCGGTCGCTCGAAGAAACAACCATTCTGCGACGGCTCGCACAAGGGAACGCAATTCAGCCCGGTCGAATGGAAAGCGGAGCATGCGCAGCAGGCTTGGTTTTGTGCGTGCAAGCGTACGGGAAAACGCCCGATGTGCGACGGCAGCCATAAGAAGCTGTGAATGCCCGACTTTCTGCTCGAGCTGTTCTCCGAGGAAATCCCCGCGCGCATGCAGGCGCGCGCCGCCGAGGATCTGCGAAAGCTCGTCACCGACCGCCTGGTGGAGGCGGGCCTGCTGTATGAAGGCGCCAAAGCCTTCGTCACGCCGCGTCGCCTCGCGCTGGCGGTGGAGGGCGTCCCGGTCAAGCAGCCCGATGTGAAGGAGGAGAAAAAGGGTCCCCGTGTCGGCGCGCCCGAGGCCGCCATCTCGGGCTTTCTCAAGGCCGCCGGGCTCAAATCGATCAAGGATGCAAAAGTCCAACAGGACAAGAAAGGCGACTTCTACGTGGCGGTGATCGAGAAGCCGGGCCGCCCCGCGATCGAGGTGATCGGCGAGATCGTGCCGGAGGTAATCAGGAACTTCCCGTGGCCTAAGTCAATGCGGTGGGGCAAACAATCTGCCAAAGGAACATTCAATTCCGCAACATTTGATGTCGATACATTCGACACTCGGTCTCTCCAATGGGTGCGGCCGCTGCATTCGATCGTTGCCACGTTTGGGCCGGAGACCGAGGAGCCGGAGATCGTCGCGTTTTCCGTCGATGGCATTGCGGCGGGCGACCAGACGCGCGGCCATCGTTTCCTCAGCCCGCTGCCATTCAAGGTGCGTCGCCTCGATGATTATGCCGCGAAGCTCGAGAAAGCGAAGGTTGTGCTCGATGCCGAGCGTCGCAAGCAGATAATCCTCGCCGATGCAAAGAACCTTGCCTTTGCGCAAGGCTACGAGCTGGTGGAAGATACGGGTCTGCTCGATGAAGTTGCCGGCCTGGTCGAATGGCCGGTCGTGCTCATCGGAGCGTTCGACGAGGCGTTCCTCTCAATTCCTGCCGAGGTGATCCGCGCCACCATTCGCAACAACCAGAAATGCTTCGTCCTGCGCGACCCGCAGACCGCAAATCTCGTCAGCAAATTCGTCCTAGTCGCCAACACCGAGGCCGATGATGGCGGCAGGGCTATCGTTGCCGGCAACGAGCGCGTCATCCGCGCGCGGCTCTCGGATGCGAAATTCTTCTACGACACCGATCTCAAGACCAGGCTCGAGGACCGGCTGCTGAAATTCGAGCAGATCGTCTTTCATGAAAAGCTCGGCACGCAGGCCGACCGCATTGCGCGCATCGAGGCGCTCGCGGGTCACATCGCCCGCTCGATTGATGCCGATATCCAAAAGACCGAGCGTGCCGCGAGGCTCTGCAAGGCCGATTTGCTCACCGCGGTGGTCGGCGAGTTTCCGGAGCTGCAAGGTTTGATGGGCAAATATTATGCGCAAGCGCAGGGCGAAGACGAAGCGGTCGCGCACGCCTGCGAGGATCATTATAAGCCGAAGGGGCCCGATGATCTCGTACCCGCGGATCCGGTCTCTGTTGCTGTTGCGCTTGCCGATAAAATCGACACCCTAGTGGGCTTCTGGGCGATCGATGAAAAGCCGACGGGATCGAAAGACCCTTATGCGCTCAGACGTGCGGCCTTGGGAACGATCAGGTTGATCTTGTCGAACAGGCTGCGCGTCCCGTTGTCAGGCGCCATCCGCGAGGCCTGGAGCCTGCATGCTCGCGGCGGCGACCGTGGAGTCACCATTACGTGCGAGTTGCTCATCCCCGATCTCCTCGCTTTTCTCGCCGACCGTCTGAAAGTCCAGTTGCGCGAACAGGGCGCGCGGCATGACCTTGTCGATGCTGTCTTCGCGCTTGAAGGGCAGGACGATCTCTTGATCATCGTCCGGCGTGTGGAGGCGCTGGGGAAATTCCTCGACACCGAGGATGGCAAGAATCTCCTCGCCGGATACCGGCGCGCCACCAACATCGTTCGCATCGAGGAGAAGAAGGACGCTCGTCAATATGTCGGTGCTCCCGATGCTTCGCTCCATCGGCAGGACGAGGAACGAGCGCTGTCGAGTGCGATCGGCACTGCAAGGTGTGAGGCGGCAGCGGCAGTCGCGCGCGAGGATTTCGAGACAGCCATGCGCGCCATGGCCAAGCTGCGACCGTATGTCGACGCATTTTTCGATAAGGTCACGGTCAATGTCGCTGACGGCGCCGACAGACAGGCGCTGCGCGAGAATCGATTGAAGCTGCTCAATGAAATCCGGGAAGCCACGCGCACAGTTGCGGATTTTTCACGCATCGAGGGCTGAGCAGGGGCGGGTTTGAAACCCGTCCCTGCATCCGAGCCCTCTTGGAACCGGTGGCGCATGCAGTCATTATATCCGGCTTACCGACCCCAGGAGGGCCCCATGAGTCTGACCGTTGCCCATGTCACGCCGCTGGTGGCGCTTATTGCCGGCATTTTGATCCTGATCATGCCGCGGCTATTGAACTATATCGTTGCGATCTACCTGATCCTGGTCGGCATCATTGGACTCAACGGCATCCACCACTTCATCCGTTGACCGGGAGGGCTTTTGACCGGCGGGTCTTGATACGTTGACTGTCCTGATACGTCGACAGTATCGGGGTTCGCAGTGCCGCCGACTTGCATCACCCTCGCGGAGCGTGGTCATTAGGGGCGGGGGCGCAATCTCAATCGTGATCCAATGGTCAAATCGACGTCGCGCCGCACTTCATCAAAAAGGAAAACCGTGCGGCCTCAGTCCGCCGGCAGGGTCGCCACGCGCGGCGGTAGCGCGCCCGCAAGGCCACCGGCCAAGGCCACATGGGTGTACAGCTTCGGCAACGGGACGGCGGAAGGCCGCGCGGACATGCGCGACCTGCTCGGCGGCAAGGGGGCAGGCCTTGCCGAAATGGCCAGTCTCGGTCTGCCGGTGCCGCCCGGCTTCACCATTACCACTGCGGTCTGCACCCATTACTATGAGAACGCCAACGCGTACCCGGCAAACCTGAAGGAACAGGTGACCGCCGCGCTTGCCCGCGTCGGCCGCCTGGTCGGCAAGACATTCGGCGACCGCAGCAACCCGCTCCTCGTCTCGGTGCGCTCGGGCGCGCGCGCATCCATGCCGGGGATGATGGATACGGTGCTCAATCTCGGCCTCAACGACGAGACCGTGCAGGTGCTGGCGAGGAGCTCGCGCGACCAGCGCTTCGCCTATGATTCCTATCGCCGCTTCATCACCATGTATTCCGACGTGGTGCTGGGCGTGGGTCACCACCATTTCGAGGAAATCCTCGACGACCACAAGGACCGCCACGGCTATACGTTGGACACGGAGCTTTCGGCGGACGACTGGGTCGCGCTTGTCCACCGCTACAAGGAGCGCGTCGAGGTGGAGCACGGCGAGCCGTTCCCGCAGGATCCTCACGCGCAGCTCTGGGGAGCGATAGGCGCGGTGTTCGGCTCGTGGATGAACCAGCGCGCCATCACCTACCGGCGTCTGCACAACATTCCGGAAAGCTGGGGCACGGCGGTCAACGTTCAGGCCATGGTGTTCGGCAACATGGGCGAGACCTCGGCCACGGGCGTTGCGTTCACGCGCAATCCTTCGACCGGGGAAAGGCGGCTCTACGGCGAGTTCCTGATCAATGCGCAAGGCGAGGATGTGGTCGCCGGGATTCGCACCCCGCAGGAAATCACCGAGATCGCTCGCCGAGAGTCGGGTTCCGACAAGCCGTCGATGCAAGAGACATTGCCGGAGGTGTTCAACGACCTCACGAGCATCTATGGCATGCTCGAGCGTCACTATCGCGACATGCAGGATCTCGAGTTCACGGTGGAGCGGGGCAAGCTGTGGATGCTGCAGACGCGCTCGGGAAAGCGCACAGGCAAGGCGGCGCTCAAGATTGCGGTCGAGCTCGCGAATGAAGGCTTGATTACGCGCAAGGAGGCAATCACCCGCATCGAGCCGACGGCGCTCGATCAGCTCTTGCATCCCACCATCGATCCCACCATCGAGCGCGAGGTCATTGCCACCGGGCTGCCGGCGTCTCCGGGCGCGGCTTCAGGAGAGATCGTCTTCTCGGCCGACGAGGCGGAAGCACTCAAGGCGAAGGGCAAGAAGGTCATCCTGGTGCGCGTCGAGACGTCGCCGGAGGATATCCATGGGATGCACGCCGCCGAAGGAATTCTCACCACGCGCGGTGGCATGACCTCGCACGCGGCGGTGGTCGCGAGGGGCATGGGAAAGCCGTGCGTCTCCGGCGCCGGCGCGCTGCGGGTCGACTATGCCGCGGGAACCGTGAGCGTTGCCGGGCATACCTTTCGCCAGGGCGCCATCATCACGATAGACGGCTCGACCGGCCAGATTCTGGCAGGGCGCGTGCCGATGACCGAGCCCGCGCTCTCGGACGAGTTTGCGACATTGATGAGCTGGGCCGACGAGCTGCGCAAGCTCGGTGTGCGCGCCAACGCCGATACGCCGAACGACGCTCGAGTTGCTCTGAAATTCGGCGCTGAAGGGATCGGGCTTTGCCGTACCGAGCACATGTTCTTCGAAGATGACCGCATTAGTGCGGTGCGCGAAATGATTCTCGCGGATGACGAGAAATCGCGCCGCGCGCGCTCGACAAGCTCTTGCCCATGCAGCGCGCGGATTT
Organism: uncultured Alphaproteobacteria bacterium; assembly: GCA_963820365.1. GTDB lineage: Bacteria > Pseudomonadota > Alphaproteobacteria > Rhizobiales > Xanthobacteraceae > VAZQ01. The sequence goes on along the minus strand of CAWFZR010000030.1, from coordinate 32,971 downwards.
CACCGAGCTGTTCGAGATCATGCAGGGATTGCCGGTGACGATTCGGCTGCTCGACCCTCCCCTGCACGAGTTCTTGCCGCATGGCGAGGAGGAGATCGCCGCGGTCGCCGCCGCAATGAAAACCGATCCCAAGAAGCTTGCGGATCGCGCCCGCGAGCTGCACGAATTCAATCCCATGCTCGGCTTCCGCGGATGTCGCTTGGCGATTGCTTATCCCGAGATCGCCGAGATGCAGGCGCGCGCCGTCTTTGAAGCCGCGGTCGCAGCCGCAAAACGTACGGGAAAACCCGTCGTCCCCGAGATCATGGTTCCGCTGATTGCAACAAAGATCGAGCTCGATCTGATCAGGCGCGCATCGACGCCATGGCCGAGGCGGTTGCGCTCGAGACCGAGACCAGGGTCCATTATCAGGTCGGCACGATGATCGAGCTGCCACGCGCATCGCTGCGCGCCGCCGAGATTGCGCAGAGCGCGGAATTCTTTTCGTTCGGCACCAACGATTTGACTTAAACCACCTACGGCATCAGCCGCGATGACGCCGCAAGCTTTCTCGGCACCTATGTGGCGCGCGGCATTCTTGCCGGCGACCCGTTCGTCACAATCGATCGCGAAGGCGTGGGCGAGCTCATGCGCATCGGCGTTGAACGCGGCCGTGCCGCGCGGCGCGCCCTCAAGGTCGGCATCTGCGGAGAGCACGGCGGCGACCCTCGATCGGTTGCATTCTGCCATGAGATCGGGCTCGACTACGTCTCGTGCTCGCCGTTCCGCGTGCCGATTGCACGGCTATCCGCGGCGCAGGCGGCAATCGGTCACCAGACATCGGACGACCGACGACGGATGACGGACTGAACCGAGCGGCGATGTCCGTCATCCGTCTTCTGATCACACAACCTTGCTGAGGAACTGCTCGATCTCGGTGCGCAGCTCCGAGACCGCCGCTTCGACTGCCTGCGAGCCGTCCAGCACGGCGTCCGCCGACGCGCGCGTGTGGGTTGCAGCGTCGCTGACCTTGCCGAGCACCGAAACCACCAGGCTCGTTCCCTCTGCCGCAGTGGCCACGTTGCAGGAGATTTGGCTGGTCGCGGCACTCTGCTGCTCGATCGAGGCCGCAACGGCGGACGTGTAACCGTTGATCTCCCGCATGCGATCGGCAATACGCCGGATGGCTTCGACCGCGCCGGTGGTAGAGGACTGCACCGCCAGAATCTGAGCGGCGATCTCTTCGGTCGCCTTGGCTGTCTGCACCGCGAGCAGTTTCACTTCGGATGCGACGACCGCAAATCCGCGTCCGGCTTCGCCGGCGCGCGCAGCCTCGATCGTGGCATTGAGCGCCAGCAGGTTGGTCTGGCCGGCGATGTCGCGGATCAGCTTGACGACGTCACCGATCTTCTGTGCGGCGGTCGCCAGAGCCTCGATCTCGCCGTCCGTTGCTTTCGCCTCGGTTACCGCTGCCTGCACGACGTTGTTTGTAAGCTCCAGCTGGCGTCCGATTTCCCCTATGGAAGTGTTCAATTCGTCGGCGGCCACCGCAGCCGTCCTCACGCTCGATGACGCCTCGCCCGAAGCGTCGACCGCACCCTCTGCATGTTGCGACGTCTCGCTTGAAGAGGTCGATAACGTAGTCGCAGTTGCCTTCATGGCATCGGCGCTGCAGTCCACCGTCTTCAGCAGCGTGTCCATGCGCTCGCGGAAGGATGCAATCGCGGTTTCCACCAGGGCGCGGCGTTTTTCGCGCGCGGCCATTTCATCGCGTTCCTTTGCGATCTGCTCGCGTTCGGTAATGTCCTCGTGCGTTCCCACCCAACCTCCGCCGAGCATCGGCCGGTTGATCACCGAGACGATCCTGCCGTTTCCCGACGGAAGCACATTGCTCGTCGTTTTGCCCTCCCTGAGCGAGGAAAGGAGCGCGCTGCGGTAGCCGTCGGCATCGCCGGAGAGGGTGCCCAGCGTGACTCGATACTGTAGGACATCGCGAAGCGTGCTACCGGGCTTCACGACCTCCGGTGAAAACCCGTACATCTGCATGTAACGCTTGTTGTAGAGGAGGAGGCGCTCGGTGCCGTCAAACATGCACAGGCCCTGCGACATGTGGTCGAGCGCCGCGATCAATTGCCGCTTCTCTCGGCGCAATCGACGATTGCCGGCAGCAAAGATGCCGATAAGGCCGAAGGCGCCGGTCAAGGCGATCGCCTGCCAAGCCTGCCAGATTCCAAAGTCGGCGAGCATGATGTTTTTCTCGTACTCGGGGAATTATTGCGAGATCGCCTTGCCGTTAGGTTAAGAATTGTGCAACGGGTCGCTCGGCGGGGCCAAAGCAAATTTGGCAACCGGCCTCGCCCCAAGCCGGGCGGCACGGCGAGTTCCGACTTTTCATGCGCAGGGCAGGCGGGCGACCCTGTCGAAGAACCGGGCACGGCAGGACCAAGACAGAGGGGATATGGGAGAATCGACGCAAATTGAAGCTGCGGCGCCCGTAGTTTCCGAAGAGCAATTGCGCAAGGCCGAAGCCTATGTCGAAGCCGAGGAGGGCGTGGTCAACCGTCTTTCCGGCTTCGCCGGCGCCGCGGTGACCTCGATCGCCGTGGCGATGACCCTGTTTCACCTCTATGCCGCCTACGACATCGTTCCCACGCAGCCGCTGCGCTATACCCACGTCGCCTTCGTGATGGTGCTGTGTTTCCTGTCGTTTCCGCTGGCGACGCGCTTCCGCAACCGCATTCGCTGGTGGGACATCGTTGCGGCAGCGGCATCGGTCGCCATTCTAGGTTACGCGCTTTGGGGAGGGGAGGACTTCACCGACCGCGCCACATCACCCACCCGGCTCGATGTCACGCTTGGTGTGATCTTCATCGTGCTGCTGCTCGAGGCGACCCGACGCACGAGTGGCTGGATCATGCCGTTTGTCGGCCTCCTGTTCATCGCCTATGCAATGGCAGGCCCATACCTGCCGCCGCCGTGGACGCACCGCGGCTATGATATCTCACGATTGGTCGGCCATCTGTTCATCACGCTCGAAGGCATTTTCGGCGTCGCCGTCGACGTGTCGTCGTCGTTGATCATCCTGTTCACCATCTACGGCGCTTTTCTGCAGCACTCCGGCGCCGGCAAGTTCTTCATCGATTTTTCGTTGGCGCTGATGGGCGGCAAGCCGAACAGTGCCGGCCGGACCGTCGTGCTTTCGTCGTTCCTGCTCGGGGGGCCATCGGGATCGGGCGTGGCGACCACGGTGACCATCGGCGCCGTTGCCTATCCGATGATGCAGCGCGCCGGCTTCGAGAAGAACGCCGCCGGCGGTCTGCTTGCCGCCGGCGGGCTCGGTGCGATCCTGTCGCCGCCGGTTCTGGGCGCGGCGGCATTTCTGATCGCCGAGTTCCTCAAGATCAGCTACCTCGAAGTGATCTGGATGGCGACCATCCCGACCTGTCTCTACTATGTGTCGCTGTTGTTCATGGTCGAGCTCGATGCCAAGCGGTTTCACTCGGCGGCCGTGCCCTACGATACGTCGTTGTCGCTGTGGCAGATGACCAGGCGCTACGGCTTCCATTTCACCTCGCTGATCGCCGTCATCGTTTTCATGGTGGTCGGCTATTCCCCCATGTTGTCCGTGTTCTATTCGACGCTGATGTGCTTTGCGCTGAGCTTTCTGCGGCCGGAGACCGCTCTCAAGGGCAGGAAGCTCGTTCGCGCACTCGCCGACGGCTCGCTCGGAGTGCTCAATGCGGCAACCACTTGCGCGTCTGCCGGAATCATCGTGGGTGTCGTGACGCTCACGGGGCTCGGCTTGAAATTCTCCTCGATCGTGCTCGAGTATGCGGGCGGCAGTCTCTTGCTCACTGCGATCTATACCGCATTCGTCGTTTGGATCGTCGGCCTGGCAGTCCCGGTCACGGCGTCCTACATCATCTGTGCGGTGATCACGGCGCCGGCCCTGACCAAGCTCGGGGTGCCTGACTTCGCCGCGCACATGTTCATCTTCTATTACGCGGTGCTGTCGGAAGTCTCACCGCCGACTGCACTTTCGCCGTTTGCCGCGGCCGCGATCACCGGCGGCAATCCCTACCGCACCACCATGCAGGCGTGGAAATACACTTTGCCCGCCTTTCTCGTCCCGTTCGTCTTCGTGCTCGACCCGCTTGGTGTCGGTTTGCTCATGAAGATACCGAAGGACGGATCGGTATGGGACATCGTGCTGATCACGGCGAAGACCGCTGCCGGCTTGGCCGCGCTTGCCGCGGCGGCGCAGAACTGGGCGCTGCGGCAAAATACGCCGGCCGAGCGCGTGCTCTGGGTGCTGGCCGGACTGCTGCTGGTGTTTCCGAGCCTGCTCGAAGCCATGGCGGAATCCATTTCCGGGCACGATGTGCCGCATCCTGCCCCCTTCGGTCTGGCGATTGCCGCCGCTTTGTTGCTAAAACAGTACTTCACGCCGTCCGCCACCGCGGCGGCAACCAAAAACCGCTCAGGGAGGACGTGACGTGTTGCAGCAAACAGCGCGGAGCTTGGCAAAGTACGCGATTGCGCTCGGGGTGGCCGCGCTTGCGGGCGCGGCGCTCGCGCAGCAGAAGACCCTCGCCATCGCCACCGGCGGCACGGGCGGGGTTTATTACCCGCTCGGAGGCGCGCTTGCGAATGTCTTGTCGAAGAACCTGCCGGGTTACCAGGCAACCGCCGAAGTCACCGGCGGGTCGGTCGATAATCTCAAGCTGATCGGCTCCGGCCAAAGCGAGCTTGCCTTCTCGATGGCCGATGCCGCCCTCGACGCGTTCAAAGGGGAGGACAAGTTCAAGGCCGGCAAGGTGCCGGTCCGCACGCTCCTCGTGCTCTATCCAAATCGCATGCACGTCGTCACCATCGACGGCAGCGGCATCGACAAGATGGCGGATCTCAAGGGCAAGCGCGTGTCCACCGGCTCGCCCGGAAGCGCGACCGAGGTGATGGCTTTCCGCGTCATCGAAGCGGCGGGCCTCGACAAGGACAAGGATTTGAGACGCGAGCGGCTCGGCGTTGCCGAATCCGTCAACGCCATCAAGGACCGGAAGATCGACGCTTTCTTTTGGGTCGGAGGACTGCCGACCGCGGCCATCACCGATCTCGGCGCGACGCCGGGTCTCAAGATGAAGCTGATCGATCACAGCGATGTGGTCGACAAGATGAATGTCAAGCACGGAAATCTCTACGTCACCGATGTCATCCCGACCGCGACATACCCCCGGCAGGATGCGGACAACAAGATTTCAACCGTGTGGAACATCCTGGTTACCAACGACAAGATGCCGGAGGACATAGCCTATGCCGTGATCAAGATCATCTTCGACCGCAAGGCTGATCTCGTGGCCGTGCACAAGGAAGCGGAGCATATCGACTACAAATATCAGATCACCGGAAATTCACCTGTCCCGTGGCATTCCGGCGCGCTGAAGTACTTTTCGGAAAAAGGCATTAAGATGTGATCGTGGCGATCGAGGCGAGAGTTGCCGCTTTCGTCTCGGCGATCGTCTGGACGGTTGTCTCCGGGGGACTGTTCTGAGATTTGTACGGAATCTCAACGGCGATCCGCCGCTGCGAGGCTTGTGGCGATAATAGGGCGGGTCGTTCGCGGTTAACGCGATCGCAAGGTTAATCCAGCAATAAAGAATTCGTCGCAATTGCGCCATGACGGCGCCTTGACGGACTGGATTATGCGTTGCGTTTTGGGGCTGGGGGTCAGCTGCTGATGCTTGCGTCACATGGAAGGCCGAAGGGCGGCCTGCGGGCCCCCTTCGGCTTCGGTGTCCTCACGTTGCTGCTGCTGCCGAGCGAGCTTGGCGACCGGGACCTGGCCGGGCCGGTTGCACGCCTGCCGCAGGTAACGGAGCGTTCGCAGAAGACTGCCCGTGCCTCGCCGTTCGGCACCATTCATGAGCAGAGGTTCAGTCTTCCCCAACCGGTGGGCGCTTCCATACCCCCGTCGTTGGGCTTTACCTTGGTCGGCTTCGATCCCAACGGCGCCGGTTTTACGGGCGCGATCCCTGGGCGCGCCGTAGGGGAGAGTTCCAACCGTCGCTATGGCGAGTCCATGGTTGATCGCAGCCGCAAGGGCGATTTTGCGGGCTCGCGCAAGGGTGATCGCCTCATTGCGCTCAAGAGCGACCCCGCGAAGTCGCAGCCGCAGGATTCGCAGCAAAGCCCGTCGGAGGCGTTGCCGGCGCGAGGCGGCATCGAAAGGCAGGCCCTGGCGCCCGTGTCGCCCGATTCCGCTGCCGCACGCCTGGCCGAGGAGCAGTCCCGACCGGCAACGGAAATCCGCGGATACTCCTCGGCAAGCGGAGGAGAATATCTGGTCGCAACCGTCTCCCCGCAAAACTCGCGGACGGCCTATCCGGTGCTCGCTCCGACTCGCCCAGACGGCAAGAGCGTTGCGGGCAATTCCGGCAGCGAATCAGCTGCTCGGCCGATGAAGAAATTCGCCGCGCTGGATGTCGATCCGGCGCTGCGATCGTCACAACTCTATTTCGGCATCGATCCGATGGGAGAAAGGCTCGCTTTGCTGGAGCCGTGGGCGCCGGGCGAAGAGCCGCAATTCGAGGACTTCAACAATCCGGATCGTCGAGAGACTGCAGCGGTCGGCGATCCGTTACGCAAACCGACGACAGTAACGGGTGAAGTCACTTTCAAGCTCGCATCGCTGCCGCCGAACGCAGGCCAAGGCCGGGACCAAGGGCGGGACCAAGGCCGCGACGATGGCCCGGACGACCTGATCGTTGATTTCCCGGTCGAGCGGGCTGACTTGCCGCCGATTTCCGATCCGATTGCCAAGGACGAGGCCGGCAAGGGCGGCGAGACGGTCGCGCCGAAAGGGGAGGTGACGGGGGAAGACAAACGGCCCATGTCGCCGGCCGAGCGGCTCAAGCTCGACGAGAAGAGCCGCGCCAAGGCCGAGAAGTGCCTTGCGGAAGCGGTCTATTTCGAAGCGCGTGGGGAGCCTGCGATGGGCCAGATCGCGGTCGCCCAGGTGGTCCTCAATCGCGCATTCTCGGGCAAATACCCGAACACCGTATGTGGAGTGGTCTACCAGAATTCACACCGCCATCTCGCCTGTCAATTCACGTTCGCCTGCGACGGAATTCGTGATGTCGTTCGCGAGCCCGATATGTGGGAAAGGGCGAAGAAGATTGCGGCTGAAATGCTCGATGGCAAGCTGTGGCTGCCGGAAGTCGGCAAGGCCACGCACTACCACGCCCGCTATGTTCATCCCGGCTGGGTGCGCGAAATGAAGAAAATGCACAAGCTCGGCGTCCATATTTTCTATCGTCCGCGCGCCTGGGGGGACGGCGGCGATGCGCCGGAATGGAGCGACCCCGAGACGACGCAGTCGGTGGCGAAAAGCCTGTAGCGGAAGCCGGACGACAGAGGACGGATGACGGATAAGAGACCCGTCGGTTGATCATCCGCCTTCCGTCCTCAGTCGTCCGTCGTCTGTCCTCAGAATCTCAATGTCGAGCGCGACGTCGAGATTGGGCGCCGAATGGGTGATCCAACCGGACGAGGCGTAATCCACGCCCGCGCGGGCAATTTCGGTAATGTTGTCGAGCGTGACGCCGCCCGAGGCCTCGAGTGGAAACCTGCCGGCGACCATTTTCACTGCGGTGCGCATCGTGGGCGCATCCATATTGTCAAGCAGCACCGCGTCGGCCAGCCCGATTGCAAGCACCTCGCGCAGTTGATCGAGGGTGTCCACTTCGATCTCGATCTTGACGAGATGGCCGGCGGCGGCCTTTGCGCGCTCGAGCACCGGCCGGATACCGCCCGCGACCGCGACGTGATTGTCCTTGATCAGGATCGCGTCATCGAGTCCAAAACGATGATTGAATCCGCCGCCGCAGCGCACGGCATATTTCTCCAATGCGCGCAGGCCCGGTGTTGTCTTGCGTGTGCAGCATATGCGCGTGTGGGTGCCGGCGACGCGGCGGACAAATTCGTGCGTCGCCGTGGCTATGCCGGAGAGATGGCCGAGCAGATTGAGTGCCACACGCTCGCCCGCAAGCACCGCGCGGGCGGATCCTGCGACTGTCATCAGGTGCGTTTTGGCATCGACCCTTGCACCGTCGCGCACGGTTGCAGTGATCCCGATTGCGGGCGCAAGCTTCTGGAAGGTTAGCGCCACGAGCGGGAGGCCCGAGACGATGCCGCCTTCACGCGCGATGACGCTCGCACGAGCGGGCGCGTCCTGCGGGATGGTCGCTATCGAAGTGACGTCGCCGGCGCGGCCGAGATCCTCGGTGAGCGCGCGCGTCACCGCCGCATCGATCTCGAGCGGCGAGAGAAAAGCATCCGGGCAGAGGAGCGCGCTCACAAGCAAGGGGGTACGATGGAGCCGACGGAAGTTCAAGCTAACCGGACGCTTCCTTTGCATCGGTGAGATGCCCGGGCTGGCAAGGCAGCTCGACGCGCGCCAGCGGGGCTGCCATGCGGAAGTGGCGCAACGCCGCCGCAACATTCGGTTGGGGATGGCCGAAGAAACTCCTAAGTACTATCCCTCCGTCGGCGAACACATGCGGCGCGTTTCGGCGTCCCGCCCTGTGCACACCAGAGACTGCAGCCCTCATGGCCATTTCGCTTTTTTCCCGATCGCGACCCATGCTCGAGCGGTGGCGAACGCCGGCCGCGATCGTGCTCTGCGGCAGTCTGATTGCGCTGATCAGCTTTGGTCCGCGTTCGAGCCTCGGCTTCTTTCTGACGCCGCAGTCGCAGGCGAATGGCTGGGGACGCGACGTGTTTGCATTGGCGCTCGCGGTGCAGAACTTGCTTTGGGGCCTCGGCCAGCCGCTGGCCGGAATGCTGGCGGATCGCTTTGGAACCATGCGGGTATTGTGCGCAGGGGCCGTCTCGTACGGCCTTGGGCTCGCCATGATGGCGTATGCGACATCTCCCCTGTTGCTTAATATTTCCGCGGGCGCTCTGATCGGTTTCGGGCTTGCGGGATGCTCGTTCGGCATCGTGCTTTCGGCTTTCGGCAAGCTGATGCCCGAACGTTGGCGGTCGCTTGCCTTCGGTGCCGGTACCGCCGCCGGCTCTTTCGGACAGTTCCTCTTTGCGCCGCTGACGGTCTCGCTCATCGGCGCCATCGGATGGCAGGAAACGCTTGTGGTCTTTGGAGCCGTCATGCTGGCGGTGCTGCCGCTTTCGCTCGCACTCGCAACCCCCGACAGCGATGAGGGCTTGCACCACGGGGCTTCTCAGCAATCGCTGCTGGCGGCACTTTCGGAAGCTTTTAGGCACCGCTCCTATGCTTTGCTGGTGCTGGGCTATTTCACCTGCGGCTTCCAGCTGGCATTCATCACCGTGCATATGCCGGCCTATCTGGTCGACCGCGGTCTATCGAGCGAGATCGGCGGCTGGACCATCGCGGTGATTGGCCTGTTCAACATCGTGGGCTCGCTGCTGTCGGGTTGGCTGGGCAACATGTTTCCCAAGCGTTACCTCCTTTCACTGATTTATCTTGGCCGGGCATTGGCGGTTCTGGCCTTCATTACTTTTCCGGTTACCGCGCTTTCATCCGTCCTGTTCGGCGCGGTCATGGGCCTGTTCTGGTTGTCGACGATCCCGCCGACCAATGGGATCATTGCTTTGATGTTCGGCACGCGCTGGTTTGCAACGCTTTCCGGGTTCGCGTTTTTCAGCCACCAGGTCGGTGGATTTCTCGGCGTCTGGCTGGGCGGAGTGATGTTCGAGCGCACCGGATCCTACGACGCGGTCTGGTGGCTCTCAATTCTGTTCGGCCTCTTGTCAGCGGCAATCAATTTGCCGATTGTCGAGAAGCCGGTGCCGCGCATCGCCACCGCTGCGGCTTGATCGATCGTTTCACCATGTCCAGTGATCCCGTCGCCGGGGCCAGCGCCGTGCCCCGGTCCACGACCTGGCGAACGCCCGCCGTTATCGTGATTTGCGGCTGCATCATTGCAATGATCAGCTTTGGACCGCGCGCAACGCTGGGGTTCTTCCTCACCCCGATGTCGGCCGCCCATGGCTGGGGGCGTGAAGTGTTTGCGCTCTCGGTTGCCGTGCAGACGCTGCTCTATGGTGCAGCGCAGCCGTTTTCGGGCGCGATCGCTGATCGCTTCGGCACCATCCGCGTCATCATCGCCGGAACGATCCTTTACGCCGCCGGGATTTTCATGATGGCTCACGCCTCGACGCCCGCCGTGCTCTATCTTTCGAGCGGCGTGCTCATCGGCTTTGGGCTGTCGGGTTGCTCGTTCAATCTGATCATCTCCGCTTTCGGCAAGCTCTTGCCGCAAAGATGGCGCTCGCTCGCATTCGGTGCCGGCACGGCGTCCGGCTCATTCGGTCAGTTCTTGTTCTCGCCGCTCGGCGTGAGCCTGATCGATGCGGTCGGCTGGAGAATGACGCTCGAAATCTTTGCCGGCCTCCTGCTCTTGATCATTCCGCTCGCATTTGCAGTCGCGACACCAGCCTCCGACGCAACCCCGGGTCGGGAACGCATGCCGAGCGATCTGCAATCGCAGACCTATCGTTAGGCTTTGGCCGAAGCGTTCGGGCACGGCTCGTTCCTCCTGCTCGTCCTGGGTTTCTTCACCTGCGGATTCCAGCTCGGCTTCGTCACTTTGCATCTGCCGGCGTATTTGATCGATCGCGGGCTCTCCGTGGAAGTCGGTGGCTGGACGCTGGGAGTGATCGGTCTCTTCAATATTGTGGGCGCGATGCTGTCCGGCTGGTTGGGCGGCCATTTGCCCAAACGCTACATCCTGTCATTCATTTATTTCGCGCGTGCGCTTGCCGTTGTATTTCTCATCACGCTGCCTGCGAGCCCGGTCGTGACGTTGATTTACGGTGCTGCGACCGGCCTGCTGTGGCTTTCGTCGGTGCCGCCGACATCGGGTCTCGTCGCTGTGATGTTCGGCACGCGCTGGCTCGCCATGCTGTTCGGCGTCGCCTTCTTCAGCCACCAGGTCGGGGGCTTTCTTGGTATCTATCTCGGCGGGCTGTTGTACGAGCGTACCGGCTCCTATGATCTCATATGGTGGCTGGGCGTATTATTCGGCGTGCTCTCCGCAGTGATCAATCTGCCGATTGTCGAGAAGCCGGTGCCGCGCGTCGCCACCGCTGCGGCTTGATCACGGACGCAGACGACGGACGACAGACGACGGACGACAGACAACGACAGAGAATAGATTACTGTTGCGGACCTTCCTATCCGTCGTCCGTCGTCTGTCATCCGGTATCCGATCATGGCAACCTTCAAAGCGATCGTGATCGAAAAAGGCGAGCCGCGCCAGAAGGTCGAGCTTGCGGATTTCGATGAAAGCAATCTCATGGACGGCGATGTTGATGTCCATGTCGAATGGTCGACGCTCAACTACAAGGACGGACTTGCGATCACCGGCAAAGCGCCGGTCGTGCGTCGCTTTCCAATGATTCCGGGAATCGATTTCGCCGGAGCGGTTGCATCTTCGCGCCACCCGGCCTGGAAGCCGAGGGACCGGGTGATCCTCAATGGCTGGGGCTGTGGGGAGACCCATCTCGGCGGCTATGGCGAGAAGGCACGCGTCAAGGGAGACTGGCTCGTGCGCGTTCCGGAGAGCATGAGCGCCCGCGAGACCATGGCGATCGGGACCGCCGGGTACACCGCCATGCTCGCGGTGATGGCGATCGAACGTCACGGGGTTACGCCCGCGAGCGGCCCCGTGGTGGTAACGGGTGCCGCCGGCGGCGTCGGCTCGGTCGCGGTTGCAATTCTTTTCAAGCGTGGCTTTCAGGTCACGGCGGCAACCGGACGGCGAGAGGAGGCCGACTACCTGAAAAAACTGGGGGCGAACGAGATCATCGAGCGCGCCGAGCTCGCCGGACCCGCAAAACCATTGGCAAAGGAGCGCTGGGCCGGCGGCATCGATGCAGTCGGCTCGACCACGCTCGCCAATGTGCTGTCGATGACCCGATACGGCGGGGCGGTAGCGGCGTGTGGATTGGCCGGTGGCATGGATTTGCCGACTTCGGTCGCGCCGTTTATTCTGCGCGGCATAGCGTTGCTCGGCATCAACTCGGTCATGCGTCCCAAAGCAGACCGGGAAGAGGCTTGGCGGCATCTGGGGGTCGATCTTGATCGGGGGAAGCTTGCGGACATGACGAGCGAGATCGGGCTTGGCGAGGTCATCGACGCCGCCCGAAAGATCGTCGAGGGACGCATTCGCGGGCGGATCGCAGTCAAGATCGGTTAAAATGTTCAGGATTTGCCGATTAGGCTAGGGCACGCTTGTGCCTGATTCGCATGGTTAACAGCAGGTAGTGACGCGCGTGGGGGACGGTATTGGAGGGGGGATCGGTATGATTGCGCGGTTCGCCTTAGGGGTTGCGCTCTGCTTCGCAACCTGCCCGGCTGTGGCCCAAACCATGAATGCCGAAGCAGCGCGGAAATTCGTCACCGGCAAGCTGTTCGCATATAATTGCGTCGACGGCTCGCGCGGCCTCGGTCGCATCTACGCCGATGGTTCGGTCATCGGCACCATTCAGTCGAGCGGCTCGGGTCCGGTCCGCTCGGTGTGGCTGCCGCCGGGAACCCTGCGGGTGAAAGGCGAGGCCATCTGCGCTTCGCTCAAGGGCTTGTCGTTCGAGCCTTGCTTCAGTCTCAATCGCACCAGCGAGCAGACCTTCCGCGCCTCGGTGAATGGCATGGGCATGATCGCCTATTGCGACTTCGCCCGCCGCACGAGCGTTGCCGGCTTGGGCGCACGCCCGCAATTGGCGGGGCCGCTGACGCCCGACGCGCCGGCGGTCGGGACGCACGAACGAAGGTGATCGTCGACGCCGCGAAAGCCGGTCATGAGGCCGCAGCGGAGACGCGTCCCGCACCGGTGCGCGCCGGAAACAACAGGCGCTGATAGAGCCAGCCGATACCCAACAATACGACGCCGAGCCCGAGGAATGAGACGGCCTGATAGATGCCGGCGAGCCCGCGCATATCCACGAGAAAGACCTTGAGGACAGCCAGGATGACGACGGCAGCGGAAGCGAACCGCAATGCGCGTGACCGCAGCCGCACGCCAGCCGCCAGCAGCATGACGCCGAAGGCAAGCCAGACTGCCGAATAGGTGTACTGCTCCGCATCGGTCATGGGACCGCGGGTCAGCACCTCGCCGCGGAAGAGTGTCCTTACTTCGAGCGACAGATAGCCGAGCGCGAGCGCCACGGCCGTCACCGCCGCTGCGGCGCTGTATTGCGGCGGACGGTTTCCTCGCGAAACCAATGCCAGTGCCGCTGCCAGCATCGACGGCAGGGCGTAAGCGAGCAGGATCATGTTGACGAACCGCCCTCCAACCGGCTCTCCCGTGACCAAGGGATTTTCTGCGACCGCGAGCCCGAGCACGATGGCGGCCAGGCTGACCGCGGCGAGCGCGAGCGCGCCGATGTCATGCACGACGCTGTTCGTGCGCTGGCGCAGCCGTTCGAGGCCGATAGTCAACGCAAGTCCGATCGAGACCTGCAATGCGACTTCGGCAAGTCCCGAACCGGGACGATAGACGTCGCCGGCATATATGAAGTGGGGATCTCGAGAAAAGCGAGCAGCACCGTCAACAAGATCGCGCCGGAATCGATCATGCGCGCAGGGACATCATCGCCGCGGCGGCGCAGAAGATAGCCGCCCGACCAGAAAGCCACGGCGGGAATGCCATAGCCGTAGAGCAACCAATTGAAGATGGGCGTGCTGCCGATATCGCGGCCAACGATGCGCGGCTCCCACGCAATGCGCGCGAGCACGACTGCGCCGATGACGGCCGCAAGGACGCGGAGCGCCGGCAAGGGACGCTTTTGCGATATCCAGGCGACTCCCGGCACGATGAGCGCCAGTCCCACCGTCAGCCATCCTCTTTCAAGCGCCATGGTGAGCGCAAGCGCAAGCGCCGCGATGGCACCCGTGGCAAACAGGGCGCCCGCCGCAGCAAGGCCTGGGCGCGGCGGGCGTCTGCCGAGTGTTTCCGTCGCCAAGGCAAAGAGCGCCGCCAGCAGGAGCGCCGTGCCCGCGAAGGGAAACGAAACGGCAAATCCGGCGATGCGGTAGTAGAGAGCGGCAAGAATGGCGATCGGCGCGAACACCGCCGAACCGCTCCACAGCATCGGCACGAGCGGCTGCTGGGAACGCCCTTGCGCACAATAGCCCGTCGCGCCGAACAACAGGGCAAAGCCGATGCCGAGCGCGAGATGCCATCCATACGCGGCTCTTTCGGGCTCCGGCACCGCTCCCGCCGTCGGACCGGAGGGCGCGACGAGATGTGCGAGATCAAGGTCCAGCGCCCAGCGCACGATCACGAGGACGGCAAGGAGTGCGGCCACGGGCACCGCGGCGGCCGCTGCTTCCGATCGCCAGGAGATCCCGATGGTCAGGCTGACGAGCGCAACAAAGGCGCCGAGCGCGACCGGATCGTGCCGGCTTGCCAGCACCAGGCATGCGGCGGCAAGGAGATATGCGCTCAACGCGGCCGAGGAGATGCGATCGACTCGACCGGGCCGCGCATCCGGCCCCCACAGCAGCCCCGCGACGAGCAGAGCCGCGGCGAGGGCGAAACCGATCACGACGTGGAAAATGTGTGCCCCCAGCGCCTCGACGCGGACCACGCCGACGCCGGGGAACGTCCACGCGACGCTCATTGCAACTGCCGCGATCGCCAGCCATCGCCACATTCGCAGGCGAGCGAGCGCAAATGCCGCGGCCGTCACCACCGCGAGATAAGTGTAAAGCGACCAGTAGTCCGGGCGGTCGGAGACGACAAGGAGCGGCGTGGCATAGGCGCCAACCAGGCCGAGGCCAGCGAGCGCCGGTCCATGCAATAAAGCGGCTGCGAGCGTTGCGAGCGCAACGACACCGAGCAGCGTGAAGGCCATGCCCGGCACGAGGAAGCCATAAAGTGCGTGGGCGGCATAGATGTCGGCATACGCCACCGTCGTCCCAGCCGCCGTGAGGATGCTCGGGATATGGGCGCTCGGCAGGCCGGCAATTCCCGCGAGTTGTTCCGTCCGGCGCGCCCATTCGCCGGCAATGATGAGCGCCGTCGCGAGCAATGCGGCGAGAGCCACTCGGACGCGCGGGCCGAGCAGTCCCTGCTCGATGGAGTAGCGCACCAGAAAGATGCCTCCCAGCGCGAGCGCAAGCCCGCCGACCCAGACGCTCCATTGCGCGCCCAGGCGCTCCTCGAGGCTCATCGCAGGTGGCGACGACGATGGTGGAAGCGCCGAGGGGACGCTGGCGCGCGGTTGCGACTGCGGACCGGGTGGTGGCGCGGCATCCGCCGGGGTCTCGTTGCTGCCAGGTCCGTCGATCGCAGGAGGAGGCGCAGGAGAAGGGGTTGGGGTCGGTCCGCGCGCCGCGGGCGTCGGCTTCGCTCCGCTCGCTGCCGGCGCTGCCGTTGCGCCCTCAATCACTGCAAGCCGCGCGTCGACACGGCGCAACCGTTCGCCCAGACCGATCGATTTCACCAGCGCGACGACAGCGATGACCGGAAACGCAAGCAGCAACAAACCGAGCAGCAAAAAGAAGGATTCCATCGAAGGAGCACCCAGCCGGCGGGAGATGTAGTCCCAGCAACGCGCGAAAGAGGTCGAGCTATTCCAGAGCGAGCCGGAACGGATCAGCTTCGTAGGCCATCATGCCGCGTCCGATCGACTCGATCGCCGCGACCATGCGGCCGTCGCGGCCGAGCAATTGGTCGGCGAGGGAAACGATGCGCGCATTGGGTGTTGCGGTCGCCGACGCGCGGCGAAGCTCCCGGGCGATTGTGAGCTCGCTGCGTTCCGCGTTGAGGGCGCAGGCCGCGACATATGCGGCCGCGGTCGATCGGCTGATCCCGGCATAGCAGTGCATCACCAGCGGTTTGGCACGATCCCAGCCGCGCACGAAGCCGATGAGCTTTTCCACATGCTCCTCGCAGGGAGTGACATAGCCATCCATCGGGATGGTGACGTCATCCATTCCGAGCACCAGGTGGTTGGTCTCCAAGATATGATTTGGCCGCTCGACCCGATCTGTGTGCTTGAGCAATGTGACAATGTGGAGAGCGCCGGTCACTTGGACCGTGTCGTGGAGCCGTGCCAGCGAGCAGACGTGAATCATTGCCTTCTCGGAGCGGTTGCTGATCGAGCTTATCGACGTCGATGACTATATATGGAAGTGGAACTCGGCGTGGAAGCGTCAGGTGCGATAGGTCTGGAAAAGCCGTCGGGCAAGGGGTTTCCCCGCCGGAACGCCTTTGTCCAGGCTAGGGACGTCGCGCGACCTTGCCGAACCGCTCGAGATAGCGCGCTTCGGCGACTTCAGCCGGCCATGGCGTGAGATAGTCTCGTTCGATGATGGCGGAGAATTTGGGCGCAGGTCCAAAGAAACGGCGGGCCTCGCTTGCGGAGAATCCCGCAAGTCGCGTCGCCTCGAGATGTGCGGCCGACCGGTCGCAGGCCTTGATCAGGTCGACGAGATCGGCCGGCAGCGTCGGCGGCAAGCCAAAGCGCAGATGGATCGCCGCCAGCAGCCGCGATTCGACGGCCTTATAGGCGTTGCCGATCACCGCCTTGAAGGGCGAGATCATATCGCCGATCACGTATTCGGGAGCATCGTGCAGCAAGACGGCGAGGCGAGAACCGTGGTCGAGGCGCAGGTGCTGGCGAGCGATCGTCTCTGCGAGGAGCGAATGCTGGGCGACCGAGAAAATATGCGCACCTTCGGTCTGTCCGTTCCATCGCGCGACGCGGGCGATGCCGTGGGCGATGTCCTCGATCTCGATGTCGAGCGGGGAGGGATCGAGCAGATCAAGCCTTCGGCCCGACAACATTCGCTGCCAGGCGCGCAATGCATGCGTGGAAACGGCGCGTCGGGGCTTTGCGGGCATCAAGCGAGCTTGGCCAAGGCCGCATGCCGGTGGCAGCTCACCACATGGTCATTGACCATGCCCACTGCCTGCATGAAGGCATAGACGATGGTCGGGCCGCAGAACTTGAAACCGCGGCTGGCGAGCTCCTTCGAGATCCGGCGTGACAACGCCGTCTCGGCCGGCACCTGCGATGTCGAGCGGAACTGGTTCACCTTGGGTCTGCCGTCGACAAAGCTCCAAAGCAGGCGCGCAAATCCCTCTCCGCTGTCCATCGTGTCGAGATAGGCGCGGGCGGACAGGATCGCGCCTTCGATCTTCATGCGATTGCGCACGATGCCGGCATCTCGCATCAGCTTTTCGACTTTGCGCGGGGAGTAACGCGCGATCTTTGTGGGCTCGAAACCGTCGAAGGCCCGGCGGAAGTTCTCGCGCTTGCGTAGAATTGTGATCCAGGAAAGGCCGGCCTGGAACCCGTCGAGCATCAGCTTCTCATAGAGCGCGCGGTCATCGTACTCCGGCACGCCCCACTCCTCATCGTGATAGCGGACGTAGAGCGGGTCGAGCTTCGGCCAAGGGCAACGGTAAAGCCCATCGGCATGGAGCAACGGTACGTTCATCGCGCAGCCTTTGCATCGCCTGGAAACGCAAAGCGCGCCCAGGCAGGTTTGACGGCGCGCAACTCGACGCCGCCGGCGGTCAGCTGCTCCCCCGCCGCGAGCGCGTCGGCCACGCGATCGAGGCGAAGCATTGCAAGACCGCGGCCTTGCGCGGTTGATCCGAGCGTGCCGACGGATTTCCGGCCTGCGCTCACGGGAGTACCGGCGTCCGGCGCGAAGCTGTCGAACCTCACGGCCACCACCCGGGTGCGCGCCGTGCCGCGATGCTCAATGCGCGAAACCACCTCCTGGCCCACGAAGCAGCCCTTGGCGAAATCGACGCCGCCGAGCTGATCCATGTCCGTCTCGTGCGGGAATGCATCTCCATAGACGAAATCGAGGCCGCCGCGCGGGATGGCGAGCGCGATGCGATGCGCCTCGTACATCGATGCCTCGACCAGCTCGGCGCCGAGCTCGGCCGCCGCTGCGGCAACGAGATGCGGCGGCAGCATGCAGCGGCTGCCCAGCTCGGGCAGCCGCGGATCGTCGTAGCACAAGCCATATTCGCTGGTACCGGTTGCGCCCCAGATCGCCATCACGCCGAGTTTTTCGGATAAATCCTCGATGGTTACTTGGGCGCGCAACTTATAGAAATTGAGACGCTGGAGCAGCATGGGCGCGAGCGCACGCGGACAATCAAGGAAGAAACCTCCGCCATCTGCGGGGGCGGCTTCCGCCAGAATGAAATCGGCGATGATCTTGCCTTGCGGCGTCAACAGTGCGGCGAAGGCGGCATGCGCCGGATCAACCTTGGCGATGTCGCTCGTTATGAGGCCGTTGAGGAACTTGCGCGCGTCGGCGCCGGCGATTTTGACGACGCCGCGGTCGGGAAGCAGCGCTGCTTTCATGATCGGAGCTTTTCGGACGTCCGCAGATAAAAATAAGCCGATGGCGGCGCAGCCACAAGGATCGTCAGCAGGCGGACTTGTCCGGATTGCGCATGACGCCGTCCCGGTCGTGGCGGGGCATCCCTCGCCACGACCGTCGGCAACGCTATTGCCTCAGCCGGGCCAGGGAAAACTCACCCTGGCGGATGCGCAACGCGAGACCTTCGGCAAAGCGCGCGGCCGGCTCCTCGCCATAGGTCGAGACGAATTCGGTGAACGCCGCGAACAGGCAGGCTTGGGCGAGGCAATCGCCATCGATGCCGTCAATCCGGGCCTCCAGCCAGGCTTCATGCAGATAACCGAGGGCCGCCCGTTTTTGGTCATGGTCGGGAGCCTGCCCCTGAGAAGGCTCGATCATTGCTTGGTCATGTCCCGTGTCATTCATGGCCTCGTCCCGGCGGGCCATTCGATCCGATGGCAACTTAGCACGGAGGCTCGCCGCGCCTAGGGCGCAAATAAAGCGACGGTTAATGCGCGCGGCCGCGGCGACATGCATCGATGCTCGTTGCAGACCGGCGAGCAATCGCCGGCGCGCGGCCGTGCGAGACATGACGTCCGCAGCCTCCGGCAACGACCCGCTGCACCCCGCATCGCCTCTGCCAGCCGGGAAGCCCCGCTGATCGATCCGCAAAGCCGTGAGCGGCCCTTCATTGGTCTCCGACAGGCCAATCTTTCTCCTTATTTATCAATACACTAATCCTTAAATTTTCGGGGATCATTCTCGCTCGGCAAAGCGGACGCGGACGCAATATGCGGTCCTTGGAGAAGGGCTGCGTTCGGGTCCCAGAGAGGTGCGGGACGTCGCCGTCGGCTCAAGGACGGTGGCGAATGGGGGGTACTCGTTATGGCCGCGTGCGCCATTGCAGCTCGTGTGCCGGTAGCAGGCGTGCGAAGACCGGCTGCAGTCCGATTGCAGCGACCGGCAAGACCATTGCGCCGCCCGGCCATGGCGCCGCCACGAGCCGTTGCGCGGCGCCAAGCCGCCTGGTTCCTGCCAACCGGGCTCTTCGCCCTCAAGCTTCTCGCCAGCGTGCTCGTCGGGGCGGTCATCACCATGGTGCTCTGGCAGGACAATGGCAAACCGGTCGCGCCCGGCTCGTTCGAGACGGAGCGCCTGGCGCACTCTTCCGACCGCCAGGAGAGCCACGTCTATCGCAGCCAGCCCCGTTCGGCGCGCGGCGGAGAGGGGGGCGCGAGCGAATCGGAACTCGGCCGCGGCATTCCTTCCAACTATCCGCGCCGGGTCAAAACCGTGACGTTCATGCCGCCCGCGCAAGTCGGTGGTTCTTCAAGCAGCGCCAACCTGCTCATGGGTAAGCGGCTGCGCTATCTGATCGGCGCCTCGAGCTCAGGGCCGGGCCGCGACGATGAAGTGACCGTGGTCTCCTACAGCACGGCTGAGCCGGTCCGACGCGGTGTAAGCATTGCCTACTGCAATCTGTTCGACGAGAACAATACCGGGCGCTTCCGTCCCTATCTGCATACATCCGACACGGCGGCGCGGTACAACGAAGGCCAGATCGATCCGCGCGGGCCGGGCTGGGAAAAGAACCTGCGCGAGCAGTTCGAGCGCCGCAAGCGGCAGGGCTTCGAGTACATCGAGCTGGACAATCCGGACGCCTACGCGATCAAGGACGTGATCGGCGCGATCGACCTGGCGGCCACCTATGGCCTCAAGGTGATCGCCAAGAACCCCAAGCTGATGGAGGGCGGCGCGGCATCGTACGTCGCGCATCCAAACGTCTATGGCGTGATCGTGGAGAAGGGCGCCGGCAACCCCGACGACATGGATGCCCTGCGCCGCAAGGCAGGAAAGCCGGCACTGCCGGTTTGGTTCGTGGCCTTCGGCGCCGGGCGTGCCTGGGCAGGCAATGTCGCAAGCTCCGCCAAGCACTACCGCAACATGGGTGTGACCTATTCGAGCGCCGGCGAATACGGCAACGCGATCGATATCCTTCCGCCCGCCTGATCGCCCAATTGTCTGACGTCAATTCGCGTAGCGCGCGGTCACGTCGCGGATGATCTTGGAGCCCTCATCCAGGTACCGGCGAATGACCAGATCGGCCGCCGGCGTGCAGGTGCGGTAGGTCTGCTGATAGCCGCGATAGCCGCGGTTGAAGCTTGCGATCATGCGGGTTCGACGTTCTCCCTGCGGAGCTTCGGCATCGATCACGGATTGCATCTCGTTGCGCCACTTCTGGCCTTCGTTGGCGCCGCAGATGCCGCGCAGGTAATGCAGCGCGCCGAGAATTTCGGCGAGGCGCTGAAGACTGCCGTCAAAGGGAGCCGCCCTGATCTCGGCGCGCGCGGGCGCACCGGCGGCAATGAGCACGATCGAGGCCAGCAACAGGACGCGTCGTAACATGGGTCGATTGTCTGCGCCGGTTGGTTGGATGGCTGATCGCAAGACGGTCATTTTGTTGGGCCAAGGCGACGGAAAAAAGGCGGCCGCGACAGACACGTTCATGCCCCTCCGCCCAGGCTCGACCGCCGGGCGGATGCTGGGCAGGGGGCATCATCCAGTCGCGTCGACCTCGTAGGCGGCCGCCACGATTTCGGCAAGGCCTGGAGTGGTCGCAAGCGCTGCGAGCTCGGCGGGCTCGATCCAGCGCGCCTCGCTGAGCTCCTCATTGAGGTCCGGCTCGCCGGCCTGCCAGCGCGCGGCGAAGCACAAAATGACGAAATGGCGCTCCACGCGATCATCCCGGTCGCGCACAATGGTCTCGCGAAAGCCTGCAAGCGCGAGCGGTTCGATGCGCATCCCGGTCTCCTCGGCGACCTCGCGAACGAGCGCCTCGGTGAGCGTCTCGCCTAGCTCCACGACCCCTCCGGGAAGGCTGAACAGGCCGGACGCCGGCGGTCGCGCACGGCGCACCACCAGAAACTTGCCGTCGCGCATGATGGCGGCGCTGACGGCAAGATAGGGACGCTCGGGATACGATCTTGCATCCGCCACTGCCTTCGCGCTCCCGGACCATTATGTGAGGGTAGGGTATCCGCCAGTCTTGAGCGGTATGGTTAATGCAAGCTTAAGCCCGCCAGGGCTAGAGCATGATCCCGAAAAGTGGATACCGCTTTTCGGGGAAAGATCATGCTCAAACAAAGGAGAGCGGGGATGGGAAGAAAAGCCATCCCGCTCTAGTGCGGTGTAGCATGTGCGGACGCTATCTCATCCTCTCCTCCCCGGAAGCGTTCCGGCGGCTGTTCGGTTATTCGCAGCAGCCGAATTTTCCGCCGCGTTACAACGTGGCGCCCACGCAGCCGGTACCCATCGTGCGCCTGGTGGAGGGACAGCGCCGGTTTGCTCTGGTGCGTTGGGGATTGATCCCGCCCTGGGTGAAAGACCCGCGCAATTTCGGCCTGCTCGTCAATGCGCGCGCCGAGTCCGTCAACGACAAGCCTGCCTTTCGCAACGCCATGCGGCGGCGCCGCTGCCTGTTTCCCGCCGACGGGTTTTTCGAATGGAAGGACGAGGCCGGGCGCAAACGCCCATTTTGCGTGCGCCCGAAAGATCGCCAGCCGATCGCTTTTGCCGGGCTATGGGAGACCTGGATGGGACCCAACGGCGAGGAAATGGAATCCGCTGCCATCATCACCACCGATGCCAACCGCGAGCTTGCACAGCTGCATTCGCGCATGCCCGTGATCATCCCGGCAAAGGCTTTTGATCTGTGGCTCGACTGTGCCAACGCCGATGCCATGATTGCGACTGAATTGCTCGATCCTGCCCCCGAGGGACTGCTCGAGGCTTATGAGATTTCATCCGCGGTCAACCGCGCCGCGAACGACGGGCCCGCGCTGATCGAGCCGCTTGCGCCCGAGGCGTCAGCTGCGGCTGCGCCGTCGGCCGTGCCGCGCAGACCGGCAAGAGCGAAGGATGCGCGGCAGCCGTCTTTGTTTGACGATCTTCCGTAGCACTCGGAATCGCAATTGGCTGATACAGAAATGTGTGTCCCGGGCGCAGCGCAGCACGAGTGATGCGATGCGGACCCGGCGACCGCACACAAGACTCGACCTTGCCGCGGTCCCGGCTCAGCAGTGCACCGCGCTAGCGGTCTTGCAATCGCACGCCGAACCGAGCAGGCGCGCTGCACTGCATCCGGGACACGAGCCGCGGCCGCGCCAACTCGACCTACGCAAGCACCTTGCCGGGATTGAGGATGCCCTTGGGATCGAGCGCGCGCTTGAGCGTGCGCATGAGGTCGTATGCGACGGGATCCTTCACCTTCGGCAGGAGATCGCGCTTGAGCACGCCGATGCCGTGCTCGGCCGAGATCGAGCCGCCGTACCTTGCGACCACCTCGAACACGGCCGCGTTGACCTCGTCCCAGCGCTTGAGGAATGCGGCTTTGTCAGCCCCCACGGGCTGTACCACGTTGTAATGGATGTTGCCGTCGCCAAGATGTCCGAATGGGAGCGGACGCGCACCAGCAATGAGATGCTCGACGGCGGCGTTCGCCTCCTTGATGAAGGCCGGCACTGCCGCGACCGGGACGGAGATGTCGTGCTTGATGGAAGCGCCTTCGTGACGCTGCACCTCGCCCAGCAGCTCGCGGATGCGCCAGAACATCCTGGTCTGCTCCAGGCTGCTGGCGATGGTCGCGTCCGTGACCAATCCCCGCTCGAGCCCTTCCGCCAGGATCTCTTCCAGCACCGCGCGCAGGCCGGAGCGGGCCTGGGATGAAAGCTCGATCAGTACGTACCAGGGATGCGGCTGCGGCAGCGGATTGCGGCAATCCGCGCCATGCCGAAGCACAAGCTCGACCCCCATCCGCAGCATCAGCTCGAAGCTGGTGACGCCGCCGGCGGTGAGCTCGGTGGCAAGCCCGAGAAGCTCGAGCGCGGCCTGCGGCGAGGGAACGCCGAGGAATGCCGTCTCCATGGAGCGCGGTCGCGGCACCAGCCGCAATACCGCGGCGGTGATGACGCCGAGCGTGCCCTCGGCGCCGATGAACAGGTTCCTGAGGTCGTAGCCGGTGTTGTCCTTCTTGAGCTTGTTGAGATTATTGAGCACGCGTCCGTCAGCGAGCACCACTTCGATGCCGAGCGCGTGCGAGCGGGCAATGCCGTAGGCCAGCGCCGCGGTGCCGCCGGCATTGGTGGAAAGATTGCCGCCGATGGTGCAGGTGCCCTCCGACGGCAGCAGCTGCGGATAGAGCCGGTCCACGGCCGCGGCGGCGTCGCGCGCGCGCAACAGCGTCACCCCCGCCTCGCAAGTCATGGTGTTGGAGACCGGATCGACCTCGCGCACACGGTCGAGGCGATTGAGCGAGAGCACGACCTCGCCGTCATGGGGAATCTGGCCGCCGACCAGCCCGGTATTGCCGCCCTGGGGGACGATGGCGGTCGCGGTCTCGTTCGCGAGCCGGAGGATTTGCGCAACCTCGGTCACCGAGCCCGGGCGCAGCACCATGGGGGTGCGGCCATGAAACATGTCGCGCATCTCGACGAGATAAGGCGCCTGCGCCTGCGGATCGGTGACGGCATGCCTGGCCCCGACGATCGCGGCAAAGCGCGCGAGGAGGACGGGGTCGAGGCCGGCGGATGTCTTGGCGGCGGATGATTTCTTGGCGGATGATTTCTCGCTCGCTGGCTTGGACAGCATCATGCGCATCGGCTCCGGGATTTGCATCGGAATGCACTGTAGCAGACATATGCTCGCTACAGGGGTTTCGTCAGCGCGGCGCGGCGGCCCGCTCGAGCCGGTCGTTGATTGCTTCGCCCAGCCCGAGCCTGGGCACCGGCATGACCGCGATGGTCGCGGCCCCGCAGGCATCGAGCGCGCGCAGGTGAGAAAAAAGCTTGGCCGCCGCCTCGATGAGATCGCCGCGTTGCGACAAGTTCAACGCCAACGCGGCATCCTCGGTCCCTGCGATCCTGGTCGGCCCAAAGGCGAGGAGAGCTTCGCCCGCCTCGACGGTTCGCGCATCGAGCCGGAGCCGCGCGCGCGGAGCATAGTGCGAGGGCAGCTGCCCGGGTGCGATCAGGACCGCATCTTCATCGCCCGCGCGGGCGCCGGCCGGCGGATCGTCGAGCGGCAGAACCTGCTCGATCGCCGCGCGGGGCAGGGCTCCCGGCCGCAGCAGCGTGGGCTGCGCGACGCAGGCAATGATGGTCGACTCCAATCCCATCGGCGCCGGTCCGCCGTCGACGATCAGCTCGATGCGCCCGCGCAGATCCGCGAGCACGTGCGCCGCCGTCGTCGGCGACACGTGACCGGAGCGGTTCGCGGATGGCGCCGCCACCGGACGTCCAAAGGCACGAAGAATGCCGCGTGCGACCGGATGGCTCGGCACGCGCACGGCAACGGTGTCGAGTCCCGCGGTGGCAAGCTCGGCGAGCGGACAATCCGCGCGCTTGGGCAGGACGAGCGTAAGCGCTCCCGGCCAGAACGCCGCGGCGAGCCGCTCGGCAGCCCGGTCGAAGCGGGCGAGCCGATGCGCTGCCGCGGGCTCGGCCACATGGGCGATCAGCGGATTGAACGAAGGGCGGCCTTTGGCATCATAGAGGCGCGCCACTGCTTCACCGTTGCCGGCGTCCGCGCCGAGGCCATAGACGGTCTCGGTCGGGAATGCGACGAGGCCGCCGTGCGCCAGCACGCGCGCCGCGCTTTCGGTCGCGAGACCGCCGGCGTCGAGAATTTGCGTCGCAAGCTCCGCGGTCATTGCGTTTCCCGCGCCGGGTTCTCCATGACGTGTCCCTGCTCGTCTCCTTACAGCGCCAAGCCCTTGCTCTTGTAGATCGTCATCGCCGCGGGCGCAGCGAGATGGCGAATGAGCGCCTTCGCCGCTTCGGCTTGCCTCGTGTTGGCCGTGACGCCGGCGGAATAGATCGTCGTCTGCTGCAATTCCGCTGGCAGCATGCCGATCACCTCGACCTCGGGATTCGACATCAGCTCGGACACCTGCTGCAGCCCGATCTCGGCCTCGCCGCTCGACACCAGCACGCTGACGCGTCCGTTGGGTCCGCCGGCGGCGAGCCTGACCTTCGGCGTCACCTCGGCGGCGATGCCGAGCTTCTCGAACACGCCCATGACGTGGGTCGCGGTGACGCCGCCGCCGGCCGGCGCGGTGTGGCCGATGGATTTCGCGGCAAGCAGCGCGGGCCTGAGCGCGTCCGCCGAGGACACGTCGGGCTTGGGCGCGCCCTTGCGCACGGCGATGCCGATGCCGGTGCGCGCGATGTCGGTGCGGCCGGCCGCGACCTTGCCCTGCTTGATCAGCTCGGCGAGCACCTTGCTGTCCACCACGATGAGATCGGCCGGCTCGCCGCCACTGAAACGGCGGGCGAGCCCGCCCGAGGGTCCATAGACGACACGGAGCATGTGCCCGCTGGCGCGCTCGAACGGCGGTACGATCTCCTCGATCGCCGCCTTCATGGCGGTGGTGATCATGGCGTTGATCTCCTTGGCCTGCGCCGCGCCCGTGACGACGAGCAACGCGGCCGCGGCCGTGAGTGTGCGCATCACAATCCCTCCCTTCATGCCGGATCGAGTCCCTTGGCCTTGTAGATCGGCCCTGCGGACGGCGCGGTCAGTGCCTTGATCAGCGCTTTCGCCGCTTCCGCTTGCCTGGCGTTGGCCGTGACGCCGGCGGAATAGGTCGTTGTCTGCTGCAATTCCGCTGGCAGCATGCCGATCACCTCGACCTCGGGATTGGACATCAGCTCGGACACCTGCTGCAGCCCGATCTCCGCCTCGCCGCTCGACACCAGCACGCTGACGCGCCCGTTGGGTCCGCCGGCCGCAAGCTTGACCTTGGGGGTCACCTGCGCCGCGATTCCGAGCCGCTGGAACATCCCCTGGATGTGCGCAGCCGTGATGCTGCCGCCGGCGGGCGCGGCGTGGCCCACGGTCTTCGCCGCAAGCAGCGCGCGTCTGAGCGCCTCGGGCGACGACACGTCGGGCTTGGGCGCGCCCTTGCGCACGGCGATGCCGATGCCGGTGCGCGCGAGGTCGGTGCGGCCGGCGACGATCTTGCCCTGCTTGATGAGTTCGTCGATGGCAGCGCTGTCGGTAAGGAAGACATCGACGGGTTCGCCGCGGTCGAAGCGGGGGATCAGCGCGCCGGAGGGAGCATAGGTCGCGCGGATGGTGTGGCCATTCGCGCGCTCGAAGGGCGGCAGCAATTCGTCCGTCGCCGCCTTGAGCGCAGTCGAGACGAACGCATCGATCTCGGCGGCCTGGGCCGCACCGGCGGCAGCCAGCAGCGCGATGACCATTGCGAGCATGGGCATGACCATCCCTCCCTTCAGGCCGCCGCGAGTACCTGCGCTGTCCGTCCTGCGCTGTCCGTCCTGCGCTTGCAGCGCCCTGTTGACGCAGATATAAGACCGCCCTGGCGGCGGAGTGTAGCGCAGTCTGGTAGCGCACCTCGTTCGGGACGAGGGGGTCGCAGGTTCAAATCCTGCCACTCCGACCACACTTTGTTCAGTTTCAAAAAGCGGTCCCGACAGATACCCCGACAGAAAAACCAAGAATTTACCGAGGAAGCAGAACTCGCTTACTTGCGGGTCGCGTCGAAAACCACCACTCATAACGGTCTGGTTGGAGGTTCGAGTCCTCCCGGGCCCACCACGCAGTCCGATGCGAACCGGCGTTTCCTGGTCTCTGACGAATAGCCCGCAATTTGCGGGCATTTTCGCGGATTCAAATGCGGGACGTGCGGTCTCTGGCGCCGACAGAGGTCGAGATAGCGTAGATTTTGACTTCCAGTCTCTGGGCTCGGCAAACCCGTTCCTGGCGTCGGCCTGAGTTGCACATGAAAGACCGCCCTAAATCAATTCGACAAACCGAGCATCGTGTATTGGCGAGACCACTCGGCAGGAGCATCGCGGAGACGAGTGACGCCGATGCCGCGAGGCAATCGTCCTTCGACGGCAGCCTGCACGAGTTTAGGCGCGAGGAACGCGAGCGAGATCGTCATATTGACCTGTCGAATGCTGCATTTTTCGCGTGCCGCGATCTGCTCGACGCTGGTGACAGTGCCAACAATGATCTCTTCAAGCCAGCGACGACCGCGGGCGATGGATGCGACAAGTGTGGCGCGGGTCTCAGCGCGAATCGGCCGACGGTCGTGTGGAGATACGGAAGCTGGCACGATAATATCGCGTCGCCGCTTCATCGACGTCTTCCTCCATGGGATGCGCAGAACAAGTCGATCATTGTCCACAGTGTTGGGCTGATTGCTGGATGCCTGTGGCTTGAGGTCGACGACCAAAAGATCTGCTTGGACCTCGACGCGGACGACGTGGTTGCGGATGAGGTCTCTGTGATCACTTTCTGTGGAATCCTCGATATGCCCGCGGACGGCGGATGCGACGAGAGCCTCGACCTCGGCCGCCGGCACCCGGCGCACCGATCCGGCACGCCCAGGCTGTCCGTGCAGGAGGGATGAAGAGAGGTAATAGCGATATTTGATTCCTCCCTTGCGCACATGGGTCGGGGTCATTCGGTTGCCGCGGTCGTCATAGATGCGACCGATCAGCAGGGCATCGGATTTGCCGCGTGCGACCGTGTGGTTGTTGCGTTGATCATTGAGCTTGGCTTGCACCGCGTCAAAAAGATCACGATCAAGGATGGCAGGCTGCTCGCCGGGGAGGACCTCGCCCTTGAAGGCGACCTCGCCGATGTAGAACCGATTGCGTAGAAAATGGGCGAGCGGGCCGCGGGTGAATGGGATCCCGCCAACCCTGCGCCCGGTCTTGAGAGATCGCAGCTTGGTGACGATCCCTCGCTCGCGAAGGTCGGCCATCAACAGGTTGAGGCTGCCAAGCTCCAAATACCGCCGAAAGATGGTCCGGACCCGCTCGGCCTCCTCTTCGACCACGACGATCTTGCGGTCCTTGGTCTCATATCCGAGCGGCGCTATGCCGCCGACCCACAGCCCCTTGCGCTTGGAGGCCGCGATCTTGTCGCGGATGCGCTCGGAGGTCACCTCACGCTCGAACTGGGCAAATGACAGCAACACATTCAGGGTCAGCCGCCCCATCGAGGTCGTCGTATTGAACTGTTGGGTGACCGAGACGAAGGATACGCCATGGCCGTCGAACAACTCGACGAGCTTGGCGAAGTCCGCCAGCGAGCGGGTCAGGCGGTCGACCTTGTAGACCACAATGACGTCCACCTTACCGGTCCTGACGTCAGTCAACAGCCGCTGCAGCGCCGGCCGCTCGGTCGAGCCTCCCGAATAGCCGCCGTCATCGTAGCGGGACCGGATCAAGGTCCAGCCGGCATGGGCCTGACTGCGGATATAGGCCTGCGCGGCGTCATGCTGGGCGTCGAGCGAGTTGAAGTCCTGCTCCAGCCCGTGGTCGGTCGACACGCGGGTATAGATCGCGCAGCGAACCGGCTTGACGGTCCCGCCCTTCACGGCCGCACCTCCGACGACGGTTTATCAAGGCCGAAAAACCTCGGCCCGGACCAGCGGGTGCCGGTCATCGCGAAGGCGACCATGGACAGGCTTGCGTAGGTCTTGCCGTTCCAGGAAAACCCGTCAGCGAGCACCATGACCCGCTGCAGGTGGCCATCCCACTCGCGCGTCAACAGCGGTGCCCGGCCTCAACTCGGTTCGGGGCCGGTTGAAGTCAGCCACGAGCCGGTTAATCCCGTCCGAAGACCCCGACCCGATCCGGTCAAGCAGACGCCGACAGTCGGCATCCAATTCGCCGAGCCGATCGGCTTGTAGCCGATAAGCCAGAATACGAAACAGCAGGTGGCGGGGCAGGTGAGGGGGTGCGCGCCGCCTGAACACCGTATGCCATCTGGCTCGGAGTTCCCCGATATCGAGACCGCGCAGACGCGCGATCTCGTTGTCGAGCGACGCTCGATCCGGCACCGCCGGATCGATCAGTACGCGTGCCATGGCGCTCAAGCTGCGCGACGACGCGAACGGCGGGGATCGGAACGTGCACCGCCACTGTGGACGATGCGATAGACCCGGTCCCCGTCGACTTTCTCCGAGCGCAGATCAAGGCCGAGCTTCTTGCGCACCACGCCGGCAAAGAAGCCTCGGACCGAGTGCTGCTGCCAATGGGTCGCGCGCATGATGGCAGCAATCGTCGCTCCCTCCGTTCGACCCAGCATCGCCAGAACGCGAGCTTGTTTTGAGCCCGGCTGGCTTTTGAGCCGTGAGCCACCCTCGCTCTTGGCCTTACCCGGGTGATGCTGCTTCCGAGCGGCCTTTTGCGTTGCAACAACAATCTGCTTGCGGGAGGCGACGGCCTTGGCTGCAGGTCCTTCGGCTTTGCCCGGGACAGGATCCGGACGGGCGCTGGTCTTCTTGGGAGCGGCTACCGCCTCATCCTCGACGGCGATCGCATCGAGGCCGTTCTTGGTGATGCGAAGCGCCATCGGTCCACTTTCGTCATCGCGGCGCCAGACTGGGAGCGAACCCGCGGCGCGAACCTCCTCCAGCAGACTGGCGCGGATGAGCTTATCGACAGCCTTTCGGGCGGCTTCTCCATTGATATTCGCCGGCAGTTCAACTCCGCGATCATCGCGCCGCGAAGCTGCGGACAGAATGATGAGTTGCGTATCGGTGAGTCTTGACATCGGGATCCTCCGTCGGGTTGCGGCGGCGTCGTTGCCGCCACCACCACGGCCCCACTTCGGCCATGCAGCCGGCGGGGCAGGATCCCGAGGCGTGCGTGGTGCCCGGAACGGTCACACTACCGCTCTGTTCGCGGACGAATGCCAGTCCTTTCTGGATAATGTTATTGCGGGTTTGGGGCAGATTGGATCATGGAAGGATCCCCGAATTGGCTCACAAGGCCGCCCGGGCCGATCCGCAACTGCGAGGATTTACGAATTCGCCATGGACAGGCTGCCAACGATGAGGAAGCACAGGACCGCGTAACAGCTTTCGTTCAGGCCTTGCAGCAACTGGGCTGGACCGTCGGGCAAAATGTCCGCATCGCCAATCGCTGGGGAGACGGTAAACTCGATACGACGCGAAAATATGCAGCCGAACTCGTTGCGTTGCCCAGCCACGCAGTCGGTCTCTGTTCGCCATAACTCCCATTTTGGTTTAGCCGTCTGGTCTCGGATCCCAAGAAGTACGGCAAGGAATCTTTACGACGGACGAAGGCTCTCGGTGCTCCGGGAAGCCCTTTGTAGATAATATCCTGTGGAGCTTAACAACGCTGGTATCAGCGTTCTGAGCGTGAGCGGGGGCCCACACTCCGGCCGCACAAATGGCCAGTACTAGAGACGCTGCGCGCGTATTCATGGTTGTCTCCTGTTAGAGCCGTGCAAATAAGGGCCAAGCGTAACCAGCTGACACTACATCTTCGCCGCATCCGTTGGCCAGCTCGTCCCCAAAGGCCACTACCTCTTCCCCGCCTACGAACAATACGCCTCCTCGACAGGCTCTAATCTAAAATTACCAGCCGTGGCGGACCCATGTTGCCGGTTAGTCCCGTCTTGTTGCGCCCGGTCTTTCCCCGCAAATTTTCGAGACGCCATTTTGATAAATCACCTTCGAGCCATGTCTCTATCATGCCCCGCTGATCCGCCGTCAGTCGCGGTTCTATTGCGGCAAGCAATTCTCTAGCTCCGTGAACATATCCCCGACGATAGGATTGCTCAGGATCATCAAATTCATTGAGATCATCTGCCATGTGTCCCCCCTCACTGTGAAATACGGTCTGGTTTGTCACAATCGTACGAAGAAAATTCAAATCAGGACACTGCCCCAGCGCCCTAGCATTTTGAGAGCCGCTTCTTCGCAGCCTTTGCGATCACTTCGCCAACTCGCCTGCGAACGGTCGGATTATCGAAGGCTGGGTCGAGTTCGTACGGCGGGAGCGGCTCATGCGACGGCAAAGGCCCATATCCGTCCGAACAATTAGGGTCCGGTATTCCTGTTAAAGGGCGTGGCATTCAACACCGCCATTTCTTCCCTCACTGCCAAGCCTCCCCATCGAAATATGGTTCCCAACATAATGGCGTCTCCCAAAAGGAAAAAGTGGTCAATATTATACACACTCCACTGCGACATTCGCTTTCGCGCGACCCGTTGAATGTCTTGTGGTGACGGTTTCGTCATTTGGAAAAGCCGCCTCAACTCGTCTCAGCTGACTGGCGAGAAAAAGCCACGCTTCAGCGGCAGTAATGAGCCGCTTCCGATGCCGCTCGTCGCGTTCCGCCTGCGCGAGTTTCTGTTCGGCCCGTGCGGTGCCCTCCACGACTTCCCTCGCGATGAGCGCGTTAACTCCGGTGAGTACCTCCGCGCAGACCTATCCAACCAAGCCAATCCATCTGATCGTCCCTTATCCCGCGGGCGGCGGAACTGAATTCTTCGCGCGCCTGGTCGGGCAGAAAATGTCCGAGCTTCATCGGCCAGCCGATCGTGGTCGAGAACAAGCCGGGCGCGGCGACCACGTCGCTCGCGAGTTGTCCTCTATTTCAGAAGATTGAGCCCGTTTCGAACGGTGGCCAACAATGTCACTTGGTGAGCAATGACCTCGTCGAAAGTGTCAGGGTCTCAATCCGCTTTCATTGCGATGTAGCTTGGCGACTTTGACGCATTGTATAAAATCATCAGCTCGACAGCCATATCCAACGCCACCTTGAATTCCGCTTTCCGCTGCGGCTGCTGCTTCCACCGTTCCCGTAGCTCCTGTAATCCGCTATTGAGCTGTGAAGCCAAGTCCGCCAATGGAGCGATCATTTCTGGACCAACCTGTTCCGTGAGTGCCTCGCACGCTCTTATCACATGCTCCAGAGCATCATAGGAAAGGACCAGCAGCTGAAGTGCCGCTATTTCAAATTTGAGACCGTCTTGAAGCTGGATCGGGATGTTCTGCCGGTGTTGCGGGGGCATCTTTTCTTTCCAGTCAATAAGCAGGGTATCGAACGCTGTGTGTCTCCGACGCAAATTCGGTAATTGCGTTTCCTCAGTTGCGCCCTCGTCGTATGGCAGTTCATCTTTGCGGCTGCAATCAGCTGCTGCCGCTGAGACTCAGCCGCAGATACACCTACGAAAGTACAAAAAGTCAGGGCTCCCGCTATAAGGCAGGTAAGTGCCGCTTCAATGATCCTTTCTAATTGCCTTCGGTGACCCATTCTAAGGTTTCCGTAATACCTTCGCGCATTTATGCGGCGAAACCCATCACGGCCAACGTCCAGAACATTGGGACAGAATATGCCCTGTCCTTGGCGTTGCGACAACGCGATACGCTAGCACCATTATGAAGCACTTTGTGATCGCAGTCGGCCTAATCGTTGGTCGTCTGCTCCGCATCAACATCTAGAATTGGCCAAACTGAAACAATCTCAAACGCCGTTCCGATAACCACAAGCATTGCACCGATAATGGCGCAGATGCAAATCTTCTCCGGGACTACGAATTGCGCTGCAAGGATTGGCAGATAGAGACCAACGAGAATGCCGATCCCTGTGAGCACCATTCCAGCTATCCGAACCCATCCCATCGCCTGGTCACCACGGTTGTGGGCCCACCGTCGCGGGCTAGGGGCCCTGGCTGAGCTTCGAAGTCTCCTGTCGTGCGTTACACACCTACGTGTAGGAAAAACTGGGGCTGCAGGCTTTCGAGAGCCTCGCAAACTGCATTTTTGA
>CAWFZR010000029.1:0-91304 GCA_963820365.1 uncultured Alphaproteobacteria bacterium | reverse complement strand
TCAGAAAATACATGATCACGAAGATCAGAATGAAGGGCAGCAACTGCACCAGCATATTGTCGCCGCCTAACGGGCTCGCCTGGGCAAATGCGGGCGTCACAAGCATCGTCGCGTCCCTTCGTCCTTGGGGCTCTGCACTCTTGCCGGCGCCGGGCTGTCGTTGCGGCTGGCGAAATCGGCGCGGACTATAGCGGCCAGCCGTTCAATTGCAATCTGACTTTAGCCTGCGGATTGCCGGACAGATCAAGGCGTTAGCGCCGGCAATCTTGCGCGCTTGCCGTCGCCTGGGTAAGTCTGCGGCACACGATTGCGCGGCAATCCTCCTCTCATGGCCAAACGCGTCCGCAAATCGCCAGCAAAAGCCTCCTCCCGCCGGGGCACGGCCAATGGGCCTGCCGGCTCGCAGGGCGCGTTGGAGCGGATCGCAGTTGCGCTGGAGCGGATCGTGCCCAGCGCGCAAGCGTCGCCGCGTTACGACTGCTCGGAGGCGTTCTCGTGGCATCCGGACGGACGACGGCTTGTCCCCGTGGCAAGAGTCAATCGCGTCGCGATGTCGCTCCTTAAGGGGATCGACCGGGTGCGCGACATGCTGCTGGAGAACACTGACCGGTTCGCGCGCGGGCTCCCGGCCAACAACGCGCTGCTTTGGGGCGCGCGCGGCATGGGCAAATCGTCGCTGGTCAAGGCGGTGCACGCATCAGTCAATGCAAGCCACCGCGCAAGCAATGACCGCGATGGGGTGCTCAAGCTGGTGGAGATCCACCGCGAAGATATCGAAAGCCTGCCGGACCTGATGGCGCTGATGCGAGGAGCCGCCTATCGCTTCATCGTGTTCTGCGACGATCTTTCCTTCGAAACGCAGGACACCAGCTACAAGTCTCTCAAGGCCATGCTCGAAGGAGGAATCGAGGGCCGGCCCGCCAACGTCGTGTTCTATGCGACCTCGAATCGGCGTCACCTGATGGCGCGCGACATGGTGGAGAACGAGCGCTCGTCTGCGATCAATCCGGGCGAGGCCGTGGAGGAAAAAGTCTCGCTATCGGATCGTTTCGGTCTGTGGCTCGGTTTCCATCGCTGCAGCCAGGACGAATTCCTGGCCATGGTCGATGGCTATGTCGCCCATTATCGCATTGAGCATCCGCGCGAGAAGGTTCATCGCGAGGCGCTGGAATGGGCGACCACGCGCGGTGCACGCTCGGGCCGCGTCGCATGGCAATATGTGCAGGATCTCGCCGGGCGGCTCGAGATTCAAATGACAGAGGACGGCTGAGCGTAGTCGCGACCCTTTCCGTCTGTCATCTGTCCCCTGTCATCTGACCCATTCACGCGCCGCTGAGGAATTTCGTCGGATCGACCGGGGACGCGCCCTTGCGGATCTCGAAATGAAGCTGTGGCGCGTTGACGTTGCCGGACTGGCCGGAGCGGGCGATGACTTGCCCGCGTTTGACCTGATCGCCGCGCTTGACCAAGAGCTCCTTGGCGTGGGCATAGGCGGTGACATAGCCGTTGGGGTGTCGCACCAGAACGAGGTTGCCGTAGCCCTTGAGCTCGTTGCCCGCATAGGCCACGACGCCGTCCTCGGCCGCCTTTACCGGCGTATTCTCCGGCAGCGCGATATTGATGCCGTCGTTCTGCTGGCCGCTGGTCGTGGGACCGAAGGCACTGATCACGCGCCCGTTGGCCGGCCACCGGAACTTGGGCAGCGAACCGGTTCCGTCTGCTCCCTTGGCTGCAGCATCATTTGGCGCCGGCGTTTCGGCGACCGGCGTGAAAACGCTGGCGCTTGGCGTCGGCTCGGCACTCGGCGCCGCCGTGTCCGCCACGACGGGGGCGGGCTTGGTTTTGCCGGCGGACGTTCGCACCCCCGGAATGACCAGACGATCACCGACATTCAGGCGTGCGCCTGCTGCAAGATTGTTGGCTTTGGCCAGCTCGCCGACCGGCTTGCCGTATCGACGTGAAATCCTGCCCAGGGTCTCCCCGGCCGTCACCACGTGCACGCCCGGAGATGCGGGCACCGCCGGAGTGGCGGCCGCACTGGTGGCGGCGACGGTTGCGATCTTTGGGGGTGATGCAGGCACCCGGGCCGCCTGATAGCGCGGTATGACCAGTTGCTGGCCGGCATGGATGGTTGCCGGCGCGGTGAGATTGTTGGCTTGAACAATGGCGACAGCCGGTACTCCGTAACGGCGAGCGATGCCGTCAACGGTGTCACCTGGGGCCACCGTTATGGGGGTGCCGCCCTCCCAGCTCCAATTGCCGCTCGGGGCAGGCCTGGGTGTTGCAATGGCGCCGGTAACTTCAGAAACGCCGGACGCGCCCGAGCGCACAGGACTCGGAACCGGAGTGTAGGAAGCCATCCCCTTGCCACCCCCTGCGACCCCAGGAACTCACGGTCGCACTGTGGGTCGCGGGAGGCGAAGTGGGAGGCTGTCCCATCTGTGAAGGAAGCGGTTGGCTCTCTACGCGGCTGATGGGCGCAGCCGCAGCCTGATGGACCGACCCCGTCGCCTCCGGGCCGTTTTTGCCGGAAAATGGATTTTCGCTGAAGCGCGACAACTCACCGCTGCAGGCAGCGATACCGACAGTCGTCAGCGCCACCGCGACCGCGCGCGACCACGGGAAGCGCAACCACGGGAAGCGCAACCACTGGAAAATCCCGGCCATCGCCACACACATACACTCATACGCAATACGAGGCACCGAGTTAAAACCCCGGAGGTAAATAAGGCTTTAAGAAATTACCGGATTTCAACCTTGCGGATTCGATTATCGCAACTGTTACAATTCGCGCGCCTTTCCCGGCAGCAGCGGGACGAAGCGAACCCCGATCAAATCCTCCTGCACATAACCCGCATCCTTCTTCGTGAGCTTGACCAGCTGCTGCGATCCGCTGTGCGGACCGAGCGGCAGGACCATGACCCCGTTGTCGGCGAGTTGCGCGACGAGGTCGTCTGGGATTTTCTCCGCCGCCGCTGTGACGATGATGCGGTCGAAAGGAGCCCCCTCAGGGACACCGACGAGGCCGTCCTCAACCCGCACCTCGACATTGTCGTATCCGAGCGTCGCCAGTCGAATGCGAGCGGCCTCCGCCAGAGTTCGATAGCGTTCCACGGTCATCACTTCGCGTGCAAGCCGTGAGAGTATGGCTGCCTGATATCCTGAGCCGGTGCCAACTTCGAGAATGCGGTGGTGCGGCTCCACGCACAGCTGCTCGGTCATATAGGCGACCACGTAGGGCTGGCTGATGGTTTGGCCGCAGGCGATGGGCAGCGCCTGATCGGCATAGGCACTTTCGAGAAAGCCGCTCTCGACGAAATGCTCGCGCGGCACCTGGTCCATTGCGCGCAGCACAGCAGGATCGCTGATACCCCGTTTGCGCAAGGCGAGCAGGAACTGCATGCGGCCAACGTTGTCGTCGCCGGGCGGTTGCTTGGGCACGCTTAGCCTCCTCGCCCGACCATAGCCCAAATCATCAGCGCCGCTCGATAGCTAGTACTCGGAATCACAATTGGCTGATACAGAAATTCGTGTTTCGCTCGTTCCCGGTACCCCTTTCGGCTATCCTCACCCTGCTCCTAAATCGACCGCATGCGGCTGTGCGCCAATCAGCGAGCTTCTGTCGTCGGCAGGCCGTTCCTTTGGAGGGCGAAGGATGACGTCAGCACCCGATCCGTCCGCTGCCGAACCGGCGAAGCGGATCCTGGTCGTCGAAGATGAGGTGATGATTCGCATGCTGCTCGAGGACATGCTGGCCGAGCTCGGCTATACCATCGCGGCGGCAGCGGCAGGCCTCGACGAAGCGCTGGAATTGGCGCAAAACGCGGAATTCGACCTTGCAATTCTTGATGTCAATCTCAATGGCCAACCGATATCACCGGTGGCGGATGTCATTGCTGCACGCGGCATGCCATTCGTCTTTGCTACCGGCTACGGTGAGTGGGGGTTGCCACATACCCATCGGGATCGGCCGACGCTTAAAAAACCGTTCCAATTGGACAATCTCAAGCGCACCCTTCAGGGGGCGTTGACCGGCGATCAGTAGACCGATGACGCCTATCATTTCCCCGGTTTCTGAGCTGCATATTTCGACCCGCGATACCCGACTTCCATTTCCTGATCGAATAGCTCTGCCAACCTCGTCATGAACGGCTCATCGGTCATGTCGAGCCGCAGCGGCGTCACCGCGATGCGATTGTTGGCAAGCGCGTAAATATCGCTGCCATCGGCCGGCGGTATTCCGCGCATGCGCATGTAAGCGATCCAGTAGTAGGCGTTGCCGCGACCGTCCTGGCGCGCGTCTATCTGGAGCCGCTCCTGGCGGTTGCGACCCTGCGTCGTGACCGAGATTCCCGTGACATCGTTGGGAGCACAATCCGGAAAATTGATGTTGACCAGCACATCGCGTGGAATGCCGGCCTCGAGCACGCGCCGGATGATGTCGGGCGCGTAGCGAATCGCCGTAGCCCAGTGCGGCGGCTGGCCGCTGCGGGACCTATAAGCCTGCGAAAGCGCAAATGAAGGAATCCCGAGGATGGTTCCCTCCACTGCACCGGCGACGGTGCCGGAATAGATCACATCCTCACCGGCGTTGCGTCCGCGATTGACGCCGGACAGCACCAGGTTAGGCGGACGATCCTTGATCACATGCCGCGCACCCATGATGATGCAGTCGGTGGGTGTGCCTTTGATCGCGAAACGGCGCTCGCCAATCTCACGCAGGCGCAGCGGGTCGTTCAGTGACAGAGAATGAGATACACCGGACTGATCGAATTCCGGCGCCATCACCCAAACATCCTCAGACAACGCCCTGCCGATCTCGGTGCAGACATCGAGCCCTTCAGAATGGATGCCGTCATCATTCGTGATCAGGATGCGCATGATTCAGACTATGGAGAACACAAGGCGCAGAAGAACGGAAAGCTCCCGACGGATGCTGGTGTCCCGCCAACATCTTTGCTCCGCTGTCTGTCCCTGTCCGCCGTCATTCGATCGTCTTCAACCCCCCCATATAGGGCTGCAGGACACTCGGAACGGCGATCGAGCCATCCTGCTGCTGGTAGGTTTCCATCACGGCAATGAGTGCGCGACCAACCGCGACGCCCGACCCATTGAGCGTGTGGACGTGGCGCACCTGGTGAGTCTTCCTTCGCGCGAAACCGGGCATTCATCCTGCGCGCCTGGAACTCGCCACATAACGAGCAGGATGAAATTTCTCGATACATGCTCTGTCCGGGCAGCCAGACTTCAATGTCATAGGTCTTCTGCGCGGCAAAGCCCATGTCGCCGGCACACAGCGTCACCACTCTGTAGTGCAGATCGAGCCGACGCAATACCTCTTCCGCGCAGGAAAGCATACGTTCGTGCTCGTCCTTGCTCTGCTCGGGTGTCGCAATCGAGACGAGCTCGACCTTTGTGAACTGGTGCTGGCGGATCATGCCGCGCGTGTCCTTGCCCGCCGACCCTGCCTCGGCGCGGAAGCACGGTGTGCAAGCCGCAAATCGCATGGGCAACGCGGCCTCGTCGAGAATGGATTCGCGCACAAGGTTGGTGAGCGGGACTTCGGCCGTAGGGATGAGCCAGAACTCTTCGATAGTCTCAGCCTCCTCGATCAATTCATCCACAACCGCCTTTGCGCTTTCATGGCGCTTCGCAATTTCCTCGTCCAAGGGCTGCAAGATGTCGTTGAGCCGATCTTCACGCCACTTCATCTCAGTTGATATGAATTGGTCGTCTCTGAATTTCGGCAATTGCGCGGTCCCAAACATGATTTCATCGCGTACCAGCAACGGCGGTGCGATCTCGCTGTATCCATGGTTGGTGGTGTGCAGATCGAGCATGAATTGCGCGAGTGCGCGTTCGAGCCGCGCTAGTCCTTTTTTCAAGACGACAAAGCGCGCGCCGGAAAGCTTGGCCGCAGTCTCGAAATCCATCTCGCCCAGCGCTTCGCCGAGCTCGAAATGCTGCCGGGGCGCAAAGCCATAATTGCGCTTCGCTCCGAAATGATGGCGTTCGATATTATCGCTGGAATCCTTCCCTTCCGGGACGTCGTCCAATGGCAGATTGGGGATTTGCGCGAGCGCATCTTCCAACTCCTTGGAGGCTTTCTTCGCTTCGGCCTCGAGTGCCGGAATCTCGGCCTTCAATTGGGCAATTTCGGTCACAAGCGCTTGCGCCGCTGCTTCTTCGTTGCTCCTCTTGGCTGCGCCGATCTCCTTGGATGCCACATTGCGCCGGGCCAATGCCGCCTCGGCACGTTGGATGGCGGCCCGGCGGCGCTCGTCGATCTCGATCAGCCGTCTCGCTTCGGGCGACAAGCCTCGTCGCTCCAGTCCGCGATCGAATTCGTCCGGGTGTTCGCGAATCCGTCTAATATCATGCATGACTGGTTTTCCGCCGCCATGATCGGATGGAGGGCGTCCGCCTCTTGGGCTTGTCAGAGGTCCGCAATTTAGCGCGCACAAGTCCGGTAAACCGGACCGGCGGTAACAAGCCGGGCCATAGCGAATGCGTGATTCGACCCGCCGCTATTCTACGCCAATCTCATTCCGCCGGCTTGGCGGCGGCCCTGGCAGCGTCCTTGGCTTTGTCGGCCGCTGCCTTCTTCTCCACCAAGCGAACCGACCAGATTGAGCCCTCATATAGCACCATCAGGGGCAGGGCGAGGGACAGCTGGCTGAGTACATCCGGCGGGGTCAGGATTGCAGCAATCACAAAGGCGCCGACAATGAAATAGCGCCGCTTGGCCTTGAGCTGCTCGGCCGTGACGATACCGACGCGGCCCAGCAGTGTCAGGATCACCGGCAGCTGAAACGCGATTCCGAAGGCAAAGATGAGCTTCATCATCAAGGTGAGGTAATCTTCGACCTTCGGCAACAGCTCGATTGCGGCTTGGTCCGCGCCTGCAGCCTGCTGCATGCTGAGCGAGAAGCGCGCGAGCATCGGCCATACCAGAAAATAGACGACGAGCGAGCCGAGGAAGAAGAAGATCGGAGTCGCCACGAGATAGGGCAGAAATGCCTGCCTTTCGTGCCGATAGAGGCCGGGCGCAACGAACATGTAGATCTGGGTCGCGACAATCGGAAAAGACACGAAGGCTGCGCCGAACATGGCGAGCTTGAGCTGAACGACAAAATATTCGAGCAAGCCCGTGTAAATGAATTTCGAGTTCTCCGGGCCCGCCACCCATACGAACGGCCATGTCAGCACGTTGTAGATGGTCTTGGCGAAGAAGAAACAGCCGACGAATGCAATACCGAAAGCGATCAGGGCCTTGATCAGCCGCGAGCGCAGCTCGATCAGGTGCTCCATCAGGGGCGCCTTGGTCGCCTCGATGTCCTCGTGCGTCATGCGGGCTTGCCTTGCGCATCGTGCGTGCCGGTATCCCGCGTGCCTGGCTCGCCCCCGCCAGAGGACGGTTCGGCGGGAACGCTCGCCGGGGCATCGGCGTCGGCACTCGAGGTCGTGGGCCCGCCAGCAGCCGAAGTCACGACCCCCGGACTGTCGCCGTCGGTTGCAGGGGCCGTGCGCGAAGCATCCGTTGGTTGATTGGCGATCGCGCCGTCGATCTGCCGCTGTGCGCTTTCGAATTCGCGGCGGACCTCGCCCACTGGGTCGAAATTCGCGTAGCTCTGCGCCTGGCTCGTCATCTCGTCGACCTGTTTCTTCAGGTCTGCCATTTCGGCTTCGCGCATCGCCTCGTGGAACTGATTTTGAAAGTCGGAGGCCATGCGGCGGAGCTTGGCCATCCATTGCCCGAGCGTACGCAGCACGGTCGGCAGCTCTTTCGGACCGATCGCGATGAGCGCGACGATTCCAATAAGCAGAAGCTCGCCCCAACCAATTTCGAACATGGAAAGTTCATCTCCGAGCGGCGCGCAGTTACGCGCTAGAGCGCGCCCCTCCGATCCTCCTCCGCCGGAGACCGAAATCCCGAAATTCAGCCGGCCTTGCGAGTCTCCGCCGGCGTGCCGCTCGCCGTGGGGACCGGTTGCGGCTGGTGGTCGATTGTCTTCAGCGGATCGGTCTTGCCGGCTTCCGCTTCGGGTTTTTCATCCTCCGTCAATCCCTTCTTGAACGACTTGATGCCTTTGGCAAAATCGCCCATGAGATCTGAAATTTTGCCGCGCCCACCGAACAGCAGAAGGCCAACGGCCAGAACAAGAATCCAGTGCCAAATGCTCATTGAACCCATTCGCAAACCTCCGCATCGACGACGGCGCGCTCGTCCCTCGACTTTGCATAGAACCTAGGCTCCGGGCGGGGCAAAAACAAGGACTGGACCTGATTCCGGCATCCCCACCGCCGCCTTCTTGCCCGACGATGCCGGCCCGCAAGTCTCGCGCAAAAATGGAAAACCGTGACCGCCGGCGCGAATTCAGCCAGCCGGAGATCAAGCTGATCCTCAGCAAGTGCCGATTCGAGCCGTTGTCATTGATAAGCTGAGACCACCGGGAGCAGTCCGGTTTAGGTTGCGCTCGAATTACAATTCAATCTTCGGTGGATTGCTTTCGCCGGCCGGCGCGCTGCCGCAAAGCAAGCTACTCCTCGCTTGACCGCTCCGGAGCAGGTGCAAGGACGAGATCGAGCTCCCTTGGCTCCAACGGATCCTCGTCCGCCTGCAAGGCTGGGTCATCCGACGGCATTGGCACTGAGAACCCGGGTGGCAGCCGCCCGTCCAGCAATCCGGACCCTCTAAGTTCCTCTAGCCCAGGCAGGTCGCCGACGGCGTCCAGCCCAAAATGGGATAGGAATTTCTCGGTGGTGCCATAGGTCACCGGGCGGCCAGGAGATTTTCGCCGCCCGCGCGGACGGATCCATTCCGTCTCCAACAGCACGTCAACCGACCCTTTCGAAGTGGTCACCCCGCGAATGTCTTCAATTTCAGCGCGCGTCACCGGCTGGTGATAGGCAATGATGGCAAGGGTCTCGATCGCCGCTCTTGAGAGCTTGCGCGTTTCGATTGATTCCTTGCTCAACAGCCACGCGAGATCGCTCGCTGTGCGGAAAGTCCATTTACCACTGATCCGCACCAGGTTCACGCCGCGCAACGCGTATTCCTGCTGCAGATCGAGGAGTGCCGCGTGCACGTCAATGCCTTGCGGAAGCCGGGCTGCGAGCGTTCCTTCATCGAGCGGCTCGCTCGAGGCGAACAGCATTGCCTCCAAAAGTCGCAGTTCTTCCGCCCTGCTCTCCCTCGCCCTTTCCGGTTCATTTGATGTCGTTACGATCTTCAGGTTCGGCATTGCTGCAGCCTCCTCGCTTTAACCTTGCCGCTCTTGCGACGCCGCCGCGACGTCTCGATCAACCTCGTCATGACCGCTCTGCCGGCTCTTGCGTACATAGAGCGGCGAGAAGGCCGTTTGCTGATGCATCTCCATTACACCCTCGCGCACGAGCTCGAGGGTGGAGGCAAAACTCGACGCAAACACCGTTCGAGCTAGCGATGGCTCGACTACGAACGAGATCAGATATTCGTCGAGCCGCGCCCAATCGGATGATTGTCCGATCAGGCGCTCGAGCGCCTCACGCGCTTCCGCCAAGGACCAGACGGTCCGCTGGGCCAGGCGCACGTGCGATAGCGCCGAGCGCTGCCGCTGTTGGGCGTAAGCGGACAGAAGATCATACAACGTCGCCGTCCATTCAGGGCGCTTGATGTGGGCGATGGGCTCCGGTTGACCGCGGCCAAACACGTCACGATCGAGCCGCGCGCGATCGAACAGGCGCTCGGCTACGTCGCGAATTGCTTCCAGTCGCTTGAGGCGAAGCGCCAGCGCCGTCGCCATATCCGCGGCGCTCTGTCCTTCGTGGGAAGCGACATCAGGCAGCAAAAGCCGCGACTTCAGGTAGGCGAGCCATGCGGCCATTACCAGATAGTCGGCCGCCAGTTCGAGCCGGAGCTTGCGCGCCTCCTCAATGAAGGTGAGGTACTGATCGGCGAGAGCGAGGATGGATATCTTCGCAAGGTCGACCTTCTGCTGTCGGGCAAGCGCCAGCAGGAGGTCGAGCGGACCTTCAAATCCCTCGACGTCCACGACCAAGGCCGGCTCACCCGCCAAGCCGCCGGCTGCAAGATCGGATTCGGATTTCGCTTGCCCGGAGCTCATAGGCTCGCCCCCCGTGCGTGGGTTACGGCATCCACGAGTTTCGTCCATTCAACACGCAGTGCGACCGTGTCGTGTCTTTCCGAGGCCCGCCGTCGTGCAAGCGCAGATTTGGCGCGCACGGCAGCCTCGCCCTCGAGAGCCGGGACCGTGGATGCCACTTCCTCCATTTCTTCGAGTTTGCCGTCGCAATGAAGGATGAGCTCGCAGCCGGCCGCGAGGGCCGCGCGCGACCGTCGCTCGAGCGCGCCCGAAAGGGCGCCCATGGAAATATCGTCGCTCATCAGCAGTCCGGAAAACCCGATCCAGTCCCGAATCACATCACGGACCACAGTGACCGAAGTTGTGGCCGGAGCAAGAGGATCGATGGCGGTGTAGACCACATGGGCGGTCATCCCCAGCGGGAGGTCGCGAAGCGGCCGAAACGCGGCAAAATCGGTCGCGAGAAGCGTAGCGCGGTCGGTCTCGACAATGGGGAGTTCGCCATGGCTGTCTGCCCGGCACGGCCATGGCCCGGTATGTGCTTGAGAACCGGCAGGACTCCGCATTCGAGCAGTCCATCAGCCACACGACGCGCGATGGTGGCGACCTTCTCCGCCGTTTCCCCATAAGCGCGATCGCCAATGACGCTGCTTGCGCCAACAATGGGGACATCGGCGATCGGAAGGCAATCGACATCGATGCCGACTGCAACAAGATCGGAAGCCATCAGGTAGGCTGCCAGATAGGCGGCTCTGCCGCCCTTCGCGGGATCCTCGATCATAGATTCTCCCGTAGGCCGCGCCCGGTGGATAGGATGGCCAGTGTGGGGGCCCAAGACGTTGGACGCGGCCACCTTCCTGATCCACCAGAACAGGTGCATCCCGGCCCAAGGCCTCTCGAACGGATTTGGTCAGGCGGTGCAATTGCTCAGGTGTTTCAATGTTGCGCGTAAAGAGGATTACCCCCCACGGCTCGGCTTCGCGGAGGAACGAACGCTCTGCCGGCGACAATATCGTGCCCGCGAGCCCGGTGATGAAAGCACGCGTGGCCATTGGCGCGGATTAGCCGGCGCACATGATGGTGGTCAATGCAAACTCAGTTGCTCGGAACAACGCAATGGCCGCCGGCGGCCTTGAGGCTTGCACAGAACTGGTTGGCGTCTTGCGCCGACGCGAACGGCCCCACCATGGTCCGGTAGAACACCCCTTTGGCACCCAGATCCGCCCGCCGTATGATCGGATTTCTTCCGGCGAGCTCGTTGGGGAACTTGGCTTGCAGACTTCGGAAGGAGGAACTCGCTTCGGCCTCGGATTTTTGCGAGGAGAGTTGCACCAGGATCCCGCCTGATG
The DNA here is from genome assembly GCA_963820365.1 of uncultured Alphaproteobacteria bacterium. GTDB lineage: Bacteria > Pseudomonadota > Alphaproteobacteria > Rhizobiales > Xanthobacteraceae > VAZQ01. The sequence continues at coordinate 79,870 of CAWFZR010000029.1, read as the reverse complement.
GATTGCCCGCGGACTCCGATCCCGGGGCGCGTCGCCGCGGGCGCCGTTGCGGCACGTGTCGCTGACCGCCGGTGCCGCAGCCGGCTCCCCTGCCTGCGGATCAAGCGAAAGCGGCCCACCAGAGCCTCGTGCAGCCGGCGCCGGCCCCCCACGCGGGGCGGCCGCGCCGCCAGCTTGCCCCGTTGCCTGAGCGACCGGAGAGGGCGCCCCCCCCGGCCGCCCGCTGGCGTCGGTCCCGTCCGGGCGAATGGTGACGGTGCGCACCTTCTTGGGTTCGTTCGATCCGGCGGCGCCAGAACTCCTGCCTGGAGCTTGTGGGGAGGCAGCGGGCGCCGGTGCAACCGGAGCGGGAAGCACCACGCGGGGCGCCGCCTGGGTTCCGAGATCCTTCAGCGCAACCGGCTCCTCCTGTTTCGACACGATCTGTTCCTTGCCGGCATTCGCGAGCCGGTCCTGGATGATCTTGCCGATTGTGGATCGCTGGCGCGCGCTGGGATAATCTTGCTCGGCGTCGAATTGTCGGCGGTGATCACCGGCGGCGGCTGCGAGGGCGCCGGACGGCCGTAGTAGCTGCCGATAGCCATAGGCGCCCGCGGTGCCCAGCATGGCGCAACCGATCAAGGCGAGCGCCGTTGCCAAGCCGCCGTGACGACGCGCGCGCGGCGCATCGTCGTACATCTGCGTCCTCGTCGGATCGAACGGAGCATCGTCCTCAAGATGGTGATCGGCCTCGTGGCCGTCGCCCGCATGGTGGGATGCGGGCATCGGCATATGCCGGCGCGGGCTGGATCCGGCCTCGAACTGCGGCTCGATTCATAGATCGGCTGACCGTCGGCGCCGTGGCCTCCTGGCGCGCGTCATGCACCGGCGGCACTGCTGCTCATACGCTCGATAGCCGTCGCGGTGCGGCGTCATAGCTGTCGCGTCCGCGGCGCGGGTTCGGAGCCCGGGTTACGGCGCCTGGTATTGCTCATGCGAAGACGCGCGGTGGTAATCCTCCTGCCTCGGGGCCGCGGCGGAATAGCCTTCCTGTGGCTGCCCCGACGACGCATTGCTGCGCCCGAACTCCGCATACGGGTCGCTCTTGCCGATCAGCCGCGCGAGCTCTGCCAGCGGATCACTGGCCCTGACTCGCTCGGCCCGCGACGGCTCGGACCGCGCGCCGATAGGGATCGTCGGAGCGAGTGGATCGAAACTTTGTGGTCGTCCGCCATACTCATTCCGTTTCCGGTACTGGCACTGCGCTCGGTCGGTTTATTTGACGGATCCAACCGGGGTCCATCTGCCCTACGGCACCGAGCGAGATCAACGCATCTCCTCAGGCGCTTCGACGCCGAGCAATCCCAGCCCCGACGCGAGAACGGTGACAACGCCCTGCACCAGTGCAAGGCGAGCCATGGTCATTTGTGGATCATTCTGGATAATGAAGCGTAAATGTGGCGCATCCTTCCCGCGGTTCCACTGTGCGTGGAAATCGCTAGCAAGCTCATAGAGATAAAACGCGATTCGGTGCGGCTCGTGGGCGATCGCCGCAGCTTCGACGAGACGCGGATAGAGCGCAAGCCGCCGCATCAAGGCCAGTTCGCCGGCGTCCTCGAGCCGAGCGAGCGGCGCCTTGCCAGCAGGGTCGCAGCCGCGCGCTGCCGCGTCAGCCGGGCAGCTCCGGGAACGCCTCGCGCGGCATTGCGGAACACCGACTGGCCACGAGCATGGCCATACTGGACATAGAACACCGGATTGTCGCGCGATTGCTCGATCACCTTGGCAAGGTCGAATTCCAGCGCAGCGTCGTTCTTGCGGTACAGCATCATGAAGCGCACGGCATCGCGGCCCACTTCATCCACGACTTCCCGCAGAGTGACGAACTCCCCGGCCCGCTTGGACATTTTCACCGGCTCGCCGCCGCGCAGGAGCTTGACGAGTTGAACGATCTTGACGTCGAGCTCGGCGCTGCCGGCGCTCACGGCCTTGACCGCCGCCCGCATGCGCTTGACATAGCCGCCGTGATCGGCGCCCCAGACGTCGATCATGCGCTTGAAGCCGCGATCGAGCTTGTTCTTGTGATAGGCGATGTCGGAGGCGAAATAGGTGTAGCTGCCGTCCGATTTCATCAGCGGCCGGTCGACATCGTCGCCGAACTCGGTCGCGCGAAACAGGTCTGCTCCCGATCCTCCCAATCTTCGATCGGCGCGCCCTTGGGCGGCGGCAGTCGGCCCTCATAGACATGCCCTTGCTGCGCGCAGTTGCGGCGATCGTTTGCGCCACCAGATCGATTTCGCCCTCGATGAGCGAGCGCTCGGAAAAAAACACGTCTTGCCTGACATTGAGAGCCGCGAGATCGTCGCGGATCGACGCCATCATCATGTCGACGGCTGTCTGCGCGCACCAACGGCAGCCGGCATTCGCTCCGGCAAGCTCAGCAATCGCGGCCATATTCGCGCCGCCAACGCCGCGCCCACCGGCTTGAGATAGTCGCCGGGATAGAGCCCGTCCGGGATTGCTCCGATGTCTTCGCCGAGCGCCTCGCGATATCGCAGATAGGCCGAGCGCGCGAGCGCGTCGATCTGGGCGCCGGCATCGTTGATGTAGTATTCGCGCGTGACCGCAAAGCCGGTCGCAGCGAGAAGATTGGCGAGCGCATCGCCGAACACTGCGCCCCGGCAATGGCCGACATGCATCGGCCCGGTCGGATTGGCCGAGACATATTCGACGTTGACGCAAGCGCCCTGCCCGAGATCGCTGCGCCCATAATCCGGTCCGCCTTGAGCACGGCGCGCAACGCGCCGGTCCAGGCTGCCGGCTTGAGGGTAAGATTGATGAAGCCGGGACCTGCGACTTCCACCTTTGCCACGAGCTCGTCGGCACGCAAGCTGGCGAGCGATCGCCTCGGCCAGCTCGCGCGGCTTGCTGCCGGCGTCCTTTGCCAGCACCATCGCTGCGTTGGTGGCCATGTCGCCGTGCGCCGCCTCGCGTGGCGGCTCCACCACGATCCGCGACTGGTCGATCCCGGCGGCAGCACGCCGTCGGCGATCAGTGCGTCGTTGGCGGCACGCACCTTGTCCAGGACGAGCAAGATGTTCGTTTCGCTCAGGCCCGGCAATCGGCCACAATGATGGTCGACCTTTCGACTCATGATCAGACCGCGAACGTGATTAGAGGGCGCGCGTGCGCTCTAACGCAATTCCGGCGTCGAGTCAAAAAGCCGAGCGTGCTCGACCAGCGCATAGCGGTCGGTCATTCCGGCGATGAAGTCGCCGATGCGGCGCAGGCGCGCGGTCTCGTCGCCGGCCTCGCATTGCGCCCATTCGGCCGGCATGTGCTCGGGCCGCTCCGCGTAGCGCGTGAACAGATCGCAAATCACGGCCTCGGCATCGGCCATGATCCGCATGATTCGCGCGTGCCGGTACATGCGCGGATAGAGAAATCCTTTGATGGCGCGGTCGGCCTCCGCCATTGCCGGCGAGAAAGCCGCCACCGGTCGCACCGCATTGCGCACGTCCTCGGCTGAGCAGCGGCGCCAACTCGAGCAGCCGATGCGCGGTTTGCGCGATGACGTCCTCGATCATTTGCGTGATGAGTCGGCGCATCAGTTCATGCACCTCCCGGCCTGGCTCGGGCGCGAGATTTTCGATATCGCGCAGCACATCGCCTAGCGAGCGGAAGCGCCGCAAGGTCTTCCAGCTGCAAACAGTCCGGCGCGCAATCCATCGTCAATGTCATGGGCGTCATAGGCAATATCGTCGGCTATTGCGGCGATCTGGGCTTCGGCGCTGGCAAAGCTCCACAGCTCGAGATCCTGGCTCTTGCCGTACAGCCGGATCGCATGGGGCACTCCGCGCTCGCGATAGCGCGCGAGCGGACTGCCGTCGCGCGACGTCAGCGGCCCATTGTGCTTGACCAGGCCCTCGAGCGTCTCCCAGGACAGGTTCAAGCCGTCGAAACCGGCGTATCGCCGCTCGAGCGCAGTCACGACCCGCAGCGTCTGCGCATTGTGATCGAAGCCGCCGCAGCCGGCCAGGCAGCGATCGAGCGCACGCTCGCCGGCATGGCCGAATGGCGGATGGCCGAGATCGTGGGCAAGCGCGAGAGCCTCGGCAAGATCCTCGTCGAGCCCGAGCGCGCGCGCCAACGAGCGGGCGATCTGGGCCACTTCCAGCGTGTGGGTAAGCCGGGTGCGATAGTGATCACCCTCGTGGAAGACGAAGACCTGCGTCTTGTGCGCGAGCCGGCGGAAAGCAGAGGAATGGATGATGCGGTCACAGTCGCGGCGGAAGACGCTACGCGTGGGACTTGCCGGCTCCGGAGTGGAGCCTGCCGCGGCTCCTCGCCGGATCTGCCGCAAAGCAAGCGCGCGCCACTGCCGCCTCAACCGCCATGCCGGTCGACCATTGACCAGGCTGATTGACCGAAGCACGCGTCGCACTTAACTATCGGTCATGACCGTTGGCAAGCCGGACGCAGGATTGATGGAATGGACAGCATTACGGTCACCGAACGGGCGGCGCGGCAGATCGGCGAGATTCTGCGCCGCGAGCCGCCCGGTGCCATGCTGCGCGTGAGCGTGGAAGGCGGCGGCTGCTCCGGCTTCCAGTACCAGTTCGACATCGACCGCGCCCAGGCAACCGACGACGTCACGATCACGCGCGACGGCGCCACGGTCTGATCGATCAGATCTCGCTCGGCTATCTTGCCGGCTCCGAGATCGATTTTGTCGATGACCTGATCGGCGCGTCGTTCCGGATCAACAATCCGCAGGCCACCGCCTCCTGCGGCTGCGGCACGAGCTTTTCGCTCTGACGACGCAAGTCCGACGACGGAAGGACGGATCCGCAGAGTATTGGTCCTCTGCCGTCCTCTGTCGTCTGTTCTACTCCGCCGCCACGGCGGTCGGCCGCTCGGCGTGCTCCGGCACTTCTCGCAGCTGCGGCTCGAGCCGGTACTTGAGCATGCGGTCGATACGGTCGAGATAGATATACACCACCGGCGTGATGTAAAGCGTCAGGAGCTGCGAGAGAAGCAGCCCGCCGACCACGGCGACGCCGAGCGGCTGACGCAGCTCGGCGCCCGCGCCGGTGCCGAGCGCGATCGGCAGCGTGCCGAAGATCGCGGCAAACGTCGTCATCATGATCGGCCGGAAGCGCAACAGCGCAGGCTTCGCGGATCGCCGCCTCGGCCGAAAGTCCGATGCGCCGGCGCTCGATCGCGAAGTCGATCATCATGATCGCGTTCTTCTTCACGATGCCGACCAGCATCACGATGCCGATCATCGCGATGACCGTCAGGTCCATCTTGAACAGCATCAGACGAGCAGCGCGCCGACCCCTGCCGACGGCAGGCCCGAGATGATCGTGATCGGATGGATGAAGCTCTCGTAGAGAATGCCGAGCACCACATAGGCGGCGAAGATCGCCGCCAGGACCAGCATGCCCTGGCCCTTGAGCGAGTCCTGGAACACCTGCGCGGAGCCCTGGAAGCCGGTGATGACGGTGACCGGCAGGCTGGCCTCGCGCTCGACCTGGTGGATGGCATCGACCGCCTGGCCAAGGGAGTAGCCCGGGTGCCAGATTGAACGAAATTGTCGACCGACGGCTGATGGCCCTGGTGGTTGACCTGCAGCGGGCCGACGGTGGGCACCAGGCGCGCCACCGCGGACAGCGGGATCGTCTGGCCCGCCGGCACGCTGTCCCGTTCACGCCGGATCCTGGTCCGCCTTCCGGGGCTCGGCGCATTGGTCTTGACGTAGATGTTCGACAGCTGCGTCGGATCTGCCTGGAACTTCGGGCATGGCTCTCGAGAATGACCTGGTAATCGTTGGACGGCGTGTAGATGGTCGCGACCTGCCGCGGCGCCGTATGCGTTGAACAGTTCCTGGCGGATCTGATCGATGGTGATGCCGTAGACCGCCGCCTTCTCGCGGTCGATCTCCACCGTCATCTGCGGATTCTTGATGTAGAGATCGGTGGTGACGTCCCGCAGGCCCTCGAGCTGTGCGATCTTGTCGCGCATCTGCGGCGCAATGTCGTATAGAGCGCCTCGGTATCGCTCGATTGCAGCGTGTACTGGAACTCGCTCTTGGAGATGCGTCCGCCGATGTTGATGTTCTGGATGCTCTGGAAATAGACCGCCATTCCTGGAACAGAATTGGCGGTCCGGCGCAGACGCTGGATCACGACGGTCGAGCTCTCGCCGCGCTCCTTCTTGGGCTTGAGCGCGATGAACATGCGGCCGGTATTGGTGGTCGCATTGGGCCCGCCGGCGCCGACGGTGGAATTGACATAGTCGACCGCCTTGTCCTCGCGCATGATGGCGGCGACTTGGCGCTGGCGCTCGCCCATTGCCTGAACGACATGTCCGTCGCCGCCTCCGTGATGCCGAAATGAAGCCCGTGTCCTCGTCGGGAAGAACCCCTTCGGGATCACGATATAGAGCCACACGGTCGCGAGCAAGGGTGGCGAACGTGATCGCCAGCATCACGCCTTGTAAGCGAGCACCTTGTCGAGCGACCATTCGTAGGCCCGCAGCCAGGCCTTAAACATCGCCTCGAACACGCGCAGCACGATGTTCTGCTCGTCCCCTCCCGTGGCCGCGCAACATGCGCGCGCACAACATCGGAGTCAGTGTCAGCGAGACGAACCCCGACACGATGATTGCGACCGCGATCGTCACCGCGAATTCGCGGAACACCCGGCCGACCATGCCACCCATCAGCAGCACCGGAATGAACACGGCGATGAGCGAGAATGTGATCGAAATGATGGTGAAGCCGATCTCGCGCGCGCCCTTGAGCGCGGCCTCAAACGGCCGCATCCCGCCTTCGATATGCCGCACGATGTTCTCGAGCATGACGATGGCATCGTCGACGACGAACCCGACCGAGAGCGTGAGCGCCAGCAGCGTCATGTTGTTGATCGAGAAGCCGAACACATACATCGCGGCGCATGTGCCGATCAACGAGACCGGCACGGCCAGCGCCGGAATGATGGTCGCCGAGACCGAGCGCAGGAACAGGAAAATCACCAGGACGACGAGGCAGATCGGCGATGGCGAGCGTCTCCTGCACGTCCGCGACGGAATCGCGAATGGAGACCGAGCGGTCCATCAATTCTGCCATGTTGATCGAGGGAGGCACGAGCGCGCGGAATTGCGGCAGCCTGCTGCGCACCAGGTCGACCACGGCCACGGTATTGGCGTCCGGCTGGCGCTGGATCGCCAGCACGATAGCCCGATTGTCGTTGAACCAGCTCGCAATCTTGTCGTTCTCGACGCTGTCGATCACCCGCGCGACCTCGTCGAGATGCACCGGCGCGCCGTTGCGATAGGCGACCACGACCTTGCGGTATTCCGCCGCCTTGGACATGGCGCCCGACGCGGTCAGGGTCACGCTCTGCTTGGGCCCATTGAGTGTGCCGACCGGGGTATTGGAATTGGTCTTGGAGACAACCGAGCGGATGTCCTCGAGCGAGATGTTGCGGGCAGCCGCGGCGACCGGATCGACTTGCACGCGTACGGCGAATTTCTGGGCGCCATAGACGAGCACCTGGGCCACGCCCGGAATCTGTGAAATCTGTTGCGCCAGCGTGATCTCGCCATACTCGTTGACGACCGAGAGCGGCTGGGTCTGCGAATTCAGGCTGATATAGAGGATCGGAAAATCACCCGGATTAACCTTCCGGAAGCTCGGCGGAATCGTCATCTCAACCGGCAGCTTGCGAGCCGCGACCGATAAGGCCGTCTGCACGTCGAGAGCCGCCCCGTCGATATTGCGGTTGAGATCGAACTGGATCGTGATCGTGGTGATGCCCAGCGATGAGGAGGAGGTCAGCGAGCTCACGCCGGCGATGGTGGACAATTGCCGCTCGATCGGCGCGGCAACCGAGGCCGCCATGGTTTCCGCGCTGGCCCCGGGGAGCGTCGCGGTAATGGCGATGGTCGGAAAGTCGACCGCTGGAAGCGCCGCAACCGACAGCAAACGATAGCCAAATATGCCTAGTACGATGATCGAGGCCGTGACCAGGGTGGTCAGCACCGGGCGGCGGATACAGGTTTCCGACAGATTCATGCTTTACGACCCCGCTTTCGGCTCGCGCACGGCAACCTTCGTGCCGTTGGAGAGCAGAAGCTGGCCGTTGCTGACGACCGTTTCGCCGCCCTGTAACCCGCTGGAGAGCACGGATTCACTGCCGATCAGGCGCGCCACGGTGACCGGCTGAACGTTGGCGGCACCGTCCTTGACGACGAACACGTAGGTGCCGGTCTGGCTGACTTGGATGGCGGTCGAGGGAACGGTGACGGCCTGTTCCTCGCGGAAGGTCATCTCGACCGACACCAGCGTGCCAGGCCAAAGCAGCTCGTCTCTGTTGGGCATGGTGGCGCGCACAGGCACGGTCCCCGTCGGCATGTCGACGCTGTTCTCGATCATCGTGACCTGGCCGCCAGCGCGCCGTTGATCGCCCGGAACGATCGCCTCGATGGTGGCGGATTTGTTGGTCAATGCCTGGCGCAGGTCCGGCAGATAACCTTGCGGCAAGGCGAATGTCACGTAGACGGGCGCCGTTTGAATAATGGTTGCAAGCGGCGCAACATCGGCTTGCCGAACGATATTTCCGACCTTGACGACGGCCATGCTGACACGCCCGGTGATCGGCGCGCGGATGGTGCAATAGCCGATCTGAATCTTGAGGTTCTCGAGTTGCGCGGTATTGGAATCGACCGAGGCGCGCCAGATGTTGACCTGGGTTCTGGCATTTTGCAGCGTCACCATCGTGGTGGCGCTCTTGGCGATGAGCTCGGTATATCGCGTCACATCGCGTTCGGCCTGTTCAAGGTTGGCTTTTGCGCCGGTAAGCAGGCCTTCAACCTGCTTCGCCTGGGCCTCGATTGAGCGACTGTCCAGGCTGAACAGAAGGTCGCCCTTTCTGACCATGGCACCGTCGCGGAAATGCACTTCGGTGATTTCCGTATCGATACGAGGTTTCACCGCGACGCTCGCAATCGGCGTGACGGCACCGAGGGCTTCGATACGAACTGGAACCGTTTTCTTGACGGCGGGCGCGACTTCCACCGCGACAGCTTGCGGCACGTTCTGGCGCGGCGCCTGCGCTACCGCGCCGCCGGTCCATAAGCCGCCGCGCAGGGCCACCACAATGCCCGCTGCCGCGAGCAGGGCGACCCCGCCCAAGAACATCGTGCGCTTCTTCATCGAGGGCATCGCAAGGTCCCTTGACCCACCGGCCCGGACCCCGCTCTTAAACCCTTTCTGCTCATACCATTCTTTTTGGTATACCAGCCCTTCCTTCTATCATATCCCGATGCAAGGTACATCATTGTCCAAGCTGTCCAGCCTAAAAACGCCGTAACCTTCGAGCCTGTCGCAACCGCCAATCACCTTCAGCTCTCGCGCCCGGCAGCCGGGTGCCACGCTCGTCATGCGCATCGCCACCTGGAACGTCAACTCAATCAAGCAAAGAATGGACCACTTGACGGCGTGGATGTCCGAGCGGTCGCCAGACATCGTGTGCCTGCAGGAGACGAAGTGCGTCGATGATGCTTTTCCGCGCGAGCCCTTGGAGGCTCTTGGCTACAATGTTGCAGTGCACGGCCAGAAGACCTTCAATGGCGTGGCGGTGCTGTCGAAATTTCCGATCGACGAGATAACCCCAAAGCTCCCGGGGGAAGGGAGCGACGACCATGCCCGGTTCATGGAGACTGTCTTCTCGACCGACGCCGGCACGCTTCGCTTGGCCTCCCTCTACCTGCCCAACGGTAATCCGCCGGCCAGCGATAAATATTCCTATAAGATCGGATGGATGGACAGACTTATTCACTACGCGCGTGAACGGCTGCAATTGGAAGAGCCGCTCGTGCTCGCGGGCGATTTCAACGTCATCCCGACCCCGGCCGATGCTCGCCACCCGGCCCGCTGGGCAGGCGATGCTTTGTTCCTGCCGCGCACGCGGGAAAAATTCCGAGCCCTGTGCAACCTCGGATTAACCGACGCCATTCGCGCAGCGAGCGACGGTCCGGGTCCCTATACGTTCTGGGACTATCAGGCCGGCGCCTGGCAGAAGAATGACGGGATTCGCATCGATCACCTGTTGCTTTCTCCGCAGGCCGCCGACCGGTTGACGGCAACGGGGATCGATAGGCACGTGCGCAGCTGGGAAAAACCGTCTGATCACGTTCCGGTCTGGATCGATCTCGCGCTGCGGCCGGCGTCATTGCGAAGGGCGGATTAGATTAGGCGGCGCTCCGCTGAAGGGGAAAGCGAGCAAAATCCGCTGCAGCTCAGCGACGGCTGGCGGCGCGTGTCGTCGAAGGCGGATTACGCGGATTGCGCTTGCGCTGCGGCCTCAGCGCTTTAAGAAGCTGTCCAAGATGCTCCAGGGCAGCTTGTAATTCACGCCCACGCGAACGATGTGGTCGTCCAAGCTCACCCGTTGATTGCTCGTAAACGCAGCGCTCGGAGCCGGATTGAAATACGATTTTTCCTGCAGCCCGACATAGAGGTACTCGACCTTTGCCGTCCAGTCCTGCGTGAGCCTCATCTCGACGCCGCCGCCCACGGTCCAGCCCCAATGCCAGTGCCTTTCTGAGATCTGGCCCGGTGGGCCAAGGAAGCTGTTGTCCACGCCGGCCAGCGCCGCGCCGGCGGTAGCATAAAGCAGCCAGTTGTTCTGCGTGTATCCAAAACGACCGCGATAGGTGGACAGCCACGGCTCCTTCAACTTCGTTGTTGAAGGCGGCATTGGGGGGCAAGTTGAAGGCGCTTCCCCGCTTGCTGGTGATCGAAGTGTCGCTCTCGTAGCCGTAGACGACATTACCGTTCTGGATGTTGTACCCCGAGGTGACGCCGATGATGCCGCCCTGGAGATCGAAACGCGGGGTCTGGTCGGTGCCGGTGAAGTCGTTGCGCACCACCGTATTGCCCCAAGCCCCGCCGCCGGAAATTCCGATATACGATCCGGTCCAGTTGGCAACGGGCGCAGGCGGCCGGTAGATCGGCGCAACGCCGAGATCGGCAGCAAGGACCGGCGCGGGCATGGGCAATGCCAGCATCAATGCAAGCAAAGCCGTAGCCGCGCGCAGTAGCCGCCGGAGGTTAGATGGGGTGACGTTCATTTGGGTCTGAATTTACGCTCCCGGGTGATTCGAATCCATTGCCAGGCGCCCGCTGACGGGCGGATTTCGAGCAAGTGTGGCCGCAGAGACACAGAAATGCTCTACGGGCGTCTTTTCAGCCAATCTTCCAGGTACTTGTGCGCCAGCGCCTGGTCGTTCTCGTTGGCCTGGGCGAGCGCGCTGGCATACATGTCCGTGATCCATGCTTCGTCCGGACCGGCACCGTCCTTGGCTATGATCAGCCAGAACAGTCCGCGCGCCGCTTCTCGTGAAACCTCCTCACCCTTGAACAGCATTTGACCGAGCAGCGCCTGGGCCCTGTGATCCCCCTTGTTAGCCGAAAGGCGCAACCACCGCGCTGCCTGAATAGGGTCCTTCTGGGCACCCCTTCCCCTGAGATAAAGGCGTCCGAGCTGATATTGCGCCTCGGCATCGCCAAAGTAGGAAGCGGCATATCGGAACATGTCGCGCGCGCGAGTGGGGTCGGCCGTGAGAGTACCGGGGATGCCGTCCAGGTGGTATTGGCCCAGAATGACGAAAGCGTTGGCCACGAATGGGGCATAGGAGGTGCCGGCACTGTCGTCGCCGTAGATCATGGTGAGGCGCCGGAAATACTCGTACGCCCGCGCCTTGTTCATGGGGACGCCGTCCCCGTCGGCAAACATGCGGCCAAGCTTCCAGATGGCCCCCGGCACGCCGCGTTCCGAGGCGTATTCGAGCTCAGAGACGGCCTGGTCGGTGCGCCCCTGGCGCAGCGCCTGCGTTCCCGAACGGAACGCTTCGAGCGGCGTCGAGGGCATCACCGGCGGGGCAGGAATGGTCATCGGCGCAACCGGGACGGCCGCCAGTGGCGTCGCGCTGCCAAGGGGGTTCATCCCTGGAGTTCATGCCGCCTCCAGAGCCTGGCAACGGCACGGCCACCGTCGCCCCTTCCGGCGCCCGTGTGCCGTCGAAGCTTACCGCCGGCGACAACCCCACTGCGAGGGCGAGCAAGCTGATGCTCAAGATGACATCAGATGTCCGCATGGCACGCCTTCTCCGCAGCTGCGCCAGCATGGGCCACCGCGCCATTGCGCGCCGGCCCCACCTGCTGGGCGTATTTCCGTTGATTGCCTGCTGAGACCTCGCCGGCGCGGATGTGCGCAATCGGGCCGCCGATGGCGGCTTGCGGATCCACATGACCGATGCGCAAGCCCCGGATCGCTTCCGCGAAGCGCCCGTCCGGGATGATGGCGACCTTCCCGCCCATCCCTTGTCCATGAAGGGCCGCGGTGGTCGCAAGCATTCCTCGCATCCCGGGGCCGCTGTGCGGCCCTTCGTACCGGATCACGAGCACTTCGCCTTCCCTGTAATTCTTATTCTTGACGACCTCGAAACGCGCCTCCTCCCCGTCAAAGCAGCGCGCCGGGCCGATTTTCAAGTCCGCCATCCTGGCAACCTTAACGATCGCACCTCCTGGCGCGAGGTTGCCCTTGAGCCCGACGACGCCGCCGGTGGCGGAGAGCGGCTGGTCGGCGGGGTGGACCACGGTTTGGTCCTTGCTCCGCTTCACCCTCTTGAGGTTCTCGGCGACGGCTCGCCCCCTCACGGTCAAGCCTTGGCCGTGATACCCGTCGTCGAGCAGCGTCCTCATCAGGAGCGGAACGCCTCCAACCTCGAACATATCTTTGGCGACAAAACGGCCGGCCGGCTTCAAATCCGCGATATCGGAAGTCCTTTTGAAGATTTCTCCGACTGTGAAGAGGTCGCATTCGCGCGCAACCGCAGGCAGACGGCGCGCGGCATGGGTCGAGCCGCCCGCGCAATAAGGGGAGCGATGCGCGGCGCGCCCGGGACCTTCGGTCAGGGGCCGGCTGGGCAGCCTCGCCTTACGATTGAGTTTGGCGTCCATCGCGATTTGCACTTTCTTCCGAAACGACCGACAACCATCACGAGGCCGGGATTGAGCGTTTCGGATCTGATCTCAGGGGAGCGTATGGCCAAATAGCGGCGCGGCGAGGCCAGATTCCTGTCCGCCGATCAATGTTTTAGCCGTGTTGCACAGAGGCAACATGGTTAATAGACGGTTAACGGAACATGTCACAGTCGAGGCGGAATTGCGGATCGAAGCCGAGCTCGGCGCGCGCCTTGCCGATCGACACCTCGCCATCGTCATCGGCGATGTTGTATATCCCGGGCCTTCCGTGGGTGATGGCAAGAAGCGCCGCTTGCGCCGCCGCGTCGACGTGCAGCGCCGGTTTGCGTGCCGGCACCGCGTGCCAGGCACCCGGCCCGTACAGGAGCCCGTAGCGAAGCACGATTCCTTCCACGGCGTGCTCGCCGAGGACCTGCTGCTCCATCTCGGCTGCCCCCTTCACCGTCACCGCCCGCACCGGGTCGTTGAGCTCGAGGGGATCGGTCTCGCAATGCGGCTCCCCGCCGGCGGGATAGGCAAAGGCAATGCTTTGAACAATGAACCGCGATACCGATGCGACGCGCGCGGCTGCCATGAGGCTGCGAGTGCCTTCTACCCGCACGCGGGCATTCTTGGCATAGGAGGCCAAGAGGCGCGCCGCGTCGAACTGCTGCGGCAGGTCGGTGAGCTGGTGGATGATGATTTGCGATTGTGCCGCACGCACCACGTCGATCACGGCCTGCCGGTCGAAGACATCAAGAACGGCGGGCGTGATCCCTGCCCGTTCGAGCCCCCTTGCTTTCTCGATGGAGCGGGTCGTTCCGGTCACCTCGTGGCCCGCGCGCAGGAGGAGCGGCACCAGGCGTCGGCCGATTGCGCCGGAGGCGCCAGCCAGAAACACTCGCATGCTCGGATGCTAGACCGCCGCTGAGTCGCAGTCGAGATTGCTCATGCCCATCCTGCGCCGCCGCTTCTTCTCGCGCAGCGTCCATGTGGTCGCGCCCGAGCTCATTGGCGCAACCCTGCTGTTCGATGGCGTCGGCGGCAGGATCGTCGAAGTCGAGGCCTATCACCACACCGATCCGGCGGCGCACTCGTTTCGCGGCCGCACCGCGCGCAATGCCGTCATGTTCGGACCGGCGGGCTACGCCTACGTCTATCGCTCCTACGGCATTCACTGGTGCCTCAATTTCGTGTGCGAGCCGCAAGGCTCCGCAAGCGCAGTGCTCATCCGCGCGATCGAGCCCGCGCAGGGAGTCGCTGCGATGCGTCGTCGACGCGGGATACGCGACGAGCGGCTGTTGTGCTCGGGGCCGGGACGGCTGTGCCAGGCGCTCGGCATCACCCTCGCGCATAACGGTCTTGCGCTCGACCGGCCGCCCTTCGAGCTGCGCGCCGGCGATGGTGAGGCCGAGATCGCGATCGGCCCGCGCATCGGAATCACCAGGGCCGCGGACATTCCATGGCGATACGGGCTCAAGCATTCTCCCTTCGTGAGCAAGCCGTTCAAGCGGTGATCACTCCAATCCGGGCGCGAACAGCTCGTCCGCCGCCACCACGCGCGGCGAGAGCCCCTGCTCGTGGACATAGCGCCCGATCGCTTCATAGGTCGGGCGATTCGGCTCGAGGCCGTAGGCCCAGAAGTCATGGCCGAATACGCCCCGCGCCTCCTCGACATGATCGATGAGCCACGGCAGCGCAACGCGCAGGGCATCGGAGTCATAGAGCCCGCCTACGGCAAGATCACGCGCCTTGAGGAGCGCGTCGTACATGCTGCGCGCCGCCCAGGGATGCGCGCGATAAACGTCCTCGCGCAGGACCACCGTGTGCATGATCGGAAATATGCGCGTGCGGCGGTAATAGTCCTGCTCCGCTTGCTTGTACTGCGGGAACAGGCGCGCGATGGAGGGCGAGCCGTCGACAAAGAGCTTCGGCATGTAGATCGACAACAGCGCATCGAGGTCGCCCGCCTCGAACATCTGCTCCAGCGTCTGCTTGTCGGGCAGGAAATCCAGCTTGATGTTGCTTGGCAGATCGAGCGCAATGAGCGGCGGCTCGACGAAAGAGCGCAGGCCCCCCATGAACCAGTGCATGTCCTCGGATTTCACGCCGTAATCGTGCGCCAGCATGCCGCGCATGAAGACGAGCGCGGTCGCGCTCCACTGTGAAGTGCCGACGCGCTTGCCGCGCAGATCCTCGGGCCTTTGGATGCCCGCACCGGTGCGCACATAGATGCAGGAATGGCGGAATATTCTCGACA
Organism: uncultured Alphaproteobacteria bacterium; assembly: GCA_963820365.1. GTDB lineage: Bacteria > Pseudomonadota > Alphaproteobacteria > Rhizobiales > Xanthobacteraceae > VAZQ01. The sequence continues at coordinate 64,598 of CAWFZR010000029.1, read as the reverse complement.
GCGCGGCCGGCACGGCCACGAACGGGCACTCGCCGCGGCCCTTGAGCGCCGTGTAGGAGGCAAGCGAGAGCTCGGAGGCGTGAAACTCCTTGTGATCCAGCATGCGCCTGAAGGTCTCGCGCGGGCGCAGCACCTTGATGTCGAGCTCGATGCCGTCGGGCTTCACGCGCCCGTCCATCAGCGGGCGGGTGCGGTCGTAATCCCAGCACGCGAAGGTCAGCTTGAGGTCGGCCATGGAAGGTCTACTTCTCCAGGTGAATCAATTTGTTATGCACTCGCCTTTATTTGCAGCGTTAATTCGTAAAAACACTACTTGAAGTTGCATATCCATCGTTAGTATCGCGAAGATCGTAGTTGCAGGGGCGGATGAATGCAGCATATGCCGCCTTCGAGGACGCGCGGCGGATGACGGCGAGCCTTCTCATCCGCCTTCGGGCTCGGGAGGGCGGCATCACACCGTGGCCTTGAGCCGCTCCAGGGCTTCGTTGATCTTGGTGCGCCGCGTGGTGGCCTCCTCGCGCTTCTCGCGCTCGCCTTCGACCACGTCCTCCGGGGCACGGCGCAGGAAATCGACATTGGCAAGCTTGCCGTCGATGCGCGCGATATCGGAGTTGACCCGCGCCATGTCCTTCTCGAGCCGAGCCTGCTCCGCCGCAACGTCGATGACGCCGGCAAGCGGCAGCGCCGCGGTCTCGCCGCGCACGATGAGTGCCACCGCCCCCGGCGGCGCATTCGCAGCGGTCGAGATGCGCGACACGCGCGCAAGCCGCCGGATGGTCTCCTCCCAGCGGCCTGCCCGTTCACGCGTCGCCGCCGAGGCGGCGACCAGCACGACCGGAATTTCGACCGCGCTGGCAACGTTCATCTCCGCGCGCAGCGAGCGCACGGCGGTGACGAGATCGATGACCCAGCCGATCTCGGCTTCGGCGTCGGGATTGTCGAGCGCCTCCGGCGTGGGCCAGTCGGCGAGGGCCAGGAGCGTGCTCCTCGCCCCAGGGGACGAGGTGAGCCGCCAGAGCTCCTCCGTGACGAAGGGCGTGAACGGATGCAGAAGGCGCAGAATCTGATCACGCACCCAGGCGGTCATGGCCCGCGTTTCTTCCTTGGCGTACCCGTCGGCGCCCTGCAGCACGGGCTTGCCAAGCTCGAGATACCAGTCGCAGAAAATGTTCCAGACAAAGCGGTAGGCGGCGCCTGCGGCCTCGTTGAACCGGTAGCTTTCGATCCCCTCGGTGATGTCACGCGCAGCCTTGGCGGTCTCGTGGCCGATCCAGCGGTTGAGCGTCTCCTTGGCCGCTTTGGGATCAAAGCCCGCAGCGGCCACGCAGCCGTTCATTTCCGCAAAGCGGCAGGCGTTCCACAGCTTGGTCGCGAAATTGCGATAGCCCTCGACGCGCTGGGTGGAGAGCTTGATGTCGCGCCCCTGCGCCGCCATGGCCGCCAGCGTGAAGCGCAGCGCGTCGGCGCCGTAGTCATCGATCAGCGCCAGCGGGTCGATGACGTTGCCTTTCGACTTCGACATCTTGGCGCCGCGCTCGTCGCGCACCAGCGCGTGGATGTAGACCGTGCGAAACGGGACCTCCGCCATGAGATGCAGACCCATCATCATCATGCGTGCGACCCAGAAGAAGATGATGTCGAAGCCGGTCACCAGGACATCGGTCGGATAGAAGCGGGCGAGCTCCTTGGTCTGCTCCGGCCACCCGAGCGTCGAGAACGGCCACAGCGCCGACGAGAACCAGGTGTCGAGCACATCCTCGTCGCGCCACAGCGGAATCGAATCGAGCTTTTCGGTGCGGCTCAGCCCATATCCGGCCGCTGCCTTTTCGTCTTTTTCGATATGCGCCGGCATACCATAGTGGTTCGAGGCCTCGGCCAGCGCCTGCGCCTCGGACTCTGCAACGAACGGGCGCCAAATGACGTAGTTGTAGCCGAGCTGATCCCTGGTCGGTCCATACCAGGCGGGAATTTGATGACCCCACCAGAGCTGGCGCGAGATGCACCAGGGCTGGATGCTCTCCATCCAGTTGAAATAGGTCGCCTCCCAATTGCGCGGCACGAAGACGGTGCGTCCGTCGCGCACCGCTGCGATCGCAGCTTGTGCGAGCGTCTTGGCGTCGACATACCATTGGTCGGTGAGGAAGGGTTCGATGACGACGCCCGATCGATCTCCGTGCGGCACCGTGTGGGTATGCGGCTCGATCTTTTCGACCAGCCCCTTCGCATCCAGCATTTCGACGATGGTGCGGCGTGCTTGCAAGCGATCAACGCCGTGCAACGTTTTCATTGTTGCTTCGATCTCGGCGCTATCGGGCGCTCCTTTTGTGAAATCGATGTTCGACCGGAGCGCGAGATTCGCTTCCGGATCAAAGATGTTGATCGCTGGCCTTTGAGCTCGTTGTCCTTGTGCCGCAGCCAAATCAAAGTCGTTGAAATCGTGCGCCGGCGTGATCTTCACCGCGCCGGTGCCCTTCTCGGGATCGGCGTAGTCGTCGCCGATGATCGGAAGGGAGCGCCCGACCAGCGGCAGGATCGCGGTCTTGCCGATCAGATGCTTCAGACGCTCGTTGTCGGGATGCACCGCGACGGCCACATCCCCCAGCATGGTTTCCGGCCGCGTGGTCGCGACGGTGATGAACCCGTCCGTGCCCGCCACCGGATACTTGATGTGCCAGAGATGGCCGTTGACCTCCACCTGCTGCACTTCCAGATCGGAGATGGCGGTCAACAGCTTGGGGTCCCAATTGACCAGGCGCTTGTCCTTGTAGATGAGGCCTTCGCGGTAAAGCTCCACGAACACCTTGAGCACCGCGCGCGAGAGGCCCTCGTCCATGGTGAAGCGCTCGCGCGACCAGTCGCAGGAGGCACCGAGCCGCTTGAGCTGCTTGAGGATGGTGCCGCCCGACGCCGCCTTCCAGGCCCATACCTTTTCCAGGAACTTCTCGCGCCCGAGCGCGCGCCGCCCGGGTTCCTGGCGCTCCATGAGCTGGCGCTCGACCACCATCTGGGTCGCAATGCCGGCGTGGTCGGTTCCCGGTTGCCAGAGCACGTCGCGTCCGCGCATGCGCTCGAAGCGGGCGAGCACGTCCTGCAGGGTATTGTTGAGCGCATGCCCCATGTGCAGCGAGCCCGTGACATTCGGCGGCGGAATGACGATGCAGTAGGGCTTGGCCGCGATCCGCTCCGGCCGGCTGGAGCGGAACGCGCCCGAATCCTCCCACCACGCATAGATGCGCCCCTCGATGGCGGAGGGCTGGTATGTCTTCTCGATCATTGTCGTTCCGTTCCGGCGATTGCACGGTAAAAAGCCCGCCGCGCGCGAGCCTGTCAACGCTGCCCCTTGACCCCACGCCTCATTGAGCCGCCATCGTCGACGCGGAAGGGGGCGGGTCCAAAACCCGCCCCGGCATGCCTGAAATCATGACCTCCTCGCCGGAAATGCAGAATGTCCCGACCCGCTCCATCATTCTGCTCGCGGGGGCGGGCTTTGCGAGCCAGGCGATGGTGCGGGTAACCGATTCGCTGCTTCCGCAGATCGCCGCTGATTTTTACTTCGGTCGGCGAGGCGTCGATGGTGGTCGCCGCCTATGCCGTGAGCCACGGCTCCATTCAGCTCGTCATCGGACCCATCGGCGACCGCTTCGGCAAGTATCGTACCGTTGCGGTCATGTGCGCGCTCGCGACCGTGCTGGTGGCGCTCTGCGGCACGGTGCAGTCGCTGCCGGCGTTGGCCATCGCCCGCTTCGCGTCCGGCGCGGCGGCCGGCTGGATCGTTCCAACGTCCATGGCCTATGTCGGAGACGTGACGCCTTACGAACGGCGCCAGCCGATTCTCGGCCGCTATCTTTCGGGGCAGATCTTCGGCCAGCTGTTCGGGCAGGCGGCCGGCGGCGTGCTCGGCGACTGGCTGGGCTGGCGCAACGTCTTTTTCGTGCTGGCAGGGATGTTCGCGCTGGCAACTGCGGGCCTGCTGTTCGAGCTCCTGACCAATCCGCGCACACACAGCGTGAGCCGAGCGGATGACGGCGCGCGCGGCTTCATCGCCGATTACGTCGCCGTGTTCTCCAACCCATGGGCCCGCTTCGTCATCCTCACCGTGTTCATCGAGGCCGCCGTCGGATGGGGGGCATTCGCCTATGTCGGCGCCGATCTGCACCTGCGCTTCGGCCTCAGCTTCACCGCCGTCGGCCTGATCGTGGGCACCTTCGGGATCGGCGGCCTCCTCTATGCCGGCTCGGTGCAGCAATTGGTCGACCTGTTCGGGCAAGCCGGACTTGCCATCTTCGGCGGCGTGCTGCTCGCCATTGCCTATGCGGTGCTGGCGATCGGCGCGGCGTGGTGGCTCGCTCCCTTTGCCGTCACCGCGATCGGGCTCGGCTTCTATGCGCTCCACAACACCTTGCAGACCAATGCCACGCAGATGACGCCGCAGGCGCGCGCGACCGGGGTCGCGATCTTCTCCTCGGCCATCTATCTCGGCCAGGTGGTCGGCGTCGCGGCCGGCGCGCTCGTGTTCGACCGCTTCAGTGCCGTGCCGCTGTTCCTCGTAACTGCGGCCGCGCTTCCTGCGCTCGCCTTCTGGTTTGCCCGCGAGCTGCGCCGGCGCGGATGAGGTCGGCTCGATGCGGCGGCGCAGGTTTGAAACGGGCGCTGCGTTGCTCGGTCAGGGCGGGTTTGAAACCCGCCCACATCAGCGGTCACAGAATTGGGGCGAAGACGCGCACCCGATCTACGACCGCCCGCGCGAAACGCGTTCGATCTCGGCACGCACCAGGCGCTCCACCATGCTTGGGAGATTGTCGTCGAGCCAGACTTTCAGCATCGGCCGCAGCATCTCCCTGACCAAATCCTCGAGCGTGCGGCCGTTCTGCACCAGCACCGTCTGCGCGAGCGCATTGAAGGCGGAATCGACCGCGGCAGTTGTCGCATCGGAGATGAGCCCAGGCTCGCTGACCTCGTAGCCGCCGCGCTCGCTGCCGCGGCCGCTGGGGCGCTCGTCGCGGACCTGGTCGTCCATGCGGCGATGCCGCACCGCTGCGGACTGCGCCAAAGCAACCGGCGGGAGTTCTTCGGGCACATCGTCCGAGATCTCGTCCTCGTAGGGCGGCTGCTCCGCAGGATCATCCGGAGTGGAAAACTCAGCCGCCGGTAAAGAGTCCGCAGCCGCCATCTGCTCGGTCAGCTCAAAAATATCGGATGCGGGCTCCGGCGGCTGCGGCTGGCGCGGCCCCGCCTGAAGCCTCGCCAGCATCGCATCGATCTCCTCCTGCTGCGCCGCAGGATCGGGCACAGGATCGGGCGCAGAGACGTCGCGCGCAGCGACGGGCTCGGCTGCGCGGGCGCCGCACGCGCAAACGGCGCCTCGGCGCGCGCAGGCGGTGGGGGAAGGAATGGTGCTCGGCTTGCGGCGCAGCGTCCTCCGCTGGCACCGCCCTGCCCGGGCTGTCCTGACGCAGCCCTCGTGCATTGCGCTCCCGCTGCGCAGGCCCTCGTTGCCCGGATGCTCGTTGTGGGCGGCATCGTTGCGCAAGCTCACGCTGCGTGCAGCGTCATTGCGCAGTCACTGCGCGACGCTTCGGCGCGCGAAGTCTTGACCGGCTCGTCGGCAATGATCCTGCGAATGGAGGCGAGAATCTCCTCCATCGAGGGTTCTTGACCCTTTGCAGACTGCGTCATCGACCCTTTCCCCGCTCCCAGCGCCCCGGTCTGAGCGGGGCTCCGGATCCCGCCGAATCTCGAAATTGAGTCTGCAAAAGAGTATGACATGTCGGAGAGCGAAGGCAAACAACAAGCATGCTTGCGCGCAGCGTGACGCTGCCGAATTCTAATTGCTAGCGCCCGTCGGGGATGCGCACGCCACCCCAGGCATCGCGGATCTGCTGGTAGTGCACCATGGGATCGTAGATCTCGATGCGAAGGCCGAGGATCTGCGGCGACAGGCTGCCGACCGCGGCCAGCACGGCATAGGAAGCGACCACCCGGTCGCGCTGCGCCGTCACCAGCGCAACCCGTGCATTGACCAGCGCCTGTTGGGCATTGAGCACGTCGAGCGTTGTGCGCTGGCCGACGCGCGCCTCCTCGCGCACGCCGTTGAGCGCAACTTCCGCGGCGGTTACCTGCGCGGTGGTGGCGACTGATCTGCGCCTTGGCCGCTTCGAGCTGACCCCAGGCCTGGACTACGGCCGACTGCACCTGATCGCGGGCGGTATCGAGATCGAGCCGGCGCTGTCCCAGGGTTTCCTTGGACTGCCTGATGGCGGAATACTCGGCGCCGCCCTGGTAGAGCGGGACCGTGAGCTGGGCGGCGAGCGAGGCAGACAGGGTTTCCAGCACCGTGAGCGCGGCGGTCGAGCCGTAGGTTTTCTGCACGTTGCCGACTGCCGCCACGGTCGGGTACAGCGCCCCTTCGGCGATCTTGACCTGCAGAGCGGCGATGTCGACGTTGTACATCGCGGTGGTGATGCTCGGATGCTCGCTGCGCCCGCGGGCGACGGCACCCTCGATGGTGCGCGGCAAGAGCCGATCGACCGGCGTGCCTGGCGCCAGCCGCGGCGGCGGCTCGGACACCGAACACCTGCCGATAGTTGGCCCGCGAGGTGATGTAGTTCGATTCGGCGGACGCAAGCTGCGCCCTGCCGGCGGCGAGGCTTGATTCCGCCTGCGCCACGTCGGTGCGGGTCACTTCACCGGCGGAGAAGCGGTCGCGCGTCTGGCGCAGCGTCACTTCAAGGACGTTCACGTTGCTGCGCTGGAGCTCGAGAATGGCGGCATCGCGCAGGAAATTCATGTAGGCCGTGGCGCCGTTGAGCAGCACGCTCTGCTCGGTCGAGCGCAGGGTTTCGCGGGAGGCGAATACCTGCCCTTCCGCTTGCCTGGTGCGGTTTCCGGTCTGGAATCCGTTGTAGAGCGTCTGCGTCGTGGTCAATCCGAAATTGGACACCGCGACGGCGCCTTTGTTCTGAATATAGAGCGGCGCTCCCGTGGGCGAGGTCGACTTGGTGACGTTATCGAGATACTGCTCGGTCAGGCTCGAGGTTCCCGTCACCCGCGGCCGATAGCCCGCAAGCGCGTTCGGGACATTCTCATCGGCCGCGCGTGTTGCCGCGCGCTGGGCATTGAGCTGGGGATTGTTCTGGTAGGCCAGCACCAGGGCGCCTTCGAGCGTGCCGGCGCCGGCCCCTGCCCCCGAGACCACCCGCGTCTCGATCGCGAGCTCGGCTGCGAAGGTCGCGACCGGCATGGGGATGGTCGCGGATACGGCGAGCGCGACGACCGGCACGCGCCGCGCCACACGCCACAAGCCACCCACCCGACGCCACATACCCCTGCCCCACGCGACACCACGCGCCGCCCCTCACGGTGGCAGCCGGACCCGCGCCGACCGTGGCCGGCAAAATAACCGAAATTGCGGCGGGGGAGCCGGCGAAATCCTTGGGAAAACGGCGCTTTTGGAAAAAGATGGCGGCTGGTGTTCTCGCGCCACACCGCGCGCACTCTGCTGTCTAGAACACGAATTGGGGGGGCGCGGAAAATCCCGGAAGCGTCTGGGCGCTGGCATCGAAGACGGGCCATGCGCTCACGTCCCCGCCGATCGAGCGGTAGATCATCGCCCGACAGCTGGGCGCGCGGCCGATCACCGCGACCAGCCGGCCTTGGTCCCTGAGCTGGGCAAAAAGCGTGCGCGGCACGATTTCGCTGGCACCGTTGAGGAAAATGACATCGTAAGGCGCGTGCGGCGGCCAGCCCTGCGTCAAGGGTCCGGTGACCACCGTTGCCTTGCCGGCCGCAAGCTCGCCGAGATTGGCCAAGGCGAGGGCGGCGAGGGCGGGATCCTCCTCGAGCGCGACGACGGAAGCAGCAAGCCTGGCCAGCAGCGCCGACGAATAGCCGGTCGCACAGCCAACATCGAGCACATGATCGGCCGCGCCGACCTCGGCGGCCTGGACCATCTTGGCGAGCACCATGGGCTTGAGCAGGCGGCGCCCCGGCCCCGGCGCCGGCGCAACCGGAGCATCGAGGTCGAGATAGGCAAGGCCGGCATTCGCGGGGGGCACGAAGCGTTCGCGCGCAAGCTCCAGCATGGCGGCAATGATGCGGGGATCGGTGACGTCGCTGGTGCGAACCTGGCCGTCGACCATCATGCGGCGCGCCGCGGCAAAGTCGGTCATTGGCGCTTTCCACGCATGGGCGAACGGCCTCTCTTAGCGACAAGCGTCGGGAAAAGGCAAGTCGCGGTCGCGATGGCGACTGCGTCCTCAGCGGCTGGAAGAACGTGCCCTACGACATCGGGCGCAATACGGGCGCGGGCGCGGCACGAACGACCGAGTGCCCCGATTCCAAAGTTCGCAAGACATTGCGGCACCTCTGATGCGAACTTCGAGCTGGCTGCAAACTGACAGGAATTTCAAATTCACCGCACTCAGCACGCGCGGGCAAGCAGATCGCGACCGACGATCCATGCCCTTGATGGGGTGAATGTGCAGTGCAGATCCGGCGCGCGGCGAGCGCACCGGCGTTTCGCCGGGCGGCCCGAATCGCTGCGCAGGCACCGGCCCGCAGTCCCGCTCGCCGCTACCAGATCGGCTGCAACTTGTAGTGTCCGCCGCTGGCCGTGGAAGCGACTTCCGAGGTCGCCCCGGCCGTTGCAGTCGTTCTTTCCCATCCGATTGCCGCCACCGCCACGAGCACTACGGCTGCAATGAGGCCGATGATCTTGCGGGGGTCGACCGCCGTCGCATGTCTCTTCACTGAAGCTTTCATGTTCCCACCTCTGGTTCGCCTGTCTGCCCATGACCGTCCGATCATGCGAGCATTGACGATGCGCATGCTGCCGTGGTTTCGGCAAACCGTCTGTGACGGGCATCACAGAATGGTCGATTGTGCCGCGGGTCACCGGCTGGGATGTCGCGGCAATTGCTTAAACCCTTGCGCGGGGCTATCTATTCGCGCTGTGGGGCCACGTGGCGGAGTGGTTACGCAACGGTCTGCAAAACCGTGTACCCCGGTTCAATTCCGGGCGTGGCCTCCAGCAAAATCAATAGCTTACGACAAAAATGAAATTGTCCTCTTTCCCCGCGTCAGCGTATCGTCAGTAACGCGTCATGCGTTCGGTCAAGAGAAATCAAGAGAATAAAGGGTGCCACGGCCCGCCCGCGTAGCTGGCGCGTTTCGATCATCAGGCAGCGTGCCCAGGTGCTCGGCGACGTGGAAGCCCCAAACCGGGAAGCGGCCGAAGCCGCCGCGGCGAAGAAATTCAATCTCAGCCCAGAGAGGACCGAAACCGGATTGTGGTGCAGGAGCGCGGCTAAGGTTAGCCGGGCTTTTTGCCAGCCCACCACCGAAACAATGCGGGACTACCATAGGCGCGGGCCGGAACCTCCCACGCGGGATATGGTTCAACCGGGTGCTTCGTGGGCAAGAGGATCAGGTCAATAACCTCCTGCTCGCTCCAATCATCAGGGATGGCTGTGGCAAACTCTGGAGCGCCTTTGTAACCCCCCTTCTCGTAATGCACGACCAAGTGCCTCTGTCCTAAATCGTGCGCAACGTCGATGTAGAACTTTGCTTCCGTCTGGTACTGCGTGCAGTGCGCCGACCCGATCGGCTTTAGATATTGAATATCGCGCATCTATTCCTCCACTGGACGTGCAAGGCTTCGAGCGCTTCTATCTTGGCCGTTTTACCTCCCAGTGAACACGTCGAAATCGATCCCTTGGGCGAGCGTCGCGTCGCCGCTGCGGTCACGCCGCTGCCCGGCATAGGGCATCGCCCCAAAGCCGATGCCATCATAGTCCGCGAGCGGCTTGCCGAGCCGCTTCATCATGATCGCGTACCTGAGCGCGCTCACCAGATCGTCCCGCTGCTTCACCAGGCGGTAATCCTGGTCGCGGTGATAGTGGCGCAACTCCTCGATCAGCTCGGTGTTGTGCGACGCGATGTGGAGCTTCCCGGCATACATCAGCGTCCGCATTTCCTCGAGCGCGGGCTCGACATTGAAATGCGTCGTCCCGTGGTTGAGCGCATGGGTCACCATCATGTTGGCGCCGAATTGCTTGTACTGCCCGGCCAGCGGCAGACCGCTGCCCTTGTCGTGGACATGACCATCGTGAGGGAACGCGATCTTGACGCGTAGCCCCTTCGTCATCTCGTGGATACGCTGCACATGATAGAGCGCGCTCGATCGCTCCATGCGGAAGCTGTCCACCACCCAGACATCGCCGGTATCGTGAGCCCAGGCGATATAGACTGCCGCGAAGGGATGATCGAAACCGAAATCGATTCCGACACACCACCGCGCCCACGAGGGAATGGTGGTATCGGGGTTGAAGCTCTTGATGATCCCGGGCAGCAATTCGAGCGGGAACACCGGGCCGCTGCCCAGTTGCGGAATCCCCTCAAGCCGCGTCTCGCGCTCCGCCTCGGTGTATTGCTCCGCAAGCTCCTCGCGCCGTGTCTCCGTGATGTGCTTGGCCTCGGTCCCCGCGATGCGATGCACGCTGCGGTCCGACGACGGCTCGCTCAGAAATCGGTAAGTCACGCCAGCAGCAGCGCCGTCCCCGATCGGCGTATATGACACGATGAGATGGCCATCGCTGGCGCTCGTGCGAGCCAACAGCTCGGAATAGACTTGCTCGGATGGGCGCTCGTCGATCCACACTAGATCGACCGTCTCAGACTGGAGGCGCTCGCGCCGCATCTCGAACGACTTGAAGCTCAGGCTGCTCGTCCCGTCAGTCTTGCCGTCGGTCGCATGCGTGACGAAGATCGTGTCAACGGCGCCCGTGCCTCCCGCGACCATCACCGGCGCCTTGGCGAAGCTCTCCAGCGGAATGAGGCCGGTGCCAAATTCCTCCCGCCCGCCGCAGAGCTGACGCTGAACGGTATCCCGCACCAGCGTCGTCAACTCGCCGATGACCCAACATCGGATCGGCTTGTCGAACTGCTTGCCAACCCAAAAGGGTGGGTAGGTGCCTGTCATATGCCAAGCGACCTCGGCGGCACAGCAGAGCGTCTTGCCGGTCTGGTTGCCGCCGTAGATGAGCCGCTGATGCACGCCACTACTGCCATCAGCAAAGAACTTCAGCTGCGTCGGATACCAAAAGCCGGTGTCCAGAAAGTCGATGCGGCGAAACTTGCGCCGTCGCTCGGCCGATGACAGCGTTTGCCTCGCGAGCTTGATCAGCTTCTGCGGGTCGGGGGTGTTATCGGCCATCAAAAGTCATCCTCAACAGGTGCCCCCACCAATTCGCCCTCGATGGTCTTGGCGCTCGTGGCGCGGTGCTCCAGCTCCGTGGCCTCCAGCCGCTCCAGGCGGGCCAGTCCGTTCCCGCCAAACAGCTCCAGCAGCTTCTCATGCGATGTGCCGAGCGACCGCAGCGCGTGCAATTCTTCGAGCGCCTCTTGATCGGGATCGAGCACGCGATGCGTAATCTGCATCTCTTGGCGCGTGATCTCGGGGTCCGTGCGCGACAGCATCATCGCTATGGCGCGGGCGTGATCCTTATGCTCAGGGTCACGAACGAGATTTAGCAGCGCCTTTGCCGCCTCGGGCGCACCGCCGCGCACAATCTTCTTGGACTCCTCATTGATCGCGGCGAGGATTCGATCATCCCGCATCAGCCGCAAGGCGATGCGCGCCATGTTGCCAAGGGTGGTTCTCGACTTTCCGAAATCCGGCGCGGCGTGCGGCGGCGGTTTGCGCGCCACGCCCAGGGGGCTCCAAGATGTAGAAGTCGACAAAGTTGCGCCATTTGTTGTTGGGGAGCGCGCGCATTGGTGGGGATAGCTCCCCCCAGTCTTGCTTGCGGGCAACCGCGCGCTTGGTCATCACTCAGTCCTCAAAGAGTTCCCCTCCGCACTCAAGACGAAGTCCTGGCTGTTGCAGTTCTTTCCATACCCTCCAGCCAACAACTTCGCCGAGCGCGGAGGGAGCGGGGGACGTTCGGGTTCCCCGCGTCCGGTCGGGCCAACGCGGAGCACCGCATCAACCCTCCCGGATTTCGGAAGAGAGCACGATGGACATCAATTCATGCTCCCGCCGCTCGGCGTAGCCGCCCTTGAGCAACCGGGAAACCCATTCTGGGTCCCCGTGCCGCATGTTCTTGAACGCCTGGACCGCTGCCATCTCCGCGCGGGTCACCGGATCGCCCCGCAGGGCTTCACCAATAGCGCCGTCACTGACCCCATTCGCTCCCCATGCCCGCCACGAGCTCGGCAATGACGTGACGCGACGGGCTGCCGTTGATGTTTGTTTCAAGCGCTTGCTGAGGTGGCGCCGTCCCGGCGATAGCCTCCGCAACATCATCACCAGCGGCCACCTGGGCGACGAGCTCCGCAAATTCGCGGCGTGCCCCTTGGTCGCCATTCAGAAATGATTTTCCCCACGCCGGGTCCTTCGCCAACGCATCAAGTCTCGCGCGGGCATCCTGTGCAGTCGCCGGCGCAATCGGCGGCGGTGGGGTCAGTCTCGCCCAGCTTGGTGGTCGCTGCCTCAGGCGACAGGGCGGTGAGGTCCATCGGTTCGGATTTCAAACGGCATGTCGGGTCATCCTTTGCTCGGCGAGTTCAATTTGTCGTTCAACAAACCGAAGAAGCGACGCAAGCTCGGCGTCACGTCGGTCGTCGACAGCGGATCCGTTATAGGCGCGCCGCCGCTGCTCGATCTGCGCCCGCTCTTGGTGCATCTGCGCAATTCTGTCCCGCGCGTCTGCGATCGAGGCGAGGTTGCCTTCGACGTTGGGTAGCACCGGAAAGGAAGACGTCGGCGCCGGCGGTAATGGCGAGTGGGCAACACCGTTAGCGCGCCGGGCGGCCTCATCGAGCAGAAATCTAATTTGTCCGGCGAAGGAGCGGTGCCCCTCCGCGGCTTGGCGCTGAACGAAGTCACGAAGTTGCGGTGGCAATGATATCTTGATGTGATCCATCGGGGGAACCTCCATCGGTGTCCGCGGCGGGCGGACTGGTTTTTTGGGCCGGGGCCGGCTGTTCCTGATCTGCTGTTCCCGCGTCGCCCATCGAACATTTCCTGGTGTGTAGTTGCCGTCATTGTCGATGCGATCGATGGTGAGCCCAGGCGACGGCTTCGGCCCCACGTCAGCAAGAAAATTAGCGAACGATGTTGCCCATCGCTCGCATACCGAGATGCCGCGGCCACCATAGTTTTTCCAGTCCGGGCGATTCGGATTGGTGCAGCGGGTTTTCATTCCCTTCCAAGAGCGATATTCGGCCGTCTCTCGCGCGGCAGCGCTCATGACACGCGCCCCTCTGCCTGAATAATCATGCCGCGCGCACGTCGCGAGAGAGCTGTTTGGCGGCGTCTTCAAGCAGGACGCGGGCAACCTGCGCCGGTGTCGTGCGGCGCGCAGCGGCAATGCGCTCGATCACCTCGCGCGCTTTTGCATCTATGCGGGTTGAAATGCTTTCGCGGGGCTTCGCCTCGGCCATGGTCGCCTCCAATTGAATGCATGCAATGGAGACGATAGCGCCGGCGGCCACAACGCACCCGCTCGGGGGTGACGCGGGGCGCCGAGCTTCAGGAGCTCAGCAACGGTCGGGCCACCAACCTCCCCGCGCCATGCCAATACTAAGTAATTTTGCGCCAATGGTGAAGGTAACGCACTGCCCCAGGCAGCACAAAAAGAGCCCCGGTCGGATTGCGGTCGACCAGGGCTCCCGACCACCGCATCCGTGGTGACAGCAGCGGCAGTCACGGGGGCATTGTGCTCCGTTCCATCGGCTCTCGCTAGGGCAAGCCGAGCCCGCCCCGCGCCAAAGGGGAGAGCTACTCTTTATCCAGCCTGGACTGGATTTTCTGCTGCATGGTCGACGCCGCGTGAGCCGCCTTAAGCTGAGCAAATAATTCGTCTGGTGTTTCCTTGACTGTTGGTTGTGATCCATCACCCGAGACGAATTGGATCGCAGTGTAACTGCGGTTTGGGGGTCGCTCGATGCGAACTGCCAAATCAAGGTTGAGGTAGATTATCTCGTCACGAGTGTTGTCGACCGTCGCTTTGACCCAAGCAGACATGACTGCCCTCCTATGCTGAAGGCCATCTTGCGCTTGTGGGGAATTTCCGCCAGAGCCGCGGAAAGGCGCGGGGCAAGCCGAGACCCGCCTACAAGCTGCGCACTCTCACATGGCGACAAGGCTCAATTGCTTCTGCTTACGTCCGAGCGGTTTGCGGAGCCCCGATAGTGCGTTCTGAAGGAAGGCGGCGAGTTCGGCAACCTGGTCTTTGTCGAGTGTGAAATCGACCTTCTTCGTCCCATTCGTGACTATGAAGCCGAGCCCGCGCTTGGAATTTGTTCGGCCAATGGAAACCTCTGCACTCGCCGGAACGCGTGGGCGGTAGCGCCACCACATGCCATCCTTGGGCCAGAACAAGAGGTCGGTGGGGCGCTCATCGCGGATCATTTTTAGTCCTCCATTCCATCGGTTTTAAAACGGACGTGCTCGTCCGTTTTCAAGCTTCAGTGATCTTGCGCGGGCGATACGTCCTCCAAGATTTCAACCACCCGGTAAGCCAAATCTTCGACGGCAGCTTTCTCTTCTTGCGGCGCATCGAGCCCATGGATGGCAAGCCGCAACGCAATGGCGAGGGATTTGGCGCCTTCAATACTGTCCACAAGATTCTTGACTTTCGCCAGGTCTTTGCCCGCGACAAGGCGAGGTTGGACTTTGGTGCTAGGCATGGGCGATGCTCCTGGTTGATGGGGTGAAAAGCACCGACCAGGGCGGCAAGCCGTCTCGCTTTTTGCTATGAATTGTTTTGGTCATCAGCTCCGCCCGAGTGGTGCTGGTGGCAAGTCCCGGCGTCGTGTTCCACCACGGCGTCGGGGCGCTGTCAGGATGCGCCGCCACGCGAGCCCGGTCAACCGCTCCGTAATGAGTTGAATATGCGGGTCCACATATACATTATCGCACTGATCTTGTGCTTGGCGCTCGCTGGCTACGTTCTCTTCGTTTACTAGACGTGCCGCTTGTTGACGTGCGGCCCCCAATCCGGGGGAACGTCGGCACCGACATAACCACAACGGGTGCAGACCATGCGAGCACCGAGCGGCCCGGATTGGCGTGTCGTCCGGCATGTGATCGACGTTCAGCGTGGCGCCGTGGCTGCAATTGATTGAACTGCAATAGACCAGCAAATCTCGGCAACCATGGCCGCGGATGTGCCCCAAGGTCACTGGCTCGAATGTCTCGCTCTTGCGGTCGGCCACCAAATTCACTCTGGATCGAGCACCGTTATCGCAATAAATGTCAACGTGTCAGCGAGGACGAAGTATGCAACGCGGATGGTCGGCAATTCGACCAAAGCGTCGCCTGCGGCCTCAAACACCCTATGCAGTGGGTGCCCCAGTGGCTGGCCCTCCTTATGAGCCGTCATTTTCAGGCGTTCTTTGATGCCTTCCCAATGGAGGCAAGTCTAGGCCATCTGTTTTCTAGGCCGGCGAGATAGGGGCCAAAAGTTGCAGGTTCTTCAATCAGGAACCCGGTTGCCGGCCGCGCGATATTCATCAAAGGCCCCTTTGGCCCATTGAATTGCGTTTGGTGTTATCTCTGCCGGGATGATTGCGCCAGCCTTGATCGATATGTCTTGACCAATTTCGGTTTCATCCCAAAGCGCATCGTGCGTCAGTTCTGAAATTGATGCCGCACTGTGGCTGTCGCAAATTGCCGCCATAATGTTGCGAAGCACATCGATTTCTTCGGCCGAAAACTTCTCCACATCTGGGGAGGCGAGCCAACAAACTCGCGACGTGCACCAGCAGGTGTCGGGGCACGCCGTTCCTTGATTGCGCCAATGCGCTCTAAGGCGCGAAGGGTAGCGTTAATGCCTTTTGGAACTGGACCAAATTGACGTTTTTCATAGGTCTCGGCCCCAGAAATCGTGCGCCCATGCTCGCGATAGAAGCTTACATCGGCGTACCAAAGCACCTTGTTCAACTTAGTCGCGCCAAGCTTTTCAGGTGGGCAATGTGCGATGACGTAGTGAACTACCTGGCTCAGCCGATCATCATTTTGAAGCGTGGTCATAGCCTGGCACCTCTGGTCCGGGGGGCGGCTCGACGCCAGCTTGTAGTCTCGATTCTTAAGATATTGCTGTATCAAAGCAGCAACAGCGGGGTTGGATCACTTTTGTGTGGCGAGTTCAAGGGCTACGAGACAACCCACCACGGGAGGACAGTCCATACCTCGCTTTCGCAGCCTGCCGAGCAATCCGGCTGCGCTGGGCTCACGCTTCCCTCCGCAGCCAGCCGATTTGCGGCGTGCCTTGGTGGCCGCGCGACCACATGAACCACGCATAATCGGTGGTCCCGTTGCCGGGTTTCTGCCCCGCCATGATCGCGGCGCCTGGCGGCATCGATGGCCGCGGCGTGATGAACAGGACGCGCGCAAGGGGTGTGGTTTCAAGCCAGCGCGAGCGCCGATCGCCCTGCACCCACGTCGCCGGGAGCAACATGCAGACGGTATGCCGCGCGAGCTCAATCGCGTGCGCGACGAAGCGCTGGGCAATTGCGAATGGCGGGTTGCAGACAATATTGCAAATCTCGAGTTCTCGACGGTGAGGAAATCTCGCACCTTCGTACCAGGATATCCGCGATCGACGATATCCCATCCCTCGGCGGCATGATGAGCGCGCCGAGCGGCTTCCACGATGCGACCGGAACCGCAGGCCGGGTCGATCACCTCGCCGACGAATGGCTGCATCTGGAACAATCGCTCGCTCACCCATTCCGGCTCGATGTACCAATCGCACGGATCACGCGCCCATAGATTGGACTTGCGCTCGCACCGCGGGCCTAGCGTGGTTGCTAGCGTCACCGCGACCGTGACCGTGGCCGTGTGAGGGCCCACCTCGCCAATGCCGCATGGTGTGCGGAGATCGACCTTTCCCACGGTTTTTGGTTGGCAACCCGCGCTAGGCCACCCTTGCGCCCAATCGTCTGCATGAATTCCACGCTTCGCATGCCGCTTCGCATGGCTGCGCCACCCTTACCCTTTTCCCCATTTTGCGCCATGAAATCGCTCCTGATGGGCTCGGCACGTACGACGCTACGTATGGTGGGAGATTAATTCAGTGTCCGCGCCGCGTCCGATCGGCAAGTTGCGCAGCAAGCAGTGCCCAAGCCGCGGCGAGCGTGGTGACGTGCGCCTCGATCGGCTTGTCCCTGTCGGCAACCAGAACGGCAACCGCCCGGGCAAAGTCAGCGACGGCATCTTGCTCGGTCATGCTGTCCTGGGGCCTGCTGCCCCATCTCGCCGATTATTTGCTCGACCGCGTCGCGGCGTTCGGACGTTGCGCGCTCCGTTTCTGCCACCGCCCGCTCGCGCGCCTCGACCGCCCGCTCGCGCTTTGCTACGGCCGACTTGCGCTGAGAAAGTGCGGCTTCTCGCGTTTGCAGCGAGCCAATCCTCTCGGCGAGCTTGCGCGACGCTTCGGTGGCCTGTTCAATCCGCTGGCGCTCGGTGATCAGCCCATCAAGCGCGAGCTTTGCAGCCTTTGGGTCGCCGACAACCCCGAGCGCGCCCGCCAAAAGCTCAAGCACGGCCATGTCCAACATATTGACCTCTCTGTTCAGTACGGCGTGGTCGCGACCGTCCCCGAAAAATCGGTCACGTCGGCAAGGGAGAACGCAAATTCCCCGTAGTTCAATTCAACGACGGTCGAACCGGCTTCGGCAAAGCTCGCCAGGACCCCGGCGCCCGCACTCGACAGCTCAACAACGCCCGCGGGGTCATCGTCGAAAGTTCCGGTAATCGTCAGAAGGTACCGCCCGCCATCGACATGGAATGGAGTGTCGTCCGTGCGGGTGATCAGCTCCACCGGCGTCAAATTCTGCGCCAGCGCCGCACGCGCCGGCTCGGTCGGAATGCCGTTTGCCAGCCCGCTCGCTACCAGCCTGCTGAAAAAGGTTCTGTGCGCAGACGACACCGCGGCCGCGAGAGCCGCCGGTGTCAGCCCTGACGCGTGCGCCACGGCCACAGCATTCTGCCGAGCCGCCTCCGCCAGCGCGACCGCGGCGTTGAAGGCGGGAAGGTCGCTCACTGCACAGCCCCCTCGCCGCGCCCCTCCTCAATCTGCGCATGACGTGCAGCCTCCGCCAGAATGTGGCGCGCCATCCCAGCAACAGTCCGGTGCTCACGCTCAGCAGCGCGCCGCAAAAACGACCGCAGCTGTGCGTCAAGCGGAACACTCACCTGATTTTCGCGCATGCGCATCGACATCGTGCACCTCACCGACGGAGCCTGCGCCGCCACGCGGATCGGTGCTACGCACTCACCGCGGTCACACCGCGTGATACAGAACCCCCCCAAAGCCAGAACGCGCAAAGAACGCTGTGACCAATTCGGTCACAAAACCGCCAACACACCAAGAACCCGGAACCAAATCGGTCACACCCGCGCGTCGCCTGACTGCGCGCCGAGCGTTGCCCGCATTTCCTATGCCGGAGACCCGCGCCACGGGCCGCCGCTGATGCGATAAAACGGGCTCACAGGGCCCATCCCCACCCACGCCTTTCAGCACACCAGCGCCCCATGCCCCACGTCACGCCGCACCCTATAGGGGGACCCACTTCCGCGAAGAACGCGCCCACGCCCGCCGCTGAGATTCTCACCCCGGTCTGAACGCAAACTCGACCGCACCCCCCCCAGATTTCCGGCGCGCCGCCGTCTGGGGACGGGGGAGGTCAATATATCGGTGAAGTCTCTTTTTTCCTCCCACCCGGCACCGCACCCCCCCTCACCGGCCGGCCGACCTGGCACATCGCGCCTCGAAGCCCGCACCCCATCGCTGCTTACACTGACGATCCACTGACGCGCACCACCGGATGATCGATAATGCCCAACAATGACGGGCTTTATGGCCGCAGCGTACACGGTTTAGGCTTCCGCAAAGCCCGTTATGCGACCATCACAGCCACAAAGGGTGCGACGAGAGCACCGCGAGAACCGAGCAGGGCGATATGGACAGTGTGGTGTTGGGAGGAGGACTTTTCGACCTACTTCCAGGGTGGGTTTAGGGGAGCCTTTCCACCAGTTTCGTCACACCATCCGGATATAGAGATCTGGACGTGACGAACAGCACCCCAATTAGCTCAGTTAGAGTACTGAGCATTGGGGCTTCGTCGTCACGCGTGACGAGAGAAGAAAGTGGCTTGGCATGCGGGTTTCTATTCTTGGGCCTGACGGTTTCGTCACGCTTTCTCGTCACGTGTGATGAAACCGTGACGAGAGGGCAAAATCTCGTCACGCGTTTCGTCACGCTTTTTGGTGGGTGATTTCAGGGTTGGGGAGCTTGGGTGGCGAGGGCCTTTTTGGCTGCGGCTTTGCCGGCCTTGGTGAGGACGATGTCGCGGCCCTCCTTGGCGACGAGCTTGTCGCTTTTCGAGCCGGCCGATGACGCGGTGGGCGAGGCACTCTGTTTGGCTTGCGCGGGTCGCCGGCGACGAACCAATGGCAATCGGTTGCCCACTGATGAGGCTGCCATCGGGTCGGCGGTGCATGGCGATCAGCAGCCGGTCCTCCTGGTCGGTGGCGTCCTGCTCGGTGGCGGCGATTTCGGCATCAGTGACGATCTCGGCCATCACGGTGGGAAGCAGGCGGCCCTTGCTGTCGACGAGCTGGTGGTGGTGATGGTGTCGAGGCGGAACGTGATCTTCTCGAAATCGGGGCCGCGGAATTTGCCGGTCCAATGCAGATCGGCGAGCTTGTCGTCATGCGCCCAGAGCGAGAGGTTGCCGTCGACCTCGGCGATGATAGGCGCCGCCGCCGCGCGGCAGCAGGTCTCCGTGCCGCTCGGGCGCTTGGTCGGATGGCATAGCGCGACCACGCAGGGCCGGCCGGGCAGGTCGCACAGCTTGCGCATATTCCGCGCGTGATCGCCCATCTGCTTGTTGTCGTTCTCGTCGTCCCCGGTGAACAAGCGCCGGGGACGGTATCGACGATGACGAGGGCGACCTCGCCGAAGGCCTCGATCTCGCGCGTGATGCGCGGCAGATCCTTGTCGAGGTCGTCGATCTGCTCGATGACGAAGAAAGTCGAGCTGGCCGGATCGATGTTCATCTTGGTGGCCATTCCGATCAGGCGCATGCGCACGTCTGTCGGATTTTCCGCGGTGATGTAGACGACGCGGCCAGTGCTCGACGTCGTGCGGGCCGAGCTTCTGGCCGCCGGTGCGGGTCGAAACGAGGACGGCGATCAGCAGCGCGACCGCGGTCTTGCCGGCGCCGGTCATGCCGGTGAGGCTGTAGAGGTAATGATGCTGCAGGAGTCCATCGACCAGATAGTCGCGGCGGCTCGTATTCGGCGAGAAATTCGGTCAGGGTCAGACGATGGCGGCGCTCGGTGGAAATCTCCGGCGCCTCGAGCATCGTCTTGACCATCGCCTCGGGCGTCCAACCCTCGGCGGCAGGTCATCCGCGATGTCCCACTTCTGCGGCGCTTCAGCTGGCGCGCGCCATCGGCGCAAGCGCTTGACGCCGACTTGTTCGGAGCACCTCGACCAGCGCGTCGGCGGCCGCTTCGCCGGCTGCATCATGGTCGGGCAGGATGATGACATCGCGGCCGGCGAGCGGCGAGAAATCGGCGTACGCGATCGCGTTGGTGCCGCCCGGCCAGGTCATGCCGATGACGCGATGCTTGCCCCACATGAACGCATCCGCGAGCGGCCCGTGCTCGACCGCCTCGGCGGTCTTCTCGCCCTCGACCAGCAGCACGATCGCGTCGGGATGCGCGGCGAGCTGGTCGAGGCCGAACAGCGGCCGCTTGCCCGGCCATGTCTTGAGTTGCCATGCCCCTTTGCCGGTGCCGTTGCGCCAGTAGGTGGCCGGGCGAATTTCCTTGTCGGCGCCGTTGCGCGCGTCCCAGCGCAGAACGTAGCCGAGCACGTCGCCGTTGGCGATCGCGGTAGGCGAAGCGGTGGTCCGCCTCGCGGCCGTCATGCTTGATGCGCGGCAACGCCGGCGTCCTCCGGCACCGGCATGATGCATTCGCCTGCTGTGCGTCACCCTGCGCGTCGGCCAAGAGCCGAGCGAGCTCGGCGGCGGTCAACGGCGCGGCGGCGTCCGCGTCCGAGTGTTGTCATGGCTTGATCCCCAGCAGTCGGGCCAACTCGCGCGCGGCTTCGCCCTGGCCGATGCCGCGCAGATAGGCGTAAAGGATCGACCACATCGCCGCCGGTGTCGCCGGTGGCGAAATCCGCCCAGCGGCCGGTGCTGCATGTCGACCGAGAACGAACCAGGCTGCTGATCATCGCGGCGTCGGATTGCGCGCGATCCATTCGCGGCCCGCGGCGGCGGCCGTTCGGGAGCCATCGCGCGAGCAGCACGGGCAGCGCGTGCAAAGCGGCGCGGTTGATGCCATCGAAGTCGAGCGGTGGACCTCATGCGACGGCTCCCCGGCGCGCTGGAACAGCGGAACCACGCGGGTGAATTCGCCCGGCGTGCGCGATTCGAACATGCGTCGGCTGGACGCAGTCGCGATGGCGCGACAACCGCAGCGGCGGCCGCGTCGTGCGGGATCTGATAGGGCGCGTCCGGCTCGCAGGCGCCGGCGCCATTCCTGGCGCGCCTGGCTGCCGGCCAGACCCGGATGCCAGCAGCATCAGCCATTCGGAGACGGTCGAGAAACGAAAGCCGGCAACGCGATACTCGAGCCGCAGGCTATCCGGGCGGCCCGGCTTGCGGTGCACCGCGTAGCGCACGCCGAGAACCGGCAGCATGCCGCTGCCGGTGATGATGGCGTGTCCGGCGGCGCGCATTGAGAGCTTGTCGGTGCGCTGCTTCTTCGGCTCGACCAGCGACCGCCTTGCAGACCGGGCACGCTTCGGCTCGCGCCGCGATGATGGCATCGCAGTGCGGGCAACAGCGGCGTCAGCGGTGCATCATGATTGTCGCGCGCGCGCTCGCCTTTCGCGCGGACATGCGGCGCATCGATCGGGCCGAGCCGCGCGAAAATTGCCGGCGAAGTCGAGGATCAGGCAGTCGGCCTTGCCGGGCGCTGGTCCTCGTGCCGCGGCCGGCGCTCTGCACGTGCCACACCGGCGAGCACGTCGGCCGCACGATCGCGATCAGGTCGACGGCCGGCGCGTCGAAGCCGGTCGAAAACACGTCGCAGCCGACGAGACAGCGGACCCGCCCCGCCTTGAAATCGGCGACGAGGTCCTTGCGCTCGCTTGCTCGGCGTCATGCCGGTGAGCAACCGGGCATCAATCCCGCGCTTGACCAGCGCCTCGGCCAGGTGCTCGGCATGGTCGATGCCGACCGCGAACACGAGCCACGCCTTGCGCTCGGCGCCGTGCGCGACGATCTGGTCGGCGATGCGCTCGGTGAGTTCGGAGCGATCAAAGCGCGCAAGATCGCTCGCCGAATAGTCGCCGCCGACGATACGCAGTCCGGCCACGTCGAGGCGCTCGATTGCGTCGCGCGGCCCGATCAGCGGCGCGAGATATTCCTGCTCGACCAGCTCGAGATAACCGATCTCGAAGGCGACGGTCTCGAAGATGCGATCGTCGCCCTCGGTCAGCCGGCCGCTTCGAGCCGAAACGGCGTTGCGGTCAGCCCGAGCAGCATCAGCTTGGGATTGCGCTCGCGTAGCGTGGTCGACGATGGTGTGAATCTGGCCGGAGGCTTTGCGACCGAGCCGGTGCGCTTCGTCGATGATCAGTAGGTCGACGCGGCCGAGCTGGTCGAGGCGGCGAACCAAGGTCTGCGGCGTGCCGATCACCACTCGCCGGTCGACATCGACCGGCCCGAGGCCGGCGCAGGCAATCGAGGGCGTCAACGCGTTGCCAGCGACGAAGGTCACCGCATCGGCGTCCTGCTGCACCAGCTCGCGGGTCGGCGCGATGATGAGCGTCCGCAGCTCAGCGACGCATGCTCGGCGCGCGGCGTCGGCGGCATTGAGCGATTTTCCCTGCCGGTCGGCAGGACCAGCAGCGCCGCCTTGCCGGCCTTGAGCGCAAGCACCGCCGCATTGGCCGCCGTCGCTGGTACGGGCGCCATTCCACGCTCGCCCGGTTGCTGGGCTTGTCGCCGATCGCCTCGGATCGCAGCTCGATCGCCGTCATGGCGTGCCTCGTCGTGTTGTTCGCGCTTGCGAACCTCGCTACGACGGGCTAGATCAGCTGCTGCCAGCGACTGACTTGCCCGGGAAGTGGTGGAGCTGGAAGGACTCGGACCTTCGGAGAGCTGCTTACCGTCATCTCCGCGCACCCGCGCCAGCCCCGAAATGTGAAGCCGCCCCGTAACGGGCGGCTTTTCACTTAGGCTTAGGCGGTCCGCCGATTGCGGACGGGTTGCTGTTCTTGTGATTTCAGCCAGTCGAGCAGCGCATCACGCCGATAAACGATGGTCTTGCCGATCTTGGTCCAAGCCGGGCCTTGCCGACGCTGACGCCAGATTTGAAGCGTGCGGACACTCTTGCCGAGGGCTGAGGCGGCTTCGGCTTCAGGATGGTAACCAGTAAGGATTGACATCTTCCCGCATCCTCTTGCGTTGGGATGCGGTGATCTGCACACGGCTTCGGCTTACACGCTTACATGGATGAAGCAGATTTCTTGGCTGTCATTCCTGCAAGGCCCAAAGCAGCCGCAACCCTTCGCGCTCGCGCCCTATATCGGCTTGTGATCGCCTGCTGTATGCCTTGAGGACCTCTCCACACTGTCCCCGCAGGTCTGGCGTTTCCCCGTGGCGTTGTCGAAATTCTGCGTCTTGCGCGTAGCGCCTCCGCCACTCTGCCACGTGCTCCGGTGCAACTATCTCGTATAGAAGGTTGGTTATTACACGGAATGGGTCGCCATTAGTCGGCTTGCCCGCGTCCAATCCGATCATGAGCGAGCATGCAGCGCCGGCGCATAATCTCTTCGGCACATCCACCCTATGGTAATCGCCAATGTTTTCCGCGGAGATCAGCGCACAACCAGCCTGCAGCTCTTTGAGCTTCGACAAAAATGCCATCCGATATAGTTCGACGGCGACGTAATCCACGTCATCAGGGTGCGGCACTGTCTGCCGATAAAGTGCAAACAAGAACAAGCTGCGACTCGTTCCGTCGGGGGAGCCCTCAAGCTTCTGCTGTAGCTCATGGGCCAAAGACGAGACATCCTTTGCATAGTCTTTATTCTCGGCCTGCCACCCAAACAGCGTTCCACCGGCCGCCTCCTGCGTTATGCTAATCTGATAGCGGACCGCTTTCTGAACTTGGCTTGGGGAATACGTTTTCGATTTAAGATGATCAACTATGGTTGCAACGAGTTCATCGGCTGCAGAGGCCGTGGTCATTTGCGCATCGGCAAAACCTGGGCGCCGCCCTTCCCTGCCCTGCCGATCACCGCGCCGATCCTCTCCGCGGCCTCGCGCACGGGATCATCCGCAAGGTGCGCATATCGCTGCGTCGTGCGTGCCTGAGTATGGCCGAGCAACCTGCCGATGATGGGCAAGCTTAAGCCGCCCCCTGCCCCCACCGATGCAAATGTGTGGCGCAAATCGTAAATGCGCGCATCACGACCAAGCCCCGCATGGTTTTGCACAAAACGCCAACAGTGCCAGAGTTGCTTCAATGGTTCACCCGGCTTCTGCCCGGGAAAAACATAACGAGCGCCGGGCTTGCACCGCCGGCGAAGTCGTTCGATTAGTTCGATGGCTTGCGGGTTCAATGGCAGCTTGTGCTCTTTGCGCTGCTTGGTGGTCGCTGCCGGCTTTATCCAAAATCCCGGCTCGGCATCGAATTGATCCCATGTGGCGAGTATGGCTTCGGCCGGTCTGCATCCGGTCAACATGATCAAGCGAATGCAGTTTGCCGCCGAGCCCTTATAGGCGTCGCCGCTGGTCGCAGAGCCGTCGTACACCGCCAAGGCATCGCAGATCGCGGCCAGCTCCGCAGGACTATAGAAACGCTCCTTGGCCGTTTCCTGGTTGCGCTTAACCCCCTTGCATGGATTGCCGTCTACGGCATTGCGCCAGGGTCGGTCCTCGCTCGCTTTTGGCATCAGCGATAGGGAGAACATCTTCGACGCGATCGCCAAGATACGGTTGGCCCGGATGGGCCGCCCCGAATCCGTGATCTTGCGATGCATGTCCTTGATGTCGCCCCCATGAATGCCCGCGAGCTTGGTGTGCTTCCCGAGGCGTTCGCCGATCTCCGCGAGCATCTTCCTTTCGTCGTCGATGCGCTGCTTGCCGGTCGTCCTCGTGGAAAGGTGTTCCTCGATGTAGCGGTCGATCAGGTCTTGCACTGTCGGCGCCTCGCGGCGCGCGCGCTTCTCGCCGGCGGGGTCGGTGCCATTGTCAACAGCCCTGCGTAGCTCCTTGGCACGCTCGCGCGCCGCAGCGACGGACCACTCGGGATAGCTGCCGATGGTATGGCGACCCTCCCGGCCGTTGAGCCGGTAGTTCAGGAAGAATGATCGTGCCCCGCCCGCATGCACCCGAAGGCCAAAACCCTTGACCTCGGTATCCCACACGAGGCCAGGGTCAGCGGTTTCCACAATTTTTGACGCAAGCTTTTGTGCCATGGATTTCCCCGAGTTAGTGATTCGTCAGCGTCGCGAGGCGCGGCGAGCTTCGTCATACTGCGGGAAAATTCCGTGTACCGCAACAAAATTCGCTGTATTTACGGGCGCTTATTGCGTGCCTGTGGGAAAGCGAGTCAGCGTCAAGGGCTTAGCAAGGCGCCGATTGGCCGTCTGCAAAACCGTGTACACCGGTTCAATTCCGGTCGTGGCCTCCAGCATCTGCGCTCTTGCGTGCACTGCCCCATCGTTGCGGGATTTCACGCTTTGCAATCGAAAGGCGCTTTGTTATAGGCGGGACGGGCGTTCCTTTCGCCCTTGCTCCCCGGTAGCTCAGCGGTAGAGCAACCGGCTGTTAACCGGTTGGTCGTTGGTTCGAATCCGACCCGGGGAGCCAAATCACAAAATGTCCAGCCCGGACACATAGGTAACAGAACGTACCTAAGACATGGGTGACAACCTGGGCCGAACGGGTTGTCGAGGGGTTGCAGGGTTTTCTGCTCCAAGTCGAAGTAGATGCGCACCCAGGCCGTTTTGGGCACACTCAGTCTATCTGTTGCGCAAGGGAGATATGGGGTCCGATGCATCGTCACGGTGACGAGATGTCAGCGGAAGAGAAGCCGGCTCTGTTGAGCACCGATGCGTATGCATTCCCAAATATCAGGGACCCTCTTTGCGCCTGGGCAACGTATCGCGGCACACTGGTCGCCGCCCCGGCACAGCCTGGCTTCTTGTCAGTGTGGTCCGCTGGAATGTTGCGGGCAGATGACCCGGCCAGGATCAGCCGAGAACTCATTCTTGAAAGCGTAAGGGTGGCCTACCACCCCGAGGGAGTGTCACGTCTCAGGGGTATGTTCTGCTTCCTGGACCTCCAGAGTGCGGGGTAAGCTTGCTCGTGGAATACAGGACCAAGCAGCCATTTCCGCCCTGAGTTTCTTGCTGAACTCAATCTCGGCGATGCCGACGCTCGTCGAGATCGCCTCGATTCCAATTGGATCACGCACGCGCCCAGAGATGAGAACGGCTATCTGACTAGTTACGATTGGATGCACCAATATTGGGCGGGGGAGCCGTATCCAGGTCAAATACCGCTATGGGAGACCATTGTTGACGGTCGCATGATCGTCCTTGGAACAGCACTCAGGGAGCGAGCGTACCAAATCGTAAGGAATTGTTTCCCGGAGGCTCTCACGTTTCTGGAAATTGCTCGGCTCGCGGCGGTGGTGGGGTCGGACGTAGGGAACGTCTGCGCGTGCTTGAGAGAAGATGGGGATGATCTTGTCCTTGATTACCTAATGGATATGCGTGAGGCCAACAACCCAGCATTCACCGCCAAGATACAACAGCTGAAGGACGAAGGTCATCCAATCAATTGGGCCGACGTCACGCCCCGATTGGCGCGAGGAACGGAGGAAGGATTCCAGCATGACCTGGTTCATCTGTAGTGTCGTCGGCGGCGATGCCGGTGAAGACCTAAACCACATCGTCATACGAAAGGAGGCAGAGCGCAGCGCAGGGACGGGTGAATTCTGGTGGGGCCTTGGCGCTGCACTGGGGCGCGATGTCGAGGCAAGGGCGCAGGCAACTGGAGGGTCTTTGCCAGCCTTGTTTTCAGCATCAAGCAACAGCTCAGTGCAGGCACCCAATCAGGTCCGGGTTTGGGATGGATGGAGCAGCAGACTCGACCCTCGACAGAGGGGTCGCATTCCGGGCCATGTCGTTGTCACGAGCGGCTATGACCCAAAGAAGCTAAAGAAGAAGGAGCGACCCCACTATGCTCTTGTTTGTCATTCCGATCACAAATTGATCCTCAGTCACAATGGCTTCTGCAATCTCTCACAGTGCACAACCGCAAAAAACCGAGTTGTTGAATATCTGCAAGGAGCAGCTCTGCTCTTCAAGCCGCCACCTCTGACATTGCCGAGTGGCACTCGGTCACGTAGTTGTCGCAGCATCGCGTTCGAAGCTGGTCTGTTCGGGCATTGCTACGTGAAGCTCGAAGACCCCCGGGTACTAACCCAATCGGAGTGGAACAGCCTTCGCCAATACAAGGTAGGCGATGATTGGCGTGCATTGGCGAAAAGCCTGCGTCCATAGCACGGCGCGAGGTGCGGCGTGGGTGCGTGATGCTTTTCCGGCCCACCGGCTGGTGGGGACGAGGACAGGATGAACGACGATTCTACCGAGCCGAGAATCTTTCGCATCCTCAGCCTGGATGGCGGGGGTGCCAAGGGGTTCTACACCCTCGGCGTGCTCAAGGAGGTCGAGGCGCTCGTCGAGTGCCTCCTCTTCGAGAAGTTCGACCTCATCTACGGGACCTCGACCGGCGCCATCATCGCCGCGCTGCTCGGGCTCGGAAAGTCCGTGGACGAAATCGAGTTGCTCTATCGCCTGCGCGTCGTCGAACTCATGGGCGAGCGGCTGCCGGGCAACAAGACCGCGGCGCTGGAGAAGCTCGCCACGGAAGTGTTTGGCGATCCTGCGGTTCGATGCCTTCAAGACCGACATGGGTATAGTCGGAACTCGGTGGGAGGATGATCGGCCGATTATCTTCAAGACCAACCCAGGGCAGGTCTACACGGGTCATGGCTCTTTCGAGCCGGGGTTTGGCTGCACTATCGCCGACGCCGTAGTTGGCTCCTGCTCGGCCAATCCGTTCTTCAAAAAGAAGTTGGTGACGACCGCCCGCGGGGATCGGGTCGAAGTGCGGGACGGGGGCTTCGTCGCAAATAACCCGACGCTCTTCGCTATCGCGGATGCGACGGAATCGCTCGGCTACGCCCGCGAGAACGTGCGGGTGGTGAGTGTCGGGGTCGGCGAGTATCCTGCGCCGAAGCTGCCTGCCACGAGCGCGCGCAAGTGGTTCAGCAAGTGGCCCACGGTGAAGTTTGCCCAGCGGATGTTGGAGATTAACACGCAGTCGATGGATGAGCTGCGGCGAGCGCTCTTCCGCAACGTGCGCACAGTCCGCATCAACACTAAATACACGCAGCCGGAAATGGCGACGGACATGCTCGAAGCCGACATTGACAAGCTCGGCAAGCTCTGGAGCCGCGGCCGCGAACTCCGGGCGGGAGCGCGAGGCGGAGCTCAAGGAATTTCTGACCTAGGAGATTTCCGTGGCGATTTCGGAAGCACAGCTCAAAACATGGTCAGCGCAAGGCAAGACCGGCCAGTTTACGGATACGTACAACACGATCCGCGGTCATCTACTCGACAAAGGGGTTCCGTATCCCGTGGCTGACGTGGAGGTCTTCCTGCAGGGCTCCTACGGCAACGATACGAACGTCTACGCTGACAGCGACGTGGACATCGTGCTCAAGCACACCGGGGCGTTCTATTACGACATCAACGGGATAACTCCGCAGGAGCAGACGGGCTTCCATGGCGCGTACCCGAAAGATGCGGAGTACGGCTACCCAGCCGCCACGCTATTGAACCGGCAAACTGCTCTCAATCCAGTGAAAAAGCTCATGCTCGGGGAGGCCAAGCGGCCTCCCAGTTTCGCTCAGCACTATGCAGGTGCGGTACTATATCTGGTGCTACCGCGCAACGCCTTGGCGTGATCGCCCTTCGAGACCGATGCGAGCACGTCGGCGACAAAGACCCAATTGTCCCCGCCATCATCGCTCGCATAGACCATACCTTCGGTATCGCCGACGAAGAGCGTGTAGCCGCCTGGGTAGGCCGCAATCGTCATGGCCTCGATGTTGACGCCCGGAGCGATGTCGAGCCGGCAGAAGGTCCAGTCATGCCCGCCATCTCGGCTGCGCACGACGCCGGTCTCTGCGATATGCGTGCGCCGCCACTCGCCCGGCTCGTTTTTCGCACCGGCCATGAAGAGGGAACGTTCGTCCGGTGAAACCGCCAAGTGATCGGGATAGGCAAGGCGGAAGTCCGCGCCGGTCAAACGTTCCCAGGTCTCACCGGCGTCCAAGCTCTTGTAAAGTCCGACGCCCGTTGACATGAACACCGTTTCCGGTATCGACGGAAGCAAAAGCACTTGATGGACGTCGCAGGAGAACCTGTCGTCAGGGTGCGAGTAGTTGTTAAGCTCGCGCCACGAAGCTCCGCCGTCCCGCGTCAACAACAGCGCACCCTGCTCGATCGCGACATAGAACGTGTTTGGATCGCGCGGATCGAACACCATCATCTTAGTATGCGCCAAGTGCGGCGGCGCCGGAAAGGTCCAGTGTTTCGCGCTGGGCACTTGGCGCAGCGCCGGCAATTCGCCCCAGTTCCGGCCAAGATCGCGGCTGCGGAACAGCGACGCCGGCTGCGTTCCGGCATAGAGCGTTACGCCGCCGTCCTGCTCGATCGCCGCGAGCGAATAGACATCCTTCGAGGTCAAGCCCTCGTTGCGAGGCTCCCAGCGCTTGCCGTCATCCGCGCTGAAAAAAATGCCGTCGCCATGGGTGCCGGCGAAAAGACCGGTCCCGCCCGGAGCCATTGCGAGCGTCGTTGCGTGCACGCCGGCCAGCATGGTCTTGGCGAGACACCAAGCTTGGCCGGGAGCATCGCGCTCTAGCACGCTGACCCCGCTGGCGGTGGCGACCAAGAGCCGCCGCGGCGGCCTCGCGCCGTCATAGCGATTGAGACCATTGGGACACAGGCAAGCAAGCATGGTTGTGGCCCCCAAGAGCAGGAAGCGCATTGCAGAATATCAAATTGGCAAGGACCAGTCAGCAGGCATAGCGAGCATGATTGGCTAGGAGTTTGCAACCGATCAACAGGCCCAAGGTCTCCTTCGGGTCTTCGCCAGCTGCTGCGCACCATCGATAAGTATACGATCGTGATCCCCGAAGGCCTCTCATGGCGCATCGCCAAGATGTTCGTGCTACGAGGCATTGGCACCCGCGCCGGATTATGACGAAGAGGAAGGTGATCGGGCACTTCCACATGAAATCGATGGCAAACATGTTGTGGGGATCGACGCCGATTGGATTATTGGAGGCGAACTTTCGTGTGCCGATGGCAGGGACTTTTTTTTCGAGCAGAGTGAATGTTCACAAGGCCGTAGAATGGCTCACGGAAAATGATTGGAAAGTAACGACTGAAATAATGGCGGAGCTGAGGGGTGCAGTTGGCCTGTTCTCGCCTACTGTAGTCGCGCCGAGATCATCGCCGATGTCCGAGGGAAGATCGGCCACGAGTTCGACCGTCGCCAAGATCGAAGCACCTTATGCTAGGGATGAACTGCTGAGAACGAAATATGCCGACATGCTGATGTCGGACCTCATGCTGCGGGACGAAGCTCAGGGTCGGAAGAAGCGGAAAAGGCCACGGTGATCGCGCTGCTCCTGCAAGTGCCTACTAAACCCCTGGCGATACGATGCGGAATCCGAGGCAAGGCGGCCACCGATTCCGAGGGAAAGCGGCCACCCAATCCGACGGAAAGCGGCGACCGATTCCGAACGAAGGCGGCCACCCTGTTGATAGGGTGAAGCGGGGCACGTTGTCGGCAATCTGAGCCGGGCAAGGTCATCCCTTTGCGCTTCGAGCAAGGCGGAGGGACCGATGCCCGCCGAGAGATTGTCGATGCGGAAGGTACGAGAAGTTCTGCGCTTAAGGTACGCCTGCGGAGTAAGTGCGCGGGTGATTGCCCAAGCAGGCTGACCTCTGAAACGGATGGCAGCATCAATCACGGAGACGAGGCCGCCCGGTGAGGCTGCCTCGGAAAGCGTAATTTCCAGTTGTGGGTGCCGACCGGGTGCCGCAGCAACACCCGGGAAGGGCCTAATTCTGGGCTTCGACGACATACCGCCGTATTGTCTTGGTGGCCTTTTCACGCTGCGGCGTAAGGTCCTTCCAGGCTTTCGAGTTGTAAAATGCCTGTGCCTGCTCCAGGCTGTCCCACTCGATGAGGGCCACACTCTTGGGGGCTGCCGCCCCTTCGATGGCAACAATCTTTCCGCCACCCGTGCGGAACGGGCGAGCACCGGCAGCCGTATGCGCAGCCCGGGCAACACCTGCGAACGCCGCTTGGTCTTCAGCACCGAGCGGTTCGATCTCGCTGACACTGTAGGCTTTCGGCTTGGCTTGAGCGTGCAGCCCTTGTATGGCCACTGCGCCGAGCGCTGCGCCGGCAACGACGGCCAGCGCGATCTTGAACTTCGTATTCATAATGCATTCCTCTCTGTCGGTTGGATTAGGCCATCAGATCGCGTGTTTGGAAACAGCAAGCTCATGCGCCGTTTGTCCGTCCGGAGTCTGAGCAAAATGGCTCACATCTACAGATTTGATTGCGACCGGGGTCGTTGCTCGTGACCATCGAGGTCAGCGCTCAGGGCTGACATCATACTGCGTTCCTGTGCTCCGCATGTCCGTAGCGGGTCATAACCCGCCCCGCCTCGCCCGCTAGCCATGTCAGCTTCCGCCGGCTGCGGACATTGGTCCGCGCGAGCAACCGTTGGCCAGCCGTCCAACTCTGCTCAAACGAGCCGAGGTTAGATTTTCGTGCCGGCGCGAAAATTCAATTCTGTGAGGGCTAGTTCATCGGCGGCAGTTCCGCTTTGCCGTCCTTCACCGCCGCTTGCGCCCGCTCCTGCAGCACCGCCGCGTGGCTCGCCAGGTCGCTGTCCTGGTACTTGTCCGCGAGCCGCTTCTGTGCCCGCGCCATCGCGATCGCGACCGCAGTGGAGTGGGTGGAAGCGGGGTCGTCTGTCGTGGTTCATCGCCTCTAGTGCCCGACGAACGGCGCGGGCGACAGGCTCGTCACTCAGTCTGGATGGTGTGCAGCACATCCTGCACCGTGCGCTTGCCTACCTTCATCTCTTTCTCGTCCGCATCGCGATAGATGACGTACTGCCTGCTCACGCCTTCATGCTTCCACGCGAAGCCAGAAAGCGATCCACCCTTGAATTGCTCCATGGCAGCAGAGGGATCTTTCGAACGCTTGATGGTGCTCGCGTGAATTTGTGACGGTTGCTCGCCTGCTATTGCTTCAGAAAAAGATCGATCTCTTCGAGAATCCGCGCCGATGTCGGATCCTGCTCCAGCGGAATATGGTTTTGGCCTGGCAGGGCGACAAAGTGCGCGTCTGGAATTCCAGACGCGAGCTCCCGACCGGCCTCGAACGGCTGCACCTGATCGCCACGTACATGCATCACAAGCGTCGGCACTTTCACCTTGGGCAACAGGTCGGTCACGTCAAAGATTCCGCGTCGTCTCGAAATAGCGGTACGCACACTCGGGACTGGTTGTCTTGCGCTGCCGCTCGGCGAATTTAGCAAGCTGCTCCGCGGTTCCTCCGGGCATGAACAATGACGAGAACAGTTGCCGATAGACGGGACTATCGTCGCCCCATCCGGTGCGAATCAGGGTGGCCAGCGCTTTGGCCTTTTGCAGCTCCGCTTCATCCTTGGCGCGCCGGTAGGCTCCGCGCGCAAAGCCGCCGTAGAGGATGAGGTGAGAAACGCGTCCCGGATGCCGCACCGCGAAGGCCACCGAGATGGCGCAACCTTGCGACATTCCCAGCAACGGAGCCCGATCGACGCCGGCTGCGTCCAGCACGGTTTCGAGATCGCTCACCCATGCATCCAATGACACGGTGTCGACGTCCCAGTCGGAAAGCCCGTTGCCACGTGCATCGTAGCGCACCAGCGAGCGGTTGCGGGCCAGCGCGACGAACAGATGGGAGAGCACCGACCCTTCCCAATCCAGCTCGACATGATTCATCCAATTCGCTGTCTTCACCAGCGGGGGCCCGCGTCCGACCTTGCTGTAGGCAAGACGCACTCCGTCGGGCGTCCGACAATACTTGATCTCATGCTTTGCGGTTCTCGGATCAAATTCGGCGTCCAGCTCGACGCCGGTTTCGACGGCAAAGACCTCGACCGGCTTCGGGATGTTCTTCAGCGTCTGCGGCCCCAGCTCGCGGTAGCTCAGGGGCAACTTCCCGTCGACCTGCTCGTGCGCCTGGCGCGACAGGCAGATGCCGCCTGCTTCCGCGATGCTCTCCAGCCTGGCAGCCACATTGATGCCATCGCCGTAGATGCGGGCTTCGTCGTAAACTACATCACCGATATTGATGCCAATGCGAAACAGCATGCGGCGCTCTGGCTCACTCTTGCCATTGCGCTCCGCCATCTTGGATTGGATGGCCGCCGCGCATTTAACCGCGTTCACGACGCTGGGAAATTCGGCGAGAATGCCGTCGCCGGCAGTGTCGATGATGCGCCCGCCGAACTCGCGAACCATCGGCAGCACGACTGCCTGATGCCCCTTGAGATCACGAATCGTGCGCGCCTCGTCTGCGCTCATCAGCGCGCTATAGCCGGCGATGTCAGCCGCCAGAATGGCGCTCAGCCGCCGTTCCATGTGTTCTTCAGCCATATCGATCGCACCCTGCACACCATACAGCGGGATGGAATTTATGGCTCGCTACCGGCAGTGTCCATCGACGCGACAGGTCCGCGATGGGTTAAAATCGCGGTCCCAGCCACGTTGGAGGCTGTCATCCCATCCAAATCGGAATTTGTGTGACAGCTATCACATCTTGCAACCTAGTGACCCTGCTAAGCTTCCAGTTGGCGCGGTTCGCGCGTCAAATCGAGCGGAGAGGCAAGTGCGTATATTCCCGGCAATTCGATCCGTTTGTCATTCGTGTACTCAATCTGAACAAAAAGCCTATTCAATAAATTGGTCTGATTTCCACCTGGCAATACCCATCGCCGTTACGCTCTCCATTGGTTTCTGCTTGCTTCAAGACTTGAGCATTGGGAATCTCATTAAAACTGGCTCGGCTTCATACAGTGCCGCTTTTGTCGTTGGTATCACTGCATCACTCTCACCTTGTATGGCCGTTGTAGCCGGACTTGCGCTCTCGATGTCAGCTATTTTTGCGAAAGAAGGCAAGAAGCTGAAACCACAGCTTCTTTTCCATGCCGGGCGGCTTGTCTCTTTTTTCGTCCTTGGCGGGACGATTGGTGCAATAGGATCAACGTTTGCTTTCACCGGCGGGACTGCAATCATATTGTGCTTGGCTATCGCCATAGCAACGCTCATCGCGGCCGCTAATTTGCTGGGTGCCTCCCATTGGTCAAAGCGAATACAACCTTCAATGCCCACCTTCCTGGCGCAGTACGCCCATGGCGCATCGAAGCTCTATCAAGTCATCCCCTGCGTGATTGGCATGGCAACCTTTTTTCTGCCGTGCGTGGTTACGCAATCGATGCAGCTCTATGCTCTCTCAACCGGCAACTTTCTCTCTGGCGCTCTGACGATGGGATCGTTCGCCCTGGGAACACTCCCAATGCTTGCGCTTGTGGGCTTCAGTCCGGTCGCCTTTCGGAGCCGCATCAACATGGGAGTCCTCGCGAAGAGCGCAGGGCTGATAGTTATTTTCGTAGTACTATATAACGTGACGGCTTTTTGGCACGGATTTGCATGAGTTCGTCGAGTTATTGATCCGTTGTGTGTACCGAAAACGGAAGCGCCGCCATCGACGCAAGCCTGCGCGCTGCGGTCGAGCGCAAGGACGTGCCGGGCGTGGTCGCGCTGGTCACGGACCGCCAGCGCGTGCTTTATCAGGGCGCCTTCGGCGTGGCGGACGTCGCGACCGGACGCGCGCTCACGGCCGACGCGCTGTTCCGTATCGCGTCCATGACCAAGGCGGTCACATCGCTGGCCGCGATGCAGCTCGTCGAGCAGGGCCGCTTCGGTCTCGACGATCCGGTCGAAAAATATCTGCCGGAATTCGCCGGACTGAAGGTCTTTGAATCATTCGACGCGGCGACCGGAGAGTATCGGCTCCGCCCGGCATCAAGACCGCCGACCGTGCGGCATGTCCTGACCCACACATCCGGGCTCGCCTATCCGTTCACGAGCGCGACGTGGCGCGATTTCAAGCCGCGCGCGGGCGAAACATATCCCTTTGGCGGCCCCCTGCTGTTCGATCCCGGCGAGCGTTGGCACTACAGCACGAGCACCGATGTGGTCGGAAGGCTGGTCGAGGTCGTCTCGGGCCAGAAGCTCGAGGATTATTTCCGCCAGCACATCTTTGCCCCGCTCAAGATGTCCGACACGTCCTACAACGTGCCGCAGGACAAGGCCGCGCGCCTCGTCGCCGCGCAGCAGCGCGCCGGCGACCGCATGGATGGGGCCATCGTGCTGCAGACGCCGCAGCCGGGGCTCACGATCCCCGCGCCGATCGGCGGCGGCGGCCTTGCCTCGACCGCCGGCGACTATGGACGCTTCGTGCGCATGCTGCTCAACGGCGGCGAGCTCGACGGGGCGCGCGTGCTCAAGGCCGAGACGGTGGCGCTCATGGGCCAGAACCACATCGGCGCCGTCTCGGTACCTGCGCTCAAGACCGCGCTGCCGCGCAGCGCCGACTTCTCCTTCATCGCGGACGGCCGCGACAAGTGGGGTCTCGGCTTCCTGATCACGGTCGATCAGGTGCCCGGCAAGCGCTCTCCCGGCAGCCTGAGCTGGGGCGGCATCAACAATACCTACTTCTGGATCGATCCGAGCCGCGGCATTGCGGGCGTGATATTGATGCAGTACCTGCCGTTCGCCGACGCCAAGGCGTTGGCCGTCTACGATGCGTTCGAGCGGGGCGCCTATCAGCTCGTGAGTGCGACGCGATAGACATCTGCGACCTCACGGACGGCACGGAGTTGCCTGCAACTTGCTGAAAACTTTAATCAAATGGCAGCGGGCCGCGAAGCGCGCCTTTCAGACAAGATCGCTACAATCGCGGCCTTGAGCTTGGTCGTAGCGGGCGGCGGCTCCTGGCGCCGAGGGGCGCCCGGCCGCAGGCCGGGTTTGAACCATTCCCCCCGGCGGTGCGACTAACAGGGCGCAAACCATCACCGGCCAGCACGGTCCGGAAGAAGAAGCGTAAAGTCGTTCGTTTGTAGGGTGAGGCGGCGTCATGCGTGTACTTGGTGGGCATTGGCTCGAGTACGATCCTGTAGCCCTCGTGGTGCTGGTGATCGGAATCGCCATTGTTGCGTTGCTCGCATTGAGCATTTGAAGGCGGCTTGCCGCGGGTGATGGCCGGGAGCCAGCTGGCGTCCGGTCATGAACGTTTTCGGCATTGGCCACGCCCGGCCGGGCGGTCCGGCTGACCTGCCCGATCGGCCACCTGTAGGGGCGGCGGGTTTCAAACCCGCCCTGGTGCGGCGAGCTCAGTGCTTGATGAAATTACGACCTGGTACGCACCGATAGATAAACAAATTTTCCATCGTGCTTGCCGATAGGGGGCGGGCTTGAAACCCGCTCCTACAGCGCCGTGCCGCCGCGGTTCCAGCCGCGGCCGCCCTCGCCATAGATGTCGAAGCCGTCCGCGGTCACCACGACCGTGTCCTCGAGCTTGATGAATCCGCGCTGCGGGTGTTGCAGCGTGGTCTCGACCGAGACGACCATTGCGGATTCGAGCGGCCGGGAAGCGTCATAGGCGTCGTACGGCACCGGACCGGTCGCGGTCAGGCGGGGCGCCTCGTGGCTGACCAATCCCATGCCGTGGGCGAGGAAATGCATGTGGTTGTGGTGCTTCGACTTCTGCACCAGCGGCTCGGCGGCGGCGTAGATCGCGTTGCCCATGGCGCCCGCCTTGATCGGTTTCATGGCGGCGCGCTGGATGTCCTCGATCTCGGCCAACAGGTCCTCGAGCTCGGCATCGGGCTCGCCCTGGATGGCCATCCGGCAGAGGTCGCCGATATAGCCGTGGTAGTTGCCGCCGGAATCGAGCGACAGGATATCCCCCTCTCCCCATCTCTGCTCCGAGGGCGCGCGGTTGAGGCTCGACCCCGCGGTGATCAGGCAATAGTCGAAGATGAGGCCGCGGCTCGTCTCCTCGCGCCGCAGCGCTTCCGTCAATTCGCGCTTGCTCGCTCCCGGCCCGTGATTGGCGATGACGGCCAGCATGGAATCGATCACGCCCTCGGAAGCGACGCGCAGCTGCGCGAGCTCGGCGGGACTCTTCACCGCGCGCAGCCGCTCGAGCACGAACACGGCGTCCACGATCTCGCTGTCGGGAAACGCCTTGCGCAGCGCCGCCCCCGCATCGACCGGCAGGAACGAAAGCTCCGCACCGATCCTTGCGGTCGGCACGCCGGTGCGGCGGATATGGTCGAGCGCCTTCGCCATGACATCGAGGGAGCCCGACGAGTTGGTCTGCGCCTCCGCCACCCAGAACGGCTCGTTCTCCTTCTGATAGCCCTCCATGCGGTGGCCGAAATACCCGGCCTTGTGCCGGTTGCCCTTGGGATAGACCAGCACCGGCAGATAACGGCTCAGGCCCATTGCATCCATGCATTCGAAGAAAAAGGCGCGATGGCCGCCGAGCAGATACTGCACGTTGTGCTTCGAGCTCGCGCACAGCACGTCAATGCCGGACTCGTCCAGCAACCGGTCGAGCCGATCGGCATCGAACGGGACCGCCGATCGGGCGCCGGAGGGTTTGGTGACGTCGAGCATGATCGAGGCTCCTTGCGGTTCGAGATTGATCAGGTGCGATAGCTCGGATCGATGCGATCGAGCATGCGGAAATAGGCGGGCCAGTCGGCGGAGCCGCGGCCGCTGTCGTGGCGTTCGTACTGCGCAACCGTTTTCCGGCAGACATCGGGCGCAATCTCGATGAGGTCGTCGCCCGTCGCCTGCATGGCCAGCTGGATTTCGGCCGCTTCCAGGAGATGCTTCATCAGGATGAAGGCCTCGCGCGCGGTCTTGCCGACCGTGAGCACGCCGTGATTGTGCATGATCATGGCGCGGTTGCCGGCGAGGTCGGCGATCAGCCGCTCGCGCTCGCCGAAATCCTCGGTGATGCCCTCGTAAGGGTGGTATCCGATGGCGTCGAAGAAACGCACCGCCTCCTGCGAGATCATGCGCAGCCCGCCCCTGAGGCCGGCGACCGCCATCCCGGTCCGGGTATGGACATGTACGGCGCAATTGACGTCAGGGCGCCCGCGCAGCACGCCGCCATGCAACGTGAAGCCCGGCCGATTGACGCCTGCACGCTCATCGAGGTCTTCGTCCATGTCGACCTTCACCAGGTTCGACGCCGTGACCTCGGTCCAAAGCAGCTCATGGCGCTTCATCAGGAATTTCCGGTCTTCGCCCGGCACCCGCATGGAGCAATGGTTGTAGATGACGTCGTCCCAGCCGTGATGGGCGACCAGCCGATACACCGCAGCGAGGTCGACGCGCGCCTGCCACTCCGCGGGGGATGCTGCCGTGGCGGTGCCGGCCGACGCGCTCGCGTGAATGTTCATGGTGATCTCCGGGTCGGGAGTCAGGGGTCAGGGGTCGGGAGTCAGGAAGACTACCCTGTCCGCGATTTCCTGTCTCGTATCAGGGGTCAGTGATCAGGAGTCAGGAGTTAAGGAAGACTACCCTCTCCGCGATTTCCTGTCTCGTATCTCCTGCTTCCTGAGTTCCTGACTCCTGCTTCCTGTTTCCTGCTTTCCTGGACTCCTACTCCTGCTGCGCCCTGAATTAGTCGAGCCCGATGCCGGCGTCCTTGGCGACCTTGCTCCACATCTTGACCTGGCGGTCCACCAGGGCGCGCATCTCTGCCGGCGCGGTCGCGCGCACCTCGCTGCCGGCGGCCTCGAGCCTGCTGCGCACGTCCGGCAGGGAGATCGCCGTTGCAATCTCCGCATGCAGGCGATCGATGATCGGCTTCGGGGTCCTGGCGGGGGCGGCCATTCCGGACCAGGAGATCACCTCGAAATCCGCCAAACCTCCTTCGGCGACGGTGGGGACGTCAGGAATGTCCTTCCAGCGGGTTGCGCCGGTGACGGCGAGCGCGCGCACCACGCCGGAGCGCACATGAGGGATGGCCAACGCGGCGGTGGCAACTACGAAATCGACGTCGCCGCTGAGCAATCCGGTCACCGCCGGCGCCTCGCCCCGATAGGGCACCGAGAGCAATTTCACGCCCGTCATCTGGCCGAGCATCTCCGTCGTCATGTGGGCGATCGAGCCGTTGCCGGCAGTGCCGGAGCTCACCTTGCCCGGCTCGGCGCGCGCGCTCGCGAGCAGATCGGCGAAGGACTTGAGCTTCGAATCCTGGCGCACGCAAATGATGAACGGATAGAAGCTCGCCGTCGAGATCCATGCGAAGGCATCGACGGGATCGTATTTGAGCTTCTTGTAGACAGCGGCCGTCGCCGGGTGAGCGCCGACGACGAGAAGAAGCGTATGGCCGTCGGGCTCCGCGACCGCGACCGTCTCGGCGGCGAGGCTGCCCGCCTGTCCCGGCTTGCTCTCGACGATGATGGTCTGTCCGAGACTTTTCGACATCTCGTTCGCCAACAGGCGGGCGACGAACTCGACATTGCCGCCCGGCGGGAAGCCCTGCAGCAACTTGATCAGGCGGTTCGGGTAGTCCTGCGCCCGGACCGGGGACGCGAGCACGAGCAGGATGCCGATCGCAGCAAAACTTCGCGCGATGCGCATGGTATTGTCCCGCAATTCACTTGAGGCGTATCTCGCCGAGATTGATGCTCGCCCCGAGCCTGGCATCGACCGTCTTCTTGCTGCGGCCCTCGGCCGAAATCTCGACCACATAGGCGCCGGAGTCCTCGTCGAGCTTGTCGAACTTGAAGTCGCCGTAGTTGTCGCTCCTGGTTTCGGCCACGGTGCGGCCGTCCTTGCTGAGCCTGATGCTCGCGCCTTCGACGCAATCGACGACGCCGTTCGCCTCCGCCGCGAGCGTGCCGCCGATGAAGCATTTCGAGTAGCGCCAGAGGTTGCGGTAGTAGACGCGCGGCCGCGTGCCCAGCTCTGGCTTCATCACTTCGAGACCTTCCTCGCGCGCCATGCGCGCCATCTCCTCGTCCTCGACCTTGACCGCGCGCATGGCGCCGGTCGGGCACGACTGCTGGCCGCGTGTCTGCTGCCAACCCTGGTCGATGAGGTGGGCATCGAACGGCCAGATCTGCGGCAGGTTGAGCTCCTCGTTCCACCAGATGTGTCCGTACGGACAGGCCTCCACCAGGTCCTTGCGGCCCCTCGCCTTCTCCGGATCGATGAGCATGATGCCGTCGTCGCGCTTCTTGACCGCGTCGCCGCCTTTGGCCTGGCACGGCGCATTGTCGCAGTGGTTGCACATGGTCGGAACGTAGGCGATGTCGATCATCGGCT
Source organism: uncultured Alphaproteobacteria bacterium (assembly GCA_963820365.1). GTDB lineage: Bacteria > Pseudomonadota > Alphaproteobacteria > Rhizobiales > Xanthobacteraceae > VAZQ01. The sequence continues at coordinate 23,991 of CAWFZR010000029.1, read as the reverse complement.
GCGTTCCGCGCTCCTTCTGCAGGATGTTGATCCACTTGTGGCCGTGCCTGGGCATGGGCGCGGCGTAGCCCGGCCAGTCATTGCCGACATATTCGTCCATGGCGGCGAGCGCGCACAGCTGACAGTTCGTGCACTCCGCGACATCGATGATCATGTTCCACTTCTGCATCACTTGCTCCTGCGGGCCGGACCCGGCATTCGTGTCATCATCCGCGAAAGCGGATGATCGAGTATTCCGCGCCGGACGCGCATAGCGCCGAGGTTCCAAGATGGCTCCGCCGGTGATGACTGGATGCCCGCGTGCGCGGGCATGACAGGAAGGCATCGCATCATTTCGCCGGCACCAGATGCGCGGCCTTGAGCGACTCGCGCATCTCCCTGTCCCTCTCCATGCGCGCGAAGGTCTCCGACATGTGCTCGCCGCGGCCGTCCCAGATCTCGACCTGCACCAGCGAGTTGGAGCCGGCAATGGAGTGGGTGGACCTGGTCTGCGTGCGCTCGGGCGTAAGCAGGTTGAGGCACCCTCCCCGATCGACGGATTTGCCCGGCTCGCCCATGGGATCGTACACGGCCGAGGACTCGTAGCCGTGGCACACGCCGCGCGGGAGCCGCTGCGTCGGCAGCGCCGCGCAGATCACCGCGCCGCGGTCGTTGTAGACCTTCACCAGGTCGTACCGCTTGATCCCGCGCTCGGCGGCATCCTCGGCGTTGAGCCGCATGATCCAATAGTAGTAGCCGCCGACATTGACCCGGTGATCCTCGATGTTGAGCAGGAAGGAGTCCTTGCCGTCGCCCTGGGTGTGGAAGGAATATTTCGAGTGTGGCGTGAGCATCTGCAGCGGGTAGCGCCGATACATATCGCCCGAATGCGGCCCCTCCCATGACGGCTCGTATTTGACGATCGGCGGGCGCTCCGGATCGTTGAAGCGCTTGAGGCTGTTGCACTCGAATTCGATCTTGCCGGACTGCGTCTGCAGGCCGCGCAGATATTCGCCGGCGTAATCGGACGGCAGCGGCTGCGCCTCCGGCACGTCCTTCTTGCGGTTCTCCCAGAACCAGCGGAACGACACCGGCGCGCGCAGCTTCTCCTTCTCCGCCGGCACCGCGTAATAGCCGCGCCTGATGAATTTCCTCCACGAGATCACGTTGCGCATGTCGGAGGCGAGATAGAGGCGCTTGACCCAGTCGATCTCGTTGACGCCTTCCGAGAAATAGTTGGCAAGCCCCAACCGCTTGCAGATTTCGTTGAAGATCCAGAAATCGGATCTCGATTTGCCGAGCGGCGTGATCGCCGGCGCCTGGAAGATGATGACGCGTTGATTGAGCTGCTGCTGGCCGTGATGGCCGTAGCCGCCGAGCCCCGCCCACTCGCTGATGTCGACGCGCTCGAAATTGGTGCAGGCCGGAAGGATCACGTCGGCGAACTTCGCCTCGCCCTCGAACCAGATCGACTGGTTCACCACGAACTCGAGATTGGGCGACTGATACATCCGCACCCAACGGTTGGTATTGTTCATGGTGGAGAGGATGGAGCCGCCGTATTTGTACAGCATGCGCACCGGCGCGTGCCCCGGCGCGGGATAGGCGAATTTCGCGAACTGATGCTCGATCGATTTGCCGATCCACGGATAGCCCTCGGCCTTGCCGTCGGCGATCGCCTCCGGCGTGCGCAGCCGCGGGATGCGCTGGTAGGTCGTCGCCATGGTGGGGAGCTGCGGCATGCGCTGATAGAGCGAGACCGGCATGGCGGTATTTTCGAGATCGCCCGACATGCCGCCGTCGGCATAGCCGGGAAAGTAGAACTGGAAGTCGACCGGGCAGCCCCATTGCAGGTTGCCCATGTTCACGCCCGGCTTGCCCAGCCCCTGCATGGCGGTGAGGCACACCATCACGCGCGCCCACTGGATGCCGGTCTGGTTGCGGCAGGCGCCGCCATGACCATTGCCCCAGCCTCCGGGCGCGAGATAGACCCGCTTCCTCCCCCATTCGCGCGCCAGCGCGCGCACATCCTTGGCCGCAACGCCGGTTTCACTCTCCTGCCATTCCGGCGTCTTGGGAGTGCCGTCCTCCTTGCCGAGCAGATAGTCCTTCCACTTGTCGAAGCCGATGGTGTGCGTCTCGACGTAGTCCTTGTCGTAGAGACCCTCCTTGATCCAGACATAGGCGATGGCCATGGCCATGGCGACCGACGTGGTCGGCCTCGGCGCCAGCCACTTGCCCGGCAGGAATTGCGCCGAAGCGTTGTAATAGGGATCGACGTGCACGACCTTGATGCCGAGCTTGGGATTCTTGAGCCACTGCCGGCGCACGGTGCCTTCCTGCGCGCCGTAGGAGCCCGCAGTCGACTCCGGGTCGGCCGCCCAGAACACGATCATGTCGCAATGCTTGAGACAGTCCTCCACCGTGCCGTAGGTCTCCGACTGGCCGACGCGCAGCGTATAGCCCCAGTGGTGCACCGCGCCCCAGTACCAACCTTCCCAGCTGTCGGGATTATGATGGATTTGCGTGGAGCCGACCGCGTTGCGGAAACGGAACAGCGCCGAGAGATAGTAGCCGATATTGCCCCAGGTGTGGTGCGAGCCGTGCGACACCGCCATCACGCCCGGACCATAGGTGCGCTTCAACCGCTTGATCTCGCCCGCGACCAGGTCGAGGGCTTCCTGCCAGGAGATGCGCACATAGCCTGACTTGCCGCGGTTTTGCGGATTGCGCTCGCCGTTGGGATCGAAGTCCACCCGCTTCATCGGGTAGAGCAGCCGGTCGGGCGAATAGATGATCGACTTGGCGTTCTGGCCGTGCGGCGCGAGCGTCGTCTTGCGCGGCGGCGTGAACTTCATGCCGCGTGCCTCGATGGTCCATGGCGGCGGATCGTCGTCGCCGAAATCGATCGGCGTCATGCGGACGATCCTGCCGTTCTTGACATAGACGAAGACCGGGCCGCCATTGGTCATGTTGCAATAGCGCATGCTGCCGTCGGCAAGCCGCGTGCCGATCTTGAGGCCCACGGATTGGCTCATCATGATGGTTTGCGCGAACCAGTTGGTGAGGTCCTCGGGACCAACGACGGTGAGCTTGAAATCCTTCTGCGCGTTGATCTGATCGAGCCAGTTGATCGGCGGCATGAGCAGATTGGCGCCGAGCACGGCGTTCTTGAATGCCAATGTCACGTCGGCATCGGCGCGCAGGCCCGCGCCGGACGTGACGTTCCCGTCGCCGATCGCATACCAGCGGCCGATCTCCTCGTCGCGCGCCTTGATCTGCGCCACGAGGTTGCGCTCCTTGAGGCGTGCGCGGAACGCCGGGTAGCGCCAGGCCGCATATCGCAGAACCTGCGCCAGGCCGAAGAGGATGAGGGAGAATTTCATCCCTGAGAGCATGGCTTCCTCCTCATGGCTTCCTCCTGACGGATCCGTTGCGAGCGGAGATCAGGCGCCATCATGTTATGATTGCGTCCATCTTCCGCCGTTTGGCCGACAGGCGCAACATGAGATCGCCTGCGGCAGGGCAGAGCCGCGCCCTGCCCTGCAAACGCGCCGCCTCACTGTGCCTGCGCGCCCGAGACCTTGACTACCTGCGCCCATTTCTCGATGTCGGCGCGCAGATACTTGTCGAACTCTGCTGGATTCATGCTGAGCGGCACGGCGCCCTGCTTGTCCCACGCCTCCCTCACCTCAGCGCGACTGATGATCTTGTTGATCTCGGCATTGAGCCGCTCGACGATCGCTTGCGGGGTGCCGGCAGGTGCCATGATGCCGAGCCAAATGGTCGACTCGTAGCCGGGAACGCCGGCCTCGGCGATGGTGGGAACGTCGGGCAGCACGCTCGATCGCCGGGCGGCGGAGGTGCCGAGCGCGCGCACCTGGCCGGCCTTGACGTTCGACGCCATGGTGGTGATGGCGTCGAGCATCATCTGGACATGGCCGCCGATGACGCTGTTGCGCGCTTCGCCCGAAGCCTTGTGCGGAACGTGAACCAGATTGGTGCCGCTCATCGCTTTGAACAGCTCGCCTGCCATGTGGTAGGGCGTGCCGGCGCCGGAGGAGGCATAGTTGAGCGCGCCGGGCTTGCCTTTGGCATAAGCAATGAACTCCCCGAGATCCTTTGCCGGCACCGAGGGATGGATCACCATGACCAGATCGGAATAGTTGATGCCGGCAACCGGCACGAAATCGCGCATCAGCTGGAACGGCTTGTTGGGAACGAGCGACTCGTTGGTGGTATGGGTGTTCGACATCGCCAGCAGCGTGTAGCCGTCGGGCGGCGACTTGGCGACCGCATCGGTGCCGATGATGGAGCCCGCGCCCGGGCGGTCCTCGACCACGAAGGGCTGCTTGAGAGCCTCCGAAAGATGCTGGGCAAGCACGCGCGAATAGACGTCGGCCGGGCCGCCGGCGCCGAACGGCACGATGATCTTGACCGGATGGGTGGGGTAGTCCTGCGCCGGGGAGGCGACAGGAAAAGACAGTGCGAAGGTCAGCGCCAGAGCAGACGCGAGGGCGCGCGGCAAAATCATCATCGATACCTCCTGGATCCTCTTGCGCGGCGAAAGCGCCGGCCACAGCGCGGGCTCACCTCCATAGCTCGGCACTCGCGAGCCGCGCCCCTTGCACCAGCGTCTCAAGCTTCGCCCACATGATGGTGGGATGGACGCGGCGATGGAACGGTCCCTGCGCAAAGCCGCAGTCGGTGCCGGCAATGATATTGTCACGTCCGACGAGCCGCGCCAGCCGCGTGATGCGCTCGGCGACGAGCTCGGGATGCTCCACCACATTGGTGGCGTGACTGATGACGCCGGGGATGAGCACCTTTCCCTCCGGCAGCCTGATGTCCTGCCAGACCTTCCACTCGTGCTCATGTCGCGGATTGGCGCCCTCGATGACGTAAGCCCCGACCTTCACCGACAGGATCAGATCCACGATGTCCTTGAGCGGAATGTCGGTCGTGTGCGGGCCCGGCCAGCTTCCCCAGCAGACGTGATAGCGGATGCGTTCCGGCGGCAGGCCCGCGATGGCGTGGTTGAGCACCTCGACATGCATCGCCACCCACGCGCGATAGTCCTCAAAACGCGCCGGCGGCACCATGCGGTCGTAGGCGACGGCTGCGCGCGCATCGTCAAGCTGAAGCAGGAAGCCGGCGTCCACGATCATCCGGTATTCGGTCCGCATTGCTTCCCCGATGGCCACGAGGCATTCCTCGTCGGTCCTGTAGTATTCATTCCTGCGGTCGGGAATGACGCTCCCCGGTGCCGCCACCGGAAGAAACGCCTCCGCGACCTTCACGCCGTCGAGCGCGGTCTTGAAGTTCTCGATGTCGCGGGAAAGCGCCGCCTGGCCGGTATAGGCGATCGGGCCGACACAGACGGAATCCTTCGTCGTGGCGAGACCTTCGCGCGCGTCGAGCTCGGCATAGAATTCGGGAAACCTTTCCCGGTCGGCGCCGCGCGCGAACGGGTTGGCACCCGGCTTGACCGGCCGGCGCTCGAAGCCGCTGAGACGTTCGAGGACGTATTGCGACCAGCTGATGGATTTTCCGAATTCCCCGTCGCTGATCACGTCAATGCCGGCGGCCGCCTGCCGGCGAACGACTTCGGCCACGGATTGGGCGAGGCAGAGATCGTAGGCCGGCCGGTCGAACGGCTCGCCCTCCTGCTGTGAGCGCAGGAATTGCTGCAGCGGCTGCGGCCGGATCAGGCTGCCGACGTGGGTGGTGAGGATGCGGTCGGTGCTGCGCTTCATCTTTCACGGGCTGCCGGCATGAGGCCGAACGCTCGTTCTAGCAGCCGCCACCGCGCCAGCCAATCGCGCGCCCGCCGTCCGCCCGCGCAAACCATCGGCGCACGCTACAGCGCTCGCGCCGGCATGACGCCGCACAGCCGACCGGCGCGAAATAATGGGTTGTGAACTGCGCTGCCGGCCGGCAAAATTTGCGCCGCTCGGCCATGACCCGTCCGCTCGCCAAGCTCGACGCCGCACAGCCGCTATCCGCGCGGCCGGCCATCCGCATCCGCGACCTGCGCAAGACTTTCGGTCCGCTCGTTGCCATCGATGGCGTGACGGTCGAGATCGCCCGCGGCGAGTTCTTCATGATCGTGGGCCCGAGCGGTTGCGGCAAGACCACGCTGTTGCGCATCCTCGCCGGGCTCGATTTGATCACCGCGGGCACGATCGAGATCGAAGCTCCGAACTCGCAACGACCGGTGAATTCGATGATCTTCCAGGGTGATTCCATCTTTCCCTGGATGACGGTGTGGAACAATGCGGCCTACGGCCTCAAGATGCGCGGGGTGGGCGCCGCCACCATCAAGGAGGTCGTCGGGCACTACCTCGCGCGCACCGGATTGACGCGCTTTGCGCAGTATTATCCGCATCAGCTCTCCGGCGGGATGCGCCAGCGCGTGTCGATCGCGCGCGCCTTTGCCAAATGATCCGGAAATTCTCTTGATGGACGAGCCGTTCTCGGCGCTCGACGCCCAGAACAAGCTTCTCCTGCAGGAGGAGCTTCTGCGCATCTGGGAAGAGCACAAGAAGACCGTGGTCTTCATCACCCATTCGGTCGACGAGGCGGTGTCCCTGGGCGACCGCATCATGGTCATGACGGCGCAGCCGGGAAAGGTGAAGACCTTCGTGCAGGTGCCGCTCGCGCGCCCGCGCAACCTCATGGAACTGGCGAAGTTGCCGGAATACGGCGAGCTGATCACCCGCATCTGGTCGAGCCTGCGCGAGGAGGTCCATCGCGCGCGACGCCAGGAAGAGGAGATGACGTCATGAGCGTGCAGACCATCACGAGCGGCCCACGTCCCGGCGCCAGGTTGTCGGCGCGATCACGCGACCGGCTCTTGAACGTGATCTCGCCGCTGGCACTCCTGGTCGTATGGGAGCTTTGCGCGCGTTTTCAATTCATCGACACGCGGTTTTTCCCCGCCCCTTCGAGCGTGCTGGCGACGCTCGTCGATATGCTGCATACCGGCGAGCTCATCAGCCACACCGCGATCAGCATGCAGCGCCTCGCCTATGGAACGATCCTCGGCGGGCTGCCTGCCCTCTTCCTCGGGATCGTCATGGGGCTCAACCGGGCGATCCGCGCATTGTTCGATCCGTTGATCGCCGCGACCTATCCGGTGCCGAAGAGCGCCATCCTGCCGCTCGCACTGCTCATTTTCGGCCTTGGTGAAGGATCCAAGATCTTCATGGTCGCGATCGGCGTGTTCTTCCCGATGGTGATCAACACCACCACCGGCGTGCTCGAGATCAACAAGATCTATCTCGACGTCGGTCGCAACTACAAGGCGAACCGCTGGAACACGTTCTGGACCATTGCGCTGCCCGGCGCGCTGCCGGTGATCATGACCGGATTCAAGCTGGGAATCGGCATCGGTCTCGTGCTGATCGCGGTCGCCGAGATGGTGGGAGCAAAAAGCGGGCTCGGCTACCTGATCTGGAGCGCGTGGAGCACATTCGCGGTGGAGCAGATGTATGTCGGACTGTTCGTGATTGCGATCATCGGCTTCCTGATCACGCTTGGCCTCAATGAGCTCGAACGCGTGATCATTCCATGGAAGGCGGAATGATGCCGTCCTCGCGGCGAGCATGCGCAGCGAGAGTCCGCCCCTTGCCGGGCGCTGCCGACCGACTATGCTTTGGCCGCGCACGCTGCACTGTCACGGGAGGGAAGGCATGCTCGCACATCGTCGGCGCCTCGCACTCGCGGCACCGGTTCTCGCATTGGCGCTCGCCGGTGCCGGCCATGCCGTCGAGCTCAATCCGGCTGCGCTGACCTATCAGCTGCCCGATCAGATCAAGTGGAACCCGCCCAGCGCCGCCGGCTCACAGAATGCCGTGCTGGTCGGCGATCCGTCGAAGCCCGGCTTCTACGTCGTGCGCAACAAATGGCTGAAGGGAAATCATTTCAGTCGCCCGCACTTCCATCCCAATGACCGCTTCATCACGGTGCTCGATGGCACCTGGTGGATGGGCAGCGGAACGAAGTTCGATCCGGATAACAGCGTCGCCTTGCCGGCCGGCACGTTCGTGACCCATTTCGGCAAGCAGGTGCACTGGGACGGGGCCAAGACCGAAGACGCATCTCTTCTGATCGTAGGCGATGGTCCGGGGACGAGCACCGGCGTCGCATCCACGCCCGGGCCGCTCACCGGCCTCGATCCGGCTGCTGTCGTCTATACCCTGCCCGATCAGTACAAGTGGCGCGATCCCACCGGTGCGGCCGGCGTGAACCAGGCGGTCCTGCACGGCGATCCGACCGGGACCGGGCTCTACGTGGTGCTCAACCGCTTCAAGCCCGGCAATTTCAGCAGGCCGCATTTTCACCCCAACGACCGCTTCATCACCGTCGTCAAAGGCACCTGGTGGGTCGCAACCGGCAACAAGGTCGACAAGGAAAACATGACGCCCATGCCCGCCGGCAGCTTTGTGACGCACATCGGCAAGCAGGTGCATTGGGACGGCGCCAAGAATGAGGAAGCCTGGGTGCTCATTGTCGGCGAAGGGCCGGGCACGCTCACCCTGGTCGACGCGGCGAAATAAAAGTCAGGAATCAGGCCGCGGTCTTGGCGGCGGCCTTGGCGGCAGCTGCGGCCACTCGCTCGCGCCCACCGTCCCGGCAACGCAGCACGAGCTCGAGGCTGGCGACCTCGACCCGGTTCCGGCCACGCTCATTGGCATGATAAAGAGCCTGATCCGCCTGCCCGAGCAGACCGGGAACGTCGAATGGACCATCCTGGCTGGCGACCACGCCAATGCTCACCGTCGCGCCGACCGGATGCCCATCCACCTCGACGGCCGCTTCGGCGAACGTCAAGCGGATCCGCTCGGCCAGCGCCAGCGCCTTGTCGCGCCCGATATTGTAGAGCACCGCGGCGAACTCCTCGCCGCCGAGACGCCCGATCAAATCGCAGGAGCGCACATTTGCCCTCGCCGCGTCCGCGAAGACCTGAAGCACCCGATCGCCGACTGCATGTCCGAAGCGGTCGTTGATCGACTTGAAATGATCGAGGTCGATCAGCAACACGGCGGTCGGGCATGGATTGGAATCGTGCCGCTTCATCAGCTCATGGCCGTCCTGCAGAAACGAGCGGCGATTGGCGATGCCGGTCAAGGGATCGACCATGGCGGCCGTCCTGTGACGGTATTCGATGCGCTCCTTGGCCATCGCCAGAAGTATGAAAGCGATTGAAATAGTAAACAGAAGCGCCTCGAAGCTGAGCACGGTAAGCCAGACGCTCTCGAACACCTCGGTGCTCGGCGACCATGGCAGCATGACGACAAGCGGCGTGCGCAAAAGGAACAGCGCGCCGTGCGCGAACAGCATGAAGATCGCCGGCCAGCGCGAGACCAGCGGCTCGTCGCGGCCGCGCCAGAACTCATAAGCCGTGAGCCAAGTATAGCATGTGATGATGCCCGAACAGAGCAGGACGCGCATCTGCAACTCGCCGCTGAAGCTCGGCAGGTGAGCGCAGATCACCCACGCCACTGGGCCGGCGACGAGATACATCGGCAGCGGAGGTCGCCCGTCGAAAACGCGCGCGCCGCTCCAGGTGACGGCGAAGCTCAACAGCAGCAGCGCATTGGCGAGGTCGATCGTGATCGCCTCGCTCACGCTGCCGTACATGCCGAACAGCATGACCGAGCCCGCGCGCAAGAGGTGCGCACTGCTCCACCAAGCGACGGCGGAGATTTGCGTGTTCTGGATCCAGGCAAAGAGCAGGAGCAGTCCGAGGATCGCTTCGACATAGATGGTGACAAGAAAAAGCGTATTGACGTCGAGGTTCATTGCGCTACCGCCGGCAAAAGCGAGGGGCCGCACCCACTGAGATTTTCCATTGCCAAATCAAGTACTGCCGCGGCCGCAAAAGAACCGTGAATGCGCTGCGATCCGCGGCGCGAACAACCATTATGGTTTCAAGAACGTTTCGTGCGCGCACTGCATTTTAATGAACGAATTCGCTCGCAGCATACGCGGACAGGAAGCCGACGGTCGCGTCATCCACGCTCCTCGGCGGATCGCGCCTTGCGCCAATCCGCCCTCCCCCCGCGCTGCGCGCCTCGCGCATTGTCCGGCGACGAGGTCGGGTAACCGGATTGGAAAGGCGAGTTTCCGCCCGCTGCGGATATTATCGCCCGCTGACATGGCCGCCGTGCTGGAATCAGGGTTTTGGCGTGATACCATCGGCTCGGATCGCACGCCGAGCGGTTAGCGGTCCGCCCGAACGAGTGCCGGCATGCTCGGTGGTGATGCAGGGGGACAGCGGTCAAATGCAATTGCGCAACGGAATCATCGAGGCGATCGGCAACACGCCGCTGATCGCGCTCAAGCGTGCATCCGCGGAAACCGGCTGCACGATTCTCGGCAAGGCCGAGTTCATGAATCCCGGCCAATCGGTGAAGGACCGCGCGGCTCGGCAGATGATCCTGGAGGCGGAGAGCCGCGGCGAGATCAAGCCCGGCGGACTGGTGGTCGAGAGCACCGCCGGCAATACCGGCATCGGGCTCGCGCTGGTGGCGAGTGCGCGCGGCTACCGCACCCTGATCGTCATCCCCGACACCCAGAGCAGGGAGAAGAAGGACACGCTGCGCCTGTGCGGCGCCGAGCTCATCGAGGTCCCCGCGGTGCCCTTCAGCAATCCCAACAACTATCAGCACATCGGCAGACGGCTCGCGGATGAGCTGCGCAAGAACGAGCCCAAAGGCGTCCTCTTCGCCGATCAGTGGAACAATCTGGATAACCGCAAAGCCCACTTTGTTTCGACCGGGCCGGAGATCTGGGAACAGACGAACGGCAAGGTCGACGGCTTCATCTGCGCCATCGGGACCGGCGGCACCATTGCCGGCGTATCGACCTATCTGCGGGCAAAGAACAAGGACATCTTGATCGGTATCGCCGATCCGAAGGGCGCGGCCATGTACAATCTGTTTGCGCATGGCGAAGCCAAGGCGTCCGCAGGCGGCTCCGTCACCGAAGGTATCGGCCTTGGACGCGTCACCGCGCTTATCGAGGACATCAAGGTGGACAAGCCGTACTTGATTCCGGACGAGGAAGCCGTGCCCCTCCTCTTCGATCTCATCGAGCAGGAGGGTCTTTGCATGGGAGGCTCGACCGGCATCAATGTTGCGGGCGCGATCCGGCTGGCAAAGGAAATGGGGCCGGGCCACGTCATCGTGACCATTCTCGCCGACTACGGAACACGCTATCAGTCCAAGTTGTTCAATCCGCAGTTCCTGCGCGAGAAGGGGCTGCCGGTGCCGGCCTGGCTCGATCGGCAATCGAGCCTGCAGATTCCGTACGCACAAGTCTGACGAATTGAGAACTGCGATCCACCAATGGCTACCGATTGCCTGTTTCGCGAGGATTCCTACCTGCGGGAATGCAGTGCAAGGGTGGCCGGCGTGACCGAGGCGGGCGCCGTCGTGCTCGATCGCACCGTGTTCTATGCCGCCTCCGGCGGGCAGCCCGGCGACCGTGGCGCGCTGCGGACCGCGACCGCCGATCTCTTCCACATCGAGAATGCGAGCTACATGGATCGGGAAAAGTCCGAGATCATCCATGTGCCGACAGCCACGGGCGGCGTGAGCCTCAAGGTCGGCGAGCCCGTGCACGCGTCGATCGACTGGGACCTTCGTTATGCCCGCATGCGCATGCACACCGCGCTGCATCTGCTCTCGGCGGTGCTGCCCTATCCGGTCACCGGCGGGGCGGTCGGCGACCGCGACGGGCGGCTCGACTTCGATATTCCCGAAGCCGGCCTCGACAAGGACGAGATCACCGGCAAGCTCGCCGAGATGGTCGCGGCCGGCGCCGAGGTGCGGGCGCGCTGGATCACGGATGCCGAGCTCGAGGCGACGCCCGCACTGATCAAGACCATGTCCGTGAAGCCGCCGATGGGCACCGGCCGCGTGCGGCTGATCGAGATCGTCGGCTATGACCTGCAGCCGTGCGGCGGCACTCACGTGCGCACGACCCGCGAGATCGGCGACGTGCGCGTGACGCAGATCGAGAAGAAGGGCAAGCAGAACCGGCGCGTGCGCATCGCCTTCGCGACGCCCGCGGCAGGTTCCCCATGATCCACCTGGTCTCCACCGATTGGCTCGCGGCAAGGCTCGAGGCACCGGGCGTCGTCGTCGTGGACGGCTCTTTGTATCTGCCGGCGACGGGGCGCGACGCCGCGGCCGAATATCTCGCCGGCCACATTCCGGGCGCCGTGCGCTTCGACATCGATGCCATTGCCGATCATTCCAATCCGCTGCCGCACATGTTGCCGCCGCCGGAGGAGTTCGCGCACGCGGTGGGCGAGCTTGGCATTGCCGAGACGGATACCATCGTCGTGTATGACGGCGCAGGGCTGTTCTCGGCGCCGCGGGTATGGTGGACCTTCCGGCTGTTCGGTGCGCAGCACGTATTCATTCTCGACGGTGGCCTGCCGAAGTGGAGGATGGAAGGCCGCCCCTTGGAGGCCGGGCCGGTCATCCGGCCGCGACGTCCATTCAAGGCGCGCCGGCCGCCGGATGTGGTGGCCTCGCTCGATGCCGTTCGCAGCGCCTTGCAGGGTGGCAGCGTGCAGGTGGTGGACGCACGTCCTTCGGATCGCTTCCAGGGGCAGGCACCGGAGCCGCGTCCGGGGGTGCGTTCAGGTCACATGCCCGGCGCATTGAATGTTCCGTCGACCGCGATCGTCGAGAACGGGAGGCTCGCGCCGATCGACAAGATCAGGGAGGCATTTGCGGCCGGAGGCGTTGATCTCGATCGACCCATCATCACCAGCTGCGGCTCGGGGCTCACGGCCGCGATACTGTGGCTCGCGCTCGATGCGCTCGGCAGACCACCCACGGCGCTCTACGACGGTTCGTGGTCGGAATGGGGGTCGCGCCCCGATCTGCCGATCGAGCCAGCACCGGCTGATCGCCGGCCCGCCTGAGGCGGCGCACCGCCTTCGCAGGCAGCAGCGCGCCCCGATTTGTGGGAGCAATGAATGCGGACAACACAGCACAAGGCTCCGGTCGCAATAGTCACCGGGGCTGCACACGGCATCGGCCTCGCCATCGCGCAACGCCTGCTGACGGACGGCTGGCGGCTGGGCGTGGTCGATCTGCCCGGCTCGGGACTCAGGCGCCGCTATGCCCGGTATCCTCGCCGTGCCGTTCTCGTCGAGGGCGACGTGGCCGTCGAGCAGACCGCGCGGCAGGCGGTCGAGGTTGTCATCGACGAATTCGCTCGGCTCGACGCGCTCGTCTCCAATGCCGGCATCATGGTGAGGAAGCCGTTGCATCGCCTCGCGCTCGCCGAATGGCGCAAGGTCTTGGATACGAACCTGACCGCGGCCTTTCTTTTTGCCCGCGCCGCCGAGAAGCCGCTGCGCGCCGCCGGCGGGGCGATCGTCACCATTGCATCCACCCGGGCCTTGATGTCGGAGCGCAATACCGAGTCCTACTCGGCAAGCAAAGGCGGCCTGCTCGCCCTCACCCATGCGCTCGCCATCAGCCTTGCGCCCGATGTCCGGGTCAATTGCGTCAGCCCGGGCTGGATCGTCGTGTGGCGCGAGGAGAAGCGAAAATTGCGGCGCAAGGATCACCTGCAGCATCCTGCCGGCAGGGTCGGCGAGCCCGAGGACATTGCCGCAATGGTTGCCTTTCTCGTCGACCCCCAGCGGGCGCGTTTCATCACCGGCGCTAATTTCATCGTCGACGGCGGAATGACCCGCAGGATGATCTACGAGGAATAGCTCGGGCATCCCACGCGCGAGCATCCGGAGCGAGGAGCGCCCGATGCATTTTACCGTCGTTTCTGGTATTGATTGAGCGCAATTCGCATGCCGTTGCCGTTGATTGCCGGCTTATCGCAAGACATATGACCGCGCGGAGGTCGCCGTGATCTTTCGCCAGCTCTTCGACAGCGTCTCGGGCACCTACACCTACCTTCTCGCCAGCCGGCACGGGGGCGAGGCGCTGATCATCGACCCCGTATTGGAGAAGGTCGACCGTTACATCGGGCTCGTCAAAGAGCTCGACCTCAAGCTGGTCAAGGCCGTCGACACTCACCTGCATGCCGATCACATCACCGGATTGGGCGCGCTGCGCGACCGCACCCATTGCGTCACCGTCATGGGCGAGCACAGCAAGGTCGACGTCGTATCAATGCGGCTTGCGGAGGGCGACAAGCTCGGCATCGAAGGTATCGCGCTGGACGTGCTCTACACCCCCGGACATACCGATGATTCCTACAGCTTCCTGATGGGCGATCGCATCTTCACCGGTGACACGCTGCTCATCCGCGGCACTGGCCGCACCGATTTCCAGAACGGCGACGCCCGCGCGCAATACGATTCGATCTTCAACAAATTGTTGCGGCTGCCGGACGAGACCATGGTCTTCCCGGCGCACGACTACAAGGGCGAGACCGTTTCGACCATCGGCGAGGAGAAACGCTTCAATCCGCGCCTGCAGGTGAAATCGGCCGACGAATATGCCGAGCTGATGAACAATCTCAAGCTGCCGAACCCGAAGATGATGGATGTCGCGGTTCCAGCCAATTTGCATGTCGGCCTCGCCCAGGACGAGATCGCGCGGCGCGGCTGGGCGCTGAGCGCACGCGAGGCGTTGGCGCTCAACGGCCGTGCCGATGTGGCCTTCGTCGATCTGCGCGAGCAGTCCGAGCGCGAGAAGCACGGGGTCATTGCGGGCTCCGTGCACGCCCCCTACCTCGATCTCCCAGCGAATGTCGGCGCCGGCGGCTTGCTGCACGAGCTCGCCCGCGCGACCAGCAAGCGCATCTTGTTCTATTGCGCCTTCGGCGAGCGCTCGGCCATGGCCGTGCAGGCCGCGCAGGACGCAGGCCTCGCATCGGCCTGTCACATTGCCGGCGGCATTGATGCCTGGAAAAAAGCCGACGGGCCGATTGTGCCGCCGCCCGGTCCCCGCTAGCCCCGATAGGCTTCCGCGAACTGCGCGGTGTCGTTGAACTCGCGGAACGCGGCGATCTTTCCGTTACGAACCGTGAACACGTGCACCCAGTCGCTCGCCACCGCGCGGCCGGTCTTGCGAATTTTCCAGGCGTAGTGACCGAGAACGAAGACGCGACCCTCGACAGCGAAGAACTCCTGCGGCGAGAAATCGGTTGCTTCCTCGTGTTCCGCCACGCCCTGGAAGAATTTCTGCACCTCGCTTGACCCCTTCCAGGAGCCCAGCAGGGGATAGTCCTTGCGGCGGCCATTGACGCTCCAATCGACGTCCGGCGACAGCGCATTGATGATGGTGGCGATGTCGCCCCGGCCGAAAGCGGCATACAGGCTCTGGACCAAGGCGATATTGACGCTGCTCATCGGATCCTCCCGTGCTTGCGAAGCCTGAACATATACGCACCGACCATGTGAATGGATGCAGCCATATTCACCGATCTTGTTCACCTGTCTTGGCACCGCCGCTGAAGGAAACCTTGCGACCGACCGCAAACAGCGAGCCCCGGATTTTCTTCAACCCAGCATCCTTTGAGCTTCTGCCATGGTAATCATGAGAGTCATCGGTTCGACAGGGGAAGGACGAAAGCCATGCTTCTCGTAGAAGGACTTGGCTCCTTCTGAGATTGCGTGGACGAGGATGGCGCGCACACCGACGGTCTCGGCTGCGCCTATGGCGCGAAGAACAGCATCTGCCAACAGGTCCGCACCGAGACCCTTGCCATGCCAGTTGCGGTCGACAGCCAGCCGACCCAGCAACAGGACTGGCACTGGGTCTGGCATGTTGCGACGAACGTTCCCGGTGGCCGCGGCGTGAAGGATTGAACCAGCGGCCAAGCTATAGTAGCCGACGACACGGCGGCCGGCGCAAATGACAAAGGTGCGGGACGCACCCTCGGCTTCATTGCGCCGGGAGCGGCGTCTCAGCCAGTCGTCAAGCGCCGCGACGCCGGATTCGAATGCTTCGAGCTCATGATCCGGCGCGAGCGGTTCGGGAGCTGCAAGTGCTTTTGTATCCGCAGTCCCGCCGGTCACTTGTCCCACGCAGGCTTACGGGCGAGCAGCTTGCGGAGCTTGGGATTGCTCTTGGGAGGCCTTGCGAGGGCCGCCATGAAGGCATCCCAACGTTTCTTGTCGATTTGAAACACGCGACGGTCCGCAAGCGTGTCGACGGCCGCATTCAGGCCCGTATCGAGCAAGAACTCGGTCAGCGTCTTGTTGGTGACCGCAGCGGCCCGTTGGAGCATCCGCTTGGCCGCTGGGGTCATGCGCAGGTCGACGCGCTCCGACCGTCCTTGCATTGCCTCAGTCATGCGGCCTCTCCCTTGTCGAGCCTGTATATAGACCGTACATTGTCAGGACAAGGGGGATGTTCCGCTCAATACCCGGCTCAATGCAGGATCTGGCTCAGGAACAGCTTGGTTCGCTCGTGCTGCGGGCGATCGAAGAAGGCCTCGGGATCGCTCATCTCGATGATCTGGCCGGCATCCATGAGGACCATCCGGTTGGCCACCTGGCGCGCGAAGCCCATCTCGTGGCTCACCACCAGCATGGTCATGCCGTCGAGCGCGAGCGCCACCATGCTGTCGAGCACCTCCTTGACCATTTCCGGGTCGAGCGCGGAGGTCGGCTCGTCGAACAGCATGATCTTGGGCTCCATGCACAACGCCCGCGCGATCGCCACCCGCTGCTGCTGGCCTCCGGACAGCTGAGCCGGATATTTGGCCGCCTGCTCGGGGATGCGCACGCGCGCGAGATGATGGCGGGCGATGTCCTCGGCCTCTTTCCTCGGCATCTTGCGCACCCAAATGGGAGCGAGCGTGCAGTTCTCCAGCACCGTCAAATGCGGAAACAGGTTGAACTGCTGAAATACCATCCCGACTTCGCGCCGCACTTCGTCGATCTTCTTGACATCGTCGCGTCAGCTCCATGCCGTCGACGACGACGCGGCCGCGCTGCCAGTCCTCGAGGCGATTGATGCAGCGAAGCAGCGTCGACTTGCCGCTGCCCGAAGGGCCGCAGATGACGATGCGCTCTCCGCGCATGACCTTGAGCTCGATGTCGCGCAGCACGTGGAAAGCGGCAAACCATTTGTTGAGGCCGACGATCTCCACCGCGACCTCGTTGCGCGTGGTGCGCATGTCCGCCGCGGCGCCCCGGCTGCCCGCTTCACCGTCTCTCTCGATCGCCCTCGCCCATGTGATGCTTCGTCGGCTTGAACGCGACTTTGCTCCAGATCTTGCCTTGATGCATGATCCTGCCCGAAAAGTCTGCACCCCTCGGGTCAAGCCCGAGGGCAGGCTTTTTCGTGATCATGCATCAGCGCGTCTCGGCGCGGTTCAAGCGCCGCTCCATGAACAATGCGTAGCGCGACATGCCGAAGCTGACGAGAAAATAGATCATTCCGGCGAAGGCAAAACCGGTGAAGAGCGTGACCGGCGTCGCCCAGTTCGGATCGGCGAACGCGGCGCGCAACTGGCCGAGCAGATCGAAGATCGCGACGATCAGCACCAGGCTGGTATCCTTGAACAGAGCGATGAACGAATTGACCATGCCGGGAATGACCAGCCGCAACGCCTGCGGCAGGATGACGAGGCCCATCATGCCGCCAATAGCCCAGGCCGAGCGCCATCGCGCCCTCGAACTGCCCGCGCGGAATCGCTTGCAGTCCGCCGCGCACGACCTCCGCCATGTAGGCTCCGGCAAACAGCACCACGCCGATCAGCACGCGCAGCAGGCCGTCGATCTTCCAGCTGCCCGGCAGGAACAACGGCAGCATGTAGGTCGCGAAGAACAAGCACCGTGATCAATGGGACGCCGCGCCAGATCTCGATGAAGACGACGCTCAGCATACGGATGATCGGCAGCTCCGAGCGCCGCCCGAGCGCCAGCACAATTCCCAGCGGCAGCGAAAGAATGATGCCGGTGAACGAGATCACCAGCGTGACCAGCAGCCCGCCCCATAGCCGCGTCTCGACATGCGGCAAGCCCGAGCACGCCGCCGACCAGCAGGAAGAAGCCGACGACCGGAAACACGCCGAAAAACAGCGATCGCGTTAGTCCCCTTGTAGGGCACGCGCGGGATGAGCAGCGGAACGAGCAGGATCACGCCGAGCGCGTAAGTGAGATTGACCCGCCACTGCTCGCTTTCGGGATAGAACCCGTACATGAATTGGGCGAATTTGGCCTTGATGAAGGGCCAACAAGCACCGACCTCGCGGCCGATCGTTTCCGACAGGCAATCGATCCGGCTCGCTCCGTCCCAGACCGCATCGATGAACAGAAACCTGACCGTCGGCCAGAGCAGGAGCGCGACGATCATGCGCGCTGATGATCGTCAGCACCGTATTGGAGGCTCCATCGAACAGCCGCGCCCCGCAGCACGAAAAGGCTGCCTGCGCCACCGGCGGCGGCTCGGGCTCCGCCAACGACGCGGCGGACATAGGATGGTTGGGGACCGCTGCCATCAGCGCTCCGCCATGCCGATACGAGCGTTGTACCAGTTCATCAGCGCGCTGGTGAGGAGCGAGATGGCCAGATAGACCGCCATGGTGATGGCGATGATCTCGATCGCCTGGCCGGTCTGGTTGAGCGTCGTGCCGGCAAAGACCGCGAACAGATCGGGATAGCCGATCGCGACGGCGAGCGAGGAGTTCTTCGTGAGATTGAGATATTGATTGGTCAGCGGCGGCACGATCAAGCGCAACGCCTGTGGCACGATGATGAGCCGAAGCGCCAATCCTCGCCGCAGCCCGAGAGCAAGCGCCGCCTCGGTCTGCCCGCGCGGCACCGCCAGGATGCCGGCGCGCACGACCTCGGCGATGAAGGCGGCGGTATAGGTGGTGAGCGCCAAGCAGGAGCGCGACGAATTCGGGGATCAGCCGGATGCCGCCGACGAAATTGAAGCCGCGCAGCTCGGGTGTCTCGAAAGCGATCGGGAAACCGGCGGCGACCAGCGACAGCGAGCGGCAGCACGATGAGCAGCGCGAGGCCGGCCCAAGCAACGGGAAACCGACGGCCGGTGCGATCCTGCCGCCGCCTCGCCCACTAGGCGCAGAACCATGGTCGCGATCACGCCCAGCGCGAAAGCGGCAACGACGTAGCCGGCTCCCTCGCCGGCCACCGGCGCGGGCACGATGATTCCCGCGATTGTTGATGAAAATCTCCCCGAAGATCGAGATGCTCTGGCGCGGCCCCGGCAGCGTGCCGAGCACGGCGAGATACCAGAACAGGATCTGGAACAGGAGCGGCAGGTTGCGGATCAGCTCGACATAGCCGCCGGCGAGCCGGGCAACCAGCCAATTGGGCGACAGCCGGGCGATCCCGATGACAAATCCGAGAACGGTCGCGAGCACGATCCCGATGCCCGCCACCAGCAGCGTGTTGAGCAGCCCCACGACGAACACGCGGCCGTAGGTGTCGGCTTCGCTGATAGGCGAATGAGCGACTGATTGATGCCAAATCCGGCGGTGTTTTCGAGGAAGCCGAAGCCGCTCGGTGATCTTGCGCGCCTCCAGATTGGCCTTGGCATTGAGCGCGAACTCGTAGCCGAACCACAGCACCAGCCGCGAGCAGGATGAGCTGATAGACAGCGGCGCGGACCTTCGGGTTGTTGCGGAGCGGCAACCCGCGGCGGCGTGGAAGCGGCTCGACTGTCGGCTGCCACGAGTCGCGCCGTCCTGTGCCGGTCATCTGCGCTAGCGCACGATCAAGGGCACGTGCCACATGCGGCTTCCGGCCGTTCGATCAACCCCGGGCTCGACCCCACTGCTCACCGGACCGGCGGCGCGTATTGGATGCCGCCCTTGGTCCAGAGCCGGTTGAGGCCGCGGCTGATGCCGAGCCTCGAGCCCGTTCCGACGTTGCGCTCGAACACCTCGCCGTAATTTCCGACCTGCTTGACGATGCGCACCACCCAGTCCTTGGTCAGGCCGAGCTGCTCGCCGAAATTGCCCTCGACCCCGAGGAGCCGCCTGATCTCCGGCTGGTTCGACTTCATCGCCTCGTCGACGTTCTTCGAGGAGATGCCGAGCTCCTCGGCATTGAGCATGACATTGTGCGTCCACTTGACGACGTCGAACCATTGGTCGTCGCCGTGGCGCACCAGCGGGCCCAGCGGCTCCTTGGAGATGATCTCGGGCAGGATGACGTGATCGTTGGCGTTGGTGAGCTTGAGCTTCTCGGCATAGAGCTGCGAGACGTCGGTCGTGAACGCGTCGCAGCGACCGGATTCGTAGGCCTTCACGGTCTCGTCGGCGGTACCGAAGGCGATGACTTCGTACTTCATGTTGTTGGCGCGGAAAAAGTCGGCGAGATTGAGCTCGGTCGTGGTGCCGGTCTGCGTGCAGACCGAGGCGCCGTTGAGCTCGAGCGCCGAATTGACCTTGAGCGCCTTGCGCACCATGAAGCCCTGGCCGTCGTAATAAGTGACCCCGGCAAAATTCCCGTAAGAGACGTCGCGCGACAGCGTCCAGGTGGTGTTGCGCGACAACACGATCGATGTCGCCGGTCTTGAGCGGCTCGAACCGATCCTTGGCCGAGAGCGGCGTGAACTTGACCTTGCTGGCATCGTTGAGCACTGCGGCCGCGATCGCACGGCAGAAATCGACGTCGAAGCCGGTCCAGTTGCCCTTGTCGTCGGGATTGGAAAATCCCGGCAGTCCCTGGCTGACGCCGCAGACGAGCGAGCCGCGATCCTTCACCGCCTTGAGCGTCTGAGCGGGCGCCGCCGTGACGGAAAAGCCGAGCGAGGAAGTCGCACCGAAGAGAAAGATTGTGCGTTTCATGGAACAGCCTTTCATGGGACATCTTGTGAGGCATCGACGTAACCTGCGGGACGGCTGACGGCATTTTTGGAACCACGGGTTCGAGCCTCCGTCCCAGCATGCCCGCGCCGCTGTGGTCTGCCCAGCATCTCAGAACGATCGGGCATCGCGGTCAAGGGGTTGACGCGGCGTCGCCTGACGCCATGACCCGATGCTGTTGCGGTCGTATCCGACGCGCTTTCGTCCGGACAGTCCGCTCGAGGTTCGCCGAGATTCGAATGCGCACGTCGCGGCGAGCCAACGCCCTGCAGGCAAGATTGCGCTCGCATCAGCGCGGCGAGAAGGGAAGCCATGACCAAGAAGACCGAAGCCGACCCGTCGCATCCGCCGTTGAAGCCGGCAACGCGCCTGGTGCTCGGGAGGCCGCGATCCGGCGCCAAATCATGGCTTCGTCAATCCGCCGGTGCACCACGTCTCGACGGTGCTCTATCCGACCGCGGAGGATTTCCTCGCCCGCCGAGCGCGCTATCTCTACGGACGGCGCGGCACCCCGACCATCGGAGGCGCTCGAAAATGCGCTGCGCGAGTTGGAGGGCCCCGATTGCGCCGGAGTTGCGCTGCTGCCCTCCGGGCTCGCGGCCATCTCGACCGCGCTGCTCTCGGTGCTCGATGCCGGCGACCATCTGCTCGTCACCGACAGCGTCTATCAGCCCACGCGCAAATTCTGCGACGGCGTGCTCGAGCGCTACGGCATCGAGCACGACCTATTACGATCCGCTGATCGGCGCCGGCATCGCCGCGCTCATCAGCCGCAACACGCGCGCGGTATTCGTGGAGGCGCCGGGCTCGCTGTCTTTCGAGGTGCAGGACGTGCCGGCGATCGCGGCAGCCGCCCACGCCAGCGGCGCAGTCGTGCTGATGGACAATACCTGGGCGAGCCCGCTTTATTTCCGCGCCTTCGACAAGGGGGTCGATCTCTCGATCCAGGCCGCCACCAAATATATCGGCGGCCATTCCGACGTGATGCTCGGCACCGTGTCGGCCAACAGGGCGACCTGGGACCGCCTGATCGACACGGTGCATGCGCTGGGCCTTTGCGTCGGGCCGGACGACATCTATCCTCGGCCTGCGCGGTCTGCGCACCATGGGCGTGCGGCTGGCGCAGCATCACCAGGCAGGACTGCGAGGTCGCACGCTGGCTCGAGCAACGGCCGGAGATCGCGCGCGTGCTTCATCCGGCGCTCGAGAGCTGTCCCGGCCATGCCATCTGGCAGCGTGATTTTTCCGGCGCCAGCGGACTGTTCAGCGTCGTGCTTCAAGCCCGTCGCAGCCGCCGCCGTGCACGCGTTCCTCGACGAGCTGCGCCTGTTCGGCATTGGCGCCTCGTGGGGCGGCTTCGAGAGCCTCGCGATCCCGTTCGACTGCACCAGCATCCGCACCGCCACCCAATGGGCGCCGGGCGGCCCGACGGTGCGCTTCCATATCGGCCTCGAGGACGTCGACGACCTCATCGGCGATCTCGAGCGCGGCTTTGCGCGCGCTCGCATGCGCTACGCGCTGAGGCCGTCGGCATCGCGCAGGCTGACGCCTGCGCATGGCGTCGCTTTGCGGTCGCGCAACTCGAAATAGAGATTGCGGGCGTAGACGAAAACGCCGAACCCCTGCCCCAGGATGAATACCGGGTCTCGGATGTAAAGAGCATAGGCCAGAAGCAGAACGCCGCCGCCGATCGAGAAGAACCAGAATGCGATCGGCATCGACCATTCGTCCCGCGCGCTCGGACGCGATCCATTGCACCACGAAGCGCATGGTGAACATGAGCTGGGCGAGATAGCCGAGCAGCACCCACCACTGGAACTTGGCCACGAATACTTCGTGGAAGTAGGTGCCGATCGCCTGTGAGAGCTCAATCAACATTCAATTTCACCTCTAGGACATTGGGCACGCGGCTACGGCGGCGGATGAGCCACCACACTCCGAAGAGATCGAGGAGCCCTACCCAGAGCCGGTCCCACATTCCGTAATGAGTCGTCCATGCACGGCGCGGGCGGTCGATGACCTCGACCTGCCGCAGCTCCAGCCCTTCGCGACGAACCAGCGCCGGCATGAACCGATGCAGCCCATCGAAGAACGGCAATGCCAGGAACACGTCGCGCCGAAACGCCTTGAGTCCGGATACGCTGTCGCGCGTGCCATCCTTCAAGATTGCCGCGCGCACGCGGTTGGCGATCCGCGATTGCACGCGCTTGGAGGCGGTGTCCTTGCGGCCGACGCGCTGTCGGCCACCAAGCCGATCCGTGGCGCCCCGATCGCAGCACGTCGACGAGCGCCGGAATGTGGCCGGATCATTCTGCCCGTCACCGTCGAGGATCACGACGACCCGCGCGCGCGCATGGCGCACGCCGGTTCGCAATGCCGCCGCCTTCCCGCTGACGACGATGCTGTGATCTGCCGCAGCCAGGGCCGGCACGCCATCAGCAGGGTCAGCTCGGAGTCGGTGCGATCATTCGAGCCGTCGTTGACGTAGATGATCTCGAAGCTCGTTTGCTTGTCGAGACAGGCGGCGATCTCCGCGACAAGCGGAGCAATATTTCCGGCCTCGTTGCGCACTGGAATCACAATGGAAACTGCGGGCGGCATCGCGCTGGCGGGCGTCTTGCTCATCGTCTCCCCCTTCGGAGCGCAGCCCCGAACGGGCGAGCTTTATGGGGCGATGAGCGCTCGGGCAACCCTTTTGAAGCGCGCAAAGGAAGGTCCCGGCATCGCGCGGACCCCCCCATCTGCGCCGCGCAGGAAGGCGAGCCGACGCGACGCGAACCAGGCCCGCACCAGATGGACGCCCGCCACCCCGACGATTGCGCCGGCAAGCACGTCGCTCGGGTAGTGTGCGGTGAGAACCACCCGGCTCACCGCAATGGCCACGGCATAGGTCCACATCAGTGGCCGCATGCTCGGCCACAGCGCTCCAACGGCGGCCGCCGCCGCAAACGCGTCGGTGGCATGACCGGATGGAAAGCTCGCGTATTCGACCTTCCAGCCCAGCGGAAGGTAGAGAAACGGATCAATGCTGCCGCCGATCATCGGTCGGGCGCGGCCGATGAGCCGCTTCACGATGGTGAAAATGAGACCCGGCAATGCGATGGCCGAGAACAGAAATCCCAGCCTGACTGCAACTGCCGCAAGCACGCGCCGGGACATCGCAGGCAGCGCCGGCGAAGCAAGCAATGCCATGACCGCAAGCATCAGCGCGATGAAGCAATGCATGGA
>CAWFZR010000028.1:0-356297 GCA_963820365.1 uncultured Alphaproteobacteria bacterium | reverse complement strand
TCCCCGACCGAGCAAACGCCTGTGTTCGCGGCGGTGATGCGTGGTCCGAGCAGCGCTAGCCCCGCAACTGCCGCCGCGGCCACGAGCGCCCTCGTCCTCACCCGTCTACGGCGACGCTTCACCCGACTCGATCACACCCGGCCTACGCCGGGTCCGCAGCTCCAGTAACGCGTGCCTCGGAGTGCGGGGTGCGGCGCGCACCCCCAGCCGCCCAGACGGGTTGAACAGGCCGCGAAGCTCATCCCGGCTGGCCAGCCCGGCGATGTGGCGCAGGCTTAGACCGGGCTTAGACCCGTGGCCCCCGCTAGGGAGCGCAGCCTATCGATGCGGTGGAAGCCCACCAGGCTTGCCGTGTCGGAGTCCCGACCCGCCGCGCGGGCCGCGCGGCGCCGCTCAGAACAGGCAACGCCGCGCCGCACCAAACGGCCAGAGTCAAAAAGAGAGCGGAGCTCATCCTTTGGCGGCCAGTTCGGCGACGTATGTCAGGTCCAGGCGCACCCACACCGAAGAAGGGTGCAGCGCTGTCGGTGGCCTCGATCCGGTCGATCCTGAAAAAGGCTGGCCGCCAACGCAACACCGACGCCCGTGCCCACACCATCCGGGCCGCGCTGGGCTCCGAGCAGCTCAGCGCTCCACCGGCGATCACCGCCGCGGTCGCCGCCACCACCACCGCGGCCGTGGGCATCATCACCGAACTCAACCGCCAGCTCGCCGACCTCGAGACCACCCTGGCCGACCATTTTGAGACACACTCGGACGCCGACATCTACCGCTCCCTGCCAGGACTTGGTGTCATCCTCGGCGCCCGGGTGCTCGGTGAATTCGGGGACGACCCGAATCGCTATACCACCGCCAAGTGTCGCAAAACTACGCCGGAACCTCACCGCTGACCGTCGCCTCGGGCAAGAAACGCGCCGTGCTGGCCCGCCGCATCCGCAACCGCCGCCTCTACGGCGCCATCGACTGCATCTGCGGCGAGTGACCGGCGATGAGGGCAAACTGCCCACTAGACCGTCGGACAAGTGCTGTTCAAGTACCTACGCCGCAGCCGGGACTTCGCCCGGCAGCGGTGGCCCTTCGGGCAGTTTCACCTCACGAGCGCGGGTGGTTTCGTAGGTTGGGCTGGGTGTCCAGCGACGAGTTCAGCCTGCGGTATTCGGATCTGGTGACCGGCAGCTATGACTGCGTGGATCGGATCGTGCTCAACGCGTTCTTCCCGCTCGGGCACAACCCGGGCGGATTCCGGGTGTGGTGGCGGCGCTGGCACGACGACAGCGACGCCGAGCTGGACAACACCCACCTGATGCGGATGGCGGGTCGGTTCGCGCGGCGGGTCAAGGCGTGGGGCGCGGCCAACGGGGTGCCGGTGATCTTCTGTAAGGCCGGGGAGCGCAAGCACCGCATCGCCGAGGCGTACCTGGCCACCCATGAGGTCAGCATCGGGGTGTTTTTGGTGCTGGTGGCCAAGGCGCCGGCGCCGGTGTGGAAGGTGGCGCGCTCGGCGAAGACCGGCGCAATCGTGAACATCGAGAGGAGACGCGAATACGTCAACCACTACTCATTCCACATTATCGACCCGGAGTGGGGGCATGTGACGATCAAGATGTCGGGGCATCCGCCGTTCGGCGCGCAGATCATCCTCAACGGCCACGAGTTCGTGGCTCGGCAGGCCGCCGCGGCGGGGTTAGCATTCGGCAAGGTCGGCAACTGCTTCACTGCGGTCGCCGACCCGGTGGGCCTGGCCCGGATCGCAGATGCCTTGTCGCAGGATGCGGCTGTAGGGCGGCTGGGCCAGGTCTGCCAACGCTGGATCTACACCGCGTGCCTGTGTTTCGGGCTGGATCTCGACGAGCAACACCGCAGCGGATTCGGCTACGGGTTCGCCGTCTATCAGCTCGAGTACAGCCGCAACCTGATCTTCGCCGACGGCGCGAGGATGCAGCGGGTGTTCGACACCGTGGTCGACCGGACCCGCTCCCGGCTCGACGTGCCCAAGATCCGCACCGTGTTCGGCACCGCGCAGCGTCCCCGCCGCACCCGCAAGCATTCCTCGGTCATCGAGGCCGCGATCGAGACACCTACGTTTGACCTGACCGTGTTCAAGCTGCACTTCGGGCGGTTGACCGGCAAGGCCTACACCAAAGGCGAACGCGTGCTGAGGTTCGAGGCGATCGCGCACAACACCGCGGAGTTGCGCTGCGGGCGGATGATCGAGAAGTTTCCCGAGATCGTCACCCGGCTGGCCGGCATCGTCGAGCGGTTCGCCACCGCCCTGGATTGCGTGGACACCGGATTCCTCGGCGACGGCATCCTCGATGAGCTGCCCACCGGCGTCCGGCTAGGCGCCACCCGGGTCGGCGGTGTCGACCTCAACAAACCCCGCATGCGTGACGCGCTGCGCGCCGCCCTGGCGCTGGCGCCGGCGCCGCAACGGGTTCACCGTCGCCGAGTTCGCCGCCAAGGTGCACGCCCTCACCGGTGTCGATCACTGCGGCTACACCGTCCGCCAGGCGGCCTACGACCTGCGCAAGCTGCGGGGCAAACGGCTCGTCGACAAACCCGGCCGAACCCGCCGCTACCACGTCGGGGCACCCGCCGCACGCACCATCGCCGCCCTGCTCACCCTCCGCGACCAGGTCATCGCCCCGATCCTCGCCGGGTTGCGCAGCCCGCGCATGGGACGCAAACCCGCGCACTGGACCCGCGTCGACCGCGACTACGAACAAATCCGTATCGATATGCAAACGCTCTTCAATGATCTCGCCATCGAAACGCCGCTAGCCGCTTGAGGATTCGGCACAAGCCAACCATTCCACATCACCAACAAATTGTCGGAAGTCGATCCTCAAGCGGCGCCGTGGTCCCAAATGGTCTCAAGCTCCACGTCTTCCTGATCGGCGAGCCACCGGATCTCTGCAGGTGAGACCCTATTTTTCTTTGGTCGGGCTGACAGGATGTGAACCTGCGACCACCTGACCCCCAGAACATGGCGTTAACGCGTTGTCGCTGGTCGTCGGGAGTTATCGACGCGGCAAGACGTTCACAGACGCGCAGATCGTTCACCATCGCGCATAACGTGTGGTCCCAAAGTGGTCCCAACCGGGGACCCAAAGATGGTCGAGCGTGGAGGACGACGGCCTCGGTGAAGAGCTCCGGGTGCTGTTGGCGCACTCGATGCGAAATGGGCATCACCAACTGGCAAGGCCCGGCGGCATGACCCGCCTGGACCCCGTCGGGTGAAGAGGGGTTAGGTCGTGGTGTGCTGGTCGGATGAGTCGCTGGGCTCGATGACCTTTGTTTCCTCACGTGCCCCGGGGGTGATCTCGATGCGGCGCGGCTTGGCCCTTGCCGCCACGGGCAGGGTTACGGTCAGCACCCCGTTCTGATAGGTGGCGGTGATGTGCTCGGCGTCGACGTCCGCACCGAGGGACAGGCGACGCATGAAACCGCCGGTGAAGCGCTCGCAACTCAGCCACTGCACGTCGAGTTCGGTGCGTTCGCTGCGTTGTGCCTTCACGGTGAGGATGCCGCCATCAACGCTGACGTCCACCGAATCGGGGTCCACGCCCGGCAGGTCGGCGTGAAGCACGTAGTGATCGCCGGAGCGGTAGAGATCCATCGGCATGGCCAGTGGGACTCGGGCGGATCCGGGCGATGTACCGAGCAGCTGCGCGGCGAGTCTGTCGATGTCACGGAAGGGATCGGGATGAAGCACAGCAACCACCTCCTACATGCTGGTTGCCGCACCTCGCCACCGCGACGGGTGTCGGCTGGCTGCGCTCCTTCTGGTGTAGCACTCCACCTGCGCGAGCACCAGGGGTGCCGGCGCTGCGCCCAGGTCCTCGGCGATGAGGACCCTGGTGTCCAGGATCGCGTTCCGCGTAAAGGGGGCCAGACGCGCCTCGATCTGCTCGTCGATGTCGGGCGATATCGGCGTCGATGCTGTCGATCCGGCCCAACGTGTGCGCGAACAGGAATTGGTGATGGTCGGCGAGATGCCCGTTGAACACTCGGCCCAACTCATTTTACTGTTGCTTTACCTGTGCTTTACCTGGATAAACGGGGTAGACTCGAGGTACGGATCCACGGCAGACCAAGGTCGGACCGGAAGAGAAGATTCCTCCTCTCGGCTGTGGCGCCCAGCACGAGCACTAGGCACCCACGCAAAGCGAGGCCCATCAACTGGGCACAGCGCGGTGGGCTTGCGTCAGGGCGGGGAATCGTCTCCTGACGCCGAGGCCACATTTCACCGCGCATCATGCACGCTTGGTAACCAGGTGGTTCGTGCTTCGGACGGCTCTCCTTTTCGTCAGGAGCGCCGTCCGACTCGTGTATGCCGAACTCCCCGGGCCGGTAGCGGTCTGCTCGCCGAAGCAAGCACTCTGCGAGCTGGGTGATCGTGTCCCTGGGTGGCGACCGCATCGTTGAGCACCGTCG
This sequence comes from uncultured Alphaproteobacteria bacterium, assembly GCA_963820365.1. Taxonomy (GTDB): domain Bacteria; phylum Pseudomonadota; class Alphaproteobacteria; order Rhizobiales; family Xanthobacteraceae; genus VAZQ01. The sequence goes on along the minus strand of CAWFZR010000028.1, from coordinate 351,860 downwards.
AGTCCAGCGCGCGCCGCCGCCCCCACCGCTCACTGGCCCACCGAGCCACCCCCGCCACGGTCTACCAGGCCCGACCCAAAGCAAACCCCGGCACCCGCACCGACAGTGGGCTGGGTGGTCCGGCTCAGGTTCACCTCGTACTATCACTGTCAGTTGGCCGGATACTCTCCAGGCTTCCACGATCTGCCGGGACGAGATCGCGGCCGCGGCGAGGAGGGACGATGCCACTCTCCGATCATGAGCAGCGCATGCTCGACCAAATCGAGAGCGAGCTCTCTACCGAGGACCCTAAGTTCGCCTCGAGCGTCCGGCGTGGCAGTCTGCGTGCTCCCTCGGCCCGTCGCCGGCTCCAGGGCGCAGCACTATTCGTGATAGGCGTGGCGATGCTGGTATCCGGTGTGGCCTTCAAGGCCACGATGATCGGAAACTTCCCGATCCTCAGCGTCTTTGGATTCGTGGGCATGTTCGGCGGGGTGGTGCTCGCAATTACCGGCCCGCGCATGGGCAGTGGGCGCGACAAGTCGGGCTCCGCGTCGGGCGCGCCGCGCCAGCGTCCGGCGAAACACTCCGGCGGCTCATTTACAGGGCGCATGGAAGATCGCTTCCGCCGTCGCTTCGATCAGTAGGCAGCAGTTCTGAGTTCAGCGCGGACGCCGGCTCCGAAGTTAGGCCATTCACGGTGTCATATCGATCAGAAAATTGGGGCTCAAAGGCCGGGCGTTCGGTCTGCCGACATCTCGCTGCACCCACGTGCGTATCTCGGCGCCAACGGCCGACACGAACAAGCCAAACAAAGTGAGGGTGCTGAGGATGCCCCGACAAACCTCGGCGGCACCAGCCTCCACTGCGGGCACGACGGCGGTCATCGATGCAACTCAGCGCTTCCGAAAGGCCATCCACAGCAGCACGTCGAGGATCTGGATCGCGCTAACTTCATTCGGAGCGCCTGCCCCAGAATGGACTTGAATAAGTGTGTCATGCAGCTTGCATGAACCGCTCAAAATCACACTCCCGGCGGCCCTCCGTCGCGGCCGTGCGTTATCGGCACTTGAGTTGTGTTCTAGAGCAACGCTTTTAGGATGTCAGTCGCAGTCAGTGGCCAGCGCAAGGCAGTGCGCTCGATGGCATGGCGCCCGGCCAGGGCCCCACTCATCCCCCGTGGCAAGAACCGCGAGCTTGCAGCGAAGCTCGCCCATTTCGAGGATTTGCGACAACTTGGTCGGGCGATCACTCACTCGGCTGCTCAGCCTAGTTATCGCACCGCACTTCACGGCTCGTCAGTGCGACGGATCTGTTGAGCAAGGACAGAACGTGCCGATAATATGTCGACGGATGTGTTCTATGCTCTCCCAGCCGTTTTCAAGTCGCTCTCAAGCGTGTAGATGTGTCGGCAATGATGCATCAGATAAGTCGGCTCGGTGTGGTGAGGAGAGTCCATGATCCGGCGCCCTTCTTCGCCGTGGGCCGGGCCAACAGCGCCGCTCCCCCGCCGGGGGACTGACGCCGGCGGCGCACCACCCAGGTTGTGGTTAGCAATTTCTCCGGAGACAACCCAACGGTGTCCTCCGCTGCGTTGATCGGTTTCATGTCTCCCTAGCTCGCGTCCAGTGGGCCGCGACGGGCGACAGTACGTGGTGCCGGCGGCCACCATCCGGATCTCGACCGCTGGGCCCTCGGCGATGCGCCGCGCCTCGACGAAACCGAGCCGGCGGTAGAGCGCGTGCGCTCGGCGGTTGACCTCGGTTGCAGCCCAAGCAATTTGATCACGCTTGCCTATCGACCGTGAGTCCCGCAGGCGGCAATTGGTTCCTAGTGGCGGGTGAAGATCGTTTCTGCGCTACTGGCGGCCGCACCACACCAAGGAGACCCAGCATGACGAAGTATCTGCTTCTCAAGCACTACCGCGGCGCCCCCGAGGCCGTCAACGACGTCCCGATGGACCAGTGGACCCCAGAAGAGATTGAGGATCACCAGTACATGGCCGACTTCGCCACCCGGCTTGAGGGCACCGGTGAGTACGTCGACAGCCAGGCGCTCTCGCCCGAGGGCACGTTCGTCCGCTACGACGGGGAGGGCCGACCGCCGGTCACCGACGGGCCCTTCGCGGAGACCAAGGACCTGATCGCCGGCTGGATGGTGATCGACGTCGACACCTACGAGCGCGCGCTCGCACTCGCCGGCGAGTTGTCGGCAGCCCCCGGAGCCGGCGGCAAGCCGATCGCCTTGCGAAGCCACGTGATCGGAGTGTCGTACTGATAGCGGCTTTGGCCGCTGCCTGAGTCGCCGCGCCGCGGCGGCCGGGCCTCACACAGGAGGTGCGCCATGGCGGCGCTTCTCATCGGGTACGCACGCTGCTCCACCGACCAGCAAGACCTCACCGCCCAACACGACGGCCTGACCGCACTGGGTGTCTCGCCGGCCAGGATCTACGTCGATCACGGCCTGACCGGCACCACCCGAGACCGGCCCGGCCTGCGGGAGGCGATGGCGGCCTGCCGAGAAGGCGACACCCTGGTGGTGACCAAGCTCGACCGCCTCGCCCGGTCGCTGCCCGACGCGCGGGCGATCGCCGACGAACTCACCGCCCGGCAGGTCCGTCTCAGTCTCGGCGCCTCGGTCTACGATCCGAACGACCCGGTCGGCCGGCTGCTGTTCAACGTGTTGGCGATGGTCGCGGAGTTCGAGTCCGACCTGGTCCGGCTGCGCACCCGAGAAGGGATGAAGGTAGCGAAGGCCAAGGGTCGGCTCCGCGGCAAGCAGCCCAAGCTCAACCCCCGGCAGGAAGCGCATCTGGTCGGCCTGCTCCAGGCCGGGGAGCACAGCACCGCCGAACTCGCCGACCTGTTCGTTGTCGCTCGCTCCACCATCTACCGCGCCCAGCAACGCCACCAGGCAGCCGCCCGACCGCGAGACCGCAGATGCCGTCCCGCGAGAAACACCAGTGCCGGACGCCCACGGTCCAGCGCCCGCAACACCGCCGCACGGTCCGTAGATCGTTCCAAAAACGGACAGGCGAATCGCGCAGGCGCGCCAGTTATTCGACGACGATGTCGTTGCCGGACACCGATACGGTGCCGCGTCCAAGAGGCCAAACTTTCGTCAGCATCTTGAACGTCGTTCCGAGTCCGGGGATCTTCGCGAAGATCTGTTGGGGTCCGCGGACCATCTGTCCGTTCTCGACGTCGTAAGCGGATTGGTGCCACGGGCAGACCAGTCGCCCGTCCTCGATCGATCCGCCCGCCAGGTCTGCGCGCAGATGTCGACACCGCCGGGTGACCGCGAAGTATTTGCCGTCGATGTTTCCGATGGCATACGGTCCCGCACCGGTCACCGCCCCCGGGGGCAGGTCGGCAACCGGGCACACTGTGATCTGCTTTGCCATGCCAGCCTCCTGTCAGCCGCCGTCGGTCCTTGGCACGTCATTGTCCACCTGCCCTCGGCCTCATGCGGAAAAACACCCCCAGAACGCCCCTGGTGACACGTTCATTTACCAGCGCCGATGATCGCGAGTTGCGGCGGATGACACGGTCCCTATTCTCGTACCCCAGGACTCCTGACATGGTGCAGGAATTGATGTGCGGTCACCGGTGGGGTTTGGTGCTGTAGCGCAGGGTGAGGGTGGTGCCGGGGTGGGTGGCGCTGAGTGCCTGGCAGAGTTCGTCGAGCGGACATGCCATGGCCCCCTCCGGGCTGCCTCTGGCGCGGAGCGGGCTACATGCCCGCATCGCCGAACTCCCTGACCCACGGACGGGACCTCGCCCAGGCCACCGGCCAACCCGCGGAGCGGCCTGAAGCCCCGGCCGAGCAGGAATTGGCCTTCGCCCGAACCCAGCTCTCAACGATTCCTCGCACCGGACGGTTCAGCCCTGCCCAGACCGACGCCGACGACGCACCCGCCATCGATCGGCCGTCGCCGTCCTCAGCGCTCTGTCAGCTCGGATCGACCTCGTGATCGCGTCCCGTTCGGGGGTTGGGGTGCGGGCAGTGGTCTGGACCGGGCTGATCGCGCGGCCCGGCCGCGGGCTCCGGGCCACGCGCGGCGAGCGGCTCCGGCGCCGGTCCCGCGGGCTGGCGAACCACGTCCGGTACGGTGCGCTCATGCCCGATCGAAACCGCCGCTTCGTCCTCCGCGAGCGCCCCTCCGGGCGCATCGGCCCGGACACCTTCGAGCTCAGCGAGGAGGCGGTGCCCGAGATCGGGGACGGCGAGGCGCTCGTGCGCGTCGACTGGATCTCGCTCGACCCGACGAACCGCGCGTGGATCAACGACACGCCGACGTACCTGCCGCCGGTCGGCATCGGCGAGGTCATGCGCGCGGCCGGGCTCGGTGAGGTCGTCGCGTCGAACAATCCGAACTATGCGGTCGGCCAGACCGTGCAGGGTTTCGTCGGCTGGCAGGAGTACGCGGTCGCGTCGGACGCGATGCCTTTGCTGCCGGTCGATGTCGCCGAGGGCGTCTCGCCGAGTGCCTACCTCGGCGCGCTCGGGTTGACCGGGCTCACCGCGTGGATCGGGATCCGCGACATCGGCAAGCCGCAGCCGGGCGAGACGGTCGTCGTCTCGGCCGCGGCCGGCGCGGTCGGCTCGGTCGCCGGCCAGCTCGCCAAGTTCGACGGCGCGCGCGTCGTCGGGATCGCCGGCGGCGCCGAGAAGTGCGCGCTGCTGACCGACCGGCTCGGCTTCGACGCGGCCGTCGACCACCGCGCCGACGACTGGGCCGCCCAGCTCGCCGCGGCGACGCCCGACGGCATCGACGTCGACTTCGAGAACGTCGGCGGCGACATCATGGACGCGATCTTCGCGCGCCTCAACGTGCGCGCGCGCGTCGCACTCTGCGGCCTGATCTCCGGCTACAACTCGGCCGACCCGCCGCCCGGACCGCGCGCGTTCACGAACCTGCTCGTCCAGCGTGCGACGCTGCAGGGCTTCATCGTCCTAGACCACTTCGGCCGCGCGCCGGAGGCGATCGGTGAGATCGCCGGCCTGATCGCCGAGGGCAGGCTCACGCCGCTCGAGACCGTCGTCGAGGGCTTCGAGCAGCTGCCGACGGCGATCAACATGCTGTTCGACGGCAAGAACGTCGGCAAGCTCGTCGTCAAGACGTCCGGCTAGCCGCTTGAGGATCGTTGAGCGGGCGGACGACATGGGTACTTTCGTTGCGGTCCCGAACCGCGGCCTGGCGTCACCTTCCTAATCGGATCACCTTCCGTTTGGTGGCGAGCGCGCACACAATGGAGGGTCCGGAATTCTCACAAAGATCGAGAGGGAGCGGGCGATGAAGGCCAGAGTCGGCGACTTCCTCGTGGTCAAAGGCACAACCACGGAACGGCATGATCAACATGCGGAGATCATCGCGGTGCGCTCCGAAGACGGCTCGCCGCCGTATGTGGTGCGTTGGCTGGTGACCGGGCACGAGGCGACGGTGTATCCCGGGTCTGACGCGGTCGTCGTGACCGCCGCCGAGCACACTGAGGCCGCACGGCGCGCTGCTGCCCCGGCGGGCCACGCCGCGACCTAGCCTCACTTCAGTAGTTCGGATACACCTACGTACGACCCACAGCCAGCGCAATGATTGCTGTCGCGATGGGGACGAAGTGGACCTGATGCCGCGGATAGGCGCCTAAAGTCGAAACGCCCGACCGCGTATCCACGTCGGCGAAATTTGGCAACCCATGACATCGAACGTTGGTGCACTAACGCGTGCCCCCCGCGAACGCGGCAACTTCGGGTACGCCACTGTCGAAGCGTCAGTACTTAAATCGAGCCCACGGCTATGCGCGGCACGAACCGCTGCTTGGTCGATAGTAGTGGGGCTGTTCAGGTGGGGCTGTTCAGGTGGGCTGTTCAGGTGGGGCGGGCGGGGCTCGAACCCGCGACCAACGGATTTGCAAGCGGCGGTTTTCGAAAAGTCTCAGTGATTGCCGAAAGCACTGTCCCACAGACTGATTCGCTATCTCGCGAGAATCAACGGCAACCGTTGAGAGGCTGCAATATCGGTCATACCCGCCGAATAAGCGCCGACCGCCGCATGTTTGCCCTTTCATACCGGCCGGGGCAGCCGGTCGATCACCCGCGCCAACTCGACAGCCTCAGCCGCGCTGATGCGCGTCCAGTCCATGCTTGCCAGCGACTGCGCCGTCAGGTCGTCGGCGATCGCCAGCCCGCGCCACGGTTTTCACAGCGTTGGCACGACATGGCCCCGTCGGGGCGTGCGCGCCTTAGTCGTGGAGGTCGTCCTCGTCCTCGTCGTCGTCAAGGCTGGCGAGATAGGCGATATAGCCGAGGCGGCCCTCATCCCCCTCCCCCTGCTCCGCCATCTTCTCGTCATCGAAGCCGACCCAAACAAGGTTCGGTTCCGGCCCAGCGCAAGTCGTGCCGACAGGCTCCGAGAAGGCGATCACGTCCGCGACGAAATCCCCCGCTTCTCGGACGAGCGAAGGATCGTCGCAGAAAAAGCCAACTTCAAGATGCGACCGAGATGCCTCAGTCCAGTTCGCCGAGCCGCACCACACCGCTTCCGGTAGAAATCGCAACTTCGTAAACGATGCGTCCTCGCCCATGTCGAAGAAAACTGGGGCGATCTCACCCAGAACAAGCAGCTTGGCGTGGAGAAGCGGCTTCTGGTTAGCGCCACTCCAGCCGAGAAGACGCACCGGTCCAAGATCATGCTCTGTCAGCCCCAGCAGCGCAGACGGCCCGATTAACGGTGCCTCGCCGTCCACGGCGGGAGCCTTCATATCCAATTGCTTGATGGCGGTGATCGGCATGCCGTGATTGGACTGGACGAGCCGATTGGAAGTAACGCTCCTTTGTCGAGTACGACACACAAGGCAGTCAGGTCGAGTAGACGGTCGACGACCGCCTTGCTCGTCAGCCACGGACGCACCCGATCGCCGCAGGAACACCACCGCGACGCTCAACGGCGAGGTGTTCGTCGAGAACGTCGCACAGCCCGTCGACCACTTTCCCCCCAAACCAGGCGCGCCACCCGGCGTTCAACCCGCCCCACGATCGGGGCCACCCCGACCACCCTCGAAACGCTCCGTAGTCGCCTAGCGGCATCCCGCCCATCTGCTCATGCCCTCCTACAAGTGAAGCCTCGCGCCCCGCCCACCTGGCGCAGGTGGCACCCGCCCATCCTTGCAGCTCGCGATCTCCCGGTCATTGGCGATAACCCGACCAAAATCCGGTAACTTGACGCCAGCACAAGTCGCAGTCCGTGCCGGGTGGCCGCGTGACCGGGGAGGGGTTCCCCAGGCGGGGGCTGGCGGCGGGTCCGCGCGGAGGGGCTTCGAGGCGCACAGCCGCGCGGCCCTGCAAGCTCGGGCCGTCGCGCTTCGTCCTTGTAATTGCCCCGGAAACTCAGCCGATGTGTCGTTGCCTTCTGCGAGGATTGATCGGTGGGGGAACATAAATAATTGTCCGACCGTATAGGAATGTCATCGCCGTGGCACTTAAGAAGTCTGACCTCTACAGCTCACTCTGGAAGTCCTGCGACGAACTGCGCGGTCGGCATGGACGCGTCCCAGTACAAGGACTACATCCTCACGTTGCTGTTCGTGAAGTACGTCTCGGACAAAGCCAAAGCCGATCCAGACAGCCTGATCGACGTGCCCAAGGGCGGCTCGTTCGACGACATGCTCGCCGCCAAGGGCGACAAAGAGATCGGCGACCGCTTCAACAAGATCATCGCCGTACTCGCTGAAGCTAACGGCCTGCAAAAGGTCATCGACCTGGCCGACTTCAATGACGAAGAGAAGCTCGGCAAGGGCAAGGAAATGCAGGACCGGCTGTCCAACGCTTGTCACCATCTTCGCCGACCTCGACTTCCGCAGGTCCAAGCCGAAGGCGACGACCTGCTTGGTGACGCCTACGAGTACTTGATGCGCCACTTCGCCACCGAGTCCGGCAAGAGCAAGGGACAGTTCTACACGCCGGCTGAGGTGTCGCGGATCCTCGCCAAGGTTGTCGGCATCGGCCGAAGACCCGGCCCGACAACACGGTCTACGACCCGACCTGCGGATCGGGCTCGCTGCTACTCAAGGCCGCCGATGAAGCGCCCCGCGGCATCACGATCTACGGCCAAGAGAAGGACAACGCCACCTGGGCGCTGTCCAAGATGAACATGATCCTGCACGGCAATGAGGTCGCGGACATCCGCAAAGGCGACACGATCACCAGCCCCCAGCTCACCAGGGGCGACCATCTGCAGACGTTTGACTTCGTGGTCATGAATCCGCCGTTCTCAGTCAAGTCGTGGAGCCACGGGCTCGACAAGGAATACGGCCGCTTCGAGTTCGGCCGACCGCCGGAGAAAAACGGCGACTACGCCTTCTTGCTGCATGTCATCACGTCGCTCAAGAGCACCGGCAAGGCAGCCGTCATCCTGCCTCACGGTGTGCTGTTTCGCGGCGGTGCCGAGGCGACCATCCGCAAGGAGCTGCTCAAGCGCGGCTACATCAAAGGCATCATCGGTTTACCGGCCAACCTCTTCTACGGCACCGGCATCCCGGCCTGCATCGTGGTCCTCGACAAGGAGAACGCCGCCGGCCGGACCGGTGTGTTTATGATCGACGCCTCAAAGGGCTTCATGAAGGATGGGCCGAAGAACCGGCTCCGCAGCCAAGACATCCACAAGGTTGTTGACGTATTCACCAAACAAACCGACCTCAATCGCTACTCGCGCATGGTGCCGCTCAAGGAGATCGCCGACCCGAAGAACAACTACAACCTAAACATCCCGCGCTACATCGATTCATCAGAGCCCGAGGACTTCCAGGATCTCCATGCTCATCTGCATGGCGGCATCCCCGATCGCGAGTCGTCGCCGAGACCGGGCAGGTCGAAGCTCACCCCCGTCGCTTCCGAGGACCACACGGCACTGTCGCGCGACACGGCAAAGACCTCGTCGTAGCCGGTAAGGGCGCGGAACCCAGGACCGTCCTTGTACAGGTGCCACGCCACCGGGGCGCGCTCGCGGAGCCGGCCGAACGCCTCGTACGGGATCCCCTCCGCATAAACGCGTAAATCGGCAAGGTCGACACCGCCGATGCTGCTGGCGTCTTCAGCCACGCCCACCTCCGTGCGGCAAGCTTCGGTCCAGGTTGGGTCGCGATTGGTCAAACAATAGCGCCGAAACCCAAGGCCGAGGACCCATTAGCGTTCAACCGCCGAAGCTATTCTGGGCCTCCGCATCAGGTTTAACTGTCGCTAGCACACGCTGCCCTGACTCGCAGACATAGATGGCCGCCGTGACCCCACCGGACGACGCACTTCGGCCAGGTGAGCCGGGTGTTCAACACCCCAGCATCTATCCACAGGTGCCGCCAAGGAAGACTGACGAGTACGCGGTCCCGTCGCACCGCACGCGCGATTAGCAGTCGGCCACGTTGCGCAGTTGCGCGCAGAAGTGTCGCCGCGCACTCAGGATGCGCGGTCGAGCGTTTTGACGTGCGGTGGGCTGACGCCCACCGCGTCGATGAGCGGCGGCTATCTCGGCATTCCATGCCCGGAGCCAGTAACTGCCACAGATTATGCACAGGCGACCTGCGGATCGGTGCTTACAGTAATGATATTCGCGGCGAACAAACTATGCACAGCCGCACCTGATCGGCATGGAAACCCGTTGCCAGTCAGGCGATCTGGAGGCTCTGTCTCGCCGGCTGCTGGAGGTGGCTACGTTGAAACAACAGGAAGAATTCATTACCGTCCAAGCCGCCGCCGACCGCTTAGCTGTCAGTCGCTGGATGGTCTACCGATTGATCTGGGACCAACAGGTGAAATCAGTTCAGATTGGTCGGTGCCGACGAATTATTCGGCAATCGCTGGACGACTACATTGCCAGCCTCATCGATGGCGTTGCGTGATGGCATCGCGGCAACGCGGCAGACGCAACGCCAACGGAGAAGGCGGTATTTACCACCGTGCCGACGGTCGCTGGGAGGGCAAGTTCTTCGCTGAAACCCCGGATGGGCGACGCAAGCGAGTCAGCGTTTACGGCGATAGCGAGCGCGACGTTCTCGATGAGCTCAACAAGCTTCGCGACCAGCGGCGCCGCGGAATCCCCGTCGCCACCACGACGCTGTCGGTTGCCGAATACATGTCGTATTGGCTCGACCACATCGCGGAGCCAAGCATCCGGCGGACGACCTATGCCACCTACGAAGGCGATGTCCGCCTCCACATCATTCCTGGTATCGGTAAGCGCAAACTCAAATCCCTCCAGCCTGCGCACATTCGGACATGGCTCACCGAGCTCCGCTCTAAGTGCCAATGCTGCGCACAGGGAAAGGACGCGTCCAGGAAGCAGCCACGATGCTGCGCCCGAGCCAATCCACGCTGCTGCCAGGCCGTCCTGTCCCCCAGCTCGATTCGCCACATACTGAGAGTTCTGCGCGCCGCCCTGCAGGACGCCGTAGACGAGGAACTGCTGAGCAGAAATGTTGCGCGGCTCGTGCAGTTACGGGTCACCGACGATCGCAAGGTTCGAAGCTTCACACACCAAGAAGCAGTGCGGTTCCTTCAAACAGCCCAACACCATCGTCTATACGCACTGTGGGCGGTTGCGCTCGCGATGGGGCTGCGACGAGGAGAAGCCCTTGGCCTCGCTTGGGCCGACGTGGACTTAGATGCGGGTCGGCTAAAGATCCGCCAAGCGCTACACCGCGTCGACGGCCAACTTCGACTCGATTCAGTAAAGACGGATACGTCGGTATCCGTCCTGCCGATCCCGGCACCCTTGGTCGGCATCCTGCGATCGCACCGCAAGAGACAGCTTGAGGAGCGCGTCGCCGCGGGCTCACGTTGGCGTGAGACGGAATTGGTATTTACAACTGCCCTCGGAGGATTCGTGGATCCGCGCAATGCCAATCGCACTTTCCACGAACTGTGCGCCGCGGCCGACGTTCCGCAGCTTCGTGTGCACGACCTCCGACACTCGTGTGCCACGCTCCTCTTCACGATGGGTGTGCAGCCAGCGACAGTTCAACGGATTCTGCGGCACAGTTCGATCACCGTGACTACCGGCACCTATGTCGAAGTGATTGAGGCCGTGCAGCGTGATGCGCTGGATTCGATGGCCAGCCTGTTCGCCGGGCATACCGACGCCAGTACCAGATAGCACTCGCTCTCAGAGACCGCGTGCCTAGGAACCGGTAATCCGGCTCCCGCGCACTGGCGTCACGCCATTGTTCCGATCAGGCTGAGTGTCGTCAATCAGCTTGTGTTCGAGTGTGGTGTCAGCGTTCGAAGGACAGTTGTCGTCAATACTGTCGTCAAATAGGTACCGGACGACTCTGACCGAGCGAAGAAACTCGCAAATCGCCTCGTCAAAGAAGTGGAGCTAAGGGGACTCGAACCCCTGACCCCCACACTGCCAGTGTGGTGCGCTACCAGCTGCGCCATAGCCCCGTGAAGTTGTGCCCATCGAAGCTACACCACCTGCAGTTAGCCTTCAAAGCCGCAGGTCACGGCACTTCGCCGCCAGCCTCGGGGCCTATCGCGCGGATGGGCGTCGGGTGAACGGGCGGCAGGCCCCGCGTCTCGGGCGCGAACACCCAGCCGACCGCCGCCAGCAGCAACACCGCGCCGCTGACCACGAATGCCCATCCGAACGAGGTGTGCTCGGCGATCTGCCCGACCGCCAGCGATCCGATGATCGAACCCAGGTCGGCCATCATCTGGAACGTCGCAACCGCCGTCCCACCGCGCGCTTTGTTCCCGACGATGTCGGCCACCGCCGCCTGCTGTGGGGAGATGAAGATCCCCGTCGCCGCGCCGGTCACGTACGCCGCGGCCAGGAACACCGGCAGCGACGACGTGTAGCCGACCAGAACCGTCGCGGCCGCCGATACCGTCAATCCGACGATGAGCAGTTTGCGCCGCCCGATCCGGTCCGAAAGATAACCGCTGGGGATGACAACGGAGATGTTCCCGATCGCGAACGTCGCCAGCGCCATGCCCGCGAAGCCGGCGCCGTAACCCAGACCCTCGACGACGAACAGCGGCACGAGCGCGAAGCGCAACCCGAACGCCGCCCACCCCGTCGCGAAGTTGGAGAACAGCGCGGCCCGGTACGCCCGGTGACGAAGCACCGTTCGCACCGTGACGGCGGGCTCGGTACTCACCTCCGGTGCCGCCACCGCGGAATGCCGCAGGCTCACGAAAACCACTGCCGCGGCGACCAATAGCGCGGCTCCATAAATGATGAACGGCGCCGCCAAGCCCAGGCCCACGGTCAAGCTGCCGAGCACCGGCCCGCCCACCGACCCGACGAGAAACCCCGACGAGAACAGGCCCGCGACACGGCCGCGCGCGTCCGGCGGTGAGATCCGGATCATCAGACCCAGCGACGACACGGTGAACATCGCCGAACCGAGCCCGCCGAGCGACCGGAACAGCAGCAGCTGCCAGTAGGTCTCCGCGAACGCGCACGCCGCGGTGGACAACGCGACGATCACCAGACCGCTGATGTAGACCCGCCGCTCCCCCAGCCGCTGAACCAACAAACCGGCCGGCGGCGCGGAGACCAGACGCATCATCGCGAACGCGGTGATGACGAACGTCGCCGCGCTGATGCTGACGCCGAAGTGGCGGGCATACTGCGGCAGCACCGGGGCGACCACGCCGTAGCCCAGCGCGACGACCACGTTCGCCGCGACCAGCACCCAGACTTCCCGCGGGAGCTTCGGCTTCGGTCTGACGGCTGAGTCGTTCCTGACAGTCGCCCTCCGCTTCGGAGCTCACGCGATGACCTTATTCACCACCTCTTTGGCCGCCTCCTGCACCTCGGCGAGATGCTCGGGGCCCTTGAACGACTCGGCGTAGATCTTGTAGACGTCCTCGGTGCCCGACGGCCGCGCCGCGAACCACGCGTTCTCCGTCGTCACCTTCAACCCGCCGAGCGGTGCGCCGTTGCCCGGCGCGGTGGTCAGCTTGGCGGTGATCTTCTCGCCGGCCAGTTCGGTGGCCGTCACCTGCTCGGGCGACAGCTTGGCCAGACGCGCCTTCTGCTCACGGTCGGCGGGCGCGTCGATGCGCGCATAGGTTGGCGCACCGTACTTTTCGGCCAGCGCGTCGTAGCGCTGCGACGGTGAAGAGCCGGTGACGGCGAGGATCTCCGACGCCAGCAGCGCCAGGATGATGCCGTCCTTGTCGGTGGTCCACACCGATCCGTCGGTGCGCAGGAACGACGCTCCCGCGCTCTCCTCGCCACCGAAACCGATGGTGCCGCTGATCAATCCGTCGACGAACCACTTGAAGCCGACCGGCACCTCGAGCAGCTTGCGGCCGAGGCCGGCGACCACCCGGTCGATGATCGACGAGCTGACCGCGGTCTTGCCGACGGCCGTCGACGCCGGCCACTCCGGCCGATTGGTGTACAGGTACTCGATCGCCACCGCGAGGTAGTGGTTGGGGTTGAGCAGACCGCCGTCGGGCGTGACGATGCCGTGCCGGTCGGAGTCGGCGTCGTTGCCGGTGGCGATCTGGTACGAGTCGCGGTTGGCGATCAGCGACGCCATCGCGTTGGGCGAGCTGCAGTCCATCCGGATCTTGCCGTCGGTGTCGAGCGTCATGAACCGCCACGTGGCGTCGACCAGCGGGTTGACCACCGTCAGCTCGAGGTTGTGCCGCTCGGCGATCGCGCCCCAGTAGTCGACGCTGGCCCCACCCAGCGGGTCGGCGCCGATGCGGATCCTTCCGGCGCGGATGGCGTGGATGTCGACGACGTTCGGCAGGTCGTCGACGTAGGCGTCCATGTAGTCGTGGCGCTGCGCGATCTGCAGCGCCCGCGCCAGCGGAACCCGCTTCACGGCCTTGAGCCCGCCGCGCAGGATCTCGTTGGCGCGCTTGGCGATCACGCCCGTCGCGTCGGTGTCGGCGGGCCCGCCGTTGGGCGGGTTGTACTTGAATCCGCCGTCGCGGGGCGGATTGTGCGACGGCGTGACGACGATGCCGTCGGCCAGATCGCTGTCGCGGCCCCGGTTGAACGCAGGATCGCGTGGCTGACCGCGGGCGTCGGCGTGTAGCGGTCGGCCGAGTCGATCATCGCCACAACGTCGTTGGCGGCCAGCACCTCCAGCGCCGACACCCACGCCGGCTCCGACAGCGCGTGGGTGTCGCGGCCGATGAACAGCGGACCGGTGGTGCCCTGCGCCGCCCGGTACTCGACGATGGCCTGCGTGGTGGCCAGGATGTGCGCTTCGTTGAACGCCGCGTCCAGGCTGGACCCGCGGTGCCCCGACGTGCCGAAGGCCACCTGCTGGTCGACGTCCTCCGGGTCGGGCTCGACGGTGTAGTACGCGGTGACCACCTGGGCCACGTCGATGAGGTCTTCGGGTAGCGCCGGCTGGCCGGCGCGGGGGTTGGCGGCCATGACCCGCGATTCTGCCCCTCTGAAATTCGCGCCGTAGCCGAGTACGGAAGGTTGACGGCGTTACTTTGGCTGCCCTGCGCTCTCACGATCGCGCGCGCGTACCATCCGGTCCAGGTCGGCTCTTCGCCGGCAAAGGTCACCGGTCGCAGGCCGAGGACCCAAAGCGGAAGGGCGACCCGCAGGCGCTCGGCGACCTCCCGCGCCTCGAACCAGCGGCGGTGCCAGCCCCGCCAGCGACCCGCTGCCGTATTCGCCAGCACCGCCAGGATGCAGAGCAGCTCGAACGCCACGAAAGGCGCCTTATGATGCGCAATGTCGGCGAGAGCTGTTGCACTGAGTTTTGCGGGGTCACTCCAAACCAGCGACAGCGCGGCGGCCAGCACGGCGAACGCTGCCAGTACGAAGTTTGTCACGAATGCGCTGCGAAAGACTTGCCCGAACCACGCCGCGAAACCATCCGCCCAACCAAAGGCGAGGGCAAGCACCGATGGCTGCCGCGGCTTGCTCAAGTCGGCCGCAAGCTTGTCGACCGCAGATTTCTCGAGTTGCAGATATTCAACCGAAAGCGTGCCAGGTCGGAGCGGCCGCCAGTCGGTCCGGCGCAAGGCCCGGATGCAAAAAACAGCCATCAGCAGCGGAAACTCCATACGCAGGTTCAAGCCAGGCAGGTGATCTCGCAGGTAGCACTTGAGCCAGTCGCGCTCGGTTCTCGGCCGCAGCCAGGCGGGCTTTGCGTTCGCCCTGCCGGCCTTGTCGGTCGGAGGACGGATAAGCTCGTCCACGAGACCAGGCAACGCCGCGTCGAGATCGGCAACCGGCAGATCCTCGAACGCATTGGCCGAGGTGGGCAACGCGCTCAGCCCACTCCAACGGATGCGGGCCGCAGCCTCGCCGTTGGCATCGATATGGATGACAGGTATGCCGGAACGCGCCGCAAAGTTGAGCATGTCCGCCGTTCCCCCCCGCCCGGTCGCTGGCCCGCCGTCCCACACCGCGAGCAGAATGTCGGACTGGTTGAGCACGGTGAGACCGACTGCCTCATAGGATTTGCCCCTTCGCCGCTCCGCTTGAACTTGCGTGTCACCAGGCAATTCGCGTTCGCCGGGCAACGCAAGCACTGATCGTGCTCGCTTCTGCAAGTCAGCAAATTCCGCCTTAAACTTCTGCGTCTTGAAATCCTCCGTGTAGGTCGTAGCCGCGAACGGCAATGGCACGTCGAGAACGAATTGCACGTCCGCCGTTTTCGACATTTGGACGGCTTGGCTGCGTGCAACGACGGCCAGCGCGGTCATGCGATCCGCACCTTCCGCCAATGCATCTACAATCGAAAGAATTGGCCTTTCATCGGAGAAACATGTGCTATATCGCGCGCCTGCGGCCGTAGTCTCACGAGCGATTGCATCGAGCACATTTCCGATCTCCTGCATGATGTTGTCGAGCTTCCTCCTATCGGCTGGCAGCCGATTCGGTCGATGGCCGACAATCCCGACAGCGAGCGAGAGCCGCGGTTTGGGAGGACGCTCCCTCATTTCGACACCTTGGCCGGATGAGACACGTTGCACATGCGCTCCTTGCCGGGCTACATCATCGGTATGCGTCAATTCATTTCCGTCAAGAGAGGCCGGCGGCACAGCATTGGTGCGAGCGCGAGAGCGTGCCGCATCCTCGGCTCGATCACCTTCATCGCAATCTTCGCATGCTGCCGATCGGCAAGCGCGGCTGCGACCCATCCACTCGACCCGCTTGATGCAGAAGAGCTTATCGCCATCAGGGACGTCCTTGCACTTAGTGACCGGTTCTCGATCAACACCAATTTTGCCTGGATTCAACTCGCCGAGCCACCGAAGAAGACCGTTACAGAGTTCCGACCAGGAGCCGATTTCCCGCGCCGTGCCTATGTCGCCGCCATCGACTATGACAAAGGCAGGGCTTTTCGAGTCATCGTTGATCTGCGGGCGAGCCGGATCGCATCACTGGACGACCTCGGGGCGTTGCAGCCCGGGTTGACCGACCGCGACAGCGCCATCGCACGCGACGTCGTCGACGCCGATCCGGGCATCAAGCAGGCACTGACTAGGCGCGGCCTCGCCATTCCCGGCAGAGTTTCCGACTCCGTCCGCCTGCAGTACATGGCCGTAGGCGTCGATCCGTCTCTTGATCAGGAGAGCAATCGCCTGCTCCGCGTGCTGTTCGCGTCGGACCAGGATGCGGGGAGCGACACGAGCCCGTTCATCGATGGTGTGATGGCGGTCGTGGACCTGTACGCGAAGAAGGTGATCCGATTCCATGACGTTGCCGGCGTGCAAAGCGTGCACGTGCCGCACGATGTCTTCGCCTCCGACATGCACAACTCGACCGCTGCCGCGCACGCCTTGGTCACGACCCAACCCGGTGGACGGAATTTTGCCGTCGACGGCAATGTCGTGAGCTGGCAGAACTGGCGCTTCCGCTTCAGCTTCAATCTGCGGGAAGGCCTCGTGCTGCATCAGGTCGGGTTCGATGATTCCGGCCGCACGCGATCAATCCTTTACCGTGCATCGGTTTCCGAGGTTCTCACCGCATATGGTGACCCGAACGAATTGTGGGCCTGGATGCAGATCCTGGACGAAGGAATCTTCGGGCTCGGATACCTCTCGATGCCGCTGCAAGCGGGACGGCAGGTGCCGTCGAACGCCAGCACGCTCGGCGCCGTGATGCCCGATCCAGCGCTGCCGCGTTTCAGCGACCTGTTTGCCGACCGCATCTATCTTTACGAGCGCGACGGCGGGAACCTGATCAACTATAGCCATGCGGGCCGATCCGTTCATGCCCGCGCCAGCGAGCTCGTCGTCGGCTCGCAAGTGTCCCTCGGCAACTACATCTACGCGCTCAACTGGGTATTCAAGCAGGATGGCTCCTTTGCATTCGAAGCGGAGCTGTCGGGCAGCATCGTCACCAAATTTGTGGCCTCCAAGACCTGTGACACCTGCGCCGCGATCGCACAAGGTCCCGGCTCCGATGGCGAGAGCCGAACCTACGCGGCGAGCGGCGCGGACAAGTACGGCAGCCTCCTGCTTCCCAATCTTGTCGGCGTCAGTCATCAGCATTGGTTCAACTTGCGCCTCGACTTCGATATCGACGGCACCGGCAATGCCGTAATGGAAAACAACGTGCAGCGCCCTTCTCGGGCGCGACGCAATGAGCCGGCTGCCAGTGGAGCGCCCATCGAGGTCGCTCACACCGTCTTGAGCCGGGCCGTTGAGGCCAGGCGCCGGTTGAACCACGATACCGCACGGACGTGGACGATCTACAATCCGATCACGCGCAACGCCACCCGGCGCCCCGCCGGCTATACGCTCATGCCGCTGCACAATGCGTCGCCGGTCTTTCCGGCCTGGCGCGAACCGGAGACGGTAGGATTCGCGTTCCATCATTTTTGGGTGACGCCTTATCGCGACGGACAGCTCTACGCTGCCGGTACCTACCCGAACCAGGCGAGGACCGACAATGCCGATACGCTCTATTCGTATGCCGACAATTCATCCATCTACGACAAGGATGTCGTGGTCTGGTACTCGATGGGCGACACGCACGTCCCGCGACCGGAAGATTTCCCATTGATGGCGAGCAAGAAGCTCTCTGTCATTTTCCATCCGGACGGATTTTTCCAACGTAATGCCGTATTTGGCCCGCAGGACGCCGCCTCGCAGCGCTGACAATGCGATGCGCTCTTGCTTCTGTTTGACGTGATGTGGTAGCAGGTTGCTGTCATATTCTATGACTTGGAGGGGGAAGCGATGAAGAAGCTCGTTGTTCTCGTTATGATCGGCCTTGCACTTGCCGCGGGCCTAACCGCAACTCTTGCGCCCGTGACCTCGGCCGTTGCCGGCAAGCAGGACGGCCCCAAAAAGCCTCCATAAGGCGCGTCCGCCGCCCATCTTTGTCGTCGCGCTTGTGCACCCGGTTTGCTGCCGGCTTGGCGCGGTTGATTTGACGTCCTATCTTGCTACCGCAAACGCCCCGGTGGGCACGGCGGCTTCCTGTGTCTGCGCAAGGCGGCTCCGGCAGTCCTTGTGGACCAGAGCGGGGACCGTGATTTGGGCGTCGCGCGCCGCCTCGTCGACCGGTATCGACAGGCAGGCCTGGAATTCCTTCAGCGCTCCGTAGAAGTCATTCGTCGCAAGCCGCGCCACGCCGAGACGTTGGTGCGCGATGGCGAGGTTTCTCTGCGAGCGCGGACGCAGATCCTTCGCGGCCAATTGCGCGTAGATCCGCAAGGCACTCGCATATTCCGCCAGAGTCTCTGCAACCGTGCCCTGGGCAAGGAGCGCGTCGCCGATCTTCAAGTGGCTGTTGGCGAGAAATCTCTGCCATTCCCCTTGTTCCGGGTCGCGATTTGCAGCATCCTCGGCGCCTTTGCGATAGACGCGATATTCCTCAAGCGCGCGCGAATACTCCTTTCGCTCGAGCAGGATATCGCCGATCCTCTGTTTGCTGATTGCCAGATCGAGCCGCCACGTCAAATTCGGCGCATTGGGTTCTTCCATCTTGATGAGGGTCGCGGCCGCCTCATGATAAGCGTGGAATTGCTCGATCGCGCGGTCGAGATCACCCGTTTCGCGCAGGATGTCGCCCATTCGCTGGTGCGCCAGTGCGCGTGCTCGGATCCAATCGGCCTTGGGCTTTGCGCTTGCGGCGAGCTCTTCTGCGAGGATGAGATTGGCCCTGAACTCGCGTAATGCTTCGCGACCATCATCCTTCTTGCGCAGCGTATCGCCAATCCGCTGCTGGATGTAGACCAGCATCCTCTTGCGATCTCCGCTGGCACGGTCCTTGTCGACCAGCTTCGCCAGGAATGCTCGCCCCGTGCGGTAGCTCCGCAACGCCTCGTCGAACAGCCCTCTGGCTTCGAGCGCATCACCAATCCGGATTTCGCTGTTGATGACGAGCTGACGGTAGTTGTCGTTATCCGGGCTGCCGGCGGACAGCTTCTGGGCAACGGCACGCATTTTCCTGGCCAAGTCGAGAGCATTCTCGCCTTGGCCAGGGACGTCAATGTAGGCGAAGCTGAGCGTATTCAATAGCCGCCATTCGAGCGCCAACAGCTTGTCGCTCTCCTTCTCGTCTTCGAGCTGCAGAATGGTCTTGCGGGTCACATCGAGCAGCGGTTCAGCGAGACGGGGCGAGATCGTCCCCGCGGATATCAGATCACGCACGATATCGACGACGCCGGAGCCGACATTGGTCGCGGCCAGGAAATTGCGATCGGCCTGGACCAGCGCCGCTTCGGCGCGATCGCGTTGCGCCACTGCATCCTTCCACTCCCAGGCAGCAGCTGCGACCAGCACCAGCAGGGCGCCGACCGCCGACCACGCGAGGGTCAGGGCGCGCCGCTGCTGGCGCACCTCCTGCGACAGGAGATCTTCCTTCGGCACGCCATGGATGGCGGCCGCGAAATCGGCGCCGAGCTCGATGAGCTTACGATCGCGGGCGTTTGCGCGATCGCGGTGCGCCTTGAGATCCACCCATTTGGGCTCGCTCGGAAACCTTCCCTTGAGCACCGCCGGCAACGGCGGGGCGCCAGACCAGTGAAAGTCTCCGGCCGCGTCGTCCCAGGCGAGCTCCCCGTTGGTGAGCCCGATCAGTAGGGTGTCGATGCTCTTGTGCTGGAGCCAATAGCCCACCTCCTTGCACACCCATGGCGAGGCGGCGGCTTCAGGTGAAGCCAGCAGCACGAGGTAGCGCGACTGGCTCAGCGCCACTTCGATCGAGGACCACAGCTGGTGGGTCGCCGCCAAGCTGGTGTCGTCGCGAAAGACGCGCAATGCCCGGCGCCGGTACCACGGCTTGCCGAGCTTTTGCTTGACCGCCTGCAACGCGGCCGCAATCGCCCTGTCCTTGGCGTGGCTGTACGAAATGAAGGCGTCGTACGTCGTCATGCCACGCAATCTTCAGGCAGGAAGCCACGAGATGCTCGATCCACCTCGTAGAAGATGACCTCTATTATGTGCTGAACAGACTTACCGTGCTTGCGCGACGGTGCAGCCGGTCGGCGCACGCTCTGCCGCCGATGCATAACGATCCCCCCCGCAAATCCCCACGACTTTCTGCTATTGAGGCAGTTGGGTTGCGAGAGGGCACGCGGGTGGTGGAATTCCCGTTTTCGCGTGTCGTAACTATGGCGATCGTTCCGGCATTCGGCCGCACCGCTGACCGGCGGGGAATGCAATGCCCGACCGCCGGGTTGCGCCGTTGCGCGGCGCCAGCCACATCTCGCGGAAGACATTCTCCATCGCGGCGGCAAATGCCGGTCCGTCGCATAGCTCGGAACGCCGCATCTGCTCGCGCACTCCGGCACGAAATCGCGCCAGACCGTTTTGGTCCTGCGCCAAGCCAGCAGCACGGCGCACGTAGGACTCCTCGTCAAGCACAATCAACTCATCGAGGCCAGCTGCTTTAAGTAGGCTTGATCCCACTCGGCCCGCATGGCAACTCCCCTCCAAGGATACCACGGGGACACCCATCCACAGGGCTTCGCACGTAGTCGTCGTGCCGTTGTAGGGAAACGTGTCCAGACCAATGTCTACCCTTGAATAGGCAGCAAGATGCTCTGTCCTGGAAACTATTGTCGGACACAACCACAACCGATCGGCCATGATGCCCTGCGCAAAAAACTGCGCGATCAGCTCCTCCCAAATCCGCTCGTCCGCCATCTGGCGCGCCTTCAAGAATAGCCGCGATCCTGACACTAACGAAAGAATGCCGGACCACAGCCGGACAACCCCCGAGGTAAGCTTGGTCAAGTTGTTGAACGAACCGAAAGTGACGCGGCCAGCCGTTCGCGCCGGGATTGGTCCGACAGCGGGAGCATCATCCGGCGGGTGGTAGCACAGGAAACAGCGGTTCAGTCGGGCCAGTCTCTCCGTATGCAGTCGATCTGCCCGCCCGTGGGGGTCCGCTACACCATCAGTTACACGATAATCGATCGCGCGCAGACCTGTGGTGTTGGGGTAGCCGAGCCATGTGACCTGCAGCGGCGCGGGCTTGAGCGCAAACAGCTTGAGGCGGTTGCGCGCGGTATGGCCGCTGAGGTCGACGAGGATATCGATCTTGTCATGCCGTATGCGATCGGCAGCCAGGGCGTCGCTTTCCGACATGATTGCCGCCCAGTGGTCGGATTTTTCCTGCAGGCGTCGCGTGACCTCATCGACCCGGTAGTGATTCGAGTAGCAAAATATCTCTACCCGTCTTCGGTCGTGGTTCTCCAACAGCGCCTCGAAAAACGCGCTCGCCGCATGCTGCCAGAAGTCTCCCGAAACATACCCTATGCGCAGCCGTCGATCGGCTTGGCGCGTGCTTGCATGGTCGGCAGCAAGGCTCTCGATCGGGGGGGCATGAACCGTCGCCCACGATTCGTGCTCGGCGAACAGCTGCTCGGCGTCCGCGTCCGGGTCGTGGTTGCGGGCAAACAACAGATTGCTGTGGGCCGCCGAATGCGCTGGATTAAGCTCCAGCGTCCGGCGATAGGCTTCTATGGCCTCGCCGATCCGACGCTGGTTCAGCAGTGCATTGCCGAGATTGTTGTATGCCGGAGCGTGGTCCGGCTCGAATGAAAGAATCCGCTGGTACTGCTCGATCGCTTCGCTCCAACGGCCAAGCTCGCCCAGCACGTTTCCGAGATTGTTGCGCGCCTCGAGATAGTCCGGCTTGATCGCCAGCGCACGCCGATAGCTCTCGCTCGCCTGCGCGAAATCTCCCAGACGTTCAAGATTAAAACCGAGATTGTGATGGGCCTCAGGCGAACGGCAATCGTGCTTCAGCGCCCGTCGGATGAGGTCCAAGGCCGCCCAATGATCGCCGAGTTGACCGTTGATGACCCCGAGCAGATGAAGTGCGCCGGCATGGTCGGGGAAAACCGATAAAATGTCCCGATATGCTTGCGCGGCGCTATCCAGGTCCCCGGCCCGATGACTTTCAACGGCGGCTCGGAAAGCGCGCGATGATTCGTCAGGCGCATCGCCCATGCTCATCCATTACAGACGCGGGGCGATTCGAGTGCAGCTACTTTTGCACGGGAATGGTTTGGGCATTGGTGTCGGTAGATGATCCGGTATTGCCGTGGGTCAGGTCCACGACCTTGCCCATATTCACGACTTCCGGGCGCTCGTATTTTTCGGCTGAGTGATGCTGCTGTTTTTCTTTTGTCTCGGTCTTCATGTTCGGCTCCCTGATGACATGCGGGATTATTGTCGGGCCTCGCTGTCGCGTCAAGTATAGCCCCGGTGAATCGAGCTTGACACTGCCCGGCGTCGCCGCTCCCATGGGTATCGGACAGTAACACAATCGTAGATAGCTCATGCGACCGGCCGCCTTCCTGACCATTGTTGGCACCGGAATTCGGGCTGGCTTGGACACCAGCCTCGAATCGCGCGCCTGCATCGAGCGGGCTTCGAAAGTTCTCTATCTCGTGGCGGATTCTCTCTCGGCCACCTGGATCGAGCAACTAAACCCAACGGCGCAGTCCCTGGCCTCGTTCTATGAGCTCGGCAAGCCTCGATTCGAGATCTACGAGGCGATCGTAAGCGAGATCCTTGTCTGGCTTCGGCGCGGTCCCGATCTTTGCGTGGCATTTTACGGTCATCCCGGCTTCTATGCATTTGCCGGGCACGAAGCGATCAGGCGCGCAAGGCTCGAGGGTTTCCGGGCTCGAATGTTGCCGGGGATTTCCTGCGTAGATCAAATGCATTCCGACCTGGGAATTGACCCCGGCTCGTCAGGCTGCCAGACCTATGAAGCGACGTCGTTTCTGATCTATCGATTTCGCTTCGAACCATCAGCTGCACTGGTGTTGCTGCAAATTGGCGTCCTTGGTGAGGCCATTTGGCCGCCGACGAGCGATAGCGGTCGGCTTCATATCCTGGTCGATTATCTGCAACGACATTATAGCCCGGACCATGAGGTCGTCATCTACGAAGCGTCACCTGATCCCGACAAAGGGTCGCGGATTGCGCGCGTGTCCTTGTCTAGGCTTCATGAGATGGACGTGTCCGCGTCATCCACGCTGTACGTACCGCCCGCAGGTTTGCCGCCGGTCAATTTGGAGATGATGGACCTGCTCAAGATGAAGCCGCTGTCGAAACCTGATGCGCCGGGGGCGTGGGCACGGCAAGCACCCGATGCCTAGCTCAGGACGGGGAGCGAGGATGTCGCGTTCCGACGAAAGGCTGCATGTCGCGCCATGCATCCGCCACGTGTGGATCGATGATCGCGTGGCGATCCTCGACCTGCAATCCGAGTGCTATTTCGCTTTGGATCCGACGGCATCATTGATGTGGCGTGAATTTGCACACGGGCACGATCGTGACGAGTGCCTCCAAAGCCTGCGGCACCAATTTCCCGACGATCCGGCGCGACTTGAGCTCGACCTCGATGCCTTTGCAAAGAGCTGCACCGAGGCCGGCTGGCTGGTTGGAGCTCGATGCGCCGCGAGGCAGCCCGCGCAACGATTGCCAAGTCGCGGGCCCGCCAGGCGATTTTTGGTGCTCAGAGCATGGTGGAGCTTGTTCCGGATGACGCAATTGCTCTCGCTGCGGGGCTTTGCGTGGACCTACAATGCCGCGTCGCAACGGGTGCGCGCCCGCACGGTGCAGGATCAGGATCGAACTCTGCGCGATGCAGTAAGGGCATTTTCTCGCGCCGAGGAATTTTTCCATTTGAGGACTGCCCCCGCCGATTGTCTGCCCCGATCGCTCGCTCTGTTTCAATTTCTCGGTGCGGTCGGCTTGCCGGCGGAGCACTGCGTCGGCATCCAGCAGTTTCCGTTCTCGGCCCACGCCTGGACGCAGCTTCATGGTCAAGTCGTGCACGACGACCCGTTGACCCAGGAGAGATACACTGTCATCGCGAGACTGCCGGCGTGATGAGATTTGTCGGCCGGCTCGAAGAAGCGCGCCTCGTATGCAATCCCCGTTCCGAACGGTTCCATCAGTGCCAGTTGCTCTGGCGCGGCTATATCTCGAACGCCGATGACCTGTCGCGAGAGGCCGATCGTCGAGGCATGCATATTCGCACCGGCTCGACTGGCGAGCTATTTGCCGCGGCCTACCGATGTTGGGGGGATGCCATACAGGCTCATGTCGTTGGCGAATACTCGCTTGCCGTCTTCGACGATCGCAACGCGACGCTGCTGCTTACGCACGACGCGTTCGGGCTTGTTCCGATGTTCTACAGACCAGTCTCCGGAGGCGTGATTTTCGCCTCGCATCTGGAAGACCTCGTCTCTGCGGCCGGTCGCGAGGATTCTTGACGAGGAATACATCGCCGATTATGTCGCCGACTGCTTCTATTCCTCCGAACGGACACCATATCGTTCGATGCGGCGTGTGGGTTTTGGGCGCTCGATCATCTTCGGATCCAATCGGATCGTCGAACGGCAAAGCTGGAGCTTCGGCAACACCCCGCTGCTGCTCGCGGACGACCGCGAATACGAGCAATGTTTCGTCTCGCTCCTGGCTCGGGCTGTCGCCGGCGCGCGCAAAACGCAAGGACCGGTATGGACCGAGCTGTCCGGCGGCCTCGATTCCTCGACCGTCGCCAGTTTCGCGTCGCGAATGGGCAGCGAGGACGTTGAGGCGGTTTCGCTCATCTACAGCCGATACGCCAAGGCGGATGAGTTAAAGTGGATGCAGCTGATCCTCGATCATTATCCAATGCCTTGGAACAAGGTGAACGGCGACGACGTCCTTCCGTTCGGCGAGCTTCCTGACCGTTTCTGTGCTGAACCTGGATTGCCGATGATCGATTGGGGCTGGCGCCGGCGCTACGAGAAAATGGTCGGAGCAAAGGGGGTTGCCACCGTGCTGACGGGCCAAGGAGGGGATTTTGTCCTCTTCGGGCTTGGCACGGAGCCCTACTATCTCGCCGACCTGATCCGCACCTTCGAGCCGCGGCGCCTGTATTGCGAGCTGGCAAAATGGCAATCGGCTGATCGCCAAAAACGCTCGATGTTGTTCTGGCTGGCGAATTACGGGGTCGGACCGCTCATCAGGTATATGCGCCGCCCTCGACGGCGCCCCGGAAGGCGCCCCACAACGCCGCCCTGGATCGATGCCGCCTACGCGCGGAAAATGGCCCTGGAGGAGCGCGTCGGTCGGACTTCTCCCGGCGACTATCGCTGCGTCGACCATTGCTGGTTCATCGACACGCTGTCGAAGATCTGCGGACGAATCGCAAATCTCAATCAGTTCCCGACTGTATTCGAGTTCAGGCACCCACTTATGCATCGGCCATTGGTCGAATTCATGCTCGCGCTTCCGTCAAGCCAAAAATTCGAGCCCGGGACGAATCGGCATTTGCAGCGGCGGGCGTTGAAATCCATTCTGCCCGAAGCCGTGAGGCTGCGGCATGAGAAGACGACGTTCGACCAACCCTTCTATGAGGGACTGCGCAAGGGTAAGGAATGGACCGACCTGCTCACCCTTGCTCCGAGGGTAGCCGAAAGAGGGATCGTGGACGGCGCCCGCTGGATCGAAGCCGTACGACAAGCCAGGCTGGGGCGAACCCACTCGCTGGCGCAGTTCCAGGCGGTTGCGACCCTGGAAATCTGGCTGCGCCAAATGGAAAATATTACCACATCACTCAAGCTTCCTTGAACACGATCTCCTGCGCGCCGTGCCAAAGAACGCGCTCGCCGAGTGCCCTGAGTTGATCTTGTCCTTGCGTGATGGTGAGGAAGTTATTGCCGGCGAGCTGGCCAACCTTGCTCGCAAAGCGCACCGCGCCGTAGGGAATCAGAAATTCCGTTTCGCTGATGCCCCCTGGATACAACAGAATTTCGCCGGGCGCAGGAAAGCTCGTATGATTTTCGTAGCGCAGGCCCAGGTCGAGCTCCCCGAGCGGAATCCAGCATGCCTCTCCGCTCCACCTCACGTGGATGATCTTCTGGCGATAAGGCAGAAGCGTCCGGAATTTGGCGCAGGTTTGCGGGGCGGCGGTTACCTCCAACCGCCCAACGAATGAAAAGGAACCGGCCTCGATACGTATTGACGTCAAGGAAATCTCCCTGCCGGCGGGGTCGGTGCCGACGCATCCCGAACGCTATGCGACCTACTCGCCCAACTGCACTTGCTGGGCGAGCTTGGCAACGATCGAGCGCTCCTTTTCGCGGCGGCGAAGGCACTCGAGATTGAAAGCCCGTCGCCCGGTGCGGAATTTCCGGTTCGCGCGCGTTTAGCTCTTATTAGCGCCGATGATCCGCCGCCAGACCGCATAGACGGACTCGCCATCGTTCGGCAGTGGGTGGTGCTCGAGCCTGATGCTTTGTTCGTGTATCGGTTTGCGAAACTGCTCGTACATCATGCCGCCGCGTGAGAGTCCGTCCGGTACATCGTCAATCGAATAGGCATAGAACCCCCGCTGGATGCCGCTGACATACATCGCGGCGAGGCACATCGGACAGGGATGACCACTCGCGTAGATGACGCAGCCATCGAGCTGTTCGGATTTGAGTGCCTTCGCGGCGGCGCGGATCGCTTCGGTTTCGGCGTGGGCGGTGGGATCGCCGGTTGCCGCGACGCTGTTGACCGCGCTGGCGACCACCTTGCCGTCCTTGACGATAACGGAGGCAAACGGCCGGCCGCCACGCTCGGCATTCTGTCGGGCAAGGTCGACGGCCATCTTGAGGTAATGTTCCGTGGTGCTCATGCTTGCATCCTTGCGTTCGCCGTACACTCGGCAAATTGCCCCCCGGACCCGTCATCGTGCGCCGAGCGGGATCAGGTGTCAGGCGCCACACGTACATCGATTATACATGATCGACACGACCGCTCCGCTTCGAATGCACGACGCAGGGCCGGTTCAACTTGCGTCGGACTTTCCACCATTTCACCATACCCATCGAAGGCTCGAGCAAGCTCGGCGTATTGCGGGCTCGGCGAGATCGCATGACCAAGGAACGTCTCGGTACTTGCGGCCCACCCGTCGGGGTAGAGGCTCGTAATCCCACGCTTCATCGAAAGATAGCCGCCATTGTTCATGACGATCGTCACGATCGGACGGCTGTACTCTTGAGAAAAACCGAGACCGGCAAGAACCGGATTGTAATTGAAGGAACCGTCACCGATGAGCGCCACCACCGGCTTCTCCGGGTTGGCGCATTTCAGCCCGAGCGCCATTCCCATCCCTAATCCCAGGCCGCCGCTTTCAGCACCGAAATAATGACCCGCAGTGACGCGATTGAGCAGACGGACGATCGGCACGCGATGTGTAATCGTTTCTTCAACGACAATTGCATTGTCCGGCAGAACGCTATTGAGCACGTGGCAGAACCAGTGCGGATCAACCGGCTGCGCTTGCCGCCCGGCGAGCGCGCGGTCCTTCCATTCTCTTTGCCTTGTGTGATGCTGCTCCTTTAGCTTCTCGATCCTGTCTCGATTCGTGCGCAGACGGCTGGCGCATACCCGCTGGGCGATGTACGCAAGCGACGGAGCGATCTCCCCAGCCAGTGATAATTCGACGTCATACCCCCAGTATGGCAGGTCCGGCCGCAGCGGGTTCACGTCCAGCGCAATCACCGTTGTCCCCACCGGCGGACCTGCGGAAGGCGGATGCCATGGCGCCACCGCCCCAACCAGGAAAACCAAATCGGAATCGGCAAGATATTGAGCGGGATCAAAACCGCCATGCAAGAAGTGATCACGGGGAAAGTTCAAGTACATCTGGCGGATTGATTCCACAACCGGAGCTGCAATCAGCTCGGCCAATTCCACCAGCTTGGGGACCGTCTCGACGTCACGCCCCGCCATGTCCGTGATGATAAGGGGACGCGAGCAGGACGCGAGCAGTTGCGCGGCGCGATCCAGTGCATCCGTGGCCAAGCCGGGCGCCGACGGCTGCGGAAAAGATCGAGGTATGGCACCGGCGGCGTCGTGATGAACGAATTCGAACGGTATCGATAGGAACACAGGACCGCGCGGCGGTGTCATCGCGATCTGACAGGCACGGTGGACCGCGTCGGCAAGCACCGCCCTGCTGTTGACCCCGAAACTCCACTTCACGCAGCCCTCGGCAAATCGCGCCGGCCCGCCGCGATCTGCCAAATAGCGAATCCATTGCCCGCCAGGATCAAAACCCGGCAGCTCGCCGAAGTCGATCGATTCTCCGGCGCAGACGATCATCGGGATTTCCTCGTGGTAGGCCGCCCGCATGGCCATCCCGGCATGCAACGTGCCGACCGTCGTATGGATGAGCACCGCCGGGAGGCGGCCGGTTGCCTTGGCGTAGCCGCTTGCCATGGCGACCGCGGTCTCCTCATGGCGGACATTCAAATATATCGGCGTGCGTTCCTGCCGCGCGCGGCGCCGGGCAAGCTCCTCCCAGACCGGGGGCCACTCCGAGCCGGGCGAGCAGAAGATGTGGTCGACGCCGTGTCCGTTCAGGATCTCCAGCAGGACCCCAGCGCCGGTCATCGCCGACCTCCTACTTCCGTTCCTGGCTGCACAGGTCGAGTGCGGTCGTGACGTAGAGCTTTGAGCCCGTGATCAGCGTCTCGATCGGCATTCGGAAAATCCCGCCGCCGACGCTGACGCCAGGTCCATAGGTCAGCGAGGGGATCCGCATCTCGTTGAAGCAGTTGAGGTCGCGCCACATGCTGGAAGTCCCGACCGGCGCCGCCCTTGGTTCCCCGCCGACAACGGCGCGGTGGGCGCGCGTGATCGCGCTCCTCAGTGGCGCGGCTTTCTTCTCGTCAGCCTCGAACGCGGGACGGAAGACATAGAGCTCAACCTCGCCTTGCAGACCCGCATCGACCATCAGGCCATGCAACTCTTGGCGCACGTCGAGAGGCTCCTGCTTCGGCGTGATGCGCACGTCGACATAGATCGCGCACTGCTGCACGGTCTTGGTGATCTTCCACGGTACGCCGCCGCGGATTGCGCCGATATTGACTTTCGGCACAACGGTTCCGCCGGCACACTCGTATCGGTTCCTCTGCTCGTACTCGACCGCCCATGCCTCGATCGCCTGGATCATTTTCGACATTCTGACGATGGCGCTGGCATTCTTTTCGATTGGCACCGGCCGCTGGATATACGGTGTGTAGATCGGCAGATCGTCGCCGAACACGGTGATCTTGAAGAAGGCCTTGCCCGCCTCGACCCCCACTATTCCGAAATCGGTACCCTCGGAGACCAGTGCGTAGTCCGCAACGCCGCCGTGCGTGATCGCGTAGCGTGTGCCCGCCTCCTTCGCGACGTAGGCCGGCGGCTGGAATTCATCGACGGGCTCCAGCCCGATCTCGCCGACGACCGCCATGAGCATGAGGTCGCCCTTGAGCTTGATGCCGGCATCCTTGATGGCCTTCGCGGCCAGCAGCCACGTTGCCATTGGGCCCTTGCAATTGCACACGCCATTGCCGACGAGCACGTCGCCGTCGCGCCAGCCGGTGTGGAAGATGGGATCGGCGGCGTGCCGCGTCGTCCACCACTCGTCCTTGTGAATTGTCGTATCCATGTGGCTGTTGAAGCATAGGCTGCGGCCATGGCTCGTTCCCGGCAACGTCGCAATGACGTTCGGACGGTCCGGGAACAGCCCCACTTTGCGGGCGTTGAAGCCCTGCCGTCGCAGCCAATCATGAACGTAGTCGGCCACCGGACCCTCGCAGCCGGTTGGGCTGTCGATATTGGCGAGATCGAGAGTGACTTTCACCAGCTCATCGGTATCGATGCGGTTCAGCACGGCTTTGGGATCCATCGTCATCGTTGTTCCTTCGCACTCAGGTGGATGATCTCGGAAATGGGAGCATTGGTTTGCAGCATGTGCTGGATATCGGTGCGCAAGCGCACGGCCATGTTGGCGGGATAGGTGGCGAGATCGATGTCGGCAAGAATGCGCCCGGGCTTGCCGAAAACCAGGATGCGACCGCCCAGCTCTATCGCCTCCTCAAGCTGGTGCGTGACGACGACGGCGGTGTTGCCCTCAGTGCGCGCGAGATCGACAAAGGACTTGCGCAGCGCCGCGGAGGTCACTTCGTCGAGGTGACCAAAGGCCTCATCTGCGAGGAGGAGCGCGGGCTCGATGACGAAGGCGCGCGCCAGAGCGACACGCTGGCGCATGCCGCCCGAGAGCTCGTGCGGATAGGCGCCCTCGAAACCCTTGAGGCCGAGCCGTTCGAGCCAGGCGGTCGCGCGTTTTGTCTGTTCGTGCCGTTGTCGGCCCAGCAGCTCGAGCGGCAGACGCACGTTGTCGAGCGCACTGCGCCATGGCAGGAGACGATCCTGCTGAAACACGGTGGCGAGCATGCCGCGGAAATGATCGAAATCATCATAGGGCGTGCGGCCCGCGATGGTGATACGGCCCTCCGACGGCCGGTCGAGGCCGATGAGCAGATTAAGGAAGGTCGACTTGCCGCAGCCCGTCTGCCCCACGATTGCTACCATATCGCCACTGCGGATACGGAAGTCGAGGCGATCTATCGCCACTACCGCGTCGCCCGTGACCGTCTGCTGGAACAGCTTGCGCAGGCCGGTGACTTCGATGTCAGCGGCATTCGACATCACGCTCGCCACCGCAGCATCCGTTCCTCGATGACGGTGAGGACGGCCTCGGCGAGAAACAGCACGATGACGAGGATGAGCGTCCAGGCGAACACTTCGGCTACCGAGAAGAGCTCTTGCGCAATTACCAGGCCGTATCCAATGCCTGATACCGCCCCCACAAGCTCGGCGATCGTCACCACCCGGATTGCGAGACTGAGATTGATCTTCCAGCTGGTAAGGATGGTCGGCACCGTAGCAGGCAGCACGAGCTTGGTGAAAAGATGCGTGCGGCTCGGCCGGAACGAGCGCAACATGTCGCGCAAATCCCGCGACACTCCTTTCATGCCATCCAGAAGATCGACGAGAAACACGGGGGCGCACACGACGACGAGCACGAACGCGATGCGGAACTCCACCCACTTGAACCACAGGACCGAAAAAAGAATCCAGCACACCACCGGCACGGCCATGAGCAGCCGCACCGCCGGCCTGAGATAATTCTCGACCGCCGTCGAGAGGTACATGGCCACGGCGAGTGCAAGGCCGAGCGCGAAAGAGATAAACAGGGCCGCAGCCACGCGGGCAAGCGTGATGAGCACGAAGTCCAGGCGCAATTCGGCGAGACTGCTGAGATTCGCCCCCAGCCCGGAACCACGAATGGTGGGACCAGCCACGAAACGATCTCCCAGAGCACCGCCATCAGAACGAGGACGATGACCATCTCGCGCGGAAATCTGAGGGGTTTGCGCGCTTCGAGCGCTTCTACCGCCTCGCTCATAATGACTTTGTCGCTCACGGTCCAACCATCCTAATTTTCCAAGCGTAGAAGATTTCATGCTGGGTCCTGTTGAGACGATCCGGGTCTTCTGAAATCGAACGGATAGCGCAACAGCGGGCTTGCAGCCCCCAGCAAAACAAACGAGTCAATCGGTTGTAGCTCGGGCATAAAGTCACTGCCTCCATACCCGGCGCGGCCACGCAACACCCAGCATTCCTGAGGTTGCGCTATGGCTTGTAGATCGCGTTTTCGCCCGGGAGCTTCGGCAGATATCCTGCGTCCACCGCGACTTTGAACATGTCCCAGATGACGGCGCGCTCCGCTCCCCATGCCGGCAACACATCAAAAGCGAGCCGTCCGGATTGGACGGCCTCCTTGAATACGCCGCGCGGCAACTTTACCGACTTAGATACGATTTCATCGGCATCATCGAGATTGGTGCGCATATGCTGCTGAGTGTCCTGGAAAATCTGGATAAGGCGCGGCACCAAGTCAGCATTGCGCTTGAGGAAATCTTCTCGCATTGCCAGGACGAGATCCCATCCCCGCGCGTTCGCGATCGCCTTCCATGCCGTATCTCCCGACATGATGACCCGGAAAGCCGGGTTGTCACGCAACGCGAGCGTCGTCGTCGGCTCCCAAAGCATTGCGCCGTCCACGCGTTGCGCCTGGAGTTGCGCCCGCGCGACGGGTGGCGCTGCCTGGACGACGGTCACGTCCTTTCCTAATACCAAGCCGAGCTTGCGGCCGTAGATAGCTGTGATTTGATATTCGGAGGACCCCATGTCGGCGGCAATCGTTTTGCCCTTGAGATCGGTGAGCGAATTGATTGCTGGATCGCCACCCGTGATGACGGACAGGATGCTGAGAGGCGCCCAGGTCGCGGCGATGCTGATGGGAACGCCTTCCAGCATCATCTTCTGGAACACGTGGGGTCCGCCCGGGATCACTTCAGCCTCTCCGCTCGCAATCGAGGCGTAAAAGACGGAGACCGCGCTGTTCGACATGGTCTCGAGATCAATTCCGTGCTTCTTGTCGATACCCCGTTCCTTGACGACATCGATCATCAATGAGCTCATGGACGGAAACGCCAAGCGCGCGATTTTGACCTTGGTCAACTGCTGTCCAACGGCGGGGCCGTGAAGCACGGCAGAGCCCAGCGTCAATGCGAAGCAGAGGCCGCGTAGGAACAATTTCATGGTATCCTCCCCCAACTTAGGGCACCGGCCTGATCATGTTATCGAGGAGCGAGATTATATCATCCGGGAGCTGAAGCAATTCCGACGCATCGCCTACGTTCAGGCATCGCCTCTTGGCTTCCGCGGAATCTGAGAAACCCATGGCTGCAAGCCTTCATTTCGAGCAGATCCGCCTGCCGCCCCAGTGCGAGACGCTGCGGCAGGAAGTACGCGCATTCATTGCGCACGAGATCGCGGCGGGGACCTTCGACCCGAGCCAGCCCAGAAACGGCGACTTGCACAGTCCGCAATTGAGCCGTCGCATCGGCGCGCGCGGCTGGATCGGCATGACCTGGCCGAAAAAATACGGCGGACAGGAGCGAAGCTTCCTCGAGCGCTACGTGGTCACCGAGGAGTTTCGGGTGGCGAACGCGCCGGTGCGCCTGCATTTCGTCGCCGACCGCCAGAGCGGACCGATCCTTCTTAAATACGCGCCCGAGCACATCAAGATCGACATCCTGCCGCGCATCTGCAAAGGGGAAGTGTGCTTCGTCATCGGCATGAGCGAGCCCGGATCAGGGTCGGACCTTTTCGCCGCCAAGACGCGGGCGAAGAAGACGGACGGCGGCTGGCTGATCAACGGCACAAAGGTGTGGACCAGCAACGCCCATGTCGCCCACTACATGCTCGGCCTGTTCCGCACCTCGCCGGCGACCAAGGAGAACCGCCGCCATGGGCTCACCCAGTTCCTCGTCGAGATGGCGACGCCGGGCATACGCGTCAATCCCATCTACCAGATGACCGGCGAGCACGACTTCAACGAGGTCGTGTTCGAGGACGCGTTCGTTCCGGACGATCACGTGCTCGGCGAGATCGACGGAGCCTGGAAGCAGGCGACAAGCGAGCTTGCCTACGAGCGAAGCGGACCGGAGCGGTTCCTGGAGACTTTTTACGTCCTCAACGAGCTGGTGGGCGCGCTGGGGCGAAAGCCCGATCTGCGCTGCGCCGAAGGACTGGGCCGCCTGGTCGCCCAGCTGCACACGCTGCGGCGCATGTCGGTGTCCGTCAACGGCATGCTGCAAAGCGGTCAAGAGCCGGTGGTCGAGGGCTCTCTGGTCAAGGATCTTGGCACGGCGTGGGAGCAGAAGCTGCCTGGGCGAGTGCGCGAGCTTGCCGCATTTCTGGAACCCGAAATGTCCAATCGCACCACCCTGGAGGCACAGATCGCCTATGCCACCATGATCGCTCCCAAGCTCACCATTCAAGGCGGCACCACCGAGATCCTGCGTGGCATCATTGCCCGCGGCCTTGGTCTGCGCTGAACGGCCGGCGGCAGACCCCGGCGATTGCGGAGCCATTCGTGCCCGATATCGGCAAGCTGCTGTGGCCCCGCTCGGTCGCCGTCATCGGCGCGTCATCCGACACGAGCGTGCTGCGCGGGCGCATTATCGAGATCATGAAATGCCATGCGTTCGCCGGAGCGATCTATCCGGTGAGTCGCAGCGAGATGATGGTGCAGGGTCTCGAAGCCTTCCGTTCCGTCGACGAGTTGCCGGCGCCAGCGGATCTTGCGGTTCTGATCATCCCCGCGAAATTCGTCCCGCAGGAGCTCGAACGCTGCGGCGCTGCCGGCATTCCCGCCGCGACCATCTTGAGCTCGGGCTTCGCCGAAGAGACCGGCGGATCCGGTTCGGCGCTGCAAGAGCAAGTCCGCGCCATTGCCGAACGCTACGACATGGCCGTGAGCGGTCCGAATGGAGAAGGATTTGCCAATACCGCAGCCGCCCTTTGCCCCACCTTC
Source organism: uncultured Alphaproteobacteria bacterium (assembly GCA_963820365.1). Taxonomy (GTDB): domain Bacteria; phylum Pseudomonadota; class Alphaproteobacteria; order Rhizobiales; family Xanthobacteraceae; genus VAZQ01. Next base: position 317,218 of record CAWFZR010000028.1, on the reverse strand, counting down.
AGCCCGGTCATGGACACGGGCACAACCCCGCTGATCCCGCCGGACAGCGAGCTGCATGGTCAACTTGCGGTCATTTCGCAAAGCGGCGGGATGGGCTTTGCGTTCTTCGATCATGGGCGGCCGAAGAACCTGTCCTTCCGCTACATTGTTACAACCGGCAATGAAGCCTGTCTCGAGATTTTCGATTTCGTCGACTACATGTTGGACGAAGGCAAGACCGACGCCTTTCTGCTGCTGCTCGAGGACGTGAAGAAACGTGCGTCGTTCGATCGTGTCGCCGATAAGGCGCTGCGCGCCGGCAAGCCGCTGATCGTCTGCAAGCTTGGACAGTCGGATGCCGGCAGCCGCGCGGTGTCCTCGCACACGGGGGCACTTGCGGGCTCCCATGCCGACTACCGCGCGATGTTTGCGCGCTACGCCGTGATGGAGGGACGCGATCTCATTGAGATGATCGACATCGCGGCAGGATTTTTGGCCTTCGGCGCACGCCTGCCGGCCGGCAAGCGCGTCGGCATCTGCACGTCCTCGGGCGGCGCCGGCGCCCTGCTCGCGGATGCCTGCATCGCGGCGGGGCTGCAGGTGCCCGAGCTCGACGCAGAGACGCGAGCGTTGATCGACCGGCATCTTCCCTCCTACGGCACCTCGCAAAATCCGGTCGACGTCACGGCGCAAGCCGTGCACGAAATAGGATATGCGCGGTTCGCCGGGCTTCTCGCCGCTTCTCCTGCCCTTGATGCGGTCATCGTGGTCGTCACCGGGCGATATCCGCGCTTGCTCGAGCGCGATCGCGAGGCGCTTGCGAAGCTCAAGCGCGAGAGCGCGAAGCCGATTTTGATCTGGAGCTACACCCAGCCGGCGCAAGCGTGCATCGACCTCCTGGGTGTCGCCGGTTATCCGCTCTTCACCCACGTGCATCATTGCGCCCGCGCGATGCGGCTGCTGGCGGATTACCGCGCCGCGCGCGAGCGTTACATGCGAGGGTGAGCAACCAGAACGAAAGGACGCGCACATGGGTCCGTTCAAGGATATCGGGGTGGAGACATCGGGTTTCGTCAGCCTGATCGAGATCCGGCGGCCACCCAACAATTTCTTCGATATCGCCTTGATCCGCGAGATCGCCGGCGCGCTCGAAGCGCTCGACCAGGACGCAGGCTGCCGCGCCGTCGTCCTCGCGTCGCAGGGCAAGGCGTTCTGCGCCGGCGCGGATTTCGGCGACGCAAGCACCCTCGACCACGCGGGACAACGCCCGAGCGAGCAGGGCCAGCCGGTCGCGCACCTCTACATTGAGGCAGTGCGCCTGTTCCGAACGTGCAAGCCGATCATCGCCGCGGTTCACGGGGCGGCGGTCGGCGGCGGTCTCGGGCTTGCGCTGGTGGCGGACTTGCGCGTGACCTGTCCGCAGGCACGCTTTTGCGCGAATTTCACGCGCCTCGGCTTTCACCCGGGCTTCGGGCTCACCGCCACGCTGCCGGAGGTGATCGGGAAAACCAACGCGGCGCTGATGCTCTATACCAGCCGGCGCATCAGCGGCGAAGAGGCCTATCGGATGGGACTTGCAGACATGCTGGTCGCGCAGGATCAGGTTCGCCCGAGCGCGCAGAAGCTCGCCGCCGAGATCGCCGAGAACGCGCCGCTCGGCGTGGTCGCAACCCGAGCGACCATGCGCGCGGGTCTCGCCGAGCGCGTCCAGAGAGCAACCGAGCACGAGCTGGCGGAGCAGACCCGCCTGCGCAAGACCGAGGACTTCAAGGAAGGCATCAAGGCCATGGCCGAGCGGCGCATCCCGAGCTTCGCCGGCATTTAGTAACTCAGATGATGGCACGCACAATCGCAGTCGTGGTGGCCGCCGGCTGCGCCGTCGTGATCGCTGTGTTCTTTCTGGCGGCGTGGCGGGCCCCGATCGAGCCCATCGCCCCGCCGGATGCCGGCAGCTTCGATCCCGCACTGCTGCGGCGCGGGGCAGAGCTTGCGGCGCTCGGCAATTGCAATATTTGCCACACGGCGCCGGGAGGCAAGAGCTTCGCCGGCGGCCTCGCCGTGCCAACGCCGTTTGGCACCATCTATTCGACCAACATCACTCCCGATCCGGAGACCGGCATCGGACGCTGGTCGGAAGCGGCCTTCCAGCGCAGCATGCGCGAAGGCGTGGATCGTGCCGGCCGCCACCTCTACCCCGCGTTTCCGTACGATCATTTCACGCTGGTGACCGACGACGACAACAAGGCAATTTACGCCTACCTGATGTCGCGCGAGCCGGTGCGCGCGGCTGCTCCCGTCAACGATCTGCGCTTCCCTTTTAACCTGCGGATCCTGCTTGCAGGCTGGAAGCTTCTCTACCTGCGCCGGGGTCCGTACCAGCCGGTCGGCTCGCAGAGCGAAGCGTGGAATCGCGGCGCCTATCTCGTGGAGGGGCTTGCCCATTGCGGCGCCTGTCACACGCCGCGCAATGCACTCGGCGCCGAAAGCAGGAACAATCGCTATGCCGGCGGCGAGGCCGAAGGCTGGACCGCCTATGCGCTGAACCCGCAATCTCCCGCGCCGGTGCCATGGAACGCAGAGGCTCTCTACCACTTTCTGCGCATGGGCTGGCAAGCCGAGCATGGCGTGGCGCGCGGGCCCATGGCCCCCGTGGTCGACAATCTCGCCTCCGTGCGCGAGACTGACGTGCGGGCGATCGCCACCTATGTGGCGAGCGTGCTCGGGGAGCCGGCGCCGGAACGCCGGCGGCAAGGGGATGCACTCATCGCCAGGGCGCGCAATGACGGCCCCGGCAGCAAGCCCGTCTCAGGCGACAGCACGACCAATGCAACGCAGGCAAGCGAGCCGTTCGGGGGAATGATCTACGCATCCGCTTGCGCACCCTGCCATGAGAGCGGGCGGCCGCTTCCGTTCGGAGGCATCGACCTTGCGCTCAGCACGGCGATGCAGGGGCCGAAGGCGTACAACGTGATCAACGTGGTGCTCGCGGGGCTCCCTGCAGCCGAGGCGGAGAGCAGTCCCATCATGCCGGGCTTCTCAGACGTGCTCAGCGACCAGCAACTGGTCGATCTCATCGGTTATCTGCGCTCCCGCTTCAGCGACAAGCCGCCATGGACGGACATCGCCAAGGATGTTCGCGACGCGAGAACCGGAGTGCGCGCCGTCGTCTCTCACTCCAGCCGCGCGACCGGATCCGGTCCGGCGGACACCACCCAGCGGGAGAAGCCATGATGAAGCTTAATGTGAACGGTCGCCGCTACGACGTCGCCGCCGAGGCGGACACGCCGCTTCTGTACGTTCTGCGGGACGACCTCGCCTTGAACGGCGCCAAGTTTGGATGCGGCCTCGGTCAGTGCGGTGCATGCACGGTCATGGTGGATGGCAAGGCAGTTCTTTCCTGCGTCACGCCCATCCTGCTCATCGAAGGAAAGCAGGTGACGACAGTCGAAGGGCTCGGCACCCGCGAGAATCCCGGTCCCATCCAGCGCGCCTTCATGGAGGAGCAGGCGGCGCAATGCGGATATTGCATCCCGGGAATGATGATGCGGGCGCAGGCTTTGCTGCAGAACAACCCCGTGGTCTCGGATGCCGACATTCGCGCCGAGCTGGCTCCCAATCTGTGTCGTTGCGGGACGCATATGCGAATTCTGCGCGCGGTGCGTCGCGCTGCAAGCCTGATGCAGGCCGCTGATGTCAAGCCTCCCGGCAAGGGAGCCGCGCGATGAAAGAGGATCATGTTGTCATCCTATCCCGCCGGCATGTCCTTGCCGGCACGGGGGCGCTTGTCGTCAGCTTCTGTTCGCCGTCGCGCCTGCTCGGGCAACAGTCGCAGCAATCCCAGAACGCCGGCCGAGAGCCGGCTCCAGGGCCGCAGCTTCCCGGCAGCCTCAGGAGCAGCCCCTTCCTCGATTCCTGGATTCGCATCGATGCCGACGGCACCATCACGGTGTTCACCGGAAAGGCCGAGCTTGGGCAGGGGATCAAGACTGCCGTCCTGCAAGTCGCGGCGGAGGAGCTCGATGTGCCGCTCGCATCGCTTGTGCTGGTCACCGCGGACACCGCACGCACGGCAAACGAGGGCTACACGTCCGGCAGCCAATCCATGCAGGAGAGCGGCACTGCAATCCGACATGCGGCGGCGCAGGCACGCATGCTTCTGCTTGCGGAAGCGGCAAAGCGATTGGCACTACCGGCGGAGGCGCTCACCACCGATGCGCGCGCCGTGGTCGCCAACGACGGCCGCCGCCTCGCCTATGGAGAGCTCGTGGCAACCGAGATGCTGCATGTGCAGGCGCAACCCGTCTCCGCGCTCAAGGAGCCCCGATCGTTCAAGGTCATGGGCAAGCCGGTCGAGCGCATCGATATTCCCGCCAAGGTGACCGGCGGTGCCGCCTACGTCCAGGATCTGCGGCTCCCTGGAATGGTGCATGCACGCGTGGTGCGGCCGCCGAGCTATCGTGCGCAGCTTCGTGCGGTGGACAGCGCGGCAGTGGAAAGAATGCCGGGCCTCATCAAGATCGTCCGCGACGGCAATTTCCTCGCGGTGGTGAGCGAGCGCGAGTTCCAGGCGGTCAAGGCCATGCGAGCGCTGGCGGCCACGGCTCGCTGGGACGAGAAACCCGGTCTGCCGAAGCAAGACGAGATTGCATCGACGCTGGTGAAGCTGTCCGCACAGGACACGACGATCCGCGATGCTCGCGCATCAGCCGCAGCCGCGCAGAAGACGCTGGAGGCCACCTACACGCGCCCGTATCAGGCGCATGCCTCGATCGGTCCGTCCTGCGCGGTCGCAAAGTTCGAGGATGGCGCAGTGACCGTCTGGTCGCATACCCAAGGCGTCTACCCCGACCGGCAGGCGATTGCGGAGCTGCTGCGCATCCCGGTCCCGCAGGTGCGCTGCATTCACGTCGAGGGCTCGGGTTGCTATGGGCACAACGGCGCCGACGACGCCGCCGCTGACGCCGCCCTCATTGCACGGGCGGTGCCGGGCCGGCCGGTTCGCCTGCAGTGGACGCGCGAGCAGGAACATGGCTGGGAGCCCTATGGTCCGGCGATGGTGACCAGGGTGACCGCCGCCCTCGACGGCAATGGCGGGATCGTCGACTGGGATTATGCGGTCTGGAGCAATACGCATTCCACGCGTCCTGGCGGAGCGGGTGCGCTCATAGCTGGTCAAACCTTGGCGGTGCCATTCCAGGAGCCTGCGCCCAGGCCAATTCCACAGCCGCAAGGCGGGGGGGACCGTAACGCCATTCCGCTCTACGAGTTGGCGAGCACGCGGGTTGTCCATCATTTTCTCCCGACCATGCCGCTGCGCGTCTCCGCCCTGCGCGCACTCGGCGCCTACATGAACGTCTTCTCCATCGAGAGCTTCATGGACGAGCTCGCGCAAGCAAGCGGCAGCGACCCGGTCGAGTTTCGCCTCAAGCATCTCGCCGACGAACGGGCCCGCGCCGTCGTCAACGCCGCGGCGGAGCGCTTCGGGTGGTCGCGCTCCCAACGCTTGCCGTCCGGGCGCGGCCGGGGCTTCGGCTTTGCTCGCTACAAGAATCTCGCTGCCTATTGTGCCGTCGCCATGGAAGTGGAGGTGACGCGCGATACCGGTCGCGCACGCGTCAATCGCGCTGTCGCTGCCGTCGACAGCGGTCAAATCGTCAATCCTGACGGACTGATCAACCAGATCGAAGGCGGCATCATTCAGTCCATCAGCTGGACGCTTTACGAACGGGTGACCTTCGACGACACCCGCATCACCAGCATCGACTGGTCGACCTATCCGATCCTGCGCTTCAACGCCGTTCCTGACAGCGTGGAAGTGCTTATTCTCGACCGGCCCGGGCAGCCGTTTCTGGGCAGTGGAGAGGCCGCGCAGGGACCGGCCGCGGCTGCGCTTGCGAACGCGATCGCCAACGCCACCGGTCGGCGGCTGCGCGATCTGCCTCTGACGCGCGAACGGATCAAGGCAGCGCTGCCGGCCTAGCTTTCAGCATCGGCGTCGTCGTCTTCTGCCGCCCTCTGCCCGTGGCCAAGCCACTCCCTGGCAAGCCCGGCCGCAACGAGCGCGACGGCGGCAAGCGCGGCCAGCTTGCGCCAGCCCATGGCTTGGCCGATTTGGTATCCCATCGCCATCAGCTTGGGATCGAGCAAGCCCGTGCTTGCGCTTCTGCGCATTTCGAGCTCCGAACGGGCGCGCTCGATATTGCGGCGGCGAGCCATCACGAACGCCAAGATCGCCATCAGCGCCACAATCAGAAAGGCTGCGCCCAGCACCAGGCCGGCTGTCACAGTGTCGTAGCGATCGGCGAGCCATACGAAGGCGGCGATCAGGAGGAAGATGAGCGCCACCGGCAAGGCAATCGCCGCCACCGCCCCCCAGATCGCGATATCTGCGCTCAAGCCCGCGCGGACCTGAGCGTTGAGGGCAATTTGACGAAGCCAGCCGCCCATTGGTTCAGCTCATCGACGCTCTTGTCTGGTCAAGCCTGCGGCGCTCAAGCGATGGTTGCAATGATCGGGGGGCCGGGCCTTGTCGCCGCCAAATCTTGAAAGGGCTAGGTCGTTGCGAGGGACCTGTCCTCGAAGGCCAGACCTCATCGCCGCCATGTAGCGCCGAACAGGAATCCGATGCCGACGGCCAGTGCAAGGGTCGTATAGGGCCGTTTCTTGAGGGATTCGTCGATCGCGTCGACCATATTGTCGCCCACTTCACGGACTGCATCCACGGCTTCCTGGCCTTTGCTGGTGGCTTCCGACACCACCCCCTCGATGTTCGAGCGCGCGCGATTCCAGGCAGCACTGCCCTTGGAGGCAAGGATGTCGGAGATCTGATCGGTCAACCGCCTGATATCGCCGCGCAGGGAGTTGAGATCGGCCTGGATGTCCTCGCCTGCAGCGGACACGGCTTTGCCGCTCTCCCGCACTGCATCCTTGGCATCTTTCACGGTGTCGCGCACCGTGTCTCTTGTCGTGCCGTGTGTGCTGGACATTCAATTGCTCCGCTCTGGACTATTCACATTCGCTGTGGCCGTAACCAGACGCAAGAGAAAAAGTTCCAGCGCTTGGCAAGGATCATTCCACATCAACCGGGCAGCTTGCTCTCGTCGGGCGGGAAAAGGTGATGCAGCGTGACCAATCCCATGATCGTGAGCGGAACGGCAAGAAATGTGCCCATCGGCCCCCATATCCAGGACCAGAACGCGAGCGCCAGGAGCACCGCAAGCGGATTGAGCGTCAACCGATGACCCAGGACGGCCGGAGTGATGAACTGGCCCTCGATTGTGGCGAGCGCTACGAAGGCAGCCGGCGGAGCGAATGCGAAGGCCAATGAGGGGAAGCTCACGAGGCCCACTCCAAACAGGATGACCGTCATGCAGGCCGCCCCGATATAGGGAATGTAATTGAGCACCATGGCCAGGATGCCGATCACGATGGGGCTGGAAATCCGAACAGCCAGGCACCGATGGCCACCGCCACGCCGAGGCAGAAATTGATGGCCGTGACGGTGACCAGATAAGACGCCAGATTTGCTCGATGTCGTTTGTGATACGAATGAAGCGCAGCTTTGCATCCCTGCTGGTGAAGAATGAGACCATGTATCGGCGGAAATCGATTTGCGCCGCGAGGAAAAAGATCAACGTCACGAAAAACAGCACCAACTCGAGCACTGCCGGCGTGATGACGGCGAGTATCGGCGTGACCAAGCTCCATTGCAGCGGTTCGACCGCGATGGCGTTCCCGCTCGGCGGCAGCAGGACCTCTTGCAGTTCGCGCATGGCGGCGAGCGGCCGATCCAGAACGTAAAGCTTCTGCTTGATGACAGCGCCGATCTCCGGCGCCTTGGCGATCCAGTCCGCAACCGGTTGGGCGAGAAATGTTGCGGTCGTCGCGGCAGCCGCGACGAGCGTCGCCGCGAGAATGCCCGACGTGAGCCAGGGTGACACCCGGTAACGCGCAGCCGCCTTGACGACGGGCGCGAGCGTGGTGCCGATCACCATCGCTGCCGCCACGGGAAGCAGAACCGGCCGACAAAGGTAGAGGCACAGTCCAAGCAATATGATGAAAATGCCGACCGTCGCCATCTGGGCCGCAGACGTCCAGATATCGTCGATCGATTCCGGGGCTTCCTTGTCCGTTGTATTTGGCATCGGGCCCTATGGCGGCAATGGGGAGAAATGCTGCAAGAAGGCGCATCTCAATGCGATGGGCTGCGGATTGGTCCCTCCCCCTGCGTTTGCGCCTGCGCCGGCCGCGACCCGCAACTCAACGCGCTGTTGTTCGGCAGGTTCCGGCTAATCCGAACGTCACGGGCTGGAACGTCTCGGCTTTGCACGCGGCCATCTGCCCCTCAATCTCAAGAAAGCCAACAATTCTCCTGGCGGTCTCTTGGAGATCCATCCATGCATGAATCCACAACCTACTGATAGCAGAACGACACCTCCGACTACTATCAGGGTAAGTTGCTCTCGGCCGGCGCCCACGATGCTAAGCACTATAGCCGCGAGCACGCCTGGAAACACATGTATGGGCGCCCAGACCAGCGCAGACAAAACATTGGCTGCATAGAACCGGCTTGGCGACATTCTTAGAATGCCTGCGACTAAGGGGACGAAGGCGCGCACGACCGCTGTGAAGCGGGCCAGAAAGACGCTCGCGGTTCCATATCTACCTATGAATGCTTCACTGCGAGCAATGAACTGCGGGTAGCGGTTTAACGGCCAGCTCAGGAGTATCTCGCGGTGGTATCGCTGTCCCAGCCAAAACGATGAGCCGTCACCCGCAATGGCTCCCGCAGTTGCTGCAAGAACCAGATGTACTGCACTCACGTCCGCGCCTGTGGAAAGAGCACTGATCCCTATGATTAGCGTGGACCCCGGCACCACGGTGCCAAGCACAGGGATGGCCTCTGACCAGGCCAACACGAAGATCGCGATAATTGCGTACTGCGGATGCGCTCCGACAAAGTCGATGATCCCGGAAAGATAGGAGAACATGGGTCAAGGAAACGGATGGCGAGGATGATCGCCAAAAACAGGAAAGCATGGCTTCGCCAGGAAAGGTGTTGCCATGCTCTTAGCCTCCACCGCAGGTTTGCCCCACGCAACCCACTGACAGGAGCCCTGCGTACCTATGACGAGTAGATAACATACGAAAACCCGGATCGTTCCGGCAGAAACGAAAAGCGCCCGCTTCCCGATAAGCGCATTAATCGCCACCGCCGTTGGGCACGAAAGAGCCGCGACCGCATCGGTACTCAGTAAGTCCCCAGTTCGAGGGAAGCGGCTATGTCGTGTGCGCACAAATGGTCGCTTCAGTCGCGCGGACCTTTTCGGCCGCAAGACGATCTGCTAGGAAACGCCTATGATGCGCGGGTGCCTTTTCGCTTCAGTTGCAAGGCCGGCTGATCGGCCAATTTGCGGCCCGGCCTCGGCTTGACCAGGAGTTGGCGGGGCCGGGATTGCGTTGCCGCCCTTCTTGCCGGCGAATTCCAATAGTTTTTTCGTCGAAATGGAAGCCGGTTCGCCGTAGAAACCGCATTCAAACTCAATCAAGCTCATCCGCCATGACCGACGCCGTCCGCGACTACAGCAAGACTTTATTTCTGCCCAAGACCGACTTTCCGATGCGTGCCGGGCTGCCGCAAAAGGAGCCCGACATCCTCGCCCGCTGGCAGCGGCTCGGTTCTACGAAAGGCTGCGCGCAGCCGCGCGCGGCCGGCCCCAGTTCATCCTTCATGACGGCCCTCCTTACGCCAACGGCAACATTCATATCGGACACGCGCTCAACAAGATCTTGAAGGACGTGGTGACGCGCTCGCAGCAGATGCTGGGATACGATTCCAACTACGTCCCGGGCTGGGATTGCCACGGCCTTCCGATCGAATGGAAGATCGAGGAGGAATACCGCGCCAAAGGAAAAAACAAGGATGACGTGCCGGTCGTGGAGTTCCGGCGCGAATGCCGTGTCTTCGCCGCGCACTGGATCGATGTCCAGCGCGAGGAGTTCAAGCGCCTCGGCGTGGAAGGCGATTGGCGCCACCCATATGCGACCATGGACTTCGCCGCCGAGGCCCAGATCGCGCGCGAGCTCATGAAATTCGCGAAGAACGGCACGCTCTACCGCGGATCGAAGCCGGTGATGTGGTCGGTGGTGGAAAAGACGGCTCTCGCGGAAGCGGAGGTCGAATACGAGGACCATGTCTCGGACCAGATCTGGGTGAAATTTCCGGTGCGCGGTTCGGCCGCCGACGCATCAGCTGCAAATCGCAAGCTCGCCGCGGCATCGATCCTCATCTGGACGACCACCCCGTGGACGATCCCGGGCAACCGCGCGATCAGCTTCTCGCCCAGAATTGAATATGGGCTCTATGAGATCGTCGATGCGCCGGCCGGGAACTGGGCTGTTCCCGGCGATCTGTTGGTGCTGGCCGAAAAGCTTGCCGTAGATATCTTCCGGCAAGCGCGGGTCACGGCGTTCAAGCGGCTCGCCAGCGTTACGGCCGAGGCGCTCGCAGCATTGTCTTGTCGGCACCCGCTAGCGGGTTTCGGCGGCAACTACGAGTTCGAGGTCCCTCTGCTTGCCGGCGACCATGTCACCGACGACGTCGGCACCGGCTTCGTCCATACCGCCCCCGGCCACGGCCATGACGATTTCGACGTCTGGACGGCCAACGCGGCAAAGCTCGACGCGCGCGGCATCAACACGACGATTTCCTACACGGTTGATGCCGATGGACGCTTCACCGAGCAGGCGCCGGGCTTTGCCGGCAGGCGCGTGCTCCTGGACAACGGGGAAAGAGGCGACGCGAACGAGGCCGTCATCAAGGCCCTGACCGGGGCCGGCATGCTGATCGCGAAAGGCCGGCTCAAGCATCAATATCCGCACTCCTGGCGCTCGAAGAAGCCGGTGATCTTTCGCAACACCCCGCAATGGTTCATCGCGATGGATAAGCCTATCGCGGATGCGCGCGGCAACGCCTTGCCCGACGATACCTTGCGACGGCGCGCGCTGGCAGCGATCAGGCGCACGCGCTGGGTCCCTGCGGCGGGCGAGAACCGCATCACCGGCATGATCGAGAGCCGCCCGGACTGGGTGATCTCGCGTCAGCGCGCTTGGGGCGTACCGATTACGCTATTCGTGCGCGACAGGCCCGATGGCGGCGTCGACATTCTCGGCGACCCGGGCGTCAATGAACGCATCGCGCAGGCATTCGAGCGGGAGGGCGCCGATGCCTGGTACGCCGAGGGCGCCGCGGCGCGCTTTCTGATGCCCGATCACGATCCCGGCGAATGGCGCAAGATCGACGACATCCTCGATGTCTGGTTCGATTTCGAGGCTCGAGCCACGCCTTCACGCTCGAAACGCGCAAGGACCTCGCGGCCGAGCGCAAGCAGGACGGCGGACCCGATACGGTGATGTATCTCGAAGGGTCCGATCAGCACCGCGGCTGGTTTCAATCCTCGCTGCTTGAATCCTGCGGCACGCGCGGACACGCGCCTTTCGACGTGGTGCTCACGCACGGCTTCGTCCTCGACCAGGACGGCCACAAGATGTCGAAGTCGCTGGGCAATGTGACGGCTCCGCAGGACGTGATCAAACAATCCGGCGCCGACATCCTGCGCATGTGGGTATGCGCGTCGGATTACGCCGATGATCTTCGTATCGGTCCGGAAATTCTCAAGACCACAATCGAGACCTACCGCAAGCTGCGCAACACGATGCGCTGGATGCTGGGCTCGCTCGCGCACTTGCATGCCGAGGACCGGATCGCAGTCGTCAAGATGCCGGAGCTCGAGCGGCTCATGCTGCATCGGCTGACCGAGCTCGACCGCCAAGTGCGTCAAGCCTATGCCGATTTCGACTACAAGCGCATCTTCGCCGCGCTCAACAGCTTCATGACCAGCGATCTCTCGGCTTTCTATTTCGATATCCGCAAGGACGCGCTCTACTGCGATCCGATCTCCTCGACCACGCGCAGGGCCTGCTTGAGCGTGCTCGACCATCTGTTTCGATGCACGGTGACGTGGCTCGCTCCGATGCTTCCCTTCAGCGCCGAGGAGGCATGGCTCGCGCGCTATCCCTCGGCGCACGCAACCGTGCAGCAAGGATCCATGCAGCAACAGCCCGGGCCGCCGGCATCCGGGCAGCAGGCGCCCTCGCCGTCGGACTCGGTGCATCTGGAGTTGTTTCCCGACGTGCCCGCTTCGTGGCGCGACGATGCGCTCGCGGAAAAATGGCGCAAGGTGAGGCTCGTGCGCCGTGTCGTCACGGGAGCGCTCGAGGTTGAACGGGCGCACAAGCGCATTGGCTCCTCGCTCGAGGCCGCCCCGCTCGTCTCCATCCGCGATGGCGGCCTGTTCGCCGCCCTGGTCGATATCGATCTCGCGGAGGTCGCGATCACGTCGGCCGCGACCTTGGTCGAAGGCGAAGGTCCGCCGGATGCGTTCCGCCTCGACGACGTGGCGGGCGTCGCCGTCGAGGTGCGGCTCGCGCAAGGAAAGAAGTGTGCACGCTCCTGGAAGATCCTTGCAAGCGTCGGCTCCGACCCGGCCTATCCGGATGTCTCTCCGCGCGACGCGCAGGCCCTGCGCGAATGGGAAATGATGCGAAAGGCCGCAGAATGAATGCAGCCTCATATCGAGCCCTGCTATGGGGGCCTTTCACGGTTCTCGGTCTGGTCGTGGCGGTGGCGGCGGCAGCGATCGATCAGGCGAGCAAGCTTTGGCTCATATTCGTCACCGATCTCGGCGCGCGCGGCACGGTGGCGCTCACCCCCTTCCTCGACCTCGTGCTCACCTGGAACCGGGGAATCAGCTACGGCTTGTTCCCGCAGGAGGGACCGTTGGGCCAGTGGGCGCTCCTGGCGCTCAAGGCGATCGCCGCCGTGCTGTTGTGGATCTGGCTCGCCCGGGCATCCACGCGGCTCACGGCGGTCGCTCTCGGGCTCATCATCGGGGGAGCAGTCGGCAATGCCCTCGACCGGCTGGCCTATGGGGCAGTTGCCGACTTCGTCTTGTTCCACCTCACGACCGAGAGCTTCAATTTCAAATGGTACGTCTTCAACCTCGCAGATGCGGCCATTGTCGTCGGGGTGGCAGGGCTCCTGTATGAGACGCTCTGGGGCGCCGGCGACGCCGTAAAAGCGCCCTGATCCCTGGTCAAATTGCACCCGGGGATGCGGCACATTGTGCCGCTGCATGAGGGGGATAGCTATGCGCAACCGGTACCCGAACAGGCAGCGCGCGGCTGCCTTTGCCGGCATATTGGCCGTGGCGCTTGCAATGACTGCTGGCGCGGGCAGCGTATTTGCCCAGGACGCCAGTGATGACGACGAGGCGATCGATACCAAGCTGTTCCGGCGATTCATGAAGGAGATGGGCTTCAAGAGGAGCGAGGAGGGCATCGAATATCGCGAGCGCGCACCGCTGGTGGTGCCTCCGAGTCGCAACCTGCCACCGCCCCAGAACGAGGGTGCGTCCGCGAGCAACCCGGCTTGGCCCAAGGATCCCGATGTCGCCCGCCGCAGGGAGGCGACCGCGGCCGAGAAGGCAAAGCTCCGGCGATCGTCTGACAGTTCCGTGGAGGATGGCCGGCCGCTGCGGCCGGACGAGCTCAACAAGGGTAGAGGGCAGCCCGGCCCGGCTGCGGCCGGCAGCGGAGCGGCCGGTCCGACCGCCGAGGAAGCCGGGCGACCCTTGAGTCCATCAGCGCTCGGCGGCAGCAAGAACTGGTTTGATTCGGTCTTCTCCTCCATCGGACCGACGCGGCCGGAGAGCGCACCGTTCACCGGCGAGCCGCCGCGAACGAGCATGACCGCGCCCCCTCCCGGCTATCAGACGCCCTCGCCCAGCCAGCCCTACGGAATTGACTTTCCGAGGGAAACGCCAAAGGCCTCTACCGTCGAATCGCGCATGGAGCCCGCAAGATGAACCGGATGCGCGCATGAGCCGCGTCGGGTCCGGTTGATAGGCCGTCGTTTTCGCGCTATCGGGCTGAGCCGCAAGTCGTGGGGGGCGACTCCACGAGAGAAAATTCGTGTTCAGCAGACTATTTCGCGATACGGCCGCTGTCCTCGCGGCGGCGGTCGCCGGCGCTGGCCATGCTGCGGGCGGCGCCGAGATCTCCCATTTCACCCTGGCGAACGGCCTGGAAGTCGTCGTCATTCCGGATCACCGCGCGCCGGTGGCAACGCATATGCTCTGGTACAAGGTCGGCTCGGCCGACGAGACGCCGGGAAAATCCGGGCTTGCCCATTTCCTCGAACATCTGATGTTCAAGGGCACAGCCAAGAATCCCGCCGGACGTTTCTCCCAGGTGGTTGCGACCATCGGTGGTCAGGAGAACGCCTTCACCTCATCCGACTACACCGGCTATTTCCAGCGCGTGCCGCGCGACCAGCTCAAGGGCATGATGGAATTCGAAGCCGACCGAATGACGGGACTGGTGCTCACCGACGATGTCGTGCGGCCCGAGCTCAACGTCGTCCTGGAAGAGCAGAATACGCGTGTCGCCAACAACCCGGGCGCACGCTTGGGCGAGCAGATGGAAGCCGCGCTTTATCTCAATCACCCGTATGGTCGGCCGGTCATCGGCTGGCGGCACGAAATCGAGCAGCTCAACCGTGTGGAGGCGCTCGCGTTCTACCGGCGCTTCTACACGCCCAACAACGCCATTCTGGTCATCGCGGGCGACGTGACGCCTGATGCGATCCGCGTTCTTGCGGAGGAAACATACGGCAAGGTCCCGCGCGTCGCCGAGGTTCCGCCGCGCATGCGGCCGCAGGAGCCGGCGCAAGAGGCCGCGCGCACCGTGACGCTCGCCGATCCGCGCGTCACCCAACCCAGCGTGAGCCGCTATTACCTTGTGCCCTCGAGCACCAGTGCGCGAGGCGGCGAAAGCGAGGCGCTCGAAGTGCTTGCCCATATCTTGGGCCGCGGCTCGAACAGCCGTCTCTACCACACGCTGGTATTCACAAAGGGCATCGCGATCAGCGCCGGCGCGAGTTATGACGGCACCGCCATCGACGCGACCCGACTGAGCGTCTATGCAACGCCGAAGACGGGCATCAGCCTCCAGCAACTGGAAGAGGCACTCGACGCCGTCCTCGCCGAGATCATGGACAAGGGGGTCACCAGCGAGGAGCTCGAACGCTCCAAGAGCCGCATGGTCGCCGACGCGATCTATGCCCACGACAATCAGCGCGTGTTGGCGCAATGGTACGGGGCTGCGCTCGCGACCGGCGCAACCATCGAGGACGTCCGCACCTGGCCCGATCGTATTCGCGCGGTTGCCGCCGACCAGGTGCGGGACGCTGCCCGCCGGTGGCTCGAAAAGCGCCGCTCGGTCACCGGTTATCTCGTCAAGGACGCTCGTTCCGAGGAGAAACGCTCGTGAGCGGGGTGCTTTCCATTCGCCGCCGCTGCCTTGTCGGCACGATCGCGGCGCTGCTTGCCGGCGCCCTGCTCTTCGGGGCGGCTCCCGCCGCGCGCGCGGTGACGATCGAGCGGGTGATCAGCCCCGGTGGGATCGAAGCCTGGCTGGTGCGCAGCTCGGCTCCCATGATCGCGCTTGAATTCGCCATTCTCGGCAGCGCGGACCAGGATCCCGCGGACAAGCCCGGCGTGGCCAACCTAGTGGCGAGCCTGCTCGATGAAGGCGCCGGCCCATACGATGCCATGGCCTTCCATGGCCGGCTCGAGCGCCGCGCCATCGAGATCAGCTTTCGTGCCGGGCGCGATCAATTGCGCGGCACCTTGCGCTCGCTCAAGGAAAACCGGGAGGAAGCGTTCGACTATCTCCGCCTCGCGCTGACCGAGCCGCGCTTCGATGCCGAGGCGGTCGAGCGCATGCGGACGCAAATCTTGTCCCGCCTGCGGCGCGAGACCGTCAGCCCGAATGACATTGCAAGCCGGAATTGGTGGGCAACCGCCTTTCCTGGACATCCCTACGGGCGGCCGGTCGACGGCACTCTCGAATTGTTGCCGCGCATCACGGTCGACGATTTGAGGTCGTACACCCGGCGCGTGCTGGCGCGTGATGGCCTGAAGGTCGCGATGGTCGGCGACATCGATCCGCAGGCTGCGGGCGAGCTGCTCGACCGCACGTTCGGCAAGCTGGCGGCCAGGGCCGAGCTCACTCCCGCCGTTCCGGCGGTGGTACAGGGACTAGGCCGCCGGATGGTGATCCAGCTCGACGTCCCGCAGGCCGTGGTGAATTTCGGCGGACCAGGCATTCGCCGCAGTGATCCCGATTTCATGGCCGCCTACATCGTCAACCACGTGCTGGGCGGTGGCTCGTTCTCCTCACGGCTGTATCGCGAGGTGCGTGAGAAGCGCGGGCTTGCCTATGGCATCTCCGACAGCCTGGTTTGGCTCAATCATACCGCTCTCATGATCGGCAGCACGGCCACGCGCGCGGATGCGACCGGCAAGACCATCGAGATCATCGAGCATGAAATCCGGCGCTTGGCCGAAGAGGGGCCGACCGAGGACGAGTTCATCAAAGCGAAGACCTATCTCAAGGGCTCGTTCGCCCTCGGCCTCGATAGCTCGAACAGGATCGCCAGCCAGCTTGTGCAGATGCAGCTCGACAATCTCGGCATCGACTATATCGAGCGCCGCGCCGGTCTGATCGATGCCGTGACGCTCGCCGATGCCAAGCGCGTGGCGAAACGCTTGCTCGACAATGCTCTCCTGATCACGGTCGTGGGAAGACCCGAGGGCGTCACGTCGAAAGAGGCCGATTGAGGCTCAATTCACCGGTTGCAGCCGCATATCGATGATCGCAGCGCTGCCGGATGCAAGCGCCGTCAGCCCCCGTTCCAGGGACGCACGCACCTCGCCCGGGTCCTCCACTTTCTCGCCATGACCGCCAAAGACGCGCGCCATGGCCGCGTAGTCCGGGCAGGGGGTGATTGAAGTACCGACAAAGGTACTTGTCCTTACCCCCCAACCCTCGGGGTAGTGCAGCGGAACTCCCTGTTTTTGTGAAAGATACCCATGATTGTTGAGAATGACGATCATGACCGGCAAGCTGTGCTCCTGGCAAAATCCCAACGCTGCAACTACCGGGTTGTAGTTGAACGCACCGTCACCGATGAGGACGATCACCGGTCGCTGCGGGGTCGCAGATTTGACTCCAAGCGCTGTTCCCAGACCGGTTCCAAGACCGCCGATGGCGCCGGAGAAGAAATGACCCGGCTTGAGACGATCGAGGTGACGGTTGACGGCATGCCGGTGCGTGATCGTTTCCTCGACAATGACGGCATTGGGCGGAAGAATCTGGTTCAGCTCGTGCAAGATCCAGCGCTCATCCATCGGCTTGCAGTTCTTGCAGCCGAGCGCCTCTTCTCGTGCGTCGCGCTTTCTCTCCTGCTGGCGCGCCGCCCAACGCTTCGAAGCAACGGCTCGCGACGGATGCGCCGGCTGTACTCGTTTTCTCAGTTCCTCGGCCATTCGTGCCAGAGCGCTCTCGACTTCGCCCGTAAGGCAGAGATCGGCCTGATAGCCCCAATAGGGAAGCTCCGCACGCAGCGGGTTTTCGCTCAGGATCGCGACCCGGGCGCCCGCCTTCGGTCCGGCCGAAGGTGGATGCCATGGTGCCACCGCCCCCAACAGCAGCACGAAATCCGCCTCTTGAAGAATGGCCGCAGGATCGAAGCCGGCATGAAGAAAATGGTCGCGTGGAAAGTTCAGGTAGCCTGCGGCGCGCGTTTCCACCACCGGAACGCACAGAAGCTCTGAAAACTTCAACCAGCCGCTCCACGGCCGCAACGCTGCGTCCGCATTCTTCGGTCACCACGAGAGGGTGCTGCGCCTCGACGAGCATTGCAAGGAGCTTGTCGAGGCCGCCCGGATCAGCGGTCGGCGCAGATGGAATAGCCGAGCTTGCCGGCGCATCCACCGTCATGGCTGCAAAGAGAAACTCCATGGGCAGGGAGACGAGCACCGGACCTTTGGGCGCCGTCATCGCAAGCTGACAGGCGCGGGCAATCGCGGCCGGAAAGACAGATTTCGCGTTGACCGCAAGGCTCCATTTCACACAGTGCTCAACAAGTCGGACGGGGCCTCCGATGTCCGCGAGCTGCCCAAGCCAGTGGCCTCCCGGATCCGGGCCAGGCTCCTCTCCGAACCCGATTGATTCTCCGGCAAAGACAACCATCGGAACATTCTCGTGCAGTGCACCCCGCAGCGCCATCGATGCGTGCAGTGCACCCACTGTGGTGTGGAGCATGACGGCCGGAAGCCTTCCTGTCGATTTGGCGTATCCGCTTGCCATGGCAACCGCGATTTCCTCATGGCGGGACGACAAGTACCTCGGCTTGTTTTTCAGATCGGGATTTGCCAGAAATTCCCACACCGGCGCCCATTCCGATCCCGGCGACGCGAAGATGCTGTCGACGCCCATGCCCGACAGCAATCGCAAGAAAGCCTCGGCTCCGGCCAATCCTTTGGTCTGCATCTGATTTCCCCCGCAGCCTTTATGGGTTCTACCGGACGAAAGCCGTCGGGCAGCAGCATCCGCTGCTCACTTATCGAGAAGACGGCGCAAGAACTCGCGGGCGCGCTCGGTCCGGGGTTGGGTGAAGAACCGCTCCGGGTCGCCCTGCTCGACGATCAGGCCTTCATCCATGAAGACGACGCGGTCGGCCACATCGCGCGCAAAGTTCATCTCGTGCGTCACCACCAGCATGGTCATTCCGTCCTTCGCCAGATCGCGCATGACTGCGAGCACCTCGCCGACCAGCTCGGGGTCGAGCGCAGAGGTGACCTCGTCAAACAGCATGACCTGCGGACCCATCGCAAGGGCCCTGGCGATGGCGACACGCTGTTGTTGCCCGCCCGACAGCTCCGAGGGATAGGCATTCTCCTTGGCGGCGAGCCCGACGCGGGCGAGCAGCTGACGAGCGCGCAAGATCGCGGCTTTGCGTTCCTCCGCGCGTACCTGCACCGGTGCCTCGATGACATTGCCAAGCGCGGTCATGTGTGGAAACAAATTGAAGTGCTGAAACACCATTCCGATCCGGGCACGAAGCGCGTTGAGCTCGGTCTCGGGCTGGCGGGCGCGCAGCCCCGTCTCGGCGTCTATCTTGTAGCCCATCCACTGCCCCCCGACCCGGACGCTCCCTTCCTGGAATGGCTCGAGGAAATTGATGCAGTTGAGCAGCGTGCTCTTGCCCGACCCGGACGGACCGACGACCACGACGACCTCGCCCGATGCCACATCGAGGTCTATGCCGCGGAGCACGGTGTGGGCGCCGAAGCTTTTGACCAGGCCCTTGATCTCAACCTCTGACGTCACCCGCGTCCGTCCATTTCCGTGGGTCTCCCGGTGCACCACGAAGTAGGTCACAGACCCCCTGACCGCAATATGCCCTTTCGAGTAGGATGCGCTGCGATCCTCGAAGCGGGGAGACACATGCGGTTCAATCATTTAAGGCGGCGCGAGTTCATCACGCTCCTCGGCGGCGCGGCGGCTATGGCCGCGCGCCCTGCGCGCGCAGCAGCCCGCAGTGCCGGTGATCGGATTTCTCGATGGCCAGTCCTTTGACCTTCACCTGATGACGGCATTCCGCCAGGCCCTTGAAAGACGCCGGTTACGTCGAAGGCAGGAACGTGGCGATTTATTTCCGCTCCGCGGATGGTCAGACCGATCGACTTGTGACGCTGGCCGGGGATATTGTCGGCCGGCGCGTGGCCGTGATCGTCACGACCGGAGGTGGCGCCGCGGCACTCGCCGCCTACGCGGCAACCACAACGATTCCAATTGTCTTCGCAAGCTGGCGTCGATCCGGTCACATCCGGCCTGGTCATGAGCCTCAATCGGCCGGGCCGCAATGCAACCGGAGTGTACATCTTTCAGCAGGTGCTGGAGGGAAAGCGACTGGGGCTCCTGCGCGAGCTGGTTCCGGCTGCCGCGTTGATCGCGGTGTTGCTCAACCCAACCAACGCGAATTTCCAAACTCAGTTGACGGGCGTTCAGGATGCCGCTCGCGACCGCCGGGCAACAATTGAACATCCTGAGCGCGAGTACCGAACGCGACATCGACATGGCGTTCGCGACCATGACTGAATCACGCGCCGGAGCGCTGCTGGTTGGCTCCGACCCGTTCTTTAGCAGCCGGCTCGATCAAATCGTTGCGCTGGCGGCGCGCCATGCCATTCCGGCGATTTATGAGGGACGTGATTTTGCCATGGCCGGCGGCCTGGCGAGCTATGGCACGAGCCTCGCCGATGCCTATCGTCAGGTCGGCATCTACGCCGTCCGGATTCTCAAGGGCGAGAAGCCTGCCGACCTGCCGATCGTGCAGCCGACCAAGTTCGAGTTCGTGATCAATCTGAAGACTGCGAAGGCGCTCGGCCTCGACGTGCCGCCCGGGCTGTCAGCCAGCGCCGACGAGATCATCGAATGAGACCGCTCGATCGCATGTTTAGTTCGGGTCGGTCTGTGAGGCCTGATTTTCAGGGACTTGGAGCAAGGCTTACTTCGCCTTCTCGTACGGGTAGATCAACTTGCCCGACTCGTATTCGGCAGGCGCCACCACGACCTGGGTCGAGATGTCCTTGAACTGGGCGAGGTCATTGCTCTTGATGTTCTGGAATTGGACCTGCAGGATGCGCGACTGCGCCAATTCGCCGTTGGCACCGAACCTCACGTCGCCGACCACGGTCTTGAAGGTGTTGGCGCGGATGTAGTCGCCGAGCTTGGCGTCGTCGAGGCTCTCGGTCGCTACGACTGCCTGCTGGAGGACCTGCAGCTGGGCATAGGCCCACGGCACCATGTAATAGCCGAGCGCATCCACGCCTTCGACTGACGCGCGCGCTTGGTACTTCTTCATCAAGCTCGTCCACGCCTGCGAACTGCATCTTCGGAACCGGCAGCCAGAAGTCGTAATTGGTCCAGCCATTGAGCAGCGGACCGAGCCGAGCTTTGATCGCCGTGCTCTGCAGGCCGACCATGGCGCCGCCGATCATTTTCGGCTTGAAGCCGATCTCGTTGACCGCCCGCACCATGCCGACCGAGTTGGGCGGATAGGAGCAGACGATGACGAGGTCCGGATTCGTCTCCGCAATCGCCCGCACCACCGGCACGAGGTCGGTGGTTGCCGATGGATATCTGCGGTCATAGACGACGGTGAGGCCGGTCGCCTTGACATTTTCGCGCGCGCCTTCAGAGGCATACAGGCCGAACTCCGCGTCGGCCGCAACGATCGCCACCGTCTCGGCTTCGGGTTCTGCCGCACCGCGACGTCGAAGAAGCCTTTGGTGAAGGATGGCTTCGGGTCGGGCCCGGTCGGAATCATGCTGAAGTAGTTCGGATAATTGAATGCGCTGTTCACCGCGGTCCCGAACAGACCGATGAATACCTTCTTTCGCTGCATGGCGATCGGCATTGCCGGCGCCAGCAGGTTGGTGCCGTATCCGCCGATGATCAGGTCGACCTTGTCGACGTCGAGCAGCTTGGTATAGATGCCGGGTACCGCCGCCGGATTGGTCTGATCATCATAATGGATGAGCTTCACCGGACGGCCGAGCAGCCCGCCTTTGGCATTGGTATCCTCTTCCCAAATCTTCTGGGCCAGCAGCGCGGACTTGCCGTTGGCGGCGAGCCCGCCCGTCAGCGCCATGCTGTAGCCGATCTTGATCGGCTCGCCGGGCTGCGTCGCCGCCGGAAAGGCGAAGAGCGCGCCTGCGACGAGCGCCAAGACAGTGATCGAGACTGCCCTGGATGCCGCGCCGGAAAATGGGCGGATTTTCACCTCAAGGGGCATATCATTGCTTACCCGTTTTCCGTTGGTTCGGATCATCTTATCGGATAGCCGCATCGGCCGACGAGAAGAACGATAACCTCGCGTCGTCGCAATTCACCGAAATTGCACTCGATTTCTACGAGCCAGAGCTGGATTGCAGGATATCGAATAGGCAGGGGACAGTAAGCGGGTATGAAAGCGATTTTGCAACCCGCCGACCACTGATCAAGGCCGCTTATGTCCGAGTCGGGCCATGGGCGGCGGTGCTGAAGATGCCAGGACGCAGTCCGCTTACCCTCCAAGACTCTTCGTGAATGCAGACATGCCCGCTCGGCAGCCCAGTGCTGCCAAAACCGTAAATAACCATTGGCATGGAGGACGGCCCGCTCATCTGTGCTTGTCTCATCCGCAGTACAGCACCTCAGGAAGCGGTCCGTGCGTCCGAATGACCTTTGTCGATTGCAATGCGCGCGACTACGGCAACCCGGCCTTCGCCAGACCTTCGGCGATGTGCTGAAAATCACCGGCGTCCTTGTACGGCAGCACGCCCGCGCGTTGCGTGAGCGAGAAGCCCGGATTCACTTTCAGAAGCTCCGCCCATACCGCCCGCGCGTCTTCCACGCGTCCGAGATGGCCGTAGCAGGATGCGAGCAGCATGCGGCTGGCGTCGGTGCCAGGATTGCGCGCGATGCGGCCGACGAGCTGCTGGGCGGCGGTGTCGTAATTTCCCAGGCTGAAATTGGCCTGCGCCAGAAAGTGCAGCACCATGGACGAATAGTGTGGGTCCAGGCGCATCGCCATGGCGATCGGCGCCAGCGCCTCGGCTGCCCGGCCGGCATACATCAGCGCCATGCCCGTCGCGGCATGGCCCTGAGCAAAGTTGGGATCAAGCGCGATCATGCGGCGAAACTCCCCGAGCGCGCCCTCGTGATCGCGCCGCCACAGCAGCACGTTGCCGAGCGCCATGTGGCTCACCGGCTCCTGATCGTTCAATTCGACCGCACGGCGCGCCCATCTCTCCGCTTCGTCCAGCGCCTGCGCCGGATCGAGCGCCCAGTCGCTGACGTAGTCAATAATCGCGGCAAGCGCCAACCCCGCATGCGGCGCCGCAAAATTCAGATCGATCTCGATCGCCCGGCGGTACATCGCCCGGGCTTGCATCACCGACTCCCGAGTGGCGCGCGTGAGCAGCTCGCGTGCGCGCAGCCAGGATTCGTACGCATCCACGCTGCCGGTACCGCGCCGGCGCAGCCGCTGCTCCTCGCCTCGCGTCAACGTGACCGCCAGCGCGCCGACGATCTTCTCCACCACCTCGTCCTGCGTCGAGAAGATATCCGTGAGATCGCGATCGAACCGCTCGGCCCACAGATGCCCGCCGCTGCCGGCATCGATGAGCTGCGCCGTGATGCGCAGGCGATTGCCGGCCTTGCGGATGCTGCCCTCGAGCACAAAGCGCACGCCCAGGTCGCGGCCGATCTCCTGCACCTTGGCCGACCGGCCCTTGTAGACGAAGGAGGAGTTGCGCGCGATCACGAACAGGCCCGAGACCTTCGAAAGGTCGGTGATCAAATCTTCGGTCATGCCGTCAGCGAAATACTCCTGCTCGGGATCGCCGCTCATGTTCTGGAACGGCAAGACTGCGATGGATGGTTTCTCGGGCAGCGCAGGCGCCGGGGCCGCTGTCGGCGCGACGCCATCCAGGCGCACCCGGTAGGCACGCACCGGCCGCGCGATGTTCTTGAGCTGCTGCTCGCCGATGTCCTGGCAGACAAGATCGATCCGTCCGCTGATCTCTTCGTAAACTTTGCTCGAGATACAGATGCCGCCAGCCTCTGCGATCCCCTCGAGCCGGGCAGCCACATTGATGCCGTCGCCATAGATGCGGGTTTCGTCGTAGACGACGTCGCCGATATTGATCCCGACGCGGAACTGCATGCGGCGCTCCGGCTCAATTGCGCCATTGCGCTCCGCCATCTTGGATTGGATGGCGACAGCGCAGTTGACCGCGTTCACCACGCTGGGGAACTCGGCGAGAATGCCATCGCCGGCAGTGTCGATGACGCGCCCCGCGAACTCACCGACCATCGGGAGCACGACGGCCTGATGCCCCTTGAGGTCGCGCACGGTGCGCGCCTCGTCCGCGCCCATCAGCGCGCTATAGCCGGCGATGTCGGCGGCGAGAATGGCGCTTAGCCGCCGCTCCATGCGCTCTTCCGCCATTTCGCTCGCACCTGTCATGATCGCACCAGATGTAGGGTCGGGTGCGGAGCATGTCCATGGGAGCGACAATGTCCGAGTACGTCGTGCGTAGCGGACGCATGGCGTGGGTACGGGAAACGCGGAGCTGTCCGGCCACGCCGTTGCGGCACCGGCGGCCGTCGCCATGAAATTTCGTCGTGCGGCGTCAATTGACATCTGCTCCTTCAGCCAGAGGCACCTGCGCCCGGCGTCGCCGGATGAGCGAACTTCATGTTACCCGATAGCGCCGCTCGAGATAGTTGTTGAGCGCCAGCAACGGCAATGTCAGCGCCAGATAGCAGAGAGCCACGCCGGCAAAGGGACTGAAAGTATTTGCCTTCCAGGTCATGACCTCCAGACCGGCGCGAAGAAGTCAGCCAGCGCGATGGTGGATACCAGCGAGGTACTCTTCAACAACGTGATCGATTCATTCGTGATCGGGGCAAGCACGCGGCGAAGCGCCTGCGGCAGGATGATGCGTCGCATGGCCAGCCCGTATGGCATCCCGAGCGAAGAGGCCGCCCGCATCTGCCCAGGATCGATCGACTCGATGCCACCTCGAACGATCTCCGTTATGTATGCGCCATTCGTCAACGACAAGGCAATGATCGCAACAGTGAACGCATTTAGTTGAATCCCGGCCGCAGGCATGCCGTAATAGAGAAAAAGCAGGTGACCAGCATCGGCACGGCGCGAAAGATTGTGACGTAAATCAACATCAGCCCGACACGATCTTCGAATTTGGAGAAATCGGGCGACTCCCGCCGAAAGTGCCTATGATCGTTCCGGCCACGATCGACATTATGGACAGTTCGAGCGGTGACAATGCACCCCCTTAACAGGGCGGGCCACGAATCAAGAAAGATATTCCAGTTAAAGTCCATGCAATCCCGCAGAGACGAGGCTTACCCCGTCGTTCCCGGCCGTCCCAAAACTGATTCAACGCGTGGCCAAATGCACAGCGGAGCTTCCAATTAAACACTGGTTAGCGATCGAAGTACGTCGCGTTCAAGCGTTTCAATTATCCACTGACGAACCGAACCATTTGACAACCAACTTCTCGTAAGTGCCGTCTTTCTTCATCGCAAGTATGTGCTTGTTGACCTCATCCAGGAGGTCTTTGTCGTCCAATCGAGTATTGGCAGCCTGAATCCGATTTTCCCAGGTCGCCGAGCTCTTGAGCGCGGGTGTATTGCGCATGATGTAGCGCATCGGTGCGACCGAACCGACGAATGCATCTATGCGCCCATTTTCCAGGTCCTTGAGCGCCAGAAATACCGTGTCGTAGGTCTTGATCGTGACACGAGTTCCGTAGTTGTCCCGGATGAATTTGTCGCCCGCGCTGCCCAATTCCACTCCAACCGTCTTGCCGATGACATCGTCGGGTTGCTTGATCGGTTTGTCGGGCCGATAAGCGGCAGCGACGCCGCCATTAAAGTACGGTTCCGAATAGGCGATCTGCGCCGCACGATCGGGCGTGTAGACCATGCCGGTGATCAGCAGATCCACTCGCTTGGACGTCAGCGCAGCTATGATGCCGCGAAAATCGATTTGCTCATACACGAGCTTCACGTCCCATCCGCTTGGCAATTTCTGTGGCGAGATCGACGTCGAAATCCGACCTGCTTACCGTTTTCGATGAACCCGAAGGGCGGGTAGGAGAACGTATTGGCCGACGTCATCACGCCGGTGCGCTTGATCTTTTCGAGAGTCGTTTCGGCCGACGCCATCGCCATTTCATGACCAGTAGCGCTCCCGCTGCACACGCCGCAACAGCCCAACTTCGGTTTGCGATTTTCGACATGGTCTGATTTCCTAATTTGACGGCATAAATTTTTTGCGGATTTGCCGAAGCTCCGCTTGTAGAGCCGCATCGTCAAAACTCGTGATCTCCCCGTCAACCACTACGGGTTCGCCCGCCACCAAAACGTGCCGCGCTCGCGACTGCGCGCCGTAAACCAATTGTCGAACCGGATCGAAAAAATTGTCAAGCGTATCTTCGGCGAACGGAAATACCGCAATGTCCGCAACAACATCCGGCACAATCGCTGGTGGAGTCGAGCGAGAAAATTTCACGGCCGCCCATTGACCGCAAGTTTCATCGCTTTACTCGCTGTCAGCCAGTCACCGGCGTCGGGCGTGCTGTTGCGGGCGAGCAACGCCGCGCATTTGATGCTTTCGAAAATGTCTTGTCCGCCATTCGACGCCGCACCGTCGGTCCCCACGGCCACCCTAGCTCCCGCTGCTAACATGGCCGGGACAGGTGCAACACCTGTCCCGAGCACCATATTGCTGATTGGATTGTGCACAGCGACAGTACGGGATCGCGCAATCAGGTCGATCTCTTCATCGTCGATCCACACGCAATGCGCTAGCGACGTTCGCGGCCCCAGGAAACCGAGATCGGCCAGGTGCCGCACTGTGCGACAGCCGAAAAGTTGCTAGAGCATTTTCTGCGCAATATCGTGTTTCAGCCACATGGGTGTGCAGTACAGAGAGAATGCCGTCGAGCGAGTTCAACAGCCAATTCAAACATTTCATCACTGCAACGCGTTGGGCCGGAGGGACCTAGCGCCATGGTCACGCGCGATCGGGGGTCGTTGCGTCTTGTGACCTCGGTCCAAATTCTCGCGCCTCCGGTATCGATATCGGTCGGATCCTGCTCGCACGCCGACCATCTGCCCGTTGTCGGCAACACGGTCGCGCAGCATTACCGCGATCATCGCCCTCATTCCGGTGGCCGCATAGGCAGCCCGCGCGCTGTCGATCGCCGCTAATGACGCCGGGGTTTGCCGGAAATGATCGACAACCGCGGTAACCCCGCGCTTGAGCATTAGCGCTGCACCTGCAAACACGGCGAGCCGGACGGCGTCAGGCGTCATATGATCTAGTTGCGCCCAAATAGCCTTCAGCCAGTCGTCAAGCTGGAGACCATCGCAGAAGCCCGCTGCCATATTTTCAGGAGAGTGAGTGTGCGCGTTCGTGATCCCGGCAGGATCAGGCATCCGCTGCAATCCAACCGCCGAGCCGCGGAAAGTTTGGTCGTTGCGTGAGGGGCGATCCGCGCGATCATCCCGTTTTCGATCAGAACGTCTGCGGCGTGAACCGAGCCCGCCGGGGTATTCGCCAGCTGCAGGATGGATTCGCCCGCGAGAAGGATCAAAGGGGTTTCTCCCCTGCTCTTCCATTTTGAAGGTGACTTATGATCGTTGACCGGCGCGCAAACCGCAATGTAGCATTTGTCGCACAAAAGAAACGCGCGGCCCTACCGAGAGCAGGTCATGAAAAGCGGCATCGGCAAGGGGGTCAGAGCCGTCGGCTACTTCGATTGCCTTGGCGGCGGCCAGGTCGTCGTGCGGACCGGATCGCCTATGTCGGCCACATCAAGCCGCCGCATGGCACGAGCATCATCGACGTGCGCGACCCGGCGAGTCCGCGCAAGCTCGCAGAAATCAGCACGCCGGAAGGCACGCTGTCGCACAAGGTGCGGGTTGAAAACGACATCATGCTGGTCAATCGCGAGATCTTTCCGATCGGCCGCAAGGACCGGATTTCCGCGGCGGGCTCGAAGTCTACGACGTGAGCCGCCCCGCCGAGCCGCAACATATCGCAAGCTTCGCGTGCCGCGGCATGCATCGCTTCACCTTCGACGGCCGTTACGTCTACGGCTCTCCGGAGATCGAGGGCTTTCTCGGCAATATCGTCGGTATCATCGACTTCAAGGATCGGCCGACCCGAGCTGGTCGGAAAGTGGTGGCTGCCGGGGCAATGGACGGCGGGAGGCGAGAAGCCGACCTGGAAAGGCACCGATCATCGCTGCCACCACCCGATGCGGGAGGGCAACCGCCTCTATGTGAGCTACTGGCACGGCGGTTTCGTCATTCTCGATATCGGGGACATGCGCAAGCCGAAATTCGTCTCCGGCCTCGATTGGTCGCCGCCGTTTCCGTGGCCGACGCATACCGCGATGCCGGTGCCGTTTCCGCTTCGCGGCCGGCGCGTGATGCTGGTGGCCGATGAGGATGTCGTGCGGCTCGCGCCGGCAGCGCCGTCCTTCCTCTGGATCGTGGACATCACCGATGAAAGCGACCGATCCCGTTCGCAAGCTTCCAGCTCGAGGAGGAGGATGGCTCGCCCAAACAGGAT
This sequence comes from uncultured Alphaproteobacteria bacterium, assembly GCA_963820365.1. Lineage (GTDB taxonomy): Bacteria > Pseudomonadota > Alphaproteobacteria > Rhizobiales > Xanthobacteraceae > VAZQ01. The sequence goes on along the minus strand of CAWFZR010000028.1, from coordinate 289,110 downwards.
TACACCGGCCTGCATCAGTTCTGCGAGGAAATGCGCAGCACCGAGATTCCCGTTGCCTGGTTCGCGCACGGGCTTCGGATTGTCGATATCGCCAATCCGCATGCCCCGCGCCAGGTCGGCTGCTTCATGCCGGAGGTACCCGACGGGGCCACGCGTGTCCAAAGCAATGACGTCTGTTACGATGACCGTGGCCTCATCTATCTGATCGACCGCAACCGCGGCCTTCACATCCTGGAGCGCACGTGACCGTCTGCGCGGGGAAGCGGGCGCCGGAGCACATTCCGATGGGATCGAACCATTTGCACCCGCTGCCAGCCAGCATCGCCTCTCCCCGCCGAAGTCGGATTTGATCTTGCACGAAGGGGAACGCAATGCGAACTGCGATCAAGGCCGGTTGGATCGTTGGCTACGACAATGGGGGTCATAACCTCATACGCAATGGCGTCGTTGTTTTCGAAGACAACAAGATCGTTTCGGTAGGCTTGAATTTTGATGGCCCTGTAGACAAAGAAATTGATGCCGGCGAAAAGCTGGTCGCGCCGGGCTTTATCGACACCCACATTCATTACGGTCATCGGGCGTCTCACCGCCTCCTCACCGATACGGGCCGGCCGATGTTTTATGGCCAACCATTTCTGGAAGTGACGATCCCCAAGAGAGGAAAGAAGGTGAGCGGCGATGCCCGCTGGCTCAACCATGGGGAGTTGGCCCCGGAAGGCGCGCTCGAGTTGAATGCGACTTACACTGTTGCTGAATTGATCCGTTGCGGCGTAACGACCTTTGTGGAGCTTGGCGCTCAGGTAGCGGTGCAAGATGCACTGCTTGAGCAGGTCAAGCGCTTCGGATCTCGCGCCTATCTTTCGCCGGGATACGATTCCGGTCATTGGGTCGGCGACGAACAGGGTCGGCTGGAACGCATTCACGATGAACAACGCGGAATTTCCGGGTTCAAGATTGCCAATGACTGGATTGCGCAGAACGACGGCGCCTTGAATGGGCGTATTCGGGGCATTTTGGTGCCGCGCCGCGTTCAAACCACGACCCTCGACCTGCTCAAGAAAACCGTGGAGGTCGCAAACGAGACCGGGCTTCCAATCGCAACCCACGCCGCCTTCAGCATTATCGAGTTCCATGAAATTGTCGCCCAATACGCCATGACCCCGATTGAGCTGCTCGACTCCATAGGAATGCTGCGGCCGACACTGGCCATCGGACACTGCAATTTCATCTCGGACAACGCCAACATGAACTATCCGGCAAAGCGCGATCTCGAATTGCTTGGAGGAGTCGGGAACATCGATTTCCCATTGCGCGATCAATATTGCGCGGCGAGCGCGTATCTTGAATAGCTGGAAAAAATACGCCGAGGCGGGTGTGAACATTGCCCTTGGATCGGACACCTATCCTCGTGACATGATAATGAACATGCGTACGGCCTCATATATGGGGAAAGTGGCAAGCAATACCTATTACGCCGCAACCGCCGGAGAAGTTTTCACCGCAGCTACGCTGGGAGGGGCTCGCTCTCTCGGCCGCGATGATATCGGCCGGCTGGCGCCCGGGGCACTCGCCGACATCATCGTCATCGACCTTTCCGGTCGCGGCAGCCTGAGATTTGGACCGGTGCGAGACCCGGTGAAGAGCTTGGTCGAATGCGGTGTTGGCGATGATGTTGAAACCGTCATTGTCGACGGGAAGATCATCATGGAGGATCGCAAGATTCCCGGGCTTGATATTGAGGATCTCAGGAAACAGGCGCAAGCGTCGGGCGAAAAAGTATGGGCTTCATTGCCTGAGTGGGATTTGCTTGGACGCACCGCGGACACGGCATGTCCCTACTGCTACCCGCTTGTTCACAAACACTGAGGATGAGCTTAAAACGCGGACCATTCGGGAGGAACTCGTGCTTCATGGAGCGAACGTCTGGTACCGGCGCCTGCCGGGCGCGCTTGCCTTGTTGGCATCGTTCGCGGCTGTTGCGAACCCATGCGCAGGAAGCGGTTTGGCCGAGCAGGAATGTAACCGTGGTCGTGGGATTCGGCGCCGGCGGGATTACCGACGTGATGGCCCGGATGGCGAGCAAGAAGCTCTCGGAGGATCTCAACCAGGCTTTTGTGGTTGAAAATCGCGTGGGCGGAGCGGGTAACGTCGCGGCAACCTACGTCGCGCGTTCAGCGCCGGACGGATATACGTTATTCTTCGCGGCCTCTCCGCAGATCGCTGCCACGCCCGAAAATCCAGGCGGTGAACTATGACCCCATAGCGGATTTTGCCCCAGTCAGCATCTTCGGCAGGGGCCGTTCGTCCTCGTTATCAGACCTTCCATTCCCGCCAAGACGATTGCGGAGTTCGTGAGCTTTGCAAAGACGCATACCCTCACCTACGGTTCTCCGGGCCCCGGCTCCATAACCCATCTCGTCAGCGCTTTATTCCTTTCACATGCCGCGGTCGAAGGAACTCATGTGCCGTTCCGCAGCGGCGATCAGGCTCTGGTGGCGCTGCTCGGAGGGCAGATCGACATGTATTTCTCGCCCGTGGGCAATATCATGCAGTATGCCGAGAGCCCGCAGGTGACGATTTTCGGCGTTGCTGCCGAGCAGCGGATGAAGCTGCTTCCAAATGTGCCGACGATCGGAGAGTTCTATCCGAATACCGTGCTTTCCGGCTGGAACGGATTCCTTGCTCCCGCCAAGACTCCGAAAGCGATCATCGACAAGCTTGCAAAGCATGTGATCGCGGCGGCAAGAGATCCCGACAGCATCGCGCATTTGACGAGACTTGGCGTCGAGCCGGGCGGCGACACTCCGGAGGAATTCGCCGCCCAGATCAAGAACGAGCAGCCGAAATTCGATGCCGCCATCAGGGCGGCCAATTTGAAGCGGGAATAGCGCGGGTTCTTGCGAGACCCCTCGGAAAATCGGAGTGGCGCAATGGCGACCGCCGGGCAGCCAAGGGCGGCAATGGTCACCAGAAAGGCGTCGAAGGGACCGCGCAGGAAACGCACGCGGCCGGGGCCTCGTCAGTACACCGTTGCCGACCTTGAGCGCGCGCAAGACCGGGTGGAGGCGGCGGAGCGCCGAATTGACAACGACCGCACGAACAATCCCGACAGGGGACGCGCCGGGTTGGAGCGGGCCCAGATCCGACTGCACGTCATCGAGTTGCAACTGCGCCTGCGCGACCTCCTTGAGTGATGGCTCCGCATGATCCCTCGCCCTAGCCGCCGCGATATCGTGAAAACGACCGTGAAGCTCGCGGCGGTCAGCTCGTTGGCCGCGGGCTGCGCGGCCACTGCGCTCGGCAAAGAATTGACCGGACTTGGCATCGGCACATTTTCCCAGTCGACTCGATGCTCCGCGCTGCAACGAGTGCAGGGGAATTGCCCGGTGTCGTGGCATTGACCGCGACCGACAATGACATCGTATACGAGGGCATTTTCGGCAGGCGCCGGCTTCCTGCAGGACCGGCCATGACGCGCGATACGGTGTTTCGTATCGCCTCGATGATCAAGCTGATTACTTCGGTGGCCGCGCTGCAGCTCGTCGAGCAGGGCAAGCTTTCGCTGGACGCGCCGGTGCCTGATATCGACCCCGCGCTCGGGTCGCCGCAGGTGCTCGACGGATTCGATGCCAAAGGAATCCCGCAGTTGCGCCCGGCAAAGCGGCCGGTCTCCCTGCGTCACCTGCTGACCCATACGGCCGGCTTCAGCTACCGGCTCTGGGACGCCAGGGCCGTCCGGTATCCAATCGATTGACCTGCTGCCGCCGTCGCAAAGACGCGGGGCGCCACGCACCCCGCTCATGTTCGATCCCGGCGAGCGCTGGCAATATGGCACCAGTATCGATTGGGTCGGCCGCATCGTGGAATTCGATCGGCGGCGAGCGGCTGGATGTTTATTTTCGCAGGCACATTTTTGACCCGCTCGGGATGAACGATACTGCGTTCGTCATCTCGCCGCAGCAGCGCGCGCGGGAGGCCAGCGCGCATCGGCGCGGGCCGGACGGGTCTCTGGCGCCGCAACCAATGGAGGGGCAATCGGCGCGCCAATCTTTCTCCGGCGGGGGTGGAATTTATTCGACCGGACCGGATTATTTGACTTTCATCCGCATGCTGCTGCGAGGCGGCTCGCTGGACGGCGTGCGCATACTTCGTCCCGATACCGTTGCGCTGATGGGCCAGAACCAGATCGGCAACATCGAAGCCGGCACCATGAAAACAACAGTCCCGGCGGTCTCCAACGATGTCGATTTCTTTCCCGGCATCAGTCTCAAATGGGGCTTCGGTCACATGATCAACATGCAGGCCGTTCCAGGCGGCCGCAGCGCCGGCAGCCTGACCTGGGGCGGCCTTTTCAACACCTATTATTGGATCGATCCTGGAACACGTATCGCGGCCGTTTTCATGACGCAGGTATTGCCGTTTGCAGATCACCGCGCATTGCGGATCTACAGTCAGTTCGAACGCGGTGTTTACGGCGCTGTGAAAGCAGGCTAGCACCCCTTGTCGATGCTGCGCTTGGTCATTTTGATGCGTGGAATGGAAGAAAGCTCCCGCCGGGCGTGCTACCTTGGCTTTGACTTCCATCTCCAGGAAACATCAGCCCCGAGAACCAGCGGGGAAAGGTGAAGAAGCAGCGCAGACGCAAGCATGGACCTCGTCGTACGCAACGCCCGGCTGCGCGGCCAAGACCAGCTCGCCGATATCGCCATCGAGCAGGGGCGGATCATGGCGGTCGGCCCCGGTCTCGCGGTGACGGCGCGCCAGACGATCGAGGCGGCGGAGGACCTGGTCATTCCGGGTTTCGTCAATCTTCATCTGCATGCGGACAAATCGCTCCTCGGCGAGGTCATGCGGCCCAATGTGTCGGGAACGCTGCCGGAGGCGATCGAGATAACAAACGAGTTCAAGCGCCAGTACGATCCGCAGGAGGTCGCGCAACGCGCGGGTCGCGTGATCGAGAGGGGGATAAGGAACGGGACGACATTCTGCCGGCTGTTTGCCGACGTGGGAACGATCGGTGGGTTGCGCGCCGCGCGCGGCCTCCTCCTGGTGCGCGAAAAATACCGGAAGCTCTGCGACATCGAAGTCGTCGCCTTCCCGCAGGAAGGGATCGTGCGCGATCCTGGCGCTGCCGGGTTGCTCGACGAGGCGCTCAAGGAAGGCTGCAACGTCGTCGGCGGCCTGCCCTGGTATGAATACAGCGACCAGGATGCCCGGGCGCACATCGACATCTGCTTCGAGCTCGCCAAGCGGCACGATCGTGACATTCATATGCTGGTCGATGACACCGACGACGCCAACTCGCGCAGCCTCGAATACCTCGCGCTCAAGACCATGCGGGAAGGATTTCATGGCCGGGTGGCAGCCAGCCATTGCGGGGCGATGGCGGGATACAACGATGTCTATGCTGCCAAGGTGATCGACATGGTGGCGACCGCGAACGTCACGATCTCGGTCAACGCGCATATCAATCTCGTCTGCTCCGCGCGCATCGATCGCGAGCCCAAGCGCCGTGGCATCGCCCGCGTCAAGGAGCTCCTGGTCCGCGGCGTCAACGTCGTTTCGTCGCAGGACGACGTGGACGATCCGTATTATCCGTTCGGCAAGCCGGACCAGCTCGAGGTCGCGCTCATGATGGCGCATACCGCGCAATTGACGCTGCCGCATGAGCTGGAGCAGGTGCTCGACATGGTGACGGTGAACGCCGCGCGCGCGGCGCGGCTGCCCGACTATGGGATCGCTCCCGGCAACAAGGCCGATCTTGTCGTCCTCGGCGCATCCTCCGTGCGCGAAGCATTGCGCCTGCAGCCGCACCGCCGGCATGTCATCAAGAACGGCATCGAGGTCGCCCGCACCACGGTCAATGAGGAGCTGCGAATTTGATGCAATCGAGCGCCCACTTCGACCTTCTCGTTCGCGGCGGGACGCTGGTCATTCCCGGTGTCGGGCAGGTCGCGGCGGATGTCGCCGTCGCGGACGGCCGCATCGCGGCGCTCGGAGAGAACCTGCCGGGCACCGCCGCGCAGGTGCTCGACGCCAGCGGCCAGATGGTGTTGCCGGGCATCTTCGACCCGCACACCCATATCGGCAACGAGCGCTCGTTCGAGGAGGAGGCCGAAACCGAGAGCCGCGCTGCCGTGCTCGGGGGGGTGACAACGATCGGGATTTTTCTGCGCCGTGCCGAGGATTCCTATCTCGAGCACATGCCGGCGTTCCGGCGCGCCATGGACGAGCGCAGCTATGTGGATTCGGTATTTCATCCGCAGATCTTCACGCCAGGCCAGCTCGCCGAGCTGCCGCGTCTCGCCGACGAGCACGGCATCCGGTCGTTCAAGTTCTACATGTCCGGCATGCCCGGCATCGTCGCTTCCGTGAGCGATGATTTCCTGCTCGAGGGCTTCCGCAAGGTCGCTGCCCTCGGGCCGGACGCCGTGGCCTGCGTGCACTGCGAGACCGGAGCCCTCGTCGACAAGGCGCGCGACGAGCTGCGTCGCACGACGCCGCGAGGGCACGCTCGCCGATTGGGAGAAGGCGCATCCGGCGCATGGCCGAGGCATTGGCCATCCAGACGGCGGCATATCTCGCGCACTGCGCCGGCGCGCACCTCTACGTCGTTCATCTCTCCAGCCGCGACGGGCTCGAGGCCGTGCGCAGATGCCGCAACGCCGGCTTTCGCTTCACCGTCGAGACCACGACGCCCCTATCTCGGACTGTCGAGCGACGAGCCGAACGGGTTCCTCGCCAAGATGGTGCCGCCGGTGCGCTCGCCCGAGCATCACGACGCGCTTTGGGACGGACTGCGCAATGGCGACATCAGCACGGTCGGAACCGACAACACGTCGCGCTGTCGCGCCACCAAGAAGCCGGAAGCGGGGCTGCATGGCTCGCGCCCTGGCCTCCCCGTGCTGGGCACGCACCTGCCGGCGCTCCTGCATTACGGCCGCGAGCGCGGCGTCGCGCTCGATCTCCTGGTCGACCGTGCCACGCGCGCGTCCGGCACAGGTCTACGGGATCTATCCGCGCAAGGGCACCATCGCGGTCGGGTCGGATGCGGATCTTGTCGTCGTCGATCTCGAGCGCGAACGCGTCGTGCGCGCGCGAAGACCTCAAGGGAATGTCCGACTTCTCGCCATTCGAGGGCAAGCGGCTGCGCGGATGGCCGACGGCCACCGTCAAGGGAGGTCAGATCGTGGCGCGCGAAGGGGAAATCGTGGGGCGGCCGACGGGCCGCTACATCCCGCGCCGACCGCGGCCATGCTCCGAACCGTCATCGTAGGCCCGGGCTCTCGCCTATGCTTGCCGATAGCGTGGCGCGGGCGTGATAAGACGATCCGATGATTCGGATCGACGAGCGCATCAGCATCGACGAGCGCGAGCTCGAGGAGCGATTCATCCGCGCCTCCGGCCCGGGTGGGCAGAACGTCAACAAGCTCGCGAGCGCGGTGCAGCTTCGCTTCGACGTGCGCGGCTCGGCAAACCTTCCCGACGCTGTGCGCTCGCGCCTCGAGCGGCTGGCGGGCAGGCGCTTGACCCGCCAAGGCGTGCTCGTGATCACCGCGCAGCGCCACCGCACGCAGGAGCGCAACCGCCAGGATGCGCTCGACCGCCTGGTCGAATTGATCCGGCGCGCGGCGGTGGCCCCCCTCCCCCGCCGCGCCACCAGGCCGAGCGCGGGCGCGCGCGAGCGCAGGCTGCAATCCAAGAAGCGCCGAGGCTCCGTCAAGGACCTGCGTCAGACCAAGCCCGAGCCGGAGTAGCTCAACGAATCGCCGCAATGGGATATAGTCAGCGTCCGCAAGCAGCCGATCCGTTCGCCCCCATGCCCGTTCGCCAGCTCTCGGAAGGCATCGTCAACCGCATCGCCGCCGGCGAGGTGGTGGAGCGTCCTGCGAGCGTGGTCAAGGAGCTCATCGAGAATGCGCTCGATGCCGGCGCAACGCGCGTCGACATCCTGACCGACGGTGGCGGGCGCCGCCTCATCCGGGTTGCCGACGATGGCGCCGGCATGACCGCCGCCGATCTTGCGCTGGCGGTGGAGCGCCACGCCACGTCCAAGCTCCCCGACGACGATCTCCTCGATATCCGCACCCTCGGCTTCCGCGGCGAGGCTTTGCCATCGATCGGGGCAGTGGCACGGCTCACCATCACCACGCGGCACGCCGGCGAGCCGCACGCCTGGGCGATCACGGTGGACGGCGGCAGAAAATCCGAGCGCAAGCCCGCGGCACTCGGGCAAGGCACCGGCGTCGAGGTGCGCGACCTGTTCTACGCAACCCCGGCGCGGCTCAAATTCCTCAAGAGCGACCGCAGCGAGGGCGAGGCCATTCGCGAGGTGGTGCGCCGTCTCGCCATGAGCCGGCCGGATGTCGCCTTCACGCTTGCGGGCGAGGAGCGCGCGCCCGTGACATGGTCGGCGCGGCTGCCCGGCTCGACCGGGCGGCTCGCGCGCCTCTCCGACATTCTCGGTGCCGAGTTCCGCGCCAATGCGGTCGAGGTCGCCGGCGCAGCCGAGAAGCTTGCGATCGAAGGCTTCGCCGCGCTGCCGACCCACAGCCGCGCCAATTCGCTCGCGCAATATCTCTTCGTCAACGGCCGCCCCGTGCGTGACAAGCTCCTGATCGGCGTGGTGCGCGCCGCCTACGCCGATTATCTGCCGCGCGAGCGCCATCCCATCGTCGCGCTCTTCGTCTCCCTCGATCCGCGCGAGCTCGACGTCAATGTCCACCCGGCCAAGGCCGAAGTGCGCTTTCGCGATCCCGGCCTGGTGCGCAGCTTTCTCATCCGCGCTTTGCGCGACGCGCTGGCGCGTGAAGGCCGGCGTTCGGCGACCACCGGCGGCAGCGCAACCGTCGCCGCGTTCCGCGCTGCCGGCGTTCCGCCGCGCGGAGGCTGGGACTGGCGGCGCTCGCCGTCGCGGCCCGCCGATGCGAGGAGCTTGCCGACATCGCCGCGCGGCGCTGCCGCGCTCGGTCTGGCGGAGGCGGCGCAGGCCGCGTTCGATGTGGGCGAGCCTGCCGCCGATGTGCGCGTGGACGTGATCGAGCCCGTTGCCGACCTGATCGACCGGCCGCTCGGCGCCGCCCGCGCGCAGGTGCACGAGACCTATATCGTGGCGCAGACCCGCGACGGCCTCATCATCGTCGATCAACACGCCGCGCACGAGCGCATCGTCTACGAACGCCTCAAGGCGGCGCTCGAGCGCAGCGGTGTGGCGCGGCAGATCCTGCTCATTCCGGAGATCGTCGAGCTCGACGAGGCAGCGGTCGAGCGCCTCGTGGCGCGCGCGCAGGACTTCTGAGCTATGGACTTGCGATCGAGCCGTTCGGGCCGGGCGCGGTTGCGGTGCGCGAGACGCCCTCCCTCCTCGGCGCGATCGATGCGAGGGCGCTCCTGCGCGATCTCGCCGAGCACATGGCGGAATGGGAAGAGGCGCTGCCGCTCGAGCGCCGCCTCATGCATGTGGCCGCGACCATGGCCTGCCACGGCTCGGTGCGCGCCGGCCGCCGCCTGCGCCCAGAGGAAATGAACGCGCTGTTACGCGACATGGAGGCGACGCCCAATTCCGGCCAATGCAACCACGGCCGGCCCACCTACGTGGAGCTCAAGCTGAGCGACATCGAACGGCTGTTTGGGAGGAGATGACGGACAATGCGACCCGCGCGAGCGCGCGTTCGTTTTGTTGCCGCAGAAAATGACGCAGCTTCTCGACGTGCGATAGCAGTCGCCGACCAATCTGTTACTGGTCTGCATCGGGGAGGTTCGCCACCTCCTCAATTGCCATTTCGAGCGTTCTCACCTACCATGCACTCTATCATCGTGACGACCGATCATCCCGCTGTCATCCGACCGCGCCGCGACATGTGCAGGTTGCAACTGGTGGGCCGCCGCGTCTCGATCCTGCGCGGCTTGCAGGTCTGAAGGATCGATGGTCACCATCTCGACCGAGGAAGCCCGACGCGATCGCGTCGGCACAAGGATCATGGTCGAAACGCGACGGTAGGCTGAGAACGACAGGCCCTCGATCAACTCCTCGTCCGTGATAACCGGATAGTCGCCCGGCGGCAGGATGCGATCGAGGCCCTTGAGCAAGAAAGGATGAGTGAACGCCACTATTTTCCTGCTCGTTCGCGTGATCATGCGCGCATCCTCGCAGGATGCCGGCTAAGAGGATAGTTGTGGCTGTCGTACAAGCGGCGTATCGCGTTGCCGTCGAAACGTTCCTCGTCAACTTCGAGCCAGACACCCGCGAGTTGCTTTTGCCCCAGCTCCTCGATGGCAAAACGGACGGCTTCCGCGGCGACCGAAAACCGTCGATACTTCACGGCGCGTCCCTTCGACTTCCAACTCGTGACGGAAAACAGCTCGGCTTCGTTGCGGTATTCGAAATCTGCCATGTTTCCCTCCGAAGGCGTGAGACTTATGAGTGATGCGTTGCCGGGCGCATCATGAATGCCGCCACGCTCAGGCATATCGCAACGGCTGTTGCAATGGCGAAAAAGGAAATCCACATCTCACGGTCTCCTTAGTCTGCAAAACACCTGGCCTTGACCCAGGACAGCCGCGGCCGGTCGAAGCTCCAGCCGCCTCATCCAAAACGCTGGCACGCATGTCGGACTCGGAGCCGGTGCTCTGCGCCCACTCCCGAACGCAGCTCTGTTTCGAAGTGAATGCCTGCCGAGGGTACCAGCGCTGCTACGACCATAGGAAACGCAGACCTGGGTACGTCGCCGAGTTCTGGGCAGCTCTCGGGCAAGCCAGCTGCTTGCCTGTGCTCAAAATATGGGGTGTCGGACGTAAAGCACAATGAGGCCGGAAAAATACTCAGTCGCTGGAAATTAAATTTCGCTTTTGGTCGTCTCGCCTCACGTGTCGATAAGGGGAAATGATCAGGCTCTCCCGGCGAGGATCACGGCTTCGGACGCAAGTTCATGCTCGTAAGCCGCTTTATGTCGTTCGCAGTCAACTTCCACTTCTGGCTTTGCGCCGCGAGCTCGGCAAAGGTCCAAGATAGAGCACTTCGCGCTGCTTGCACCATTTCGGTGTCGTCGAAATCACTGATGCTCAGAAGCATGGGGACCTGAAAACTGGTAGGTCCGCGCTTGATCTGAAAAGTAACGCAAACCTGTCGGTTTTGCTTGCGTCGCCCAGTTGTCTCGATCCGTGCCACTCTGATTTGAAATTCGGCGGAGCGTTTGGCACCGCGGCGCTTAGACATTCGATTTGCTCATGAGATGAAACCGATCAGGCCAATAGATTTGGTTGTTCTCATCGCAAATGTGAACGGCGGTCCATCCCTCACCCATGAGATCGGTGGCCTTGAAGATCGCCCCTATGGCAGTCTCTCGCGTGAATTCTGAATGGCCGCGACCGCCCGGCTGTTCGCCGCGGACCGTATATGGCATTCGACGGACCTTTCCCGGCCCACCGACTATCCTGCTGCTCGGTTCCATTTCTCTAGTCCTACCCGTGCTGGCGGATTGAGGCGCGCCCGAAGTACTTACTCGAATTCAGCTTGAAAAGAACACTGCGAAGTGACCAGAAAGCTCTGCTCTCGCGCACTGCCAATCAAAATGGAGGGATCCGTTTATAGTGCAGGGGCAGTGAGCCCACCTGCATGGACATGAAGTACGTCATTGCTGCTGTCTTGTATCTCGCAGTTTCATGTCTAATTAAAGATGAAACTCGCGCGCTCGTCTCGTGACTCGCGTGGGCATACAATAAATTCGGGACTTGCCGTCGCCGGAGCTTCCTTCTTTCGAGCAAAGGCTTGGCGCGATCGCAGCGCAGTAACGCGATCGAGCCCCGCAGTAATCAGCATCTTTATTATGCTCTCCGCACACATCACAAGCTTTTTGAATCTCATCAGGACCCAGCTGGAGGAGACCTCTCGCGGAATAACCAGCATTCATCACTTCCACAACGTGCAATGCGGAATCGACAACATTTTGTGTCTGCTCGAATATAACCGTGATGTATTTGACAAAGCGGCTCAACTCTCCCGCCTAGCCTCCAGCTATATCACGCGCCACGATCTGGTCTCGTCGAAGATGGGTGATGGGGACGTCAACGAGGATGCTGATCGCCTGCGCGCGGCGCATCAGGCGCTTGCGGGTTTCTGCTTTGCGGTAGAGCACAGCAAGCCAAATTCAAGGGTTGGCACACTCGGGCTGGCGTGAACCCACTGTCTACGTTCGCTGTCAGAAATTGGGTCGCCGCGGGCGGTTCAATCCTCGATCACCAGCCGGATATCGTCCTCGGCCAATCGCCTGCGCATCTCATTGAATGCCCATGCCCGCGCCGCGGCGCATTCACCGTATGGTAAACGATCCGTTTCAGATCATGAAAATGTTCTGATAGATCGACGCCTCCGTTTGGACGAATTTCAGATGTCAGATTCAAATGAGAAAGCTTCAGGGTGAGCAAGGGGGAAATACCATGACAAGATTGCCGGCAGTGATTGCGGCGTTTGCGGTCGCGATAACCGCCATTGCGTCGCCCAGCCCATCCCGAGCGGACAATGGTAACGTTGCGGCCGGCATCATTGGCGGGCTTGCTGTTGGAACGCTGTTCGGCGCCGCAATGGCGCAGCCGCGGGTTTATGCTCCGGCACCGGTGTACGTCGCACCACCGCCTCCCGCATGTTACTGGACGCGCGGCGGACCGGTTTGGGATGACTATCGCGGCAGGTGGGTGCGCCCCCGCATTCAAGTATGTGACTAAAGCGGTTCCCGCTCATATTAAATCGGTCGTCATTGCCGGGCTTGACCCGGCAATCCATCTTTTTCGCAAGAAGATGGATGCGCGGGTCAAGCCCGCGCATGACGCAGAGAGGGTTGGTTCGATTTGAGGGGATTCCGCTGCGCGATTTTGCACACGCGGATAGAGCGCGGGCGCGCCTTGGTTTGGCGCATGGCGACTGCGCTTGGCCATTACGCACGTCACAATAGCAATGTAATATCCTTGAACCTGTTCAAGGGGGAAGTCATGAAGCTCGCATCCTACAATGTGGAAAATCTGTTCCAGCGCGCCCGTGCCATGAACGGCGAGACGTGGGCCGAGGGCGCCCACGCTCTCGCAAGGCACGCTGAGATGAACGCAATCCTCAGCAAGGCCAAATATGAGCCGAAGGACAAGAAGAGGGTCATCCAGCTCATGAAGGAGCTCGGCATCGACAAGAAGGACGATGGCGGCGAGTTCGTGATCTTGCGGCAAAATCGCGGTCATCTCGTGAAGCGAGGGAAAGGTAGCCTTGAAGTGGTCGCTGACGGTCGCAGCGCCTGGATCGGCTCGCTCGACCTCAAGATGGAAGCGGTCAACGAAGTTGCGACGCGGATGACCGCCAAGGTGATCCACGATGTTGGTGCCGATATCTTCGGATTGATCGAGGCCGAGAGCCGTCCGGCGCTGGTCAGGTTCCATGACGATGTCATGTCGCTGGTGCACGGCACCTCCTACCAGCATATCATGCTGATCGACGGCAACGACGAGCGTGGGATCGATGTCGCCATCATGACCCGCAATGGGTTCGATCTCGAATCGATCCACAGTCACGTCGACGACGAAGAGAATGGCAAGCGCATCTTCAGCCGCGACTGCGCGGAGTACCACATCAAGACCCCTGCGAACGATCGGTTGATCGTCCTCGTCAACCATTTCAAGAGCAAGGGCTTCGGCTCGCAAGCCACTTCCGATCGCAAGCGCGAGACGCAAGCAAGGCGGGTGAAGGCGATCTACGAGGACCTGCGTCAGGGAGGAGCCAACAACGTGGCAGTGATCGGCGATTTCAACGACACGCCGGACAGCGACCCGCTCGCGTTGCTGATCCACGAGCACCGATCTCAAGGATATCACGGTGCATCCGAATTTCAATGATGGAGGTCGACCCGGCACATTCGGCAACGGTACTCAATCCAACAAGATCGACTATATCCTGCTGTCGCCGGCGCTGTTCCAGAAGGTGACGGGCGGCGAAATATTCCGCATGGGCGTGTGGGGAGGCAAGAACGGCACGCTGTTTCCCCATTTTCCGCAAATCACCAAGGCTGTCGAAGCAGCCTCGGATCACGCTGCGATCGTCGCGGAGATCAACCTGTAGGGAGATTGAAATCAAGACCGCCAAGGCGCTCGGCCTCACTTTACCGCCGTCGTTCCACCTGCGCGCCGACGAGGTGATCGAGAAGCCTTCTTGCGGTATCCCTCTGCCGTAGACATTCCTCTGAATGAAGGGTCTACCTCGCGCCCGTGTTGGCGCCATTATCACTAAATTCAATTCGGTCAGAAAACCGTACAGCTCACTTCCGACCTTCGGCGTTGCTGACGTGTTCGTCTACCGTTCACGTTCTCATCCAACAAAATTTAAGGTCAAAGATGCATTTGTCTGGAGTGTCTTAAACCGCCTCAAAAGATGCTGCGCGCCGACGAGGCGATCGAGTAAAGAGTTGGGGCATGTCTGGTCCTGATGCTGTGGACGGCTCCTCCACCGGAACGCGAGTGCCATGGATGTGGGTGCTGTTAAGGCCATGCCAGCGGTTATGTGAACCGCACAAACAGGCCGAACACATGGTTGGACCGACCAGCGATGCGACGAAAGGCCCCAAGGTTCGCCTTGGGGCCTCCCACCATTTGATCTGGGGTCACGAGACCGACACCATTGGCAGCGTCATAAAGTCACGTTCGCCGCAGACATACGATGATGATAAGGATTTCTCGGGGGGGTGCCAACTTCATGTGCTGCGAGTGCTCCCATGCCAGCCAATTTCCGTCAGTATCGCAGATTAACGACTAACCCGCTCGTACGGCGCGAGCGGGCGCAATACATCGAGACGCTTGCGGAGCGCCATGCACAACGATGCGGGTTGCCGCTCATGTCTGCTCGGCGGCACGTCGAGCAGATTGCCGTATCGGCCCGGTCAACTCTCGCCGCAAGGGACGACAACTAAAGCGGTTCCCGCCCGATTTAAATCGGGGGGATTCCCAAAGACTTATAGATGAGCGAGTCTTTGTGCATTGATTCTCCTTTGCGGGGCTCAGCGATGCCTAAGGCCTATTCTTGTGACCTGCGGGAACGCGTTATCGAAGCCGTGGAGACGGGAGCGTCGCGACGGGAGGCGGCCGAGCGTTTCGAGGTGAGCGTAGCCTCGGCAGTAAAGTGGCTGCAGCGCTGGCGCAAGAGGAGGAGCGCCGCGCCGAAGCCGCGCGGCGGTAGCATTTCTCCGTTGGACGAGTTCGCCACCGAGGTGTTGGCTCTGATTGCCGAACAGCCGGACCTGACTTTGGTAGAGACGGTTGCAGCGTTGCGCAAGCGGCGGATTTGGACCAGCCGCAGTTCGCTCTGGCGGTTTCTCGACCGACACAACATCACCCTTAAAAAAAAGCCTGCAAGCTGCCGAACGGCAGCGAGCAGATGTGGCACGCGCGCGCCGACGTTGGATTCGAGAGCAAGGCATGCTTGATCCTGCCCGGCTGGTGTTTATCGATGAGACCGCGGTCAGTACCAACATGGTGCGGCTCCGGGGACGGGCTGCACGGGGCGTCAGGGTGATCGGCACCGTTCCGCTTGGAGCATGGGAGACGATCACCTTCGTGGCCGCCTTGCGTCACAATAAAATAACCGCGCCAATGGTGCTCGAAGGCGCCATGACCGGAGAGATGTTTCTCGCCTACGTCAAGCAGTGCCTGGTTCCCACCCTCCGGCGCAACGACATCGTCGTGATGGATAACTGCAAAGTCCATATGGGCCTCGCCATTCGGGAGGCGATTGAGAAAGTGCAGGCGACACTTCGCTACTTGCCGAAGTACTCGCCTGACCTCAATCCGATCGAGATGCCTTACAGCAAATTCAAGCAGTTCCTGCGCAAGGTAGCC
Source organism: uncultured Alphaproteobacteria bacterium (assembly GCA_963820365.1). Classification (GTDB taxonomy): domain Bacteria; phylum Pseudomonadota; class Alphaproteobacteria; order Rhizobiales; family Xanthobacteraceae; genus VAZQ01. The sequence continues at coordinate 273,246 of CAWFZR010000028.1, read as the reverse complement.
GCGCGCACTGTTCCCGGACTCACTCGAGCCATTCGCTCGTTCATCCCACAACTCAGCCCTCAAGAATGCACCAACTATTTCAGGCATGCAGGCTATGCTTCAATATGATCGGAATCCGCTTTAGTGCCGGCGTTGCTCAAATCGCCAAGCCTCCTCCAGTAATGAAACCCGCCGCGGATTTCTCCCGGCGGGCCATCGTTGTCAGCGCCATTGCGGCTCCGGTACATCCGCGGTAGCTGCTCTGTCGCTGACGGCCATGCTTATAGGCATCGACCGTGACGGTTCAATGACGGAATCAGCGCATATGCATGCTTTGTCGAAGCGCAGGCGAGCTGGCACAGTAGAACAAGAAAATGGCCGCATAGCGCAAGAGACCCCCCAGACGTGAGTTGAACCTGTTCATATAGAGGATGGCAGTTTGCAGAACAATAATCGGAGTACATATGATCCCTGCCCGCTTCGTTGTCGAATACCCGCAACGCTGTTTGGACTTGATCGAGTCGCTTGAGCCGACCGCACGCAGCCGCGAACTTCTCGGCTCTTTCTCGCTCTTAGTTGCAGCAGCGGTGTTCGTCATCCCTTATGAACGGATGGAAATCGAAGCACTTGGACTGATCCCAAGGTAAAGATCTCTGCGGAACCAGCCCTTCGTCACGGCTTCCTTCTGGGACGGTAGCCAGCCCACTGGTTGGCGCTTCTCACGCATTGTAAGCAGGGCAAACGATACTGCTGGATGGAAAGATGAGGATGGACATCATCCCATGCAAGCGAATTCACCATCGACCGCCCATCCTCGCCGTACGACCCCTCTCAAATTTTGCAAATTCGACGCCTGAGTACAATGGAACTCTTCGAGTTCCAACGGTCCAATATATATTTAATGCGCCTAGTTATCGGAGATCCATGGCTTACATGGAGTAGAGTTGGTTGAGGGATGATATTCAAGCAACGCATCCAAACATATTTGAAAGGATATTGCGATGACGAACGCACAACATGCGAACGAGAACCTGACTGTCCACCTCAAGGTCAAGGACTATGCCATATGGCGTACGGGCTACGATGGACGCGAGAAGAGCCGCGTCTCGGCGGGAATTACGAATGGCAGAGTGTTCCGCCGCGCCGAAGACCAAAATGATGTCGTGATCCTCCAGGATGTCGCCGACGTGGCAAAGGCACGCACCTGGTTGGCCTCCGATGAGATGAAGGCGGCGATGGAGAAGGGCGGCGTAGTTGGCTCACCCAACATCCGCTTCGCAGCCGCGACCTAAGTAGTAGCGGAAACAGACGGCAGTCGGGACGGTTCGTAGCGCCAGTACTTTAGTTGCGTAGCCGTCCCGAAGATGGAAGCCCCAACCCCCGTCCCCCCGACCCCGGTTGGGGCTTCTCCTTAGTTTTGAAGTCAGTGTAGCGAGCACTGAGACATCCCGCGCGCTAGCACCAAAACGTCTCTGCAAGAATTTTCCTGAGTGCACAAAGGCCGTGGCCAAACTCGTCTCCAAAGGCCAATACCTTCGGATGTTTGCGGCCCTCCGTCCACCCGAGCTTCTGAAGTCGCTCCCGGAAGGCTGTGACCCAGGCCTGTGCTTCGATTCGTTCTCGGCATAGCCCATCAGCACGCCGATCCGCCAGATCTTGCCGGACTGCTGCGCGCGCGCCGCGAGCGGCCATGCTGCCGCCGCGCCGCCGAGAAGTTGTGATGAACTTTCGTCGTCTCATTCGCCGCCACCGGATCGAGGACCGGTACCGCGCATCTTACCCAAAATGGCGCATCGTGGTCAGGGGGCTGTGAATATTTGGCAGAGCACCGGGAGACCAACGAAAGGTCGGCTTTATGCACGAAAGAGCCCGGTCAGTCTGCGGCCAGCGGGTCTGCTTACTCTGATGTCCTTTGTCAAACACCGCGGCACGAATGGGGCGTTCTCCGCGCGCACCAGCGCGCGGAGTTGATTGGTGATGGATCGTGCAGAGGAGAAGGCGGGACCTGAAGACGTCGGTGATCAAGCTCTGATGCGCGGGTTGGATACCGCATTGAGCGCGCGCGAGCAGTTACCAATGCGCCCGGAGCAGCGCTTCGACAGTCGCGATTCCTGCGATCATTGAGCCGGCAATCGCGATCGCCGCGGGCATGCCATGTGGTAATTCGCGGTTGACTACCGCGGCGGTGAATATCGCAGCCACGGGAAGGGCGATAACGAAATAACGTCCCTGAACGCCCCGGACATGGTCCGTATCAAGGGGCGTATAGGTGAGAAAAAAGATCAGATAGACGACCGCAATGTAGCCAAAAACAGCAAGGCCGGTAATCACCGTCACCCGCGCACGGGTCGCGTTGCCCAGCTGCAATTTTTGCAAAGGCACGAGCATCAGACAGACCGTGAGCACCAGATAGGTCCAGGGTCGAAGCAGAATATCCTGCCAGCCCAGGATGCCAATGAGCTCTTGCCACAGCCGGTCCGCCCAGCCGCTGAGAGCCCGCCATGCCGCCAGCGGGAAATGATAGGGGTGCTCCCACATGTAGAAGAGCTTCCACAGCGGATCGAAATGTTCAGGCGGATGGTACCCTTCCTCCTGGAGACGCCAAGCCGCTATCTCGGCTGATACCGCGACCACCCATAGCGGCGACAGAACAATGCATGGCAACACGACGATCGCAACGCTGCCCCACCGCCGCGGCAACGCCTTAAGCCGAGAGACCATCAACTCCAAAAGCACGAAGACGATCTGCGGCTGCTTGCTGAGAGCGCAGAGCGTCATCCACAATGAGCGCTCCCAGACCCGCCCAGCGGCAGGTTCCCGCGCCGCGCTGAGGCAAAGCGCGGTGACCACTAATGCAGAGCTGAGTGCAGCACCGTCTGCGCTGAGAACCGAGCGGTTATAGATGGACACCGGCAGTAGCGCTATCAGCACAAATGCCCATTTCAGCACCGGCGTGACCGCGATCGCATAGGCTGCCACCGCCGTGAAGGTTGCAAGGCCGAACAAGCGCATCAGAATCAGCATGTCGGGAAAGTCGAGCTTGAACAGACGTCCAATTGCTGCGGCGGCGATGTATGGAATGTATGTTACCGGGTTGTAGCCTTCGGTGCCGGCGAAGGGCGCGAAAATAGCGTCTTGGCCCGGTTTCTCGTCAATTGTCCCGACGACGTCCGGATATAACGCCATGATCTGCCCGTAGCGAACGCCCTGTTCTCTGGTTCTGGCAAACCATTCCCCTGCGGTCCTGAAGAAATGGAGCTGGTTGTAGAGATCGCGCTCCACGAAGATTCCCTTGCGACCGTCGATGTCCGCGGCGGGCAGAAGCTCCCCGCGCGCGTAAGAGTAGATGCGCAAGAAGTGAGCTATCTCGTCCGGTCCACGCAGTGGAGGGGTTACGAAGATGATGAGCGACCCGAACGCGAGCGAGAGGAAGATAAAGACGGTTGCGGGCTGGATTCCAATTCGTGTCCAGATATCGGAAAGCGTGCTCTGCGAACCTCCAAGCGATGCCGTTGCGGTGGCTTGGGTCTGGGAAAGCCGAACTGATGCAGCCTCCGTGCGGATATCGTCTCGACGCATACAGCGGCCTGCCAATTGGAGCTATTGTCACCCGCGTCATTGGAACTGATAAGAACGGTAAAGGTTCCCGACTGGATACGTCCGCGGATTACCGCTGGGATGAGTCAAGCGCGCCCGGCGGACCCGGAGATATCTGTACCCAGCTCTCGCGACCAGGAAATCTCCGTCCTTGCACGAAAGAGCCGTCTCGGCCTCGCTGCAATTCCGTATCGAGATCGAGCGCGCGCTCGGCAGTATCCAAATTCTCGACTGCTGCCCGCATGAACACGGTATTTGCCATCTGGCTCGGAGTGCCCCACCCGGCGCACGGATCCGGCCCGCTCAGCCTGTCTCACCTCCGAGCGCATTCGGGACAAGATCGCGCTGGTGCTGTTCTTCGGTGCGCTAGCGGTGATCAACGGCGACTTGAGGGCGAGCGACTGGTCTTTCCGCGGGCACAGGCAGTGGCATTTCGTCAGGCAGCGAGGTTGGCATTCATGACCGCGGCCGTGGTGGCATCGTCCGGAGTTGTAATTTAGACAAGCAAGTCCCGACAGCTACGGGTGCGGATGTGTCCAAGGCCCATTAGTTTTGATTGCTTCGTCCTGGTCCCAACTCGCAAAACAGATTGTCTATTGCCTCATCCTGATGGGCAAGCGAGAGCCATGAGGCGGCCATAGAAAGAAAAAGGTTGCGGTAGTAAGGTTGGTAGGCATCTTGAGACGCCACCAGACACTCTGCCGCGCTATCCCGGTAGCGGCGCGAATCGTGCATGATGCCCTCCATTCGCCACCGACGTGTTTCGGCGTGGCGGGAAGGATGGGCTCGTTGACCGACTTGCTTCTGTATAAAATTGCTCACCAACCCTGCCTTATTCAAACTGCCCACAGCTTTCTCTTCGCCTCGGATTTGACGCGATGCGGGAGGTAAGCCGTCCCGCTGACGATCCCTTGTATTGTCAGCCAAAACCTGGCCCCGCCGCGCGATACCGGGGCCTTTTTGACGCTGTAGGGCTAACCTTGTCCCTCTGAGCGGCCGTGGCGCGAGAACGCGTCGCCGTATGGACCGGCGTCGTGGCTGTGATACCAACGCGTACCCGTGGGCTTCGCCGTGAACGCGTAACGCTGCGTGCCGCCGCGCTCCACCATCGGCGATCCTTCCTCCATCGCACCATCGGCTATCGAAGGCACGTACAGCCCGTGCCAGCGTATGAAATATAACTGATATCGATTGACTGGACGGCGCAGCTCGCCTTGTCGCGATGGACGTTGTTTACCGCGCTGTTCATCCCTAATCCGACATAGTTATCGAGTACCGATTTGCGATGGGAAGTTTGATTGTCGGCGAGCGCGAGCACCTTGGCGGGCATTTCGATACCGAACGCCTTGGCTGTCTTGAGCGTAGTGGTAACATGTCGATGATTGTGACGGAGTTCTCCACCCCGTTTATGGGATAGTTAGTGACCGTGCTCATGAATGAGCGAGCCGCAGCGGGCTATTGCGCAGCGATTTAGTGCCCTGGCACCAACGAGCACAAATTACTCTCGCGGCATCTGTTCATTGAGGTGAAGCGGACCGGAGACGATGGCAAACGGGGATGACTTCGAACGCAATATCAGATTGGCCATCCGACGGCATTGGGTCCTTTTCCTGATCCCGGGTGTCGTGATGGTAATCCTTGGTCTTTTCGCCGCGGCCGCACCCTTCATCGCCACGCTGGTGGTGGAAACGTTTGCAGGGTGGCTGTTCCTGACCGGAGGGTTCGTAGGGCTCGCCGCCTTGTTCACGACGCGGAATGTGCCGGGCTTTGTGTGGGCCTTGATCAGCGCGTTGCTGGCGATCCTCATCGGCACCTTTTTGGTGCGGCGGTCTTTTGCCGGGCTGGAAAGCCTGACCATAGCGCTGGCCGTCTTCTTTGCGGTCCACGGCGTTGTGCAGATATTGAAGTCGCTCGCTCACCGCCAGTTGTTCGTGCGCTCGTGGCTATGGACGGCGATCAGTGGCATCGCCGATTTGATGCTTGTCGAACTCATCATCGTGGGCTGGCCGGGGAGCGTGGACTGGTCGGTCGGCCTGCTCATCGGCATCAATCTCTTCATGTCCGGCCTTGCGCTGGTGATGACTGCGATCGCCTGCCGAAGCGTAAGCGACGCGCCAGAGGAGGCGGCGTCGGTGAGCCCCAAACCAGGATAGGGCTCATACGGTGGATTGTCCGTAGCCGGCGAAAGCTGACATTCCGGAGTACGCGGGCTTTGTTTAGGCACAAGCCCCAGGTTCCCGCTTGCCAAGCGACCACCTCAATCGGCGGCTCAACCCCCTCGGCCTGGCACCCTCTCAATTTTGCAAATTCGAGGCCTGGCTGGCCGCATAGCGCAAGAGACCCCCCAATGAATTGCTATGGGCTGCCCCCTCGTTGCTAAACCACTAGGAGGGCGGCCTCTTGGGCACAACAACTTGGATTGGTTTGTTGGACACGTCAACTTGGATCGCTTTGGCGACCTTGGCCGTGATCTGCATTGTCTCAATCTGGATTGCTGCTGCGCGAAACTGACAGCGAGAACATTTGTTGTGTTGGCGTGGGTCGCACTGAACATTGCTGTCGCAACTCGACGTCGTGGACTTTCACGTCACAGCGGTTTTGGCGCCCGAAACACGACACCGCCCGGCCGATCCCGCCTCACCCGCACCGCCACCCGCTGCGCAGCCCGGCAGATCGCCCAACGGTGTCACTGTGGCTTGGCCTGTCGTTCCGCCTCGATCTCGTCGAGGTAGCTCGGATAAAGCCACTTGATCGCCCCCCAAAGTCTCCACTCAATTTCGAGCACCTTGGCAAAATCGGCCTTGGCGAAAGCGTGCTGATTCTTAAGCGCGTAAAGGGAACCGCGCTGCAGATAAGCCCAATCGTATGCGGGATCGAGTTCGATCGCCCTATTGTAATCGGCCATCGCACGGTTGGCTTGATCCGGAATCTGTTCGATGTGAAAACTGCCTCTTGCCAGATAAGCGCGCGCGCTTTTCGGATCGAGCTCGATCGCCTTGTTATAGTCAGCCATTGCGCGCGCGTCGTCAAAACGTTCAGAACTGTAAGCCTTTCCGCGCGCGATGTAGGCGTCGACATACATCGGATCGTTCTCGATCGCCTTGTCGTAGTCCGCAATCGCGCGCTCCCGTTCGTCAACTGCCGTGTAAGCCAAGCCTCGGTCGTAGTAGGCGACCGCGTCTTTCGCGTTGTGCTCGATCGCCTTGGTGAAGAGGGCGACGACTTGGCTGCGCGCGGTTGGCTTCAGCGTGTCAAAGACGTAGTCCAAGTCGCCACCTCCAAGCTTGATGGCCTGCTTGAGATCGGCGATTGCGCGATTCGTATCATCCTTCAGAACGTGCGTGAAAGCGCGATTGAAGTACGTGACAGCGTATGCTGGATAAAGCTCGATCGCTTTGTTGTAGTCTGCGAGCGCGCGATCATAGTTTTTCTGCTGCTGATACGTGTCGCCGCGGCTACTGTAGGCGCGAGCGAAGCTGGGATTGATTTCGATTGCCTTGCTCTGATCGGCAGTCGCGCGGGCGAAATCTTCGTTACGTTGGAATGCAATGCCGCGCTGATTGTAGGCATCGGCGTATTTCGGATCGATCTCGATTGCCTTCGTCAGATCGGCGATCGCACGATCGAGGTCACGCGCGTCGGTGCGATAATCGAGATATGCCTTGCCGCGCTTGAAATAGGCGACGCCATTATTCGGGTCCTGGCCGATGATTTCCGTGCACGCCGGGATCACCCGCACCGGATAGTCGGATTGAACACAGTCTGACGGAAGTGCTGCGTGAGCGGGCGTCAGGATGCGCAATGCGAAGACCGGAAAGAGAAGTATTCGAGGCACGATCCCCTTGATGTTTCCAATTTTCAAATTCACGCTCCTTTCTCGATGGGACAACTCCTCACCATGCGGCGACATTTAGCCGAAGGCGCAACCCGCCGCTTGCTTGCGCCCTAGGAGCCTGTCTAGCACGGCATCACCTACGACCCCGCGTCGAAGACCAAGTCGGACCTGTACCGCGACCTGCTGCCGGCGATCAATTCACACCTTATCGATCTTCTCGATCATTCGCGCCTTATTCAACAGATCATCGGGCTCGAGCGACGCACGGCGCGCAGCGGAAAGGATTCGATCGATCACGGACCAGGCGCCCACGATGACGTTGCCAACGCGGTGGCCGGCCTCGCGGCGCTCTGTAAGTGGGACGGCGACATCGACGACCTGAGTTGGGTCGGCGGGCCGGAAGTGGGCTCGACGGCTCACCTGGAAAGGAGATTGTTGGACCATCCCTTCTTGCCATGTGATGGAACTGTTGTGAATCTCAATTCCAAGCTCGGTCGCAATCTCCCATGGCGGGGCGTCCTGTTCTGTTCTGATAGCCCCCATTGGGCGAGTAAACGCCGCGCATGCGGGAATGCCAATGCCCCACCAGTGTCATGTTGTGAAACGTGCAGCAGATGCAATCCACTCTTGCTCGCCAAGGCAATCCGTAATGCAATCGACGTGCGGATCTGACCACGCTCGGCGCTTGTGCTCGCGATCTTTGTGCCGGAAAGTTGGTCGCTCGTCAGCGCGTCCGCTTGACCTCCGTGCAGCTGACGACGGTGGACCTGGTCTTGTCCCCGGTGTGCGTGTAGCAGAACGAGAGCGTGTCGCCGTCGAGTTGTCCGTTCCAGAAGCCGTCGGTGTCGGCGAAGACGAAGCTCCTATTGTCCTTGCCGCTAAGTTGGCCAATGAACGGTTCGTCGGTCTTCTCGCCTGCGCCGAGAGCGTCGTCACGCCCCAGAAGCGACGGCCGTCCTGCCCGGTGATATCGATCACCAGGTCCTTTTCGAGCAAGGCTGGTTTGTCCCAGGTTCCGCGGCCCTTCGGCCAATGCCCGCCCTTGCCCACAAGTATGGTGTGAGTCTTTCCCGATCCATTTGCCCTTGACGTCGGGCGCCTGATCTGCGCCGAGCGTGGACGCCGGGTACGCAACCAGCGCGGCGATGCCAAGCTTGCGAATGATCGACCGATTCATCAGCTCTCCGAATATGTTCGACGGTCCGCGAATATCATAGCATCAGGGTTGCAACCGCAATACCAGCCGCGCAAGTGGCACGAAGCGTGAGTGCCATCATGTCTGCTATAGCGCCGCTTTCAGGGGTTGAGCGGAAGTAAGGCGGACGTGGGGAAATCGACGCAATTGACCCATCTGCGACATAGGCTGGATTAAAATCCCGCGGCGCGGCAGTCTCCTGCCGTCGCGGAGGCGTGCTATGCTTTCTGTCGGAAGCATGGGAGGCATCGAGCCGTGAAACGGCGCCAGTTCATCACCCTATCGGTGGCGCGGCGGCCGCGTGGCCGCTGGCGGCGGGTGCGCAGCAGGCGGCGAAACTGCCGACCATCGGGTTCTTAGGCGCAACGACGCCGTCAGCGGACGGTCAACGGTTCGCCGCCTTCGTCCAGCGGCTGCGCGAGCTCAGTTGGATCGAGGGTCGCAACGTCGCGATCGAGGTTCGCTGGGCGGGTGGACGTAGCGAGCGCTTCATGGAGATCGCAGCCGAATTTGTACGGCTGAAGGTCGACGTTATTCTCACGCACAACACGTCGCCGACCCTGGCAGCAAAGCAGGCGCATCTCACCCATCTCTCCACACCACCCTTCACCTCTCCTCGCTCCACACGCAATATTACCAGCCTTCAGTCACGCACCGATGCAGTGCAAGCGCCTCAGCTGCTGCCAACTTCCTCTCTTCCGATCCTGGCAAATGTCACCAGTGCATTTGCCGTGTTGGAGACAAACGAGGTGCAGGCTGTCGCCCGCAAACTTGACCTCGAACCCACCACCTTCGAAATCAGGGGAGCCGAGGATATTGCGCCCGCCTTCGACGCGCTCAAGGGTCGTGCTGATGCCCTCTATGTCGTCCTCGATCCGGTCATGGGAAGCAACCGGATTCGCATCAATACGTTGGCGCTTGGCGCCCGATTGCCGACGATGCACACGGTTCGGGAGCTGGTCGAAGCTGGCGGGCTACTGTCGTATGGTCCGAACTGGCCAAACCAGTTCCGTCGCGATCTGTCGAAGGTAATCTAAACGGAGTTGGACGGCTGACCAACGGATGCCTCACGGATTTTAGCGATAGCCCCGTAGCGCCGCGTAACGGTGCCGCTGATCATCAGTAAGAAGGCCTGCGGTGGTCAGGTGGTATTTGAGATGCACGGCCCGGAGCCTCCCCTGTGTCTCCCCGATTTGCGCGGTCAGCCGCCCTAAGCTGTCCGCGTCGATCTTTCGTTCGGCGAAGGCGCGGTCGAGTGCGCTTTCCTGTGCAATCAGCTGTTCCCCAACTGATACGGCCTCCGCCCTCATCGCCTCGAAAAGCTCCTGGACGCGCTGGCGCTGGACAGTGCTCAGGTGTAGCGGTTCGGCAAGTTCAATCACATGAAGCGGCCCGGGGTAGCCGTTCAGTTCGCCCGCCAGCGCAAGGCCCATTCCCCGCCCCGCGCGAAGGTCAGCGATTTGCTGGGCGCTCAGCGCCTTCACTTCACGTTGCTGAAAACCTGCGTAGGGAGTGTGCTGCGGTTGCTGATGGTGTTGGGCGGATGCCGGGCCGGCCAGTGCAGTCACCATCAGTGCAGCAACTACGAGTTTCATGTTGTAGTCTCCTTCGTGGACGGGGCAATCCTACCGTACTGACGGATTGCGACACCACCGCGCTTGCATCGTCCAACCGCTATTTAGGTGTGCTCTCGGACCACGAGCCGTTTGCGCTGTCACCATGCTCGAACATCTGCCCTGCGGCTGCTTCGGCCGCTTCGCGGCTCGGCGTCTTGACGAAGCCGAGCAACTGGCCGCGACTGCGAATGATCGAGACACGCCAGCTGCGGGCTGCGGCAGCCTTCCTTTGGGCCGGCACTCGGACACGCGAACGCGACGGCATGGCGGGAATTAAATAGGGCTGCGGCAATGGGGAGTCGAGTCAGTGCAGAAGGGCAAACGAAATTTGCAAAATGTTGCCCGTGTTGCCCAAGAGGCACAATCGGGGCAACGGCCGAAACCGAAAGTTGAACTAAGCGCTTGGCTCCCCGGGAGTGGACTCGAACCACCGACCGGACGGGAAACAACCGTCTGCTCTACCAACTGAGCTACCGGGGAATACGCCGCGTCACTGTGCGCATTTGTTCGAAAAAATTCAACAAGGTCGACAATTCAGGGTTATCAATTGGCTAACTCAGCCGGCTCCGCTGCGAGCTGGAGCGCCCTGGCGATCGAGAGATCTGACCGAGAGCCGCTCGCCGGCTGCGCGCAGCGCACCTTTGCCGAGATGGGCAAGAAACTTTGCTCCCCGCCGCGCGCGCCACGCAAGCGCGGTCTCGGTCGAGAGCGACCGCAGATAATGCGCCTTGTCGGCACTGTACTTGTCGCAAGCGATCTTGACCTCATCGTCGTAGAAGGCGGCGATCTTGTCCTCGCCCATTCCCGCCGTGAGGAGCCAGCGGGGAATATGCACGTTGCACAGGCGCTCCACGTCCGTGAACACCTTGTTGCAACCCGTCCCCGCGGCCGGACAAGATGTGCCGAAGGCGTCGCCCACCAGCGCAATCCCGGCCTGGCGGTATCCCTTGCTGACATAGAGATCGACCGGACGGATCTTGACGTCGCAGACCTCGACGTCGCCGATCAATGCCCGCAGGCGCGGCAGGAACGCGAACAAGGCCTCCTCCCCATGGTGGCGCATATGGCGCAGCCAGGGGTCATCCATGTCGCGATAGACGAACAGGTTGGCGCGCATCACGGCGCCAATGGGAAACAGCGTGACATAGGCGACCCGACCGGCCGCGCTCTCGGTGTAATAGGTCAAGGCTCGGAAATCGAAGGTGGACCGCCCCACCGGCTTGAGATCGAAGCCGATGCTGATCGAATGACAGGGGCTGGTCACCTCGCGCTCGATGCCGAGACTGTGACGCAGGCCGATATTGAGCCCGTTCGCCAGCACGATCAGCCGGGCGGAGATTTCCTCCCCGCTCGACGAGGTCAGCAGCTGGCGGTCGGTGCCGGTCGCGATCGCCGCCACCTTGGCATGGACGACATGGACGCTCGGCGGAATCTCCGCTCGGATGGTATTGACCAGAGTGTCGTAGAGGAGGTCGTATTGGCCGCTCGGCTTTTTCTCGACTACATGGCCGAAGCGCGCGATCCACACTTCCAAGTCGATGGTTGCGGCCCGCGACACCGCGTCGGCGAGGCCGGTTTTGCGCAGCAGGCTTATCTGCGAGCCGTCTAGCTTCTCGCAGCGAAAATCCTTCGGATAGAGCACATGGGGATCGAGGAGGATCGCGTCGTGCCCCGCTCGCCCCAGCATGGCCGCGGCGGTCGAGCCGGCGAGCCCACCCCCCACGATGGCAACATCGGTGTGCCGCATGGCGCATCTCCTGGAGCAAAGCCGCTCGGAATCGAAGCGGGGACTTCGCTCCAAGCTTCTGATCTGGCGCATGGTCTTCGCCGAAGAGACTGCAGTCTTTCGGCATCGTGCCATAGGCCGCCGGTCATCATTGCCGTCAAAAGGCTTAACGAAGGTTGAAGGCACGCGGTTGGCACGATTTCTTTAGGAATGGTTGCAACCATGCGCAGACCATCCCGCAGCGCGAGCAACCATGTCTGCAGGCAATCTCACTCTCCGGCCGGGCGACGCCGGTGCCGACGGCGGCGTCCCCGAGGCGGCCGATACCGAACGCGGCCTGCGGCGGCCGCAGGAGCCAGAGCTTCCGTTGCTGGCGAGCCCGCCGCTCGGCAGCGCGCACGAAGAGATCGCTCGATCAGCGTCCCGGTCGGGCATCTGCCTTCGCATTCATGCCGACCTGGATGAGGTCGGCGCGGCGTGGAGATCGTTCGAGCGGCACGCCGACCACACGGTCTTTCAGTCCTTCGATTGGCTCGCGAACTGGCAACGCCACATCGGGGGGGCGCGGGGGACGGTTCCCGCCATTGTGGTCGGACGGGCGGCCGATGACGAAATCCTGTTCATTCTGCAACTCGCAATCGAGACCAGCGGCCCGGTCCGGCGACTGACCTGGCTAGGCTCGCAGCTGTGCGACTACAATGCGCCGCTGCTGGCCGATCATTTCTCCGCTCGCGTGAGCGCGGAACGTTTTCTTCTGGCGTGGCGCGACGTGGTGCGGCTTCTGCGCGCCGATCCGCGTTTTCGTTTTGATTTGATCGACCTGGAGAAAATGCCGGAAAGCGTCGGCGAGCAGCGCAATCCGTTCATCGATCTCGGCGTCCGTGCGCACCCAAGCGGCGCCTATGTCGCCGAGCTTGCTCGCGACTGGGAGGAATTCTACGCCGCCAAGCGATCCGCGTCGACCCGCAAGCGCGAGCGTCGCCAGTTGCGTCAACTCGCGGACCACGGAAGGGTGTGCTTCGTCGATGTCGAAGACCGTGAGGAGGCAACTCGCACGCTCACGACGTTGTTCGAGCAGAAATCACGCGTGTTCGCGCGCATGGGCGTCGACGACCCATTTCTCCGACCCGGCCATCGCGAGTTCTTCCTGGCCGTAGCGAGCGATCCCGCCATGCGCGAGCTCATTCATGTCAGCCGGCTCGATGTCGGCGCGCAAATCGTCGCCGCCAGCGTCGGGCTGAAGTACCGAAGTTGCTACTATCTCATCTTGTCGAGCTACGATGGCGGAGAATTAGCGCGCCTCGGACCGGGCCGGGCACACCTGCAAGAACTCATTCGCCATGCCATCGAGCAAGGATTTGCGCGCTTCGATTTTACGGTCGGCGATGAGCCCTACAAGCGCGATTGGTCCGACACCGAGCTCGCCCTGTATGATTATCTCACCGCGGTCGCGCCGCGCGGCTGGCTGGTCGGAGCCATGACCGCACAGTTCCGACGCACCAAGCGCTTCATCAAGCAGTCTCCAGGTCTGTGGCGGGCATTCAGCAGGGCGAGAGCGCTCGCCGGGCTGCTCAGCCTGCGGTGAGTGGTCTCCCTTCCAACTCCGCCGCTGTCATTGGAGCCCTTAGTCCCTGCACGAGCGGCAAGGCACGGCGGTGCAGTTCTCGACCGGTGCGCTGACTGGGTCGCCGGCTCCCCGCCTTCTCGTCGGGACCAGTTTCGCGCACGTTGGCCGTCGAAACCGCCGCCAGCTGCAACCGGCTTGCTTCGCGCCGCCATGCGCGCCAGGGTAAGTGCCGAAGGAGAGCCGCATGCGCAAGACGATGGCCTGCGCCGCGATCCTGATCACCGTTGCGGGCGCTGCCGCGGCCCAGGATTGGCCCAGCCGCCCGCTCACGCTCATCGTTCCCTTTGCAGCTGGCGGTGGCGTGGACGTGAGCGCGCGCATCCAGGCGCAGCATATGGGCGAGCTTCTTGGAGCGTCGATCATTGTCGAGAATATCGGCGCCGCCGCTGGCATGGCCGGCGGCCAGCGGGTCGCCCGCGCACCCCCGATGGATACACCTTCCTCATCGGGAACACGGGAACCCACGCGTATAATCAGACGCTTTACAAGCGGCCTCTCTACGACGCGGCACGTGATTTTGCGCCGGTCGGGCTGATGACACAATCGCCGCGCGTTCTCGTCGCACGCAAGGATTTGCCAGCCGGCAATCTGCAGGAATTCATCGCCTTTACCAGGGCCAACCAGGCCAAGATGCAATTTGGCTCCGCCGGCGTCGGCTCCGGAACGCACCTGCCCTGCGTATTGCTCAACCTAGCGATCGCGGCGGATCCCACGCACATTCCCTACCGTGGCGAAGGACCGGTGATGCAGGATCTGATCGGCGGGCGCATCGATTACATGTGCGCCACCATCCAGAGCGGCGCAGCGCAAGCGAAGGACGGTCAAGTCAAAGGCATTGCCGTCATGTCGGAGAGGCGCGCGATCATTATCCCGGATCTGCCGACCACGGGCGAGCAGGGGCTCCCCGGTGTCGAAGCCAGCGTCTGGAATGCCTTTTTCTTCCCAAAGGGCACGCCCGAACCGATCGTGCGCAAGCTCAACCAGGCAATGAGCGACACCCTCGACCATCCGGCCATTCGCAAGCGACTGGAAGATCTCGGCCTCGAGATCGTGCCGCTTGAGCGCCGTTCGCCCGAATACTTGGTCAAGTTCCTGCCGGAGGAGATCGAGCACTGGGCAAAGCCCATTCGCCAGGCCGGCATCAGCGCGGATTGACTGCGACCATCGCCGATCCCGTGAGACGAACAAGCGCAAGCGGCCCTGCGCCGCGTCGCGCTGCCAACAAAGGAGGCAGCGAAGACAGAAGGCTCATAGCTTGGGATTGAGCCGGACCGCCTCGTTTTGGTCTTCCGTGGCGCGATCGAACTCACCCTTGGCCTTGTAGGCGTTGCTGCGGCTTGAATAGGCCATCGCGTATCTGGGATTGAGCCGGATCGCCTCGCTGTAGTCGGCAATGGCGCGATCAAGCTCGCCCTTGGCGGCATATGCCGTGCCACGGTTGAAGTATGCCCACACGTATTTTGGATTGACCCGGATCGCCTCGTCCTGGTCGGCGATGGCACGGTCGAGCTCGCCCTTGACCTTGTAGGCGGTGCCACGGCTGGCATAGGCAAAGGCGTATTTGGGATCGAGCCGGATCGCCGCATCGAAATCGGCGATCGCTCGATCGAGCTGGCCCCTGGATTTGTAGGCATTGCCGCGGCCGGCATAGGCCAGGGCGTATTTGGGATTGAGCCGGATCGCCGCGTTGAAATCGGCGATCGCCCGATCGGCTTGGCCTTTGGTTTGCAGGGCGAGGCCACGGTCATAGTAGGCGAAAGCATATTTGGCATCGAGCCGGATCGCCTCGCTGTGGTCGGCGATGGCCCGATCGACCTCGCCCTTGGCTTTGTAAGCATTGCCGCGGCTGGCATACGCGAAAACGTACTTGGCATCGAGCCGGATCGCGTCGCTGTAGTCGGTGATGGCGCGATCGAGCTCGCCTTTGGCTTTGTAAGCATTGCCGCGGCTGGCATACGCGAAAACGTACTTGGCATCGAGCCGGATCGCGTCGCTGTAGTCGGTGATGGCGCGATCGAGCTCGCCTTTGGCTTGGTAGACGAGGCCGCGACTGTAATAGGCAAGAGCGGATCCGGGATCGAGCCTTATCGCCTCACCGTGATCGGCGACGGCACGGTCGAGTTCGCCCTTGGCTTTGTAGGCGTCGCCGCGTTTGTTGTAAGCGAAGCCGTAAGCAGGATCGAGCCGGATGGCCTCACTGAAATCCGCGATGGCGCGATCGAGATCGCCTTTGGCCTTGTAGGCTTTGCCGCGATACGCATAGCCCAACGCGGATTCGGGACTGAACCGAATTGCCTCGCCGAAGTCCGTGACGGCGCGATCAGGTTCGCCTTTGGCAAGGTAGGCGTCGCCACGCCCATGGTAGGCAAGAACGTACCTGGGATTGATCCGGTTCGCCGCGTCGTAGTCGGCAATGGCGCGATCGAGCTGGCGTTTGGCCTTGTAGGTCTCGCCACGCATATGCAAGGCAACAACGTATTTGGGATCGAGCCGGATCGCCTCGTCGTAGTCGGCGAGGGCGCGGTCGAGGTCGCCCTTGGATTTGTAGATGTCGGCACGGTTCTTGTAGGCAAAAGCGCATTTGGGGTCGAACCGGATCGCCTCGTTGTAGTCGGCGAGGGCGCGGTCGAGGTCGCCCTTGCCTCTGTAGGCGATGCCGCGGCCGGCGTAGGCAAAAGCGTATCTCGGATCGAGCCGAATCGCCTCGTCGTAGTCGGCGATGGCGCGGTCGAGCTCGCTCTTCTTGGCATATGCCAGCGCACGATGGTAATAGGCACCGACGGCATCAAACGGCCTGAGCGCACGCCGGACGACTCCACGATCCGCGATAATATGCGTGCAGCCGGCGATGCTGCGATCGGTATCATCGGACTTGCAGGCATCCCATTCGCGTTGATTGGCGAGCAGGACATACATCGCTGCGACCAGGCAGAGACCCAGAAGCCCAAGGAGCAGTTGATCCGAATTGCTGGTCACGGGATGCCACCATCGTTTCGCCGACTTCCGGCGTTGATCGATGGCTCCCAACCTAGGGCGCTGACTGACCGAGGTCTGTGACTGGCATCACAAAATAATTGATCGCGTTGCGCGCGGAAGCTCGAGCAGCGCGCGGGAAGTCACTGCTTCCAGACCTTGAACGCATCTCCAAAGGCACGCTCGCCGGGCGTACCTTTTTCCATCGCCAGAATTGCGCGGCGATTGTTGTTATAGACCACCGGGATATCGAACCAGGCGCGATCCTTGAGCAGCTGGAGATTGCGTTCCTTGTCGGCCTCGACGCTGGAAAGACCGATCAGGAAGAAGCCGTTGGTGACTTTCACCGCCAGCCCGGCAAGCGGCACGCCGCGCGTCTGCTCAGCCTGCTTCATCAGGATGCCTGGAACGTTGGAAATGCCGCCCGAGGGAAAGTCGGTCGGCAGCCTGAAAATGATTTCCACCGTGTGGCTCGCCGGCAGGGTCTTGTCGATGTTGCGACGAAGCGACCAAGTCATGGTGAGCTTGCGCTCCGGCACTTCGACGTCGGCGCGGATCGCCAGCTCAGGCGCCTGTCCGGGCCCGGGCGTCACGGTTTCCGTCCGCCAGATGGCCGAACCGACGAAGCGCTTGCCGTTGGGGTCGGCCGGATCCTCCTCGTAGAGCACAACCTTCTGGGCGACTGCGGCCGCCGCCTGCGAACCGGGCGTGGGGGCTGGGCTGGTCTGACCGCCCGGCTCGATCCGATCGGTGATCTTCGGCCGCGTGTTGGAGGGTGGCGCGTCGCGCGCGGTCTCAACGGCAGGCGTGCGCATGGAGCGGTAGTACGCGACCATGTTCGGCCATTGCCACGCGAACACCCCGATCAGGGCGAGCGCCACGACGGCGACGGCGAGCCCTCTGATCAGCTCGCGGCTGGGGCGCCACGTCAACCCTGCTCGCGCTTTCGGCCGGTCGAGCTCATCATTCTCCGCGGGCGGCGCCGGTCGGCGGCCCTTGAGCGCCACCAGATGCGCGTCGTCGAGAGGAAATGACGACTCCAGCATCGGTTCGGAAAAGTCATTATGCCCATGCGGCTCGTGCTGCGGCTCGAACATGGGCTCTGGCGGCGACGGCGGCTCGAGCATCCGCGGCTCGGAGCGATCGAACCGGGGATGGTCTGGCGCGCGGCCTTGGCCGCGATCTTGGCCGCGATCTTGGCCGCGGTCTTGGCCGCGATCTTGGCCGCGCTCCCGCAAGCGCTGGGCACGATCGAGGTCAGCTATCGGCGGCGGCACAAACCCGTCGCGCGGCGGTTTTTCCGCGCGCGGAGAGGCCTCACCGAGGCCGCCCGTGTCGGAAGCGACATTGCGCAATTCCTTGCTGCCCTCTTCCGATGGGGAGCGCCGCTCCGCCAGGGGCCGCCGCAGCGGATGCCGCGGTGGCGGAGCATCATCCATCTCGGATGGAAACGACTCGTCCCTGACCGGAGCGGGAAGTCGCGGCTCCGGTGTCGCAGCCTTCGACTGTGCCGCCGAGGGTGGCGGCGGCATGGAGGACGAAGGCGAAGGCGGGCGCGGTCGGCGCGCAACGTCTTGCCGGGCCTCTTGCGGTGCCTGCGCCGGCGGATTGACGTAGCGTCGCGGCGGCGGCAGGGAATCTTCTTCGCCCTCCTCGGCCGGCCGGGGTTCGAGCGGGCGCATTCGGGGGGACGGGGGCTGGCGCGTTGTTTCAACGAATTTGCGCGCCGATTTCGGCCTCTACCTTGCGGATCGATTCTTCGAGCGCCAGGCGTTCGCGAGTGATGTCGGATTCGTTGAGGGCCGGCGTCACACCGCGTAGCTGCCCAAGCAAGGCTGCGCGCGCGCGTTCATAGAGAACACGGCGATTGTCGCCGTTGTTCTTATCGAGAGCGGCGACGGCGCGTGCAATGAGAGGATAGTAATCGGCCATCGAGCTTGAGCCTACTCGTTCTGCGCGCGGAATGCTCGTCCGAATCAGTTCTCGAACGGGTTGTGCATGAGAATGGTATCCTCCCGCTTGGGGCTGGTGGAAAGCAAGGCCACCGGGCAGCCGACCAATTCCTCGATATGGCGCACATATTTGATCGCCTGCGCCGGCAGCTCTGCCCAGGAACGTGCCCCGGCGGTCGCTGCCTGCCACCCCTCGAACGTCTCGTAGACCGGCTCGACTTCGGCCTGGGCGCGCTCGCTCGCAGGAAGATAATCGATTTCCCGCCCATCGAGGCGATATGCCACACAAACCTTGATGTCCGTCAACCCGTCCAGGATGTCGAGCTTGGTCAACGCCAAGCCATCGATTCCACTGCTGCGAACGGTCTGTCGCACCAGCACGGCGTCGAACCAGCCGCAGCGTCGGGGCCGGCCGGTCACGGTGCCGAATTCGCGCCCGCGGTCCCCGATCAAGCGACCGACTTCGTTTCGTTGCTCGGTCGGGAACGGCCCCTCCCCCACCCGGGTCGTATAGGCCTTGCAGATGCCGAGCACATAGTCGATTGCCCCGGGCCCGAGCCCCGAACCGGTCGCGGCCTGCGCGGCAACCGTGTTCGAAGAGGTGACGAAAGGATAGGTTCCGTGGTCGATGTCGAGCAGCGCCCCCTGTGCCCCTTCGAACAGAATGCGCTTGCCCTCCCGCCGCTTTCGGTCGAGCAGCGACCACACCGAATCCATGTAGGGCAGCACGCGCGCGGCGACGCTTTCGAGCTGGACCCGGACGGTGTCGGCGGCCACGGGATCAAGCCCCATCCCCCGGCGCAAGGCATTGTGATGCGTCAACAGACGTTCGATCTTGCGCCCGAGCGCCAACGGCTCGGCAAGATCCATGACCCGGATGGCGCGTCTGCCCACCTTGTCCTCATAGGCGGGACCAATGCCGCGCCGGGTGGTGCCGACACGCGTGAGGACGTTGCCAGATTCGCGGATGGCATCAAGCTCCTGATGCAGCGGCAGGATCAACGTAGCGTTCTCGGCGACTTCGCAGGTTCTCCGGAGTAACGTCGATTCCCTGTCCCCTGAGCCGGTCGATTTCCTCGATCAGGGCGTGCGGATCGATCACGACACCATTGCCAATCACCGAGAGCTTTCCACGTCGCACAACGCCCGAAGGCAGCAGGGACAATTTGTAGGTGACACCGTCGATAACGAGCGTGTGGCCTGCATTATGCCCACCCTGAAAGCGCACGACGATGTCGGCTTGCTCGGACAGCCAATCGACGATCTTGCCTTTGCCCTCGTCCCCCACTGGGAACCAACCACGACCACATTGGCCATGAGGCGTCCTTCCTCCGCGTGGCCGAGGCCAGGATAGCGTCGAAGCTACAATGGCTTACCCCAAATGTGGCCCTCTACGGAATAACGCTGCCGTCCCGGCCAGGCAAGCCGGCCAACCGTGACGCAAAATGCGTCAGCGCGATCAGACGCCTGATTTTGCGGGTGTTATGCACCCCTTGCCATCGCCCCTGCCAACCACACCGGATGATTTGGCTCTCTCCAAGGCGATTTTGCGGCAAAACCGCGGCGGCAGCGGCGATGGGTCACACCCACGACGATCCGCTCGACTGAGCCGGAGGAGCCTTCGACGTTCTGCGGGCGCTCCAGGACCTCCGGATGACGCAACGTATGCACGGTGTCGTTGTAGCCGGCGCGCCAGTGGTCATGCATGCTCAGCCGCGAGAACTCGTTCCTTGGAGTCGCCCTCATAGCGCTGCGCGCGATAGATGAAGTGCACGAGGTTGTAGACCTTCCGGACGCTGGCTCGGCAGAGCACCTCGAACTCCGGGCTCGCCCGCAAGTCGTCCGGAAGCTTGTCCAAGAGGGTCGCAAGCGTGTTTCGCATTTGTTGCAGTTGTCGCGCGCGATCGGAGTTCTGTCTGCGTGCGTCCAGGGTGGACATCGCAGGCGCCCCTGCCCATCAGCGCACGGCGATCGGCGAGACGGTTGAGCCCGAACCGCCCCTGATCTTGAGCGGCGCCATGATGAAAGCAAATTCCTGCACGTTCTTGCTCAGGATGTCGTCGAGCTTGAGGTTCTCGAGCAGGTGCACGCCGTTGACAACCAGCGCGATCTGATGAACCGGCAGCGAGAGCGTCGGATCGGGATTGGGTGCCACCTCGACCGGCCAGTTGTCGGAGCCGAGAAGCACCGGATTTTGCGAGACCAGCCACTCCGCCGCCTTGACGCCGATGCCGGGGCAGGATTTTACGTAGCGGGCATTGTCCTTGCCATACAGCTTGCCCCAGCCGGTATTGATGATGACGGCGTCGGCGGCCTTGAGCGTGAGATTCTGCTTCTTCAACGCTCCTTGCAGGTCGTCCACGGTGATCTCGTAATTGTCACCGAGCATTTCCACCCCCTTGTAGCCGGCGACGTCGATCAGCACTCCGCGCGTGATGAAGGCCGGGGTGTTTTCGACTCCCAGTTTGGTGAAGCCCCCGCGACTCGTGATCTCGTCGGTCTTGAAGCAGTTGTAGTGGCTTCCGCGGTGGCTCTGGTGCGAGAAGCCGTCGAACTGCGTGCCGACCTGGCCGATCTCAGAGAGCACGATTTCCTCGTTGCTGCCGCGCTCGTTGCTCCCGGTATTGACGAAGGTGCGCTTCAAGTGCACGTCGAACCGGCGCGTGCCGAAGAACGGCATGCCGGCGCCGAGCACATGCGCCAGATCGATCACCTCGCCGGTCTTGATGAGCTTGACGGCATCGAGCACGACCTGCGGCTTCATGAGATTGCCGGCCCCGCGCTCGTCACCGGCACCCCACTTCGAGGGACACCGCGTGCTGTCCGTCGGCATGGTCCAGGAGGGGGCGGCGCTGGGAGCTTGAGCTTGCGCCGCGGTTGCCGCCAAGAGCAGGACGGACGACGCAGCACCTATCGCGATGCGTTTCATGACAATGGTCCCTGACATGCGTTTCCTCGTTTCCCGATGCGTAGCGAGAACGCGCAACGATGCGCCTTGCCAATCGCGCTTGCAAGGTGGTTGGCCCGAGACCGCGGCCAGCGCATCATTATCATGCAATTCGAAAATACCGCCGGCGCTACGGCATTCCTTTGCTTTCGGCGCCTCGGCTCAATTTTCCCGCCAGATGGATCGCCGCGCGGATGCGGATGTAGGTCGCGCACCGACAGAGATTTGTCATCTCCCGGTCGATGTCCTGGTCGGTCGGATTTGGATGTCGAGCCAACAGGCCTGCCGCAGCCATGATCATGCCGGACTGGCAATAGCCGCATTGCGGAACATCGAGATCGATCCAGGCCTTCTGCACCGGATGATCATTGTTGTGCGAGAGGCCTTCGATGGTCGTGACGCGGCTGCCCTCCACGGCAACGACGGGCATGACGCACGTTCGCACCGGCGCGCCTTCGAGATGCATCGTGCAGGCGCCGCAAGCTCCGACACCACAGCCGAATTTGCTTCCAGTCAGCCCGAGATGCTCGCGAACCACCCAGAGCAACGGGACGTCCTCGGGTCCGTCGAACGCGACCGGCACGCCGTTGACAGAAAATTTGACGGTCATGTCGGGAAGCCTTTCAGTGCGCGCATTGCGGCCCTCAGCTGTGCGAAGCCTCTGTCCGTCCCGGCTTCGGACCGCTCCTGGCTTCCGCCGGAGCCCGAAATGCATCATCGGGAAACGGCATGACGTCGAGCCGCCGGCCGGTCGCATGCAGCAAGGCCTGCGCCACGGCGGGAGCAACAGGCGCCAGCACCACCTCGCCCGCGCCTTGCGGCGGGCGATCGCTCGCAAGGACAATCGGCACGATCGCCGGCATCTCATCGATGCTCAGAAGCGGGTAGTCGAAGAAGTTGGACTGATCGATGGCGCCGTTCGAGAACGTGATCTTGCTCTTGAGCGTATTTGTCATCGCAAACCCGATGCCGCCCTCGATCTGAGCCTTCAGCGTATTCGGATTGACCACGAGACCGGCGTCGACTGCACAGAAGATGCGCTCGACCACGAACCGGTCGGCGATGCGCCGCAGCTCGGCGACTTCCGCGACATAGGTCTTGAATCGACCTCCACGTCCAATGTAGCAGTTGAAAGCGATCCCACGAAACGTATCGGTCGACGACCCCCATCCGGAAGCCTGCGCGGCCGCATCGAGCACGCGCAGCGCGAGCGGATCGGACAGCAGGTTGCGCCTATAGGCGTACTGGTCGATCTGCGCCCGCCGTGCGAGCTCCGTGATGAAGCTTTCCCAGAAGAACACGGCCGCCGTCGAGCCGACCGATCGCATGAAATAGACCGGAATCGGCAGCGGCGTATCGACCGTCTCCACCATGAAGTGCGGCAGTCGATAGCTTTGATTGTAGATACCGTCGACCATGCTCTCGTCCCAAGCACCCTCCGGCGTCTGATCGAGCCAGCTCTTGCGCGTGGCGCCGAACAGCGATTGACCGGCGACGCGCGCATGGATCGCGAGCGGATAACCGGCGTCATCCAGCACTGCACGAAGCCGCCCGCCGGCATTCGGCCGATAGACATCGTGCTGCATGTCTTCTTCCCGGGACCTTATGAGCTTGACCGGACGCGCGACCGCTTTGGAGGCGTGAACCGCCTGCACCACGTAATCCGGGACGATCTTGCGGCCGAAGCTCCCGCCCAGAAACGTGACGTGCACCTTGACGTCATCCGGGGAGCCCCCGACCGCTTGCGCGACGGCTTCCTGGCAAGCAGCGACCGATTGGATAGGCCCCCACAATTTGACCGCACCGTCCTCGTAGCTCGCCGTTGCATTGACCGGCTCGAGCGGAGCATGCGCGATATGGGGCAGCACGAAGCGTCGCTCGATGACCGACGCCGCGCGGTCCCGCAGTATTTCCATCGGGCGGCCTTTGACGAGCGCGGGAACGGCTTTGCCGCCATTCAACGCGGCGTCCAACATGGCGTCGATGCTGGCCGAGGAGAGGTCGCGCTCCTGGCCGCCGTCGAATTCGACATCGAGAGCATCGATCGCGCGCTTGGCTTGCCAGAATTGATCCGCGACTACACAGACCGCGTTGTGTACGAGCGCATGGGGCGCCAGCGCATGCAGCGGACCCGCGCGTTCGTCCGCCATCGCCACCGCCGGGATCTTCACCACCGCGCGCACCCCCGGCATTGCCATGATATCGGCTTCGTTCTTGACCGCAACGAGTTGTCCGCTGAACGAACGCGCCGTCCTGATCGCTGCGTTCAGCATTCCGGGCACCATGACGTCGATGCCGAAAACTGCGCTGCCGTTGCACTTTGCCGGCGTATC
Organism: uncultured Alphaproteobacteria bacterium; assembly: GCA_963820365.1. Classification (GTDB taxonomy): domain Bacteria; phylum Pseudomonadota; class Alphaproteobacteria; order Rhizobiales; family Xanthobacteraceae; genus VAZQ01. The sequence goes on along the minus strand of CAWFZR010000028.1, from coordinate 249,466 downwards.
CAATCGCGCCACCGGGTGGCCGATGAGTTGAAATCGGCTGCTGTCCTTGAGCGGCGGTGCGGTGCTCAGTGGAAGCTTGGCGGCGGCGGGAGCGAGTTGCCCGTACGACAGCTTCTCGCCGCGCGCGTTGATGACGAAGCTCTTCTCGGTGCGGCACTCGGAGACGTCAATTCCCCATTTCTGCGCCGCGGCGCGCGCGAGCACATCGCGAGCGGCGGCCCCGGCGATGCGCAGTCGCTCGTAAAGCGCCGTCGTCGACATGGAGGCGCCCTCCTTCTGCGTGGGCACCTCTTGCCGGAAAGCGATCTTGTAGGCTTGCCGGCCGGTCACAAACCGAACTTTGACGTGCTCCCAATCGGCGTCGAGCTCCTCGGCAAGAACTTGCGGGAGGGCGGTGTACGACCCTTGCCCCAGTTCAGGCTGTGACAGGCCGAGCGTCACGTCGCCGCTCGATGCAATGATGATCCAGTCCGTGATTTCGTGGTCCGCGGCATCCTGGCCGCGCTTCGCACGAACCTGACCCACCGTGACCGGAATCAGCAGGGACGCGGTAGTGAGAGCGGCCCCAGCGATCATGAAGCGACGCGAGACCGGCGGCATCACCAAGGACTCATTTCCTGCGCAAGGCACGGCAGCATAGGCGGACTGCCTTGATGAAGGCTTAAGGAATCTCCGACATTGCGCAGACCGTCAGAATTCTGCCGAGGCAGAAATGACGCGCAGCGTGACCGACCAAGCCGCGTGGCGGGCGGCAAGCTCGCCGACCAAATGGCTGTACGCCGCAAGAAGGAGATTGCATGCTGGGGCAGGACGATCGTGCGACGCCCGCCTCGAGAAGAAGAAGCCGCATGGCGATCATTTGGGGGAACGGATGGAACGCACCATTGCGGCTCTGCCTCGCCGTCATTGCGCTGATATGCGCCGACGCAAGAGCAGCCGAGTGGCCGACGAAACCCGTGCGCGTGGTCGTGCCGTTTGCCGCCGGAGGGGCCGCCGACACGCTCGGTCGCCTCTATGCCGACGCGCTGAGCACGGCCTTGGGCAGGCAGTTCTACGTCGATAACCGCGTCGGCGCCGGCGGTCTCATCGGCGCGGCGGCGGTCGCGCGCGCGGAGCCCGACGGCAACACGCTCCTCGTCTCCGGCATTCCGGTGCTCGTATTGGCGCCCGCCATGGCCAGCAATCCCGGCTTCGATCCCATCCGCGATTTCACCCACATCGCGTATCTCGGCGGGACGCCGAACGTCCTCGTCGTGCATCCGGCGCTCGAGGTGACCTCGTACAGCCAGTTCCTGGCGCTGGCGCGACGCTCGGACGGCCTCGATTACGTGTCTGCCGGATTTGGCACCATGGGCAACTGGGTTGCCGAATATTTGCGGATAAAGGAGAGCATCAAGCTGACGCATGTCCCTCACAGGGCAACCCCGCAGGCCCTCCTCGACCTTCTCGCAGGTCGAGTAAAGGTCGGAATGTTCACCTGGTCGACCGTGGCCCAGCATGTCCGGGCCGCAAGTCTCATCCCGCTTGCCGCATCATCCTCGGCGAGGCTGCCCTACTTGTCCGATCTGCCGACGCTCAAGGAGCTTGGGCACACCGATTTCGTGGCGACCGCATGGTATTCGCTGTCCGGTCCCGCCGGAGTTCCGGACGATATCGTATCGCGGCTCAACCATGAAATCCTCGTCGCCATGGAGACACCGCAGGTGAGGAGGCAGGTCGAGATGGACGCCATCGAGGCCAAGGCCATGACACCAGTCGAGTTGCCGCAATTCATTGAGAGCGAAATTGCCCGCTGGCACCCATTGATCAAGCGGGTGCTGAACGAGAAGTGATTACGCGATTTTTACGATGGCTTGCGCAAGGGCGACTGCCGGATGATCTCGCGATAGCGTTGCGGCTCGCGCCAAACTAGAATCGCCTGAAGTTATTCGCGCACGTGCCGCGGCCGCTACCCTTTGCCTGGCGGTCGAATGTTTGTCCTGTGCTTGCTGCGGGGCTCAGCCGCCGAAACAGAGTGGCGCATCGGCCGGCATTTTCTGTCAAGTATTGGCACGTTTTTTGCTTTGAGGCAAACAGGTGCGTTCATTGCCGCGTGTTGTCAACAGTTTCCGACTGCAGCATGGAGGCTGGACATGTGGAATCTCGCCCGCGCTTTGTCCGTTGCATTTCTGACCGCCATCGCCGGCGCTACCATCGATCCTCTCGCCGTGGGGAGGGGGACGGCCATCGCGCAGGAGCGCCAGCATCCCGCGCACGACATGGCGCTGCATGAAAAGTTCTATTCGACCTGGTACATGCCCGACGAACCGAACAAATCCTGCTGCAACAAGGCGGACTGTTATCCGACTTTAGTCAAGTATCAGGACGGCCAGTGGTGGGCCATGCGGCGTGAGGATCACAAATACATCCCGGTGCCGTGGAAGAAGGTCGAAATCAATCGCAACAACCCGGACGGACGCAACCATTTGTGCGCACCGCCGCCGTCGTCAGCTCATGCTCCGAACACGGTGTTCTGTTTCGCGCTCGGCGGAGGGATATGACTGATCGGCCGCCGGATCGCTGGGTCGCGGTGGCGAGGGAAAATTCCGTTGACCGGGCGCTCACTCCTTGTTGACGGGACGATTTTCTTTGGCGCGCAGCGCGCATAAGACCGCTTCCGCGGACAACGGAAGCCGTGTCAGGCGCACGCCGACCGCATCGTCGATCGCATTGGCGACCGCCGGGGAGACGGAAAAGCTGCCGGATTTGCCGACACCCTTTGCTCCAAACGGGCCGTTCTGCTGCTTGGCCGCGACCAGCTCGTTGTGCATCGGCGGGATGTCGCGTATTGCCGGGATCTTGTAGTCGGCAAGCGATGCATTGGTCACTTGGCCGCCATCCAATTCCATGACCTCGAACAACGTGGCTCCGAGCGCCATGATGGCGCCGCCCGACAGTTGCGTACGCGCGATGTCAGGATTGATCGGCGTGCCGCAGTCCGCGACGTTGACCAGTCGCGTGACCCGCACGTGGCCGGTCCCGGTATCGACTTCGACCTCAGCGCCAGTCCCGCCGATCATCCAGAACGGCGTGATGTTCTCGGACATGCCGGTCTCCTTGTCGGGCGGCTGGTATGTCGGCACGTAGGTCGCGCTGGCGATGACATTGCCGGCTTGCATGCCATAGCGCTGCCTGAAGACTTCGGATGGCGGGTAATTTGTTCCGGCCGGGAGGCCCGCCTCCACCGCAAGCGTCTGCAGCTTGGCGCGCGCATCGTGCGCCGCCAGACGGACCGCGTGTCCCATATGAAACATGGAGCGCGATCCCAGCGTGCCCACGTCGAAGGGCGTGACGTCGGTGTCGGGATGCACGATACGGACGGTCTGCGGATCGACATCGAGCACCTCGGCAGCGATCTGCGCCATGGCCGTGTCGGAGCCCTGCCCCATGTCGACGGTATTCATGCACACGATGATGCTGCCGTCGACGCTGATGCTCACCATGGCAACCGAGGCAGTCGGCGAGATGACGGCTTTCACGCCGAGCGCGAGACCGCGACCGCGGCGCACCACGCCGTCGCCGCGGGCGAAAGGCGCGCTCCAGCTCATCCGCTCGGCGAGGGTTTCCAGCACCTGCTCGATCGCGGCGTCGCGAACAAGGGTGCCGGTCGCGTGCGGTCGGCCCTCGCGAATGATATTGCGGCGTCGAAACTCGACCGGATCGATCCCGAGGTCGCGTGCCATGATGTCGGCCTGGCTCTCGTAGGCCCACACCAGCTGCGGAATGCCGAAGCCGCGCATCGCCCCGGCCGGGACCTGGTTGGTGTAGATCTCGTAGGAATTGATCTTCACATTCTCGATGTCGTAGGGTCCGGACGCGGTAAATCCCGACTTCTGGCAGATGCGCGGACCAATGTCGGCGTAGGCGCCGCCGTTCCAGAGCACTTCGCACTCGCGCGCCGTGATCCGGCCGTCCTGCGAGACGGCGCTCTTGATCCGTACTGTCGCGGGGTGATTGGTGATGATGCAAAACTGCTCTTCCATGGTTGCTGAAATCTTGATCGGGCGACGCGCAACGAGCGACAGCGCCGCGACCAGCGCTTCAAGCTTGATGTAGGTCTTGGCTCCGAAGCCGCCGCCGAGCATCGGCACCTTCACGCGCACCTTGTTTTCCGGCCAACCGAGCAAACGGGCGATCTCGAGCCGCACGAACGACGGCATCTGACTTGCGGTGTGAATAGTGATGATGCCATCGCCAGGTTCGGCGACCGAGACGAACGGCTCGAATGCGGCGTGCTGCGTGGGCGGGCTGCGGAACGTATGCTCGAACACGCGATCTGCCGCGCGAAAAGCTCTCTCCACGTCGCCGCGGCGCAGCCGAAAGTCGAGCGCGATGTTCGTGTTGCTGCGGCCGGCGAGATGCTTGAGGTCGGCGAATGTGCCGGCGGGCTTGAGCACATCGTGCACGATGACCGCCGAGGTCATGGCCGCTGCTTCGTCGAAGACGGCGGGAAGCTCCTCATAGTCCGCATCGATGAGCTCGACCGCACGCGCGGCCACGTGCGGATCTTCCGCCAGCACGACGGCCACCGGCTCCCCGACATGCCGTACCTTCTCATGCGCAAGAATAGGTTGGTCGTGAAAGGCCGGTCCGTAATAGGGGTTTGCAATGAGCCCGAGGATGTCCTCGATGGTGACGACGCGATGGACGCCGTCCAGTTTCAGCGCGGCGGTTGTCTCGATCTTTCGAATGCGGCCATGCGCAACGGTGCTGCGGAAGATTTTTCCATGCAGCATGCCGGGAAGACGAAGATTATGAACGTACTCCGCGCGTCCCGTCACCTTGGCGCGGGCTTCGATACGCGCGATGCTGCGGCCGACCTGAGCCACGACGCGGGCGCCGTCAGGCCTGGGAGAGGACGTGATCCGCGATCTGCGCCCGCGTGCCGACCCAGATGTCCGGCGCAGACACCGCCAGCCCGATGATCTTCTCGTAATAATGCGCGCCCCGATGATGGCCGAAGATATGAGCGTGGCTGGTCACGTCGATGATCCGCAGCTCATCATCGCGCTCGCGCGCGATGTCGATGACCTCCTTGAACGCGTCGAGCATCATCCCGGGTGGATTGCCGTATTTCATCGATGGCATGTCGTTGACATCGTAGGAGAGCGGGATCGCCACGATCCTTCGTTGCCCGAAGCTCTGCACGTAGGGAAGATCGGAATCGAAGACGTCCCCGTACCAGCGGTAGCCGGCCTCCGCCAGAAGCATCGGCGTCGTCGCTTTCGAGGTGCCGCGCGGGCTGAGCCATCCCTCGACTTTTTGACCCGATGCCTGCTCCAGGAGCTTGGTGCAGCGCTCGATATTCCTGCGCTCCTCCTCGTCCGAGAGGAGCGCCGGGATCACGTCCATCGCGTAGGAATGCGAGAGCACTTCGTGGCCGCCCTGCGCGACCGCCCTGACCGCCTCCGGCGCGCGCTCCGCAATGACGGCGCTGACCATGACGCTGGTCTTCGCGCCATGGCGGCTGAAGGCATCGAGCAGCCGATAGATGCCGGTTTTCACTCCGTACGCCGCCCAGGAGACGGCCATGGTATCGAGGACGCCGGGCGGAAGCGGGTTGCCCATCGGGCTGATGCCGGGCGCTTTCCCGTCCGACCACGCCTCGAGACACACGTTGAACACGACCGCAATGCGCTTTCCGTTCGGCCACAGCCATTGCGAATTTTTCATCGCACTCACTCTCCCACGATATGGTTCGCGCGAATCACCTCGCCCCAGCGATTCATCTCATCCTTGATGAAGCGCGCCGTTTGCTCGGGAGCGATGCCGCTGGGCTCGATATTGAGCGCACGGAATTTTTGCTGCACCTCCGCCATCCTCAAGACCTCGATGGTCGCGTCGGCGACCTGATCGCGCAGCTCGGCTCGCAGCCTGGGCGGAGCGACCATGGCGTACCAGGCGATGGACAACAGTTCCGGCAGCCCGGCCTCGGCGGTGGTGGGGATTTCGGGCATAGCCGCCGCCCGCGCCTTGTCGGTGACGGCCAATACCTTCACCAGCCCGTCACGATAAAGCGCCAGCGCACCCGAGATGTTGCCGAAGAAGACGTCGACACGCCCGCCCAGCATGTCACTGAGCACCAGCGTCTCGCCGCGGTAGGGCACATGGACCATGCTCGTACCAGTCATGGTCATGAACATATTGGCGGTGAGATGCGGGGTATTGCCACTGCCTTGGCTGCCGTAGACCAGCCGGCCAGGATTCCTCTTGAGGTGATCGATCAAGTCCCTCACCGAATTCACCGGCAGGTCCTTGCGCACGATGACGAGGTTCGGCACCGAGCCGAACACGGTGATGGGAACGAAATCCTCGGCCCGGTAGGTCAGTTGCTTGTACAGGCTCTGGTTGATGGCGAGCGGCGGGGCGGCCGATACCAGCAAGGTGTGGCCGTCGGGCTCCGCCTGGGCAGCGAGCGCGGCGGCGATATTGCCGCCGGCGCCGGTGCGGTTTTCGACAATGACCGGCTGACCCCATTTGGCCTGCAGCTTGTCGCCGACAATTCGTGCCAGAACGTCATTGCTGCCCCCGCTCGGATACGGCACGAGAAATCTTACCGGTCGCGTGGGAAACCCGCCTTGAGCCAGCGCGAGCCCGAAGCATAGGCCCGCAAGGACCAGCGAAACGGCCGCGCGGGATAAAGCATGCGTTCGCGTCATGACTGCACCGTCGATTAAAGATTTAGTCAGATATTTGGCCTAATCCTTAGGTGTCATTTACGGAGCGTGCCATGCACCGGATTATCGCATTTCTGAAGGACGACCGCGCGGCAACCGCGATTGAGTACGGTCTCATCGCCGCCGGCATCGCCGTTGTGATCGTCGCAGTCCTCACCGGCATGGGCGCAAAGTTGAAAACCACGTTCACGACCATCCTAACCGCCCTCAAATAGACTGCCCCGGCCTGCAACCCCGCGACATGGGCTCAGCGCCTACCTCTGCCGCCGCGGCGTTCCCCTGATCGAGACCCACGCTCGAAGGTCGGCCAACGGACAAAAGATCCGGCATTCGGCCACGCAGGGCGGCATCCAAATCCTTTGACTCCAAGTAAGATACGATCAGAAACTCCCTTGAGCCTGCACGGTTTCTGCGTAACGTGAATGAGCCCCACATTCAGTTCGCGCTGATCCCCGCTGCCTTGATGACCCGCGTCCATTTCTCGACCTCGGCGCGCAAGTATGCGTCGAGGGTGCCGGGCGAGCGGCTGGCACGGTTGGGAATCTCGCCGAAAACCTCGATCAGCCTTTGCTTTGTAGCTGCATCCTCCAGGGCCATCGCGAGGGCGTAGTTGAGCTTTTGAACGACAGGTTGCGGAGTCCCTTTCGGTGCGAACAAGGCCGTCCAGGACGACGCCTGAAATTCCGGCAGCCCGGCCTCCCCGGTCGTAGGCAAGTTGGGAAGCACCAGCACGCGCTCGGCCGATGCGACGGCGAGCGCCTTGATGCTGCCGGACTGCACCTGGGGAACGATGGATGACAACCCCGCGCACATGTAATCGACCAGACCACCCATCAGATTTGTGACCGCGGGCGCAACGCCTCGATAGGGGATATGGGAGGACTTGGCGCCGGTGAGGCTGCTTAAGAATGCACATGCGACCTGGGATTCGGACCCGGCACCACTCGAGGCGTACGTCGCCTTCGCACCACTGGTTTTCAGATAAGAGAGGAATGACCTCAGGTCCGTCGCCGCAATGCCGTTTCTTGTGACAACAACCATTGGGGTTGCTGCGATGAGACCAACCGGTGTGAAATCCGATTTGGCATCGTATGGAGCGTTCGCATGGATGGCCGGCCCAAACGCGTGGGTGGCCATCGTGCCGGCAACCAGGGTGTAGCCATCAGCTGCTGCCGCCTTGGCTGCGGTCACACCAGTTGTTCCACCTGCGCCCGGGCGGTTCTCGACGACGACGGATTGGCGAAGGATGTCTGAAAATTTCTGCCCGACGATGCGAGCGAGCATATCGGTCGCTCCGCCGGCGGCGAATGGCACAATAATCGTCACCGGTCGGCTCGGGAAGCTGGTCTGCGGCGGCGCCGGAAGCGACACGGCCGTGCCGGGCGATGCGCCGGTCGTGAAGACAGAGGTCGAGAGGCGCGCCGGCGCGAGCAGCTGCACCGCGGGAGCTTCAGACGGCAGAGCCGCGCTCGGCGCTTGCCTTTTCTTCAACTCGTCCAGACGTGCGCGAGCCATGTCGGCATAGAAGGTGTCGCCGAAGCGCCGGATGAATGCCTCCAGGATCGCCGGACTGGTGGTGTCCTTCGCCGCCGCCCAGGCCTGCGCCGCTTCGCTGCGGGTCTGGCCATCGCCGCTCGGACCAGGTCTTGCCTCGTCCACCTTGGCAGGCAGCGCAGCCATCTTGAGCTTGAATTCCCCGACCAGCGAGATCGCCAGCTCCGGGCGCTGTCTTCCGCCGGTCGAGCGATCAACTTCGTCCTGCACGCGAAAAAGCATCTGCCGCAAATCAATGTCGGGCGTTCCGACATGCCGCAGGAACGCCGCCGTGAACGGGCTGTTGCGCGCCTTTCCGTCGGAGGCCACATCGTTCGCCTGCGTCGAATATGCGACTAGCAGGCCATTGCCCGCCGAAGCCCTGGTCAGGCCGCGCGTCATGACGGCATCTCGATTGGCGCCTGGCAGAGAAGCCAACCGGCGCTTGAGATCCTCCTCCACCGGGTTGTTGCGGCAGGCATCAAGCACCAGCAGCCGCGCGCCCTTTGCCGCCCGCAATGCTTCGAGCACATCATCGAGCGGAATTAGACGGAAGCGGTTCACATCGCCAGCGTCGTCCAGCCGGGCTTCCGTGGGCAGCAGATAATTGCTGCCTGTGAATTGCATTCCGTGTCCGGAATAATAGACAATCGCAATTTCGGCTGCCTCCGCCCTGCGCGCGAAACGACCGAGCACATCGTTCATTCCTGTGCGATCGAGATCCGTTGCGACGATTGTCTCGAACGCGAGATCGCGCAGCGACCTTGCGACGTCCTCGGCGTCGTTCCTCGGATTAGTGAGCGCCGGCAAATAGCGATATGCCGCGTTTCCGATCACCAGCGCCACCCGCTTGTCGGCATGACTTGGCGCTATGGCGAACAAAATCAGGAGCACTGCGCCCGCCAGAACCGAGACACGCCGCATGACAAGGTTCTCCCGATTGGCAGGGCCCGCTGACAACTCCAATCTACACGATCATTGGGCGTCCTTTAAGAGGCTGCAACGCGTTGTCCCCGGGGCCGCAACTCGCGTTGCGCTGGCCGCGAGTTTTCCGGTGCAGCATCTCGCAACAGCTGTGGCGTTATTCAGAATTTCAATAGCTTCGCCTGCTGCACCTGCGGCAGCGCCCGCATGGCTTCGAGGACCTGCGCCGGCAGCTCACCATCGATCTCGATCAGAGAGATGGCGTTGCCACCCGGCACGTCGCGGCCGACGTGAAAGGTCGCGATATTGATCCCGGCGTCGCCGAGGGTGGATGAGAACCGCCCGATGGAGCCCGGCTTGTCGAGATTGGTGATGTAGATCATGGAAGGAGCGAACCCGGCATCCATGCGAATGCCCTTGATATTGACGATGCGCGGCCGACCATCGGCAAAGACCGTGCCCGAGACGAAGCGCGTCTGGCGCTCGGTCTCGAGAGTGACCGTGATCAGGCTCTCATAGTCACCCGCGGCAGCGCGCGTCGTCTCCTCGATGATGATGCCGCGCTCCGCAGCAACGCTGGGCGCGGAAACGACGTTCACCTCCTCCAGCATGGGTCGCAGCAGTCCGGCGATGGCCGCCGAGGTCAACGCCCTGGTGTTCATGCCGGCGACATGGCCTTCGTAGGAGAGATGGGCGGTCTTGATGCCGGTCTCGGTCAGCTGGCCTGCGAAGGAGCCAAGTTTTTCCGCCAGCTCGATGAATGGTCGCAGCCGCGGCGCCTCCTCCGCGGTGATCGAGGGGAAGTTCACGGCATTGGAGATCGCCCCGCGCAACAGATAGTCGGACATCTGCTCGGCGATCTGCAAGGCGACGTTTTCCTGCGCCTCGCTGGTGGCGGCGCCCAGATGCGGCGTGCATACCACGTTGTCGTGTCCGAACAGCACGTTCTTGGTTGCCGGCTCTTCCGTAAACACGTCGAAAGCGGCGCCGGCGACATGGCCGCTGTCGAGCGCGGCGCGCAAGGCCTGTTCGTCGACCAGCCCCCCGCGGGCGCAATTGATGATGCGCACGCCCTTCTTGGCTGCCGCAAGCGCCCTGGCATCGAGGATGTTCTTCGTCTTCTCCGTGAGCGGCGTATGCAGGGTAATGAAATCAGCGCGCTGAATCAGTTCGTCGAAGCTCACTTTTTCAACGCCCAGATCCTGCGCATGCTGGGGCGAAAGGAACGGATCATAGGCGATCACCTTCATCTTGAGCCCGATCGCTCGATTGGCCACGATGGCGCCGATATTGCCGCAGCCGATGATGCCGAGCGTCTTGCTGGTGATCTCGACCCCCATGAAGCGGTTCTTCTCCCACTTGCCCAGCTGGGTGGAGGCATCCGCCTGCGGAATTTGTCGCGCCAGCGCCAGCATCAGCGTGATCGCGTGCTCGGCCGTGGTGATCGAATTGCCGAACGGAGTGTTCATCACGATGATGCCCTTGGCGGTCGCCGCCGGAATGTCGACATTGTCGACGCCGATACCCGCGCGTCCGATCACCCGGAGACCTTTCGCCTTGTCGAGGAGAGCCGGCGTCACCTTGGTGGTAGAGCGAATGGCAAGTCCTTCGAAACCACCGATGAGATTCGCAAGCTTTTCCTTATCGCCGCCGAGCTTCGGCTGGAACTCGACCTCGACACCGCGATCCTTGAAGATCTGCACCGCGGCGGGAGAGAGCGCATCGGAGATGAGGACTTTCGGGGCCATGGCGATCTCGCTGCTTGATCTCGGTGCCTGATCTCGTTGCTTAAGCTCGGTGCCTTTGGGCAATGATCACCCGCCGCGCGGGCTCTCGGCCGAAAATGGACGCGGGACCGGATGATCGCCCCGCCGAAACGGTCGCGGCCGGGTGCAGACGTCGGGCATGCGCGCATGCCGGCATTCCGCGAGGCATGACGACTGCATTGTGCAAGGTCAGGCCGCCTTCGCGAGCGCTTCCTTGCCCTTGGCGAAGGCCCAATCGAGCCAGACGGTCAGCGCCTCGATGTCGGCGCGCTCGACCGTCGAGCCGCACCAGATGCGCAATCCCGCCGGCGCGTCGCGATAGGCATCGATGTCGTAGGCAACTCCTTCCTTCTCCAGCATCGCGGCGACGCCCTTCACGAAGCCGGCCTGCGCATCCGCCGACAGCTTTGCGACCGAAGGGTCGACAACCTTCAGGCAGACGGAAGTGTTCGAGCGAATGGCGGGGTCCTTGGCGAGAAAGTCGATCCAGGGCGTGGAAGCGACCCAATCGGCGATCACCGCGGCATTGGCATCGGCGCGGGCAATGAGAGCCCGCAGCCCGCCGATCGACTTCGCCCATTTGAGCGTGTCGAGATAATCTTCCACGCACAACATGGACGGCGTGTTGATGGTTTCGCCTTCGAAGATGCCTTTGTTGAGCTTGCCGCCCTTGGTCAGCCGAAAGATTTTCGGCAGCGGCCAAGGCGGCGTGTAGCTCTCGAGCCGCTCGACCGCGCGCGGCGACAGGACCAGCATGCCGTGCGCCGCCTCGCCGCCGAGCACCTTCTGCCAGGAAAATGTGACTACATCGAGCTTCGACCAATCGAGTGCCTGCGCGAAACAGGCGGAGGTGGCGTCGCAGATGGAAAGGCCCTTGCGGTCTGCCGCGATCCAATTGCAGTTCGGAACACGCACGCCCGAAGTGGTGCCGTTCCAGGTAAACACCACGTCGGAGGCGGGGTCGACGCCGGTGAGATCGGGAATCTCGCCGTAGCCCGCGTTGAGCAGAGTGAGTTGCTTGAGCTTGAGCTCCTTGGCGACGTCGCTCACCCAGCCCTCGCCGAATGATTCCCATGCCAACACGGTCACCGGCACGGCGCCGAGCAACGACCACAAGGCCATCTCGACCGCACCGGTATCGGATGCAGGCACGATGCCGATGCGATAGTCCGCCGGCACCTCCAGCACCTCGCGGGTGAGGTCGATTGCCAGCTTCAGCTTCGCCTTGCCAATCTTCGATCGGTGCGAGCGTCCAAGCACGGCATCGGTGAGGGCTGAAAGGCTCCAGCCTGGGCGCTTGGCGCAGGGGCCGGACGAGAAATGCGGCACCGTGGGCCGCACAGCGGGCTTGGCGCTGGTCATGGTCGATCCTTCAGATAGGCGCCCGAGCCGAAGTCGAGAACTATCCGAGTCCGGCGCTTTGATTCGGCCGAAGCCGGATATATCCGACGGCGGCTTTGGAGGGAGCAGAGCGAGGCGAAAAGTGCTCTAGAAAACTGGCTTGGCTGCGTCAATAGGACAGGCGACGCAGGATCGTCGGCAACTGCGACAATCCAACCCGGGCTATTCTACCGTCTCGAAATTGACGCGATTTGGGAGATAATCCTTCGCCGTTGACGAACCCTACGTCGAGCAAACTTGGCCCCGCCGACGCGATACCGGGGCCATTTGTTTTGAGCAGGCGGCAGCGGACGGCGTTGTGTTGGCGCCGCAATCCAGGTGGTCGCGGCCGGTCGGGCTGCCGCGGGGGTTTCCGCGCAGAAACGCGCGCCTTCACGATCAGAACTTGACGCCGATGCCGGCGCGCGCGTTGTTGATGTTGGTCTTCAGGGACTGGATCTGGACGAACTCCCACTCGCCGCGCAGGAACACATTCGGCATCACGCAGATGTCGACGCCGAGTCCCCCGGCATATCCATAGTAGAATCCACCGTTCTTGACGTCGGTCTGCGTGACCGGTCCAAAGGTTGCAGGCGGAATGGGAGTAATCGGCGGAGTTGGTGGCGTCGTGGTATCAGGCACATCCGTCCTGGTATACGACACCGTGGCAGCGCGCGAGACGTCGGCCCGCGCCACGGCCACTGCGAGAAAGGCATAGGGGAGGAATTGTCCGACCGTCCATCCTCCCCTCGCGCGGAACGTCGCTATGTCCGTGATGCGAATTGCGGCTTGACCTGAAACTGTGAAAGGATCGTAAATGAAGTGATGGCCGGCGGGTGCAGTCGCGTCATTTGCGATTCGCAACGAAACCGAATCGGAGGCGCCGACTTTGAGCTCCGTGTGGCTGTAGTTCACCTCGAAGCCCAGGATCACTCCTTCCCATTGCGAGTTGTAGCCGGCGAACCAACCGACGCTGCTGCCATTCGTGCTGGCTTTCGGCAGCGTCGTGAAGTTCGAAACGGTGGATTCGAAGATGCTGTTGCGCACAATGAAGCTTGCGAGGTCGTTGACGCCGTTGGCGAAGTCCGCACCGGCGTTCGCGTAGCCGGCTTGGCCGCCGGCGTAGATGCCTCCCCAGCCGGAGAAACCCCGGGGAAGGGCTATGAAGCCTTCCGATCCGCGCAAGGTCGGAAGCTCGAATTCCTGCGCGAATGCGCCACAGGTCGAGGCGATCAGCCCAAGAGCAACGAGCAGACAGCGCATGCGGGCCTCATGATTCGGCGGACTTGTCCCGCCGTTGTCGCCGATCATGAATGATTAACCTTAATGAGCGGTTACACCAGCCGTCGTTGTCCTCGAGCCGTCGGCAATGACGAAGGTGAGAAGCGTCGCAGCGTCAACAGTCGTTGGTATTGCTCCTCTCACCGCCATGCAACGAAAACGGCGCGGGAAAGATCCCGCGCCGTTCGCTTTCGCTATGGGGAATCGCTCAGCCCTTGCGGATGAGCGGAGGCGGTGCATAGAGCGGCGCCTCCGGCTGCAGCATCCACCGCACGCCGAGCATGATGTCGTGCGACTGGATCCTGTGGAACGTCACCGGCGCAAATGTGTTGGGCGGGACGGTCGGATCGAGGTTCACCAGGGTACCACTCTTGGCATCGCCCAGGTTCAGATATCGATAGGACAATTCGACCGCGAAATTGGACGTGACCTTGTAAGCCGCGCCCGCAGTCAATGCCCAGGCAAAATTGGTTTGGGTTGCACTATCGGCCCAACCGCCGCCCCCCGCAATGACGTTCACGTCGCGGAAATGATCGATCTTGATTTTGGCGGCACCCGCGCTCGCGCCGATGAATGGCGTTACGCACCAAAATGTCCCAAGGTCCAGAAAGAAGTTGGCGAGTGCCACGAGTTCCGACTTGCTGGCCGTGTATTGATTGGTGTTGAACGTGGGCCCCGTGAACTGGAAGGGGTTGAAGAATCGATCGAGCGCGTGGAATCCGGCCTGGCCGCGATATTCTATGGTCGCGTCGACGCGCAGCCAGTTGTTCCACTGGTAGCCAATGCCGCCGCCGCCGAAAGGCGCGCTATCGAACCCGCCTTTGTCAAGGAAGACGAACTGCGGGGCCGTCAAGAAATCCGGATGCTCTATGTTCGACAGGAACTGGTTGCCCGCTCCGATAAAGCCACGCAGGTACCAGCCACCTACTACCGCGACCGGCACCGGCACCGGCTGGCGAAAAACCGGCGGAGGCAGATCGGCGGCCAGCGTCGCCGTGCTTAGCAGTGCGGCTGCTCCCGCGAGACCAAAGGTTTTTGCACGACGCATGATTTCTTCCTTTCGTACGGCAAGGGTCCAAAGACCCCGGAGGGTTGACACCAAGCGGGAGAATGCCAGCAAATTCTTAAGCAGGAGTTAACCTTAACTATTAACCGTAAATCTTGACGGCGCGGCCTTTGCGCCGAACCGATACACCGCAAGGCCCCCGCCGGGCAGAAAGCCCGACGAGCTCACGCCCAACGCTGCGGAATCAAACAAGATTCGGGGGCGCCGGCGCTATCTTGCGGACTTTCAAGATTTGGGTCGGCCCGAGGAACGGCAGAACGGCCAGAAACCAGCGCCTAAACGATCGCGTCCTGCTCTCGTAACAGTGGTCGACGTACTCAAAACCGTTTGCCGCGAGAAGCGTCAGCAGGGTCCGAGGAGTCCAGGCATAGATATGACGGTCCCATTCGATATTGGATAGCACCTCAACATCCAGCCGTGCTGGCCGACCGCCCCAACGACGGAATGCATTACTGATCTCGAAGCAGGCGAAGGTGGCGATTCGCCACATATAGTATGGATTTGGCACGCTGACGACGAGCGCGCCGCCCAGTTTGAGAACGCGGTTCACCTCTTTGATTGCCAGAGCCGCCCCCTCCAGGTGCTCGAGTACCTCCTGCAGGGTAATGCAATCTACGCTCGCGTCGGCGATCTCGAGACGATAGACGCTCATTCGTCGAAAACGGTCTTGCATGTCTGGATAGAGCAGCTGGGCGATACGGATATTGTCCTCGGAATAATCGACACCGATCACCGTCTTATCGGGAAAACGTCGAGCGGCCTCATGCACGAAAATGCCGGTGTAACAACCGACATCGATGATCGTGTCGCCCTCAATGCGGTCCAGAACCTTGATTTGGCGGTCCAGTAACGACACTCCGGCGAAAAGTGCGCGACATTGATCGGCCGAGAGGTGCTTGCCGTCGACGAGATAAGTCGCCGAGTAGCTCATTACGGCATTTCCCAAATAGACGCTGAGCGGCAAGGTCAGATCAGCAAACAATTGATATAATTTGATATTCTTCGATAGTTAACCCGTTGGTCGCAGCCGAAGGCAGAAACTCTCAGGCCGCGGCATTGGTAAGAGCGTCGATGATTCGGTCGACGACCTCCTCGACCAATACCTTGTCCTCCCCCTCTCCCATGACGCGAATCACCGGTTCGGTGCCGGATGGCCGGATGATCAGCCGGCCGTGAACGTTAAGGCGGTCTTCCGCGAGCTTGATGGCGGATCGCACCTCGGCATTTTCGAGGGGCTTGCCGCTCTTGTAGCGCACATTCTTGAGCACCTGCGGCAGCGGATCGAAACGATGACATACGCTCGACACCGGCGCGTCTTGCTTCTTCACCACCGCCAGCACCTGCAGCGCCGCCAGCAGGCCGTCGCCGGTGGTGGTATAGTCGGACAGGATGATATGACCCGAGGCTTCGCCACCGACATTGTAGCCGTGGGTGCGCATGTGATCGAGCACGTAGCGGTCGCCGACCGGGGTGCGCGCGAGCGGGATACCCAGTTTTTCGAGATAGCGCTCGAGACCGAGATTAGACATCACCGTTGCAACGATGCCGCTCACCGCCAGGCGGCCGTCGGCCTTCCAGCTCTCGGCAATCACCGCGAGCAGCTGATCGCCGTCGATCACGTGTCCACGCTCATCGACAATGACGACACGGTCGGCATCCCCATCGAGGGCAATGCCGATGTCGGCCCGCATTTCCTTGACCTTCTGGCATAGGGCCGCCGGCTCGGTTGAGCCGCACTCGCGATTGATATTGAAGCCATCGGGCTCCACTCCCATGGCGATGACCTCGGCGTCGAGCTCGCGCAGCGCCTCCGGCGCAACCCGATAGCTGGCGCCGTTGGCGCAATCGACGACGATGCGCAGCCCGCCGAGTGAGAGATTCCTGGGCAAGGTGCGCTTGGCGAACTCGATGTAGCGATCCTGAACCCCGTCGATGCGTTTGGCGCGTCCGAGATCGATGCTCTTGGCCAGTTTCTTGGCGAGATCGGAATCAACCAAGCCTTCGATCTCGCACTCCACCTCGTCCGAGAGCTTGAAACCGTCGGGGCCGAAGAGCTTGATGCCATTGTCGGCAAATGGATTGTGCGAGGCCGAGATCATGACGCCGATGTCGGCGCGCATGGATCGCGTGAGCATTCCAACGGCCGGAGTCGGAATCGGACCCGTGAGCAGGACGTCCATACCCACCGAGGTGAAGCCGGCGACCAGCGCGGTCTCGATCATGTAACCAGACAGCCTGGTGTCCTTGCCGATGAGCACGCGGTGGCGATGCTCGCCGCGGCGAAAGATGAGCCCAGCCGCTTGCCCGACCTTGAGGGCAAGCTCCGGCGTGATCGTGCCGTTCGCGCGGCCGCGAATGCCGTCGGTACCGAAATATTTACGAACCATGTTCTGCTTGACCCCGTGCATCCGAGTGTCCCGGTTCCGACGAGCTCGCTCGCGTACGAACGTCGGCACCAAAGGGACACCAGCAACCATATGATTCTAGCGCGGCTTTGGATTGGACGTTGCTACGAATGACTCGCCGCAATGATGGTAGGAACGTCAAATCCGTCCACTTAGTTCTTTTTCGTTGAAAAGAACGCCCAATTCAAGGGCAGACACTGCAAGGATCCTGGGAAATTCTGAAACAATTAATGAACGAAACCGCTGGGTTGAGCCAGCGGTCCGGTTTCGAAAAACCAGGGATGGAAATACGCTATCGTCTTGGTTTCTTGTCGTGCACGGTGGGCGGGGGCTGCGTAATGTTGGGTGGATCGGAGGCGGGGAAGCTGTCCTCGAGCCCCTGATCGAGCGACTTTTCTGCTTTGCGCCGCTGCTCCTCCCTGAATTCCTCCCTCGCCTCCTGCCGCCTTTTTTCCTCGATTTCGGCTTGGGTCACGCCGTCGCTCGGAATTGCCATAAAGACCTCCTGGCTAAGCCCGATGGACAACGCGCAGAATGCACCCTGCGTTCCCCGCAACCGTCGGGCTCTCCATCGTACGTTGGCTCCTTCGCCAAAACGGTTATGCTCGCGCAGGCGCGATATGGGGAGGGAGCGATGGCTTTGCGCCCAATGACTTGTATCGAGGACTTGCGCCAAGTCGCCCGTCGCAAGGTTCCGCGCGCGTTCTTCGATTATGCGGAGGCTGGTTCCTATTCGCAGGAGACCTTGCGCGCCAATCGAGAGGATCTCGAGCGCATCAAGCTTCGCCAACGCGTTCTGGTAGACGTTTCGCAGCGCGATCTCACCACCACCATCATCGGCGAACAGGCGCGGCTACCGCTCGCGCTCGCTCCCATCGGGCTCTGCGGCATGCAACACGGCGACGGCGAGATTCTGGCCTGCCGCGCCGCGCAAGCCGCCGGCATCCCGTTCACCCTCTCGACCATGTCGATCTGCTCGATCGAGGACGTCGCGCAGGCGGTCGGCAAGCCGTTCTGGTTTCAGCTCTACGTGATGAAGGACCGCGGCTTCATTCGCGCGCTGATCGAGCGCGCGGCCGCTGCCAGATGCAGTGCCCTTGTTCTCACCGTCGATCTGCAGGTGCTCGGTCAGCGCCATTGCGACGTCCGAAACGGCATGACCGTTCCGCCGCAGATCAAGCTCGCCAACCTCATCGACGTCGCGAGCAAGCCCGCTTGGGCGCTCTCGATCCTGCGCGGCAAGCGCAAGACTTTCGGCAATCTCGCCGGTCACGTCCGCGGCATGGAGAACGTCAATTCGCTGGCACTGTGGACCGCCAGCCAATTCGACCCGGCGCTGAACTGGAAGGATGTGGAGTGGGTGCGCAGCATTTGGTCCGGCAAGCTCATTCTCAAGGGCATCCTCGATGTCGAGGATGCCAAGACTGCCGCGAGGACAGGCGCCAGCGCACTCGTGGTTTCCAATCATGGCGGCCGCCAGCTCGACGGCGCTCCCTCGTCGATCTCGGCATTGCCGAAGATCGTCGAGGCGGTCGGCGCTCAGATCGAGGTGATGTTCGACGGCGGCATCCGCTCCGGCCAGGACATATTGCGCGCGCTCGCGCTTGGCGCTCGCTCCTGCATGATCGGACGCTCCTACATCTATGGGCTTGGCGCCGGCGGTGAGGACGGGGTGGGGAAAGCAATCGAGATTCTTGCCAAGGAGCTCGACGTCTCAATGGCGCTCACCGGCACGAGGCGCGTCCAGGACATCGACCGGAGGGTGATTGCGCAGGTCTAGGCGTGCGCGGGAGGACGACGGCAAAGTAATCTGCCGGTACCCGGTGCAGCTAAAATGTAGGTGCCCTCTGGTTTTTGCGAAGTTTTTGAAACGTCCCATTTCGTAAAAACTGCAACTTATACGCGTAGAATTGACTACTCAATCTTATTATTATTCCTCCCTTGACGCGGGCATGAGAGTGGGGAATTTATAGAACAAATAGCGAACAATAGAAGTTACTGCCGCTCCTTGCTGACGACTGCATGACCACCCGCGCAGCATTCCTCCCCACCGAACAGTCGGCGGTTCTCATCGACCGGCTACGGCAAAAACTTGCATCGGTCGAGCGGGCAACCGGGCTCGCATGCGGTGCTCCCCTCGACCTTGGCATTGCGACGATCGACGCAGCGCTTGGGGGCGGACTTGACTCCGGCGCTCTGCACGAAATCGCGGCCACGCGCGAGACGGAAACTCCCATCGCTGCCGGCTTCGCGCTGGCACTGACCGCACGTTTCGCGAGAACATCACGGCAGTCTTTGCATCGGCATCCTAATCTTCGTACCGCCAATGAACACCCTCCTCGTGGCCAGGAGCATGCGCAACATGCGTCTCGAAGCACGTGGCGGTCATCCTTCGAGACGCTCGCTTCGCTCGCTCCTCAGGAGGGTGCCCATGTCAGTCACGCGGGCGGCCGCAACGAGTGCCGGCATGACGGAGGGAGGGTCTCGTCAAGGGGGGAAAGCGTACTTTGGATCGCCGAAGACCTTTCGCTTTGCGAAAATGGCGCCCCCTATGGCCCAGGTCTCGATGCAGCCGGGATTGCTCCCGAGCAATTGATCACGGTCGCAGCCACGCGCGCACGCGATGTGCTGTGGGCGATGGAAGAAGCGCTGCGTTGTCGCGCCGTCGGCGTGGTGATCGGCGAGATCCGCGCGCGCGGCATTGATCGGGTAGTCACGCGTCGCCTTTCGCTTGCTGCCGCCGCCGGCGACACGCTCGGTCTTCTCCTGCGCACGACACAAGACCATGAGCCTTCCGCCTTTGCAACGCGCTGGGTCATCGGCGCAGCGCCGGCCTCTTTTCTTTCACCCCCGCAAAGATGCCACGGCATCGGTCCGCCGCGCATGGCCGTGCGTCTCGTGCGCAACCGCCGTGGTCATCTCGGAGCATGGATCGTGGAGTGGAACAGTGTGGAGCAGCGTTTCGAGCTCGCAATGCATTCTCAGCTTATGGCTGGAGCGGTTTTCGACCGACCGCATCGCGCAGCAGTGGCGTGATGCGCATAGCGCGTCGCAACCCCTCGTCGTCTTCGGCAAGCGCGGCAATCTCGACCTTCTCGTCGCGGTCAATGCCGCGGCGGAACACCGGGGTCTCGCAAACGGCCTCGCGCTCGCGCAAGCCCGCGCCATGTACCCCGCTCTCACTGCCGTGCCGGAGGACCAGGCAGCCGACGCGCGCCTCCTCGATGCAATTGCCGACTGGTGCCAGCGCTATACGCCGCTGATCGCTACGGATCCATTGGACGGCATTTTGCTCGATATCAGCGGCTGCGCACACCTCTTCGGCAGCGAGCGAAAACTTCGCGACGATCTTCTCGCACGCGTGCGGGGGTTCGGTTTCTCGGCTTGCGCCGCCATCGCCTCGACGATCGGCGCGGCGTGGGCGGCGGCACATTTCGACGATGCGGCCATCGCGCCAACCGGCGAGGAATGCGAGCTCCTCGCGCCGCTGCCGCTTGCCGCGCTGCGGCTGCCGCCCGAGACGGTCGCCGCCATGGCGCGCCTCGGCTTGCAACGCATCGGCGACCTCCTCGATTTGCCGCGCCCGCCGCTCGCCGCCCGCTTCGGGACCGATCTCCTGCGCAAGCTCGACCGCGCGCTCGGTCGCGAAGACGAGCCGCTCACGCCACGCCGGCCGGTCGCGCCCTATAGCGCGGAGAAGAGCTTTCACGAGCCGATCGCGCGCGAAGAGGACGTGCTCGCGACGATCGAGCGGCTCGCTGCGCGGCTCGCAGCTCGCCCTCGCTGCGCGCGGCGACGGCGCACGCAGCCTCGAGCTTGCCCTGTTCCGGACCGACGGCGCCGTCAAGCGCATCACTGCCGGCACATCGCGCCCGCTGCGCGATCCAGCGACGATCCGCGCGCTCTTCGTCGAGCGGCTTGCTGCGCTCGGCGACGAGGTTGATCCCGGCTTCGGGTTCGACCTCGCGCGGCTTTCGGTCGTTGTCGCAGAGCCGTGTCCGGACGAGCAGATCGGCCTCGGGCGAGGCGAGAATCGAGCCGAGCTTGATCGCCTCGTCGATCGCCTGAGCGCGCGGCTCGGACGCAGCCGGGTCGCGCGGCTCATGGCCCGGGACAGTCACATTCCCGAGCTCGCCGCGCACGCCGTGCCGGCGCAGACGATGGCAACAGCCGAGCTCGGCTGGGAGGCTTTCCGCCGCTTCCGCAGCGATGTCGGCTTGAGCGCGCGGCCGCTGCGTTTGCTCGCCAAGCCCGAGCCCATCCACGATCTCCTCGCGCTCGTCCCCGACGGCCCGCCGGTGCGCTTCCGCTGGCGCCGCGCCTGGCACGACGTGATTGCCGCCGAGGGGCCCGAACGCATCGCCGGCGCCTGGTGGAGCGAGAAGACGGTGGCCGCACGCGCGATTATTTCCAGGTGGAGGATAGAGCGGGGCAGCGCTTCTGGCTGTTTCGCGCAGGCCTCTATCGCGACATGCGCACGGCCAACGCCGCGCTGGTTCCTGCACGGGATGTATGCGTGAGATATTGTTGCGCTATCTCGAATTCGCCGTCGCCTCGAATTTCTCCTTCCTGCGCGGAGCCTCGCATCCCGAGGAGCTGATGCTGCAGGCGGCCATGTCGGCCTCGACGGCATCGGGCTCTGCGATCGCAATTCCGTTGCCGGCGTGGTGCGCGCCCATCTCATCAAACGCGAGAAAGCGTTGGCGCTCGCCTATCATCCCGGCGCGCGCCTCGTCTTTGCCGACGGCACGCCCGATATCCTCGCTTATCCACGCGATCGGCCGGCCTGGGGGCGGCTCTGCCGCCTGCTCACGCGCGGCAACCGGCGTGCGAGGAAGGGTGACTGCATCCTTCTATCTCGATGATCTGCTCGAGCATATCGAGGGTCTCGAGCTCCTGGTGATGGAGGTCTCGACGCTGGGATCTTCGTCGCTTCCCCTGTTGCGAAACGACCTCATCGGACGCATCGTCCCCGTGCGTGCAAGCGGACTGCCGACTTGCCCGACGCATGCGCAAGCCGGACAAGCCGAGCAGAGCAGGGTGCGAATTCACGGCAGGCTCCGGTCGCCACGCCGAGAAAACCATTTGCGAAAACAGCCATCTCCTCTCGCTTCTGCGCGAAGCCGCCCCCGGCCGCGTGCGGCTTGCGGCCAGCATGCTCTATCGCGGCAATGACCGCGCGCGGCTGGCGCAGCGCGCACAGATGGCGGCGCAGCCGGCATTGCCGCTCATCGCCGTCAATGACGTGCTCTATCATCATCCCGAGCGGCGGCAATTGCAGGACGTGCTCACCTGCATCCGCGAGCACCTGACCATCGACAAGGCCGGCCGGCGGCTTGCGGTCAATGCCGAGCGCTATCTCAAGCCGCCGGCCGAGATGGCGCGTCTTTTCCGCGACGCGCCGGAAGCGATCGAGCAGACATTGGCGCTCGACGCGGCGCTGACCTTCTCATTGGATCAACTGCGGTATGAATATCCCGATGAGATGCGTGCAGGTTTCGCGAGCCCGCAGGAAGCGCTCGTCCATCTCGCATGGGAGGGCGCCGCTTCCGCTATCCCGAAGGCATTCCGGACAATGTCCGCCAAGCGCTCGACCATGAGCTGGCGCTGATCGGCAAGCTCGATTACGCGCCCTATTTTCTCACCGTCCATTCCATCGTCGGATATGCCCGCAGCCAGAACATTCTCTGTCAGGGCCGTGGCTCGGCGGCGAACTCGGCGGTCTGCTACTGCCTGCGCATCACCGATGTCGATCCGCGCGACGGCCGCCTGCTGTTCGAGCGTTTCATCTCCTCCGATCGCGGCGAGCCGCCCGATATCGACGTCGATTTCGAGCATGAGCGGCGCGAGGAGGTGATCCAGCACATTTATCGGCACTATGGACGCGACCATACCGGCATTGCCGCGACCGTCATCTCCTATCGCGGCCGTTCCGCCATCCGCGAAGTCGGCAAGGTTTTCGGGCTGTCGGATGACACGATCGGCGCGCTCTCCTCCTCGATCTGGGGAATGGGAGGCGGCGGAGTGCGCGCAACCGAGCTCGAGCGGGCGGGGATCGATCTGCAAAGCCCGCGCGTGCAAAAAATGCGTGCGCTCGCCTCGAGATCCAGTCCTTTCCGCGCCATCTCTCCCAGCATGTCGGCGGCTTCGTCATCACGCGCAGCCGGCTCGACGAGGTGGTGCCGATCGGCAATGGCGCGATGGCCGACCGCACCTTCGTCGAATGGGACAAGGACGATCTCGACGCGCTCGGCATCCTCAAGGTCGATGTGCTTGGCCTTGGCATGCTCACCTGTCTGCGCAAGGCATTCGAGCTCACGCAGACGCACTATGGCGTCTCGTTTCGTGCTGACCCAACACGGCGCACAGATCGGATTTTTTCGCCCTCTCGGCCATCCCGAAAGAAGACCCCGCCGTCTACCGCATGTTGCAGCGCGCCGACTCGGTCGGCGTGTTTCAGGTGGAGAGCCGCGCGCAGATGTCGATGCTGCCGCGCCTCAAGCCGAAGGAATTCTACGATCTCGTCATCGAGGTCGCGATCGTGCGGCCCGGTCCCATCCAGGGCGACATGGTGCACCCCTATCTGCGCCGCCGGCAGGGCATCGAGCCGGTCACCTATCCATCGAAGGAGCTGGAAGCCGTCCTCGGCAAGACCCTCGGCGTGCCTTTATTCCAGGAACAGGCGATGAAGATCGCCATTGTCGCCGGCGGCTTCACGCCGGGGAAGCCGACAAATTGCGCCGCGCCATGGCAACCTTCAAGCGCACCGGCACCATAGGCACTTTCAAGACCAAGATGATCGAAGGAATGATCGCGCGAAATTATCCGCGCGAGTTCGCCGAGCGATGCTTCAGCCAGATCGAAGGCTTCGGGGAGTATGGTTTCCCGGAAAGCCACGCTGCGAGCTTCGCGCTCCTGGTCTATGCCTCGGCCTGGCTCAAGTGCCGATATCCGGACGTGTTCGCGGCTGCCTTGCTCAATTCGCAGCCCATGGGATTTTACGCGCCGGCCCAGATCGTGCGCGACCTGCGCGAGCATGGCGTCGAGGTGCGCCCGATCGACATCAATCACTCGGATTGGGACGCCACCTTGGAGCCGGGTCCGCATCCGGCCATCCGCGCGCATGCGCTCCACCGCGAGATGGCGGACGACATTTGCAGCACGCACGCGCTGCGTCTCGGCTTTCGCACGATCAAGGGATTACCCGAGCAGGATGCCAAGCGCATCGTCACCGCCCGCCGCAGTGCATTTCCTCAACAGAGCCACGATCTCGGTGCACTCCCTCTCCCCGCTGGGGAAAGGATGGGGGTGAGGGGGGTCAGATCTTTCGATTGGCCTGTCCCCCCTCACCCGCTCGCTTCGCTCGCGACCTCTCCCCACCCGAACTCGGGTTTACCCGAGTTCGGCACTATTAGCTGGCCGAAGTCGGATATATCCGACTTCGGCTGGGGAGAGGTCGAGCCCGCCGTACCGCCACAGGCAACACCGGACAACAATCGCGCGCAACAGCGCATTGCCTATGTTTCCGTGCGCGATCTCTGGCTGCGCACCGGCCTTTCCCCCCGCAGCATCGAGCGGCTTGCCGATGCGGACGCCTTTGGCTCGCTTGGCCTCACGCGGCGGCAGGCGCTTTGGGCGGCCAAGGCGCTCGGCCGCGTGGGCGGGCAAGAGGATGATCTGCCGCTGTTTCGCGTGCGCACTAACAGCACCATCGAACCTTGCCAGAATTCATACCACCCGGAACCCGAGGTCACGCTTCCGCCCATGCCGCTCGGCGAAGAAGTCGTGAACGACTATCGCTTTCTCGAGCTGTCGCTGCGCGCGCATCCCGCCTCCTTCGTGCGCGCCGACCTCGTCCAGCGCGGCATCATCCGCAACGAGGACCTGCGCACGCGCCGCTCGGGCGAGCGCGTCACCGTCTCCGGGCTCGTCACCATTCGCCAGCGGCCGGGCACCGCCAGCGGCGTCATCTTCATGACCATCGAAGATGAGACCGCGATCGCCAACATCATCGTATGGCCAAAGACGTTCGAGCACTTTCGCGCCGTCATCCTGGGCGCGCGTTATGTCGCCGTCAGCGGCGAGCTGCAGCAGGAATCCGGCGTCATCCACGTCGTCGCGACGAAGCTCGACGATCTCACGCCCTTGCTTGCGCGCCTGACAGAGAATGCGCCCGCAATCGAATTGCTTGCCCGCGCCGACGCGGTCAAGCGGCCGCATGATGAAACCATCGACCGCCGTGCGCGCGGCCGCCGCAATCCGCAGCGCATCGCGGCTCCGGCAGAGCTGCCGGATTTGCTGGCGAGCGATCTCGACGTCCCTGCTCGCGGCTCCGCGCACGCGCCGGCGCGGCGCGGCGGAACGAAGATCGTACGCCGCTAGAGCATGATCCCGGCAGCCGCTCCAGTAGGTGCGCTGGTGTCAGATACGCCCGAACAATGCAATAAGGCCGGTCCAGTTTTCCGGCCCACCGGAAGTCAAAGGGGTCTCGAGCCGGCTACGGCACGACGCCGTCGCGACCGACCGTGACGCGCGCGGCCTCGAACGTTCCATCCGGCTTCTTCATCGCATTGACGATGCTGATGCTCGCGCCCGGCTTGAGCTCGTCCCTGCTGCCGCTCACATAGGCGCGGATCACGGCATCCGCTCCCACGGTGATCTTCTTCTCGCCGTCCTTGTATTTGACCGTGATCACTTGCCCGTCGACGCCCGCCACCGTGGTGTCGACGGTCGCATTCGTCATCGTTGTGTTCGGACGATCCCAGGGACGGTGACCCTCGCCGGTGCCGCGCAGCGTTTCCGCGAAGATCGTGATCTGGATCGCGCGCTGACTGCCGTCCGCCTGCGGCGTCGCACCGACGCCGATGAATGTGCCAGGCTTGATGTCGGCGAGGCTGGCCTTGACCACGCCAAATACCGCGACATTGTCGGTCAGCTTCACCTTGAGGTCGCCCGCCTCGCCCGCCTTGACGGTGAGCGTGGCGCCCTCCACCGCCTCGATCGGTCCGCGAATGCGAACGCTCTGCTGAGCAAAGGCAGCCGCAGTCGCAAGCACCGCCGCCGCCGCCAGGGCGGCAAGTCCGTAGCATGTCTTTCTCGGCATGTCGGTCATCTCCAACCGTTTTCTGTGGCCCGCCGGTGTCCTCGATCTCACTTCGGGTCGTGAACGCGCCTCACATCGGCGGGGTGATGCCATCGCGGCCGACCGAGACGGCTGCGGCTTCGAGGGTCCCATCCTCTTTCTTGTTTGCGGCAGCGATGAATATCTTGGCGCCAGGCTTGAGCTCGCTCTTCTCCCCGGGCAGGTAGGTCACGATCACCGTGTCGGGCGCCACCAGGATCTTCTTCTCCCCATCCTTGTATTTGAGCATGATCTCATCGCCCGCAACTCCCTTCACCATCTGCGCCACGGTCGCATTGGTCATGGTGCTGTTGGGCATGAGATCCCAGGGTCGGAAACCTTCGCCGGTGCCACGCATCGCCTCGGGGAAAATATGGATCTCCACCGCCTTCTGGCTCCCGTCCGCCTGCGGCATGCCGGTGACGCCGATGAAGGAATTCGCCTTGATGTCGGAGAGCGCCGCCTTGACGATTCCGCGCACCGCCACGTTATCGGTCAACTTGATCTTGTAGGTCGTCTGGCCGTCGCGAGATTTCACGGTGATCGTCGACCCATCCACCGCTTCCACCGTGCCGCGCACCCGAACCGTTTGCGGCTGCTGGGCAAAACCGCTCGATGCCGTCAGGATCAGGCCAAAAGCAGCGACGCCGATGAGGCGCCGTGTCATCTTATGCATCATTATCCTCCCGAACCTCACTGCCGGATAAAAGTCCGGCTTCTCACTAACCCCGCTGAGAATACCATTATTCCTGCGAGATTGGGGCAACTGCACCCCATGAGACCAGCCTGCATGGAAACGCGCAAGTCAATAGCGCAAGGTCAATAGAGCCCGGGCGTTGCGCCGCCGTCCACCGCGATTGCCGTGCCCTGCACGTGCCGCGCGCGATCCGAGCACAGAAACAGCGTGAGCTCGGCAATGTCTTCGGGCGTCGCCATGCGGCGGGTCCCGCTCTTTTCGAGCATCGCGTTGCGCACGTCTTCCACCGACTTGCCTTGAGCCGCCGCGCGCTGCTTGACCAATTGCTCGGTTCGCTCGGTTGCCGTCTGGCCAGGATGGATGGCATTGACCTGGACGCCATCGCGCATGCCGAGCCGAGACAGCCCCTTGGCGAAGTTTGCCGCCGCGGCGTTGACCGCACCGCCAATGAGAAACTCCGGCTCCACGGTGCGCGCCGCACCGCCGATGATGTTGACGAGGTGCCCCTGCGCAGCCTTGAGCAGCGGCCAGAACAGCCGCGTCAAGCGCACCGCACCGAAGAATTTGAGCGCGAAGCCGTCGAGCCAGGTGTCGTCCGGCAGATCGAGAAAGTTGCCGGCGCGCGTTGCGCCCGCATTGTTGACCAGGACGTCACAGCGCCCGAACCGGCCATTGACGCGCTTGAACAATTCCTCGCAGGCGGCAAGCGTGCGCAAATCGCCCGCGACGGTGAGCGGCGCCGGCCCCAGCGCCGCAACCGCGTTACCTGCGGCCGCGAGATTCTGCTCGGATGAGGAGGCGAGCACGGTCTGCGCGCCTTCGCGCGCGAATGCCGTCGCGATGCCGCGGCCTATGCCGCGGCTCGCTCCCGAGATGACCACGACCTTGCCCTTGAATTCTTCCGGCATTTACGTCCTCCATGCCTGCTCGATCATGCCAACCTACTATGGCCGGGAGCGAGGAGGATCAAGGCGGTCATGAAAACGATCTTCGTCGATTGCAACAAGCAGCTCGCGCCGGTCTTCGCCCGCGCATCCCGCGCCGGCGACCCGCCGATCACGGTCAACAGCGAGGCGTTCTCATCGCACGATCTGCCGCGCCTTCTCGCCGGCTACGACATCTGCCTCGACGATCATTCCTACCTGCCGACCGAGCTCATGGCGGAGTGCCGCGGGCTCAAGCACGTCGTTTTTCTCGGCACCGGCGCGTCGAGCTACATGGATGTCGCGGCACTCAACGGCCTCGGCATCAAGGTGCACACCATCAAGGGCTATGGCGATACTGCCGTCGCCGAGCATGCCATCGCGCTGATGCTCGCCTGTTGCCGGGATCTCGCGCGCATGGACCGGAGCGTCCGGCGCGGCATCTGGGACCCGCTCGAAAGCATGCAGCTCAAGGACAAGACGCTCGGTCTCCTTGGGCTCGGCGGCATCGGTCGGGAAGTCGCGCGCATCGCGCGCGGCATCGGAATGGATGTGATCGCCTGGAACCGCACCCCGCGTCCGGACACTGACGTGCCGCTGGTCGATCTCGACGCGCTGCTAACGCGCGCCGACGTGATCTCGATCCATCTCGCGCTCACCGAGGAGACGCGCGGGACTCCTCGGCGCCAAGCATCTCGCTCGTGCCAAGCAGGGCGTGATCCTGGTCAATACCGCGCGCGCGGACTTGATTGATGAGACCGCGCTCGTCGAGGCACTCGAGAGCGGTCACATCCGCCACGCCGGCCTCGACGTTTTCCATGCCGAGCCGCTCAAGCTCGACCATCCGCTGGCGCGACTTGAAAACGTCACGCTTACTCCGCACGCCGCGTTCCGGACGCTCGAAGCTTCCATGACCCTGATGCGGCGGGCGATCGACATCGTGCGCGGCATCCTCGGTCATGCTTCAGCCCGGTGACCGGCAATCAAAGACGTCGCGGCCGTTGCGCGCTCGTCACGAGCCGTTCACGATGACGGGCGCATGCGGCACCCGGCCGGACCAGGTAGTGCGTAGTTAAGGATTGACGCTTCTCCCGCGGCGGCGACAATGCGTGCTGCGCTACTGTGACGTACCGGGTTGGTTGGACGATGCATCGATCCATCAGCGCAGTTTCATGGAATTGATGGTCCGGGAGGGAGCTTTGAAGCCGGCACCTTTCGCCTATGCCAAGGCTCGCTCGGTTGCCCATGCCATCGACCTGTTGGCGCAGGACGAAGCGCGGCTGCTTGCCGGCGGGCAAAGCCTCGTCGCCACGCTCAATCTGCGGCTTGACCGGCCTGCTCTCCTGGTCGACATCAACGGGGTTCCGGGGCTCGACGGGATCGCCCTTAGAGAAGGGCACGTCGAGATCGGAGCGCTCGTTCGCCACGCGCAGGCCGAGCGATCCGCCGAGATCTCCCGGCACGCTCCGCTCATCGCTTTGGCGCTGCCGCATATCGGCCATCCCGCCATCCGCAATCGCGGAACCATCGGCGGCTCCATTGCCTTCGCCGATCCGGCCGCCGAGTTGCCGGCCTGTCTTGTCGCGCTGGGCGGCGAGATGGAGATCGCCGGACCAGCGGGCCGGCGCACGGTCAAGGCCGATGATTTCTTCACGGCGCTGTTCGAGACTGCGCTTGGGCCGCGCGACGTGCTCACCTTGATCCGCGTCCCTACTGCCGGCGCGGCGACCCGCATCGGCTTCGCCGAGCTCGCGCGCCGTCACGGTGACTATGCGATGGTGGGCCTCGCCGGCTGCGCGCGCGCCGAAAGCAAGGGGCTGAGCGATATCCGTCTTGCTTATTTCGGCGTCGGCTCCATACCCGTGCGCGCACGCAGCGCCGAGGCCGCATTGTCTGCCGGCGATCTCGAGGGTGCGGTGAGCGCGCTGAGCATGGATCTACATCCGAACGACGACGTGCAGGCGACAGCGGCGGTCAAATTCCACCTCGCCGGCGTGTTGTTGCGGCGGGTCGCGAAGCAGCTCATGGTTGAGCCAACCTCGGCGCAGCCGGGTTTGCAGCGGCGGTTATGAGCGAGCGTTTCCACGACATTGCCCTCGAGGTGAACGGCGAGCACGTATGTGAGCGCGTCGATGCGCGCACAACGCTCGTCGATTTCCTGCGCGAGAAGCTCTCGCTGACCGGCAGCCATGTCGGCTGCGAGCATGGCGTATGCGGCGCCTGCACGGTGCGCGTAAATGGCGTGGTCGTGCGCGGCTGCCTCATCCTCGCCGTGCAGTGTCACGGCATGCGGGTCGAGACCATCGAGGGGGTGTCTGCCACGCACGAGATCGCTGACCTGCAGCAGGCGTTCATCGAGCGCAACGCGCTCCAGTGCGGCTATTGCACGCCGGGCATGCTGCTCACTGCGCAAGAACTGCTGACAGCGGGCGGGCTTCCGAGCCGCGACGCCATCCGGGTGCACCTGTGCGGAAACTACTGCCGGTGCACCGGCTATCAGGCCATCATCGATGCCGTCGAGGCGGTGGCACAAGCGCGCGCAGGAGCAAAACCATGACTGTGCCGCAAGCCGCAGCGCACGCGTTTGCCCTCGAGGCGAGACCGCGGTGGCGAGCGTCGTTGCCGTTCGTGAGGCACCCATGAAGATCACCGAAGACTTCTCCCCCGGTGATTTCCGCGCTCGACCGTCCGAACTCGTATATCGGGCGCTCGGTCCCGCGGCCAAATCTCCGGCGTCTTACGCAGGGCCGCGCGGAATTCGTGAGCGACCTCACTCTCCCCCGCATGGTCCACGTCGCCTTCGTGCGCTCCCCCCATGCGCATGCGAACATCAAGAGGATAGAGAGCGCGGCAGCGCGCAAGTCTCCCGGTGTCGTCGCCATCGTCACCGGCGCGGAGCTTGCCAAGGTGATCACCCCCTGGATCGGGGTGCTCACCCATCTCAAAGGCATCAAATCGGCGCCGCAACACGCGATCGCGGTCGAGCGCGCATGCTGGCAAGGCGAGGCAGTCTGCGCCGTGGTCGCGCGCTCGCGCGCAGAAGCGGAGGATGCGTGCGAGCTCGTCGAGATAGGCTACGACGAGTTGCCTGCGGTGACCGACCCCGAGACCGCGCTCGACCACGGCACGCCTATCATCCATCCCGAGCTTGGCGACAACCTCACCTTCGAGCGGGTCCACGTCGCGGGCGATCCCGACCAGGGATTTGGTTTGGCCGATGCGGTCGTGGAGGCAACGTTCGTGTTCGGTCGCCATACCGGCGTGACCAACGAGCCGCGCGCCATTGTCGCCGATTGGAACCCGGCCGAAGCGCGGCTCACCGCCTATCAGGGCACGCAGGCGCCGCACATGATGCAAAATCTCTTCGCCAAGCATCTCGGCCTCGAGGAGCATCAGGTGCGCGTCATCACCAAGGACGTCGGCGGCTCGTTCGGCATCAAGGTGCACACCTATGCTGACGAGATGGCGACGGTTGCGCTTGCGAAGCTGCTCGAACGCCCGGTCAAGTTCGTCGCCGATCGCATTGAGAGCTTCGTCACCGACATTCACGCCCGCGACCACCGGGTCAAGGCGAAGATCGGCGTGCGGAGCGACGGCACCATCACCGCCTGGGAGATCGACGACCTTACCGGCATCGGGCCGTATTCGGTCTATCCGCGCACGTCGGGCATCGAAGCGAACCAGATCGTCAATCTCACCGGCGGCCCGTACACCTGCCCGAACTACCGCGCACGCGCCCGCGTCGTGTTCCAGAACAAGAATGTCATGTGTCAGTACCGCGCCGTCGGGCATCCCATTGCGACGGCGGTCACGGAAGGCCTGGTCGAGCTCGCGGCCGCGAAGATCGGCATGGACCCCCTGGAAATCCGGCGGCGCAATCTCATCGCCGACGAGTCGCACCCTTCCAGCGGCCCCTCAGGGATCAAGTTCGAAGCGCTGTCGCACCACGAATGCCTCGCTCATCTCGATGCCATGATGAACTACGCCGGATTGCGCGCGGAGCAGCAACGGTTGCGCGCGCAGGGCACTTATCGCGGCATCGGCTTTGCGAGCTTCATCGAGGTGACCAATCCTTCGGCCGCCTTTTACGGCATCGGCGGCGCCAGGATATCCGCCCAGGACGGCGTGACCATGAAGCTCGACGCGCAAGGCGCCGTCATCTGCCAGACCGGAGTAACCGAGCAGGGCCAGGGCGCAGAGGCAGTCATCGCGCAGGTCGCCGCCTCCTCGTTCGGGGTGCCGATGGAGCGCGTGCGCGTGATCACCGGCGATACCGACAACACGCCTTATGGCGGCGGAACTTGGGCCTCGCGGGCGGCCGGCATCGGCGGCGAGGCCGCCTGGCAGGCCGGCAAGGCGCTGCGCGCGAACGTGCTCGCCTGTGCCGCGTCGATCCTGCAGGCAAGACCCGAGAATCTCGACATCAGGAACGGCGTGATCGTCGATGTCGAAAGCGCAAACGAGCGGCTTCCGCTGCACGAGCTCGCCCGCATCGCCTATTTCCGCCCCGATACCTTGCCGCCGGACTTTCAGGCCGAGCTGGTCGCGACGCGCCACTACGTGCCGCGCAAATGGCCGTTTGCGTTCACCAACGGCATCCAGGCGAGCTATCTCGAAGTCGACATCGAAAGCGGTTTCGTCACCCTGCTCAAGCACTGGTGCGTCGAAGATTGCGGCACCGTGATCAATCCGCAGCTCGTCGACGAGCAGATCCGGGGCGGCGTGGTACAGGGGATCGGCGGCGCGCTGTTCGAGCACTGCCTCTACGATGACCGCGGCCAGCTGCTCAACGGCAACATGGCCGACTATCTCGTTCCCATGGCGGCAGAGATGCCCGATATCGAGGTCGGCCACGTGGTGACGCCGACGGCGGATTCCGAGCTTGGCGCCAAGGGAGCGGGCGAGGCCGGCACCGCCGGCGCGCCCGGCGCTGTCATGAATGCCATCAACGACGCGTTGCGCCCCCTCGGCGCAAAGCCGCTCACCGAGATGCCGTTTTCGCCGGGGCGCATTCTCCGCGCGCTGGGAAAGGTGTGAACCGACATCCCTCGCCCTGGACAGGGGCGAGGCATGCCTCGCCCCTGCAACAGCGGCTGCGGTACACGCTCAAAATGCCTGCCAGGGATCGACCACCGGCACCGTGAGATCGTCGAAATGCCGCACGTTGCGGGTCGCGAGCGTCGCGCGCTGGGCAAGCGCGATTCCGGCGATCATGGTGTCGCGCAATTCGCCGCTACGACCAGAACGCCGGCGAGCAGCCATCAAGCTCGCGGCCTCTTCTGCAGCCATATCGTCGAAAGGAAGTATTCGGCGTTCCAGCTTTTCCTCTATGGTGCGTTTGAATGACAATTCTCGTTCAATTCGCCGACGCCCAGACACCATGATCGCAAGACCGTATTGAATCTCAAAGATCGTAACGGAAGTCGTCCATACGGAGGTACGGGGCTGTTGATCGACCCAAGCGGCGACATCAACAGGAGGTTGGCGCAACATCAACGCGGAGAGCACGTCGGTGTCGAGGATAATCATTCATCATCAAATTGAGCAGGCTTGACCGGATAACCACGCAGTTCCTGAATTGGCTCCTCCAGTCCAATTCCCTTGAAGAGATCGACAATTTCCGTGCCAAGTCCCTTGCTGGTGCGCCCTTCATTTTTGACGGCATCACGCAGAATATCGCGGATTTCCTCCTCCATGGAGTGACCGTGGCGGGCGGCGCGTCGCTTGAGCTTGCGCTTGACCGTTTCCTCCAGGTTGCGGACAATCAACTGAGCCATGTCGCCCTCGTTTGCTATCATGCTAGCATTTCTGGTTCCAGATTCAAGTTGCGGGGTATATTTTAGAAACGACGCGTTGGCGAACAGTGCAAGGAAAAAGTCCAATGGACATCAAGGTAGGCCGTCAGGCGATTGCGGAGGCGACGCAGAAGCTCAGCAACTGGGGGCGCTGGGGCAAGGACGATCAGATCGGCACGCTCAATCACGTCACGCCGCAGGACGTCGTCAAGGCCGCCGGCCTGATCCGCACCGGCAAGGTGTTCGCTCTCGGCATCCCGCTCGACAGCCAGGGTCCGCAGACCGGCCTGTTCGGGGGACGCTTCAATCCCATCCACCAGATGCTCGCGACCGGCACCGATGCCATTGCCGGCCGGCAGGATTGGAACAAGATTCGCTACGCCGACGATACCCTCAATCTCTGCGTGCAAGGCGCGACGCACTGGGACGCGCTCGGGCACATCTTTTACGAGGACAAGGCCTATAACGGCTATGACGCAAAGCTCATCGATGCCAAGGGGCTCAATGTGCTGGGCATCGAGCATTCCAAGAGCAGAATGGTGGGACGCGGCGTGCTCCTCGATATCGCCCGCTTCCGTAGTGTCGGCTGGCTCAGCGATGGCGACGGCATCTCCAATGACGAGCTGGACAAGTGCGCGAAAGAGCAAAGCGTCGAGATCCGGCGCGGCGATTTCGTCATCATTCGCACCGGACAAATGGAGCGTTGCCTGGCGGAGAAAAAATGGGGCGGTTATGCCGGCGGCGACGCGCCCGGCGTCAAGTTCGAGAACTGCTACTGGTGCCAGAGCAAGGAAATCGCCGCGATCTGTTCCGATACCTGGGGGGTCGAAGTACGGCCGAACGAGACGACGGAAGCAAACCAGCCCTGGCACTGGGTGGTGATTCCCGCCATGGGGCTCTGCATGGGCGAGATCTTCTATCTCAAGGAGCTCGCCCAGGACTGCGACGACGACGGCATCTACGAATTCTTCTTCTGCGGTCCGCCGCTCGTGATCACCGGCGGCACCGGATCGCCCATCAATCCCCAGGCGATCAAGTAATACAAGGCGCAAGCCCGCAACCTGAAGCTCACCTCCTGCGCGCCTCTTGCGATGTGACTGTCTTGACGATGGAAGCGTCCAGCGCCTCGTAGTCGTGATAGTGGATCAATGCATAGAGCTCGTCGCGGGTCTGCATGCGTTGCAGCATGTTCTGCGCCCCGCCATCCCGCCGGATCGCCGTGTACAACTCCTCCTGGGCTTTGGCCGCGACCCGCAAGGCGCTCGCCGGCCAGATCACCATCTTGTAGCCCATCTCCTGAAACTCGCTCGCCGTGAAGAACGGCGTGCGGCCGAACTCGGTCATGTTCGCTAGCAGAGGGGCCGGGACTTGCCGAGCGAACTCGCGGAACATGTCGCGATCGTGCAGCGCCTCCGGAAAGATGGCATCCGCTCCGGCGTCGATGTAATGCAGCGCGCGCGCGACCGCGCCCTCCATGCCTTCGCTGGCGGCGGCGTCGGTCCTCGCAATGATGTAAAGATGCCGGCGCGCCTTCACGGCAGCGGCGATCTTGGCGGCCATGTCGATCGGGTCGGCGAGCTTCTTATCGTTCAAATGACCGCATTTCTTCGGCAGCAGCTGGTCCTCGATGTGAACCGCGGCGGCACCGCCGTCCTCGAAGCTGCGTACCATGTGCATCACATTGAGCGCCTCGCCATACCCGGTATCGCCGTCAACCAGCACCGGCAAGCCGGCCGAACGGCAGAGCTGTCGAATGAAGAAGCAAACTTCGTCGACGGTGATGATGCCGAGATCCGGCAAGCCCATCGAAGCGCTCATCGCAGCGCCTGAGAGGTAGACCGCTTCGAACCCGGCTGCTCTTGCTTGCAGCGATGCCAATCCGTTGTGCGCGCCCGGCATCTGCAGAATTTCGCTGCGGCCGAGCAGCTCGCGAAACCGCGTGCCGGCGGCGGGGCCTTGCCAGTGGCTTCCTATCAGATAGGTCATGCGATCTCCGCAACAGCCGTTCGTTCTGCCGCGGTTGCTTGCGACGTGCGTGCTCGAGCAACCGCTATGCCGCCCGCGTCTTGTGCCTGCCGGCGAACGCCGGGGCCACCTCGCGCATGAAGCGGTCCATCTCCTCCTTGACCTGGTTGTGCGGCTTCAAGCCGACATTGAAGTACAGGATCACTTCGTCGAATCCCGCGGCTTCGACTTTCTTGAGCGTATCGATGATGCGCGCCGAATTCCCAAGCAGCACGGAGTTCTCGGTCAAATCCTCAGGTCGCACCTTGCGAAGCTTCTCCACTATATCGATGAAATAGTGGTAGCTCGGCGGGGCGGTTTTCGGATCCCCCGGGAAGGCGGGAATCACGCATTCCCGGTAATAGCGAATTTGCCGGGCGCGTTGGGCATCCTCCTGGTCCTTGTCATCCGCAAAATGGATGAAATAGCTGCACATCAGCCTCTCGTGCTTGTTGCCGTGCTTCGCGCAGCTCTCGTGATAGAGGTCCGCCACCTGCTTGAGGCCGCCATAGCTCATGGCGGCGGCGAACGGCGCCACGATCAACCCGCATCCCAATCGTCCGGCCAGCTCGATGGAGGGCTTGGAAAAGGAGCCGACATAGGTCGGTATCGGTTTCTGAACCGGCTTGGGCGTAATGCGCACATCATCGAACTGATAATGCCGGCCGTGATGCGAGATGCGCCCGTCCGCCCGCCACAGCTTGCGCACCAGCTCGAGCCCCTCATCGAAAATCGACTGGTTGTTCTCGAACGAGACATGAAACGGCAGATATTCGCGCTTGTCGTAGCCGCGCCCCGCCGCAAAATCGACCCTGCCGTTGCTCAGAAGATCGAGGCTCGCCCACTGCTCCGCAACCCTGATCGGGTGGTGCAGGGGCAACACGGTCACCGCAGGCGCCAGACGGATGTGCCTGGTCCGGGCCGCAATATAGGCGAGCACCAGCTCAGGAGAGGAGAGCACACCGAGCGAGTTGAAATGATGCTCCCCGATCCAGGCGGAATGCATGCCGATTTGATCGGCGTATAGCGCTTCCGCGGTGATATCCTCTATGAACTGATTTGCCGAGCGTCGATTGTTCTCGTAGTGGTTGTCGCTCAGCGTGAAATAACCGAATTCCATTTTTGCCTCCCTTTGACGAGCGCGCCCCCGACCGGAACAACCGACGCCACCGCTGCAAGTTATAGTTGACATTGCAACTGTTGTAAATACAATTTTGGGCAACCGCTTCCAACCATCATGAGCATGCCCCCGTGGCGCGCCGTCCGCATCTCGATCTTGCAGAATTTCTTCCCTATCTCATCAACCGCGTCGGCTCGGCGCTGGTTACCCGCTTTTCCGAGGATGCCCTGAGCGGCACGCACCTGAGCATCGTCGCCTGGCGTGTGCTCGCGGCGCTTTCGAACAATGGACCGCTGCGCCAGATCGATCTCGCCGAGGTCACCAGCATCGAAGTTTCGACCATGTCGCGCCTGATCACGCGGCTGGTGCATTTGGGGCTGGTCAGCCGGTCCCGCTCGACGATGAGCAATCGCGAAGTCGTCGTCGAGCTTACGCCGAAGGCAGCGGTACTGGTGGCGCAACTGGTCCCGATCGCGGAGGAATTGCAGGAAACGGCGACGCAGGGTCTATCAAAGCAAGAATTGGCCGTAGTCAAGCGCGCGCTGCGACGCATGCACGAAAATCTTACGCGGCCCGATGTTTCGGAATAGCGGGAGGTCGCGAGCGCTCTATTCCGGCTGGATGCCCGCGGCCTTGACGATGTCGGCCCATTTCTTGCGTCTCGGAAACGACGTAGGCGCGCAACTCGTCCGGGCTGCTGGTCGCGGGCTCGATGCCGGCGGCAAGCAATGCGTCGCGCGCTGCCTTGTCGGTCAGTCGCCGCATTGAGCGCCGTGTTGAGGCGTCCGACGACGCGCCTTGTCGTCTTGGCCGGAACGAACGCCGCGAACCACGCGGTGAGCGAGTAGCCCGGCACGCCTTCCTCGACCATGGTCGGCAGATCGGGCGCGAGCGGCGAGCGCTGCGGCGCTCGAAACGCCGAAGCCCTTCACCTTGCCGGCGCGGATTTGCGGCAGCGTGGTGGAGACGTCGGCGAACACCAGCGAAATCTGCCCGCCGATGAGATCGGTGATGGCCAGCGGGTTGCTCTTGTAAGGCACGTGCAGCATGTCGAAGCCGGCGAGCGTCTTGAGCATCTCGCCGGCGATGCGGGACGAGCTTGAGCCGCTGCCGAAGCTGAGCTTCTGCGGATTGGCCTTGGCGTAGGCGATCAGCTCGCGCGTGTTGTTTGCCGGCAGCGAGGGATGCACCGCAAGCGCGAGCGTGATGTCGCCGAGCTTGCCCACCGGCTCGAAGTCGGCAACCGGATCGTAGGGCAGCTTCTTGAACAGGCTCGGATTGGCGGCGTGGGTGGTGTTGCTGGTGATGAATACGGTGTGGCCGTCCGGGGCCGCGCGCGCCACGTTCTGCGCCGCCAGCATGCCGCTGGCGCCCGCCATGTTCTCGATGACGACGGTCCAGCCCTGCGCATCGCCGAGCTTCTGCCCGAGCACGCGCGCAAGCGCATCGGTGGCGCTGCCGGCCGCGAACGGCACGACGAACCTGATGGCTCGAGCCGGATAGTCTGCGCGACAGCGCCGCGGCAAGGCCGAGCACGACGCCGAGGCAAGGCCACGGCCGGCGACTGCTGTCGATTCGCAACATGGCTGTTATCCTCACGATTGGGTAAGCATCGACCAATTCGCGCGCATCCGGTCCGCGCACTGCGCCGAGAAGCGCGGCATCCACCTTGATCTTCACGCCGAGCAAGAAGAACGACAGCGACTTGCCGTGGCCGTCGAGGCCGAGGCTGGCATTGACGCCGCCTTCCAGCACGTCGTCGAGGACGAAATTGAAGGCGAACAGTTTCGGCAGCTCGTAGCGCACGACCTTGCTGGGGCGCCGGGCGGCGAAATGCGCGGCCACGCGTTCCGCCGTCACTGCTTCGGCGATGGTGGAGTAGAACGCGGGATCGCGGCAGACCAGCGCGATGTTGAGCCGGTTGCCTTTGTCACCGCTGCGCGCATGGGCGAGCCGATAGAGCGGAACGTCGACCCGGTCATGCCGACCGTCTCCACGAATGTTACCTGCGGCGCGACGCTGCTCGCGCTCGATGAGGCATGATGCGCTGGCGAGCCGTGGCGTGAGGTTCGGCGCACGCCGCGCGCCGCCGGCGGGCCCGGCGCAATAGAGCGCCTCGACCTCGTCGAGCAGAAGCTCGACCGGCTCGCGCTGCGCATGCTGCGCGGCGAAGCGCAGCCGGATTTCCGGCGCTTCGGCGCGCTCGCCCGGCCGCCGGCCAGAGATTGCCGAACAGGCTGGAGAGCCCGATGGCATCGACGCGCAGCGTCAAGCTCCGGCGCCCGGCGCGCGCATGCCGCGCCCTGATGGTTTCGGCGGCGAGCCGCGCGCGCGCCGAGCGCGTTCGGCCCGGCATAGGAGATTTCGGCTTCGCCCAGCAGGCCGCTCTCAACGAACGCGGTGGCCTTGAGCTTGTCGGGACGCGGTTTGCCGCGGGCGCCGGTGCACTCGCACGCGATCCGGGCCGTCCGGTCGAGCTCGACCTCGGTGATATCGAGCACGACGTCGGGCGTGAGATAGGCGGCGGGCTCGTGGATCTCGTAGAGAATCTGCTCGGTGACCGTGCGCCATCGACGATGCCGCCGGTACCCGCAGGCTTGGTGACGATGAGCCCGCCCGGATGCTTCGACCTCGGCGATCGGATAACCGAGCTCGGCCAAGCCCGGCACGTCCTTGACGCCCGGATCGGCGAAATATCCACCCGTCAATTGTCGCGCCGCATTCGAGCAGATGACCGGCGAGCGTGCCGGCCGCGAGACGCGGCCAGTCCGTCCAACCCCAGCCTTGGGCATGCACCAGGGGGCCGAGCACCAACGACGGATCGGCCACCCGGCCCGTGACCACTACGTCAGCGCCTTCATCCAGCGCTCGTGCGATCGGTCCAGCTCCGAGATAGACGTTCGCGGCCACGACGCTGGGAAGATTGGCGAGCACCGTACCCTGCGTCTCGCGCGCAGCCAATTCCTCGGTCGAGAAGACGTTGGTCAGATCGTCGCCCTCGATCACGGCAATTCGGGCATCGGGAAATCCTGCTGCGCGCGCCAATGCTGCAAGCCGTGTCCCTGCGGCGCGCGGGTTCGCGCCGCCGAAATTGCCGACAATTCGTATGCCGTGGGCGAGACACCGGCCGAGCGCCGGCGGCAGCATGCGGTCGAGCGCGGGGCTGTAGCCGCAGGCCGGATCACGCCGCTTGCAAGCTGGCAAAGCGCCAGCGTGCGTTCGGCGAGCGTCTCGAAGATCAAGAATCCGCCACCGCCGCAGCCCGCGAGCTCAGCGATGATCGGCAACGCGGCATCAGCGCGATCGCCGGCGAAACCGGCCGCGCAACCGACACGTACGAGCCCTTGCATCGAGTATGCGCACTACGCCCCAACGGTTCGAGCCGGGGATGGAAAATGGTCCTGCGATTACGTCTTGAGAGTATCCGGTACCTTGCCGCCGCTCTCAGCGAGCTTGGTCATCACCTGCTTGTGCAGCCAGATGTTCATCTCCGCCGAGCCGTTCAGCGCTCCGGTGTAACCGAGCTCCTGCGCAAGTTGCTTGCGTGCATTCAGACTGCTGTCCAGCTTGAGAAGCTTCATGAGATCGACGATCGACTGCTTCCAATTCAAGTCTTCATCCTGCTCATCAGCGAGCTTCGCGATCATTACCTCGACTTCGGCATGTGACATCGGCTTGCCCGTAGCGCCGGCCGGCGCGGCAGCCGAGCCTGCCGGGGCCGCGGCGGACGCACCGGCTGCATGCCGACCAAAAACCTTGGATACGATGTTTCCGAAAATGCCCATGATCATCCTCCATGCGACAACTACCGACCGTGCTTCCCTGAGAGCCCTTCCAGCTCAATGAGTATCCCGCCCCTCGGCGAGCCTTACAAGCGACAAAAAGCGCCGAGCCGGACGGTACAACTTGTGAGTTCAGGCCTGCCGCTGAGCGGGGCTCCACACCCCACTCACGCACGACAGGTCTCGCGCGGCGCGCGGCCCTATGCGTCTTTCTCGCACTTGGTCATGAAGCTGCTCTTCGCGGCGCCGGATGAGCATTGCGCACGTCCACTGCGGCCGGCGATGCCCGGCCGCGGCAGCAGCATAGCCGTTGAAACCGACCCATTGACGCGATCGGGACAAAGCTCACAACCTCGGCTCTGACATAACTGGCGCGGCGGCCTCGCATCGAGGAGAAGCCCCATGGCGATCAATCGCATAACCAGCTGGGATATCAGCTCCAGGACATCAAGCCCGGCGCGATCGCACGCACATCCTATGACCTCGTCGTCATCGATTATGCGAGCGACGACGGTCCGTTCTCCAAAGCGCAGATAGACCAGATGAGGCGCAAGCCCGATGGAACATGCCGGCTCGTGATCTCGTACATGAGCATCGGCGAGGCCGAGAACTATCGCCCTTATTGGAACAAGGCGTGGAAAACGCAGCCTCCGACCTGGCTGGGCAAGGAAAACCGTCAATGGCGCGGCAATTACGGCGTCCGGTTCTGGGAGGATGAATGGCAGAGCATCATCTTCGACTATGCCGACAGGATCGTCGCAGCGGGCTTCGACGGCATCGACCTGGACAAGGTCGACGAGTTCGAGGACATGGGTCACAAGGACGACATGGTCGAGGGGAATTGGCTCGCTCATCGGCGGATTTCAACCGTGGTTTAGACGGCTGCTTGGCTCACCGCTCACGGCGCGACGAGCTCCACGCGCCGGTTGAGCGCGCGGCCGTCGTCGGAGGCGTTGGAGCCGATGGGCGCGAGGAAGCCCACACCCGCAGTCCGCAGGCGCGTATTCGCGATCTTGTAGGACCTTGCGAGCTCGGCCGCGACTGCGTCGGCGCGCCGGCGCGACAGGTCCACGTTATAGTCGAAGGTGCCCTGGCTGTCGGTGTGGCCGACGATGACCACGTTGAGCTGCGGCTGAGCTCGCAAGAGCTTTGCAATCTCGTCCAACGTCGGGCGGCTCTCCGGCTTGATCACCGCCTTGTCAGTGTCGAAATAGATGCCGTAGAGCGCAATGTGACCCTTCTCGCGCAGCCCCTTCGCCATGGCGCCGGCGTCGACCATCTTGTTCTCGATGGCGCCGATCACGGCGACAGTCAACTGCGCATAGACCTCGTCGTTGTTCTTGCTGACCAGGACAGCCGCATAGGTTTCGACTCGCCGTCCAGCTTGCGGCCGGCGTAATAGCGATAGTTAAATCCGTCGATCCACATCTGCGGGATTGGCAGCGCATCGATCGCTTCCGTGAAGGGAATGCCGCCGCACGCGTCGGTGTCGCAGGCGACGAGCATCTCGAACCCGGCCTTGGTGAGCTGGGTTTCGAAATTGCGCGAGACTTCCAGGGACGAGGGCCCCGGGCTGGTGCGGTAGGCGATGCGCGTGATGCGGCCCTCGAGCCGACGTCCATCGGTCGGGGTGCCATCCTTGAAGGGTGCCGCCTGCAGCCGCGCCGCGTCGAAATCCTTGACCTGGTAGCCGGTAATGACGCTGCCGGCAAAGCGGCCGATACCGGGATAGTCCCGTGATCCCGCAACATCCCCCTTTTGGGCAAGTGCGCCGGGAATTTCGAGAATCGAAAGGACAGCGAGGAATGCAAAAGCTAGCGAGGCAAGGATGGATCGCCGCATGGGTCTGGTCTCTCCGATGGCATAGGACGGATTGTAGTTCGCGTCATGTCAGAAGTCGCGCGCGATCATGCGGCACCCATTTGGGCGAGCACATGACAAGGGCTGCGATCGTTCCGGATCGCGCGGCGCGGGCCGGTCGGTCGGCACCCCACGTTCAACGGAAGAAGCCCGCGTAAAGCCAGCCGCCGTCTCATGAACCAAGGGCACGTTTCGATAATGTTGACGTGGTCGGCGCCGAACATGCGGCCCGCATGACCGTGAACGCGTTCTCAATCGGCCCTTGCGCCTGTGAGCTTTATCACTGCTGCCCAACGTTCCAGATCGCTCGCAATGCGCACCCTGAAGTCCTGCGGCAAACCGGTGCTTGCTTCGAAACCAAGCTTTTTCACAGTAGCTTTGACCTCTTCCGAGCGCATCGCCTCGTTGGCCGTCGCGTTGAGCTGGCCGATGACATGCTGCGAGGTGCCGGCAGGCGCGACGATTCCCATCCAGGTCTCCGGCGGGTAGCCGTCGAGCCCAATTTCCAGCAAGGTCGGCACGTCCGGCAGCTCCGGCAACCGCGCCGTGCTCGTCACGACGAGGGGCCTGATCGTGCCTTGCTGGATGTACGGGATAAGAATTGCGGGACTTTCGGCGGTTATCTGCACCTGTCCGGAAAGCAGGTCGGGAAGCGCCTGCGCGGTGCCTCTATAGGGAACATAGGGGATATCCGTTCCGGTTTTCGTCCGGAAGAATTCCCCCAGCAAGTGGGGAGGAGCCCCGAGCGCTGCACCGTGCTTGAGCTTTCCCGGGTTGGCTTTCGCATAGGCGATCAGCTCGGAGACCGATGTGGCCGGCACTGAAGATGCCACCGCCAGCATGTTGGGGACGGTGACGAGCATGGCTACCGGCACCAGGTTCCTGATCGGGGCGAAATCGAGGTTCTTGTAGAGCGTCGGGTTGATCGCCAGCGCGCCCGTGCTGCCCAGCAACAACGTATAGCCGTCGGGCTCCGCGGTCGCGACGGCTTTCAACGCAATCGTCGTGCCGGCACCGGGACGATTTTCGACGACCACGCTTTGCCCAAGACGCGCCGACAGTGGCTGCGCCACCAGGCGGCCGACGGTATCGACGGTTCCGCCCGCCGGGAATGGAACAACGAGCTTGACCTGCTTGTTGGGATACGATTGCGCAATGGCGGGACAGGGGGCGTTCAAGACCAAGTCGAACGCCAGGATTGCCGGCAGCCAGAGCCGCCCGGTCAGCATGGTTTTCATGTGTATATCCGTAGGCTCCTCATTCGAGAGGCACGCGGCACGGCGCCGGCAG
This sequence comes from uncultured Alphaproteobacteria bacterium, assembly GCA_963820365.1. GTDB lineage: Bacteria > Pseudomonadota > Alphaproteobacteria > Rhizobiales > Xanthobacteraceae > VAZQ01. Next base: position 205,803 of record CAWFZR010000028.1, on the reverse strand, counting down.
GACCGGCACCTGTGCTCATTGCAGCCGGGTCCCCACACGCCTGCCACCGTGTGATAGTCTGGCCGCAAGCATAGTCACACCGATTGGGACGGCACCATGTTCAAGCAACTTGTCAGCTCCGACGGACCGATCGCTCAGGTCGTCGCCGCCTTGCTTATCGTCGTGTTCGCATCATGGTCCGGCCCGGGCGCGGCGCAGGAAAAGTGGGCGCAGCTCAGCTCGCCCCAATCCGGCTTTGAGGCCCAGTTTCCGGAGACTCCCACGGAAACAACGGTCAGTACCAACCAGCGCAACTTTCTCGCCGACCTGGGCAGCACGGCCTACATCGTTTCCGTGGTGGAGAATGTGCCGGCCAATCAGAATTGGGAGAAGCTGGTTGAAGCCTATGCCAGCGGCAGCGCCAGCAAGGTGAGGACCCAGCGCCCTGCGATGCTTGCGGGTTACCCCGGGGTGGAAGCGATCACCGACAATGAAGCGAGCGATCTCTCCTCGCTCCTCAACCTGGTCCTGGTGGGCAACCGGCTTTACCAGGTCGTTTCCGTTGGGCCCAAGGGTCATGAAAGCAGCGCGGATGCTTACCGGTTCCGGGATTCGTTCCGCCTTCTCGAGGAAAAATGGACAGAGCTCAACTCGCCCAAATTCGGCTTCGCAGCCCTGTTTCCGAAGGCCCCGGCGGAGTCGCCGGTCAGTCCGACCCAGCGCAACTTTCTCACCGACTTGGGCCATACGGCCTACCTCGTGTCCGTGGTGGAGAAGGCGGCCGCCAAACAGGATTGGCAAAAGCTGGTGGAGCTCTATGCCAAGGGCAGCGGCAGCAAGGTGAGGACCCAGCGTCCGGCGACGCTCGCCGGCCACCCCGGCGTGGAAGCGATCACCGACGACGAGGCGAACAGCGTCTCCTCGCTCGTCGCTATGACGGTGGTCGGCAATCGGCTCTACCAGATCGTGTCCGCTGGCCCCAAAGGGCATGAAACCAGCGCAAATGCTTATCGGTTTCGGAACTCATTCCGCCTTCTTCGATAGGCGACCGCGGGCAAATTCGTTTCCGCAGCTGCGCGCCCGCGGTCACGTCCCCGGCCATTATTGCGATCCGGCATAGTCCGGTGGCGGGGTGCCGGGTTTGAACGTCAGTTCGGTGGATATGCTGTCGCGCTTTCGCTCCTCGGCTTCCATGGTCAGCCGCAGGCTTTCACATTGCTGGGGAGCGGTGGGGTTGGCGGCCAAGCACTGATTATATTTATCGGCAGACTGTTGATATTCGTTGCGGGCAACGATCTTCTCGGCGATCGAGCACCCGGCGAGCGCAAGCGCGAGAACAAGCACTTCTATGATGCGCACGCGAACCTCCGTCGGAAGCGGTGAAGCTTTTCTACCAAAACGAAACAGCGCAGGTCGAGCCGTATAGGCGGACATTATTGCGGCGAAAGGGCGGTTTCCGGGGGTAAACAGCCCGAAAACCCATGTCCCATGGCTTGGCCAGCGGGTAATGCGAGGGCGCATGGACAAAATGCGCCGCCCGCCCGCAGCGTTCGTCGCGGTTCGCGTCAATTGTGTGAAAAGCGACTTTATGTGATGGCCATCACACTTGTCGCGACAGCGATCCGCTACTCTCCTCGCCTTAGGCTCAAAATGCCGTTGAGAACTGCGCACGGCACAGGATATAGTAGGCGGACGTAGTAGGATGTCGTCGGTCCCAACCTGATCGGATACGTGCGATGATGAGAATCCGAATTGCAATCCTTGCGCTCGGAGGAGTGGTGGCTGGATCGGTCGCCGCCGCCCCAGTCCAGGTCGCGCTGGTCGAGAACCTGACCGGCAGTCCTGCCGGGGTGGAGTTCATGGATTATCTCGAAACCGGAAAGACCATCGAGCTTGGTTCCCGCGACACCATCGTGCTGAGCTACATGAACTCGTGCGTACGAGAGACGATAACCGGCGGAATTGTCACCGTCGGGACCGACCAGAGCGAAGTGCGGGCGGGAAAGGTGGCACGGACCAAGGTGGCCTGCGACGCCGGCAAGATGCTGATGGCTTCCAACCAGGCGGCGCAGTTCGGCGGCAGGATTTTCCGCAGCGCGCCGCCGACGGCCTTCTCCCCTGCCTCGGTTTCCAAGCCGCAATTCACGCTCTATGGCAGATCCCCTGTCGTGGAGCTGAAGGCCGGTGGCACGCTGGTGATCGAGCGGATCGATCAGGCGAGTGAGCGCTACGCCGTCGACGTGAACGGCCAGCATCTGGTGCAGGGCAGGTTTTATGACTTTGCCAAGCACGGCAGGAACCTCGCCGCCGGTGGCGTCTACAAGGCGAGCTGGGGCGGGCAGGAAATCGTCTTCAAGATCGACTCGCACGCCAAGTCCGGCAACACGCCGATTCTGGGCCGCTTGCTGCGATTCGAGTTGCCGAGCTGATCCCAGCAGCCCGGCGTTTCGATGGAATGGGTGCGGGGTCGCGATGCCCTGGCAGCGCTTGCCATTGCGCTCCTCGCCGGCACCCTCGCCGTGTTGCCGCCCTTCGATCTGCTGCATGGCTGGTCCATCGATGCTCTGACAGCGCTGCGATGGCGCGCGTTCGGCAACAGGTACGACCCTGCGTCGTCACCGGCGGTCGTCATCGCTCTCGACGAGGAAACCTATAAGACCCCCCCCTTTCAGGACTCGCCGACCGTCATCTGGACACGCGAGATTGGCCGCGTCGTGACCGCCGTGATCGAGGGTGGCGCGCGCGTGATGGGGATCGACGTCGTGTTTCCGACCTCCATCGAGCAGTCCCAAATTCCCTTCGGGGAGGACACGCTGGGCGCGCGTTTGCGCGGCTTTGACCGCGACTTCCTGCGCGCCATCGCGCTTGCCGGCCGCGCCGGCAAGCTCGTGCTCGGTGAGATCCAGCTGCGGGAGCGACCGATCCGGCCGGCGTGGGGGCAATTGCGGGCGGTCGACCAAAATAACGTGCGCGCGCTCAACGTGTTCGGCGATGCCGATGAGGTGGTGCGAAGAGTTCCGCTGACGTTCATCATCGACGGCAAGCCCGTGACCGCCTTGGCGGTGGAGCTGGCCGCACGCGCGCTAGCAGCGGTGCCGGAACTGGGTCCCAACCAGGCCATGATCCTTGACGGTTACCGCATCCCTTCCGTCGTCCCGAACACCCTGGCGGTCAATTTCGAAGGCGGCTCGCAGGATATTCCGACCTATTCGCTTGCCGACCTGCGTGCCTGCCTCGAGCGGGGTGACAAGGACTTCTTCCGGCGGCATTTCAACGGCAAGGTCGTGATCTTCGGCGCGGTGCTCGAAGCCGAAGACCGAAAGATCACTTCGAAGCGCTTTGCCACCGCGCCGGAGAGAATCTCGGGCGAACGGTGCGTGCTGCCGCCGCCCCCCTCGACCGGCGACGACTTCGTGCCGCGTTCGATCCCAGGCCCTTACATTCATGCGACCGCGATCAACAATCTCATTCGTCATGATGCCTTGATCGAGACCGGCGCTTTCCAGAGCGGGGCGATCGCGGTGGCATTCGCAGCAGTTCCTGCATTTGCCGCTTTGATGTTGCCGCCCATCGGCGCCGTCGCGGCCTTTCTGGTGCTCGCCGCGGCGTGGACCGTCGCCGCCGTCGCGGCCTTCCAGCAGACCTTGGTGCTGCCCCTGCTGGAGGCGCTCTTTGCCGGGCTTGAAGCGCTGTTCCTCACGATCGGCTTCCGCCTGGCGGTGACCGACAAGGACAGGCGGTTCTTGCGTCGGAGCTTCGCGCTGTACCTTGCCCCGCCGGTGATCGAAAAGATGATGAGGTCGAGCAAGCTGCCGTCGCTGGGTGGCGAGACCCGCAATGTCACGATGTTCTTTTCGGATGTCGAGGGGTTCTCAAGGTTCGCCGAGATAATGTCGCCTGCGGACCTCATCGCTCTCATGAACGTCTATCTCTCGGCCATGACCGACATCATCGAAGCGCACGGCGGATTTGTCGACAAGTACATCGGCGACGCGATCGTCGGGGTGTTCGGCGCCCCCGTTCAAGACGATGACCATGCGAGACACGCCGTGTTGGCGGCGCTTGTCTGTTGCGAGCGGCTTGCGGAGCTCAACGGGACCGCGCCAGCCTTCAGGGAGCACGCGCTGCGCCACCGGATCGGACTGAATTCGGGCGAGGCGCTCGTCGGCAATGTCGGATCGGGTCGGCGCTTCAACTATACGGTGATAGGGGATGTCGTGAACCTCGCGTTCTCGGCTGGAAGGCGCCAATAAATATTTTGCCACTTCGATACTGGCCTCCGAGGCAACGGTGAACCTCACTGGAACCGCGTTCAGATGGCGCGAGGTCGATGCGGTGCGTGTGATAGGCCGCCTGCAGCCGCTTCGGGTTTACCAACCGCTCGCACAGGCCGGACGGGAAAGTCCGTTGCAATGCGCGCAGGCGAAAACCTATGCCAGGGGACTTGCGTGTTGGCGCAAAGGTGAGTTCGCAGGCGCGGCCGAGCTGTTCGCCAGCATCGCCGATGTCGATCCGCCATCGGCGCGCTTCATGCAACGGGCCAAGACCCTCATGCTGGCGCCGCCTGGTCCGGATTGGGAGCCGATCAACACGCTCGAGGGGAAATAGCACACGCCGGGGAGTGCCGGGTGCGGAGGTCAACGCCATCCCCCGCCGCCGTTCACGTAGATGGTATCCGCGGTCATGAAACCGCAAGCGTCCGAGCATATGAACAGCACGAGCTCGGCGATTTCCTCCGGCTCCCCGAAACGCTTCATCGGCACGTCGTCGAGGAAGCGCTGCAACAATTCCGGCGAAGTCTGCGCCGCAGCCTGAAACGGCGTCCGGATCGGTCCAGGCGAAATCGATACGCAACGGATGCCGACATGGGCAAACTCGCGCGCGACCCCCAGCGTCATGGACACGACGGCTCCCTTTGCCGCGGCATAGTGGATGGAGGATCCAGGTCCGCCGCGGCGATGCGCCATGCTTGCCATGTTGACGATCACGCCGTGGCCGTTGCCCTGCATGTGCGGCAGAACGGCCTGCATGCAATACAATGTGCCTTTCACGTTGAGTGCTATCGTCGCGTCAAAGAGCCCGTCATCGATGTCGAGGAACTTCGACCGCCGCAGCGCCGCACCGGCCGAGTTGAACTGGAATTGAACGTTGCCGAATGCGTCGACGGCTTGCCGGACCATTTCGTTGACCTCTGCCCGCGAGGTGACGTCGATCGGCAGCGCCAGCGCTTTGCCTCCTTGGCCGACGACCTGCTCCGCCGTCTGTCGGGCACCATCGCCATTGACGTCGGCGCATACGACATTTGCCCCTTCGCGGGCGAAGACAAGCGCGGCGGCATTGCCAATTCCGCTGGCGGCACCGGTAATGATGATCGTCTTACCGACAAAATAATCCGGGGTCTTAGGCATGGCGTCTGTCCTCGCACGGGTCGGAAACAGCATTTGAGGCAGCCGACTGCCGGCACGCTCTGAGAACTAGCGACAAGGGCAAGGTCAGCAGCACGAGCGCTGCGACGATCATGAGCGCGGTGGAGATGCCGAGCGCATCTCCCACCAGTCCATAGATGACGGGGGCACTCGCCCCTGCCCCGATCGCGCCGGTATAGAATATGCTGAATGCGCGCGCGCGGCGTTCGGGAGCAACGAGTTCGGGAACGGAGCCGTAGAGCACGGAAGATGTTCCGTTGAGCGCGATGCCAAGGAACGGCAGGACGAGAAGCGCAGGGTCGAGCGCGAGAGGAAGCAGCGCCAGGATCAGCGCCGCGGTCAGCCCCTCGGTCAGCCACACGGTTGCGGTTGCGCCGATGCGCGCGCCAATGAAGCCGCAAACGAGCTTGCCGGCCGCACCGCCGGTGAAAACCAAGGTCAGTGCAAGCCCCAGCGTCGGCAGGCTCGCGCCCTTTGCGGTGAGAAGGAACGGGAGGAACAGCAGGAACCCCATCCGCGTGGCGCTGTCCAGCATGCCGATGGAAATGAGGATGGGAAAGGCGAGACGATTCGCGGCGGTCGCTCGTCCCGCGGCTGGGCTTTCGTGCTCTGCTTTCTTCACGCTGGCGTCTGCGCCAAAGCGCGGAGTTAACGCGAAGATGGCCAGCCCGGCGATCACGCCGACCGTGCCGAGCAGCGCGAGCACGGGCCGCCATGGCAGCATGATCAACAACAGCGACGCCGTCGCAGGCACGGTCATTTTTCCGATATCGCCGGCGAAATTGTAGGCACCGATCGCCCGCATCGAGCGCGAGCCGCTGAAGGCGTGCGCCATCAGGGTTGACGCAAGCGGATGCTGCGAGCTGGAACCGAGCCCGGCGCAGAAGAGCGCCGCCATGAGGATGCCGACGCCCGCGCTCGCACCTGCAAGGCAGTACCCGATTCCGGTCAGCGCCGTCCCAAGAGCGAGAACAAGCGCCGCGCCGAACCGTTCGGCCAACAGCCCCGCCGGGATCTGGAAGCCCGCCATCGTGCCGGAGAACAGCGCGCGCAGGAGCCCGAGCTCGCCATAACCAAGCCCGAACTCCTTCTGCCAGATCGGCAGCAGCACATAGATCAGATCTGTATAGCCGTCGTGCAGCACGTGCGCGCCACAGGCGACGCCTGCTATGCGGCGCTCATGGCGCCTGGACGCAAGCGTCGCAGCCTTCTCATCGAGGCTTTGCCCATCGACGACGGCCATCTGCACCTCTCTCGCCCATCGGGTCGAACAATGAGTTGAACAATGAGTTGAGCAGGCCGAAGGCGAGATCCGGCCTGCGCGCGGTCACTCTCGCTGGTATCATGTCCTGGCCGCGGCGAGCGCGGCCTTCACGCGCTCGGGCGTCATCGGATATTGCCGAATCCGCACGCCGGTGGCGTCGAAGAACGCGTTCGCGATCGCCGCCGCGGTCGCGCCCATGACTTCCTCGCCTGCGCCGGTCGAGGGCTCATCGAGGCGCTGCACGACGACGGGGGTCACCTCGGGATGCTCGGCGAAGCGCAGCACCGGATAGGACTCCCAGTCGAGGCTGGTGACTCCGGTCCTGTCGAAGCGCACTTCCTCCTTGAGCGTCCGGCTCGTGGCCTGGATCATCTGACCGATGATCTGATTCTCGACCAGCGCGGGGTTGACGACCTGTCCCGCGTCGAGTGCGCCGCAGATGCGCTTCGCCACGACGGCGCCGGTGCGCCTGTCGACATCGATCTCGGCAACCGCGGCGCCGTATGAGACGTGGTGGGTGCCGAGCCCGATGCCGCGGCCGGTCACGACATCGGCATTGGACAGCGATGCTGCGGCGGCACGCGGGCGCCATCGCGCGGCCTCTGCGGCAGCGTTGAGAACGCCGAGCCAGCGGGCATCGCCGATGTTCCTGCGCCGAAACTCGAGCGGATCCATTTTGACCGCGAAGGCAAGCTCGTCGATCGTCTGCTCGGAAGCGAAGGCGAACGACAGATCGAGCGGAGAGCGCAGCGGCGCTCCCTTGAGGTAACCGACCATGGGCACGGCGTGGCTCACGACGCGACGGTTCGCAACCGCGTACATCGAGCCGGTGCTCATCCGGTTGACCGGGATGGACATGGGTCCGCTGCTCTGCTCCTTCGGCGGCGTCAACAACGCCAGTTCATGCGTCGTCTCGTTGACCATCCAGCCGTGCTGCCAGCCGTGATACTCGTAGGCGACGAGCTTCCCGGACGCATCGACGCCGGCACGCACGTCGGCGAGATGCGCCGGGCCGTAATCGTCCCAACCGTGCTCGTCCCAGCGCATGAACTGCACGCGCACCGGCTTGCCGACCGACTGTGACAACACCGCCGCCGCCTGGGCGGCATCCTCGTAGCAGCTGCGCCCGAACGTGCCGGATCCCTCGCAGTACTGCACGCGCACCTTCTCGATCGGCAATCCGAGAACCACCGCGAGCATGGCGCGCGAGTTGTAGATGTCTTGCGTGGAAGACAAGACCAAGGCTCCGTTCGGACCGACATCGGCGAGCGCGCAATTCGGCGCAAACGGCGCGTGCGACTGGTAGGGGCAGCGATAGGTCGCCGCGGCGACATGCGCCGCCTGCGCGAACGCTTTCGCCGCGTCGCCCCAATCGGCGATCACGGTGTCGGTCGTCGTGGACGCGCGCATGCGCTCGAACAGGTCGGCATTGCCCGGCAGCCCGGAGCTCTCCTGCCAAATCACATTGAGCTGTTGCGCGGCCTTGACCGCGTCCCATTCCTCCCGCGCGACCACTCCCACGAAGTCGCCCTTGCGCACGACCCGGGCACCCGGGATGCCCGCAATCGAGCTCTCGTCAATGCTCATGGGCTTCGCGCCGGCGCCATAGGCGCGCTGCCCGCGCGGCCGCACCACGCGGCCGTGCCACATGTCCGGGACGCGCACGTGCTGCATGTGCACGTATGTTCCGCCCGCCTTGGCCGGCACATCGACGCGGGGCACCCGCGCACCGACGAGCTTGTAGCGGCTGATCGGCTTCTGCGGTGCCGTGCCCGTGAACTTGACCTTGAACGGCTTGTCGCCCAGGAGCTCGCCATAGGTGACCGACTGGGTCGGGTGGCCATCGATGGATACGACTCCCTTCGCCACCACGAGACTTCCCGCCTGCACGCCGAGCCGCGTCGAGGCGAGGGCCAGCAACGCCTGGCGTGCCTCGGCGGCGGCCGCGCGCGCCTGCGGTCCGCCGCGGTGAATCGAGGAGCTCGAAACCGTTGCGCCCTGGTTCGGCGTGACATTGGTATCGAGCGCAACCCACTTGAGCTGGCTCATATCGAGGTCGAGCTCCTCGCCGGCGATCTGCAGAAGCCCGGTGGTGTTGCCCTGGCCGAACTCGCCCTTGCCGAGATAAATAGTCGCGGTGCTGTCGGCGTGAACGGCAATCCAGGAATTGATCATGCTCGGATCGGGCGGGCCGGCGGCATCGCCGCGCGCCGCCATGGCGGGCATGTCGGCAGCCCCGATATGAAATCCGATGATGAGCGCGCCGCCGCCCTTGAGAAGATCGCGGCGCGAGAACGGCAAGTGGGCATGGCCAGTCATCGCAGCTCTCCCGCCATCGTCTTTCCCGCCAGCTGGATCGCCTTGAGCACGCGCGGATACGTTCCGCAGCGGCAGAGATGACCGTTCATGTGAGCGCGAATTTCCGCTGCGGTCGGCTTGGGATTTTGCGACAACAGCTCGGAGCCCTTGATGGTCATTCCGTTGTAACAGTATCCGCACTGCACCGCCTGCTCGTCGATGAACGCCTGCTGCAGCGGATGCAGTGCCGGCGCCTGGGGCAAGCCCTTCTGCTCCGCGTAGAGCGCCGGCAGGCCTTCCAGAGTGGTGATGGACCTGCCGACAACGCTCGCGACGGGAGTGACGCAGGAGCGGATTTCCACCCCGTCGGCGAGCACCGAGCACGAGCCGCATTGTGCAAGCCCGCAGCCGAAACGCGGTCCTTGCAGCCGCAACTCATTCGAGAGCACGTAGAGCAGGGGCGTGTCCGCCGACGCGGCCACCGGCCACATCCTTCCGTTCACCTTGATCTTGAGCTCATCGGCCATTCGCATCCTCCCGTCGGACTTCAGTTTTTATAGGAAGCATCCCGCCGGTCGAGCATCCGCTTGAGGGCCGGCCACTCGATTGCGCCGTGCTGGAGCTTCCTGCCCTTCGCGTCCGGCGAGGGAGCAATGGCGAGCTGCGCGTTCGAGCGGGCGATGACTTCCGGCGGCGGCATCGAGATCTCGCCGTTGCAGGCCATCGCCTGCAGCTGGGTCTGACATGCACGCTCGAGGCGATAGATGTTGTTGAATGCCTGGGCGATGGATTGACCGCACGCCAGGAGCCCGTGATTGCGAGAATCATGACCTCGCTGTCTCCGAGGTTGTCGACCAGTCGTTTCTGCTCATCGAGATCGACCACCACGCCCTCGAAATCATGATAAGCGATGCGCGGCCAGCGCATGGCTGTTTGCGTCAGCGGGAGCAATCCGCACTTGAGCACCGAAACCGCCATGCCGGCATTGGTGTGGGTATGCAGCACGCAGGCGACGTCATGCCGCGCACGGTGGATGGCGCTGTGGATCACATAACCCGGCAGATTGATCCCGTATTCCGGGTTGGCGTTCGCAACAATATTTCCGGCGAGATCGATCTTGATGAGTGACGAGGCGGTGATCTCCTCATACATCATTCCGAGTGGATTGATCAGAAAATGCTCATCGCTCCCGGGCACCCGCGCCGAGATATGGTTCAAGTGCAGATCGGTCATGCCGTAGAGATCGACGAGACGGTAGCAGGCGGCGAGATCGACCCGGGTATCCCATTCCGCCGGGGCGATATCCCTGGCGCGCTGCACAGATGCTGGATTGATCTTGGGAACGGTGTTCATGCGGAAGGCTCCTCGGCGAACGATCCATGCTTGTGAGGGAGCGCGCGCCGCTGCTTGAGCGTGCCGACGCCCCGCCATGGAGGTACAATGATCCAGAGCATCTTGGAGTGGACCGCCGTCGCAGCCTACTACGGCACCTGAACCAAGGGAAATCGTGGATTGGGAGGGACAGGTGTTGCTCGCCGTCGTCGGTGGGCGCTGCCTGGAGATCCCTCAGCGGCGGCGTCGATATGCGCTTGCTTCGCCGTTATGATGACTGCCGCTGCATCGGGATTGCGCGGTTGTTGTCCAATGACTGAAACGCAGATGACCGTCACTGCTGTTGCGCGGCCGGCCTCTCGCCGCGCCGCCGGAATGCCTCGCTCCGCCATCCGCGAGATCATGGCACTTGCCGGCGGCCGGCCGAATGTCATTCACCTCGAAGTTGGAGAGCCCGACTTCATTACGCCTCTGCCGATCGTTGAGGCCGCATTCGCCGCGGCGCGGTCGGGGTTCACCAAGTACAGTCCCAATGCCGGACTGTCCTCGTTGCGGGATCGCGTCGCCACACGCGTGAGCGCCGCCTGGCACAACAGTGTCGCCGCCGAGCGGATCATCATCACGACAGGAGCAATAGGGGCGCTCTATTCCGCGATCATGTCGGTGACGGACGCCGGTGACGAGGTCCTCATTCCCGATCCCGGCTGGCCGAACTACGAGGCGATCGTCCATCTCGCCGGCGCGGTGCCGGTTCGTTTCCAGCTGCCGGCGCGCCGGGGATTTCTGCCTGACCCCGCCGAAATCCTCAGCCTGCTGACGCCCCGCACCAAGGCCATGGTCATCAACTCGCCGGGCAATCCAACCGGGGCCGTTTTTCCCGCCGCGCTGATGGCGGAGCTCTGCGAGATCGCGCGCCGCACCGGCATCTACATCGTCAGCGACGAGGTCTACGAAGATATCGTCTTCGAAGGCCGCCATGTCTCGGCGGGCGCCGTCGGTCCCGCGGATCGGATTTTCGTGGTCTCGGGCTTTTCCAAGACCTTCGCCATGACGGGATGGCGGCTTGGCTGGCTCGTCTGCCCGCACGGACTGGCACCCGTCGCGGCGGGGCTGCAGGAGCCGGTCACGTCCTGCGCCTCCACCATCGCGCAGAAGGCAGGAGAGGCGGCGCTCGATGGCGCGCAGGCGAGCGCAAGGACGTTTCGCGACGCATTCATGCGCCGACGCGACATCGTGGTCGATGTGTTCGGAAATACCGGGCTTCTGCCTTTGGTCCCGGAAGGCGCCTTCTATGCACTCGTCGACATTGCCTCAACCGGCCGCAATTCGCTCGAATTCGCGCGCGATCTCCTTGCGAGCTGCGACACCGCCGTGGTGCCGGGAATAACCTTCGGGCCGAGGTGCGATCATTACGTGCGAATTGCCTTCACCATTGCCGACGATGAGTTGCGCGACGGCCTGCGGCGACTGCGCGCTCACATCGACCGGCTGAGCCGCTAATCCAATCATGACCGAGACGATAGCAGGTTGACCATCCCATGATGCCCGTGAACGGCGACCGCTTGCTCTGCGATCTGCGGCAGCTCGCAGGTTTTGGCCGCTTCAAGACCGGGGTCGACCGGGTGGCGCTTTCGCCGGCCGACCTGGAGGCTCGCCGTTGGCTCATGCAACGCATGCGGGAGGCCGGCCTGGAGCCGCAAATGGACGAAGTCGCGAACGTCTATGGCCGCAATCCGAAGGTGAAGCGGGCCCTGCTGATCGGCTCCCATACCGATACGGTGCCCAATGGAGGGTGGCTCGACGGCGCGCTGGGCGTGGCCTACGGGCTGGAGATTGCCCGTGCTGCAATGGAGCGCGGTGCCCCCTCCCCGGTCGGCATCGACGTCATATCCTTCCAGGATGAAGAGGGCACCTTTCTCGCCTTCCTCGGGAGCAGGACCTTCTGCGGTGATCTGACAGCGGCAGAGATCGATGCCGCCAGGAGCGGTGAGCTCACTCTGCGTGCGGCGCTGTCCGCCGTTTCCGGCGTCGCAGTCCCTCAGCGCATCGATGCGGGGCGCCACCTTTGTTATTTGGAGGCGCATATCGAGCAGGGTCCGCGCCTCGAGCTGGCGCGTCGCCGCATCGGCATCGTCTCGGGGGTGGTGGGAATACGCCGGTTCCGCATCCACACCCGCGGCCAAGCCGACCATGCCGGAACCACTCCGATGACGAATTGCAGGGATGCGGGCGCTGCTCTGCTGCGTCTCGCCTCGCAGGTTGCGCAGGAATTTCCGCGCCTGGGAGGCAAGGACACGGTCTGGAACATCGGCAGCATCGTGTTGCGGCCGGGCGCACCGAACGTCGTGCCGAGCGAGGGCGAGATGGTGCTCGAGTTCCGCGATACCGACCCGGCGATCCTGGATGCTCTGGAGCGCCATGTTCGCAATTGGGTCGATCAATCAGGCAGCGATCATTGCCCGACCGGCATGGAATTGATGGCCCGCATTCCACCGACGCCATTGGCCGGGGATCTGGCTGCGATCCTCGAGCAATCGACGAAGACGCTGGGCGAGGAGCCGATCCATATGCCGAGCGGCGCCGGCCACGACGCCATGGTCATCGGCCGCTTCATACCGGCAGCGATGCTGTTCGTCCCCAGCATCGGGGGTCGCAGCCATGACATCAGCGAAGACACCGCGGAAGCCGACATCGTCTTCGGCTGTGAGGTGCTGGCCGATGCGGTGGAAAAGATTCGCGCCCGCTCTGATCCCGCATCCGGTCGCGTCCCATGATGCGTGGGGCGGCTTTTACACCCGACCGCACATGACGTCGCAGGGGCGGGTTTAAAGCCCTCCCCTACCGATTCCACGCAGCAGCCTGCCAACACCTTCGACCGGTGCATCAATTGCGAGCGCGCGCAGGCTGGCCCAGAGCAAGGCCTGGTTGCTGCTCAGCACCGGCAAGCCGACATCGCGTTCGAGTGCGTCGATGATGGCAAAGGTCTCCATGTCGGTCGCGAGCAAGCAGAGCGCGTCAACTTCGCTCAAGGCGAGAGAGCGCGCGGTGCGGTATATCGAATCCGACGCAACCGCGCGCACCGCCGAGACCTCCTGGATTTGCGGGCCCACGATCGTCTTGACCTCGAAGCCGTCGGCAGCGAAAAAGCCCGGGAAGAAGTGCATTGAGGCTCTCGGGATAGGGCGTTACGAGCGCGAGCCGCTTGGCTCCGAGGCGGACCAGCGCATCCCTGAGAGCGGAATTCGCGGAGGCGATACCCTTTTTTGCGCTTGTCGGCGAAGCGCGCGAGCAGCCGGCGTTCCCAGTCCCAGCCTTTGACGATGGTGCTCGCCATGCAGCAATAGCAGATGAAATCGACGCCGGTCTGGCGCAGCAGCTCGGCAGCCGCTTCGGCATCGCCGCTCATCTTGCGCAACGCCTCGAACGTCAGATCGCCTTCCACCCGCATGCGGGTTTCGTAGGCGGTCACCCCGTCCGGCAGCGCCGAATAGAATTCCGGCAGCACCACGCTGTTGTTGGAAGGGACGATCAGTCCGACCATGCCGCGCGCGCCGAGCATGGCTCAGCTCCGTGCTCGATGGCGGCGCAGAAGCCGCCCGCGTTGGACATCTTCATCGACGGTGCCGCCGGCATAGACGATTTGACCGCGCACCATCGTAAGATCGACGCGGGCCGAGACGCGCCGGCCATGGAAGGGAGAATACTTCGCCTTGGACAGAAACGCCCCGCGATCGATGACCTCGTCCACCTGATCGTCGACGATGACGAGATCGGCATCGAGGCCGGGGGCGATGGCACCCTTGCGGTCGCCCAGTCCGAATAATCGTGCTGGCGTTTCCGATACGGCCTTGACGAACCTTGATCGTGAGCCATGGCCGGCGCCGACATTCGGTGAGGACGGCGGGCAGAAATGTTTCCAGCCCCGGGAAGCCGGGCAACGCCTTGCGCAGGTCCTCCCGTCCCGGATTCTTTTCGTCTTCATGATGCGGCGCATGATCCGCTGCCGATGGTGGCGATGTCGCCGCGCTCGATCGCGCTCCAGAGCGCGCGCACGTCGTTTTCGCTTGCGCAGCGGCGGCATGATCAACCCTTGCGGACCGAACCGGATGAAATCCTCCATCGTCAGCGCCAGGTGATGCGGTGTCGACCTCCGCGGTCAGGAGATCCGCCATGGCCCGCCGCGCCTCAGCTCGGCAACGACCATGACCGACAAAGCGGTCGACGCTCTGCCGCACGTGCACCCGGCAGCGCCGGCGCGGCGGCCAATGCCAGCGCGGTCATGAGCGCGCCCGCTTCGACTTCCGCCGGATGCGCGCGACCGATCGCCGGCGCGTCTCCCCCGCAATCGAGCTCGGCCGCGACCTCGGGGTCGTCCGGATAGAGGCCCATGAGACCCCCGGTCGCGGCCACGGCCGCGAACAATGAATTCTGCATCGCACGTTCGCGCGTGATCAGCGCGGGCGGCCCACCCCCGAGAAACAGCTCGAATGAGACCGCGCCGCGTACTGCCAGGGCCGGGATGTCTTGCAGGCTCGAAGCATGCGCGAGCGCCTGGATGGCAAAATCGACGATGCTCCGCGTTGCCGGCGTCCGCGGCGACGTCGAAGCCTTGCACGCTGTCGACAAGGGGCGCCGTATTGGGCATTGCCATGATGGTCGTGACGCCCCCGCGCGCGGCGCCGCGCGGGACGCAGAGCGATAGTCCTCCTTATGGGTCTGGCCGGGGTCTCGCGTGTGGACGTGTGAATCGACGACGCCCGGGATCACGAGCCGCTCGGCCGCATCGATCACCTCCTGCGCGGTCAAGCTGCCATAGGGCGCAACCGCCGCGATCCGCTCGTGCTCGATGAGCACATCGGCCGCCCGGGTTCCGGATGGCATCACGATGCGGCTGCCGCGGACGATACGACGGCTGCTCAGTGAGATTGACGGCATCGTGGGGCGGGCCAGAGGCGAGCGCACTTCCCGGTTGCGGGATCGGCGGGTGGACGGCCGCCCGCTGCCCCATCCGCACGCCTGCACCGCATTGCCTAAAATGATTTGACCCATGTGCTCCTTCGCGCGACCATCGCTGCGGCCAACGACAGCAAGAGGACGATGGCGATGGACAGAAGAGTCTGGACTTTGAGCGGCGCCTTTGCGGCCATGGTCTCGTTCGCAGTTGCGGCGCAGGCGCAGCAAACGAAGAACGTCCGCTTCGTCCTGGACTGGGCATTTCAAGGTCAACAGGCGGCGTTCATCCTCCCCGTCAACGACGGCACGTTCGCACGCTATCATCTCAATGTCACCGTCGACCGCGGCGTGGGTTCGGGCGACACGGTCAGCAAGGTGGCGAGCGGCGCCTATGACATCGGCCAGGCCGACCTCTATTCGATGGTCCGCTTCATGGGCGAGAATCCCGGGCGCCCGCTGATCGCCGTCTTCATGGTCAACGACAAGTCTGCGCTTGCGGTTGAAACCATGGCGAAGAGCAACATCGCCAAGCCGCAGGACCTCAACGGAAAAAGCATCGCGGCGCCGGCCGGAGATGCGAGCCGCCAGCTCTTCCCGCTCTTTGCCACCGTCAACAAGATCGACCAGGGCTCGATCAAGTGGCTCAACGTCTCGCCGGAGCTGCGCGAACCGATGCTCATCAGGGGCGACGCCGACGCCGTGACCGGCAACGTGCCGACGGTGCTCATCAACATGCAGGCCGTCAATATCCCGACCGATGCGATTCGAGTGATGGCCTACGCCAATTACGGCGTTGGTCTCTACGGGCTTGCGCTCATTACGCGGCCGGAATTTGCCGAGCAGAACCCGGACGCGGTACGCAACTTCATCCGCGGCACGGTGCACGGGCTCAACCGCATGATCAAGGACCCGGTAGGCGCAGTCACCGCGGTCAAGACGCGCGACCCGCTCATCAACGACAAGATCGAGCAGGAGCGGATCAAGATGACGCTCGATTATGCGATCATCACCCCCAACGTGCTCGACCACGGCTACAGCAGCGTCGACATGGCGCGGCTCGACAACACGCTGGCGCAGGTGGCGCCGGCCTTCAACATGAAGGCGACGCCTGCTGCAGCACAGGTCTACACCGACAAATACCTGCCCCCTCGCGACGAGCTGAAGGTCGCACGCTAAGCAACTCCGGGCAGTCAATCGCATATGGCGAGCAACAAACTCGGTGTACCTCCCCTTTCAGGGAGGTCGACCGCCGGAGCAAAGCGACAGGCGGTCGGGTGGGGCCGCTTCGACGCGCGAGATTGTCGCAGCCGACCCCACCCGGCTCGCTCTTTGCTCGCCGACCTCCCCTTTCAGGGGAGGTATTACGGCGCTTGCTGAACGGCCATATGCGATAGCCCTGCCCCTCCGGGGAGAGGTGACGCTCGCTGCGCCGACAGCAAATGATTCAATCTCTCGAAAGGTGCGCTTGCTCAATCGCCATCGCCACCGATCTCGATCTCGGCGCCGATGCCCATTTTTGCCGCGCGCCGCACGATGTGTTGGGCCGTCACCAGATCCTGGATCGGAACCCCGATCGACTTGTAGAAGGTGATCTCCTGATCCGACCGGCGCGAGGGCCGGACACCGTTGAGCACTTCGGCAATCTCGACGACTTCCTCGCGCCGGATGACGCCATCCGCCATGGGGATCATGAGATCGCCGGCATGGTCGAGGCAATCGGCCCGGCTGTCGATCACGCGGTTGGAGGCGCGCCGGATGGTCTGCGTATCCACTTCCCGCATGGTCGACGTGTGCGCTCCCACTGCGGCCACGAAAGCTCCCGGCCGCAGCCACTGACCGGACAGAACCGGCGTCGGCGACGTGGTGGCGGCAACGACGATATCGGCTTTGCCGACCGCTTGCTCACGTTCCGCGAGCGATGACGCCAGGCGGATATCGCGCGGAATCCGACCGCCGACGCGGACCATGCGTCGGATGAAATCGTCCGCGCGCGCGCTGCTTCGGGTCGAGAGATGGACGGTTTTCAGATCGAAGATCTCGGCGAGCGCAGCAAGCTGGTTGCGTGCCACGCGCCCCGCACCGATGATGGCGATGACGCTGCTTTCCGGGCGCGCCAGGTGCCGTGCCGCGAGACCGGTCCCGGCGCCCGTGCGCAAATCGGTGAGGTAGCCGGCTTCGAGCACGGCCTGTGGACGGCCGGTGATGCCGTCGAACACGCAGACGAGCCCGCTCATGCGCACGATCCCGCGCTGGTCGTTGGCGTAGAAATCGGAGATGACCTTGATGCCGTATCCGGCGCCGTCGCGCAGGAAGCACGGATTGAAGATGACGATCCCCGGCGGATTGTCCGTGCTGGCAAAGCTGCGCAGACCTTCGATCGATCGCCCTTGCGATAGCAGCGTGAATGCTTCCGCCTGGACCTCGATGGCGGTTGCCATGTCGAGAGCCGCACGGCAGTCCGCTTCAGATAAGATGCGGATCTTCATCGCATCGGCGCTCGAGCAACAGCTCCGATGCCGATCATCTCCCCGCCAGGCAGGCGAGAACGGCGGAGTAGTGGCAAGCTGCCGCGAGCAGCACGAAGCCGTGCCAGATCACGTTCTGAAAGCGCAGCCGCTCCCAAAGATGAAAGAGAGTACCCAAGGAATAGAGAATGCCGCCGAGCGCGAGCAGCCAAACGCTCAAGCTCGGCAGAACCGGTGCGAAATGATCATAGGCGATGACGCCGATCCAGCCCAGGAGCAGGTAGAGGGCAACGGAGAGCCGGTCGAACCGGCCGGGCAGCGCGAGCTTGAGGATCACGCCGAGGAGCGCGCTCGACCAGATGCCGATGGTGAGACCGGCGGTGGCAAGACCACCCTTCATCAGCGCCAGGAAGGGCGTGTAAGTCCCCGCGATCAACAGATAGATCGCGGAGTGATCGAAACGACGCAAAAGCCATTTCGTGGGCGAGATCGGCCACATGTTGTAGGCCGCGGAAAGCCCGAGCATCGTGATCAACCCGAAGATGTAGATCAAGGTCGGCGCGATCTCGAGCGGTCGCGTGTTTGCCGCAACGACGAGGATGGCGACGGCGCCGATCAGGCCCAGAACGACCCCGGCCGCGTGCACCACGCCGTCGGCGATGATCTCGGTCCGATCGTAATTCCAGCTGATTTGTCCCGGGCGCATATCGGCCGGGCAAACCAGAGAACTCCTGGGAGGTCGGCTTGCGGCGAAACAAGGATAAAGCCCCGATCTCTGCTGCGGCTGCGGGCGGTTCAGCTACATAGAGGACATCGTATCGACATTCAATTTGTTTGATTTTGGGCGAGCCGGTCGGTTACACGTTAAAACACACGTTTGAAACGGGAGCCGGACATGCCGACGCGCCCCTCCAAGGTCACGCGCGACAAGATCGTCAAGGCGGCCGCTCGCATTTTTGCGGAGCACGGCTATGACGGCACCAGCATCCGCAACATCGTGGCCAAGGCCGATGTCAATCAAGCCGCCATCAACTATCATTTCGGCAGCAAGGAGGGCCTCTATCGCGCGGTCCTGCAAATGGCGCTGACGGTCCTGCTGGAGGCCGACGTCTCGAGGGCACCGGCGCCCGCGAACCTTGCCCGCGAGGTGGCGCTGCGGGCCTTCGTCCGTCGGCAGCTGCGGCCCATGCTGGCGCATGACGAGCTCAGTCAGTATCTGCGCATCTTCAATTGGGAGACGGTGCGGCCCACTCCCGCCTTTCGCAAGTTCATGGCGGAGGACGCAGGGCCGTATCTCGCCGGCGCGGCCGCGTTGGTGCGCCGGTTCCTGCCGCCGGAAGCGACGGAGAAACAAGCAGTGCTCGGCGCGCTCTGGCTGTTCGGCCAGTGCAGCATCTTCGTGCGCAACTGCGAGCAGCTGTCGCGGCCGCCGCTCGGCTTCAAGGTCGATCGGAAATTCGTGGATGGACTGGGTGAAACCATCGCGAAGTGGGCCGCCGGCGGGCTCGTCGGCGCGTGAGCCGAATCCCAGCTATTACCCCTCCGCCGCCATGATCCGCCGGCTTTGGGTCGCGGTTTTGCCTCAAACGAGTGTTTGAAAAACAACAGGTCGTTTAAATTCGAGGGGGGAGCGGAATGCCGGGACCATTTCCACGCCTGTCCAGGCTCGTCACGAGAATTCTGGAGATTGTGGGCGCCGGCTGCGCCAGCGCTTACGCCGCGGTCTTGCTTGGCAATTCGCACGAGCCGCCCAGGGCGGCGCCGCAGCCGCCGGCGGTGGTGCGGCTGGCGCCTGCGGATGAGCAAATGATCCGGCACGTGCGTGATGAAAGCGTGCTGCTGGCCGAGCAGCTTCGCAATGCCGCGGATGCGCTCAACGCAGCAGCTCCAACGGCGCCGGTCGCAGCCCCGGCGGCAAAGGCGGCCAAGGCGAGCGCGGCGCCGCCCGCGCGGAAGGAGCAGAAGCCAAATCGCCCCACGACCGAATTGCGGCAACGGCCGGTCGAGCCGCTGCCAATTCAAAGCGCGATGGCCTCGCCGCGGACGGAGCCGGCGCGCCTGCCGGCCGGAGCAGCCGCCGCAAGCGATACAAGAGACGGGCGCATCGCTGCTGCCGTTGCTGCCGGAGAATCCGGCGCGCCCTCGGCGCAGACGCAAGTCCTGCAGACACAAGTGCCGCAGACGCAAGTGCCCTCGCGGATATGGCCGGCCGCCGCCAGCTCATTGCGTGACGCCCCGCGCCCGCCGCTCGGCGTGGGCGGATTTTCCTCGAGCTCGATGTAGTGCCTCGCGCGGTCCGGACAGGCCGCGTTCATTCCGCGGCGCGGTCCATTCGCATGGCATCGAGATGCGCCACGACCTCGTCGACATGCATGACGCCGGCATATTTGTGATGCAGATCGAATAGATTCACCTTGTGCGTGAGCTCGGCGCGGTCGAACGTGCATTCCTCGACCAGCGCGACGTGAAAACCGGCGGAATAACCGTCGACCACGCTCGCACGCACGCATCCCGAGGTGCTCTCGCCGCAGACGATCAGGCTGTGCGCTCCAACGAGCGAGAGATGCGAAAGGAGCGGCGTGCCCTGGAAGATACTCGCGCGCTGCTTCCAGATCACGACATCGGTCGGCTGCACGGTGAACTCATGGTAGATGGCGTAGCCGTCGGGCGGGACCGCTCGCTGGCGGCGCGTCGAAGTCGCACCCGGCGGACGGTTGTTCGCCCGCGTGTCCTGGGTGCAGAAGAAGATCGGGACGCCGGCGCGGCGGGCGGCGGCGAGGAGGCGCTTGGTCGGAGCGACGGCGCGGTGGGCAAAGATGCCGCAGGTGTTGGACCGCAGCCATTCCCGCCTCCGCGCGCTCGCCTGCTTGCCGGCAAGATGATAGCGCTTTGCCTGCCGCCCTTGGTAGAGGCGAGGAGATGCCTCATGCCGCCGAGGCCCCTGCCCTTTGAGCGGCGAACGGATGGAGGAACGCCATGGCCCGCTACCTCAAGCGCGGAATGGATGCGAGCGCGATCAAGGCCGCCGACGCCAAGGTGCGCGAAACGGTGGAGGGCATTCTCGCAGAGGTCGAATCCGGCCGTGATGCCGCGGTGCGCGCGCTGTCACAGAAATTCGACAACTGGTCGCCCGCAAGCTTCAGGCTGAGCGTGCCCGAGATCGAGCGCGCCACCGCAAAGCTGCGCAAGCGCGATCTCGACGACATCAAGTTTGCCCAGGCGCAGGTGCGCAATTTCGCGCAGAAACAGAAGGAGGCGCTGCGCGAGCTCGAGGTCGAGACGCTTCCCGGCATCGTGCTCGGGCACCGCCACATCCCGGTGGGCTCGATCGGGTGCTACGTGCCGGGCGGGCGCTATCCCATGGTGGCTTCGGCGCACATGTCGATCGTTACCGCGCGCGTCGCTGGCGTGAAGCGCATCATGGCCTGCGCGCCGCCGTTCCAGGGCGGCCCCCACCCCGCGATCGTCGCCGCCATGCATCTGGGCGGGGCGGACGAAATCTATGTCCTCGGCGGCGTGCAGGCGGTCGCCGCCATGGCGCTCGGCACCGAGACGATGGGCGCCGTCGACATGATCGTCGGACCCGGCAATGCCTACGTCGCGGAAGCCAAGCGCCAGCTGTTCGGCCGCGTCGGCATCGATCTCCTGGCCGGACCGACCGAGACGCTGATCATCGCCGACGAGTGCGTCGACGGCGAGATCTGTGCTACCGACCTCCTCGGCCAGGCCGAGCACGGCCCGACCTCGCCCGCGATCCTCATCACCAATTCGGAAAAGCTTGCTCGCGACACGCTGCGCGAGATCGAGCGGCTCCTCGCCATTCTTCCGACCGCCGACGCTGCCGGCAAGGCGTGGGCGGATTTCGGCGAAGTGATCGTGTGCGAAAGTCCCGACGAGATGGTGCGCGAGGCGGACCGCATCGCTTCTGAGCATGTGCAGGTGATGACGCGCGATCCCGATTATTTCCTCGCCCATATGAGGAACTACGGCTCGCTGTTTCTCGGTCCGCGCACCAACGTGGCCTACGGCGACAAGGTGATCGGGACGAACCATACGCTGCCGACCAGGAAGGCGGCGCGCTATACCGGCGGGCTGTGGGTCGGCAAGTTCCTCAAGACCTGCACCTATCAGAAGGTGCTCACCGACGAGGCGTCGGTGCTGATAGGAGAATACTGCTCGCGGCTGTGCATCCTCGAGGGCTTCTTCGCGCATGCCGAGCAAGCCAATGTGCGCGTGCGCCGCTACGGCGGGCGCAACGTCGCCTATGCCCAGGCGGCGGAGTGAGCGCAGAGCGGATCGCATGAGCGCCACGGCGCCAATCGAGCTGGCGAAAGCGCCGTCGTTCCGGCTCGACGGCAAGCGCGCCCTCGTCACCGGCGGCGGCCGCGGCATCGGACTGGCGGCGGCGGCGGCGCTGGCGCAAGCCGGCGCGCATGTGACGCTTGCCGCGCGCACGGCGGCGGAGATCGAGGGAGCGGCACAGGCGCTCCGCGCGCGCGGCGATCAAGCCGCTGCCATGGTGCTCGACGTGACCGACATCGCGGCGGCGCGCGCCGCCATCGCCGGGGCGGCGCCATTCGACATTCTCGTCAACAATGCCGGGATGAATCGCCCGGCCCATCTCATGGACGTCACGGCGCAGGACTTCGACGCGATCATGTCGCTGAACGTGCGCGCGGCTTTTTTCGTGGCGCAGGCGGTGGCGCGCCGCCTGATCGAAACCTCCCGCCCCGGCTCGCTCATCAATATCTCCTCGCAGATGGGACACGTGGGCGCCGCGCGCCGCAGCGTCTACTGCGCCAGCAAGCATGCCATGGAGGGCTTCACCAAGGCGATGGCGATCGAGCTTGCGCCCCACCGGATCCGCGTGAACAGCCTGGGTCCGACCTTCCTCGAGACGCCCATGACGCGGCCGTTCTTCGAGAACAAGGCCTTTCGCGACGAAGTGCTCGCCAAGATCAAGCTCGGGCGGCTCGGGCAGCTCGAGGAATTGACCGGTGCCATCATCTTTCTCGCCTCGGATGCCTCCTCGCTGATGACGGGCTCGGCGCTCGTCCTCGACGGCGGCTGGACCGCGGAGTGAGAGCGATGCCGCGGCATTCTGAAGTTCGCATCAGATTCGCATCAGAGAGGCCGCGAGCAGTTGCGATCCTCGGAAAGGGGGGCCGGCCAATGTCGAAATCGTCGATTACCACTAAGGGGGTCGCCGCCCCTGATCGCGCGACCACCCATCCGGGGGAGGTGCTTAGCGAGGAGTTTCTCAATCCGCTCGGCATGTCGGTGAACGCTCTCGCGATGGCATTGCGCGTGCCCGCCAGCGTATCGGCGCCGTCGTCAAGGGCGCGTGGTCGGTGACGGCGGACACCGCCTTGCGGCTCGCGCGCTTCTTCGGCACCAGCCCCGAATTCTGGATGAATCTGCAGGCGATGCACGACCTCACCAAGGTCCGATTGGAAACCGGCGCGGCGATCGAGCGCGACGTTCGATCGCGAGCGGCCTGACCGAGCGGGGGGCCGCTCAACCCTGCTTCTCGTTCTTCTGGATTGGCGCAATGTCAGTCACCCAAGGCTGCGCCGAGCGGAACCAGATTTGCCGCCGCGGCAAGAAGTCCTCGCGCTGACGCAGGATGCCGACCCGCAGCATGTACGACGCCTGCTGACCCTCGCCCGGCGAGGTGGAATAGATCGGCGTGCCGCAGCGCGGGCAGAACGCCTGCGCGCGCGAATTGCCGCTCTCGGCCGTGGTCTTGAGGTAGGTGGTCGGCTGCCCGGACATGCGAAACGTCGCACCGGCAACCGGCACCGAGACGCGGAACGCGGAGCCCGTACCGGTCTGGCAATCGCTGCAATGGCAGATCGTTGTTTTCTCCGGATCGGCCTCGCCTTCGATGGTGATGTATCCGCAGTGGCATGCGCCGTCGATTCTCATGATCGCTCTCCCTTGATCGCTCCCGCTCACCCCGGCTTCACCGGATAGACCGGCGGCTCGCCTGAGAGCACGCGCGCGACGTCGCTTGCGCATTTGGTCTGCAGCTCGTCGAGCGCCTCTACGGAATAGAAGGCGGTGTGCGGCGTAAGAATGACGTTGTCGCGGCCGCGGAGCTTGGAGTCCGGCGCCAGCGGCTCGACCGCGACCACGTCGAGCGCGGCGGCGCCGAGATGACCGGCATCGAGCGCGGCAATCAGCGCCGCCTCGTCGACCAGCGGTCCGCGTGCGGTGTTGATGAGGATTGCGCCCTTTTTCATCTTGCGAAAGACATCGGCGTTGAAGAGGCCGCGGGTTGCCGGCACCAGCGGCGCGTGGATCGAGACGAAATCGGAGATTTCCAGGAGCCGATCAAAGCTTGTTGCCTCGACACCCGCGGCCGCCAGCGCCTCGCCAGAGACAAAGGGATCATGGGCGACGACGCGCAGCCCGAAGGCCTTTGCCTTCGGCGCGAGCGCGCGCGGGATGTTGCCGAAACCGACAAGGCCGAGCACGCGGCCGGCAAGGCGGTGGATCGGAACCAGCACCGGCATTTCCCAGCGCCCGGCCTGCACCAGACCGTTGGCAAGTGGAACCTTGCGCGCAAGCGCGAGCAGAAGCGCCATGGCATGGTCGGAAACCTCGTGCAGGCAGTAGTCCGGCACGTAGGTCACCGCGATGCCGAGCTCGGCTGCGGCCGTGATGTCGATATTGTCGACGCCGAGGCCGAAGCGGCCGATGGCCTTGCAGCGGGTGAGCTGGCGCAACAGCTCGCCCGGAAGCCTGGCATAGGTGACGAGGATGGCGTCGGCGTTCCTGGCGACTGCCAGGATGTCGTCGGCGGACGCGCTCGCCGCCATGTGCAATTCGGGATCGAGACGCGCGAGCGCAGCCTTGGCCGGACCGAGCGAGGGGAACGGGCTGTCGGTGACGGCGATCAGGGGGCGCGGCATTTGTTTGTTCCAGCTCTACCAGCAATGCTCTGTCGGGATTGTGCTCGCGCTCGCTTGCCCCTCACCCCCGCCCTCTCCCCGCAGTCGCGCGGAGAGGCAGCCGATTGCGCCCGCCGGTCGACCGGACCAGCACTTGCGGATTGACGCAATTGGGCGGCGTCCTGCCGGCGATGAGCGCAAGGATGTTGTCGACGACGATGTTGGCCATCTGCTCGCGCACCTCGACCACCGCGCTACCGAGATGCGGGGTCGTCACCACGTTCTTCATGGCGAGCAGGGCTGGGATGACCTTGGGCTCGTGCTCGAACACGTCGAGGCCGGCGCCGGCGATCTTGCCTCGCCTGAGCGCGCGCGCGAGCGCTGCCTCGTCGACGATGGCGCCGCGCGCGGTGTTGATGAGAAAGGCGGCTGCCTTCATGCGCGCGAGCTCGCGGGCGCCGATCTGGTGTCGCGTTTCCGGCTTGAGCGGCGAATGGATCGAGACGAAATCGGATTGCGCAAGCAGGGAATCGAGCGGGACATGGGTCATCTCGAATTCGCGCTCGAGGCTCTCGGGCTTTCGCGTCGGCGACCAGTACAGGACGCGCATGCCGAAGCCGCGCGCGCGGCGCGCGACCGCCCGGCCGATGCGCCCGCCGCCGCCGACCAGTCCGATGGTCTTGCCGTAAACCGCCGCTCCCGCCAGATGATTGGACTGCGAGCCGGGAAATCGGCCTTTGTGCACGAGGCGCTCGCCCTCGACCATCCGCCGCGCCACCATCAGGATGAGCCCGAAAGCGATGTCGGCCGTCGCCTCGGCGACGATCGGCGGCACGACGGTAACCGCAATGCCGCGCCGGGTCGCCTCGGCGACATCGATGTTGTCCGGGGTGATGGACTGCGAGGCAATGGCACGCAGGTGCGCATTGGCGGCGATCACGTCGCGGTCGACCCGGTCATGCAGCAGCGAAAACAGGATATCGCATCGCCGCACGCCGGCAATGAGCGCCTTCTTCGGGATGATCCGGCTCGCGTCCGGATTGATGGTCACGCCCGCGACCTTGCGCAGGCGGGCAATGGCGCTGCTCGCAACCGGCTGGGTCACGAAAATGCGTGCACGCATCACGCCATCCACCGCACGATGCCGGCGACGCCGTCGACCGCCACCTGCGAGCCATCCGGGATGCGGCTGGTGGCGTCGAGCACGCCCAGCACCATGGGGATGCCGCGCTCGCGCGCAAGCGAGGCGAGGTGCGAGGTCGAGCCGCCGAGCTCGGCGACCACGCCGGCAACGCGCGGCAACACCTGGCTCAGCGCCGGGCCGGCGACCCGGGTGACCAGCACATCGCCGGGCGCGACGCGCGCGAGCTCGCATTCGCAGCTCACGACGACGGCACGGCCCGAGCCCCAGCCGATGCCGGCTGGATGACCGGTGAGCCCGGGATGCTTGAGCCAGAATCTCGTCGGGGAGCGTGGTCGGCTCGACCATGAGCGGCCGCGCTTGCAGGATCTTGAAACCGACGTCGTCGAGCGCCCATTCGATTTCCACGGGGCCGCCGATGACGGCCTCGGCTTTCCGCATCATCCTACCGAGCGTGACCGCCTGCGCGGCATCGAGGCATGGCGCACCGACGAGCTCGCTCGCCACCGGCTGCGGCAGGGCGCCCGTGCCATGCCCGCAGGTCTCGCGGTGATGCTTGCGCCCGGCATCGATCCTGCGCAGGAAACCCTGTCGCGACAGCACGATACGGTCCGGCACCACCTCGCCCTGCGCAATGGCGGAGCCAAGTCCCCAGGTCGCGCTGATCAGCATCCCGCCCTCGGCCGTCTCGCTCAAGCCGCCGCCGGCGGCCCGTGCATCGACCAGCGGCTGGACCAGCACGGCCATGGCGGTGTCGGCGGGCGAGAGGCCGTGATTGTCCATGTAGCGGCGCGCATTGGTGGTCCACAGCGCGGCCCAGCAGGCGCGCACGGCCGTGAGCAGGGCGGCATCGTCTTCGATGCCGAGAAAGCTCTCGAATTGTCCGGCGAAGCTCGCGCCCTTTCTGTCCTCGATCAGCGCGGAGGAGCGCACGGCAGCGGGCGCCTTGTCCCGGGCGCATTGCGCGTGCCACGCGGCAAGAAGCGGCGCGAGGATATCTGGCGCGACCGGTTGCTCATAGAGCGCAAGCCTGATCTCCACCGCCAGGCGTCGCTGCTCGATGCCGTCGGCGCCAGCGAAGCGCCTGAGCAGATTTTCAAGCCCGAGTGCCGCGACCTGCGCGCGATACGCTTCGACGGTGAGGCAGAAACCGCCGGGCGTCGGCAGCCCGGCGCGCGCCAAGGCGGCGAGGTTCGCCGCCTTGGGACCGATACGCTCGGGCTGCGCTACTCCGGGCGTGTCGAGCGCAACGGTGAAGTCATGATCGTGCCCCTGCATCACGCCGGCGCCGGCCTACGCAACCTTGTCGGCGATGCCGATCGGGCAGCTCACGCCGGTGCCGCCGAGCCCGCAATAGCCCATCGGGTTCTTGGCCAGATACTGCTGATGATAGTCCTCGGCAAAATAGAATGCCGGCGCGTCGAGAATCTCGGTGGTGATGGGGCCCAAACGCCGCGCCTTGAGCTCGTTTTCGTACATCGCCTTTGACTGCTCCGCGGCTTTGCGCTGCGCGGGCGTGAAGACATAGATGCCGGAGCGATATTGCGTGCCGGTGTCGTTGCCTTGGCGCATGCCCTGGGTGGGGTCGTGGCTTTCCCAGAATGTCTTGAGCAGCTGTTCATAGGAAATCTGCTTGGGATCATGCACCACCAGCACCACTTCGTTATGCCCGGTGCGGCCCGTGCAGACCTCCTGATATGTCGGGTTGGGGGTGAGGCCTGCGGCATAGCCCACCGCGGTGACATGGACGCCTTTCCCAGCTCCCAGAATTTGCGCTCGGCGCCCCAGAAGCACCCCATGCCGAACATCGCGCTCGCCAGCCCCTCGGGATAGGGTCCCTTGAGCGGGCGGTGAAAGATGAAATGCTCGCGCGCGGTCGCAATCGGTGTTGCGCGGCCAGGCAGTGCTTCGGCGGCGGACGGTATTGCGTGCGTCTTCTTGAGCTTGAACATGTCGGCGTCTCCCGTTCTCGCGATGCGCATAATATAGAACGCGGCCGCGCCTTTGGCATGGGGCTCCGATGCATCGCAATGCGACGCCGACGGAGGACGGCGCATCGCGCCGGCGCGAGCCTCCCCCTATTCCGAACGTCGCCCTCGCCCCGTATGCTTCACCCGGCGCCTGGGAATGCGCTCCCCGCAGCGACCCCGGTGCCAGGAAAGTCCACACGGGAGAAAAACTTATGCGTAGACGTGCTCTGATGTCGCTCGCGACCTGCACCGTGCTCGGTTTTGCCGCCGAGGCCTGGGCGCAACAGCCGGCCGCCCCACCGACGCAAGGCCCACCGCTGGCGCAATATGGCAGCCCGGGCATCACGCTCGAACAGGCGAAGAAGGCGGCGGATGCCGCCGAAGCGGAAGCGAAGAAGAACGGCTGGAACATGGCCATCGCCGTCGTCACCATCGGCGGGTGGCTCGTTCATTTCAGCAAGATGGACGATACCCAGTTCGCCTCGGTCGAGATCGCGCAGCACAAGGCCAAGGCGGCGGCAACCTTCCGACGTCCTACAAAATCCTTCGAGGAGCGGCTTGCTGCGGGCGGCGCCGGCTTGGCGGTGCTGACCCTCGATGGCGCTATTGCTTCGGAAGGCGGCATTCCGATCATGGCGGGGGGCAAGGTGATCGGCGCAATCGGCTGCAGCGGCGGCACCGGAGCGCAGGACGGGGTGGCCTGCATGGCCGGCGTGAATACGGTGAAATAAATCACCGGCGCTCGCAACGAAGCGCCTTAGGATCCATGGCGGCCCTCGGATCGGGTCCGGGGGCAGGCCTTGCAAGTTTCGACTGCGTCGCGGGCATGACGAAGAAGCAGGCCGTCAACTCGCGTTGCGCGAAACGAGAACTCAGGAGGCGCGAATGAACGTCACCGGCATGCTCTACGGATCGCGCCTGTTGGCGCGCGTCGACTTTCCCACATCCGAAGTGTTGGGTCCGGGAGCGACCGAAGACCAGATCCAGGATCTCATCGATCGACACAAGCTGATCTTCATCAAGCGCCGGCCACCCGCGTCATAGGTTCTAATCGCGCGCATAGCCGATAAGCGGCTTCTTCTTGCGTCCGAGCAAGATCAGGATTGCGGCGATGATGGCGAGCACGAGCCACGCCGGTTGATCGATAAAGTAGCGCTTCATGATGGCTTCCCAGACCCATGGCCCGCCCAGCCGCTCCACGAAAGGTTGCAGCGCCGTCAGCGAGCTCTGATGAATATTGGCCCAGATCGCCCCCAGGGTGCTGACATTGAAGCTCTGGTCGGCGATCCATTTGGTGCCGTCGTACACCAGCAAGATGAAGCTCAGGGCGAGCAACAAGAGACCAAAAAATCGCAACAGGAACCGGATCATGGCATCGCCATTCTAGAGCAAGGCCGCTTTGGGTGAATCGCGAGCTTGCTCCAGGTTTCTATCCTGATGCACGATCTCGGCCGGAAAGTCTGCAACTTTCGGGATCATGCGTAGCAGCCCGCGTTCCCGGCAATCGATTACCCTCATCGCGTCTCCAGTTCAATCGCGAAGCCTCCGGCGAGCGCTACGCGGCGATATGCGCGCCCTGCGCTCGTCGCCAGGCTCGAGCAGGGCGAGAGAATCCGCAATTCATCATCATCGACCGGGCATTTGAGCCCCAACTTACCCGCCGCAAGGCAAGATGCTTCCCCGATCTCCCTTGAGCCTGCCGTGTTCCATCCGCTACCGTGAGCCTTGCGATCGTACCGCGCAGGGTTCGAGGGTTGAGATGACTTCCAAAAACAATGCCAGCAGTGCCCGCCCGACATTCACCGATCAGGAAGCGCTGCTGTTTCACAGCCAGGGACGTCCCGGCAAGCTCGAAGTCGTGGCCACCAAACCAATGACGACCCAGCGCGACCTCTCGCTCGCCTATTCGCCCGGCGTTGCAGTGCCGGTTCTCGCCATCGCCGAGAACGAGGATCGCGCGTTCGACTACACCACCAAGGGCAATTTCGTCGCCGTGATCACCAATGGCACCGCCATTCTCGGCCTCGGCAATCGCGGGGCGCTGGCGGCAAAGCCGGTGATGGAAGGAAAAGCGGTGCTGTTCAAGCGCTTCGCCGATATCGATTCCATCGATCTCGAAGTATCATCCGAGGACCCGGACGAGATCGTCAATTGCGTCAAGCTGTTGGGAAAGAGCTGGGGCGGCATCAATCTCGAGGACATCCGCGCGCCCGAGTGCTTCGTCATCGAGCAGCGCCTGCGCGAGCTCCTCGACATTCCGGTCTTTCACGACGACCAGCACGGCACCGCCATCATCGCCGCGGCCGGGCTGATCAATGCGCTTCACCTCACCGGACGCGACATCAAATCGACCAAGCTCGTCTGCAACGGCGCCGGCGCGGCCGGCATCGCATGCCTGGAGCTGCTCAAGGCCATCGGGTTCACGCCCGGCAATATCATCCTCTGCGACACCAAGGGTGTGATCTATCAGGGCCGCAGCGAGGGCATGAACCAATGGAAATCCGCACATGCGGCGAAGACTTCCGTTCGCACGCTCGCGCAGGCGCTCGCCGGTGCCGACGTCTTTTTTGGACTCTCGGTCAAGGGCGCAATGACGAAGGAGATGGTCAAATCGATGGCAGACAAACCGATCATCTTCGCCATGGCCAACCCCGACCCGGAAATCAGCGTGGAGGAAGTGGCCGAGGTCCGCAACGATGCCATCATGGCCACCGGGCGCTCCGACTATCCCAACCAGATCAACAACGTGCTCGGCTTTCCCTATATCTTTCGCGGTGCGCTGGACGTGCGTGCGACGGCCATCAACATGGAGATGAAGATCGCCGCCGCGCGAGCGCTCGCGGAGCTCGCGCGCGAGGACGTGCCCGACGAAGTTGCGGCAGCGTACGGCACCCGACCGAAATACGGCGCGGATTACATCATCCCGGTGCCGTTCGATCCGCGCCTGATCTCTTACGTGCCGCCCGCCATTGCCAAGGCCGCGATGGAGACCGGCGTCGCGCGCCGCCCGATTGTGGACATGGAGGCCTACCGGGCACAGTTGCGCTCACGCCGCGACCCCGTCGCCGGCTTTCTGCAGCGGGTGCACGAGCGCCTGCGGCGCCGCCCGCAGCGCGTGGTTTTCGCCGAAGGCGAGGAGGAACAGGTCATCCGCGCCGCGACGAGCTTCGTCGAGCAGGGACTGGGAACGGCGCTTCTCGTCGGCCGCGAGGAGCGGGTGCGTGACACGGCGCACAACCTCGGCATCGAGCTCGGCGACGGCATCGAGATCATCAATGCCCGACTGTCGAAGCGAAATGCGGCTTATGCCGCCTATCTCTACGAGCGGCTCCAGCGCAAGGGCTTTCTGCCGCGCGACTGCCAGCGCCTCGTCAACCAGGATCGCAACCATTTTGCCTCCTGCATGGTCGCGCTCGACGATGCCGACGCCATGGTCACGGGCGTCACTCGCAACTTCTCGGGCGCGCTCTCCGACATCAGCCGCTGCATCGATCCCAAACCCGGCCATCGCGTCATGGGCGTGTCGCTCGTGCTCGCGCGCGGACGCACGGTGCTGGTCGCCGATACTGCGGTGACCGAGATGCCCAATGCCGAGAGCCTGGCCGACATCGCCGTCGAGGCGGCGGGCGTCGCGCGCCGGTTCGGTTACGAGCCGCGGCTTGCGCTGCTTGCATTCTCGACCTTCGGCAATCCGCCCGGCGAGCGGGCGGCCCTCGTGCAGGCAGCGGTGCGCATTCTCGACCAGCGGCGTGTCGATTTCGAGTATGACGGCGACATGGCGGCGGATGTGGCTCTCAACATGGAATTGCGCGAGGTCTATCCGTTCTGTCGCCTGTCCGAGCCGGCGAATGTGCTGATCATGCCCACCTTCCATTCCGCCTCGATCTCGACCAAGCTGCTCGAGGTGTTGGGTGGCGCCACCGTGATCGGTCCCATCCTGGTCGGTCTCGACCGGCCGGTGCAAATCGTGCCGCTCTCGGCCAATGATGCCCAGCTTGCCAACATGGCGGCTCTTGCGGCCTTCAAGGTGAGCGGGTGAGCCGCAGGACAGACGACAGAGGACGGAGGACAGAAACTCAAAACAGCTCGCGATCACGCCAAGCGCGAAGAACGCGATACAGCGCCTGAATGCCTATGCCTCGTAGGCTTCATCTGCTATCCGTCCGCTGTCCTCCGTCATCCGTCTTCAGGATCCCATGACAAGCAACAAACAAGGCAGCAAGCTCAAAGGCGTGATCGCAGCCATCGCAACAGCGGTCGGCCCCGGCGGCGCGCCCGACTGCGCGCGCTCGGCGGCGCTCGCGAAATTTCTCCTCGCCAATGGCTGCGATGGACTCAACGTGCTCGGCACCACCGGCGAAGCCACGTCTTTCTCGGTCGAGCAGCGCATGAGCGTGATGTCGGCGTACCACGCGGCGGGCCTGCCCATGGATCGCATGATGGTCGGCACCGGCGCCGCTGCGCTCGCGGATGCGGTTGCATTGACGCGGCATGCGGCCGAGCTCGGCTTTGCCGGCGCGCTCGTGCTGCCGCCCTTCTATTACAAGGGCGTCCCGGATGACGGGCTCGTCGCCTCCATCGAGGGCATCTTGCAGGCGACGGCATCAACACCAATCGCGCTATATCTCTACCATTTTCCAGCGCAGTCCGGACTTCCCTGGCACGTCGGTCTGATCAGGCGCGTGCTTGATGCCTTCGGAGATCGAATCGTCGGGCTCAAGGATTCATCCGGGGACATGGTCTATGCACGTGAAGTCGCGAGCATTGCCGCCGCTTTCAAGGTGTTTCCCTCGACCGAAGCGGTCCTGATGCAAGCGCGATCGGGCATCTTCGCGGGCTGCATATCGGCGACCGTCAATCTCAACGCCGATCTCTGCGCGCATGCATGGCGCGATGGCGATGCGGCCGCACTCGAAACCGCGGTGGCGATCCGCAAGCTATTCGACGGCAAGCAACTCGTCCCTGGTGTCAAGGCCTTGCTCGCACACATCCACGGCGATGCGGCCTGGTCGCGCGTGCAACCGCCGCTCCAGGCTTATTCCCAGGCGGAGCGAACTGTCCTCGCCACCCGCTATGACAGCCTGCGGGCTCGCGGCGCCGGCTCGTCCGGCATCGCCGGCGAGCACGCGCGAGCGGTGTAGCCGCCCGCACGGGGGCAGCGACGGGGCGGCGGGCAGGCGGGGCGGTGGGGCGTGGCGGTGGGGCGTGGCGGTGGGGCGTTGACGCTCGCGGGCGAGGCGACTATAAGCGGCGCGCGGTGGCGGCGAGGCTCTACGCCGCCGCTTGCGTTTTGCCGTATCGATTCCGATGACAATGAGCGCGCCGCATGACGCGCCCCACGACGAGCTAGAGGCATGGCCAATACCAGTTCCGCGCGCAAAGCAACACGCAAGATCGCGCGCCGTACCGAGATCAACAAAGGCAGGCGAACGCGGCTGCGCAGCTTCGTGCGCAGGGTCGAGGAAGCGATCGCTTCCGGCGATCGTGACAAGGCGATTGCAGCGCTGAAGGAAGCCGAGCCGGTGATCATGCGCTCGGCGCAAAAGGGCATCGTCCATTGCAACGCCGCAAGCCGCAAGGTATCGCGCCTGAGCCACCGGGTTGCCAAGCTTGGCGCCTAGGAGCCTGTCCGAGTAATAGGGGGATTTTGCTGGCAAAAGAAGGGCAAGTCGGATTCTGTCTGTGCGCATGAGCAAGACATTTCGCCCTTGGAAGATCGATGATCCACTGTTGCTGCCGCCAATGGTGCAGGACTTTGTGGCCAAGGGCCATCTCGCCCGCTTTGTGCTGAGCTTGGTGAGAGACGACGTCGACCTTGTCGAGATCACTGGTACCTATGGCAGCGAACGGGGCCAGCCGCCGTTCGATCCGACCATGATGACGGCGCTGCTGTTGTATTCCTACTGCTGCGGCATCTACTCCTCACGTCGGATCGCCAAGGCGTGTCGCGAGCGGGTGGATTTCATGAGCATTGTGGGGCTTGATGCGCCGGATTTTCGCACCATCTCGGATTTCCGTAAGCGGCACTTGAAGGCGCTTGGCGGACTGTTCGGGCAAATCCTGCATCTGTGCGAGACGGCCGGCCTTGTGAAGCTCGGGCATGTGGCGCTCGATGGAACCAAGATCAAAGCCAACGCGTCGAAGCACAAGGCGATGAGCTACGAGCGCATGGAGAATCGCGCGTCCGAACTGGAAGCCGAGGTTGCCAAGTGGCTCGGCACGGCTGCGGCGGCGGATGCTGAGGAAGACGAGCTATACGGCCGCGACAAGACCGGCGACGAGATGCCGGATTGGATCGCCGACAAGAAGCTGCGTGCCGAGAAAATCCGCGAGGCCAAGGCCGAACTGGAGGCGGAGGCGAAGGCGGCTGCCGAGGCCAAGCTCAAGGCAGAGGCCGAAGCGGCAGAGAAGCGAGAGGCTGAGGGGCGCCGCAAACCCGGACGGCAAGCGGCTGCGCCCTCCACCGAGCCGGATGCCAAAGCTCAGAAGAAATTCACCGATCCGCAGAGCCGGATCATGAAGAGCAAGGACGGATTCGTGCAGGCCTACAACGCCCAGGCCGCCGTCGACGCAGAAGCGCAGATCATCGTGGCGCAAGACGTGACGCAGAGCGCGGTCGATTGCGCCCAGCTGGTGCCGATGACCGATGCGATCGAGACCAATCTCGGCCGCAAGCCCGAGCAGCTATCGGCGGATGCCGGCTACTGCTCGGAGGCCAATATCGAGGCATTGGAGAACCGCAACATCGATGCCTACGTAGCGACTGGCCGGGCCAGGGATGCTGTCGCCGGCACCGTCAAAGGCGAG
This sequence comes from uncultured Alphaproteobacteria bacterium, assembly GCA_963820365.1. GTDB lineage: Bacteria > Pseudomonadota > Alphaproteobacteria > Rhizobiales > Xanthobacteraceae > VAZQ01. The sequence continues at coordinate 171,272 of CAWFZR010000028.1, read as the reverse complement.
GCCAGCGCCGCAACGCCGGCCGGCTCGGAGGAGGCCATCCCGACGCGCGTCGAGGCGATGCGCGCCAAGATCAAGGCCGGCGGCCACGAAAGCCCTTACCGGCTGCGCAAGCAACTTCCGGAGCCGGTGTTCGGGCAGATCAAACAGGCTCGCGGCTTCCGCCAGTTCTTGCTGCGCGGCTTCGAGAAGGTGCGCGCCGAGTGGGCGATCGTCTGCACCGTCCACAATCTTCTGAAGCTCGCCCACAGGCGGAACTCTATCGAAAGTGTTGCTGGCGCCCGCTGGATAGCGGGCGTCACAGCAAGTGACGCCCGCCAATCAAACTCCGGTCTGGGCTACATCTACCAACCACGATAATCTGGACAGGCTCCTAGTTCAGCGTTCCGAAATTCGAATCATCCCCGCGCGCGACGCCGTTCCGGCGCGATGCCAGCGTCCGAAATTTCATATTATTTTCATATATCATGTGCCATGCACGCTGATTGCAGATTGGCGGCTATTGCCGAATTGCAACAGCAGAGTCGTTCCAGCGCACTTTTTGACGGGGGTTACCCTTCATTTCCGCTCAAGGAAATAGCTGTTTGCAGAACGGTTTATGGGGAAAGCACCAAGAAGGACTTAGATATCGTACGTTTCCGATGACAATCACAGTGCGCGACTCAAGCGCGGCAAGGACCCGGCGCACTGGCTTCGGCCGCTTCGGCGTCGGCCGAGATCCCATAACGACACCAATGGTTTATCTCAATGGCGACGAGGGGAGATACGGCCGGCCGAGATATTTTGCAGCGCGAATCGCGTCATATTTGCTGATGAGCGGCGTTGCAGGGCTTTCGCGGCGTGCTATTTTCAAATCGCCGCTGGGCCACTGGCGGTTTTCAGTAAAAGGTTCGTATTCGAGCTCATCGAAGATGAGAACGGATGACTCATGTCCTGTCGTTTCCAGGTCGACTCCCGGTCTAGTCAGAACTCGGCGTATGCGAACATAAGTTTAACCTTCGTGACGTCACGCTTGTACTAAAGGGACGGCGCGAACGTAATTCTGAATACTTGGAAGCGTCCTAATGTGTGCAGAGCCTTCGCAATCGGCGACGGCGATGGACAGGGGGTCATTGTGACTACACCGCAAGCGGCAAATTCCTTGGCCAGCGTGATCGGGCGCCGGCCGGATGCATTTCTGTCGCGCGTCGTCGCTGCGGCCTGCGGGCCGCCCCCCTAACGTCCCGGCGAGCTTGCGGCGCGTTTTTCGTCGCAGCCCAGATCGCCGTCCCGTTGGCCCTTCTTCCCCACTTGCGTGTGTCACCGCGTCGATCCTGTGGGGATTTCAGTACCTGCGTTACGCCAATCCTCCGTCAAAAAAAGAGAACCAGCAATTATGACGAGCACGGATCAGCTGCGTTGGACGCGGGTGAGGGATCGTCTTCGCGCCGAGGTCGGCGAGGATATTTATTCGAGCTGGTTCGCTCGCATGGAGCTCGAGGGCAGTGAGAGCAATACGGTCAAGCTCTCGGTCCCCACACGTTTTCTGAAGAGTTGGATCCAATCCCATTATGCCGAAAGGGTGCTGGCGTGCTGGCGGGCTGAAGACAGCGGCTTTTCCCGCATCGAGCTCGTCGTTCGCTCCTCCGTCCGTGCGGCGCTGTCAAGAAGCAAGCCGGCGGAAGTGCCCGCGGCCCCGCGCGAGACCCGTGACATCAGACCCAACGGCGCGGACCTGCGCCTCCCGAGCGGCCCGATCTCGGGCCTGCACAAATCCCTTGGCGGTTCCCCGCTCGATCCACGGCTGACCTTCGAGACCTTCGTCGTCGGTCGCTGCAATACCCTTGCTCACGCTGCCGCCCGCCAGGTCGCAATGGCCGCCCGCGGCGAGGTCGTCATGTTCAACCCGCTTTACATTCATGCCGGCGTCGGGCTCGGCAAGACGCATCTCTTGCAGTCGCTGGCTTGGGCGGGCAATGCCAGCGCCGACCGCAAGGTGCTTTATCTCACCGCCGAAAAATTCATGTACGGCTTCGTATCCGCGCTGCGGGCACAGACTGCCATCGCATTCAAGGAGGCATTGCGATCCATTGACGTCCTGGTCATCGATGACTTGCAATTCCTGCAGGGAAAATCGACCCAGGCCGAATTCTGCCACACGCTCAACGCCCTCATTGATGCCGGCAGGCAGGTGGTCATCGCCTCCGATCGGCCGCCCTCCGATCTCGAAAGCCTGGAAGAACGTGTGCGCTCGCGCCTCGCCGGAGGTCTCGTGGTGGAAATGGGATCGCTCGGCGAAGAGCTGCGCCTGGAAATCCTCAAGGCGCGGACCGCCGCCGCCAAGCAGCATCACGCCGGGTTTGACGTCCCGCCGCCCGTGCTTGCGTTCATCGCCAAGACCGTGACCCATAATGGCCGGGATCTCGAAGGCGCGCTCAATCGGCTCCTCGCCCATAGCAAGCTGACGGGCAACTCAATCACGCTTGAAATGGCCGAGCGCGAGATACGCGACCTGATTCGTCCTCAGGAACCCAAGCGCGTCAAGATCGAGGACATTCAACGCGTGGTCGCACGGCAATATAATGTGAGCCGGGCGGACCTCTTGTCGTCCAGACGCACGGCCAACGTCGTGCGTCCGCGCCAGGTCGCCATGTATTTGGCCAAGACCCTGACGCTGCGGTCGCTGCCGGAGATTGGCCGTCGTTTCGGCGGCCGCGACCACACGACGGTCCTGCACGCCGTGCGAAAAATCGAGAACTTGGTGAGCACCGACAACGCCCTCGCCGAGGAGATCGAGCTCTTGAAACGGCAACTCCAGGAGTGAGAGGTCCAGGGCGGCGTTAGGCCGGGCATGACGGGGAAGTCGTGCGTCAACTCGACCGGACTCCGCTCGAGCTTGCATCGACGCCCGTGCATGCAGACGGGGTACGACGTGCCGCCCCGAGGAGCCCTTGCTTCAGCCTGGTCATGACATGAGCTGGGCATAAACGACCTTCCCGATCCCCTTGCCCTTGCGAAAATCGCGCGCAAGCGCCAATTTCTCTTCCCCCTTCTCGTGGCGGGTAAGAATAATGAAGGTCACCGTCGAACGCGCAGCGCTGCTGAAATCGCTCGGGCATGTTCATCGGGTGGTTGAGCGCCGCAATACCATTCCAATTCTTGGCAACGTTCTTATCAAGGCTGAGGATTCCAAGCTCGCCTTCAAGGCGACCGACCTCGATCTCGAAATGACCGAGACGATCGCCGCTGAAGTCGGCCCCGCTGGCTCGACCACCGTACCCGCGCACATGTTCCATGAGATTGTGCGCAAGCTTCCCGAGGGCGCCCAGATAGTGATCGAAAGCTCCGGCGAGCGCGCAATGATGGCAATCCGCGCCGGCCGCTCGCGTTTTACTCTGCAGACGCTGCCTGAGAGCGACTTTCCCGATCTCGCGGCAGGCGAGATGACCCATGCATTCAAGCTCCCCGCGGCCAATCTCAAGCGCTTGATCGACAAGACCGGCTTTGCGATTTCGACGGAGGAAACGCGCTACTATCTAAACGGCATCTATCTTCACCCCGCGGGCGCTGCCAAGACCATGACCCTGCGGGCCGTCGCGACCGACGGGCATCGGCTCGCGCAATTCGAGCTGCCGCTGCCGGCGGGTGCCGGCGGCATGCCCGGCATCATCGTTCCGCGCAAGACAGTCGGGGAAGTGCAGCGCCTGATCGAAGGTGACGAGGGGGAAATCACCGTCGAGCTCTCGCCGGGCAAGATCCGGTTCACCATCGCCGCCGCGGTGCTCACGTCCAAGCTCATCGACGGCACATTTCCGGACTATGCCCGTGTGATTCCGGTCGGCAACGACAAGGAGCTCACCGTGGACAAGAAAGAGTTCGAGCAGGCGGTCGACCGCGTTTCCACGGTGTCGAGCGAGCGCGGGCGTGCGGTGAAACTCTCCTTGAGCAATGGCAAGCTGATGCTCTCGGTCACCAATCCGGATTCCGGCAGCGCAACCGAGGAGCTCGAAGTCGAATACGGGGCCGAGCCGCTCGATATCGGCTTCAACTCTCGGTATCTTCTCGACATCGCTGCTCAGCTCGATGGCGAAGCCGCAGTCCTGAAGCTTTCCGATCCCGGCTCCCCCACGCTGATTCAAGATCGCGACAGCAAGGGCGCGCTGTACGTCCTGATGCCGATGAGGGTATAAATCAGGAACGAGGAACCAAGTATCAGGTATCGGGAAACAGGTATCAGGAATCGGGTATCAGCAAGCAAAAGGCGGTTTCCCTCTCATCCGATACCGGAATGCTGATTACTGATCCCTGCCATGCGCGCCTGCATCCGCCGTCTGACGCTGACGAATTTCCGCAGCTATCACGCCGCACAAGTCGAAGTCGGGCGCGGCCCCGTCGTGCTGATTGGCCCGAACGGCGCGGGCAAGACCAATCTCATCGAGGCAATCTCATTCCTTTCGCCCGGGCGTGGCCTTCGGCGCGCAACGCTTGACGACGTCGCGTTTTCCGAAGGGGACGGATCGTGGGCGGTCGCGGCCGAGGTCGAGGGCGCGCTGGGGCTTGCCGCCTTGGGCACCGGCATCGAGCCGCCCGCGCGCGAAAACGCAGCCCTCTCGCGCAAATGCCGCATCGACCGCAAATCGGTATCGTCGGCATCGGCGTTTGCCGATCACCTGCGGGTGGTTTGGCTGGTGCCGGCGATGGACGGATTGTTCAACGGTCCGGCATCCGAGCGGCGCCGCTTTCTCGATCGGCTGGTGCTCGCAGTCGACGCGGAGCACGGGGGCCGAGTTCGGCGCTGGAGCGTGCATTGCGCTCGCGCAACCGTCTGCTGGAAGAGGCCCGACCCGATCGGCATTGGCTCGACGCGATCGAGCACGAAACCGCAGAGCTTGCAGTAGCGGTCACGGCGCTGCGCGTGGAAACCGTGGCCCGGCTGCAGGCGGCGCTCAGCGCCCGCCAGGCGCCGCACGCACCATTTCCAACGGCCGAGATTGCGCTTGACGGCTGGATGGAAAGGCTCGTGCCGCTTGGTCCCGCGGTCGAGATCGAGGATCGCTATCGCGCCGTGCTGCGCGAGAATCGCGCGCGCGATGCCGCCGCCGGGCGCACCCTCGACGGCCCGCATCTGACCGACCTCGCGATACGCCATGCTGGCAAGGCGATAGCCGCCGCCGATGCCTCGACCGGAGAGCAGAAGGCGCTGCTGATCGGCCTCGTTCTGGCGCATGCCGGGCTGCTGACCGAGATGACGGGATATGCGCCAGTTTTGCTCCTGGATGAGGTCATCGCGCACCTTGATCCCTTGCGCCGGAGCGCGCTCTATGCGGAGCTGGAAAGGCTCAGCGCCCAGGCCTGGATGACGGGTGCAGACGCCGCCGCTCTTGCCGAGGTGACGGCAACGGCGGAAGTGCTCGAAGTCACCCCCGGGCAAGTCGAAAGGCGAGCCTGCATGAGGTCGTGATGCGCGCTGCCTACTACGAGCGCAATGGGACTGCCCGTGACGTGCTGCGGATCGGCGATGTCGACCCTCCGCAGCCAGCGCCCGGTGAAGTGCGAGTGCGGTTGCGCACGTCCGGCGTCAATCCTTCCGACGTCAAGAACCGCGCGGGGCTAACCCGCAAGATTGCCTTCCCGCGCGTGATTCCGCACAGCGACGGAGCAGGCGAGATCGACTGCGTCGGTGAAGGCGTTTCACCCTCGCGCGTGGGCGAACGCGTCTGGGTATGGAACGGCCAATGGCGGCGTCCCTTCGGCACCGCCGCCGAAGCGATTGCGATTCCGGCCGAGCAGGCCGTCCCGCTGCCCGCCAATGTCGGCGTGGAGGCCGCGGCTTGTCTCGGCATTCCCGCCTATACCGGCTACCAAGCCGTCGTTCTTGCCGGAGCCAAGCAAGGTGCGAGCGTTCTCGTCGCCGGCGGCGCCGGTGCCGTGGGTCACTACGCCATTCAGTTCGCGAAGAAGCAAGACGCCGTCGTCATCACCACCGTGAGCTCGCCGGCCAAGGCCGAAATCGCGCGCCAAGCCGGCGCCGACCATGTCATCGATTACCGGCGCGAGAACGTTGGCGAACGGGTCAAGGCGATCACCGGCAATCGCGGCGTCGATGCCGTGATCGAGGTCGACCTCGCCGCCAACGTCAGGCTCTTGCCGGACGTGCTGGCGCCGGGCGGCATAGTGGCCGTCTACGGCAGCAGCGCCCCGCAGCTGCCGAATTCCATTCCCGTTCCTGCTCCAGAACAGCATCACGCTGAGATTCTTTCTCGTCTACGAGATGCGCAAGGGCGAGCGCGATCGCGCAACCGCCGACATCACCGGCATGCTTGCGCGCGGCGAGCTCATCCACAACGTGGGAGCGACTTTCGAGCTTGACCAGATGGTGGCTGCCCACGAAGCGGTGGAGTGCGGCCGAGCAATCGGGAACGTCGTTGTCCGTGTCGGCTAACGTCGAGGCCAGGGCGAGGCATCACCGCAACCCTACCGTTTGCTGCGGGCCATGTCCTGCAAGTGCTGCCGCAATTCGGGCGCGTGACGGTCGAGCGCTTTCCTGATCTGTAAACGGTCGACGCCCTTCGGCGTTTGTCGACGCTCTACGGCTTCGTGCATGCGCTTGAGCAGCTCGAAATCGTGCTCGTCGCGATAGGGCTTGAGGTCGAGATCGGCCGGCACCTTGGTGAGACGCTCGTCGCCGATTTCCTTGACGTGCTTCTGCATGAAGCGGTCGTAGTCGCGCCACAAGACACCGGCAGCGCGCACCGCCGCCTCCTCGGCGCGGGCCGCGATCTGGTGGGCATGCAGGTAATGTAGGTTCGAGCTGGTCGATGAGCGTCTTCTCTACCTCCTCGTGCAAGATCAGGAAGCGGTCGGTGTCGATCTCGCGGCCCCGAAACGTCATGGTGCGCGGCATGTGGCGGTCGATGTAGATGGTCTTGCCGTCATTGCTGTAGCCGGCGAGATACGGGATGTCATGCTTGCGGTCGAGGTTCTTGGCCCGCCGTACAATGGCATCGAGCGCACGGTCGAGCATCAGGCTTGAAATGTACCATTCGGGAACCCGAAGCTTCCTGTGCGGCGCTTGGGATGACAAAAGTGTAGCGGCATCTCTGGCCTCTCCTATGACCAGTTCGCCGCCGCAAGCATCGCGACGTCGACATAACGAGTCCAGTGCCGGCGCTGCGGAAATTGTGGAACAAGATCGACGCGCGACGCTTGCTGGAGGAACGCCGAGCAGGTGCGATGGAGGCCACGCTGAGCAACCAGACCCCCTGACGCGAGCCCCGAAGCGATCGTGCGGATACGGCTGCAGCGGATGATCGGCCTTCTCTGCGAAGACGCCGCGCGGGTCGAGCTTTGGGCGTGCGCGCTGAGCGGCTTCGCACGACCTATCCCGGATCATGACGACTGGCGCGTGAAGCATCGCATCGAGCGCAACTAAACCAGGGCCCAACACGGCTTTCGCGCCCCTTTGCCGGGGCTTGTTCCGGCCCCCGGTCGGCCATTGAAATTCCATAAAAAACAGTTACTTAGAGTTCACACTTTGGGCTGTACGGCCCTCCTTTTTCATGTCAAACCAAACTTGTTCCAATCCTCTCGTTTTGCATCCGATTCGAAAGTGATCCATGGCTGAAGCCGCCCGCCAGACGCCTATTGCCGCCGATTACGGGGCGGAATTGATCAAGGTGCTCAAAGGCCTCGATGCCGTGCGCAAGCGCCCCGGCATGTATATCGGCGACACCGATGACGGCTCCGGCCTCCATCACATGGTCTACGAGGTCGTCGACAACGCCATCGACGAAGCGCTCGCCGGCTTCGCCAAGGAGGTCGTGGTCACCCTCAATCCGGACGGTTCCTGCAGCGTGCGCGACGACGGCCGCGGCATCCCCACCGACATCCATCAGGACGAAGGGGTCTCCGCCGCCGAAGTCGTCATGACGCAGCTGCATGCCGGCGGAAAATTCGGCGAAGCGCACAACACGGCAAATCCCTACAAGGTCTCGGGCGGCTTGCACGGCGTCGGCGTTTCCGTCGTGAACGCGCTGTCGACCTGGCTCAAGCTCACGATCTGGCGCGATGGCAAGGAGCATTTCATCGAATTCCGAGACGGCGACGCGCTTGCTCCGCTCTCCGTCGTGGGCGCCGCCCATGACAGGCGCGGCACGCAGGTCACCTTCCTGCCGAGCACGCAGACCTTCACCATGACCGAGTTCGATTTCGCCACGCTGGAGCACCGGCTGCGCGAGCTCGCTTTTCTCAATTCCGGCGTGCTGATCGTGCTCTCCGACAAGCGCCACGCGGTCGAGAAGCGCGAGGAGATGCGCTTCGACGGCGGCGTCGAGGCCTTCGTGCGCTACATCGACCGCAACCAGAATGCGCTCATTCCGGCTCCGATCATGATCAAGGCCGAACGCGACGGCATGGCGATCGAATGCGCGCTGTGGTGGAACGAAAGCTTTCACGAGACGGTGCTGTGCTTCACCAATACCATTCCGCAGCGCGACGGCGGCACCCATCTCGCCGGCTTTCGCGGCGCGCTCACGCGGCAGGTGACCGGCTACGCCGAGAAGGGCGGCGGCGCGCAGAAGGAGAGGGTTGCGCTCACCGGCGATGATTGCCGCGAGGGACTCGACCGCGGTCCTCTCCTGCAAGGTGCCGGATCCGAAATTCTCCTCCCAGACCAAGGACAAGCTCGTTTCCTCGGAGGTGCGCCCGGTGGTCGAGAACCTCCTCAACGAGGCGCTGCAATACTGGTTCGAGGAGCATCCGTCGGAGGCCAAGGTCATCGTCAACAAGGTGATCACGGCGGCGGCGGCGCGCGAAGCCGCGCGCAAGGCGCGCGAGATGACACGAGGTAAGTCCGCCCTTGGTGGCGGCTCGCTGCCGGGCAAGCTCGCGGACTGCCAGGAGCGCGATCCTGCGAAATCGGAAATCTTCATCGTCGAGGGCGACAGCGCCGGCGGCTCCGCCAAGCAGGGCCGCAACCGCGCCTTCCAGGCGGTGCTGCCGCTGCGCGGAAAAATTCTCAACGTCGAGCGCGCGCGCCTCGACAAGATGCTTTCCAGCCAGGAGATCGGCACGCTCATCACCGCGCTCGGCACCGGCATCAGCGACGAGTTCAATGCCGAGAAGGTGCGCTACCACAAGATCATCATCATGACCGATGCCGATGTCGACGGCTCGCATATCCGCACGCTGCTGCTCACGTTCTTCTATCGCCAGATGCGCGAGCTCATCGACCGCGGCCATCTCTTCATTGCGCAGCCGCCGCTCTACAAGGTCACGCGCGGCAAGTCGGAGCAGTATCTCAAGGACGAGCGCGCGCTCGAGGACTTTCTCATCGCAACCGGCCTGGAGGATTCGGTGCTGAGGCTGTCTTCCGGCGAGCATCGCGCCGCCGGCGATCTCAAGGATCTGGTCGAGCAGGCCCGCACCATCCGCAACGTGCTCAACGGTCTGCATAGCCGATACAGCCGAAAGGTGGTCGAGCAGGCGGCCATTGCGGGAGTGCTCACCCCCGACATTTTCGGCGACCCGCGCAAGGCGCTCGACGCCGCCAAATACATCGCGCGACGCCTCGATGCCCTTTCGGAGGAGACCGAGCGGGGCTGGCAGGGTGAGTTCCGGGAAGGCGAAGGTTTCCGTTTCGAGCACAGCGTGCGCGGCGTCACTGACGTCGCCGTCCTCGATCAGGCCCTGCTCGGCTCGGCCGACGCGCGCAAGCTCGACGAGCATGCCGTGACGCTCCAGCAGGTCTACCCCCGGCCGGCAGCGCTGCGCCGCAAGGATGAGGAGACCGCCATTCACGGACCGGTCGCCCTGTTCGAGGCCGTGACCATTGCCGCCCGCAAAGGCCTTTCGCTGCAACGCTACAAGGGCCTGGGGGAGATGAATCCCCACCAGCTGTGGGAAACCACGCTCGATACCAATGCGCGTTCGCTTCTGCAGGTGAACGTGAAGGAGATCGACGAGGCCAACATCCTGTTCGACGAGCTCATGGGCGACAAGGTCGAGCCGCGCCGCGCCTTCATCGAGCAGAATGCGCTCACCGCGAGCGTGGATGTGTAGGGGCGAGGCATGCCTCGCCCCTACGCAACCCCAGCTCGGATCGCGTGCGCGAAAATTCAGGCGGTGGGCGAGTTGGTTAAGGGATTAGAATATCGCGAGTCCTAGCCGTGCCTGCTCGGGCCCGCCGCCCAGCTCGAGGCTCGGCGGCGCGCGCGGTCGGTGTCCTGCCAATAGCTCTGCCAATCATGCGTGGGGCCGATGCCGTCGATGGCGGCGGGGCCGGTGATGTTCGCGGCGGCAGCCGGATCGAGCACCATCAAGGGCTTGCCGCCGTTGCCGGCCGCATCGATGGCGGCGCGCAGCATGCGGCGATAGGCGCTGATCGCCTTGTCGGATTGCCCGAGATGCTCCTTGCTGCGGTCCGCGATGGCGCCCATGGACTCGCAGGCCCACTGGTCGTGCACGTTGATGTCCGTTCCCATGCCGGTGAAGGTCTCGTGTTCCTGCTCATGTGGATCGAACCCGTAATCATTGCTCTTGTTCTTGCGCGGGATGTAGTCGGGGAGCTCGTAGAGCGCGAGGCGCTGACGCCGCATCTCGTCCTTGTTCACGGGAGCGCCGAAGCTCGTGAAGATGGCGTACCAGTAGTGCCTCTCATCGTCGATCGGCACGTGCCATTGCGTGATGGTCATCTCGCTGCTCATTGGAATGGTGAAAGCATGCGGGAAGAGGAGATTGGTGACCCGCACATGGGTGCTGGCATCGCTGATGCGGCGCAGCGTGATCACGCGCATGCCGAACTCGGTCGGCTCGACCTCGATCTGCGGGCGCGGGAACTCGCGCATGATTCGCGTCATCGGCATGTCGGAATCAATCGACCGGTCGCGAAACAGCTTGCCATAGCCTTGCTCCGGCTCCTCGTCGTGGAAGAAGCGGTGCAGAAACGACGTATGCGCGGGATCGATGCCGACTTCGAGCGATTGCAACCAATTGCAATCGATCATGCCCTTGAAGGCGAAGGTGTGCGTGGCGGGCGCAGTGAAGCAGTCGAGATGCGGAAATGCCGGCGGCTCGCCGCCGCCCATATAGGCGAACAGATCCCGCTCTTCTCGACCACCGGATAGGCCCTCTGCCGGATATTGGCGCACAGCGGGCTGCCTGACGGCTCGGCCGGGGTCTCCAGGCATTGGCCGGCGACGTCGAACAGCCAGCCGTGAAACGAGCAACGCAAACCGGCCTGCTCCAATCGTCCGAACGCGAGGTCGGTGCCGCGGTGCGGGCAGGTCCGCTCGATCAGGCCGTAGCGCCCGTGGCCATCGCGGAAGGCGACGAGGTTCTCGCCGAGGAGCCGGACCGGCTTGATCGGCCGGTTGCCGGATAATTCGTCGACCAGCGCGGCAGGCTGCCAATAGCAACGCATCAGCCGCCCGCAGGCGTGCCGCGGCCGGTGCGGGTGATGAGATCGTTCTGCTCGGCACTCAACATGGCACGGTCTCTTTATTGCTGATGTCTTTTTTTTTTTTTTTTTTTTTTTTTTTTTTTTTTTTTTTTTTTTTTTTTTTTTTTTTTTTTTTTTTTTTTTTTTTTTGCTCTAATGTCCCGGCAGCACCGTCACCTTCGGGGCGACGGGCAATGACGTCTTGGAGATGACCAGCGAGGGGATATCGCTCGTCTCCACCGTCCATATCTGGCGCGCCCGTTCGAGAAAGCGATGGAGCGTGAAGGTGGAAAAGAAATGCATGGGAATCATCTGCGGCGCCTTGAGCGCTTGCAGCACCTCGATCATGCCTTCGAGATCGAGTGTCATGGTGCCGTCGACCGGGACGAAAACAATATCGACGCGGCCGATCTCGTTGAGCTGCTGCTGATTGAGCGTGTGGTGCAAGTGTCCGAGATGGGCGATGCACATATTGGCCAGCTCGTAGACGAAGATCGAGTTGCCGTGCCGCTCGGTGCCGCCGCGCCAGTCGCGGATATTGGTCGGAACATTGCGCACGCGCACGTCGCGCACCGTAATGTCATGGCGCGCCGGCTCACTCGGCGTGGGTCCCCAGCCGCGCAGCACGTGCTTGATCGCCGGATCGGGATAATCGGTATAGTGCGTGCTGTGTGCATGGTTCATGGTGACGACGTCCGGCAAGATCGGCGAGCGGACATAATCGTTGTAATCGGTCGCGATGCGCACGAGCTGCGGGCTCTCGATCAAGAAGGTCGAATGACCGACATAGGTGATGCGAGCCTGATCCGCATTGAGCGCTACCGCGAAATTGGCGGGAATGATGCGCGGCCGGTTTTCGGCGACGAGACCGGGACAATTCTCCCTCATCTCCGGCTTCGCAGGCTGCGCCTGCACGCGCTCGAAGGCGGCAAGCTGAAAGATTGGAAGCGCAATGAACGCGGCCAGCGCGGCCGGCATCGTTCGGGCGAGCGATCGGGACATGCGATCAGTCCTTCGGGCTGGGCAAGCATGGGCAAGTCGTCGTGCAGCGTGAAATTTCGCATGGATTCGGACGAGGCGCCACCGTGGGCAGCGGCGGGCTTGCAGCCGGCCAGCTACCGTCGGCGCGCCCGCTCATCCGGCACGAGCGAGAGGGACTGCCGGCCGCCATTGCGCAGCCTGTCGATCTCGACCGTGCGTCCAATCTTCTTCACCTGCGAGGAGGCGTACGAGATCATCCGCCCCGGTGACGGCGCTTCCGTCGAGCGCCAGGATGATGTCGCCGGCGGCAAGACCGGCACGCTCGGCAGGACTGCCCGACTCGACGCCGGCCACCATCACGGCGCTCTCCTGAGCGAGCCCTGCAGCGTGGCGACGCCGGCGCGAGAGCGTGAGCTGTTGCGCCGCGATGCCGATATAGGCGCGCCGGACGCGGCCATGGCGGACCAGCTCGCCGAGCACGAAATTGGCGGTATTCGACGCAACGGCAAAGCAGATGCCCTGCGCGCCCATGATCATGGCGGTGTTGACGCCGATCAACCTCGCCACGCGAGGAAACGAGCGGGCCGCCGGAATTGCCGGGATTGAGCGCCGCGTCGGTCTGGATCACGTCGTCGATCAGCCGTCCGGACGCGCGCGCAGCGAGCGGCCGAGCGCCGAGACGACGCCGGTCGTCACCGTCGATTCGAATCCGAGGGGATTGCCGATGGCGATGGCGAGCTGGCCGACGCCGCAGCCACTTGGAATCCCCGAGCATTGCGCGACGGCAACGATCGGGGCTCGAGGCGCACCAGCGCGAGATCGGTATCGGGATCGTCGCCGACGACGTCGGCGCTCGAGCTGCGGCCGTCGTCGGTGGTGACATCGACGCGGCGGCGCCGCCACGACATGGCTGTTGGTGAGCACGAGCCGTCGGGCGCGACGATGACGCCCGAGCCCGTGCCGCCGTGCGCGCCACGTCGCGTGCTTTCACGTCGAGCTGCACCACTGCCGGGCCGACGCGGTCCACCACGTCGATGACGGCCCGGGAATACGCGTCGAGCAGCGCCTGGTATTCCGCGGGAACGGGAGAAGGCGGCAAGGAAGCGGATGATGTCGAATTGTCGAGCATGTAATTGGGCCAGATATGGGGTGCGCCATGCCCGCGCGGAAGAGCGGCGGTGCGCACCGGACTCTGGCCGCCGGCGGTCCCGACCGAATTGACGCACAACTTTCGTCATGGCCGGACTTGTTCCGGCCATCTACGAATTGTTCCAGGAAAACGTGGATGGCATCGGACCTCGGGCTTGCCCCAAGTCCGCACTCCTTAGAGCGCCGCACTCATTACACCGCAAGTCGGGTAAACCACGACTTGCGGTGACGAGCACGGCCATGACGCCAAGAGGCGTATTTGAAGGAGGTTTTTTTACCGCAGTCTCAGCGCGGCGCGGTAATGGTGCCTTTCGAGGTCACGACCACCCATTTTGCCATCCTGCTTGCGGATGGCGTCGATGCGGCCGAGCCCGGGCACGAGATCGCCCTGCTCCACTTCCATGACGCCGGAGCGTCCCTCAATGAACGCCGTGCCGCGATGGACATCGCGCAGCACCCATCCTTCGACCGCACCGGATTTGCCGGCGGCGGGCTGCGGCGGGTTGATCCAGCCGGCACATCCTTGGACGCAGCCGCTCCTTCGGCGCGCGCCAGACGTTCGAGTTTTCGACCGCTTTATTGATCTTGGCGACGGGCTCGGCCGCGTTGCGCTCCATGCGCTCGATGCGCTCGGCGATCTTGGGGAACTGGGTCGTGGCAATACGGTTGCCGGCATCTATGCTCGCCTTCAGGGCAGCGAGGTCGACCCGCGCCTGCACCACGTTCTCCTTGAGCGCCTGGAGCTCCTCGGATCCGAATTTTCCCGCAGCGATGACGGGCGCAGGCTGCGGCCGAACGAACCCATAAGCCGCGAGCGCGCCGACCATGCCGCCGAATGCCGCTGCCAGCGCCAGGCATGCTGCCAGCATGGTGAAGCGGTTCACGTGAGAAGGCGGCGCACCCCCGGCATCGGATTTGTCCGCAATCTCCTCCTGGTCAGGACCGCTTTCGCCCGAGCCAGGCTTCGAGCTCGATTATGTCCGGGGCGATATGCGGCGCCTCGATGCTCGTGAGCTCGATCTTGGGAGCGGAGATAGTCGTCGTCTCCGCTTGCACCGTCGTAATCGTCGATGATTCGCTTTTCGGCATTTCGTCGGCCGGTCGCTCAAGGCCCGCCAATGCCATTTTCGGCTTGGCATCCGTGTCGCTTGCCGTCAGCGCTGCGGCGCTTTCGCCGGCCGGCTTCGGCTTATCCTTAACGCTGTCTTGCTTTGCCATGGAAAATCCCCAATGCGCGCTTGCCGAATAGGAAACCATGGCGGTTACCATTCGGTTACGATTCGCTCCGGACCGCATTGGAAAACAGCAGGCGCTGACGTTTGGGCGAGGCAGGGGCGAGGCACCCCTCGCCTCAAAGGCGTCGGGAGAGCCCCGTCACACGCCGAGATAGCGATGCTGGACAGCCGGTGCGGCGGCGAGCTCGATCGAGCTGCCGGTCCACACCACCCTGCCGCGCTCGATGAGATAATGACGGTCGGCGATACGGATGAGCGCTTCGACGTTCTTGTCGATCACCAGGATAGACTGGCCTTGCGCCTTGAGGCGGCTGAGGCACTGCCAAATCTCGGCGCGGATGAGCGGCGCCAGCCCTTCCGTCGCCTCGTCGAGTACGAGGAGGCGCGGATTGGTCATCAGCGCCCGGCCGATCGCCAGCATCTGTTGCTCGCCGCCGGAGAGCTGGTTGGCCATGTTGAGAAGGCGCTCGGAGAGCCGCGGAAACAGCGCGCACACCTTGTCGAGCGTCCACGGGTCAGCCGCGCTTGCGCGATTGGCGGCGGTGGCAATCAAGTTCTCCCGCGCGGTCAGATTAGGGAAGACCTGCCGGCCCTCGGGAACAAGGCCGATGCCGAGCTTCGCGATACGGTACGCCGGCAGGCCGCGGATTTCCGCCCCGTCGAAACGGATGGAGCCGGCCATGGCCGGGGTGAGCCCCATCACCGAGCGCACGGTGGTGGTCTTGCCCATGCCATTGCGTCCCATGAGCGTCACCATCTCGCCGGGTGCGATGACGAGGGAGAGGCCGAACAAGACCTGGCTCAGGCCGTAACGGGTCTCGATATTGCGGAGACTTCGAGCAATGAGGCCTCAGTCATTGCGGCGCTCCTGCTCGCCGAGATAGGCTTGCCGCACCTGCGCATCCGCCCTGATTTCTTCTGGCGCTCCGGACGCAATAATGCGCCCGTAGACCAGGACCGTGATGCGGTCGGCGAGCGCAAACACCGCCTCCATATCGTGCTCGATCAGCAAGATCGTCAGGTCGCGCTTGAGCTCGCGCAACGTCTTGACCATGCGCGCACTCTCATCCGGCCCCATCCCCGCCATCGGCTCATCGAGCAGCAGCATGCGCGGCCCGGTCGCCAGCGCCATGGCGATCTCGAGCTGCCGCTGCTCGCCATGGCTGAGCTTGGAAACCAGCACCTCTGCGCGCTCGGAAAGGCCGAGGCGGCCAAGTGCCGCGCGGGCGGGCGCGCGCAAGCTCGCCTCCCTGCGCGCGTCGCGCCAGAAGCGAAAGGAGTGGCCGGCATGCGCCTGAACGGCGAGCGCGATGTTGTCGAGCACCGTGAAATCGGGGAACAGCGAGTGATCTGAAACGAACGCGCGAGGCCGAGCTGGCTGCGACGCCAAGTCGGCAGGTCGGTGATGTCGAGACGCTCGAAGTGAATACGCCCGCGGTCGGGCGTGATCTCGCCGCCGAGCTGTCCGATCAGCGTCGTCTTGCCCGCGCCATTGGGCCCGATGATCGCGTGCAACTCTCCGCGGGGCACGGTAAGCGAATTCCATCCGAGGCGACGACCCCGCCGAAGCGCTTGCTCAGCCCTTCGATGCGCAGGAGGGCATCAGTCACGGCGCATGCCCGCGAGCAGGCCGTCGATGCCGCCGCGCGCAAACAGCACGACCAGCAGAAAGAGAGGGCCCATGATGATCTGCCAATATTCCGTGACTCCGGACAACGCCTCTTCCAGCAACAGCAGCGCCAGTGCCCCCAGCACGGGTCCGAGCACCGTGCCCATGCCGCCGAGCACCGCCATGACGATGAGATCGCCCGAACGCGTCCAGTGCATCATTGCCGGGTTGATGAAATCGGTGTGGTTGGCGAGCAGCACGCCGGCAAGCCCGCACAGCGTGCCCGCGATCACGAAGCAGACCAGCTTGTACCGATAGGTCGGATATCCGATCGCGCGCATTCGGCGATCGTTCGAACGTGCCCCACGGATCACCATGCCGAAACGCGAATTCACGATGCGCCAGACCAGATAGGCAGTCAGCAACAGCAGCGCGAAGCACAGATAATAGAAGGCGGTCTTGTTGGAGAGATTGATCAGCTCGCCGAATTGACTGCGCCGGTAGATCGTCATTCCGTCATCGCCGCCGTAGCGATCGAGACCGATCGCCACGTAATAGATCATCTGCGCGAAGGCGAGCGTGATCATGATAAAATAGACCCCGCGCGTGCGCAGCGACAGCGCCCCGACGGCAAGGGCGAACAGCGCCGATGCCGCGAGCGCCAGCGGCCATTGCAGGAAGCCGGAATTGATCCCTTCCTTGGCCAGGATCCCGACCACATAACCGCCGATGCCGAGATAGGCGGCATGGCCGAAGCTCACCATGCCCCCGAATCCCATGATCAGGTTCAGGCTGACCGCCGCCATTGCCAGTATGACGATACGAGTGAACAGCGACATCAGGAAATAGTTGCCAGTAAGCGTGGCATAGACCGGTACCAGCGCCACTCCCGTCAGCACGGCGGCGACCAATGCATCGCGCAGGCGCAGCCGGTCCATCATCTGTTCGACGCCGGAAACAGTCCTTCCGGCCGAACCACCAGGATCGCGGCCATCGACATATAGATCAGCATCGACGAGATCGCCGGTCCGGCGCTCGACGCCGCATTGGTGCTAAGAAACAACCGCAGCAAGTCCGGAAGGAATGCGCGGCCGACGGTATCGATCAGCCCGACAATGATCGCGGCTACGAAGGCACCGCGGATCGAACCAATTCCTCCAATGATGATGACGACGAAGGCGAGGATCAGGATGTTCTCGCCCATGCCGATCTGGACGGTGAGGATCGGCGCCTGCATCATTCCGGCAAAGCCCGCGAGTGCGGCGCCCAATCCGAACACCAGCGTGAACAGCAGCTTGATGTTGATGCCAAGGGCGCCGACCATCTCGCGGTTTGAGGCGCCAGCGCGGATCAACATGCCGAGGCGCGTGCGCATCACCAGGAGATAGAGCAACAGCGCTACCATCAGCGTCGAAATGATGATCACAAGCCGATAGAGCGGGTAATATACCCCCGGCAGCACCTCCACTGCAGTGAGCATCTGGGTCGGTAGCGGCAGCGTCATGCCCGCTGGCCCCCAGATCAGCCGTACCAGCTCATTGAAAAACAGGATCAGTCCGAAGGTGCCGAGCACATGATCGAGGTGATCGCGTCCATAGAGCCGCCGTATTGCGATCACCTCCAGCGCCATTCCCACGACGAGCGTGGCAAGGAGGGCGAGCAGCGCACCGATGACGAAGCTTCCAGTCAGCGCCGCGAAGGTCGCGGCGAAATAGGCCCCGATCATGTAGAGCGAGCCATGCGCCAGGTTGACCAGATCCATGATCCCGAAGATCAGCGTCAGCCCGGCCGCCAGCAGAAACAACAGCATGCCCAATTGCATGCCGTTAAGACACTGCTCGATGAAATACAGCATGACTCCATTACCCCCGTCCATCCGCATGTTCCATGCGGAAAAGCAAAGGACGGGTCAACCGCTTCGAACGGCGAGAAGCTGCCCCCTTGTATTTGGCTCAGCCATTTCGAGAACCGTCATGAGAACGCTGGAGCGCCGCCGCTCCGCGTCTATCCATGGAGCGACGCCGATGATCACTTCATGGGGCATTTCTCTCCATGCTTGTCCTGATCGTTCTCGACAATCGTGGCGACGGTCTTGAGCACGTATTCGTCGCCCTGCTTCACCGCGTCTTGCAGATAGAAGTTCTGTATTGGAATGTGATTGTGGCCGAACTTGAAGTTGCCGCGCACCGACTTGAACTCGGCTTTCTCCAGCGCTCGTCGCAGCTCATCCTTCTTGCTCATGTCGCCGTTGACCGCCTTGAGCCCGCTGTCGATCAGCGCCGCCGCGTCATAAGTCTGCGCGCCATAGAACGAGGGAGATGACTTGTACTTCGTCTTGTAGTCGGCCACGAACTTCTTGTTGGCTTCGTTTGGCAGATCGTTGACCCACTGCTGCGCGCCGGGAATGCCGACGGCGAGGTCCTTCAGGCGCGGCAGCGAGAGATCATCGATGGTGAAAGCGGTATAAAGCGGGATCTGTCCCTTCAGGCCCGATTGGGCGTATTGCGTGATGAACTGGATGCCGGCGGCGCCGGGATAGAAGGCGAAGATCGCGTCGGGCTTGGCGGCGCGCGCTTTCGACAGCTCGGCGGAAAAATCGAGCTGGTCGGGCCAGCGCGTGAGCTCCTGGCCGACGATCTGGCCCTTGAAGGTCGCTTTGACGCCTTCCAGCATGTCCTTGCCCGCGGCGTAGTTCGGCCCAATGAGGAAGGCGGTCTTCACGCCTTTCTGATTCATGTAGAGCCCGACAGCCTGCGGTGTCTGGTCATTGTTCCAGGATGTAGAGAACGCATAGGGCGAGCACAGTTCGCCGGCGAACTGCGAGGCGCCTGCGTTGGTGACAATGGCGAAGGTCTTGGAGTCTACGATAGGCTTGAGCGAGGCGAGCAGCACATTCGACCAGATATAACCTACAATGAAATCAACCTTGTCGGACTCGATGAACTTCTGCGTTTCTGCACGCCGACTTCGGGCTTGGTCTGGTCATCCTCGTAGATGATCTCGACCGGCAGTCCGCCCAGCTTGCGCCCGAGATGATCGAGCCCAAGCTCGAACGAGTTGCGCATGTCGTTGCCGATAGCTGCCGGCGGGCCGCTGAAAGTGCTGATGAAGCCAATCTTGATGGTCTTCTGCTGGGGCATGGCCGGAGTCACTGCGAATGCAAGCAATGCGGCCGTTCCCAAGAGAATTCTCGTCATATCTCCAGTCCTCCAGTTTCAGCCGCTGAGACCCATGTTGGATCTCGTGACGAACACGACTCACGTTCTCGGGTCGGGTCGCGCACCTTTGCGAGACCCAACGCTTGCGGCGCGATTGTTGGGTCTGGTGAAGAGCTCGACCCAACCTACAGCTTAGTTGATCGATCGATGGGTCAAAAGCCCTTTCGACCGTGACCTTTCGCCTCTCGCTGAACCTGAGCCCGCGGTTGGATGGGCGATCATGGGCGCGCGCCATCTCGGTGGAGCACGTGGCGGCGCGAGCCAAGACCTGCCAGGGCCGAGCTGTCTTGCCTTGGCGGGGGCGCGACAGTAGATCATTGGCACTCAAGCAACCGCGTTGGAATTCTCGCCATGCACGAATTGACCGGCAGAACGCACTGGCATGAGCCGACCGGCAACAGCCGAGCGGGCTTCGGCGAGTTCGGCCGGCCGAAGACGCCCTACGACCTGTTCATGGAATTGGAAGGCATCCCGATCTTCCGCGATATCGGCGCGAGCAAGGTGCAAAACCTTCCGCTTGCGCCCTGGAAAAGGCTCGGCGGCAAGGGGAGTTACATCCAGCTGCATGGAACGGAGGGTAAATGGGGTAGCTACGTGGTCGAGGTGCCCGGCGCAGGCGCGCTCAATGCGGAAAAGCACCTGTATGAGGAAGTCTATCTGGTCGTGGAGGGTCGCGGCAGCACGGAAGTCTGGCTCGACAACGACAGCAAGCGTCACGTCTTCGAATGGCAGAAGGGGTCGCTGTTCTCCATCCCGGTGAACGCGTGGCATCGCATCGTCAATGCGAGCTCGGCGCCGGTCATGCTGCTTGCCGGTACCACCGCGCCCAACCTCCTCAATCTGATCAACAACATCGATGTGATGTTCAATTGCCCCTATGAATTCCGCGAGCGCTTCAGCGGGGCCGACGACTTCTACAAATACAAGGACGACATCGAGCCCGATCCGGTGCGCGGGCTCGCCATGCGGCGTACGAATTTCATTCCTGATATCGTCAACTGCGATCTGCCGCTCGACAACCGGCGCTCGCCCGGCTGGCGGCGGGTCGAGCCGTTCATGACCGGCAATACCTTCTATCTCTGGATCGGGCAGCACGAGAACGGCCGCTATTCCAAGGCGCATGCGCACACATCAGCCGCCGTGCTGATCTGTCTCAAGGGCAAGGGCTACACCTATACCTGGCCGGAACGATGTGGCGTCACTCCGTGGAAGGACGGCCATGCCGACAAGATCAAACGCGTCGACTATGAGCCCGTGGGCATGGTATCGGCGGCGCCGGGTGGCGCGCGCTGGTATCACCAGCATTTTGGTGCCTCCAAGGATCCGCTGCGGCTAACCGCCTGGTTCGGACCGCACAATCCCGGCCGCGAGCCGGGGCCGCCGGGGGAGAAGCACACGGACTATACCGCCATGGATATTCCCGAAGGCGGTACCGCCATCCCGTACTGGATGGAGGACCCCTTCATCAGCGCAGAATACGAGGCAAAGCTCAAGGCAGAGGGCGTGCCCAGCCGGATGGAGCCCGATTTCTACAAGAAGGGCACCGCGGTCCCGAAATTCGCGGGCGCCTAGCTTGCCCGCCCCGCTCCCCTGTCATCCGCGCATGCGGATGATCCAGTATCCGCCGGAGCCGAGAGCCATTCGCACTTTCGCCGTTTACTGGATGCCCGCTTTCGCGGACATGAAGCTCCAGGGCGGCCGCGGATGACCGCGCCGGCGCAAGGCGGGCGGATTTTCTTCTCCAGCACCGGCCGCTCGCTGGTCGAGGAAGACGAGATCGTCATCCTCAGCGTCGGGGTGGATATCGGCTCGTCCACCTCGCACCTCGTGTTCTCGCGCATCGTGCTGGAACGGCTCGACAGCCGCTACGTCGTTTCCACCCGCGAGACATTCTACCAGTCCGACATCCTGCTCACCCCGTATAGCGCGGCGGATGAGATCGACGCGCAGGCGCTCGGCGGCTTCATCGAGCGCCAATACAAGGACGCCGATGTCGATCCCGACGAGATCGACACTGGAGCGCTGATCCTGACCGGGGTCGCAGTGCGCCGGCGCAACGCGCGCAAGATCGGCGACCTGTTTGCCCGCCAAGCCGGCAAGATGGTCGCGGTCTCGGCCGGCGACAGTCTCGAAACCGTCATGGCCGCGCACGGCTCGGGCGCGGTTGCGCGCTCGATCCGCGACAAGGCGACGGTGATGAACGTCGACGTCGGCGGCGGCACGTCGAAAATCGCGATCTGCCGCGACGGCCGGGTAAGCGACGTCACCGCGCTCGACGTGGGCGCCCGCCTCGTCTGCCTGGATGCCGAGGGCCGCATTGCTCGCGTCGAGGAGGCCGGCCGCCGTTTCGGCGCCGAGCTCGGCCTCGGTCTCGAAGTCGGCGTCGAGCTTGCGCCCGAGGACCGGCGTGCCCTGGCCGCCGTGATGGCGGATCGTCTGTTCGAAGCCATGGCGGGCGCCGCTCCGGCAGCGAGCGGCAGCGCCCTCCTTCGCCTCGATCCGCTGACGATTCCAACCAGGATCGACCAGGTCACCTTTTCCGGCGGCGTCGCGGAGTACATTTACGAGCGCGAAGCGCAGAGCTACGGCGATCTCGGTGCGCCGCTCGCGCAGGAGATTCGCGCCCGCATCGCGAAATCCGGGCTGCCGCTCCAGCGCAGCCACGAAGGCATCCGCGCGACCGTGATCGGCGCTTCGCAATACACGACCCAGGTCAGCGGCAGCACGATCTTCGTTTCGCCGCTCGAGGCTTTGCCGCTGCGCAACGTGCCGGTGATCGCGCCCGCCTTCGCCCTCGACGCGGACACGATCGATGCGGCGGCAGTGGCGGACGCAATCAGGACCGTCCTGCGGCGGCTTGATCTCACCGATACCGGCATGCCGGTGGCAGTGTTCGTGCCGTGGCGCGGCTCGGCCACCTTCCAGCGGCTGGATGGATTCTGTCGCGGGCTCATTGATGGGCTTGCGCCGGTGCTCTCCCGCGGTCAGGCGCTGGTGCTCGCGGGCGACGGCGATGTCGGCGGACTCATGGGGATTCACCTGCGCGAAGAATCGCGGCTATCGAACCCGATCGTCTCGGTCGACGGCCTCGAGCTCAAGCAATTCGATTACATCGACATCGGGACCATGTTGCCGAATTCCGGGGCTGTCCCGGTGGTGATAAAATCCCTGATCTTTCCCGCGGGCACCGCACCCGACCTGCAACGGCAGCCGGCACCGCGGGTGGTGACGGCCGAACCGTAGTACCCTACAGCCCGTAGATCCGCGACGCCGTCTCGCCCATCACGGCGCGTTGGTGGTCCGCGGAAAGGCGGGCGACGAGCGCAGCCGTGCCGCGCCACGCTTCTGCGTAGCTCGCGCCCAACAGGATCACCGGCCAGTTGCTCGCGGCCATGACGCGCTCGGCGCCGAACAGGTCGAGCACGTGATCGCTGTAGCGGCGAACGCCTTCGGTCGACCATGGCCAGCGCATGATCACGTCGAGGCCGACCGACAGCTTCATCGCCATGTTGCGGTGCTCGGCGGCGCGTGCGACCTGCGTCGCCCACGGCTCCCAGCCCCGCTCCGGAATTGGTGGCCGGCCGAGATGATTGATGACGATCTTGAGCTCGGGCAGCCGCCGCGCGACGTCGAGCACGGATTCGAATTGCGCCGCATTGACGGGAATGGCATCGAAGGCCATGCCGGCCGCGGCAAGCAGCTTGAGCGATTCGATGACGGTCTCCTGCAAGAGCCAGCGGGGATCCGGCTCGTTGCTGATGAGGTGGCGCACCCCAACGAGCTTGCCGCGGCCGCGCAGCCGTTCGAGCGCATGCGACGTGGCGTCCGGATCGCGCAGCGGAAGCCAGCCGACGACGCCGCGCACGAAATCGACCTCGCGCGAGAGATCGAGCGACTCCTCGGTCTCGCCGCCGACCTGATGCAGGACCTGAATGAGCACGGTGCCTTTGATGCCGCAGCGATCGAGCTCCGGACGCAGGTCCTCGGGCGTGAAGTCGCGCGCGAAGCGATCGCCGACGAGCGCGGGCCAGGTATAGGTGTGGCGCCCGGTCCACCAGAAATGATGATGCGAATCGATCACCGCTGCGACCGCGGGGCTACGAAGCCGTCATGCTCCTTGGTCAGCCACACATTGCCGGAGGCTTCGACATTGGGCACCCCGATATAGCAGAACACCAGCGACGCTTCCTCGCTGTGCGAGGCATTGGCGATGACGTGAATGGCGCCGCTGGGGATGTAGACGAAATCGCCCGCCTCGAGAACGATCTCGCGGCGATCGCTGCAGTCGCTTTTCGCCTGGATCAACCTGATCCTGCCGGACGTGATGTACCAGCAGACATCGTTGTTGGAGTGGTAATGCGTCGGATTCGGCCCCGCGCCGGGAACGAGCACGGTGCGTCCCATCACCGCATTGGCGGCATCTACGGTCTTGTCGCTGATGCCGAAGCCGACCCGCAGCGGCGGCTCGTAGGTGATGTCGACGCCGACCTTGCTTTGTCGCACCACAGTGACGGTCTGCTTATGCAAAGGGACCATTCAGCTTGCTCCTATTTGCCCGTCCATTGCGGCTCGCGCTTGTCGACGAATGCTTTCATCCCGATGCGAAAATCCTCGCTAGCATAACATGCGCGCGAGAGATCGTCGCCGGCGGGCAAGTCGGCATGCAGCAGGCGCCGGATCGCCTCCTTGCTCACGCGCATGGTGATGGGCGCGTGCTGCGCGAGGCGATCGGTGAGCTCGCCGACGCGGCGCTCGACCTCGGAAGCTTCGACGATCTCGCTCAGGAAGCCGCACGCCAGCGCCTCCTGGGCCGAAAAATTTTCCGCCAACAGCAGCATGCGCTTGGCCCGCGACACGCCGAAGCCGGCAACGAGGCGTGCATAATTCGCAATGGAGAGACAGTTGCCGAGCGTGCGCGCGATCGGAACGCCGAAGCGCGAGCCGGGCGTGGCGATGCGAAGGTCACAGGCGGCCGCGATCGCGAGGCCGCCTCCGATGGCAAAACCCTCGATCACCGCCAGCGTCGGCATCGGCAACGCCTCGATGGCATCGAGGTGGGCGGTCATCTTCTGCTCATAGGCGATGCCGTCCTCGCCGCTACGGAAAGCCTGGAATTGCGCGATGTCGGTTCCGGCAATGAAGGCCTTGCCGCCGGCACCGCGGAACACCGCGGCGCGCAGGCCGTCCTCGCCCTGCATGCGCGCGCAAATTTCCGCGAGCTGCTCGTACATCCGCCAGGTCATGGCGTTGCGGGCCTCCGGCCGGTCGAAAATCACCGTGGCAATCCTTCCGTCGCGGACGTAACGCACTTCTCCGTCGCTCATGTTGCCTCCGCCGTTATTTCATCGGCTCGATGCGCCCGACCCAGGGAATCCTGGCAAGGCGGCGCAAATTCTCCGGACCGACGTTGCGCAGCCGCATGCGGTTGAGCGCCCCGTCGCGTCCGGCAAACAGGCCATAGTCCCTGATCCGCTCGCTGTGAAAGCGGTCCGGCATGAAGTCCAGGACTACGATGACGTTGCTGGGAGCAACGGCGTTGCGAAGCGACGGATCGAGCCGACGCGTGGCGGTGGCCCAGCCATAGAGTTCCTGGCCGAACAGAACCGCAGCGATCAAGACGACGCCGGCAACAAGCTTGCGTCCCTCGGGCCCCAGCAGCAAATGCCGCGAACGGCGGCCCGCGCGCGGCAGCGTTTGCGCGGACGCGCTCACGGCTGCTCCTTGGTGGCATCGATCACCAGTCCCCAGCGCTCGATGGTGCGGCGCTCGATCGGCAGCAGCAGCCAGCGGTCCATGGCTATGGCGATGGTACCGATGATCAGGCAGCCGGCAATGATGATGTCCGAGCGGTGGTATTCGGCGGCGGCGAAAATCATCTGGCCGAGACCATCGGGGGTGCCGACGAGCTCTGCCGCGATCAAAGCGCGCCAGCCGAAGCCGAGCCCGGAGCGGATACCGGTGAGGATGTAGGGCAGCGCGCCTGGAAGAATCACGCTGCGGACGGTCTCGATCCGGTTGCCGCCGAGCGCGCGGACGCCCTGCTCGAAAACCTCGGGAACGAGCTGCACCCCGAGCACGGTATTCTGAAACGCGATGAAGAAGACCGTATTCCAGATCAGGAACACGGCGAGCGCGGTGCCGATGCCGAGCCAACCGATCATCAGCGGCAGCCAGACGATGCCGGAAATGGCATTGAAGAACACCACCAGCGGATTGAGGAATTCGGACACGTTGCGATAGAGCCCTGCGATGAAGCCGCTGATGACGCCGGTGACGATGCCGAGCGCGGCGCCAAGAAAGAGTCGCCACAGGCTTGCCAGAACGTGCTTGAGAAGCTCGCCGTCCTCGAGGCGCGTCCACACCACTTCGATGACGTCGGTGACCGGCGGCAACGTCGCCTTGTTGGGATGGAAGATCGCCCCGCCCGCCATCCAGGCGATCAGCACCACAGCGAACGGGAGCGCAGGCAACATGCGCCAACTGATTTCGCTTGCCGCGCCGTGCGCGGCACTGGAAGGCATGGTTGCCTGCACTCTCATCGCCTGAGCATTCCCCAGCGCGCCACGGTGATGTTCTCGATCGGCGCCACGATCAAGCGGTCGACAATTATGTAGAGAGCGCCGATCACGATCATTCCGACGATGATGCGGTCGATTTGCCCGAACGTGCGGGCACCGAAAATGAGGTCGCCAAGGCCGCCTTGGCGCACCAGCATCTCGGCGGCAATGAGCGCGCGCCAGCCGTAGCCCATGCCGAGCCGCAATCCGACGACGATGCTCGGCAGCGCGCCGGGCAGATAGACATCGCAGACGAGGCGCATCCGGCCCGCGCCCAGCGAGCGCAGCGCGAGCGAATAGTTTTCGGGAATGGCGCGCACTCCGATCATGGTGTTGAAGATGATGGGAACGATCAGCGAATAGATCACGATCACCAGCGTGGTGATATGGCTGAAGCCGAACCAGATGATGGCAAGCGGCAGCCAGGCGATGCCGGAAATGCTCTGCAAGAAACGCAAGAACCCTTCCAGCGCGTGCGCCGCGTAGCGATTGGTGCCGACCGCAAAACCGGTCGGCATCCCGATCAGCAGGGAGATCACTGCAGCGATCCCGATCATGGTGAGGCTGGTGCTGGCATATTCCGCCAATACGCCGTGGCTGGCGAGATGAACGAAGGCGTGCCAGGCCTGCAACGGAGAGACGAGAACGCTGTCGGAAAAGTCGCCGCTCGCCTTGACCGCCCACCAGATCGCGATGAGAAGAGCAAAGGGCAGCAGTATCTTGAGATCACGCACGCCCTTCAACGCAACAGCGAGACCCGAATAGGGCGGCACGAGCCGGACCGCGGATGCAGTTGTCCTGGTCATGCGCCGGCCTGCGCCACTTCGAGCACTTGTCCGGTGGCAGCGCTGGCTCCTCTTTCTTCCCGTACCAGCAGGAGCACCTGCTCGACGATCTCCTGCATGTCGGCGCGGGCCTTGAATGTTTCCCAGTTGCGGCCGCCGTCATCGCGCCGCGCGACGGCGATCTCCCGCTTGATGCGTCCGGGCCGGCGGGTCATCACCAGGACGCGGTCGCCGAGAAACACCGCCTCGTCCACGCTGTGAGTGATGAAGAACACGGTCTTTCTCGTCGCCGCGCAGAGCCGCGCCAGCTCCTCCTGCAGCGTGAGCCGGGTCATGGCATCCACGGCTGCGAACGGCTCATCCATCAGGATTACGTCGGGATCGGCCGCCCAGGTGCGCGCGACTGCGACGCGTTGGCGCATCCCGCCGGAAAGCTCGTGCGGGTAGCGATGCTCGAAACCGGTGAGCCCGGTCAAGTCGATGAGACGCTGCACCCGCTGCTCGCGCTCGGCACGCGGCATTCCGATGATTTCGAGGCCGTGGCCGATGTTTCTCCGAACCGTGCGCCACGGCAGGATCGCGAGCTCCTGAAATACGACGCCACGTTCGCGTCCGGGCCCGCGCACCGGCTTGCCGTCGCATTCGATGGTGCCCTCGCTTGGGCGAATGAACCCTGCGATCGCCTTGAGCAGGGTTGTCTTGCCGCACCCGCTCGGGCCCACCAGGACGACGAACTCGCCGGCACGGATGGAGAGATCGACATAGTCGGTCGCCTGCACCGGTCCATCGGCGGTGTCGAAAAAATGCCGAAAGCCTGAGACCACGATCTTGTCGGAGGTCGTCATTGAGCAGCAACCGCTCCCTAGGGCGGGCAGGGGCGGGTTTGAAACCCGCCCCTGCGTTAAGCCGCCTCAGAACCGGAAATCCCGCGTCAACCCAATGGGCCCTTGCACTGCGCGGTCGTCTTCGGCAGCGGCGGCAGATCGGCATAGAATTCCGGGTGTTTGGCGACAATGCGCTTGAACACGGTATCATCATAGAAATCTATCGCTTCGAACGGCTTGTCCTTCTTGATCAGCCCGGTCCTGATCATTTCATTGCCGGTCCACACCAACCCTTCGAGCGTACAGATCGAAACGCGCGGATCCCAGTCGAGCCATCTCAGTCCCTCGGCGCCGTCGGCTACATTGAGGCCATCGAGAAAGCGCGTGGCGATCTCCGCCGAGTCCTTCGGATTTTTGCGCACGAAGAGTGTCGCCTCGGCGAGGCCGGTGGCGAATTTCTCGATGAAATCGTAGTTCTTCCTGATCCAATCCTCGTGCGCGACGGCGCCGATCGCATCCGCCACCAGGCCTTCGGCGCCCCGGCTTACGACCACGGCATTCGATCCGAGCTCCCGGATCGCCTGCGACTGGTAAGGTTCCCACGGCGCGATTGCATCGACCAGCCCTTGCGCAATGGTGATGGGCATGTTCTCCACCGGCACGCTCACGAGCTGCGATTTCGAAATGTCGAGGTTGTTCTTGCGGAACCACTCACGCAGGTAGACCTCGTTGGTCGAGCCGGTGAGGTGAGCGATCTTCTTTCCTTCCATCGACTTCGGATTGCCGGCGTCGATGCCGCGATCCTTGCGGCCGATGATGGCGCGTCCACCCGCCTTCGCGATGTAGTCGGCGGCGTTGTAATAGGCGATGACGCCCTTGAGCATGTTGCCGCTCGCCCGCGCCGATGCCGTCGTGGTCGAGAGCGCGGCATGCCCGAACTGGGCATCGCCTGCCTGCACCGCCTGCACCACCGCGCGCCCGCTCGAGGTGAGCTTGACGGCGACGTCAAGGCCCTGCTTTGCCCAATAGCCATTCTCCGCTGCCACATAGGCGGGGCTGCTGAATAGATTGTTGACCACCACATAAGTGATTTTCTGCTGAGCATTCGCAGGGCCGACGGCGAGACCGGCGCCGACAGCCGCGATCAACAGGATGCATGGCCTGGGAATCATGCAGCTTCCTCCCTGAAATTTCATTCTATTGCGGCGGCGGCTCACCGGCGCCGCCTGATTTCCTCGATCACGATGCTGTTGTCCCGATCTCCCTCCCCATGCCGCACACAGGCGTCCAGCACGTCGGCATGGATCGCCAGCAGCGGAAGCTTCTGCTTCACCCGAGCGGCCTGTTCCAGCATGAGGTGCACGTCCTTGAGGTGCTGGGTGACGCGGCCCTCGGGGGCGAAGTCGCCGCCCACCATCTTGGCGCCCTTGATGTCCATGACTTGCGAATAGGAGGCGCAGCCGCGGGCCAATTCGAGAAAGCCCGCGGGATCGAGCCCAAGCCGCTCGGCGAAAACCAGGCCCTCGGCGAGCGCCAGCCGATTGAGCCCGAGAATGAGATTGACCGCAAGCTTGGCACGTCCGCCGTCGCCGAGCTTGCCGATGTGGAAATAGGTTGGAAACATGGCGCGCACGACCGGCTCCGCCGCGGAGAGGACGTCGAGGCCGCCGCCGACAAGGCCCACGCCTTCACCGCGGCTCACCTGACCGCTGGAGCCGGAGACCGGCGTCTCCAACAGTCGCAGACCGCGCGCTGCGACCCGTTCGCCGAGCGAGGCGATGCGATCGGGATCGCAGGTGCTCGCACAGAGCACGATCCGCCCGGAGCGTTCGCCGACCACCGGGAGCAGCTGGCGTTCAACGATCGCCTCGACCTGGTCGGTGCTGAACACCGCCAGCACGATGGGCTGGCAACTCTCGGCAACAGCGGCGACCGAATTTGCAGGACGACCGCCGAGCTCCGCCAGGCTGGCGGTCTTGCCGGGATCGAGGTCGAATCCCATGACCTCGAATCCGGCATCGAGCAGGCGGCGCGCCAGCGCCTCGCCCAGAAGGCCGAGACCGAGAAGGCCGATCGCATCGCGATGAGAGTTCACGGCCGCATCCGGCGGTGTGCTGGTTTGTGGCAGATCAAGACAGTGGCTCGATGCCAAGATCGCGTGCCGTTGCGTCGAGGGCCTCGCGCAACGGCTTGGGCATGGGGACGCCGTTCTTGCCGCGGTCGATGCGCTTGAGATGGCTCTGCTCGCCGGGTAGCCAGATGCGCTCTACGCCAGGAAGCCGTTCTGCGCCGCGCATGGCGCGAATTGCGACATCGATCTGGCGCTTGAATTGCTCCGCCGGCGCGAAGGCTTCGATCGAGAGCGCGACAATGGCATGGCCGGTGTTTGTCGGCTTGCCTGGTTCCTTGACGAAATCGATGACGTCTCGCCCGAACGCCGCCGCATTGAGAGCCCCGGCGAGCAGCCCGATGATCAGGCTCAAACCGTAGCCCTTGTAATCGCCGATCGGGACCAGCAGGCCGTCATCGGCGCGCTTGGGATCGGTGAGCGGCTTGCCGTCGCGACCGATCATCCAGCCGACCGGCATCTCCTCGCCGCGCTGCGCCTTGAGACGCACCTTGCCGAAGGCAGCCACCGTCGGCGCCATGTCGAGCACGACCGGCGGCTCCTCCCGCGCCGGGATGGCAATCGCGATCGGATTGGTGCCGAGCAGGTTCTCCCGCGCGCCCCACGGAGGCAAATGATTGTTGCTGCCGACCGCGAGATAGATACCGACCATGTCGTGGGCGAGCGGCATCATGGCGTAGAGGGCGGCGGGCCCCGCATGATTGCTCATGCGCGCGCCGACCCAGGCCGCGCCGGATTGTTTCGCCTTCGCGATCGCGGTCTCGGCGGCAAAGCGCATGACGAGATGGCCCATGCCGTTGTCGCCATCGACCAATGCAGCCGCAGGCTTCTCCTGCACGAGGCGGATGTGCGGCCGCACGTTGATGCCGCCTGCCTTGAGGCGCCGCACATAAAGCGGCAGACGGATCACGCCGTGGGTGTCGCTGCCGCGCAGATCGGCTTCCACCATCAGGTCGGCGACTTGCTCGGCATCGGCGGCAGAAAGCCCGGCAGCTTCGAGGACGCGCCGCGCAAAGGCGGCGAGCGCAGCCGCCGTCATGCGCGGCACGCTGGCCGGGCTTTCCGATTGTTGCTTGGTCATGCTCGGCTCTGCCATCTCCACCCCCCCCTCTTTGCTGCTTGCACAGTGTGATATCGGTTGCAGCCACCTACAACAGCGTTCGCCGCTTATTTTCTTTTCCGGGAAATCCTGTCAAGCGCATGTCTTCCTACCGCGTCACGGTCGATACCGGCGGCACGTTCTCGGATTTCGTCTATCTCAACGAGGAAAGCGGCGAGCTATCCGATCGCCAAGCTTGCCTCGACGCCGGACGATCCCTCGCGCGCCATCCTGGCCGGCATCGAGAGGCTGCTTGCGCAGGGCGTGCGGGCCTCCGACATCGGTTATTTCTGCCACGGCACGACCGTCGGGACCAACGCGCTGCTGGAAGGCAAGGGCGTCACGACCGGCCTCCTGGTGACGGAAGGTTTCCGCGGCATCTATCCCGTCGGCGAGCAGGCGCGGCCCTATGGTGCGGCCATCTTCGATGTCCTCTACGACAAGCCGCCGCTGCTCGTGCCGCCAAGCCGGACCGGCGAGGTGAAGGAGCGCGTCGATTTCCGCGGCAACGTGCTGCGCGCGCTCGACGAGACGGCGTTGCGCGCCACCGTGCGCGAGCTCGCGGCACAGGGCATCGAGTCGGTCGCGGTGTGCCTGCTGTTCTCGTTCCTGCATCCCGAGCATGAGGAGCGGGTGCGCGAGATCATCGCTCGAGGAGATGCCCGAGCTGCAGCGTCTCGCTCTCCTCGCGAGGTCCTGCCGCAGATCCGCGAGTACTACCGGCTCGCACGACCGTCATCAACGCCTATCTCGCAGCCGATCCTCGCGCGCTACATCGCCCATCTCGATCAGCGTCTCGGCCGCGGCCGGGTCGAAGACGCGGCAGAAATACATCATGCAGTCGAACGGCGGCATGGCGACGTTCGCCGCGCGCGCGAAGCGGCCGTCACGACCGTGCTCTCGGGCCCGGCCGGCGGCGTCACCGCGAGCGTGCGCCTGCCGGACGACGGGATCGAGAACCTCATCACCTTCGACATGGGCGGCACGTCCTGCGACGTCGCGCTGATCAAGGACGGCGAGCCGCTCGGTCACGAGCCGCGGCAAGATCGAAGGCCGCGACATCGCGCGTCCGATGATCGACATCAACACGGTCAGCGCGGGCGGCGGCACCCTCGCCGCGCGTCGACCGCTTCGGCCTGCTCCAAGTCGGGCCGCAGAGCGCGGGCGCCGTGCCCGGGCCGGCCTGCTATGGCCGCGGCGGCGACGAGCCCACCATCACCGACTGCAATCTCGTGCTCGGCTATCTCGGCGAGGACAATTTCCTCGGCGGCAAGATGAAGCTCGATGCCGGCAGGCCGCCTGGCGCGTCGAGACGCAGGTCGCGCGAGCGCTCGGCCTCGGCTTCGCGGACGCCGCCGAAGGCATCGTCCGCATCATCGACGTGAAGATGGAGGAGGCGATCAAGGCCATCTCCACCATGCGCGGCCACGACCTCCGCGACTTCATGCTGCTCGCGTTCGGCGGCGCCGGCCCGCTGCACGCCGGCCGCGATCGCGCGCGACCTCGGCATGGCCGGCGTCGTCGTGCCGCTCTATCCCGGCGTCTATCTCGGCCATGGGCCTGCTCATGTCGGACGTGAAGCACGACTACATCCGCTCGCAGCTGACGCCGCTGCGCGAAGCTCGAGCCCGCACGACGTCGAACGACATGTTCGACGAGCTCGCAGGGCAGGCGCGAGGCGATCTGCAGCGCCGAGACTTTGCGCGCCGATCAGATCCGCATCGAGCGCGCGCTCGACATGCGCTACGCCGGACAGGGCTACGAGATCACGATGCCCTGCCGCGCGACGCCGATCGCGGCCGGCGACCTTGCAGCAGCTGCGCCGCGACGTTCGACGACAGCCACAAGCAGATGTTCGGCCACACCGCGCCGCGAGGAGCCGGTCGAGATCGTCTCCTACCGCGTGCGCGGGATCGGTCTTGTGCCGCCGGTGCAATTGCCGAAATTCAGGCCGGCCGGGTCGCGCCTCGCCGATGCGCGGCGCGCGACGCGGAGCGTGCGTTTCGATGGCGCGACGCTCGATTGCCCGGTCTATCAGCGCGAGCGGCTCGACGTCGGGCTGCGCATCGAGGGACCCGCGATCCTCGATCAGCTCGACTGCACCACCGTCGATCTGTCCCGGCCAGGTCGCGCGCGTGGACGAGTGGAAAAACGTCATCGTGACGCGCCGGAGGGGCAGACGTAGCCGGATGAAGCGGAAGCGAACCGGGTGCCGCATGACGCTCCGATGCGGGCTCCGAGACCGCCCATCGACCCAATTGACCTCGAAGTGGTCAAGGCGAGCCTCGCCGGCATCGTGCAGGAGATGCAGAACTCGCTGTTCCGCACCGGCTTCTCCACCATCGTGCGCGAGTCGCAGGACGCCTCCTGCGCCCTCATGGACGCGCAGCGGCGAGGTGATCGCGCAGCACGTCGTGCTGCCGCTGCACATCGGCGCGTTTCCGGCCTGCACCGCCGCGGTGATCGAGGTCTTCGGCGGCGACATGGCGCACGGCGACGCCTTCCTGATCAACCATCCCTACCAAGGCGGCAGCCCGCACGCGCCGGACATGGCCGTCATCACGCCGGCTTCGTCGGCGGCGAGCTGTTCGGCTTCTGCGGCTCGATCGCGCACAAGAGCGACATCGGCGGTCCGGTGCCGGGCTCCTGCTCGGGCCAGGCGCGGGAGATATTCAACGAGGGCCTGCACCTGCCGGCCGTGCGCTATCAGCGCAGCTATCGGACGAATGCCGACATCGAGCGGATCATCGCCGCCAACAGCCGCACGCCGGAGCTCGTGCTCGGAGACATCCGCGGTCAGCTCGGCGCCGACCGGCTCGGCGAGCAGCGAGTGGGCGAGCTCATCGACAAGTTCGGCGAGGACAGAATACGCGCCTGCTGCGACGGCTGCTGGAACTGTCGGAACGAAAGCTCAAGGCAGCGATCGCCGAATGGGGCGACGGACGGTTCGAAGCGGAACGCTTCGTCGACGACGACGGCGTCGATCTGGAGAAGCCGGTGCGCATTCACGTCGTGGTCGAGAAGCGCGGCGACGCGCTCCATTTCGATTTCAGCGGCTCGGCCGATCAGACCAAGGGGCCCGCCAATATCCGCCCGCCGCTGGTCGCGGCCGCCTGCGCCTACGCGCTGATCTCGCTCATCGATCCCGAGATGTACGTATCGAGCGGCCTCATGCGCGGGTTTGTCATGACGGCGCGTGAAGGGAGCGTTCTCAACCCGCGCTTCCCCGCTCCGGTGAACACCTACAACCCGACCGTTCATGCGCTGGTCGACGCCATCTTCGACGCCATGAGCCACATCGTACCGGCCAAGACGCGAGCCGATGGCAGCGGCAGCCGCTCGATCATCCTCGGCGGCCGCAACACAACGAGCGGCAAGGCCTATGTGCAGTACGAGATCATTGGCGGCGGCGCCGGCGGGCGCGCGAGCAAGGACGGCATGTCGGGCATCACCGTCAATCAGAGCAACGCCAAGATCGCGCCGATCGAGATCATCGAGAGCGAATTTCCCACCCGCGTCATGCGTTTCGAGCTGATCGCGGATTCCGGCGGCGCCGGAGAATTCCGCGGCGGGCTGGGCATCCGGCGCGACTATCTCAATCTCGCCGACGCGCGCTTCTCCATCCGCTCGATGCAAGTCACGTCATGGCGCCGAATGGCTGCGCCGGCGGGCACAGGGACGCACCGGCGATATCCTGGTCAATCCCGGCAGCGCGCGGGAAACGCGTCTGCCGACGCGCTATGCCGACTATCCCTTGCGCGCGGACGATGTGTTCCGCCTCGATACGTCCCGGCGGCGGCGGCTACGGCGACCCGCTTGCGCGCGATCCCGAGCGCGTGCTCGCCGATCTGCGCGACGGCATGGTGTCGGCGCAGCAAGCGGAGTGCGAATATGGGGTCGTCGTGACGAGAACCGGCGGATCGTGGGCAGTCGATCACGGCGAAACGCGAGCACGGCGGGCGCAGATGAGAGCTCGAGCAACGAATTTATCCCCGGGTGGAGATGGATGAGGCAAAAGAGCCGGTGCAACGCACGGGCGTGATCGGTCTCGGCGCTCCCAAATCGTTTGGCGCCCGTGCATTTCGCGTCCATTCGACTTTGTGGCAAGCTCTGTCTCGATGAGGCACCTCGAAATGCGTCCTGCAAGAGCCTCCGCTCGCGCCGTGATCCTGCGCTGTCTCGGCGTCGTGTCAGCCACGATATTGCCTATCTTGCTCATCGCGATTGCGCCTGTCGCCGCGCAGCAGATCGGGGATCTGAATGTGATCATGCGGCGAGTTGACGAGCTTTTAACGGCGGGCAACTATTCCGCGGCTCTGATCGAAGCGCAGAGGCTCGAAACGATGACAAAGGCGCGGTTCGGGACAAATCACGTAAACTACGCGGCCGCTCTCGGAAGACTGGCCAGTGTATATCTGGAGCAGGCGAGCTACGGGGAGGCGGAGTCCCTCAACAAGCGCGCACTCATGATCAGGGAGGAGATGCTCGGCAAGGACCACCCGGATGTAGGCGAAGCTTTTAATAACCTGGCTCTGGGGTACCAAAAACAGGGAAGGCATGCCGAGGCGGAGGCGTACTTCAAGCATGCGCTGGCGATCTTTGAGAAGAAGCTCGGCAGAGATTTATGCTGCCGTGGCGCTCGCCCTCGGCAATCTGGGCATGTTGTACAATGTGCAGGGCAGGTACGCCGAGGCTGTCGCGTACGGAAGTCGCGCACTTGCGCTGGACGAGAACAGAAAGGACAACCGCGAGTTTGCGACCGATCTCCACAACCTGGCGAACGCGTACCAGAACCAGGGCAAGTACGCGGAGGCGGAGGCGCATTTCAAGCGTGCGCTGGCTATCCGGGAGAAGAAGCTTGGCAAGGATCACCCGCACGTCGCGTTGAACCTTGCCGGCCTGGCGCTGGTGTACTCGGATCAGGGCAAGTACCCGGAGGCGGAGACCTACTTCAAGCGCGCGTTGTCCGTTCTCGAGGAGAGAGTTGGCAAGACGCACCCCGATGTGGCGATGTCTCTCCTAAATCTCGCAAGCGTCTACGCTGAGCAAGGCAGGTACGCCGACGCGGAGGCGCGCATCGAGCGCGCGCGCGCAATCTACGAAGAGAACTTCGGCGGAGATCACCCCAGCGTGGCGGCAGCGCTTGACAACCTGGCGAACATTTATAGCGATCAAGGCAAGCACGCCGAGGCAGAGGCGCTCAACAAACGGGCGCTGACGATCTGGGAGAACAAGCTTGGCAAGGACCACCCTGATGTTGCCGTTTCGCTTCGGATCCTGGCCAACCTGTGCAAGACGCAGGGCAGGCTTGCTGATGCGGAGGCGCACAACAGGCGCGCGCTTGCGATCAAGGAGAAGCTCGGCAACGACCATCCCGACGTGGCCGGAATTTTCGGCAATCTCTCCGAGGTATACGAGATGCAGGGCAGGTACGCTGACGCCCTCGCTTACGCACGCAAAGCCTCAGCCACAGTCATTGCGCACGCGCAGTTCGAGACGGCAGGTGTGCGACAGAAGGGCGGCGGCGCTCGCGGGCTGATCGAGCAACGCGCCGGGTATTTCCGCCGTCACGTTGCAATCCTCTCCGCCGCCGCGCGGCAGGGCATCGAACCCGAGGCCGCGCTCGCAGGCGAGGGGTTCGAGATGACGCAACGGGCGGTTCACTCCTCGACCGCCGCGGCGCTCGCGCAGATGGCGGCGCGACAGGCCAAAGGCGAGGGCGCGCTTGCCCAGGCCGTGCGCGAGCGCCAGGATTTGGCGCGCCAATGGCATCTGGCGGATCAGCGGCTGGATGCCGCCGTTGGCGCCGGAGATGGCTCGCTTGCGTCGGAGCTCCGGCGCGAGTTGAGCAGCCTGGACGGCAAGCTCGCGGTCATCGACGCGCGGCTTGCGCGCGAGTTTCCGGATTACGCCGCGCTGTCCAATCCCAACCCGTTGTCGGTCAACGCAGTGCAGGCCCTGCTCGGGGCCGACGAGGCGCTGGTGTCGTGGCTCGCCGCTGACAAGGAGAGCTATGTCTTTGCGCTGACGCGGGAAGGGTTCGAGTGGAGAGCAATTCCGCTCGGGGCGGATGCGCTGGCGCAGAAGGTGGCGGCGTTCCGGCGCGGGCTCGACGTGGACGCGCTCCGCCGTGGATTGGAACGAACGGAATGCACGCAGGCCGAGGCGGACAAGCGCGGTCTGTCGCGCGCGGACTGCGCGGCAATGGCGGAGAACCGGCGCGAGCTGTTCGATCTCGGCCTGGCGCGTGAGCTTTATGCCGCGCTTCTTGGGCCGGTCGAGGCGCTGATGCGCGACAAGCGCCATCTCATCGTGGTGCCCGCGGGCGCGCTCACGGCGCTGCCCTTCCATCTCCTCGTCACGGAGAAGCCCTCCATCGCCGTGCCGCCGGTGCATGCGCCGCGCGATCTCGCGGTCTATCGTGACGCCGCCTGGCTGCTGCGACGCCATACCGTGAGCGTGCTCCCGTCGGTGGCGAGCCTCAAGGCACTGCGCGCGCTCACGCGCAAGGACGTAGGTGCCAAGCCGATGATCGGCTTCGGCGATCCCGTCTTCGGTCCCGAAACCGAGCCTCCAGCATCGCAGCGCATGGCACAGGCGCGCGCGCTCGTCACACGTTCCTACACCGACTACTGGCAAGGCGCCGGCGTCGACCGCAGCAGGCTGGCCCAGTCGCTGCCCCGGCTCGCCGACACCGCCGACGAGCTCAAGGCGGTGGCACGCAACCTCGGCGCGCCCACAAGCGACATCAAGCTGCGCAGGGAGGCAAGCGAGGCGAGCGTCAAGCGGGGCCCGCTTGCAGACTATCGCGTGGTCTACTTTGCCACCCATGGTCTCGTTGCAGGCGACATCAAGGGTCTGGCCGAGCCCGCGCTTGCGCTCACCGTCCCCGCGCAGCCGAGCGATCTCGATGACGGGCTTCTCACCGCGAGCGAAGTGGCGCAGCTCAAGCTCAACGCGGACTGGGTCGTGCTCTCCGCCTGCAACACCATTGCCGGCGAGAAGCCCGGCGCCGAAGCATTATCAGGGCTTGCCCGCGCTTTCTTCTATGCCGGCGCGCGAGCCCTCCTGGTCTCACACTGGGCGGTGGAGACAAACGCCGCGACCCGGCTCACCACCGCCACCTTCGACAACCTCCAAGCCGACCCGCAGCTCGGCCGCGCCGAGGCGCTGCGCCGCGCCATGCTCGCCACCATCGACGACCCCTCCGATCCGCGCAACGCCTATCCCGCCTATTGGGCCCCGTTTGTGGTGGTGGGCGAAGGAGCGGCCAGGTGAGCAGAGGCGGGCAGCCGGAAGGGGGACTTTGTTAACCCTGCGCCCGCGCGTTTTGAACCAATCTACCCGCCCATGCGACAAATGTGCTGGGAGCCACCGCCGGCAGTCGGATTGTGCCGAGCACGCGGTGGCGAGGGGGCATCATGTACGCACACAGTGGCTTTCGCTATCACCGCATCCTGGCGGCCACGGCGCTTGCGCTGATCCTTGTCGCTCCGCTGGGCGCCTTCGCTCAGGGGGGAAACAAGCTCGCCGCCACGTTCAATGAGCGTTACCCGGTCGAGGAGACGCCGACGCCACCCGCTTCGCCACCTCCTGCGCAAACCCCAGCCCCCACGCAAACGCCTTCGCCACCCCCCGCGCAAACCCCTTCGCCACCCCCTTCGCAAGTCACTTCGCCGCCCGCGTCGCAAGCCCCTTCGCCGCCCGCGTCGCAAGCCCCTTCGCCGGCCGCTTCGCAAGCCCCTGCCGTGCCCGCGGAGGTCAGGAAAGTGCAGAACGCCATGGCGGCCTCGCGTGTCGTCAGCGCGAAACGCCCGCGTTCGCGGGTCGTCGTCGTTCCGCGTTCGTTCCTCGACGCCGGGACCGAAGTGCTGCCCGGCGAGCGCAAATTCCTCGACTATGCCTTTCCGCCGACCCATACCGCGATGGACGTGGTCACCAATACCGGCGGACGCGTGGGCTGGCACAATTCGCCGCTGCCTGGCCCCTTCTTTCCTCGGAGCAACTGACGCGCGGCCACGCGGGCGGATTACGCTGGCGCCAATCCGCTAGAGCGGGATGATTTTTCTTCGAATCACCATCCCGCTCTAATTCTTTGTTTGAGCATGATCTTTTCCGAAAACCGGTATCCACCCCGGATCAAGTCCGGGCAGGCTTTTTCGGGATCGTGCTGCATGCGCCCTACGCGCGCTTTCCCTTCGCGCGCTTGAATGCGCCGAAGCCCGGACGATAGGTCTTGTCGTCCAGGAACTGCTTCATGCCCTGGCCGCGGCTGTCTTCCTTGTCGGCAAAGCGCAGGGCATCGCTCTTGGCATTGAGGTAATCCGACGCCTGCGGCTCGTTCATGAAGCGCACCGCGCGCAGCGCCTCCTTGGTGTAGCGCAGCACGGCCGGGGACTTCTCCATCAGCTTGTGGGCGAGCTTGATGGTCTCCTGCTTGAGCTTGTCCTGCGGAAACGAGAAATTGACGAAGCCTATCTCTTTCGCCTTCCTGCCATCGAAGGTATCGCCGGTGAGCGCGTAATACATGCCGTCGCGGAAGTTCAGGGTCTGCGCGACATTCCACGACACGATGCCGCCCGGCAGAATGCCCCAGTTCACTTCGGAGAGGCCGAACACCGCATCATCGGCAGCAACCGCCAGATCGCACGCGCAGACCTGGGTGAAGCCGCCGCCGAAGCAGTAGCCGTTGACCATGGCGATGGTCGGCTGCGGAAAGGTCGAGAGCCGGTGCCAGCGCCACTGATTGGAGGCGTGGCGCGCCTTCGCCCGCGCCGCCGGGGCGTCGTCGTTGGCGCGGAAATAGAGCTTGATGTCCTGGCCGGCGCAGAAGGCCTCGCCGGCGCCGGTGAGCACGACAACCTGCGTCTGCGGATCGACGGCGAGCTCGGCCAGGGCATCGTCCATTTCGAGATGGAGCTGGGGACTCATGGCGTTGCGCTTCTCCGGCCGGTTCATGACCAGCCAGGTGATACCCTCCTCTCTCTCGATCAGCACGGTTTCGTATTTCTTCGTTGTCATTCGCAATCTCCTCGCCTGTGCAGTGTCAAAGATTAGGAGTGTCGGCGACCCAACACTGGCACGCCGACCTAGGCCCGCCATGAGTTACGCCAGTTATATGTGATTTCCGGGTGCTTGCCGGGTCACATCGCAAAGTCGCTCAAGCCCACCTTGCGCCAGGCGCGCGCGGTGCGGCATGGCTCGGTTCGCAGACGCCTTCCCACCTCGCGCAATTGCCATTTCTCCTTTAGAATTGATCCAATGAATCCCATCGCGCCGATCAGCCGACGATCGCTGCTTGGCAGCGTCGCTGCACTGGGCGGCTCGCTTGCGCTCGGTTTCAAAATCCCCTTCGGTCCGCGACCGGCACGGGCGTCTAATGCCGGAGCGGAAATTACGGCCTGGATCGTCGTCGCGGACGACAATTCCATCACCATTCGCGTCGCCAAGTCGGAGATGGGCCAGGGCGTATTGACCGCATTGCCCATGCTGGTCGCGGAAGAGCTCGAATGCGACTGGAACAAGGTGCGGGCGGAATATGTCGCGCCGGAAGAAAACGTCAGACGCCGGCGCGCGTGGGGCGACATGTCGACGGGCGCCAGCCGATCGGTACGCAACTCGCAGCAGGCGCTGCGCACGGCCGGCGCCGTGGCGCGCGAGATGCTGATCGGTGCAGCCGCCACGCAATGGGATGTGCATTCCTCGGAATGCCGCGCGCGCAACAGCGTCATCACCCATCTGCCGAGCGGCCGCACGCTCCGTTTCGGCGAGATCGCCGCCGCCGCCGCGCGAGCACCGTTGCCCCAGCAGATCAAGCTCAAGGATCCCAGCGAGTGGACGCTCATCGGCACCCCACGCAAGCGGTTGGGCGCCATCGCCAAGGTGCGGGGCGAGCCGATCTACGGCATCGACGTTCGCCTGCCCGACATGCTCTATGCCGCCCTTGTTCATTCTCCGGTGTTCGGAGGCAAGGTGAGATCGCTCGATGATTCCAAGGTCGCCGGCATGCAAGGCGTGCGCAAGGTGGTGCCGCTCGACGACGCGGTGGCAGTCATTGCCGACGATTGGTGGCGCGCGAGGAAAGCCGTGCAAGCTCTCGACATCACTTGGGACGAGGGGGAAAACGGCAAGGTCACGAGCGAGAGCATCAAGGAGTATTTGCGCACCGGCCTTCGCGCCGACGGCGCCGGGGTAGGACGCAAGGACGGCGACGTTGCCGCCGCGCTCGCCCAAATCGACAGGCAGATCGAGGCCGTATACGAGGTCCCGTTCCTTGCTCACGCCACCATGGAGCCGCAGAACGCAACAGCTCACGTTCGCGGCAATCACGTCGAGATCTGGGTCCCGACGCAGAATGGTGAAGCTGCGCTCACAGCCGCCGCGGCGGCAGCCGGCGTGGCGCCCGGCAATGTGGTCGTTCACAAGACAATGCTCGGCTGCGGATTCGGCCGGCGTGGCCTGACGCAGGATTTCGTCTCGGTCGCGGTTGCGATCGCCAAGCACGTGGCGCAGCCAGTCAAGGTGCTGTGGACGCGTGAAGAGGACATGCGCCATGATTTCTACCGGCCCATGGCCATGGCCAGGATGCGGGCAGGCCTCGACGCCGCCGGCGAGCCCATCGCCTGGCATGTGCGCCTGACCGGTCCCTCGGTCCTTGCAATGGTGCCCCCGGGTCATGTCGACAAGCATTTCCAGGAGGGCTTCCTCGACGACATGCCCTACGACGTCCCGAACTATCTCGTGGACTACGCGGTGCGGCGGACGCACGTTCCCGTGGGCTTCTGGCGCTGCGTGAATCACACGCAAAACTGCTTCTTCAAGGAATGCTTCATCGACGAGCTGGCGCATGCGGCGAACGAGGATCCCTATCAATATCGGCGAAAATTGCTGCGCCACCATCCGCGCGCCGATAAATTCATCGCCGTGCTCGACGCCGTGGCTGAGAAGGCGGGCTGGGAAACGCCGCCGCACGACGGCTCTCATCGCGGCATTGCGCTCAACGAGGTCAACGGCACTTACACCGCAGCCGTCATCGAAGCATCCGTGCGCGATGAGCTGCGGGTCCATCGCGTGGTCACCGCCATCGACTGCGGTTTTGTGGTCAACCCGCTGACGGTGCAATCGCAGGTCGAGGGCGCGACCGTCTTTGCGCTGACCGCCGCGATCCACGGCGAGATCAGCATCAACGACGGTCGCGTCGAGCAGTCGAACTTTGACGACTATCCGATGTTGCGTCTCGCGCAGATGCCGAAAGTCGAGACCCTCATCGTGCCGAGCGGCGGCGCCTGGACCGGGGTCGGCGAGCCCCCGGTTGCGGTCGTCGCGCCGGCATTGTGTAATGCGATTTTCTCGGCGACCGGCAAGCGCATTCGCTCGCTGCCGCTTCGAAAGCACGCTCTGAGAAACGGATAGTCGAAACGCGCCGGCATCGGCGCCACCTCGGAGACGCACATGAGAAGAGTGATACGCATTGCGGCTGCGGCAGGGCTGCTTGTGATGTGGGTCGCGCAACAATCGCCGGCGTGCGCGGCGGATGCTCCCCCGGGGGCGGCGTCCTGCTCCGGCTGTCATCCGGCCAACCCCCGGGTGGATACCGCTGTGACGAGACTTGCCGGCCGCAACCCCGCCGATTTGGTTGCAGCCATGCAAGCCTTCAAATCGGGGCAACTCGCTCCGACCGTGATGGACCGCATCGCCAAGGGCTTTTCCGACGACGAGATCAAGGCCATGGCCGCCTGGTACGGTGCACAAAAGGAGTAGGAAGTGGCCGCCAAGCTTCGAAGGCACATGCTGCAAAAAGACATACGCCAAAAGACATGGGTCCAAACGACATGGGTCCAAAGCAGATGGGTCCAAGGCACATGATTGGAAAGCAAATGGCTCCAAAACATGCGAGCGGGATGAACAGGCGCCGGCGCGACTTTCTCAAGGGAGCCGCGGCAGGCGCTGCGGTCGCAATGCTGCCGTTACCCGCCATCGGCCAAGGCGCTGGTGGCCGGGTGGTGGTCGTCGGCGGCGGCTTTGCCGGGGCAACCTGCGCCCGCTTCCTCAAGCGCCTCGATCCGCGCGTCGGCGTGACCTTGATCGAGGCAAGTCCGACATTCACCGCCTGCCCGCTGAGCAACACCGTCATCGCGGGTTTGCGCGATCTCAAGGCGCAGGAATTCGGTTACGACAAGCTCGCCGGCGATGGGGTCACGATCAATCTCGCACCGGCTTCGGGCGTCGACGCGCAGACGCGGGTGGTGACGCTCGGCAACGGCGCCCGGCTTTCCTACGATCGGCTGGTACTGGCGCCGGGCATCGACATCCGCTGGGACGGTCTGCCCGGCTACACCGAAGCAGCTGCCGAGCGCATGCCGCACGCGTGGAAGGCGGGCGAGCAGACGCTGTTGCTGCGCCGGCAACTCGAGGCCATGGCGGACGGCGGCACCGTCGTGATCGCGGCCCCCGCTAATCCCTTCCGCTGCCCGCCGGGTCCCTACGAGCGCGCGAGCCTGATCGCCTACTATCTCAAGACCAACAAGCCGAGATCCAAGCTGATCATCCTCGATGCCAAGGATGCATTCTCGAAGCAGCGCCTGTTCCAGAATGCCTGGAAGGAGCTTTACCCGAACCTCGAATGGGTCTCGATGTCGTCGGGCGGCAAGGTCGCATCCGTCGATGTCGGTGCGATGACCCTCGTCACCGACTTCGGCAGCCACAAGGCCGACGTCGCCAACGTGATCCCGCCGCAAAAGGCAGGGCGCATCGCGGAGGTTGCCGGAGTCGCCGACCGCACCGGCTGGTGTCCCATCGATCCGGTGACGTTCGAATCGAAGCTGCAAGCCAATATCCACGTGGTCGGCGACGCCTCGATTGCGGGCGCGATGCCGAAATCCGCGTTCACCGCCAATGCCCAGGCCAAGGTCTGCGCGGCCGCGGTGGCGAAGCTGCTTGCCGGCGGCAAGCCTGAGCAGCCGAAGCTGATCAACACCTGCTACAGTCTGCTGGCGCCGGACTACGGCATCTCGGTCGCCGGGGTCTATGCGCCGGCTGACGGACAGCTCAAGGAGGTGGAAGGTTCCGGCGGGGTGAGCCCGGCGGATGCGCCGACCTCGACACGCGCGCTCGAAGCGAAGTTCGCGAATGGCTGGTTCAAGACCATCACCGAGGAAGTGTTCGGCTGAGCGCGCTGTCGCGGCGTTCTCTGGGGTGCTTGCCGTGATAGCAGGTTTCCCCCGGCAACGGTGGCCGCGGACACGCTTCGTTCCTATCGGGTGGTCGGGGATGCCATCCCGGATTCGCTCACTGGCGCAAAGGGTAACGGGGAGCGCGGGCGCAGCATCGTTCTCGATCGGCCAGGTCGGACTTTGCCTCCTCTGTCACAGCGGCCCCTACCCGGAGGAGAAGTTCCAGGGCACGCTCGCGCCCGACCTCAAGGGAGCGGGATCGCGCTGGTCGGAGGGAC
This sequence comes from uncultured Alphaproteobacteria bacterium, assembly GCA_963820365.1. GTDB lineage: Bacteria > Pseudomonadota > Alphaproteobacteria > Rhizobiales > Xanthobacteraceae > VAZQ01. Next base: position 126,824 of record CAWFZR010000028.1, on the reverse strand, counting down.
AATTGCGGTTGCGCATCGTCGATGCCGGCCGCCTCTACCCCGACACGATAATGCCACCATACTATCGTGTGGACGGTCTCGTGCGGGTCGCTCCTGCCTTTGCCGACAAGCCTATTCTGACGGCGGAGCAGATCGAGGACGTGGTCGCCTATCTCGTCACCCTGCGCGACGGATCGAAGCCATGACGCGCATTCCCATCCGCCTGTCGACACGTCGCCGCTTCCTGACCGATGCGGCCGCGCTTGCGGGCATGGGTGCTGTCGCCTCGGATCTGGTACCGTCGCTCACAGTGAGGCCCGCGAGCGCGACGCCGGAGACGATGCGCAGCGCGATCAGGAACGTCGTTGGCGAAGCGCCCGTGCACAAGGGCAAGGTGAAGCTCGATCTGCCTCCTCTGGTCGAGAACGGCAACGTGGTATCGATCGCCGTCTCGGTCGAGAGCCCGATGACCGCGACCGATCACGTCAAGGCGCATCCACGTCTTCAACGAGCAGCAATCCGCAGCCCAATGTGTCGGGCGTTCCGGCTCGGACCACGTTCCGGACGTGCGAGCCTCACGACCCGCATCCGCCTCGCAGACAGCGCAGAGGGTCACCGCCATTGCCGAGCTCAGCGACGGCTCGTTCTGGACCGACAGCGTCGAGGTGATCGTCACCTTGCCAGCCTGCGCGGAGACATTGTGCATGGCGCGCACCCTCGTCAATGTGCCGCTGAAGGCGCGAGCGCGGCGAGATCATCGAGATCAAGACGCTGATCTCAGCACCAGATGGAGACCGGGTTCCGCGTCGACAACATGGGCAAGGTTTTCCCGCGCGACATCATCACCGATTTCATCTGCAAATATAATGGAGAGGAAATCTTCCGCGCCGAGCTGTTTCCGGCGATCGCCGCCAATCCGTTCCTCGCTTTTTTCACCATCGCGACCGAGAGCGGAACCATCACGTTCGAATGGAGCGGCGACAACGGCTTTTCCGCCAGTCCGCATCACCGCGACATCACGGTCGAATGACGCGCGATCGGGGCGTCATTGCGCTCGTTGCGACGTTGCCTCAGCGGCGCCATCGGCGGCCGAAATCCCGCTCTCCGAACGCAGATCCGGCTATGACTTCATGGGCGGCGATACCCGCGCCATGCAGGACGACGACACGGCCAATCCCGCCATGCTGTGGGTGCTCGACGGCGAGGCGCTGTGGACCGCGCAAGCGGGGGCAGCCGAGAAATCATGCGCCGACTGCCATGGCGACGCGCGCGCGAGCATGAAGGGCGTGGCGGCGCGCTATCCCGCCTTCGACGGCGCGCGGGCGCGCCCGGTCGATCTCGAGCAGCGGATCAATATCTGCCGCGCGGACACAGCAGAAGGCCACCCCCCTGCCGTTCGAGAGCAAGGACCTGCTCGCGCTCACGGCCTATATCGGGATGCAATCGCGCGGCATGCCGATCGAGCTGTAAGGCCGACGAGCGCCTCAAGCCTTTCGCGCAGGCCGGCCGCGACATGTTCAACCTGCGTCAGGGCCAGCTCAATCTTTCCTGCGCCGGTGCCACGACGACAATTGGGGAAGGCAGCTCGCCGGCGCCCCGATCCCGCAAGGGCATGCCAGCGGCTATCCGCTCTACCGGCTGGAATGGCAGACGCTGGGATCATTGCAGCGCCGGCTGCGCAATTGTGTCGTCGGCATGCGCGCCGAGCCTTATGCGCTCGGGGCGCCGGAATATGTCGATCTCGAGCTTTATCTGATGTGGCGCGCGCGCGGCATGGCGATCGAGACACCCGGGGTGAGACCGTAGTCCTGCAGCCAGCCCTGTCCGTTCTGAACTCACCAACATGAAATACAGGAGGGTCCCCGTGCGAAAGCCAAGCATAGGCACATTGATGATTCTCGCCTGCTCCATCGCTTCGTCGGTTGCGCAGGCGCAGGGGTCCATCGAGCGCGGGCGATACCTCGTCGAGGGCATTCTGACCTGTGGCAATTGCCATTCGCCGCGGGGACCCGGCGGCGCCATCGATGCTGCCAAGCTCTATTCCGGCGGCCCGCAGACCTGGGATGAACCCGCTTACACGGTCAAGGGCTCCAACATCACACCGGACCTCGAGACCGGGATCGGCAAATGGAGCCCGGCGGAAACGCGACGCGCCATACAAGACGGCGTGCGTCCCAGTGGCGCGCGGCTCGCACCCATCATGCCTTATCCCTTCTATATGATTTTCACGCCCGGCGATCTCGACGCAGTGGTCGCTTACCTGCGCTCCGTCCCGCCGGTGCACAGGGAGGTGCCGCCGCCGATCTATAAGACGGCGCTGCCGTCGCCGGATGTGCCTGCCGGCGCCGACCAGCCGCCGCCGGAAGCGGACCTGCGCGACCCGGTCAAACGTGGTTTTTATCTCGTCACCATCGGCCACTGCATGGAGTGCCACACGCCGGTAGTGAACGGCCTTCGCGACCTTGCCGGCGGTCTCGGAAAAGGCGGCCCGACCTTCCGCGGCCCGTGGGGCGAGTTGGTCGCTCGCAACATCACCCCGCACCGGGAGAAGGGCATTGGCGCCTGGAGCGACGCCGAGATCAAGCGCGCCATAACGCAAGGCGTACGTGCGGACGGCAGCCGGCTCAAGCCTCCGATGGGATTTGACTGGTATGCCCGCATGACTGACGAGGACCTCGACGCCATGGTGGCCTATCTGCGCACGGTTCCCCCGAAGGAGTGATATGAGACCAACCCAGCCCTCCGACGTTGATGGCCGGCGCCTCGACGATGCCGCGGAAATCGCCAGTTTTGTGATGCACAGCACATTGGCCGCAAAACCCTTCTGATAGGGTGCCGAGATCAAACAGTGGTGTGCGCGATGAGACAGGAACCAAAACGCAGGACTTCCATTGCATGGCCGGGGTACTTTCGCCTCCAGGCCAAGACATGCCTTCACCTTGCCGGCAAGGCAACCGAGCATTGGGTTGTCGCTTCGTTGACGGAGCGGGCGGCGGAATTTCTCGATCTTGCCGATCGCGCCGAGCTGTCCATGTCCCCTGCGCGCGCGTGCAGAATTCCGCCGGCGGTAGGTCGTCATTGCCGGGCTTGACCCGGGCAAGCCATCCCGCTTCGTGAGAATTCCTCTGTTGTGAATGTTGTGAAGATTGGCCGGATCAAGCCCGGCCATGAGCGGAGCTGTCTTCGCGCTACGCTCGCTCCACCTCGACGCCCGTATCGTTGTAGCAGGCGCCTTCGCGCGAGATCGGCGCGATCATCGGCCGAGACCAGCGCGCTGATGGTCTGGCCGGTGCGGCTGGTCGCCAGCCATGCGCCCTTCTCCGATGCAACCACGCCGGGCGCGCACCGCATCGGTGATCCGCAGCGGCAGGATCACCGCGCCGAGATCGTTCCACACCCGCACGCCTTGCGCCGCCTCGAGGCCGCGCGCCCGCGCATCCTGCGGGTGCATCAGCAAGCGGCGGCGTCTCCCCGGGCGCCGCCGCCGGCGCCGAGCAAGGTCGACGAGATGCGCTTGTCGGAGGCCGGCGAGATCGAGCGCGAGCGGAAATCTGCTTGTCGCGCGGCCGGAAGGCCGGCAGGCGCGCCGCTGCGCCCCAGCGCTCCGCGAGCACATCCGAGGCAAGCTCGATCTTGCCCGACGGCGTCGCCGGCATGACGTTGTCGAACAGCGCCAGCGGCCGCGCCGTCCGGCGACGCCATGCGCAGCGCCTTGCGGGTCGGAATCTCGCTCGGCCGTGACGCCGCGCATGCGCGGATGCGGCGGCATCGACGGCGTCGTCCATCAGCTCGCGATCGCTCGCCTTGAAGCACGGGTCGTCGAAGCCGAAGCGCGCCGCCAGCCGGCGGAAGATCTCGGTGTTCGGCAGCGCTCTCGCCAACCGGCGGGATCACCGCCTCGGCGCGCTGCAGCCAATGATGACCATAGGCGGCATAGAGGTCGTCGCATTCGAAATGGGTGGCGGCCGGCAGCACGATGTCGCAATGCTGCATGCTCTCGGTCATGGCGATCTCGATGCCGACGAGGAAGATGTCCTCGCGCGCAGAGCCCGCGCTTCATGCGGTTCTGGTCGGGATGCACGACGATCGGATTGTGATTGTAGATGAAGAGCGCCCGCAGCGGCGGATCGATGTCGTCACGCTCGAGATGGCGGCCGATGTCCATGATGTTGAGCGTGCGGGTGCCGGCCGGCACGAGATCGGGCCGCGTGCAGCTTGGCCGGCGTCTTCGGGAACGCATTGCCGGCGCCCAGCACGATGCCGCTGCTCCGGTCCGAGCTTGCCCATGAGCGCCGGCAGCGCGATCGCTGCGCGGATGCCGCTGCCGCCGTTGCGGCCGCGCTCCAGCCCGTTGCCGGGCGCGATCACCAGCGGATCGGCTTCGCGCCATCCAGCAGGCAAGCAGTGCGGATATCCGCCGCGCGGCACGCCGCAGGCCTCGGCGGCCTTTTCCGCCGGCCACGCGCGCGCCAGCGCTCATGAATTCGTCGTAGCCGCTCACATGCTCGGCAATGAACGCTGGTCGTGGGCGCCGAGCCGCTCGAGCTCGACCGCGAGCGCGAAGCCCAGCAGCACGTCGGTGCTCGGCCGCGGCGCCAGATGCAGGTCCGCCTGCTCGGCGATCTTGGTGCGCAGCGGATCGATCACCACCAGCCGGCCGCCCTGGCGCTTGGACGCTCGGATCTTGCGCACCAGGTGCAGGTTGGTGACCGTGGCGTTGTTGCCCCAGACGATGTTGAGCTTGGCTTCGGCCGCCGCTTCCGGGCCGATGCCGGGCACCGCACCATAGGTTCCCGCCCAGGCTTCGCTGCGCACCACGCCGCACATCGAGCCGCGATAGAGCTGCGTCGCGCCGAGCTTGTGGAAGAAGCGCAGCGACATGCTGTCGACGACAGCATGCCGTGCGGACCGGCATAATTGAGCGGCATGACCGCCTGCGGCCCCCAGCGCTCGATGACGGCCGCGACGCGCGCGTGGATGGTGTCGAGCGCCTGCTCCCAGCTGATCCGCTCGAACCGGCCGGACCCGCGCGGGCCGGTGCGCAGCAGCGGCGCAGTGCAGCCGGCCGGAGCCGTGCACGAAGGCGGCGGTGTGATGCGCCACCTTGTTGCAGATGACCCCGTCGGTGTAGGGCAGCGCGTCCGAGCCGCGCACCTTGACGATGCGGTCCGTCTTCCACCGTGACGGTGAGGCTGCAGGTGTCGGGGCAGTCGAGAGTGCAGACGCCGGCACGCTCGATGGTCGTCATATCCGGCTCCGTGAGAAGGAAAAACCCGCTCGAATCCACAGCCGATCCTTAGCACGCGAATGCACGGGTGTCCTCCCAGCACCGTATCGACCCCAGCCCTGAAACCCTGCAAGGGCGGGAGGGCGAAGCACTCAACCTGCTGGCATTGACAACGTGTTATTGGTTGGGACGACACGATGCTGTTGGGCGATGCCAGGAAGATGGCCGAAGAAATCGGCTGGTCACTAGAGCATACCACTACCGTACTTTTATCTCTTGTGAACCAACGAAGGGTCAGATCAATTATTCAAGACCAAGCAACCCCTTCACCGCGGCCGCATTGCCGCGAGCTTCGGAGGAAACCATGCAAAACCCGGCGCATGCTGTTGTCCATCCAAGTCGCACACTCTCCTACATCATCTGGGCAGCCGTCGCCTTGCTGGGGGCTTTTGCCTTCGCGGGCATCGCGCTGAACCGCGGCGAGCCGATAAGCGCGGCGTGGCTGGTGACAGCCGCAATTTGCGTCTACTTGATCGCCTATCGGTTCTACAGCAAGTTCATCGCCGACAAGGTCCTGGTGCTCGATGACGGCCGCATGACGCCCGCCGAGCGTCACAACGACGGGCTCGACTACGTTCCCACCAACAAATACGTTGTTTTTGGTCATCATTTCGCGGCCATTGCCGGTGCCGGTCCGCTGGTCGGGCCCGTGCTCGCGGCGCAAATGGGCTATCTGCCGGGCACGCTTTGGATACTGGCCGGCGTGGTTTTTGCGGGGGCCGTGCAGGACTTCGTCATTCTGTTCTGCTCGATCCGGCGCGACGGCCGGTCGTTGGGCGAGATGGTCAAAATGGAGATGGGCTCTCTCGCCGGCGGGATCGCGCTGGTCGGCGCGCTCGGCATCATGATCATCATTCTGGCGGCACTTGGCCTTGTTGTGGTGAAGGCATTGGGCGAAAGCCCATGGGGCACGTTCACGGTCGCGGTTACCATCCCGACCGCCATGGTCATGGGTATCTATATGCGCAGCATCCGACCGGGCAAGGTCGGGGAAGCTTCGGTCTTCGGGGTCATTGTGCTGCTGCTTGCAATCTACTACGGGCAGTACGTCGCCAAGGACCCGACATGGGGGCCGGCCTTCACCTACACTGCGCCCGCGCTCGCCTGGGCGATCATCCTCTACGGGGCCGTGGCCTCAATGCTTCCGGTCTGGTTGCTGCTCGCTCCGCGCGACTACTTGAGCACGTTCCTCAAGATCGGCGTCGTGGTAGGGTTGGCGATCGGCATCTACCTCGTGCAGCCGGAGCTCAGGATGCAGTCGGTAACCCGCTTTGCCGACGGCACCGGGCCGGTCTTCTCCGGACCGCTGTTCCCGTTCCTGTTCATCACGATCGCATGCGGCGCGGTGTCGGGCTTCCACTCGCTGATCTCGTCCGGCACGACTCCGAAGATGATCGAACGGGAGTCGCATGCGCGCTTTGTCGGCTATGGCGGCATGCTGATGGAGTCGTTCGTCGCCATGATGGCGCTGTGCGCAGCCTGCGTGCTCGACCCCGGTATCTACTTCGCGATGAACTCGCCGGCGGCGGTCATTGGCAATACCCCCGAGCGAGCCGCTGAGGTCATCAGCGGCTGGGGCTGGGTCATCACGCCCGATACGATCAAACAGACCGCGGACGACGTAGGCGAGCACACCATTCTCAACCGCGCCGGAGGCGCGCCCACGCTCGCGGTGGGTATGGCACAGATCATGGCAAGAGCATTCGGCGGGAAGGCGCTGGAGGCGTTCTGGTATCATTTTGCCATTCTGTTCGAAGCGCTGTTCATACTTACTGCGGTTGATGCCGGCACGCGTGCAGGACGCTTCATGATCCAGGACTTGCTCAGCCATATCTACGCCCCGCTCGGCCGCACCGATTCGGTGCTATCGAACATTTTTGCAACCGTTCTGTGCGTCTCCGCCTGGGGCTATTTTGTTTATCAGGGCACCATTGATCCACTCGGTGGCGTCAACACGATCTGGCCGTTGTTCGGCATCAGCAATCAGATGCTGGCGGGCATCGCTCTGCTCCTGGCGACGACCATTTTGATCAAGCTCAAGCGCGAGCGCTATGTGTGGGTAACTTTGGCGCCGACTGCATGGCTGCTTATTTGCACATTGACCGCGGGATGGATGAAGGCCTTTTCGTCCGACCCTCGAATAGGATTCTTCGCTCTGGCAAACCGGTATAGCGAGGCGGCTTCGTCCGGTACCCTCCTGGCACCGGCAAAAAGCATTGTCGAAATGCAGCGGGTAGCCCTCAACAACTATATCTGCGGCACTCTAACGGTGATGTTCGTGGCCCTGGTAGTCGTGATGGCTTATTTCACCATCACAATGTCGCTGCGAGCTCGGAGCAACACCAGGCCCACCGCTGCGGAAACGCCGTACATGCCGCGCGAAGGCGAGCTGGTTGCTACCCATGCGTAACATCATCAGCTCGATGCCTTCGTGCCAAGACGTTACAGGCATGACGGTGGAAGAATGCGTGGACTGCGTCGGCAATGCCGCCGCGCGAATGCGCCGGGGCTGGTTGCGAGCGATTGGTGCGCCTGACTACCGTGCGTATCTCGTGCATCACGCGCAACGTCATCCGGATACGCCACCGATGACGGAAAGAGATTATGTGAATTTGTTTATCGAGAGGCGTTACAACCGTCCCGGCGCGGGCCGCTGTTGCTAAGCCTGCTACGAAGCAGGAAGCACAGCGCGCGCCGATCAGCCGGGATTTTACCGCAGCTCACACAGCCGAGAATTGCGGTACGTTTGCCATGCCGTCGATGCACGTTCCGGAGAGAGCGAGATGGATGCGTTCATTTGCACCGCCTGTGGCACGCAATACGCGCCGAGCATTGCCGCGCCGCGGCAGTGCACGATCTGCGAAGAGGAGCGGCAATACGTTCCGCCGCGCGGACAGACCTGGACGACGCCGGCGGCACTGAGGGCCGGCCATTTCAATTCGTACCGCCAGCATGAGCCCGGCGTCATCGGCATCGGGACCCAACCGTCCTTTGCGATCGGCCAGCGCGCGCTCATCGTCTGCACACCCGATGGAAACGTCCTGTGGGACTGCATTGCCATGCTGGATGCGGCGACCATCGCCTTGATCGAGGGACTGGGCGGGTTGAAGGCCATCGGCATATCGCATCCGCACTTCTACACCACCATGGTGGAATGGAGCCGCGCATTCGGCGGCATCCCGATCCACCTGCACGCGGCAGACCAGCGCTGGATCATGCGTCCCGATCCTTGCGTGCATTTGTGGGAGGGCGAGACCCTCGACCTCCTGCTCGGCGTGACGCTCGTGCGCTGCGGCGGGCATTTTCCGGGAGGCACCATGCTGCATTGGGCCAAGGGCGCCGGCGGCCGCGGCGCCCTGTGCTCCTCCGACATCGCGACGGTGACGACGGACCGGAAATTTTTGAGCTTCATGCGCAGTTATCCCAATCTGATTCCGCTCTCGGCGAAACAGGTCACCGGAATTGCCGCTGCGCTCGCACCTTTTGATTTCGACGCGATCTATGGCCATTATTTCGACCGCGTCATACCGACCGGCGGGAAAGAAATCCTGGATGTCTCCGTCAAGCGCTATGTCGCGGCGGTCAGCGGGGCCTATGACAACGCGTGAGGTTTGAGGACCCGCGCCCGACGCGCCGCCTCACATCTGCGTGCGGTGGAAGTCCGGCGTGGGCGGCGGGCCCCAGACGCTGGTATGGCCGGGCGTCCAGCGCTTGGGCCGCTGCGGCGTATCGTGATGCCAGGGCCGCGGCTCGAAATAGCCGAGCTCCTCGTCCTTCATCTGATCGAGCTCGCAGAAGAACTCGACCACCTGCTCATCCGGGTTGCGATGATAGGTGGCGACGTTGTGGCCGGGGCCATGCCGCAACGGCCCCCAGATGATCGGTACCTTCTTCTGCCCCATGAGCTCGCATGAATTCTGCAGGTGGATGAAATCCTTGAGCTCGAACGCAATGTGATGCAGCTGGACCTTGGGCGCGGTGAAGAAGTTCACGGTGTGATGATCCGGATTGCAGCGCATGAAGCAGAAGAAATCGCCGACCCAGTCGGAGACGCGAAAACCGAGCACTTTCTCGTAGAAGGTGACGGTGCGCGCGATATCGGGAGTAAAGAAGGCGACATGCCCGAGCTTGAGCGGCCCGATGCCGGCGACCTGCTCATGCTTGCCAAGATAGCTCCAATCCTTGAACAACTCGATGATCGTTCCCTTGTCGTCCGTAAACGACAGCACCTGCCCAATCCCGGGAATGGAATCGTTGCGCAGCTCGCTGCGCACCCCGTCCTTGGCAAGCTCGCTCCCCAATTCGCCGAAATCGGAATTGGGCGCGACCTCGAAGGAGAGCTTGATGCAGTGCGCCCGATCGGACCTGTTGAGCGCAATCACGAGCTGGCCGATCTTGGTCGCAAGGTATGCGCGCTCCTTTTCGCGCTCCGCCACGATCAAGCCCATGAACTTTTCGTAGTACGCGATTGCCTTGTCCAGATCGGGCGTCTCGAAAGTGGCATGTCCAATTCGTCTCGGCTTGATCATTTCTTTCTCCTTCCCGTAGTGCGGAGGTTTCGAACCTCCAGTCATCGCGATTATAGCGCAATTGGGCACGGCTGAAGCGAGACCGGGGCACTCGACAAGGCCGTCGCATTCGGCGAAACCTGCCGATGAACAGCTCACGCAGGGAGCATCATCGATGGCCGGCTACAAGCTTGCGACCTACCAATCCTCCGACGGGCCCCGCGCCGGCCTCGTCATCGACGACAAGATCTTCGATGCCGCAAAGCTCACGGGCAAAGGAGCCTATGCGAGCGTGCTCGGTATCCTGCAAGACTGGCGAGCCGCGCAAGGCGCTCTCAAGAAGGTCGCGGCGAATGCCGGCAAGAGCAGGCTCAAGGGTCTGCCGCTCGGGCGCACCAAGTTGTTGGCGCCGGTGCGCTGGCCCTCGGCGATCTATTGCGCCGGCGCCAACTATGCCGACCATGCCGCCGAAATGGCCCGCCGCATGAACCGGCCGCTGGAGCCCGATCCCCACAGCCAGGGCCTCAAGGCCTGGCATTTCATCAAGGCATCGCGCGCGTTGACCGATCCCGGCGCCATTGTGAAGATCTCCGGCGTATCCGATCAGGTGGATTGGGAAGTGGAGCTCGCCGCAGTCATTGGCCGCCCGGCGAAGAACGTCGCGCAGGAAAAGGCGCTTTCCTATGTCGCCGGATATACCGCCGCCAACGACCTTTCGGCGCGCGACCGCGGCCGCCGTGCCAACATCAGCGACACCTCGCCGTTCAAGGCCGATTGGACCAAGCACAAGACCTTCGACGGTTCCTGTCCGCTCGGACCCTGGATCGTGCCGGCGAGCGACATCGGCGACCCGCAAAATCTCGGCCTCAAGCTATGGGTGAACGACGTTCTCAAGCAGGATTCCAACAGCAAGGACATGATCTTCAACCTGGCGGAGCAGATCGAGCAGTTGTCGAACGCCATGACGCTCCACCCCGGCGACCTGATCCTCACCGGCACGCCGGCGGGAGTGGGCTCGGCGCGCGGGGAGTTCCTCAAGGCCGGCGATGTAGTGAGGATTCGGATCGAGAAGGTCGGCACGTTGACCACCAAAATCGCATGATTATTCGGTCCTTGACACCCTGCGATCACTCCCGAGCGCGTGCCTTGCGGCCATCGGTCAACAAAGAACTTGCCCCTGGTCGCTTGTGGGCAATTATAATATAGAAGGACGGCCGGACGCGCTTATGGCACCCATAATGGCGACCGAGTGTCCCAGGCCGCGCAATAGAAGCGTCCTTGCAGAACAGAACAAGGAAGGGAGGCGTGCCGGGCATGGCCGAGCAATATGTCGGTAAGATCGCTGAGTTTGCGGATGGGGACCGCCGGATCGTATTCGCCGGGGACAACGAGATCGGCATATTCCGGCATGATGGGCAGTTCTATGCCTACAGCAATTATTGCCTGCACCAGGGCGGACCCGCTTGCGAAGGCCTGACCATCGCCAAGGTCGAGGAGCGCCTCCTGCCGGACAAGACCTCGCAAGGCCTCTTTTTCTCCGACAGCGAAATGCACTTCGTCTGCCCCTGGCACGGTTACGAATACGATATGAAGACGGGCGAATGCGTCTCCGACCGGAAGCTCAAGCTGCGCAAATACAAGGTGGTGGAAAAAGGGGATGAGGTCTATGTCCTCACCTAAGGTGGCGGTCGCAAAGAGCTCGCGGCGCCCGAAAGCGAGGGCTGCGCCGCCGGCGCAACCCGACGCCAAGTCCCGCGTTCAGGCGCCAGTCGCGTCCCGCAACGGCAGCCCCGATTCCATCGAGGCCAAGCGGCTCGCTGTGGCGATGGAGCGGGCGCTTGCCAGCGGGCGGCGGGATATCCTCAGCACGGAGGCCCTGCAGGTCCTCATGGCCGCGGTCTGCAAGACCTATGCGGCGCAGGTGGAGGCGGGTGAAGGGCTTTTGCCGCTGCCGGAGCGTGGCGGCGCCACCGCCACGGAGGTCATGATCACGGCGAGCGGCCTCCTCAAAGCCGCGAACCTTGCGGTATTCGAATTGGGCATGTGGCAGAGCTGGACCGGCCGCTGAGGATCCCGTGAACGCGTCAAGAAATGATTGGAAACGTCAGGAGATGAAAAATGGACCTCCTTGCTGAACGCGGCCGACGCGTATCCGTCGACGAGTTGAACACGACGAGGCTTCTCGCGCACGCCCGCAAGCAGGCGGTTGCGCGCAAGCTCGACGACATATTGATTGTCGATGTGGACGCCCACCACTACGAGAACGAGCACTACAGCGACATCCTGCCCTTCATGGAGAACGAGGTTTTCAAACAGTGGACCATGGGCGGGCGGGGCCAGACCGACCGCGGCTCGATCGTGCCGACCAATGCGGGCTTCATCCAGGATATGGGCGGGCGAGTGACGCGCTATCCGCTGCGCCGTTCGGAGAAGACCGAGGGCGGCAAGCACCGCGACGTGCAGCTCGGCGAGCGCTGGATGGACGCGATGAGCGTCGATTATTCCTGCCTGTTCCCGACCGGCATGCTCAACATCGGCATGCATCCGCAGAAGGAGATGGAGGTCGACCTGTGCTGGGCCTACAACCGCTGGGTCACGGAAAAGGTGCTGCCGGAAGCCGGCGGACGCATGTATTCCATGCTGTGCCTGCCGTTCTCCGATCCCGCCGCCTGCGTGCGGCACGTCGAGACCTTCGGCAGCCGCAAGAACGTGACCGGCTTCATGGTGACGACGGTGCGGCACCTGCAGGTCAATGACAACGCCTACATGAAGCTCTACCGGATGCTGGAGGAACGCGGGCTTGCGCTCGCCTTCCATTCCGGCCCGAACTGGAACGAGCCGGTGTTCCGCGCCTGCAACCGTTTCCTCTCGGTCCACGCGCTTGGCTTCACCTTCTACAACATCCTGCACTGCACCAATTGGGTGATCAACGGCATGGGGGAGCGCTTCCCCAAGCTGCCGGTGATCTGGATCGAAGTCCGGGCTCGCCTGGGTTCCATTCCTGATGCAGCGGCTCGACCATGAATTCATGATCCGCCCGTCGGAAGCTCCGCTCCTGAAGAAGAAGCCGAGCGATTACATGCGCGACATGTACTATTCCTCGCAGCCGATGGAGATTCAGGACCGAGGAGCGTTGGAATGCACTTTGCGCATGATCAACGCAGAAACCCAGCTGCTCTATGCGTCCGATTATCCGCACTGGGACTTCGACCTGCCGAGCACCATCTACGACCTGCCATTTCTCTCGGAGAAGGCGAAGCACAATATCCTCGGCGGCACCGCGGCGCGCCTGTTCAAGCTGCCGCCGCGCAACGACCAGCAGAAGGAAAATCTCAGGAAGTTCGGCAATCTCGCCGCCGCCTGACCCGCGTAGATCGCGACGCATCCGCCGCCTCCCGGAGCGATCCGGGAGGCGCCTTGTTTTAGTGCATGCGGCCGTTCGCCTGATTTTTCGTTCCGGTAGATCGTGCGCCGCAAGGAGGTGCTTGTCACGCGCAAGTGCCCGGCAGGCGATTGCAAACCTGCGTTCCGTCGCCCGAGGAAACGGGCCCTACGTACTGCGCCGCCGCTGCATGCACCATGCCGAGGACGCGGGCGAGCACCATCTCGGCGCCGAAGCGACAGGCTCTTTTGGCAAAGCCGAGCCCGGTTGGATTGTGCATCGCATCAACCTATCTCATGAGCAAGATTTGACAAACCGGCCTCGCGCCCCGAAGACGCTGTGCCGATGCAAGGAGACGCCTTGTGGACACCGACACGGCCATTTCCGCCGCAGCATCGCCGGCAACGGCCCCAGCGGCAGATGGCCTGATCGATGTGCGCTTGACGGCGATCCGATATGCGGCACGCGACACCAACCTCTACGAATTCGCTCGTCTCGACGGTAAACCGTTTCCTGCGTACGAGCCCGGCGCCCACATCGATGTGCATCTGCCCAATGGCATCATCCGGCAATATTCCCTGATCGAAGCCGAGCCCGATCCGGGTCGCTACATGATCGGCGTGAAGCGCGACCCCGCAAGCCGAGGCGGATCGCGTTACGTGCATGACGACCTGCGCGTGGGCAGGTCGCTCAAGATCAGCCCGCCGCGCAACAATTTTCCGCTGGTCGAGGACGCCAGCCATGTCGTTCTGTTCGCCGGCGGCATCGGCATCACACCGATCTGGTGCATGGTGCAGCGTCTGGAGAGGCTCGGCCGCTCATGGAAGCTCTACTACGCCTGCCGCTCGCGTTCCGACATGGCCTTTCTGCAGACGCTTGAAGCGATGACGTCCTCGCAATTCCACTTCGACGACGAAAGCGAGGGCAAATTCCTAGATGTTGCTTCCATCATCGCTGCGGTGCCGAAGGAGGCGCATCTCTATTGCTGCGGACCGACACCCATGCTCAAGGCATTCGAGGCCGCGACCGCAAATTGGCCGCCTGACCGTATTCACATCGAATATTTCACGCCCAAGCAGGAACCCGCCAAGACCGGCGGCTTCGTGGTCGAGCTCGCGCGCTCACGGCAGGAATTCGTCATCCCCGAGGGAAAGAGCATCCTGCAGGTTCTGCTCGATGCCGGCGTGGACGTCGACTATTCCTGCGAGCTTGGCATCTGCGGGGCCTGTGAGCAGCGCGTGATCTCGGGCACGCCCGAGCACCGCGACGCCATTCTCACCGAGGAGGAGCAGGCCGCGAACACCAAGGTCATGATCTGCTGCGCCGGCTGCAAGAGCGAGCGGCTGGTGCTGGATTTGTAGGGGCGAGGCATGCCTCGCTCCTACGGACGACAGACGACAGACGACGGATTCTGTAGGGTGGGCAAAGGCGCGTCACTCGGTGTTCGACGCGTGGGCAAAATCGTGCGCGCGCTGTGCCCACGCGGCAACGAAACGGCGAACGATTTTGCCCACCCTACACATCCGTCCTCCGTCTACTGATTCAGGAGCGGAATGCTCTTATAGTCCGCCGGCTTCGGTATCGTCAGCAGATAGGCGTGGATATCCGCGAGATCGTCATTCGAGAGCACGGCCTCCATATAGGGCGGCATGGTGCGATCGGTCGTGCGCACGAATGCCGTGAACGCCTCGATCGGCATCGGATCCGGCGCGAGCTTGGGACCGGTGGTGGCGCCCTGCCCTTGCAAGCCGTGACACTGCCAGCAGCCGTGCTGGACGTATGCCGCCTTGCCCTTCTCAGCCGAGGCGGCAGAGGCAGTGCCGCCGTCGAGGACGAGACCGGCGGCGAGCGCCGCCAGCCCAACGAGACTTGCACGACGCATGACCGGTCCCCTAGCGCGGCTGCGTCCAGACATTCACCAGCGCGGGTTGACCGGACTTCACGACCGCAACCGCTTGCTTGATCGCGGGCCCGAGCTCGGCCGGATCCTTGATCGGGCCCTTCGCCCACCAGCCCATGGACTCCGCGAGCTTGTGGTACTCGATATCCGGATTCTCGATGCTGGTGCCGATCGGGCCCATATCCTTGCCGAGGCTCGCGACGCGGTTGCGGAAGTTGGACAGCCGTTGCACGTGCATCACCTCCTGGTGATAGCCGCGGTTGTTAAACATGACGGCGAGCAGCGGGATGTTGTGGTGCGCCGCGGTCCACAGCACGCCGGGGGCGTACATGAGGTCACCGTCCGACTGGATGTTGACGGAGAAGCGGCCGAGGTCGCGGTTGGCGAGCGCGGCGCCGATCGCCGCCGGAGCTCCGTAGCCGACGCCGTAGCCGCCCGACCCGCCGAGCCAGTGATAATGCTTCTCCATCGGCCAGAGCCGGCTCGGCCAGTTGTTGCCAACACCGGAGGATGCCACCAGCGACCAGTCGAGATCCTTGATCTGTGCAAAGGTCTCCATGGCCAGCCGGGCCGTACTGATCGGGCTTGCGTCCCAGGCCAGAGCAGCCGCCTGCTTGGTGCGCTCCTTGCCCTCGGCGAAGGCCTTCTTCGCGGCCTCGCCGCGCTTCTCGATCGCTGCCCTGCGGTCGTTGGGCATGGCAGCTTTGACGGCTTCGATCAGGGCCGGCAGCGTTGCTTCGGCATCCGCTGCCATCTGCACGTCGATCACCTGGAAACGCTGGAAATCCTGGTAGTTCGCCTTGGTAATGAGATCGACCGAGCTGATGCTGATCAGCTTGGTGTCGGGTTTTATTTTTGATGTATTGACCCCGATGCCGTGCTCGCCATTGTCGATCCAGGCATTCACAAGGCCCCAGTAGTCGGAAAGCTCCATGCCGATGATGACGTCGGCGTTGTTGACGGCGGTGGGAGGGCGCCTGAGATAGTGGGTGCTCGGGAAGTTCATCCGGCCGCCCTGGTCGACGACCAACACCTGCAAGGCCTCGGCGAGCTGCACCAGCAGCCGCATTCCGTTCTCGGTGCGCGCGGCGCGGTCGACGACGATCACCGGATTCTGCGCATTGGCGAGGAGCCGCGCGGCCTCCTTCACGGCGCCGGAGTCGCCCTGCGGCGGCGAGGTCGGGACGTAGCGTGGAATATACAGCTTCTCGCTGTTTTCCTTCATGGGTTCCTGCTGCAGGGCGGCGTCGAGCGCGATCGCCACCGGACCATAGGGCGGCGTCATCGAAATCTTGTAGGCGCGCACGAACGACTGTGCGAAGTGCTGCAGCCCGACCGGCGTGTCATCCCACTTGGTGAAATCGCGCACCAGCGCATTGACATCCTGCGCTGAGTGAATGGTCGGCACGCCCGGCGGCCGGTGCGCGGCGTCGAGGTCGTTGCCGCCGACGACAATCACCGGCACCCGATCGCACCATGCGTTGTAGACCGCCATGGCGGCGTGCTGGAGACCGACGGTGCCGTGGCACAGAGTCATCAGCGGCTTGCCGGCGGCCTTGAAATAACCGTGCGCCATGCCGACGGCCGATTCCTCGTGCATGCATGTGAGGAATTCCGGCATCTTGTTGCCGCCGTAGTTGATGAGCGACTCGTGCAGGCCGCGGAAGCTGGAGGCCGGGTTCGACGGCAGGTACTTGATGTCAAGCTTCTTGATGACGTCGACCATGAAATCGGAGCCGGGCACGCCCTTGACTCGCGGCATTTCCTTTGGCGTTGCGGTCTCCGCCGCGGCAACCTGCATGGTGGGCGGCAGCGCCGATGGCCGACGTGGGGGCGCGGCATAGGGCGCAGATGCCTGCATCGCGGCAGTCGCGGCCTGCGACGGCACCGTCGTTGCCGCGCCTGCCACCGCAACGCCGGCCAGGAACCTGCGCCGACTCACCGCGGGACGCGCAACTTTGCGTGGCGAATCTTTATGGGCCGGATCCTTATGGGGCATGAAGCTCTCCCTGGTTGTCGTGCGCGGTGACCAAGCAGCCCGCTCACGCGGATGCATGCCGCGATATTATCGCCGCCGGCGCGTCGTGGGAAGGCATGGTCCGCGGCTCGGTTGCGCACTGGCTGCTGCCGCGCCCCGTGGGCCGCGCGCCGCGGCTCACCAAATTTTCGGCACTGAGAGTCAGTCGACTTTCAGATTAAGCTTGCGCACGAGCGTTCCCCATTTCGCCTCTTCGTCGTCGATGTCCTTGGCGTATTCCTCGGGGGTCGAGGTCAAGGGATCGCCACCCTCGGCCTGGATGCGCTGCTTCACTTCTTCAGTCTCCACCAACGAACGCAGGGCTGCATTGAGGCGATCGATCACCGGTCGCGGAGTTCCGGCTGGGGCGAGCAGGCCATAGTGCAGAACGGACTCAAACCCGGGCAGCCCGGACTCGCTTGCGGTCGGCACCTCCGGCAAGAGGCTAAATCGCCTCGGGCTCAGCATCGCGATTGCCCGCAACGTGCCGGCCGCCAGATTGCCGAGTGCCGGCGGCAACACCCCGAATGCGACCGGCACGTGACCGCCCACGAGGTCGTTCATGAGCTGCGCAGTGCCCTTATAGGGAACGATCACCGCCTCGATGCCTGTCATCGCCTTGAACAATTCAGCCGAAAGATATCCTCCGGTACCGACCGCCGACGTTCCGATGTTGAGCTTGCCGCTTTCCTTGTTGGCGATGGTCACCACGTCGCGGATGGTTTTCCCAGGGAACGAGAGATGCGCCAGCAATGCCACCGGCATCGACGCAATCAGCCCAACGGGCGCGAAATCCCGGCGCGGTTCGAACCCGGCATTGGCATATAGGCTCGGATTGATGGAGATCGATCCGGTATGCCCCAGGAACAGCGTATAGCCGTCCGGCGCACTCTTGATGAAGGTCCGCGTGCCGACGAGCCCCGATCCGCCGGCGCGGTTGTCCACCACGACCTGCTGGCCAAGCGCATTCGAAAGTTTTTCAGCGACGACCCGCGCCATGGCATCGACGCCTCCGCCGGGCGGATAGGGCACGACGAGAGTGACGGTCCGAAGCGGATAGGCCTGTGCGCGCGCGACGCCGCAAATGGAAAGCGGCGCAGAAGCGCCGCTCAAAGCCATTACCGCGGACGCAGTGATTGCTGCGGCCCTCAATGCGCGTCGCAACTCTCCCTCCAATTTTCTTGTCTTTGGCGAACCCGGCCGCCGGCGCGATTGCCGTGCAGCGGCGGTCGAGCCGCGACGCTCAGTGCTTAATATTCGCGACGCGTCAGTGGAGGGAGGTATCCAGCTGCAAGCGCGCGATCTCGTCCTTCACCAACAACTTGCGACGTTTCAATGCCACGATCTGAAGATCATCGATCGATGGGTGGGCCCGCGCTTCATTGATTTCCGCCTCAAGGGCCCGATGACGTCTTTCCAATTCCGCAAGATGGGCTTCTATGGACATGTTATGGAGTTCTCCTCTGTCAGTTGGTGCCTGACCAGACCAATAGTACACTGAGAAGATGGAATTTCGAAGCGGGATTTTAATGATGCAGTGCAGCAATCCGCGCATTGCTTAACTGCGCTAAAGGGGACCGAGTTTGAACGAAAGCCAGCAAAACCGAGATATTTTGCCGTTTGCGAAGCGACGCGCCATCAACCGCTGATAGCTATGACCAGAGACGAACAGCGGGAGTTGCAAGAACAGCTGTCGCGATTGCAGCAGGAGCATCGCGATCTTGACGCCGCCATCTCTGCCTTGCAGCACACCCCTGGCTCCGATCAACTTCAGGTTCAGCGGCTCAAAAAACGCAAGCTTCACCTGCGCGACCGCATCTCCTACATCGAAGATCAGCTCACCCCGGACATTATTGCCTGAGGGCGGCCGGGAGCACGGGCGACGCATGCGTCGCCCTTCACTCCGGTTGAATCCCCGCCTCGCGAATGACCTTGCCCCAGCGCTCGGTCTCCTCCTTCTTGAGCCTGGCCATATCGCTTGGACTGCCGCCGCCGGGAAGCAGGTGCAGCGCCTGGAAGCGCGTCTTCGTATCCGGCTCGTTCATGATCTCGTTGATCGCTCGATTGAGCTTGGCGACGATGCCGGCTGGCGCCTTGGGCGGTGCGCTGATGGCGTTCCAGGTGTCCGAAAGCAAGCCCGGCACACCCGTTTCGATGAGGGTGGGAATGTTGGACAGCATTTCGAGCCTGCGCTCGGAGGCGACCGCGAGAATCCTGGACTTGCCGCCGTCGTGCAGCTTGTAGGCCGATGCGAGCTCCATGAAGATGAAATCGACATGGCCGGCAACGAGATCGTTGAGGGCAGGACCGGTTCCGCGATAGGGAACGTGCAACATCTTGGTTCCGGTCAGCTGCGCGAACAGCTCGGCGGTCAGATGGGAGGTGGTGCCGGGGCCCTGCGAGGCATAGGTCACCTTGCCTGGATTGGCCTTGGCGTAGGCGATGAATTCCAGCGCCGTTTTCGCCGGAAAATCCTGTCGCACCAGGAGCACGTTGGGAAATTTCGACATGACCGCGACAGGTTCGAGTGCGACCGGATCGAAATTGAGCTTCTTGTAGAGCGCGACATTGCTGGTGATCGGCGCCGGCTGTGATGCCAGCAGCGTGTAACCGTCGGGTTCGGCGGCATGCACCGCCTCGGCACCAATGTTACCGCCCGCACCGCCTCGATTCTCGATAACGAAGGGCTGCCCCAGCTTGGACTGAAGCTGCGCTGCGAAAATCCTGGTCACCGTGTCGACACCACCGCCGGGCGCCGTGCTCACGATCACTTTCACCGGGCGCTGCGGATAGTCGAGGGCCGGATCCTGCTGCGCAAGCACCGGCGACATCGCAAAGAGTGCCGCCGCGGCGGCAACCAGAGCGAGAGGTCTCGACATCGAGTAGTCCTCACCAGAGATCGAATTCAGTCATCAGTCATCGGCAGCAGACTCCGGCCGCCGGACGATGCCCTAATCTATGTCAGGCCACGCAGCATCGATAGACCATAAATCTTGCCACGGGGACGCGTGGATCGCGCGCGGCAAGATGGATCGCGGCCCAGTCTTTCAAGGCTGGCAAGCATTTCCCGATTCGCGGACGGTCAAGCCCGGGCAGGACGAGCGAACCTCGTCCGCAGTGCGGCCGACCAACGCAGCCGAGCCGCGCGCAGATTCTCGATGGCCATGAGCGCAGCTGGCGTCACGATCAAGGTGAGAACGGTCGCAAAGCCGAGACCGAACACGATTGCGGTCGACAGATTGATCCACCATTGCGTCGCCGGCGCACCGACCGTGATCTCACGCGATAGAAACTCGATGTTCATGCCGAACGCGATCGGCAGGACGCCGAGAATCGCCGTCGTCGCGGTGAGGACCACCGGGCGCGCGCGCTCGCGGCAGGTTTCCATGATGGCGTCATGGGCAGCGACGCCTTCCCGTCGCAGGCGATCATAAGTATCGATCAGCACGATATTGTTGTTGACGATGACGCCGGCATTGGCGATCACCCCGATCCCGGTCATGACCACCCCGAAAGGCTGCCCCATGATCAGAAGGCCGAGCAGCACCCCGAAGGTTGAGAGCACGACCGCAGTGAGCACAAGGCCGACCGAAGTGAGCTTGTTGAATTGCGCCAGCAGGATGGCGAAGATCAAGAAGATCGCGGTACCAAACGCCTTGAGCAGAAATGCCGATGCCTTCGCACGCTCCTCGTCCTCCCCCTTGAGCTTGAAGGTCACGCCCGGCCCGAGATCCGCCCTGGCCAGCTCGCTCGCTATTTCCTGCTGCACATTGGCGGACTGCACGCCTTCGGCAACATTTGCGGAAACCGTCATCACCCGACTGCCATTGACGCGATTGATGTAGCCGACGCGCGGCGTTGCGGTGCGCTGCACAAAATTGCCGATCGGCACCTGCCCCACCGGCGTCCGGACGCGCAGATCGTCGATCGCATCGAGGCTGCGCCGATCCGGCGGGAACCGCACCAGGATATCCACCGACTTGTCGCTGTCGACCGGTCGATATTCCGTTGCTTTCGAGTCCATTGGTGACGAGCTGGATCGCGGTGCCGACGGTGCCGACGCCGGCGCCGTATTTGGCGGCCTCTGCCTTGTTGACCTCGATCTTCCAGTCGATGCCGGGAAGCGGCCGGCCGTCGTCGAGATCGCGAATGTGCTCGTGGCGACTGACGATGGCCGAGACCTTGCCTGCCGCCCCCGGCAGCACCGCCGGGTCGAGCGCGCCGATCTGCACCTGAACGGGCTTACCGGTCGGAGGTCCCGCGCGCGGCGCCGTCACTTCGATGAGGATGCCCGGAATATCGGCTGTCTTCGCGCGAATGGCATCCATGATCTCGTACGCGGGGGAGCGATTGCGCCAATCCGCGAACTCGAACTGAACCACTCCGATCGTGTCCTCGGTGAGCTCGCTCATTCCGCGCGGCTGTTCCCCTATCCGGGCGTAGACGGTCTTGAGACCCTCGAATTGCAGCACGCGGCGCTCGACTTCGCCGACGAGACGATTCTTCTCCTCGAGCGAAAGATTGCCGCGCGCGTGCACGATCACCTGACCATAATCGGGCTCCACCTTGGGAAAGAACTCGACGCCGCGGCCAAATCGCCCGTAGGCGAGCTGCACGACAATGAGAAGACACGCCGCCAGCACAAGGGTCATGCCGGGATGGCGCAGAGCGAGGCGAACCGTGCGCATATAGGGCCCGCGGTCCTCGATCCGTGCCCCGGCGCGACCCTCGACGCTTCCAGCATGCCCCCGCGGGGCGGCCTTGCCCAGCAGCGCCCCGAGCGTAGGGGTGAAGAACAGCGCCACCGCGAGCGAGGCCGAGAGGGTGGCGATCAGCGTGATCGGCAGGTATTTCATGAACTGACCGACGACGCCCGGCCAGAACAGGAGCGGCGAGAACGCGGCGACACGAGTTGCAGTCGCGGCAATGACCGGCCCGGCCATGCGCTTCGCCGCCAGCGAATAGGCCTCCCTCGGCGGCATGCCTTCCGCCATGCGGCGCTCGGCAAATTCCGAGACGATGATGGCGTCGTCCACCAGCATGCCGACTGCGAGAATGAGCGAGAACAGCACCACGATATTGATGGTCAATCCGGCGAGCTGCAATCCGAGCACACCCGCAAGGAAGGAGGCCGGTATCGCAATGCCGATGAACAGGGAGGCGCGAAAGCCCAGCGCAAACAAGATCACGATCGCGACCAGAAGCACCCCGGTCGCGACCGAATTCTGCAGGTCGCCAAGCATCTGCCGGATGACCTTGGATTTGTCCTGGGTGAAGGTGACGTGGACGGAGCTGGGCCAGGTCTTCCCCAGCTGCTCGACGACATGTTTCACCGCATCGACCGTCTCTATCAGATTGGCGCCGGTGCGCTTCGACACCTCGATGGTCATGGCGGGGCGCCCATTGACGCGGGTCACCGAGGTCGCGTCCTTGAACGTCGGCTTGACCTCCGCGATGTCGAGCAGCGTCACCGAGGCCTTGGACGACGACACGACCGGGATTTTCAAGATGTCCTGCGGCTTCTCGAACACCGATGGCACCTTGACCGCGAATCGGCCGGTTTCGCCTTCGAGCGCGCCCGCGGCGATGAGCGTGTTGAAGGACTGGGTAATGGTGCCGATCTGATCGATCGAAAGGCCGTAGCCATTCATCCGGGTCGGATCGAGGATGATCTCGACCGCTTCGTCACGCGCCCCGCGCAGCTCCGCCGCGAGCACGCCGGGCGCCTGCTCGATCGCATTCTTCGCGGCCCGAGCGATGCGCAGAAGCGTGCGCTCGGGTACGTCGCCCGAGAGTCCCACCACCAGCACGGGATAGAGCGACAGATTGACCTCGAGCACCTGCGGCTCGTCGACGTCACGCGGCAGGTCGTGCTTGGCCTGATCCACCTTGGCGCGGACATCCGCAAGGGCCGCCTTGGAATCGAAACCGGCCTCGAACTCGAGCAGCACGAAGCCGCCGCCCTCGAATGCCGTGGAGCGCATCTCCTTCACGTTCCCGACCGACTTGAGCTGCGTCTCGACCGGCCGCAGCAACAGCCGCTCGGAGTCCTCGGGACTGATGCCGCGCTGGGAGAGCTGGACGTAGATCACCGGAATCTTGACGTCGGGCTCGGCCTCCTTCGCGATGGTGACATACGCCACCAGCCCGGCGCACAGGAGAAAGACGAGCGTCGCAATGGTGAGCCGCGCGTGATCGATGGCGTAGTCGATTAGTCCGGACATTCGCAGTCTGTCTGTTTGGTGACCCTCGATCCCCGGCCGGGAGGGACTTTCCCTCGTTGGCGGGGAACCCGAACGAATTGCGCTATTGCGCGCCCGCGGTCAGCTCCTGCGCCCCCACCGCATCGACTTTCTGGCCTTCGCGCACGAAATCCTGCCCTTGCACGATCACCCGGCTGCCGTTCGCGATGCCTGCAACCCACATGACCGCCTGCTCGTCCTCGATGATGGTGATCGGGACAAATTCGACGGTCCCGTCGGCATCGACCGTGCGCACGCCGAGCTCGCCATTGGAGGAGAATGTCAGCGCCGAGCGCGGCAATCGTGTCGCCGGTATCGGCGACTGCGGTACAACGACCTCGGCGGTGATCCCGTCTGGGATGGCCCCATCGGCATTCGGCAATTCGACCTCGACGCGATACGTGCGCGTCGTCTGGCTCGCGCTCTTGGCGACGAAACGGATTTTTCCGGTGGCGCTCTCGCCCGTGACCAGCCGCACTTCAGCGCGCTCGCCCACCTTGATGCCGGCAAGCCTGCGCTCGGCCACTTCGGCCACCGCAAGCATGGGATCGAGGGCAACCAGAATTGCAAGCTCTCGACCGGCGAAGGAGAAGGCAGCCTGCCCGACTTCGACCGCCACGTCCTGCACCACGCCCGCCCAGGGGGCGCGCACGACGCCACGGTTGCGCTCGGCCTCGGCGACAGCAAGCCCTGCTTCGGCGGCCTTGAGCTGCGCCTCCATGTCGACCAGCTGTAGTCGCGGCAGGGTCCCGGTCAGGATCAGCTGACGCTTGGCTTCGAGCTCGGTCCGTTTCTGCGTCACCACCGCCTGCGCTTGCGCCACCTGGGCTTCGCGCGCCTCGTCGGAGAGGACCGCGATGACGTCGTTCGTCTCGACCACGGCCCCCCGCTTGACTCGAAGCTCTGTAAGCACCCCGGCCGTTCGCGCCGTGATGACGACCCGCTTGTCTGCCTCGGTGCGACCGGAGAGGGAGAGCTTTCGGCCATGGGGAACGTCGTGCGTCCTTATCACTGCGACGCGGAAAAGCTTCTTCGATTCGCCGTCGCTGGTGCCCATCGCAGCGCGGCTCTGCTCTTTCTCGTGCGGGTAGAAGTGCCCGGACGCGATCCACAATCCGGCGGCGGCAACAAGGCCCAGGGCGATGAGATGGCGTGCTTTCATCGGGCGTTCGCTCGCCGCCTGGTTACGCCATGCTCGTTGCGCTCGGCCGGCGTGGGCGGCGCGCAATCCAGGCCATCGGTCAAGGGCGCAATCGCAGCTCTTGCGTCGAACGCAGGCTCAAGCGCGCGGCACCATCGCGCGCCTTCCGCTACAACCATCGGCATGTTGATGACGCCCCCGAAATCCCCTTCGGCAGGAATATCGCCGCGAACGGCCGCGGCGCAACGATCCCACCGGCCCCAGTCCTTACAAGCACATGGGCTTACATCCACGTCGAACGAGGCGGAAATACGAACAACCTCCGGACGGTGGACGGGGGCCTCCGCCATGCCCCGGCGCAAAGTCCCTTCCTCTGCGGCCAATAGATTATGGACAACGCATGGACTCGCAACGCTGAATCTGCTACATGCGCGTCAAATCGAGGGCCCGCGCGATCGCGCTTTGGCGGCAGATCGGCGGGCTTCGACGCATTTCAGGATCATCCGGGACCACACAGGACCACAGCAGAAGGAACGATGCGTGCAGGTTCTCGTCCGCGACAACAATGTCGACCAGGCCCTCAAGGCGCTCAAGAAGAAGATGCAGCGCGAGGGCATTTTCCGCGAGATGAAGCTGCGCGGGCACTACGAAAAGCCCTCCGAAAAAAAGGCGCGTGAAAAGGCCGAGGCGATTCGCCGCGCGCGCAAGCTCGCGCGCAAGCGCCTGCAGCGCGAGGGCCTGCTGCCAATGAAGCCGCGCCCCACACCCGGGACCGGCCCCGGCGGCGCGCCGCGCCCTCCCCGGCGCCCGAGCTTTTGATCATTCCCTCCGGGGCTGTATCGCCCTGGAACGAGCGGCATCCAGGCGCGGGCCCTTGCGGTCCGCGTTATCGTTTTGCGGGCAGGCAACGCGCGCAAGCTTGGCCGCTCGTCATTTCGTCTGATGTCGCGACCGGTGCGATCGTCGCAACCGGGGAGGAAAAGGATGAAACGCAGCACCAATCGAATCCTCACCACCCATGTCGGCAGCCTGATCCGCCCGGCGCGGCTGCGCGAGTTCCTGGCGGCCAAGGAGTCCGGCAAAGCATTCGATCAAGCCGCCTACGCCGCGTGCCTCAAGGACGCGGTTGCCGAGGTGGTCCGCCGGCAGGCCTCGGTCGGTATCGACGTGGTCAGCGACGGCGAGTTCGGCAAGGCGATCAGCTGGGCGCAATATGCGTTGTTTCGCCTCGGCGGTTTTGACCGCCGGCCTTTCAGCGCCGGCAGGAACCCGTTTACCCGCGGTGTGGACCGAACGCGGTTCGCCGAGTTCTATGCCGATCTGGATGCGCGCGACAAAGTCGAGACCGTCATGGATTCGGTCGCGGTCAAGCCGATCACCTATACCGGTCAGGCCGAGCTGGCGCAGGACATCGATAATTTCCAGGCGGCGCTGCGCGGCGTTTCCGTGGAAGAGGCATTCCTTCCTGTCGCTGCCCCGTCGAGCGTCATTCCCGATCGCAAAAACGAGCATTACGCCAGCGATGACGACCTGCAGCAGGCGATCGGCGATGCCATGCATACGGAATATAAGACGATCATCGATGCCGGTTTCCTGCTGCAGCTCGACGATGCGCGCGCCGCCGTGAGCTACGACCGGATGGTGCCTCCCAAGACCCCCGCGCAATACCGCGCGTGGCTCGCCAAGCAGATCGAGATCACAAACCATGCCATCAAAGGGCTACCGCGCGACAAGATTCGCTATCACATCTGCTGGGGAAGCTGGCCCGGACCGCACACGTCGGACGTGCCCTTCAAGGACATCGCCGATCTCGTCCTCAAGGTCCGCGCCGGCGCCTATTCCATCGAGCTTGCCAATCCTCGACACGAGCACGAGTGGCGGCTTTGGGGGCATCTCAAGCTGCCGAAGGACACGGTGCTGATCCCCGGCGTGATCAGTCACGCGACCAATATCGTTGAGCATCCCGAGCTGGTGGCGGAGCGTATCGTACGGCTCGCACGACTGGTCGGCCGCGAGAACGTGATCGCGAGCACCGACTGCGGCTTCGCGCAGGTGACCTATTTCGCGCGCGTGCATCCCTCCATCATGTGGGCCAAGCTCGAAGCGCTCGTCGCCGGCGCGCGGCTTGCAAGCGAGGCGCTCTGGCGGCGATCGAGAAGGCCGGCGACGCGCAAGCGCCGCATTGCATCGAGGCGCGCAGCGAAGCATGAGGTGAAAAAACGCCGTGCCGGCTGACCAGGAGCTGTCGTGAGAAAACCCGGAAAATCCAACGGCCGCCGTGATCTCGCTTCGAGCGCAAGCCGTTCGATCGCCAATCCCGCGCCGATCAAGGCCGACGCCGCCCCTGGCCAACAGGTTTTCGGGAGCGCCCTGCCGCTGCACCAATTGTTCGAGCAGCAGACGCGGGCGATGCTCGATCGCACCGATCTCGACGAAGAGCAGAAGCAGAATATCCTCATTGCCATGAGTTGCCCGTGTTGCGGGGCGGGTGCGATGTCCTATACGGCAAAGCTCAAGCGGTGAGCTTCACCCGAGGTCCTCCAGCCCGGATGCCGGAGGTCGTTAATCGACGGGTCGGGGCAACGACGGAGGCAAACCCGCAGCTATTGGGCGCTCAAGCACCGGAACTGCCAGGGCGGCAATGAGCTCGCGTTCTATCGCGCGCAGATGCGCCGACCAGGGCGCAGCCTTGGATGAAACGAGGTGCGCCTGTGATTTGAGAATGACGCCGTCATTCAAGATCCTCAGATCGTTTGCGCGCAGCGTGTCTCCCGTGGTGGTGATGTCGACAATCAGCTCTGCGGTCTGCGCCGCCGGCGCGCCTTCCGTCGCTCCCAGGCTCTCCACGATACGATAGCCGCTGACGCCGTTCCGCGAGAAGAATTGTCGCGTCAAATTCATGTACTTGGTGGCGACGCGAATGCGCCGCCCGTGCAGCCGCCGATAGCTCATGGCCATGTCCTCGAGGTCGGACATGCGCCGCACATCGATCCAGCAGGCTGGCACGGCCACCACCAAGTCGGCATGACCGAAGCCGCACGGCTTGAGAAATGTCACCCGCTCATTGCAATCAGCGATGGTCTCGCGCAGCAGATCTTCGCCAGTGATGCCGAGATGCGCGGCGCCGCTCTTGAGGAGCTGCGCGATCTCGGACGAAGACACGAAACTGACCTCCACGCCCGGGAGGCTGGCGATCTCACCCGCGTAGCCGCGCACGCCGCCCCTTGCGACCATCAATCCGGCCGCGCCCAGCATGCCCGCACATTGCTCCCTCAGGCGGCCTTTGGATGGCAAGGCCAGGACGAGCTTCGGGCTCATGCGGGCTCTCCGGCGAGTGCGGCCAGCAGGCGCTGCGCGTGGATGCACGAGCCGACGGCAGGCACCGCGTGAGGGGCTCCCATGTCAGCCAGGAGACCGTCGTAGCGGCCTCCACTGGCGATCGGGTTCGCGGCACCAAGCCTGGGGGAGAAGACTTGGAATACAAACCCCGTATAATACTCGATACTGCGCCCAAACACCGCGGAGAACCGCGCGTTTCCGGCGTCAATGCCGAGGCTGTCCAGAAGGTCGAGGCGTCGCTTGAAGGAATCGAGCGCCGCGCCAATGTCGATCTTGTGGGTGCGCAGCAGGTCGGAAACGCGTCGCGCCGCTTCCCGCGCCGGCGACCTCGCCAGGGTGAAGCCATCGATCAGCGCGGCCGTCGCCATTCCCAGCGGCGTTTCGCGCGCATCGGCGGCTGCAGCGAGCAGGCGTTCGGTGATCTCGGCAAGCGTGCGCGTGCCCATCAGCCCCAGACCTGACTGCTCCAGATATTCATCAACGATGGCCTGGGCTTCCTGCGGGTTGGCGGGATCGAGGCGTTCGATCAGGTCGCGCGGAAGCTCATGCGCGTTGAGCGCCTCCGGCGACGTCAAGCGCATGAGAGCGCGGCGGAACGAGTCCCGACGCCAGAAATGATGCCACAGCCGACGTCGCCAGCGCGCGGGCATCGGAATGGCTTCGAGCAGGGCCGCAAACAGACCGAGATCGCCGATGCTAAGCTCGATCTCACCGAGCCCCGCGTCGCGCAATGCCTCAACCGTGAGGGCGAGGATCGCGGCATCCTCCTGCTCGCGATCGGCGGCGGCAAAAGATTCGATGCCCGCCTGGCGGAATTCGGTCGGATGCGTGCCAGTTGCGCCCCCCGGCTGATACCGGAAGGCTAGACCATGGTAGCAGTACCGAGCCGGCACTTGGCCGCCGGGATGGCGCGCCAAGTGCAGTCGGCAGGTCGGTATGGTGAGGTCCGGGCGCAGGCACAGCTCCTCGCCATCAGGATCGATGAAGACGTAGGTTCGCGCGCGCAGGGCTTCGCCTACCGCATCAAGGAATGGACCCGCTGGCTGGATGACGGCCGGCGCGATCTCCTCATACCCGGCTCGCGTGAAGATGGTCATCAAGCGCTGAGCCTGAGCGTCGAATGCTCTTACGTTCTGAGCAAGTTCTGTTGACACGGCTATAGTGACCAGATTCCGCAGCTCGCAAGTGCTCGCGGCCCCTCGGATGGGAACTTCGAAAGACGCGAGCGGTGAACATCGAGGCTGCGCGCGCAGTTCACCCCCCGCGAGGAGGGAGCCCGCCAGCGCATGGAGGTCACCCCCAAGATTGGTCGACGGAAAGATGCATTGATGTCAGCCGGAGCCGTTCTACGAGAATAGCCGCGATGGAGCGGTACAGTCGGCCGGCGAAGCTGGGATCTTTCCTGACCAGGGTATCGACTGTTTCCTCGTCGATGACCCGCAGCCGCGTGGGCTCATCCGCAACCACCTTGGCGCTCGTGGGGGCGCCGTCCACGAACGACATTTCGCCAAAGAATTCCCCGGCCGCCAGAATGGCCAGCGGGGTCGTCCTTTCCGGATCGTGCCGCTCGATGTGAACCGAGCCATCCTCAATGAGGTAGATGGCCCGTATCGCCACATTCTGATCGAGCACGACCTGATTTCGATCGAACGACTTCGGAGTGGCCGCCGCGAGCAGGGCACTTTCCTCTTCGGGCGCGAGGAACGGAAGAAACCGCGCCGCCGCTGCCGTTGTGCCCATGACGAGCTCCGCCAGTTCGGGACGTCGCAACCTAGTGTAATTTGAGCACGCGAGTGGCGACAAGGCAACTTCACGCGCGAATCGCACGTCTCGCTTTCCGGGCCATGCCGATGCGCACGGACCGAGAAACCTGTCTGTGGCGATCTTGCCCATGGGTTGAGATCCGGTGTTAAGATCCGGGCGGCACACCCACGCCGTGCCGCCGCGAGCGGCGGCGGGCGCGCAGCTTGTCGGTGGCCGCCTGATCGACTGCAAGCGTTTCCGGATCGATGACGACGCCATAGAGCTTGGCCGCGGCCTTGACCGTGACGTAACCCTGCCGGACGTCATCGGCGACCTGCGCGATCGGCCGCTCCAGTGGGCTGCCATAGCCGCCGCCGCCGCCGGAACGGATCTTGAACGCATCTCCGGGCTTGAGCTGTGCCACCAGCACCTTGGCGTTGGGGAAGTCGGTCTTCCATTGCCCGTCGATGCGCAATTCCACGGCATTGCCGGTGCCCTCGAGCCCGCCGGCAAGCCCCCAGGGCAGGCAATGGGCGCGCTCGCTCTGATTGTTGACCATCATATGCGTGCGCGCGCGCACCACGCGCTCGACGCCGAGGCCGCCGCGCCGACGCCCGGCACCGCCGGAATCCGGAACGAGGGCGTAGCGCTCCACGACGATCGGAAACTTGAACTCGGCCTGCTCGTTAGGACTGTTGTGGGTATCACCGTCATTGATGCACACGGTGCCGGAAACGCCGTCCTCGGTCATCTTTGCCCCCCAGCCTCCGCCGAGCGGGCCGAAGCTGCCAATGAAGAATTCGGACGTGCGGTTGTTGATGCCGTGAAACGATGACGCCAGCAGATCGGCATGGTGGCCGGCGATCACGCGGCCGGGAATAGCGGGCGCCAGCGCCTTGAAGATCGTATCGACGATGGTCATCGGATAAGTCATCCACCACCGCATCGGCGCCGGCCGCACCGCGCTGATGACGCGGCCGGGCGGCACGATGGTCTTGAGGCTGCGGAACGAGCCATCGTTGATCGGATAATCCCGGGGCGAGGTGATGCACTTGTAGGCGACCTGCGCGCAGGCATGTCCGGTGGTGATGCCGGAATTGTAGAACCCGCGGACCTGCCTGGAGACCTTGCTCAGGTCGACCGTCATCTCGTCGCCCTTCACGTGGACGCGGACGCGGATCGGTACCTTCTTGCCGATGTCGATGCCGTCGTCGTCCATATAGGATTCGGCTTGGTAGACGCCGTCGGGAATGCTGCGCGTGCGCGTGCGTGCCATCGTCTCGGCGTGATCCATGATCGCCGCGACGGATTCGAGCACTGCATGGCGTCCGTAGCGCTCGATGAGCTGAAGGTATCGCCGCTCTCCGGTCTTGACCGCGGTCACCTGGGCACGCAGATCGCCCATGGCGCGGCTCGGCAGACGGACATTCTGCCGAATGATGTCGACCACAGTCTGGTTGACGACGCCTTGGTCCTGATATTTCAGGATCGGGATCTGCAGTCCCTCCGAGTAGATGTCGGTGCTCATGCCGCCGAGAATGCCGCCGATATCCAGCCAGTGCGCCATGCAACAGGAGAAACCCACCAGATCGCCCGCGTGAAAGATCGGCAAGGTGAGAGTGACATGATTGAGATGGCTGCCGGTGAGATAGGAATCATTGGTGACGTAGATATCGCCCGGCCGGATGCGGTCCGTGCCGAAATGCCTGATCTTGGCTTTCACCGTTTCCGCCATGCCGCGGATGAACATCGGCAGGCCGATGCCGATGGAGATGGTCTCCCCCCGCGGCGTGAACAGGCCGGTCGTGAAGTCGAGCGCCTCATAGATGATGATGTTGTAGGCGGTGCGCATGAGGTTCGTTTTCATTTCCTCCGTCACCGCAATGACGCCGTTGCGCACGATCTCGGTGATGACAGGGTCCCGCCTTCGCCTGGCGCGCGGCCGTCGCATTTTTCTCAGGTGGCGTCCTTTCCGCCCTCGACCTCTTCGCCATGGCGGTTACCGGCCTCCCACATCGATGAGCAGATTTCCATAGACGTCGACTTCGAGCCGGTCGTCGGGAGACAATACCGTGGTCGAGGCATGCTCCTCGATGAGCGCAGGACCGCTGATCCTGTTGCCGGCGGCGAGCGCCGCGCGGTCGTAGGTCGATGTCAGTCGAAAAGCACCATCGAAATAGACCTGCCGCTTTCCGGTCAGCGCAGCTCTCCTGGGCGCGACCTTGCCGCGCTCGATCTTCTGTGCGGGCGGTTTGCGCAAGGTTCCGGTGACCGTGCTGCGCAAGCTGACGATCTCGGCTGGCTCGTCCGGTGCCGAGGTTCCGTAACGCCGCGCATGCATGGCATCGAACTGGTATTTGATCGCCGCTCGATCCCGCCTCTCGAACAGCGCAAGCGGCAAGTCGACCGTCACCGCGTGCTCCTGACCGACGTAGCGCATGTCGGCCGCGCGCTTGACCGCAACTTTGCGCGGCGTGACCGAGGTGCCGGCAATCGCCTCACTGCCTTGGCGTTCAAGCTCGCGGTAGACTTGCTCGATCTGATCGAACGGCGCGTCTTCGAGCCGCCTGAACCAGGTCCGCACGAAATCGTACCGCAGATCGGAGAACAGCATGCCGAAGGCCGAGAACACTCCGGGTGCGGTCGGCACGATGACGGACCTGATGCCGATTTCACGCGCCACCTCGACCGCATGCAGCGGCCCCGCACCGCCGTAGGCCACCAGCGCAAAGTCGCCGGCATCGAGGCCGCGCTCGGTGGTGACGCCTTTCACCGCATACGACATCGCGGTCGCGGCGATCTGCAGGATGCCGTCCGCTGCCGCCGTAACGTCCATGCCGAGCGGCTGCGCCACGCGGCCGGCGAGCGCGCGTTTGGCGTCCCCGATATCGAGCCGCATCTCCCCGCCAAGGAATTTCTCCGCCCCGAGGCGGCCGAGCAGGAGATTGGCATCCGTCACCGTGGGCTCGCTGCCGCCGAGGCCGTAGCAGGCCGGTCCGGGGATGGCGCCTGCGCTTAGCGGGCCGACCCGCAGAGCGCCCTCCTCCGCCCGCGCAATCGAGCCGCCGCCGGTGCCGACCTCGAAGATGTCCATCATCGCAATTTGCACCGGCAGCGCCTTGTCGTAGCCGCCGATCAGCGCGGCGCCGGTGGTGAGCGCCTCTCCATTGTGGATGACGCCAGCCTTGGCGGTCGTTCCGCCCATGTCGAAGGCGATTGCGTTCTTGCGGCCAAGCAAATGGCAAAGCGCCTGCGTGCCGATCACCCCGGCCGCAGGGCCGGATTCCAGCATGTGCACGCATTGGTTCCGGGCCTGATCGGCCTCATAGAGCCCTCCAGTCGACCGCACGACCAGGAACGAGCCGCCAAAACCATCGCCGCGGATGTGATCTTCAATTTCTCCGATATAGCGGCGGACAATGGGACCGATATAGGCGTTGGCTACGACGGTCGAGCAACGTTCGAACTCGCGATACTCTTCGGAAAGCTCGTGCGAGGCGGAGATGAACATCCCGGGATGGCTCTTCTCCAGGAGGGCCTTGGCGCGCGCTTCGTGGCCGTGGCTGGCGTAACAATCCTCGATGCCGATGCGCTCCAGCATGCGGCCGAGAGCCGCGATTTCATTCTCGTCCAGCGCGGTCTCGATCTCACCGTCGGACAGCACGCGCTCCTTGACTTCGAAGCGAAGCGCCCGCTCAACCAGCGGCTCGTGCTTCTGAAAGAACAGATTGTAGGCGTCTGGCCGATTGATGCGGCCGATCTCGTAGATGTCGCGAAAACCTTCAGTAATCAGGAGCGCGGTCTTGGCTCCCTTACGCTCCAAAATGGTGTTGATGGCGATGGTGGAGCCGTGGAGGAAAAGTCCCGCGGACCGGTAATCGCTTTGCGCCTTCTCCACTCCGCCATTGATGCCGTCGACCAGGCGCGAGGGCGTCGAGAGGACCTTGCCGAAGGCGAGCTTGCCGGTCCGGTCGTCGAAGACCGCCACATCCGTGAAGGTTCCGCCGATGTCGGTGGCCAGGCGAAGGCCTGCGCCGTTGCTGCGCGCGGATCCCTGTCGTTTCATATCGGGCAACTTACCATTGCGAGCCTGCGATTCCTGCCGCCCGCCTCATCCGGCAAACACCGCTCCACGCGCTTGCCCCAACCCGGCGGGCAACGACGCCGCCTGCCCCGGGGCGGCGGGGCGGCCCCGCTCGCGCCGCCATCAACGTGCCATCAACGACTAAACTATTGATTATACTTGATTATGGTGATAACTGACCGAGTCGGCCCGTGCTCCGGTCGGAATGGCCGCGCTTTTTGGCTGTAGTCCACCCGCTCGGCCGCGAAGATTTTTTCGAATTGCCGGTGGAACCAAGGGACCGCTTCTGCGTTGGAATGCGTTGCGTGGTGGTCTGCGCGCCAAGGGGTGGGGTCATGGCGGGACCGGTCCGGTCCACAATCTTCCTGTTCGCTTTTGATCCGACGCAACGCGCCGCGGGATCGACATGGCTCCCGGCAGCCTGCCACAGCGCTTGCCTGGCGCGTGGCAGCACGCGCAGGAGCGACAAGCGTCGGCGGAAAGCCAAATCCCAAAAGCTTGGGGTTCCGAGTTACCGTAAGCAATTCTGCTACCGTGAGAACCAAGATCGCAGCCGCGTCACGCTCTGGCCATTACATGGTCCATGACATGCTCTCTGCATGGTTTCTGAGATGGTCCCTGGCATGGCCCCTGATCTCGTGACGCGCCCGCCGCATTCGCCCCGGAGGAAATAATGCAACCGAGCAACGACACGATCGGTGAACTCAAGACCAATGGCGCCCCTCCCGAGGCGATGCCCGCCGACATGGTCGAGGGGAGCGTCAATGGCGGCGCCGCCGAGCTGCACGATCTCCTCAACGCACTGCAAGCCATGCGGGTGGGCGATTTCTCGGTCCGCATGGCAGGCAGCCAGGTCGGCCTCCTCGGCAAGATTGCCGATACCTTCAACGAGATCGTCGCCGCCAACGAGCGCATGGCACAGCAGCTCGAGCGCGTCGGCCATGTGGTGGGGCGCGAAGGCAAGACGCGCCAGCGCGTGAAGTTTGGATTGTCGCACGGCGCCTGGGGCGAGATGGAATCATCGGTCAACACGCTGATCGATGATCTGCTGTGGCCGACCACCGAAGTCACCCGCGCGATCTCCGCCGTCGCCCAGGGCGATCTCTTGCAGACGGTGCGGCTCGAGGTCGACGGCCGTCCGCTGCAAGGCGAGTTCCTGCGGTCGGCAACCATCGTCAACACCATGATCAAGCAGCTCAGCGTGTTCACGTCCGAGGTGACGCGCGTCGCGCGCGAGGTCGGCACCGAGGGCAAGCTCGGCGGCCAGGCTCAGGTGCGCGAGGTGACCGGCGTCTGGAAGGACTTGACCGAGAACGTCAACTCGATGGCGTCGAACCTGACCGCGCAAGTGCGCAACATCGCCGACGTGACCATTGCGGTCGCCAACGGCGACCTCTCCAAGAAGATCACGGTCGACGTGCGCGGCGAGATCCTGCAGCTCAAGGAAGCCATCAACACCATGGTGGACCAGCTGCGCTCGTTCGCCTCGGAAGTGACGCGCGTCGCGCGCGAGGTGGGCACCGACGGGAAGCTCGGCGGCCAAGCGATCGTGCCCGGCGTCGCCGGTACCTGGAAGGACTTGACGGACTCGGTGAACGCCATGTGCGGCAACCTCACCGATCAGGTGCGCAACATCGCGCAGGTGACGACGGCAGTCGCCCGCGGCGACCTCTCGCGCAAAATCACCGTCGATGTGCGCGGCGAAATCCTGGAGCTCAAGGACACCATCAACACCATGGTGGACCAGCTCAACTCATTCGCTTCGGAAGTGACGCGCGTCGCGCGCGAGGTCGGCACCGAGGGCAAGCTCGGCGGCCAGGCGCAGGTGCCCGGCGTCGCCGGCACGTGGAAGGATCTCACCGACAGCGTCAATTTCATGGCCTCGAACCTGACCGCCCAGGTGCGCAACATCGCCGACGTGGCTACCGCCATCGCCGGCGGCGACCTGTCGAAGAAGATCACGGTCAACGTGAGCGGAGAAATCCTGCAGCTAAAGGAGACCATCAACACGATGGTCGATCAGCTCAACGCGTTTGCCGGCGAAGTGACGCGTGTCGCGCGCGAGGTCGGCACCGAAGGGCGCCTCGGCGGACAGGCCAACGTGCTCGGCGTCGCCGGCACCTGGAAGGACCTCACCGACAGCGTCAACTCGATGGCGTCGAACCTGACCGCGCAGGTCCGCAACATCGCCGAGGTATCGACCGCCATCGCCAGCGGCGACCTTTCGAAGAAGATCACCGTCGACGTGCGCGGCGAAATCCTGGAGCTCAAGGACACCATCAATACCATGGTGGACCAGCTCAACGCGTTCGCCGGCGAAGTGACGCGCGTGGCACGCGAGGTCGGCACCGAAGGCAAGCTCGGTGGCCAGGCCATGGTGCGCGGCGTCGCCGGAACGTGGAAGGATTTGACCGACAGCGTCAACTCGATGGCGTCGAACCTGACTGGCCAGGTGCGCAACATCGCCGAGGTCGCGACCGCCGTGGCGCAGGGCGATCTTTCCAAGAAGATCACGGTCAACGTGAGCGGAGAAATCCTTCAGCTCAAGGAAACGCTCAACACCATGGTGGACCAGCTCAACGCCTTCGCCGCGGAGGTCACGCGCGTCGCGCGCGAGGTCGGCACCGACGGCAAGCTCGGCGGCCAGGCCGAGGTGCCGGGCGTTGCAGGAACCTGGAAGGATCTCACTGACAGCGTCAACTCGATGGCCGGTAATCTCACCGCCCAGGTCCGCAACATTGTTGACGTGACGATCGCGGTGGCCAACGGCGACCTCTCCAAGAAAATCACCGTCGACGTGCGCGGCGAGATCCTTCAGCTCAAGGAGACGCTCAACACCATGGTGGACCAGCTCAACCGGTTCGCCGGGGAGGTGACGCGCGTCGCGCGCGAGGTCGGCACCGAAGGCCGGCTGGGCGGACAGGCGAACGTGCCCGGCGTGGCGGGCACCTGGAAGGACTTGACCGACAGCGTCAACTCCATGGCGGGCAACCTGACCGCGCAGGTCCGCAATATCGCCGAAGTGACCACGGCGGTCGCGCGCGGCGATCTCTCCCGCAAGATCACCGTCGACGTGAAAGGCGAAATTCTCGAGCTGAAGAACACCATCAACACCATGGTGGATCAGCTCAACTCATTCGCTTCGGAAGTCACGCGCGTGGCGCGCGAGGTCGGCACCGAAGGCAAGCTCGGCGGCCAGGCGCAGGTGCCGGGCGTCGCCGGGACCTGGAAGGACCTCACCGACAACGTCAATTTCATGGCCTCGAACCTCACCGCTCAAGTCCGCAATATCGCGGAAGTCGCGACGGCGATCGCCGGCGGCGACCTCTCCAAGAAGATCACCGTCGACGTGCGCGGCGAAATCCTGCTGCTCAAGGAGACGCTCAACACCATGGTCGAGCAGCTTCGCTCCTTCGCCGCCGAGGTGACGCGAGTGGCGCGCGAGGTCGGCACCGACGGACGTCTCGGCGGCCAGGCGGTGGTGCCCGGAGTGGCCGGGACCTGGAAAGACCTCACCGACAATGTCAACCTGCTCGCCGCCAATCTTACCACCCAGGTTCGCAACATCGCCGAGGTGACCACGGCGGTAGCGCGCGGCGACCTCTCCCGCAAGATCACCGTCGACGTGAAGGGTGAGATACTGGAGCTCAAGAACACCATCAACACGATGGTGGACCAGCTCAACGCCTTTGCCTCCGAGGTGACGCGCGTCGCGCGCGAGGTCGGCACCGAAGGCAAGCTCGGCGGTCAGGCCGCGGTGCCGGGCGTTGCCGGCACTTGGAAGGATCTCACCGATACCGTCAACGTGATGGCCGCCAATCTCACCGAACAGGTGCGCGGCATCGTGAAGGTCGTGACCGCCGTCGCCGACGGTGACTTGAAGCAGAATCTGACGGTGAAATCCAAGGGCGAGGTGGCGGCTCTCGCCGAGACCATCAACAACATGACCGATACCCTCGCCATCTTCGCCGATCAGGTCACCAGCGTGGCGCGCGAAGTGGGCGTGGAAGGCCGCCTCGGCGGCCAAGCCAACGTGCCGGGTGCTGCCGGGACGTGGAAGGACCTGACCGGAAACGTCAATCTTTTGGCCGCCAATCTGACCACGCAGGTGCGCGCCATCGCCGAGGTCGCCACCGCCGTCACCAAGGGCGACCTGACGCGCTCGATTCAGGTGGAGGCGCGCGGCGAGGTGGCGGAGCTCAAGGACAATATCAACACGATGATCGACAACCTGCGGCTCACGACCGACCGCAACACCGAGCAGGATTGGCTCAAGACCAACCTCGCCAAGTTCACCAACATGCTGCAAGGACAGCGCGATCTCGCGACCGTCGGCCGTTTGCTGCTGTCCGAGCTGACCCCTCTCGTCAACGCCCAGCTCGGCGTCATCTATCAGGTCACCAGCGAGGATGTTCCGAGCCTTCACCTGCTCTCAGCCTATGCCGACGATGGGCTCAATGGGCATCCCCAGCAGCTTCCGCTCGGCGAAGGTCTGATAGGCCAATGCGCCGCCGACAAGCGCCGGATCCTGATCAGCGACATGCCCGCGCACGCCGTTCCGATCGGTTCGGCGCTGTTCAAGGCGGTCCCGCGCAATGTCGTCGCGCTGCCGGTGCTGTTCGAAAGCCAGGTCAAGGCCGTGATCGAGCTTGCCTCGCTGAGTGAATTCACCGCGCTGCAGATGATGTTCCTCGAGCAGCTCACCACCAATATTGGCATCGTGGTCAACAGCATCGAGGCGACGATGCAGACCGAAGGCTTGCTCAAGCAGTCGCAGCAACTCGCCGGCGAATTGCAGGCGCAGCAGAGGGAGTTGCAACAGACGAACGAGCAGCTCGAGCAGAAGGCCCAGCAGCTGGCCGAGCGAAACGTCGAGGTTGAGCGCAAGAATCAGGAGATCGAGCAGGCGCGTCGGGCGCTGGAGGAGAAGGCGACCGAGCTTGCGCTCACTTCGAAATACAAGTCCGAGTTCCTCGCCAACATGTCGCACGAGCTGCGAACGCCGCTCAACAGCATCCTCATTCTGGGCCAGCAGCTCACCGACAATCCGGACGGCAACCTGACGCCGAAACAGGTCGAGTTCGCGCGCACCATCCATGGCGCCGGGACCGACCTCTTGAATCTGATCAGCGACATTCTCGATCTCTCCAAGATCGAATCCGGAACCGTGACGGTGGATGCGGAGGACATCGCGTTCACCAACCTGGTCGACATGGTTGCCCGCCCGTTCCGGCACGAGGCCGAAACCCGGCTGTTGTCGTTCGAGGTCAATCTCGATCCCAGCCTCGGGCGCAGCATCACGACCGATTCGAAGCGCCTGCAGCAGGTGCTCAAGAATCTGTTGTCGAATGCCTTCAAGTTCACCGCGCAAGGCGGCGTGCGACTCAACATCTCGGCGGTCCAGGGCGGCTGGAGTGCGGAGCATCTCCTCCTCAATCAGGCGCCCGCGGTCGTCGCGTTCGAAGTCTCCGACACCGGCATCGGCATTCCGTTCGAGAAGCAGAAGATCATCTTCGAAGCCTTCCAGCAGGCCGATGCCAGCACCAGTCGCAAATACGGCGGAACCGGCCTGGGCCTCGCCATCAGCCGCGAATTGTCGAACCTGCTGGGCGGCGAAATCCATCTGCGCAGCTCGCCGAGCGTCGGCAGCACCTTCACGCTGTTCCTGCCGCTCAAATATGTCGGACCTTCCTCTGCCCCCAAGTCGGTGCCCTCGGCTCCAGGAACCGCCGCGCATGCGCCGGGCATCCATGTGAGCGGCTTGCCGGAGCGTCCGCTCGAGCAGATCGCCGACGACCGGCTTGCCATCCAGCCCGGCGACTCGATCCTGCTCATCGTCGAGGACGACCCGCATTACGCCCGCATCATGGTCGATCTCGCGCGCGAGAAAGGCTTCAAGGTTCTCGTCGCCATGCGCGGCGCCGATGCGCTGGATCTTGCCAAGCAATACCAGCCAACCGCCGTGTCGCTCGACGTCTTCCTGCCCGACATGCTTGGTTGGACGGTCCTGAGCCAACTCAAGCAGAACCCGCTGACGAGACACATTCCGGTACAGATCATCACCTTGGACGAGGATCGCCAGCACGGCTTGGCGCGCGGCGCATTCTCGTTCGTCACCAAGCCGACATCCACCGAAGGGGTGGAAGCGGCGCTGACGCGGATCAAGGAATACGCCAAGCCGCGGCGTAAGCGTCTCCTGGTGGTGGAGGACGACAAGGCCGAGCAACTGAGCATTGCGGAGCTTTTGGGCTCGGGCGATATCGAGATTCTCACCACCGGCACCGGCTCGGAAGCGCTCCAACTACTGCGCGAGGATCCGTGCGACTGCGTGGTGCTCGATCTGCGGCTCCCCGACATGTCGGGCTTCGAGGTGCTCGAAGAGCTGCGCGCCGACACCAGCTTGTCCGAGGTTCCGGTGGTGGTGTTCACCGGACGCGAATTGTCGGCCGAGGAGGATGCCAAGCTCCACACCATGGCGCGCAGCATCGTCGTGAAGGGCGTCGAGTCGCCCGAGCGCCTGCTCGATGAAACTGCGCTGTTCCTGCATCGCATCGTCACCGACCTGCCGCCCGAGAAGCAACGCATGCTCGAGCGGCTCAACAGCTCCGACGAAGACCTGGTAGGGCGCACCGTCCTGCTGGTCGATGACGACGCGCGCAACATTTTTGCTCTGTCGAGCGTATTGGAGCGTCGCGGCATGCGCGTCCTGACCGCCACGACCGGCAGCGAGGCGATCGAGCTGGTGAAAACCACTCCTCATCTCGCCATGGTGCTCATGGACATCATGATGCCGGAGATGGACGGGTACCAGACCATTCAAGTGATCAGGGGGCAGCCGGCATTCCGGCGGTTGCCCATTGTTGCTCTCACTGCCAAAGCCATGAAGGGTGACCGCGAGAAATGCCTGGAGGCGGGAGCCTCCGACTATCTCGCGAAGCCCGTCAACACCGAGCAGCTATTGTCGGCTCTGCGCATGTGGCTGCATCGCTGATGGTGGCTTGCGCTCGCACAAGCGGTTCAAATGACTGGAATGGTTTCGGCGTGCAAAAGACCGCAACAGCATTCCGACAGCGGAGAAAATACCGATGACGTCGGATGACAAGGTCAACATCCTGCTGGTCGACGATCAACCGGCCAAGCTCTTGAGCTACGAGACGATCCTCTCCGGTCTCGGCGAAAATCTCATCAAGGCCGCTTCAGCCCGGGAGGCGCTCGAGCAGCTCCTCAAGCAGGATATTGCAGTCATCCTGGTCGACGTCTGCATGCCGGAGCTCGACGGCTTTCAACTGGCTGCGATGATCCGCGAACATCCGCGCTTCCAGAAAACCGCGATCATCTTCATCTCCGCCATTCATCTCACCGATGTCGACCGGCTGCGAGCCTATGAAATGGGTGCGGTCGATTATGTTCCGGTGCCCGTCATTCCCGAAGTGCTGCGTGCCAAGGTGCGGATCTTCTCCGAGCTCTATCGCAAGACGCGCCAGCTCGAGCAACTCAACCAAGAGCTGGAGCGCCGGGTCGCAGAGCGCACCGCGCAGCTGGAGTCATCGAGCGGCCGGCTGGTGCAAAGCGAGCAGCGGCGAAGCCTTGCCTTGGCTGCTGGTCAAATGGGATCGTGGGAATGGGATCCGCTCCATGGCCACTTTTCCTGGGACGATGGGCAGTATCGCATCTTCGGGGTCGATCCGGAGAGCTTCGAGCTCACCGTCGAGAATGTTCGCAGGCTCATCCATCCCGACGATTGGAAGCACCTGCAGAACGCCATCAAGCCGGCGGCGCCGAGCACGCCCTCCTTTCAGACCGAGTTTCGCGTTTGCCGTCCGAATGGAGAGATGCGCTGGTGCATCGGCACAGCGGTGGCGAGCGTCGATGCCACCGACCACGTCGTTCGCATCAGCGGCGTGACCGTGGACATTACCGAGCGCAAGGAAGCCGAAGAACGTCAGGCGCTGCTGGCGGCGGAGGTCGATCACCGCGCGCGCAACGCGCTTGCGCTCGTGCAATCGATCGTCCGGCTGACCCGGGCCGACACCATCAAATCCTACATCGCCGCCATCGACGGGCGGATCGCGGCACTGGCGCGCGCGCACACGCTGCTCGCCCAGGGGCGGTGGCAAGGCGCCGATCTCGCCCGATTGGTCGACGAGGAGCTCGCGGCCTATCGCATGGGCGATACCCACAAGATCACGACGACCGGACCGGATGTGTCGCTCGAGCCCAGGACCGCGCAGACGCTCGCACTCGCCCTCCACGAGCTCTCCACCAACGCCGCCAAATATGGCGCGCTGTCGGTGCTGTCGGGACGCGTGCGGTTGACTTGGGAATTGCACCCGGACAGCCTCCTTCTGCGCTGGATCGAGAGCGGCGGACCACCGGCTGCGCCGCCGGCATCGCCAGGCTTCGGCATCAGAGTGATCAGCGCCAGCGTCGAGCGTCAGCTCGAAGGCGAGGCGCGGTTCGAGTGGCATCCGCAAGGTCTGCAGTGCAGCCTCGCAGTTCCGCGCGGCGACAAGATCGAACCGATGCTGCGCCACGCCGGCACAAATCGGTTGTTCGCCGAGGACAAGCCCGCGCTTCCGATCAAGCTCGATACCGGGAACCGGATCCTTCTGGTCGAAGACGAAATCCTGGTTGCGATGATGATGCGGGATATCCTGGGCGAGCTTGGATTCTCGGTGATTGGGCCGTTCAGCCGTCTCTCCGAGGCCATGGTTGCCGCGGTGCACGATGAGATCGACGGAGGAATTGTCGATGTCAACCTCGGCGGGGAATTCGTGTATCCCGTGGCCGACGTCCTTGTAGCCCGCAACATTCCCTTCGTCTTCGTCACGGGTTACGGTGTTGAGAGCATCGATCAACGATTTGGCACCGTGCCCATCATCAAGAAGCCGGTGCAACGCCAGGCGCTGCAAAAAATCTTCATTCCGGCCAATTGCGAGGAGCCGGCCGCCTTCGGCAACAGGACAATCGGCGTCGGTCGCGAGCGCGAGCGCACCGCCGCATTCCCTCGATAATTCCGGGCTTCTCGCCCGAGCCGGTTTGAGGTCGCCCGGGTCTGCTGCAGCAACCATTTCAGGGAATTTTGCGTGCACTGCACAATATCGGGGCGTGGTGCCGCTATATCGGGCACCGGGTGCGCCCCAGTCCTCCCGTTTAGAATGCTATAAACCGCTGAACATGCGCTGAAAATTCGCTCCAGCCCGGCTTGGCACAACGCTTGTATGGCTCCGGCCATGACAGCTCTGCCGAGATCGGGCGAGGCATTCACCGACGAGCAGAAACGATATCTCGAAGGCTTCGCGTCCGGACTGCAAGCCGGCCGCGCGGTTCGTGGCGTCGTCCCTGCTGGCGCCGGCGCGGCAGGGACGAGCGGCCCGCGCGCGCAGGCGCTCACCGGTCCGGATGCCGCCGCGCTCGCGGCGCAGGATCGCGTTCTCGCCGAAGGCCACAAGCTCAGCGATCAGGAAAAATTCAAACGCGAGCACAATCCATTCGACGGCTACGAACGGCTGAAGTCGCAGGCACAGAGCAATGAATATCCCAAGCCGCCCGACAATTTTCGCTGGCGCTTCTTCGGCCTGTTCTATGTGGCGCCGAACCAGAACTCCTATATGTGCCGGCTGCGAATGCCTAACGGCATCCTCAAGCACTGGCAATTTGCCGGCGTCGCCGAGCTAGCACAGCGCTACGGCGGCGGCTACGCCCATGTAACGACCAGAGCCAATCTACAGGTGCGCGAGATCGAGGCGAAGAACGCCGTCGCCATGATCGAGGCGATCCAGGATCTCGGGCTGTGCTCGCGCGGGTCGGGCGCCGACAATATTCGCAACGTCACCGGTTCGCCGACGGCGGGCATCGATCCGCAGGAGCTGATCGACACGCGCGCCTACGCGCGCGAGTGGCATTTCCACATTCTCAATGACCGCTCGCTGTACGGACTGCCGCGCAAGTTCAATGTCGGTTTCGACGGAGCGGGCGCAATTCCGGTGCTGGAAGACACCAACGACATTGGTTTTCAGGCGGTCGCAGTGAAGGACGGATTCGGCCTTGCACCGGGCGTCTGGTTCCGCCTGATGATAGGCGGCATCACCGGGCACAAGGACTTCGCGCACGAGACCGGCGTCGTCGTCAAGCCGATCGATGCCACCAAGGTCGCGGACGCCGTCGTGCGCGTCTTCATCGACCACGGGGACCGCACCGATCGAACCAAGGCGCGGCTCAAATACGTCATCGA
This sequence comes from uncultured Alphaproteobacteria bacterium, assembly GCA_963820365.1. Lineage (GTDB taxonomy): Bacteria > Pseudomonadota > Alphaproteobacteria > Rhizobiales > Xanthobacteraceae > VAZQ01. The sequence goes on along the minus strand of CAWFZR010000028.1, from coordinate 82,968 downwards.
TCGCCTGGGCATGGAGAAGGTGCTAGCGCTGCTCGAGGAAAAGCTCGGCTGCAAGCTTGATCGCGTTCCAGCCGACGCTTTGCTGCCGCGACCAGCCTTCGATCGCCGCGCCCATATCGGCGTCCATGCGCAGAAGCAACCCGGCCTCAACTGGATCGGCATTGCGCTTCCCGTCGGCAGGATGACGGTCGATCAAATGTGCGGCCTCGCGGCGTTGGCGCGCGAGCGCGGCGATGGCGACATCCGGCTCACCGTCTGGCAGAACCTCATCATTTCCGGCGTGAAATCGGAAGAGATCGCGACGGCGCAAGCCGAGATCCAAGCGCTCGGCCTCTCGACCGATACGAATTCGATCCGCGCCGGCCTCGTCGCCTGCACCGGCAATGTCGGTTGCAAATTCGCGGCCTCCGACACCAAGCGGCATGCCGAGGAGATCGCGCGCTGGTGCGAGAGCCGCCTTGCGCTTGATGGGCCGATCAACATCCATCTCACCGGATGCCATCATTCCTGCGCGCAGCACTATATCGGCGACATCGGATTGCTCGCCTGCAAGGTGGCGACGACGAATGACGGCGACGCCGTCGAGGGATATCACATCCTCGTCGGCGGCGGGTTTGGACCCAACGCCGCCTTGGCGCGCGAAATCTTTCGCGACGTGAAGGCGAGCGACGTTCCGGCAACGGTCGAGCGCATGCTCAAGGCCTATCTCGCGCGGCGGGCCTCGCGCGAGGAGAGCTTCTTTGCCTTTACCAGCCGGCATGATGCGCACGCACTCAAAGAGCTGTTTGCGGCGGACGTTCCGCCATGACGCAAAATCTGCCGCCGCCAATACCTCCGCTGTTGCCCGAGACGGCACCGTTCTCACCGGAGCAGCGCGCCTGGCTCAACGGCTTTTTCGCGGGCTATCTCGGGCTCGAGGCCGGCGGTGTCACCGTGCTGTCGCCGGAACAGGGTGCGGCCCTGCTGTCCGGCATCGCGCCATTCACACAAGCGCCCGACGACGACGGCGACGCGCCCTGGCACGACCCGGCGATGACTTTGGCGGATCGCATGAAGCTCGCCGACGGTCGCCCGCTGCGCCGGCGGATGATGGCGGCGATGGGACAACAGGACTGCGGACAATGCGGCTACACCTGCGAGAACTATTCGGACGCCATCGTTTCGCGAAAAGAAGAGCGGCTCAATCTCTGCGTGCCCGGTGGCAAAGAAACCACCCGCATGCTCAAGGCGCTGCATCAGGAGCTCGGCAATCCACCGGCGGCGGCGGCGCCAAAGACCCCTTCGCCTGCCGATGCTACGGCTGCGCCGGGAGCCGCACCGGGCTATTCGCGGGAGAGGCCGGCCGAGGCGGTGTTTCTTTCACGCACGCGCCTCAACAAGGCGGGCTCGGCAAAGCAGACCTGGCATATTGAGCTCGATCTCACCCCCGCGCACCTCGACTACGAGGTCGGAGATGCCTTCGCCATCTTCCCAATGAACGATCCGGCGCTCGCCGATGCCGTGATTGCAGTGCTGCAAGCAGGCGCGGATTTCCCGGTCGCCGGCCGCATGCTGCGCGAGGTGCTGATCGAAAGCGTTTCGCTCGATTGTGCCACCGACGCGCTGTTCATGCTGTTCTCCTATCTCACCGGCGGGGAGCGGCGGCAAAAAGCCAAGGCGCTCGCGGCCGGCGAAGACCCGGACGGCGACGCGTCCGCTCTCGACGTCTTGGCCGCTCTGGAGAAATTCTCCGGCATCCGTCCCGATCCCGAAGCCTTCATCGAAGCGCTCGATCCCTTGCAGCCGCGCCTGTACTCCATCGCGTGCTCGCCGAAGGTCGAGCCCAAGCACATGGCGCTTTGCGTCGATGAGGTTCGCTATCCGATCAATGGCCGGACCCGGCTCGGCGTCGCCTCGACCTTTCTCGGCGACCGCATCCGTCCCGGTGACAGGGTCAAGGTGTACGTCCAGAAGGCGCAGCATTTCGGCCTCCCGTCCGATCCGTCCCGGCCGGTCATCATGGTCGGTCCCGGTACCGGCATTGCGCCCTTCCGCGCGTTCCTGCATGAGCGCATGGCAACAAAGGCGACCGGGCCCAACTGGCTGTTCTTCGGCCATCAGCGCAGCAACTACGATTTCTTCTATGAGGACGAGCTGACCGGAATGAAGGCTGCGGGAGTGCTGAGCCGGCTCTCGCTTGCATGGTCGCGTGACGGCGGCGAGAAATTCTACGTGCAGGACCGCATGCGCCAGGTCGGCCGCGAGCTCTGGGCATGGATCGCCGAAGGCGCCCATCTCTATGTCTGCGGCGATGCCAAGCGCATGGCAAGGGACGTCGAGGGTGCGCTGGTCGAGATCGTGGCCTGCCACGGCGCGCGCACGACCGACGAGGCCATCGCTTTTGTAGCGAACCTCAAGAAGTGCGGCCGCTATCAGCAGGACGTGTATTGATGCCCGATCCTGCCGTTCCTCGCCGTCCCTCACGGGTGCAGCGCGCGCGCATGCAACCGCTTGCCCGGCTGCCGGTCTTTCTGGCGCTTGCGGGCAAGCGCGTGCTGGTCGCGGGCAACGGGGAAGCGGCCGCGTGGAAGGCGGAGCTCCTGTCCGCTGCCGGCGCCAATGTCGATGTCTTCGCTCCCGACCCGAGCGAAGCGCTTCGCGCCGTCGCGGCGCAAGCGCCCTGCGGTGCCATTTCGCTCCATGCTCGACCTTGGCAGGCCGCCGACATCGCGGGAGCAGCGATCGCTGTCGCCGGTTTCGATGACGAGGCGGAGGTGCAACGCTTCGCAAGCGCGGCCCGCGCGAGCGGCGTCGCGGTCAACGTGATCGACAAGCCGCTTTACTGCGACTTTGCATTCGGCGCGATCGTCAACCGCTCGCCGCTGGTCATCGGCATTTCGACCGACGGCGCGGCGCCCATATTCGCCCAGGCGATCCGGGCCAGGCTCGAATCCTTGATCCCGCGAGGCTTTGCGCTCTGGGCGAATGCCGCCCGGCGCTGGCGCACGGCGGTGCAGGCATCCGGATTATCCTTCTCCGCGCGCCGCGGCTTCTGGCAACTGTTCACGACCCATGCCATCGCGCATCCCGATTGTGAGCCGCGACCACGCGATTTCGACGCCCTGCTGGCTCGAGCGCGCGCGCAGGCAGGCGCCGCGGAGGCGGGCCGCATCACGCTTCTGGGCGCCACTGCCGCAGACGCGGATCTGCTCACGCTGCGCGCCGTTCGCGCATTGCAGAGCGCCGACGTCATCGTCATCGATGATCGCGTCTCGCCCGAAATCGTCGACTTCGCGCGCCGCGAGGCGAGGAAGATGCTGGTCGGCAACGGCCGCGGGGAGACCAATGCGCTGATGGTCAAGCTCGCCAAGACCGGCAGGCGCGTCGTGCGCCTCATGCGCGGGGATCCCCTGGTCGACAGCGGGATGCATGCGCAAATCGCGGCCGCTCGTGCGGCTGGGATATCCGTTGAAGTCGTTCCCGGCATTGGCGCGGCGAGCACCATCACCAGCTTGGCTCCAGTCAGCCCCATTCTCACCCGACCACTGAGATCAAGCCGCACCCACCAGTGATTACTGGGTGCCCGGCCTGCGCGGGGCATGACACTCGAGAATGTGCTTCAGCACAGGCTCAACTGACAGCCCTGATTGTCCGTCTCTCAATTCTCCTGGAACGCCGCTTCCCGTTTGCTCCGGATCGCCGGCAGCGCCACCAGAACGCAGAGCGCGAGCGCCGCAATCAACAAACCCAGGCTGATCGGCCGCTGCAGGAATATCATCGGGTCCCCGCTCGAAATGCGCATGGCCCGGCGCAGGTTCTCCTCCATCAGCGGACCCAGCACGAAACCGAGGATCATCGGGGCCGGCTCGCATCCCAGGCGGGTGAAGACAAAGCCTGCAACGCCGAAGAATGCCGCGAGCAATACCGCCGCCGCACTGTTGCTCAGGGTGTAGACGCCGATCGCGCAAAACAGCAGGATTGCGAGATAAAGAAAGCGATACGGCACTTTCAGCAATTGCACCCACATGCCGATGAGCGGAAGGTTGATGATCACCAGCATCAGGTTCCCAATCCACATGCTGGCGATCATGCCCCAGAACATGCCGGGACGTTCGGTCATGATCTGGGGGCCGGGCTGGATGCCGTGAATGGTGAGCGCGCCGATCATCAGCGCCATGACGGCGTTGCCGGGAATGCCCAAGGTCAGCATCGGGATGAAGGACGTTTGCGCGCCGGCATTGTTGGCGGATTCCGGCGCAGCCACTCCCTCGACCGCACCCTGACCGAATTGCGACGCGTATCTCGAAGATTTCTTCTCGAGCGCATAGGCGGCGAATGCGCTCAAGGTCGCGCCGCCGCCCGGAAGCACGCCAAGGATGGAGCCGAGCGAAGTGCCGCGCAGCACCGCCGGCCAGGCGCGACGGAAATCCTCGCGCGTTGGCCACAAGCGGCTGATCTTCTCCGAAACCACGGAGCGCGCTTCCTGCGGCTGCGCCAGATTGGTGATGATCTCGCCGAGCCCGAAGATTCCGATGGCCAAGGTGGCGACGTCGATGCCGTCGGTGAGCTCGGTGATGCCGAACGTGAAGCGCGTGCCGCCGGTATTGCCGTCGGTGCCGACAAGACCGATCAGCAGCCCGAGGATGATCATGGCGACGGCCTTGAGCACGGGACCGTGCGCCAGCACCACAGCGGCAATGAGCCCCAGCACCATGAGTGAGAAATATTCCGGCGCACCGAACGATTGCCCGACGATGGCGAGCGGCGGAGCGAAGGTCGCGATCAGCAGCGTCGCCACGCAGCCCGCGAAGAACGAGCTGAGCGCCGCCACCGCCAGCGCGGCGCCGGCGCGCCCCTGCCGCGCCATCTGGTGGCCGTCGATGCACGTGACCACCGAGGAGGTCTCGCCCGGCAAGTTGACGAGGATGGCGGTGGTGGAGCCGCCATACTGCGCCCCGTAAAAGATGCCGGCGAGCATGATCAGGCCCGACGTGGGCTCGAGGTGGAACGTGAGCGGCAACAGCATCGCGATGGTCGCAATCGGGCCGATGCCGGGGAGAACTCCAATGAGCGTGCCGATGAGCGCGCCGGCAAGCGCGAACAGAAGATTGGCCGGCGTCAAGGCGACGCCGAATCCCTGGGCCAGATGCTGGAGAAGCTCCACCTACCACTCCGGCCAGACCGGGATCGTAAGCCCGAGCCCGACGATGAAGATGCCCCAGGACAGAACGACGAGCACGAATGCCGCCGCACAGGTCTCGAGCGGACGCAATCCGCGCGCGGCAACCGCACCCACGCCGATCAGCAACAGGATCGAGGCAATGAGCCCCAGCCGCTCGATTCCTAGCCCGAAGACCACCAGGCTTGCGGTGACGAAAATGACCGCGCGCCACGCCGACGCGCCGGAAGGTGACGCCGGCGGCCGCTCGGCTTCGGTCTCGCGCAGCCCCTGCACCAGGACGAGCGCCCCGAGACCGAGCAGAATCCAGCACAACAGGCGCGGTACATAGCCGGTGCCCATGCGAAGCGCAGTTCCGATCGGGTAGTTGCGCGAAAGATACAGGCCCAGCATGGCGACGGCGCAAAACAGCGCTCCGGCGAGCACGTCCTTGCGCGCAATGATGGAGCGGAGCGCAGGGCGTGTGACGTCAGGCTGATCACCCACTGGCATGTGCAGACTGTCTGCTCCAGCATCGTTCTTTCGTCAGGCTATAGCGGGGGCGGAATGACCGGCAACAGAAGATATGATTCGCGGTCTCCGCCGGCATGGATGGTATTCGTCCCGGTGTTGTAGTCGGCATGGTAATGCATGTAGGAGGCGCTGCCGATGCCGTCGCGGGGACCGATGTCGAGGCGGATGCGGTGGCCCTTGGCGAACACCATGGAGGTCGGCCAAATCTCGACCTCGACCCGCACGATCTCGCCGGGTGCGAGATAGCGCCGCCGCTCGTGACGATGATACGGGCGGTACGGCAACGAGCGCTGCGGGTCGAGCTCGCGATGCGATACCCGCAGCCAGCCTTTCGCCACCGGCACCGGGGTGCCTTGCTGCCCGGTCTCCAGCACTTCCTTGCCGTCGGCATCGATGTTGCGAATGGTGAGGAACAAATCCATGTCCTCGGTCGAGCTCGACACCCACAGGACCGCGGCGACCGGCCCGGTGACTTCGACATCCTGCGCGAGCGGCAGGGTTTCGAGCGCAACCCCCATGCCGGGCGGGAAGCCGCCGCCCATCACCTGCGAGGATGCCGCCGAAGTCGAGCCCATCGACCCGAGGCTGGTTGCGGGATAGCCGCGCGAGCTCACCGTCCCAGGATTGGCTGCGACCAGCACCCCGGCGCTGGTCGCGGACGCGGAGCTCGAGAGGTCGAGATAAAACTTTGTCCATTGCGTGCGCGCAAGCGGCCACTCATGCTCCTGGCGCCATTCGATTTCATCGTGACCCTTGCGGATCGCAAGCTTCACAGGCGGCTCATCCATGATGCCGTTGTCGATGCCTTTGAGCCAATAATCGAAGAAGCGGAGCTGATCGCGCCGTCCGTCCTCGGCATAGAACGGATGCACGTGGGTGCCGGCATGGATGCGAAGCTTCTTGTGCGGCGTTGCCGCGCGCATGAAGGCCTCGGTATTGCCGCGCAAATGCAATCCCATGCCCGACCAATTCCCGACGCTGAACATCGGCACGGTGATCCGCTCCCATTGCGCCTGCGATCCGTGAAAGGCGCCGCTGTCCAGGCTGTTTTGCAGCCAGAAATGCAAGGTGTTGATCTGCCAGGCATTGGAATAGTGACGCGAGGCACGCCCAACCAGGTGATGCATCATGTGCGCCATGAACCAGTTGGGCATGAAAAGGCTGAGCAGCCCGCCATGAAACAGGGCATCGCGGTAAAGGTCGGCGAAGCCCTCCCATGGAATGATCGCCTGCAGTGACGGCGGCTGATGATTGGCGACGAACCACTGATTGATGGCGTAATAGGAAATGCCGCAGAGTCCGACCTTGCGCGAGCACCAGGGCTGCGCCGCCGCCCACTCGATCGCATCGTAGAAATCAATGGACTCCGCCAGCGACCAGGGCTCGCACTGTCCCGGCGATTTCCCGCTGCCGCGTCCGTCGATGCGCACCGCAGCGTAGCCCCTTGGGACCCACCACTGCGGGTTGACGGTTTCCCAGTTCATCAGCGGATTGGGCGCTTCCTCCAGGTTATCCGGTGGAATCCATAGCTTGTCCTTCTGATAAGGACCCAGGCTCAAGATGGCGGGAAACCTGCCGGCATCGTCGGGCCGCAGGACATCGGCTTTCAGCCGCGCGCCGTCGCGCATCGGCACGTCGACGTCTTTCTCGACGATGATCCCGTAGACCGGCGCGGACAGAGCATGATCTTTACGGTCGAGCTCTGCACTCATGACCCGAGCGTGCGTCAACCGCCGGTCAATCCGGCAGCTCGACCTTCACCTCCTCGGTGATTTTCATCCAGTAGGCCACCTCGGTGCGGTCGAACGCCTGCGCCTCCTCTATCGACGCGCTGGGAACGGCCTTGATCATCTGCCGCTTGAATGACGTCTGCACTGGCTCGGAGTTGAGCGCGTGCACGGCCGCCTTGAAGATCGTATCGAGGGCATCGCGCGGGGTGCCGGCGGGCGCATACAAGGCCGACCATAGTCCTTTTGCATTGGCATAGCCGAGCTCCACGAGCGTCGGCACATCGGCGTATTCCGGCAGGCGCCGGTCAGCCATGATGGCGAGCGCGCGCACCTGTCCGCCCTTGATCACGCCGACCGAGCTTGCGGCATTGACGAGCGCCACGTGGGCGTCGCCGGTGACGAGATCATTGGTGATGGCGGCGCCGCCGCCCTTGTTCGGCAGATGCAGCAGCTCGAGGCCCGCCCATTTGGCGAACGCCTCCATGTCGAAATGGTTGTTGCTGCCGGTGCCGACGCTGGCATAGCGCACCTTGCCGGGATTTGCCTTCGCATGGGCGATGAACTCGGCATAGGTCCTCGGCGTAAAGTCCCTGGTGGTGGCGGCGAGCACGAGCGGAACCTCGCTCAGCCGAGTCACCATCATGACCTCCTTGCCGTAATCGATCTTGAATTTTTTCTTGTAGATGATGGGGGTGAGAGCATTGGTCCCGGGATTGCCGATCTGCAGCGTGTAGCCGTCGGGCCGCGAGCGTGCCATCTCCTCGATGGCAATGATGCCGAAGGCGCCGGGCTTGTTCTCGATCAGCACCGGCTGGCCAAGAACGGGCCGCATGTGCTCGCCGACGATCCGCATGACGATATCGGTCGCGCTGCCGGGTCCGAACGGCACAAGGACCTTCACCGGCTTGCTCGGATACCTCTCCTGCGCTTCGCCGCGATCGCCGTGCGCCAGCGCGAGAAGCGCCAGTGCGATGATTGCCGATCGCGCCATTAGGGCTTCTCCTTGCAGCTTGCACCAATCAGTCCGCCAGCTCGACCTTGACCTCCGCGGTGATCTTGCGCCACGCGGCGATCTCGCTGCGCAGCCAGTCCTGCGCTTCGTCCAACGACTCGCTGGGCTTGACGCTGACGAGCTGCTTCTGGAAGGCCTCCTGCAACGCGGGTTGGCGCGCCGCCTCGACGATGGCCTTGAACAGCGTGGACAGCACCTCTTTCGGCGTATTCGCGGGGGCGAGCATGCTTTGCCAGTGCAAGGTGCCGACGCCGGAATAGCCGGCCTCGACCAAGGTCGGCACGTCGGGATATTCCGCCAGGCGGCGCTCGGCCACCACGGCAATCGGCCGCAGGCTGCCGGCCTTGATCATGGCGGCCGAGCTTGCGGCGTTGAGGAACGCCGCTTGCGCATCGCCGACGACGAGATCGTTGATCATGCCCGCGGCACCGGCCTTGTTGGGGATGTGCAGCATCTCGATTCCGGCTCGCCGCGAGAAGATCTCCATGTCGAAATGCGGAAAGCTGCCGACCCCCGCGCTGGTATAGCGGAGCTTGCCGGGATTGCCCTTGGCGTAGGCGACCAGCTCCGGCACCGTCCTGGGATCGAAATTTTTCGCCGTCGTAATCAGGAAGGACGGGTAAATGGCAAGACGCGAGACCGAGATCACGCCCTTCTCGAAATTCACCGAAAATTTCTTGTCGAACAGGACCGGCGTGATGGCATTGGTGGATACATTGCCGACCAGGAGCGTGTAGCCGTCCGGCTTCGAACGCGCCATTTCCTCGATGGCAAGAATCCCGAAGGCGCCCGGCTTGCTCTCGACCACGAACTGCTGACCGAGGTTCTGGCGCAACTGATCGCCGAAGAGCCGCGCCGTGATGTCGGTCGCGCCTCCCGGAGCATAAGGCACCACGATCTTGACCGGCTTGGACGGATATTTGTCCTGCGCCAAGGCCTGCGCACCGACCGTGACAGCGCCGAATGCGAGCAACAGCGAAGCGGCAAGGCGGTAAATTCGTTTCATCACATCCTCCCGAACGTTCCCCGCTTTCTGCTTGCGGCGTTTATTCCGCCTTGATCCCGTGCAGGCCGTGCGAGGCGTCCTTGCACGTGAAGAACACGACATCGGCATCGGGCGTCGCCTTGCCGGAGTGAACGACATTCGACGGAACGTAGATCACCGAGCCCGGCTTTGCCTCCACCTCCTTGTCGCCGATCCGCGCCCGGAAGGTCCCTTCCAGGATGTAGATCCACTGCTCGTTGGGATGCGAATGCGGCTCGGCACCGGTGCCGGCGGGCATCCGCATCAACCCGACGATCATCCGGTCGCCCTCGACGCAGGCGCCGTTGGCGGTCGAATAGTCGGGACCGCCCAGAATGTGGTTCACCCTGGCGAGGTCGAACAGATATTCGCCGTTGCCGGCGCGCTTGGCGCCGGGGGTCCGCGTGGCGGCAGCTGGTTGTGACATCCTTGCTCTCCTGGGCTGCGGAAAACGTCCGCCGTCGTCCAACCGGTTCAGGCGAACGCCCGCGCCGAGGCATTGCCGGCGACTGTCCCGAGCAGGGCCTGCGCCCGTCCGCCGAGGACGGAGCCCTGCTCTGCCGGCCCAATCGAGAGACCGCGGACCTGCAGCACGCCATCCGGCATGCCCATGTCGAAAGGATAGTCGCTGCCGAGCAGCACCCGGTCGGCGCCGGCATAGCGGACGAGGAATTCGAGCGCCTCTTTCGAGTGCACGATGGTATCAAAATAGAACCGCTTGAGCGATTCGGTCGGCGGCTTCGCCAGTTTCGTCTTCGGTTCCGTGCGCACCTGCCAGCCGTGCACGAAGCGCCCCGCCTGATAAGGCACGAAACCGCCACCGTGGGCGAGACAGAATTTCAGGGAAGGATGGCGCTCCAGCACGCCGCTGAAAACGAGGCTGGCGGCGGCAATGGTCGTATCGAGCGGATTTCCGATCAGGTTGGTCAGATAATAGGACGAAAGCCGATCGGCGCCCGCCACATTGATGGGGTGAACCAGAATGAATGCATCGAGCTCCGCGGCCGTCGCCCAGACCGGCTCGAGCTCGGGATCATCGAGGTTCTTACCCGACACATTGGAGCCGATCTGAGCCCCCCGCAGCCCAAGCACGCTCACGGCATGGCGGAGCTCGTCGGCGGCTTGCCTGGGCGCCTGCATCGGCAGCGTCGCCATGGCGAGGAACCGGTCCGGGCGCGCCTTGACGAGCTTGGCGAGCTGCTCGTTCTGGATGCGCGCGAACACGCTCGCGAGCGCCGGCGGCTGCGCGTAGACAAAAGTCTGCGGGCAAACCGAGAGGACCTGAACGTCGACCTTGGAAGCCGCCATGTCCTGAAGCCGCCGCTCCAGGTCCCACCCGCCACGCGGGAAATTCCGGTATACGTTGCCGGCGACGTCGAGGGTGCCGAATTGATCGTCGATGCGCGAGAGCTTCGGTGCAATCTTGGGTGCCTCTCTCTGCAACAGCCGGATCGTCTCTTCGGAGAGAATATGCGCGTGAATATCGATCGTTTTCGCGGGCATGGGTGCAGGGCTCATCAAGGTAAGGCTCATCAAGGTTGAGATTCGGCCAGCACGCAAGAGTAATGCATCCGGTGCCGCAGATCGAGTAGCCAAAGGCACGCATGATCGCGAAAAGTTGCCGACTTTTCGGATAAGATCATGCGTCGAAACAGAGGCCTGGTGCGCGGGGATTGTGATAGGGTCGGCGCAGGCTCGGCGCAAGGCGCATACCATGCTCGATCAACCGACAAGCCCGGCTCGCCGTCGATCGCATGAGCGTCGCCGCCCGCACCTCGATTTCCAGGACCATCTCGCCGATCTGGAGGCGCAGGGCCTTCTCCTGCGCATCGACCGTCCCATCAACAAGGATACCGAGCTGCACCCGCTTGTGCGCTGGCAGTTCCTGGGCGGCGTTCCCGAGCACAAGCGGCGGGCATTTCTGTTCACCAATGTCAGGGACGCCAAGGGGCGGCGCTACGACATTCCGGTCGTTGTCGGCGCACTTGCGGCTTCGCCCGAAATCTATGCCGTTGGCATGGGTCAGCCGGCGGACGAGATCGGCGCGGCCTGGATGCGGGCCATCGCGCGCCCCATCCCGCCGGTCGCCGTCAAGGCGGCACGCTGCCAGGAGGTCGTGCTCACGGGCGCCGAACTCGAAGCCGGGCGCGGGCTGACGCGGCTGCCGGTGCCGGTGTCGACGCCGGGTTTCGATTCCGCGCCGTACCTCACCGCAACCCTTTGCATCACCCGCGATCCCGACAGCGGCATCCAGAACGTCGGCACGTATCGGGCGGCGTTGAAGGCGTCCGATCGGCTGGTGGTGCGGATGGTGGCACGCGAGGCGAGCGGCGCCGGGGGTTATCTGCATTGGCACAAATATCGCAAACGCGGCGAGCAAATGCCGATCGCCATCGTGATCGGCTGCGCGCCCGTCGTCATGTTCACCGGTCCGCAGAAGCTTGCCATCGACATGGATGAGCTCGGCGTCGCGGGCGCGCTCGCAGGCCAACCGATCGAGATCGCGCGAGCGCGCACCGTCGACCTCGACGTGCCGGCGGCAGCGGAAATCGTCATCGAGGGGCTGATCGATCCGGACAAGCTCGAGCCGGAAGCGCCGTTCGGCGAGAGCAACGGCTATGTCGCGCTCGAAGCCTACAACATGCCGATGCGGGTGACCGCCATCACCCACAAGCGCAGCCCCGTGTTCACCTCCATCATCAGCCAGGTGACGCCGAGCGAGTCGAGCGTGATCAAGAAAGTCGCCTACGAGCCGCTGTTCCTGAACCACCTGCGCGACGGTCTGGGAATCAACGGCGTGCGGCGCGTGGTGATGCACGAGCGGCTGACCAATCTGCGCCCTGTCATCTTCGTGCAGCTCGCCGACGCGACGCCGCGCAGCGAGGTCTGGCGCGCACTGCATGGGACGGCAACGTTGCAGTCCAATTGCGGAAAGATCGTCATCGCGGTCAGCGAGGATATCGATCCCGCCAGCATGGACGCGGTGCTGTGGTCGCTCGCCTACCGCACCAATCCGATCGAGGATGTGCATCTCGTCCCGCACCGCGGGGGCGTCCAGGGCGCGCAGTACGGGCCGAAGACATCGGACTCCGGCATGCTGGTCGACGCGACGCGCAAATACCCCATGGCGCCGCTTGCGCTGCCGACGCGGCAATACATGGAGCATGCGCGCGCGCTGTGGGAAGAGCTCGATCTCTACCCGCTCAATGTCCAGTCGCCCTGGCACGGCTACGGGCTCGGCGATTGGACCGACCGCTGGGAGACCTTTGCGCGCCGTGCCGCCACCGGCGACTGGGAGCTCACGGGAAGCGAGACGCTCGCCGCCCAGCGCGGCGGCCTGATGCCGGAAAGCCCGGCGCGCTTCGATGATCCCAAGGACGGCAACGATTAGCTACGCGCGTTCGTCGGCCACCCGGCTGCGCAGCGTCCCGATGCCGGAAATCTCCACCTCCAGCACGTCGCCGGGTTTCATCCACAGCGGCGGATTGCGGCGGTGGCCGACGCCTTCCGGGGTCCCGGTCGCGATGATGTCGCCGGGGACGAGCAGCGTGAAATCCGAGCAGAAGGAGATGATCTGCGGCACGGAATAGATCAGGAGATCGGTGCTGGATTTCTGCACCTCTTGTCCATTGAGGCGCGTGACCAGCATCAGGTGCTTCGGATCCGGGATATCGTCAGCCGTGACGATCCAGGGACCGAGCGGGCCGGTGCCGGGAAAATTCTTGCCGGAGGTCACCGAGAATTTCTGGTAATCGCGCACGCTGCCGTCGACGAAGCACGTGTATCCCGCAACGTGATCGAGCGCCTGCTCGGTGGGGATGTGCCGTCCCGGACGTCCGATGACGACGGCCAGCTCGCCCTCGAAATCGAAGCTGTGCGATACCAATGGCCGGATGAGCTCACCGTCGTGGCCGGTGAGCGTATTGGCGAGCCGAAGAAACATGCTGGGCTGCTTGGGCAGATCGCGGCCGGTCTCGACCGCATGCGAGCGGTAGTTGATGCCGGCACAGAGGATCTTCTCCGGATCGGGGATGGGCGGCAGGAAACGGACGTCCGCGAGCCGATGATCCGGCTTCGCCCCCTCGGCGGCCTTTTTCATTTCCGCGAGCGCGTTGCCGGCGAGCGCGTGACGCAAGCCGGCATAGCGGCCGCCCAGGCGCGCGCTCAGATCGATGATGCCCTCCCCGATCACTGCTCCGAAGGCCGCTTTGCCCTGCGCAACATAGCTCGCGAGCTTCATTCAGAGCTCCCTTTTCCGGCAACCGGATCGTTCCCATCGAATGCGGCGTCGGATTCCTTCAATGCATGGCTTTGCCGCCATCGACGTTGATGGTCTGCCCGGTCATGAAGTCGCTCGCCGGCGTCGAGAGGAACATGACGGCGCCGACGAGATCGGCGGGCACTTGCACGCGCTCGAAGGCGCGGCCGGCGACGCGGGTGGCGAGATAATTCGCCGATGAGGATTGCACCTGGGTCTCGCTCTGCGTCATGCCGGGCGTGACGGCATTGACGGTGATGCCGAACTCGGCGACCTCGCGCGCGAGCGCGCGCGTGAGCCCGATCACTCCGGCTTTCGAGGTGGTGTAATGCAGCCGGTTGGGCGTTCCCTCCCACACGCGCGCGGAGGAGATGTTGACGATCTTGCCGCGCCGGCGCGCCTGCATGGCGGGAAATACGGCACGACAGGAGAGAAACATGCCGCGCAGATTGACCGCCATCACCCGGTCCCATTCCTCCACCGGAATTTCCAGCCAGGAGCGCCGCGGCAGCACGCTCATCAACGAGGCATTGTTGATGAGCACATCGATGCTGCCGAAGCGTTCGAGCGCCGCCGCCGCCATGGCCTTGGTGGAGTCCTCGCTCGCGATGTCGGTGGCGAGGCCAAGGACCTGCAACCCTTGTGCGCTCGACGCCTCTGCCACGGATTTGGCCGCGCCGCCGTCCACGTCGGCGGCAACGACCCTGGCGCCGGCCTTGGCGAATTCCTCGACATAGACCTTGCCGATCCCCTTGCCCCCGCCGGTGATGACGACGGTGCGTCCGGCGACATCGAAGCGCTCGTTCATGCCTGCCTCATGGGTGTAGCGAGACGGTATGTGCTATAATGAACCAGTCAAAACTGGTCGAGGCAATCGCCGCATGGTGCGAACATACACCTTCGTTTTCAACCCCGAGCCGGAGGGCGGATACACCGTCACATGTCCCGCGCTTCCGGGTCTCGCGACGCATGGCGACACCCTGGAGAAAGCCAAGCATATGGCACGGGACGCGATGGAGGGGCTGATCGAGGTCATGGTAGAGCAGGGAGAGGCGATCCCGGAAAGCGATCCGCCGGAAGCGGTCCCGCGCTTCAGCCGTTTGGCGCACACGCTCCAGGACGAAGGCAGGGCAGAGCCGATTTTTGAGCAGTTGAGCGCAGGGATCGGCGAGAGAGTATGACCCACCTGCCGAGCCTGAAGCTCGGCAGGTGGCGGTGGCGCTCGGGCGGTGCGGCTTCGTCGTGGTTCGGATCGTTGGCAGCCATTACCAGTTGTTCAACTTGGCCACACGACGCCATACAACTGTGCCGCATCACAATCGCGACCTGCCGCGCGGCACAGTTTCCGCAATCATCCAACAGGCGGGGCTCACACGCGAGGAATTTCTGAGATTGCTTTGAATAGTCCAAGAGCGATTGTGTGAGCCATGACGGAGCTTCAAACCGCCAAGCTTGCCAACCATGCCGATGCGCGCTCCACGGTCCCCCGCGTCGCTGGCGGGCAGGAGCGTCTGCTGATCGGGAGCGGTACGCTCATCGCTTTTCTCCTGGTGTGGGAAGGATGCGCGCGCAGCGGCCTCGTCGATCCCCTGTTCATCTCTTCCCCGACCCGCGTGGCATCGGCGGGTTACGCCCTCATGCAGGATCCCGATTTCTGGAACGATGTCGGGGTCAGCGCGAGCGAGTTCGCGATCGGTTACGCCGCCGCGGTGGCCGTGGCCGTCCCAATCGGCCTCGCGATCGGCCTGTCGAGGCGGCTGCAATATCTGTTCGGTCCCTTCATCGATACGCTCAACGCGGTGCCGCGCGTCACGCTCCTGCCGCTCATCATCATCTGGTTCGGCATCGGCATCTGGTCGAAAGTCGCGGTTGTCTTTCTCGGCGCGGTGATCCCAATTGCGATCAGCACCCAAGTCGGGGTGCGCACGAGCGAAACGCGCTTTGTTCGCATCGCCCGCAGCTTCGCGGCCTCGCGGATGAAGATCTTCTCCAGCATCGTGCTGCCGGGAACGTTGCCGTTCATCTTCACGGGCTTGAAATACGGCGCCGGGCGCGCGCTCCTCGGGGTCGTCGTCGGGGAGCTTTATGCGGCAACGGCCGGTCTCGGCCACATGATCGCGGTTGCCGGCAACACTTTCCAGACCGACATCGTGTTCTTCGGGGTGGCCATCTTCATGGCCGCGGGGCTCATCGTGGTCGCAATGCTCGGTGCCTTGGAGCGACATTTCGAGAGATGGCGCCCCGATGTGCGCTGAACCGAAAGAGCCTGCAGGATCGGCAGCGGCGCGAATGAACGTGAGCCGCATCGATCACGGCGCGCAGCTCAGCGGCGGATCGCGGATGGCACTCTTGTTGCGCTCCTATTTCGCCCATGAACGCATCATTCTCGGCGGCTGCATGGTGATGCTTGTGCTGATCGCCTGGGAGGGCTTCGAGCGGGGCTGGTGGGCGAACCTGCTGCATCCGTTGCTCGGTCCAGCGGCGGAGCGGTTCAAGCTCAAGCCGATCTTCATCTCCTCGCCCACGCTCGTCGCCACGGCTGCGTTTCGCATGTTCTTCGTGACCGGCGAAATGTGGCGCGACCTTGCCTGGAGCAGCCTCGGGTATGGTCTCGGGCTTGCTTCCGCGATCGTGCTCGGCATCCCGCTTGGTCTCGCGGCCGGCTGGTACCGCCGCCTTTCCTGCGCGGTCGAGCCGTTTCTCACGGCGCTCAATGCCACTCCGCAGATCGCTTTCCTGCCGCTGATCGTGATCTGGGTGGGCACCGGCATGGGCGCGCGCGTTCTGATCATTTTCCTGCTGGCCGTGCTGCCGATCGCCATCAGCGCGCATGCCGCCGTCCGCACGATCGATCCGCGTCTCGTGCGGGTGGCAGCAAGCTTCGGCGCCGGCGACGGGTTGCTGTTTCGATCCATCATTCTGCCGAGCTCGATCCCGTTCCTGCTGGCGGGGCTGCGTCTTGCGATCGGGCGCGGCATGATCGGCGTCGTCGTCGGCGAGATTTACGGCTCGGCGGCCGGTGTCGGCGCCATGATCAATCAGGCCGGATCGCGCTTCGAGACCGACAAGGTGTTCGCCGGCGTGCTCACCATCGTCGCCGCCGGCGTGATATTGGTCGAGATCATCGCGCGCATCGAGCGCCGGGTCGAAGCCTGGCGTCCGGTGGTGTGAAGTTGCAGCCGCAGCATGAAGCCCAAGCTCGAAGCGCATGACATCCGGCTGGACTATTATCAGCCGCGGACGGACACACGGCTCACCGCGCTCGATGGCGTGAACCTGACGATCAAGGAGGGAGAATTCGTCGCCATTGTGGGTCCCTCGGGCTGCGGCAAGACCACGTTCCTTTTCATCGTCGACGGCTTGATAGCCGCCACCGCCGGCCGCATTCTGGTCGATGGGCGGCTGATGACCGGGCCCGGCCGCGACCGTGCCGTCGTTTTCCAGGATGCCTCGCTGCTGCCGTGGCGGACGGTGCTGTCGAATGTCTGCTACGGGCTCGAATGCCTCGGCGCCGGCAAGAGCGAGGCCAGGCAAAAGTCCGCGCATTTCATCAACATGGTCGGGTTATCGGGCTTCGAGCATCACTATCCCCATGAATTGTCGGGCGGCATGCAGCAGCGCGTCAATCTCGCGCGCGCCCTTGTGGTGGATCCGCAGATCCTGCTGATGGACGAGCCGTTCGCATCGCTCGACGCGCAAACCCGCGAGCTGATGCAGGAGGAGCTGCTGCAAATCTGGCTGCAGGCCAGGAAGACCGTGCTGTTCGTCACCCATCAGATCGACGAAGCGATCTATTTGTCCGACCGTGTCGTCGTCTTCTCCGGCCGTCCGGGCAAGGTCAAGGAGACCATTCCGGTGGATATCGAGCGCCCGCGTCCGCTCCGGGTGAAACGCGACGCCCGCTTCCATGCCATCGAGGACCGCATCTGGAGCCTGATCGAGGACGACGTGAAAGCCGATCGCACGCGCCGCGGCATGCAAGCAGGCGGATTGCGCTGCCAGGCAACGCCGCAGTGAGCGGCCGGGCGCCGGCAATTCGCGATCCGACGTGCATCGGGCGGCTCATGATTGTGACGAGCTGTGCTCTGAGCGTCCATTGGGTTCGTTCGGCCGGATTGCGGCGAGCCCAACGCTGCTCCTCGGGTTCGTTCGGCCAAATCGTGCCGCCGCGGCCGGAACGCCCCGGGTTCGTTCGGCCAAAAAATTGGCAGCCGCCGCACTCGACCCCCTCGGGTTCGTTCGGCCAAATCGCGCAGCGGCAGCCGGATCGCGTCGGGTGCGTCCGGTGAAAATGGCGTCGGCTGCACTGCGCTGACTTGGGTTCGTTCGGCCAAATCGCCGCACGCCGGCGCGCACCCATCGGGTTCGTTGGGGCGTTCAAGTAGGTTGATGCTCGATATTTTGGAGCGGCACCCACAAGCCGGAAGATCCAGCGCAGGGCATGATGCGGGCTGGGCGGCCGCGTCGAACTGCCGGATTGCGAACTTGCGGCGCGACAACGCTCGCCGCTCGTAGCGGTCAAGCGCCACGGCCCGCATGAGCGCGGTGTCATCCAGGGGCGCAGTGCCCAGGAGATCGCACCGCGCACGGCGCACGCGCGCGACATCGACCTGCGCCGCTGCGATCCGGCATGCCATCTGAAAGCGCTCGCTACCGACGGCGGCGGCCCCTGCAATGGCGCGCGCCAACGCCACAATTTCCTGCACCAGCGTGGGATCAAGCCCCGCCGGCCGGCTCAAGCCGTGCCGACATGCGTTGCGCGCGGAGCGTGCCTTGCCTTCCGGTGTCTTCGGTCCGCGGCTGGCGCGACCGTTGAGTTGGCTGGCCCGGCGGCGGGCCTCGCTCGCCGGCGTCTTTTCGGATTTTACGTTCATGATTTGTTCTAACACAGGTTCAGCGGCTTTGCAATCTCCGTGTGCGTCCTTGGCACTGAGGGT
This sequence comes from uncultured Alphaproteobacteria bacterium, assembly GCA_963820365.1. GTDB lineage: Bacteria > Pseudomonadota > Alphaproteobacteria > Rhizobiales > Xanthobacteraceae > VAZQ01. The sequence continues at coordinate 64,336 of CAWFZR010000028.1, read as the reverse complement.
GGCAGCTTGAACGGCGGTCTCGTGGTGACGGCAGGCGCACTCCAGACCTTGGTTCCTCGCGAAAAGATCGTTTCGCTCCCCGCTCGCTCCTCGCGGACATAGCGGGGAGCATCGATGCCGCGGCCTTGTTCCATCAACTTGCGTGCACGAGTTAGGCGCGGGGGTTGACACATTTGCTCCAGGAGCCGGTTAAGGCAAGGATCGCTTCCTGGATTTCGCCCGACCGCCGCGGACCAACTCGAACGACCGCGACCATGACGCCACTCGATTGCATGGAACGTTCCGTCCCGCGTACGCGGGAGCAGGGAGAAATGCTCACGCGGCTGGGATCGCTGAGCCTCCCCCACCAGGCGGCTGCAGCAGGAGCCTTCCTTCTTGCCTACGTGGTGCTCGAGTGGATTAGCTTCATCCACGAATACAAGGGCGTGCCGATCACGCCCTGGAATCCGGGCTTGGGCGCCGTCTTCGCCCTGATGGTGCTGGGCGGTCCTCGCTACGGCGCCGTGTTGTTCGCCGGCGTCGTCATCGCCGAAACCACCGTCCTGCATACCAAGCTGCAATGGCTGGTCATTCTCGGCATCGCCGCCATTTTGGCGACCGTCTACGGCACGGTTGCCACCGTCGCACGAAAGTACCTGCGACTCGACGTCGGTCTCTATCACCTGAGCGACGTGGTCATCCTGCTCGTTGCGGGCGTTTCCGGTGCGATCCTCGCCGCGCTTCTCGCTCTCCCTGCTCTTGCTGCTGCACGCGCAGCTCGAAGCGACCGATGTCCTGGTCGCCAGCGTCCCGCTTCTGGTTGGCGACGTCATCGGCATGGCGGTAATGACACCGCTCATGCTACGTCTCGTCTCGGGCAGCCGCCTGCTGTCGGTCGGCAGGCTCCTCGACCTGATGCCGGAGCTTCTGCTCTATGCCGTGCTTGTGGCGGCGTCCCTCTGGATCATCGTCGGGGCGCAGACCGTGGACGGGTTCAAGTTCTTTTACCTGCTGTTTCTGCCGGTGATGGTAGCCGCGGTGCGCTATGGCCTCGACGGCGCCTGCGTGGGTCTTGCCCTTACACAGTTCGGGCTGGTCGGAATCATGCACCTGCATGGCTTCGATGCCCGCACGTTCACCGAATTCCAGATGCTCATGCTGGTCCTCACCGCGACAGGGCTGATCGTGGGGGTGGTCGTCAGCGAGCGCAAGAACGCAGATCGCCTGGTCCAGGAAGCCGAAGCCCGGCTCAAGGAGAAGGAGGCGGAGGCTGCCGAGGCCGCGCGCTACAATCTGGTGAGCGGAATGGCCTCCGCGCTGGCGCACGAGATCAACCAGCCGATGACGGCGGCGCGCGCCCTCGCCCGATCCGCCCAGCATATCCTGGGCACGCCCGATCCGGACCTGCCTCGCGCCGCCGGCAACTTGACGACTTTGATCGCGCACATCGACCATGCCGGTAGCGTGGTCGGTCACATGCGCGATTTCCTCCGTCGTGGCCGTCCCCACATGAGCACCGTCGATCTGCGAGTCATGCTGGATGACACGTTATCGCTGGTACGCGCACAGGACTCTGCGCATGGAATTGTCATCGAGCTCGATGCGGCCGACGATCTGCCGCCCGTCTACGGCGATCGCGTCCAATTGCAGCAGGTGGTCCTCAATTTCGTGCACAACGCGATCGAGGCGATCACTGGGGCACGTCAGCCGGCCGGCCGGATAAAGATCGCTGCGACACGGTTCGACGCGCCCGCGCGAGTAGAGATCAGCGTATCGGACAGTGGCCCCGGCATCCGCAAAGAGCTTGCGGACCGCTTATTCGCTCCGCTGAACACCTCAAAATCAGAGGGGCTGGGTCTTGGGCTTTCGATTTGTGCAGCGATCGTCGATTCCCACGGCGGGCGCGTGTGGCTCCACTCGGGGCAGGCAGGCGCGACCGAGTTCCGGTTTTCGCTCCCCCTCAACCAATCGCAAGTGCGGTGACGATGCCCACTCCGACGATCTTCGTTATCGACGACCAGGAATCGGTCCGCCATGCGCTCGGCGAGATGCTCAACGTCTTCGGTTTCGGGGTCGAGACCTATGAATTCGCCGATGCCTTCCTGAGCGCGCTCGATCGAGCGCGTCCCGGCTGCGTCGTGGCCGATGTCCGGATGCCCGGCATGGACGGCATAGAGCTCACCCGCGAGCTCGCGCGCCGCAAGATTCCGCTCCCGGTGGTCCTCATCTCCGGCCACGCCGATGTCCCGATGGCGGTGGCCGCGATCAAGGCGGGAGCGGAGGACTTCATCGAGAAGCCGATCGACGATGTGAAACTCGTCGCGGCGATCAATCGCGGGTTGGCGCGTCTGTTCGAGCAGCAGACCGAGGAGAAATCGACAGAGCCGCTGACGGCCCAATTTGCGCGGTTGACGCCGCGCCAAGTCGAGATTTTCGACCTCGTCGCTGCCGGTTACACCAGCCAGGCCATTGCTGCGAACCTCAAGATCAGCGCGCGGACCGTCGAAAGCTACCGCGCTGAAGTCATGGAAAAGATGCAGGCCGAAAGTGTCGCAGTGCTGGTGCGGCAGGCCATCCGCCTCGGGCGCATCAACCCGTAGAACTACCACCCGATCGTTGCGGATACCCCCATCCATTGTGGCCCCCTAGCTTAGGGCGAGAGGACGCACTCTGCCCATGACGGAGTCGCGCCCGGACGGCGTAACCCGGCCTGTAGAGGCATCGGTATGATGCGTCTGCGCCACGATAGGGCATCCGGATGTACCGCGATGGAGTGTCCAATGGCTCTCCGGGGATCTGAGCGCAGCTCCGCATACGGACCCGCCCTTCATACGCTGGCACTGCAGCTAGGTCTCGCAGTTTTGACCGCCGCTGCGGCCACATTCGCGCTTCGGCTCGTCTGGTCGGTGCCTCTTGCGCTGGTCATGCCCGCCCTCAGCATCGTGTCGTTTGTGGCGGCGGGAATTGCTGCCCTGTTCGCGTATTGCTCCCAAGCCGATCGTCACGCACTTGGCATGACCCCTTGGGACATAGCTGGTGTATTCGCGTTGATCGGGTCGGCACCGGCATGCTGAGCCAGCCGGAGCACGTCGTCCAACTCTTCGGCCATATCGTGATGGGCCCATAGAGCAAACAAACGACAGGCCCCTCTTTCAGCTCGACGGGCTGCAATGTCGGTGAACATCTCTTGGAGTGGCCCTTTGTACCTATTGTCTTGCAGCGCAAGACGCGCTGGCGACGGATCGATCCCCCTGACCGCGGTGCGCTCTCGCGAGCGTCCGAAGCGCTGTCCCCCTCCGATCGACCTGTTCCATCACTTCCATCATCGCCGCGCCGACGGTATCGCGCTTGTATGAGGACTGCATCGTGAACCTGCAACAGAAGCTGAAAGATGTTGAGACGCCGAACCTCGGACACCCCACGGTTGGCACCGCACTCACCGCGCGTATTGCGATAACTCCCCATCGCGAACCGGCCGAAGCCGTGGTCGCCGCGCTCGGATCCGATATTGCGCGCGGCCTGAGCCGGGCCGAGGTGCACCAGCGTCTCGAGCGGTACGGGCCGAACCGGCTCAAGAGCGCGCCGGAAACGCCCTGGTGGACGCGGCTGCTCGAGCAGTTCCAGAACTTCCTGGTCATCATCCTGCTCGTCGCCACGGTCATCTCGATGGTCGAATGGCTGCTGCAGGACCCGCGCGAGACCGCGCTGCCCTACGAGGCCATCGTCATCCTGGCGATTGTCGTGCTCAACGCCCTGCTCGGCTTCTTCCAAGAGGCGCGGGCCGAGAAGTCGGTGCGGGCGCTGATGGCCCTTGCCGCCCCGGAAACGACGGTGGTTCGCGACGGCGAGCGCCAGCGGATCGCGGCCCACGAGATCGTCCCCGGCGACATCGTGATGGTCGAGGCCGGGGACAAGATCCCGGCCGACGCCCGCGTCATCGAGAATGCGAATCTCCATACCGACGAGGCTCCCTTGACCGGCGAGAGCGTGCCGGTGGCCAAGGAGACGAGGCCGATCGACGCGGATGTCGGCCTAGGCGACCGCCGCAACATGCTGTACGCGGGCACGATCGCCACCTACGGGCGCGGCCGGGCCATCGTTGTCGCGACCGGGATGGGGACCGAGGTCGGCCGCATCGCGGGGCTGCTGGAAGCCGCCGAAAAGGAGCCGACCCCGCTCCAGCAGGAGCTCGACCGCACCGGCAAGCGAATGAGCATCATCATGCTGGGGATTTGCGCCGTCGTGTTCGCGACCGGAGTGCTGACCAGCCCGGTCTTCAATCTCAACGCCATGCTCAGCCTGTTCCTGTTCGCCGTGGCGCTGGCGGTCGCCGCGATCCCCGAGGCGCTGCCGGCGATCGTGACCGTGGGACTGAGCCTCGGCGTGCGGCGCATGGCGGCGGCCCATGCCATCGTTCGCAAGCTGCCGGCGGTCGAAACGCTCGGCGCTGCGACCGTGATCTGCTCCGACAAGACCGGCACACTTACACGCAACGAGATGACCGTGCGTGCGATCATGACCGCCGATGCGCTCGTCGAGGTTGGCGGCAGCGGCTACATCCCGGAGGGCGAGTTCACCGTCGGGGGGGCCAAGCTCGTCGAAACGTCAGGCACCCGCGCTGCGGTCGAGAAAATGCTCCGCGCGGCGGCGCTCGCCAACGACGCCTCGCTGGTGAACAGTGAAGGGCGCTGGAAGGTGCAGGGCGATCCGACCGAAGGCGCGCTGATCGTTGCAGCGCGCAAGCTCGGGGTGGCCGAGTCCGAGCTGGGACCGCGCTTCCCTCGCATCGCGGAAATCCCCTTCACCTCCGAGCGCAAGCGCCACACTACCGTCCACGTCGATCGCGAAAACTTCGGCGAGCTGCACGTCTTCGTCAAGGGTGCGCCAGAAATCATGCTCGCGAGCTGCCGTCATCTGTGGGAGGACGGCAAGGTCGTCGTGCTCGGCGAGGATCGCCGCGCCGACATCTCGCGGCGCAACGACGCACTGGCGGCCCAGGCGCTCCGCACACTGGCAATCGCCACGCGCACCGTCCCGGCCGCCGCATTGCGTATCGATCCGCAGGCGGCCGTTGCCGATCGCGCATCGACCATCGAGCTGCCGAAAAGCATCGAGGACGATCTCGTGCTGCTCGGCCTGGTCGGCATGATCGACCCTCCGCGGGCAGAGGCGAAGGTTGCGGTCGCCACGGCCAAGCGGGCGCACATCCGCTCGGTGATGATCACCGGCGACCACCCGGCGACCGCCGAGGCGATCGCCCGCGAGCTGGAAATCTTCGAGCCGGGGGCGCGGACCGTCACCGGCGTCGAGATGCGGACCATGAAAGATGCCGAGCTCGATGCGATCGTCGAGCAGGTGCGCGTGTTCGCCCGCGTCGATCCCGAACACAAGCTGCGCATCGTCGGCGCGCTGCAGCGCAAGGGCCACATCGTAGCCATGACCGGCGACGGCATCAATGACGCGCCTGCGCTCAAGACCGCCAATATCGGCGTCGCCATGGGCATCACCGGCACGGACGTCTCGAAGGAGGCGGCCGACATGGTGCTGACCGACGACAACTTCGCCAGCATCGTCAAAGCCATCGAGGAAGGACGCGGTGTCTACGGAAATATCCGCAAGTACCTGATCTATCTCCTATCGTCGAACGCCGGCGAATTGCTCACGATGTTCGCGGGCGTGATGTTTGCGGGCGCGCTCGGTCTCACCTCGGCGGAGCCCGGGCTTTTTCTGCCGCTACTCGCTGCGCAGCTGCTTTGGATCAACCTGATCACCGATGGGCCGCCCGCGCTGGCGCTCGGCGTCGATCCGAAAGATCCCGATGTCATGGAGCGGGAGCCGCGACAGCGTGGCACCGGCGTGCTCACCATGGCGGACTGGTGGTACATCGTCGGCGTCGGTTTGGTGATGATGGTCGGAACGCTCGCCGTGCTCGATGCCTATTATCCCGGCGGGCTGTTCACGCTGTTCGCTAACGGCACCGGACCCAACACGGCCGACGAGACCTATGCGCGCACCATGGCGTTTACGACGCTGATGATGTTCCAGCTCTTCAACGTGTACAACTGCCGCTCGAATTGGCGCAGCGCCTTCAGCGGTTTCTTCGACAACAAGTGGCTGCTCGTCGCGGTACTCTTCTCCCTGTGCACGCACGTGCTGGTGATCTACGTCCCGTTCCTGCAGACGGCGTTCCATACGGTTGCGCTGTCGGCGGCCGATTGGCTGGTCGTGACGGGCGTCTCGGCCACGCTGCTCGTCATTGTGGAGCTGGTCAAGCTGGTGCTGCGCGTGCAAAGTCGGGCCGTGACCGACGCGCGGGTGGAGCATGGACACGCGGGATTGCCCCACCGCGCGTGAGTTGCGCGCGGGCTTAGGATCCGTCCAGGAATAATTGAATCGAGTGTGTTTCCCGCTGCAGACCCGGGATCGTTGTGAAACTCCGCCCTTGGAACGGTCCCGGGTCTGCGGCGCACCACGTCGCAAGAGCTCCGTGCTGCGCCACGCCCGGGACACGTAGATCGAGAGATACCTGATCTCACTGCGCCTCGCTCCGGGCTACTGCTTGCTCACGAACCCGTGTTGAGTTATGCATCTGTCGTTCTAACCTAGTGCACTAGCGGGTTATGACTCCTGAGCAGGCTGGTCTGGTTACGAAATCATTCGATGAGATGTGGCCAATCCGGCGCGATCTCGCGAGCGAATTTTACAAGCGATTCTTTGAGGCTGTCCCTGATGCGCGTCGCTTGTTTCCAAATGATATGGAGAAACAGCATCTCAAGCTGATGGATACAATCGCAGCAATTGTTGGGGCTGTCGACAATCACGCACTGTGTCGGTCAATTGTCAGCAACACGGCACGTCAGCATGCGCGTTTTGGGGTGACACCGTTCCAGCTCGCTGCCTTTGGTGATGCATTGATATTGACCTTGGAAGAGCAGTTTGGCCCCGGATTCACTCCAGAGCTGCGGCAAGCTTGGGTCGCACTACTCTAGAACGACAAGGCCCCGCCGACCACTGCGGGGCCTTGTTCTTCTTCTCCTCTTTGAGTGGCACCATAGAAAACATCAGGAGCTTGCGGTTCCGAGCACGTCACCGTCAACCAGACCAGAGCACCAAACGTCGTTGCGTTGGTAAGGACCTACTGCGTGGGAGGTGACACGCTACCCTTTCTTGATTTCGATCTTTTGCTGTCTGCTCGCTACCTCCAGTGGCTTCGGCAGGTGAATGCGCAACACACCGTTGTCGAATTTGGCCTCGACCTTCGCCGGCTCGGGATCGAACGGCAGCGGGATCGCCCGGCTGAACGACCCAAAGCTGCGTTCCACCACATGCCAATTTTTGTCCTTGTCCTGCTCGTCACGTTCGATCCTTTTCTCACCGCGGATGGTCAGTATCCCATTGACGAGCGTTACCTCGACATCACTCTCATTGACGCCCGGCAACTCCGCGATCACTTCGACCGTGTCCTTGCTCTCCATCACATCGACCTTCGGAGACAGCATTTCTGAATTGAACCGTCCGAACGGGGTACGGCGCGAGAAGTCTTCAAACGTCTTTTGAACCTCACGGAATAGCGTTCCAAACGGATTGTCGTTTCCGAAGAACGAGGGACGATCGGAACTAGCCATAGCGGCCTCCTTAAAAGTGGTAGTGTGTATTTAGATCGAAGGCGATCAATCTCAAGTCCGCTAGTACCGCTGCACGGTGATTTTGACGGGTTGATCTTTCCGACTTTTGTCACGGTGATCGACGCGTCCGAAAGGCTGCAATCCCTCCCCCGCGGCTTCGCGGGGGAGGGTGGCCTCGCGAAGCGAGGCCGGGTGGGGGATCATGGCAAACGAAATCGCTCGCACGCTTCGGCGCGATGCGCAGCGTGACGGTCGCTTGGCGCGCGAAGGTTTCCGGGTATTGCGCTTCTGGAACAACGAAACCTGACGCTTATCGACGAGGCGCCTCGTTCCCCCCACCCGGCCTCGCAGAGCGAGGCCACCCTCCCCCGCGAGACGCGGGGGAGGGATAGTCCGGTTCATCCGCCAGCCGGCCCGCGTCTCTTGACAGAGACATCGCACTTCGTTGGATGTGAGAATAGCCAAGGAGGACATCATGCGGGTCGGCACGTTTTCCACGCTGTCGTCTTGGCTGCGCCCTGCCCTCGTGCTGGGCGCGCTGATTGCGCCGGCGCCAGGCGCCAACGCCGCCGAGCCCACAACCTTCAAGATCGGCATCTCGGCCCCGGTCGTGACCATCTTCCCGGTGTGGATGGCGCAGGCCGGCGGCTTCTACGACAAGGAGGGGATCAAGGCCGAGGTCATCAACATGGAGGGCGGCACGCGCGGCCTGCAGGTTCTGCTCTCCGGCGAGATCGCCGGCATGCACGTCGGCCTCGCTCCGGTCGTCCTCGCCAACAAGCAGGGAGCGGATCTGCGCCTCGTCACCTCGACCTGCAACACCATCCCCATCACCATGTTCACGAAAGCCGGGATCGGGATGGGGGACCTCAAGGGCAAGACCTTCGGCATCAGCACCTTCGGCTCGGAGACCGACATCGCGATCAGCATCCTGCTCAAGCGGCTCGGCCTGTCGCGGCAGGACGTCACCGTCGCGCAGATCGGCGGAAGCTCGCAGCGGTTTGCGGCGCTGGTCGCGGGCCGCATCGATGTCGCGCCCTTGATCGAGCCGGGAATCACGCTGGCGAAGGAGCGCGGCTTTGCCCCCCTGATCGATCTCGCCTCCGCCGGGACGCCGTGGATTTTTGATTCCGTCGTCGTGACCGCGAGCTATCTCAAGCAGAACCGCGACACGCTCACCCGCTTCGTCAAGGCCTATATCGCCGGCGCCTACCTCGCGCTCGCCGATGAAAGGGCCGCGAAGGAGGTGATCGCGCAAAAGTTCAAGACCAATGATGCCAAGGTGATCGCGGCGACCTATGCCGATTTCAAGCGGCTGATGCCGCGGGATGCCGCCCCCTCGCTCGCAGGCGCGCGCAACGTGCTCGATCAGCTCGCGGCGATCGGGACCGACGTCGCCAGCAGGAACGTGAGCGACTATATCGATCTCGGCGTCATCGAGGGGCTCAAGCAGGAGGGATATTTCGCCCGGCTGGCGCAGACCTATCCGGAAAAATAGGCCCTTCTGGGGGAGCAATCGCATAGGGCTGAGAATGACGGTTCGCATCTTGCAATTCGCGCATGTGCGCCTGGAGGCGGATTGAACGCCATCGACCTTGAAGTGATCTACCAATCGACGCTGCAGATTGCGCGCGAGCTCACCGTGAACATGCTGCGCACCGGCTATTCCACCATCATCAAGGAAAGCCAGGATTTCACCTTTGCCATCTTCGACGGCGAGGGCCGCATGGTGGCGCAGGGCATCCCGCAGCCCCTGCATATCGGTCCGCTGGCGGCGCAGGTGAACGAGATCCGGCGCCGCTTCGCGCATGCGATCCATCCCGGCGACGCCTTCATCGTCAATCATCCCTATCAGGCGTGCCAGAATCATGCGACCGACGTGACCGTGATCTCGCCGGTGTTCGCGGGCGAACGGCTCGCCGCCTTCATCGGCAACATCGCGCACAAGCCCGACCTCGGCGGCAAGGTGCCCGGAACCAACAGCGGCGACGCCACCGATCTTTTCCAGGAGGGCCTGCTGATCCCGCCGCTCAAGATCCTGCGCCGCGGCGAGATGAACGCGGACGTGGAAGCGCTCGTCTGCGCCAACACGCGCACGCCGGAAGTCACCTGGGGCGACATCCAGGCGCAGGTGCATACCAACAGGTATGGCTTGAACAAATTCGACGAGCTGTTCGCAAAGCACGGCGTCGATACGGTGCTCGCCTGCTGGCGGCGCTGGATGGACCTGTGCGAGATCGAGCTGCGCAGGGAGATCGCCAAGGTGCCGGCGGGGCGCTACGGGCCGGAGACCGACCATCTCGACGACGACGGCGTCGATCTCGCAAAGCCGCACCGCATCTCGGCTTCGCTCGAGGTCAACGGCGACACGCTCCATTTCATTCTCGACAGCGATGCGCAGGCGCGCGGCCCTGTCAATCTGCGGCCCTGTGTCTCGCGCAATTTCATCGAATGCCTGGTGAAGATGATCTTCCTGCCGCGGCTGCCGGTGAACGATGGTCTCTCCCGCCCGGTGCGCGTGTCCTATCCGCCGGAAGGCTCGCTGCTCAATCCCCGCTTTCCCGCGCCGGTGAACATGTATGTGCGGCCGAGCCAGGTGACGACCTCGGTCATCCTGCGCGTGCTTGCTCGCGCCATGCCGGGTCGCGTGCCGGCCCCGGGCAGCGCCGCCGGCGGCTCGCTGTCGAGCGCGGGACGCGATCCGAAATCGGGCCGCTGGTATTCGCAATATGAGATCCTGAACGGCGGCACCGGCGCGCGCCCCGACGGCGACGGCGTGAGCGCCATGGACGAGCTGGTCGTCAATGTCATGAATACGCCGGTGGAGGCGATCGAGAGCGAGTTTCCCGTCCGCATCGAGCGCTATGAGCTGGTCAACGACTCCGGCGGAGCCGGGACATTTCGCGGCGGGCTCGGCGTGCGGCGGCAGTGGCGCATGCTGGCGGACGAAGCCACCGTCAACCTGCGCATGGACCGGTTCAAGTTCTCCTCTCCCGGCATTTTCGATGCGAAGCCCGCGCGCGCATCGAAAGCCGTGCTCGACCCCGGCGGCACGGCGGAGCGCCCGCTCACATCCAAGGTTGCGGGCCTGCGTCTCAAGCGCGGCGATCTCCTCTCGGTGGAATTCGCGGGCGGCGGCGGCTGGGGCAGTCCTTATCGGCGCGCCCCGGAGCGGGTCCGCGACGATGTCGCGCGCGACTATGTCTCCGTTGCCTGCGCGCGCGAGGACTACGGCGTCGTGCTCACCTCCGAGCTCGCCGTCGATGCGCCCGCAACGACGCAGCTGCGCCGGCAAAAGACCGCCCCATGAAATTGCGGGTCGGCATCGACGTCGGCGGGACCTTCACCGACGTCAGCGCGTTCGACGAGGACGCGGGCGAGCTGGTCGCCACCCGCAAGTATCTTTCCCATCCGGGCGCGCCGGCGGCGGTGATGGACGCTGTTACGAAGGACCTCGCGCACGAGCATGGAACGGATTCGGTGTCGCTCGTCCTGCATGGCTCGACCGCGGCGCTCAACACCCTGCTCGAAGGCAAGGGCGTCCGCGCCGGGCTGCTCACCACGGCCGGATTTCGCGACGTCTACGAGATCGGCCGGCAATGGCGCGGCGAGGACGTGTTCAACATCTTCGCTCCGCCGCCGCGGATGCTGCTCACCCGCGACCGCATATTCGAGATCCGCGAACGGCTCGACGCCAAGGGCGAGGTGATCGAGCCGTTGCAGGCCGAGGACGTGTCGAGGGCCGCGCGCAGGCTCCTCGCCGCGGGCGTCGAGGCGGTGGCGGTGTGCTTTCTCTTCGCCTACGCCAACCCGCACCATGAGCAAGCGGCGGCCGACATCATTCGCGCACTCGCGCCCGACCTCTATGTGTCGCTCTCGCACGAAGTCAATCCGGAATGGCGCGAATACGAGCGCACGGCCGCCACCGTCGCGAATGCCTATATCGGGCCGCCGGTCTCGCGCTATCTGCACGCGATCGAGGAAATGGCGCAGCGGCGTTTCCCGCATTCGCGCACCCTGATGATGAAATCGGACGGCGGCGCGGCGAGCGCGACCATGCTGGAGCGCACGCCGATCAAGACCGTCATGTCCGGTCCGGTCGCCGGCGTCATCGGCGCGCGCCATCTCGGCGACGTGAAGGGAATCGAGAAGCTCATCTCCTTCGATGCCGGCGGAACGAGCTCCGACATGGCGGTGCTGCCGGGCGCGCCGCTGTTCAAATCGGAGCTGCGCATCGCGCGCCATCCGTTGCGCACGCACGCCGTCGACATCGAGACCATCGGCGCCGGCGGCGGCAGCATTGCCGCGGTCGAGCTCGGCGGCATCCTCAAGGTCGGGCCGCAGAGCGCGGGCGCCGATCCCGGACCCGCCTGCTATGACCGCGGCGGCGGCGCGCCGACGCTCACCGACGCGCTCGTGCTGCTGGGCCACCTCAACCCCGCATCCCTGCTCGATGGCGCGATGCCGATCGCAAGCGCCAAGGCGCGCGAGGCGGTGGCAACCGGCGTGGCTGCGCCGCTCGGGATATCGGAGATCGAGGCGGCCTGGGGCATCCTGCGCGTGCTCGCGACCAATGTGATGGTGGCGATGCGCACCATCACGGTTGAGCGCGGCTACGACCCGCGCGAGTTCACGCTCGTACCGTTCGGCGGCATGGGTCCGGCGATTGCGGGCTTCATCGCGGCCGAGCTGGGCATTTCCCGGATTCTCATCCCGCGCGACCCCGGCATCTTCAGCGCCCACGGGATGCTGGTGAGCGATGTCCATCAGGAAAAAAGCTTCACGCGCATCACGCCGGCCGGCGAAGCAAGCCCCGCCCAGCTCGAGGCGGTTTTCGCCGAGCTGGAGGAGCGGGCATTGCGGGACCTCCTGGCGGAAGGGTTTGCGCGCGAGCGTCTGGCAACGCGCCGCCACGCCGGGATGCGCTATCGCGGCCAATCCTACGAGCTGCCGGTCGAGGTGCCGAGCCTTGCCGTGCCGTCAGCCGTGGACGATCTGATCCGGCGCTTCCATGCGGCGCACGCGCGGCGCTACGGCCACATGGCGCAGGCCGAAGCGGTCGAGATCGTCAACTTCCAGGTGACCGCCATTGCCTCGATACCGAAGCCTCGACCGAAGGCATTCGATGCGCCGGCAAGCCCGCAAGGAAGCCCGCAGGCAAGCCCGAGCGGCACGCGGCGCGCCTATTTCAATGGGACGCAAGGCTGCGATGTGCCGGTCCGGCACCGCAGCGCCCTGACGCCGGGGCTGCGCATGGAAGGGCCGGCCGTGATCGAGGAAAAAACCTCGACCATTGTGCTCCATCCCGGGCAGCGTGCGCAGGTGGATGAGTATCTGAACATCGAGGTCGAATTGCCGGGCTAGATAGCCGGGCCGAGACCTCACGGCTTCGTCATTCCGGGGCGCCGCAAAGAAAAGCGGCGAGCCCGGAATTTAGTAAACCTCCGCCGATGATTACAAAGCAGAGTTGGGCGGCTTGACCAACGGTTGCTCGCGCAGACCAATGTCCGCGGCTGGCGAAAGCTGACATGGCTAGCGGGCGAGGCGGGGCGGGTCATGCCGAGTAGACCCGGGGAATTTCACCCCGAGCCTCTCACAGAACCGGACTTTTCCGCAACATTCATCACCATTGCTTTTGACAACAGCAGCTTGCGGTGGCTTGAGATCAACACCTGATTGCCGGCCTCGAAGGACCTACCTTCATCTCTCGTACAGTTGCGCATCGCCGTTTGGACCGGCGATCCTCGTGACACGAGACCCACAACGGTCATTAGCGGCCTGGAGTTGTTGCAGCGCGAATTGAGCACAGAGCCCTATTTCGGTAGGCGCGATTTCCTGCTCTGATGCCCCGCATGATAGCGAAAGTCCTTAGTGTGGAAGGGCAATGAGACGGCGAGACTTCATCACGCTTCTGGGTGGCACAGCAGCGGCGTGGCCGCTCGCTGCGCGCGCGCAGCAGCCAGAGCGGATGCGGCGGGTCGGCGGGCTCGTAAACCTGTCCGCAGACGATCCGGAGGGACAGGCCCGTGTCGCGGCATTTCTCCAGGGGTTGCAGGAAGCTGGCTGGGCCGTGGGCCGCAACGTGCGGATTGACATCCGATGGGGCGCTGGCGATGCCGAACGCATTCGCAGAAACGCGACAGAATTGGTCGCGCTCGCGCCGGACGTTATCTTCGCCAATACCTTCCCAATAGTTGTGGCGTTACAACAGGCGACGCGTGCCGTGCCGATCGTGTTCGCGGGGCTCATCGATCCGGTCGGCGCCGGTTTGGTCACGAGCCTGGCGCGGCCGGGCGGCAACACTACCGGCTTTGCTGGGTTCGAATACGGCATGAGCGTGAAATGGCTCGAACTTCTCAAACAGATTGCGCCCCACGTGACCCGGGTGGCTGTTCTTCGCGATTCCTTGACGACCGTCGGGATCGGTCAGTTGGCCGCAATCCAAGGCGTGGCGCCGTCATTCGGCGTAGAATTGAGTCCGCTCGTCGTGCGCGACGACAGCGAAATCGAGCCTGCCGTCGCTGCGTTCGCGCGCGGATCGAACGGCGGTCTGATCGTCACGATTGGCACGTTGGCACAAGCTCATCGCGATCTAATCGTCACGCTCGCGGCCCGGCATCGCCTGTCCGCGGTTTACCCCTTCCGCATGTTTGTCACCGGCGGCGGCCTGATCTCCTACGGACCTGATCCCGTCGACCAATTTCGGCGCGCGGCCGGCTACGTCGATCGCATCCTAAAGGGTGAGAAGCCCGCCGAGCTTCCGGTGCAGCAGCCCACGAAGGTCGAACTGGCTATCAACCTCAAGGCCGCGAAAGCCCTCGGCCTCGAAGTGCCGCCGATGCTGCTCGCTCGCGCCGACGAGGTGATCGAATGATCGGACGCCGCGATTTCATTACGCTGCTCGGCGGTGCGGCAGCCGCCTGGCCGCTTGCGGCGCGGGCGCAGCGGCCCAGCAACATGCGGCGTATTGGCGTGCTGATGAGTTTCGCCCCCAACGACCCCGAGGGATTGTCGCGTGCGGCAGCTTTCGAAGATGGGCTGCGGAAGTTGGGATGGATCAGAGGACACAACCTCAGAATCGAATACCGCTGGGCGGGAAACCCCGAGGTATTGCGCGCCGATGCGGCGGGACTGATAGGCATGGCGCCGGACCTAATCCTGGCCAACAGCACACCTGTCATGGCCGTTCTGCGGGAGCAACGTCCCACTGTACCGATCGTGTTCACGCAAGTGACTGACCCGGTCGGCGAAGGTCTGGTGTCGAACCTGGCGCATCCGGGCGGCCATCTCACCGGCTTCACCAGTTTCGAATTCTCGATCGGAACCAAGTGGCTAGAGACGCTCAAGCAAGTGGCGCCGCGCGTCGCCCGTGTAGCGCTCGTCTTCAACCCGCAGACAGCGCCATTCGCCGACTTGTTCCGGCGACCGATCGAGGCTGCTGCGCCGTCTTTTGCGGTCGTGCCGATACCGGTCGGCCCGCTCACCTTTGCCGAACTTGACCGTATAATCGATGTGTTCGCGCGCGAGCCGAACGGTGGTCTAATAGTACTAGCGGATGTCAGTACAGTGAACTATCGCGACGGGATCATCGGACTTGCCGCACGCCACCGTCTGCCCGCGATTTACCCTGAACGTAGTTTTGCCACGAGCGGCGGTCTGCTGTCATATGGTAGCGACGTTTCCGATATTTTTCGGCGCGCGGCCGGGTATGTCGATCGTATCCTCAAGGGTGAGAAACCTGCCGACCTTCCGGTTCAAGCGCCGACTAAGTACGAGCTGGTGATCAACCTCAGGACTGCAAGGACCCTTGGTCTTGAAGTGCCGCCGATCCTGCTCGCGACCGCCGACGAGGTGATCGAGTGAAACGGCGCGAGTTCATCACGCTGCTCGGCGGCACTGCGGCGTGGCCGCTCGCCGCGCGAGCGCAGCAGCGTGAGCGGATGCGGCGGATTGCAATGCTGAGTGGGTTGGCCGCGAGCGATCCGGAAGCGCAGGCTCGCGTCGCCGCGTTCGATCAGGGACTGAAGGAACTGGGATGGACCGCAGGCAGCGGACTGCACATCGATTTTCGCTGGAGCGGCGGTGACGCCGCAGAGATGCGGACATTGGCTAGGGAATTAGCGGAGCTAAAGCCCGAACTCATCGTCGGCATGACCACGCCTGCCGTGGCTGCGCTTGTTAAGGAAACTAAGACCACTCCCATCGTGTTCGCGGGCATCGTCGACCCGGTCGGCCGTGGCTTCGTCTCCAACATGGCACGGCCGGGCGGCAACGTGACAGGGATTTTGAATTTCGAATTCTCGATGGGCGGAAAGTGGCTCGAAACGCTGAGGCAGGTCGCGCCGGCGGTCCGGCGCATCGCCGTTCTCTTCAACCCGGAAGCTGCGCCATTTGCCGCATCCTTCGTGCAAGTGATCGAGGGCTCTGCCGCCTCCTTCGCAGTGGAGCCGACGGTCGCCCCCGTTCACGACGCTGTTCAGCTCGAGCGCGCCGTGATTGATCTCGCTGCCAAGCCTAGCGGTGGTCTGATCGTACTGCCGGATGTGTTCACCGTCGGCCATCGCGATCTGATCATTGCGCTTGCGGCTCGCCACCGCCTGCCCGCGGTTTATCCGCTGCGCGCGTTCGCCATGAGCGGCGGCCTGATCTCCGACAGCGGCGATACCATCGATATTCTTCGCCGAACCGCTTCCTACGTCGATCGCATTCTCAAAGGTGCCAAACCTGGCGATCTCCCGGTACAGACGCCCACCAAGTTTGAGCTGGTGATCAACCTCAAGACCGCCAAGGCGCTTGGCCTTGATGTGCCGCCGACGCTTCTTGCACGTGCCGACGAAGTGATCGAGTGAGAGCGCCCTCGACCAACGAGCCTATTGCGGAGGCGGGGAAGCGGGCGCACGGGCGGTTGTTTCGCAAATATGTCGGCCTGTTTCTGGCCGTCGTTTGCGTTGCCTTGCTCACCAACGGATCGTCGGAGATCTGGTTTTCCTATCAGGAGCACAAGACGGCGCTCATCCGCATCCAGCGCGAGCAGGCGGAGGCGGCGGCAGCCAAGATCGGGCAGTTCATCAAGGAAATCGAGAGCCAAGTCGGGTGGACCACGCAGTTGCCCTGGTCGGCGGGCACCATCGATCAGCGGCGTTTCGACGGACTGCGGCTCCTGCGCCAGGTGCCCGCGATCACGGAGCTGTCGCAGCTCGATGCGACCGGAAAGGAGCAATTGCGCGTCTCGCGCCTGGCGATGGACGTGGTCGCGAGCAAGGCCGACTTCTCCAAGGAGCCGAAATTCAGCGAAGCGGTTGCGCGCAAGGTCTACTACGGCCCGGTCTACTTTCGGCGCGAGTCGGAGCCGTACATGACGCTCGCCCTCACCGGCACGCGCCGCGATGCCGGGGTGAGCGTGGCCGAGGTCAATCTCAAGCTCATCTGGGACGTGGTATCGCAGATCAAGGTCGGCAACCGCGGACAGGCCTACGTGGTCGATGCGCAAGCCCGGCTCATTGCTCATCCCGACATCAGCCTGGTGCTGCGCAACACCGACCTCTCGCGCCTGGCCCAGGTGCAAGCCGCGCGCGCAACCGGAGCCGGGCAGGCGACGGAGCAGCTCCAGGTCGCTGAGGACATTCAGGGCCGCCGCGTGCTCACCGCCTATGCCCATGTGAGCCCGCTCGGATGGCTGGTCTTCGTCGAGCTGCCGGTGGCGGAGGCCTACGCTCCGCTGGTCTCGACCATCGAACGCTCCGGCATCCTGCTCATGGCGGCGCTGGGCTTTGCCTTTGTCGCGGGCCTCGTCCTTGCGCGCAGGATGGTCGGTCCCATCCAGGCCTTGCGCGCCGGCGCCGCGCGCATCGGCAGCGGCGACCTCAGCCAGCGCATCTCGGTCAAGACCGGCGACGAGCTGGAGGCGCTTGCCGACCAGTTCAACGACATGGCCGGACGGCTGCAGGAGTCCTATGCCGACCTGGAGAAAAAGGTCGAGGTCCGGACTCACGAGCTGGCGCAATCGGTGGGAGAGCTGCGCGCCTTGGGCGAGGTCAGCCAGGCGGTCAACTCCACCCTCGACCTCGAGGAGGTGCTCAACACCATCGTCACCAAGGCGGTGCAGCTTTCCGATACCGACGCCGGCGCCATCTACGATTACGACGAGACGAAGAGCGAATTCCGGCTGCGCTCCACCTACGGCATGGACGACGGATTGATCGCTGCGATCAAGGAGCGGCACATCCGCATCGGCGACGCGGGCATCGGCGAGGCGGCCGCCCAACGCGCCCCCTTGCAGATCGCTGATTTGCACGATCAACCCGCATCCGAAGTTCTCGACATGGTCGTGCGCGCCGGGTTCCGCGCGCTGCTGATCATCCCGCTGCTCGGCGCTGAGCGCATCGTCGGGGCCCTCGTAGTCCGCCGCAAGAGGCCTGGCGAATTCTCCAAGCAGACGATCGACCTGTTGCAGACGTTTGCCGCCCAATCCGTGCTGGCAATCCAAAACGCGCGCCTATTCCATGAGATCGAGGACAAAAGCCGGCAGCTGGCGGAGGCGAGCCAGCACAAATCACAGTTCCTTGCCAATATGAGCCATGAGCTGCGCACGCCGCTCAACGCCATCCTCGGCTATACCGAGCTCATTCTCGACGACATCTACGGCGAGACGCCGGCCAAGATGCGCGGCGTGCTCGATCGCGTCCAGAGGAACGGCAAGCACCTTCTCGGGCTGATCAACGACGTGCTTGACCTGTCCAAGATCGAGGCCGGACAGCTCACCCTCTCGCTATCGGATTATTCGCTCAAGAATGTCATCCAGACCGTCTTCAGCGCGATCGAGCCATTGGCGAGCGAGAAGCAAATCGCCATCAAGATCGATGTGGCTCAGGAGCTACCGCAGGGACGCGGGGACGAGCGCCGCCTCACCCAGGTTCTGCTCAACCTCGTCGGCAATGCCATCAAATTCACCGATATTGGGGAAGTATCAATCAAAGGCTCCTCGGCCAACGGGTCATTCAATGTCGCGGTCCGCGATACCGGCCCGGGGATTTCCACAGCCGACCAGGCCAAGCTGTTCCAGGAGTTCCAACAGGCCGACAACTCGATTACTAAAAAGAAGGGTGGCACCGGGCTCGGCCTGGCCATCTCACGGCGGATTATCGAGATGCATGGTGGACGCATTTGGGTGGAGTCGAGCCCCGGTCAGGGCTCGACCTTCGCATTCACGCTCCCCGTTACAGTCGCAGAGCAGGCGAGGCCATCATGAGCGAGTGTATCCTTGTGGTCGAAGATCAGGAGGATAACCGGCAAATCCTGCGGGATCTGCTCGGCAACGCCGGCTATGAACTGACTGAGGCCGAGAACGGCGAGGAGGCGATCGCAGCCGTCGCCAGGCGGCGGCCGGACCTCATCCTCATGGACATCCAACTACCGGTCATGGATGGCTACGAGGCCACCCGGCGGATTAGAACCAATCCGGACCTGAATTCCGTACCGATTATCGCCGTTACGTCCTATGCCTTGGCCGGTGACGAAAACAAGGCTCTTGCGGCAGGTTGTAATGGCTACGTCAGCAAACCCTATAGTCCACGCGATCTGCTGGCGAAGGTCCGCGCCTGTTTGGCCTAATCAAAGTGTCACCCTTGCTGGTGTTGAATCACCACGCGGACCTCCATATCGGGCCTGGGCATAGAGATTGACATCGGCAGGAAGCAGCGATGGTAAGCGTCTTCTGATGGCTGCCTTGTTTTTCTCCTGAGATCGCGCGAGGTGCTGTGCTTATTGTGACAATAGGCATAGCACGATGGCAACGGTCGAGGTGATCACTTCCGTTGAGCGGCGCCGGCGCTGGAGCCGGGAAGATAAGCTGCGGATCGTGGCGGAGTCGGCGCAGCCGGACCGAACGGTCTCGCAAGTTGCACGCGCGCACGGGATTGCGGCTGGCCACCTTTTCACCTGGCGGCGCCAGCTTTTGGCGGCGGCAATTGAGCGCCACGAGGTCGCGAGCAGCTTTGTGCCGGTTCGGATCACAGCCGGCGCTGTGGCAGTGGCGGCGCCGGCGAGTGCGGAGACGCACATCGACATTCGGCTTGCGAGCGGGGTTGTGATCAGCGTCGGCCGCGGCGTCGAGATCGATGCGCTGCGGCGCGTGTTGACTGCGCTGACCGGACAATGATCACGCCGCCAGCAGGAACGCGGATTTGGCTTGCGGCGGGGGTCACCGACATGCGCAAGGGCTTTGATGGCTTGGCCATGCAGGTGCAGGAGAAGCTGCGGCGCGATCCGTTTGGCGGGCAGATTTTTGTGTTCCGCGGGCGGCGCGGATATCTGCTCAAGGCGCTGTGGTGGGACGGCCAGGGGTTCTGCCTATTCGCGAAGCGGTTGGAGAAGGGCCGCTTCGTTTGGCCCTCGTCGGCGGACGGTAGCGTCGCGCTAACTCCTGCGCAGCTTGGCATGTTACTGGAAGGCATCGATTGGCGGATGCCGCTGCGCACGTGGCGGCCACAGGCCGCTGGATAGGCGCGACTTTTTAGACTCGGATGCGATGCGCAACGTGATCGGAACGCGCATCGCTGTTACAATTCGCGCATGCAATTCGATCTCGCACATCTTCCCAACAGCATCGATGCGCTGCGCGGGATCATCGTCACGCAGGCCGCCGACTTCTCAGCCGAGCTGGGAGCGCGCGAAGCGGAGCTTGCGGCCGCCAAGGCGGGGCTGGTGGCTGATACCAACCTTCACGGACCTTGACTGATGGCAGTCCAGCCTCGTGTACCGATGGAGGCGATGCGACCGTGCTCGGCAGTGAGCTTGTTCCAAGCTGAGCCGGACGCCTCGACAACAGCGTCGTAGTCGCGGAACACGATTTGAGAGATAGCTTTGGCGCAGATACTGCCAAATGTTCTCGGTCGGGTTCAGCTCCGGGCTGGTCGCAGGCGGCCAGATGCAGAAGGCTGATGTTGGCCGGCACGTGCAGCTTGCGCGTTGTGTGCCAGCCGGCTTTGTCGAGTGTGAGTACCGCGTGCGCGCCCACCGTGACGCGGCGACTGATTTCGTTCAAATGATGCTGCATGGCTCCGGCATTGGCAAAAGGAAGCACAAGCGCCGGCACCCATGTCGCGCGCCGGACAATCACGCAACAGATAGGCGTTGGCATAACGCTGATCCTTCGGCTGGCGCGGACGCGTCCCCTTCTTGGCCCACTGGTAGACCAAGCCGTTCTTCTGCCCGATCCGCATTTCATCCTGAACCAGATCTCGATCGGGGATTCCAGCCAGGCGTGGCTTGCCCGCTAGCGCCTCAGCGACGCGCGTAGGAAAGTTTTTTTAAAAGCCTCAATGGTTTGCGGGTCCTGCTTGGGATGCTGGGGGCGCGGGCTCACGTGCGCAAAGCCGAGCTCCTTGAGGATGCGGCCAATCGAGCACTTCATCCAGATCAACATCGAAGCGCTCCATGATGATGCGCCTGAGATCAACGCATCGCCAACGCACGACGCCATCGGTGGCGGGATCAGGTTTGGATTCCACGATCCGCTTCAACTCTTGCTTTTGTTCGAGCGAGAGCTTCGGTGTAGGGCCGGGAGCTTTGCCGTTGATGAGCCCCTCGGGACCCTTCTCGTTGAAGCGGTGCACCCAGTCTCGCAGCGTCTGGCGGTCCATTGCTCCAATCTCTGCGGCAGCTTCACGGCTCATCCCGTCGAGCACCGCTGCAAGCGACAATAACCGCCGCGCCTGCCCAGCATTCTCTGACCGCTTCGCCAAAAGCCTCAACTCGTCCGCACTCAAGTCCTGGCGCAATGGTACCGCTGCACCCATGGCCCCCTCGCGAATCATCTCTCCGCTCGCCACGCATCGAATTACAGTTCAAAGGGCGGGGGTATCTTTGCGGCGAAAAAGTCATCCTCCATGAACTTTCCGTATAAGACGCTGGAGATCGAGAAGCTCAAGTTGCAGATTGCCCGGCTGCGACGGGCGCAGTTCGGACGTTCCTCGGAGAAGATCGCGCGCACGATCGAGCAACTCGAGCTGATGCTGGAAGAGCTCGAGATCGAGGCACTGGCACCAGCTACGACGCCGGACGCATCCGCTCTCGCTGCCGAACAATCGTCGGCGTCAAGCAAGAGCAAGAGGTCTGGGCGCAAGCCGCTGGCCGAGCACCTGCCGCGCCAAGAGATCGTACACGAGCCCAACTGCACCTGTCCGTCATGCGGCGGCGAGATGCGCAAGGTGGGCGAGGATGTGACCGAGGTTCTCGACTATGTCCCCGGCCACTTTGAAGTGATCAAGCACATCCGCCCGGCATTCTCCTGCCGGCGCTGCGAGAGCATGGTGCAGATGCCGATGCCATCGCTGCCGATCGAGCGCGGCCAACCTGGTGCAGGATTGCTGGCGCATGTCGTGGTCGGCAAATACTGCGATCATCTTCCGCTCTATCGGCAATCCGGTATCTATGCGCGAGAGGGGGTCGAGCTTGATCGCGCAACGCTGGGTGATTGGGTCGGCAAGGCGGCAGCGCTGGTATCGCCTCTGGTCGAGGCTGTTGCGCAGCACGTCATGGCGGCCGAGAAGCTGCATGTCGACGATACGCCGGTGCCGGTTCTGGCGCCGGGCACCGGCAAGACCAAGACCGGACGGTTGTGGGTATATCTGCGCGACGAGCGGCCCTATTGCGGAGAAGCGCCGCCTGCGGTGGTCTATCGCTATTCTCCCGATCGCAAGGGCGAGCATCCGCGCGCGCAGCTGGCCAAGTTCCGGGGCTTCCTGCAGGCCGATGGCTATTCCGGCTTTGGTGCACTCTACGAGACCGCCAACGGGCAATCGGCCACGGTGACCGAGATTGCCTGCTGGGCGCACGTGCGCCGCAAGTTCTACGATATTCATGTCGCCACCAATGCGCCGATCGCAGGCGATGCGTTGACGCGTATCGGTCAGCTGTTCGACATCGAGCGCGCCGCAATGGGTCGCTCGCCGCAAGAGCGAGTGCGCATTCGCCAGAGCTCGGCGCGTCCCGTCATCGACAACCTTGCCGCGTTCTTCGATGCCACGCTCGCGAGGATCTCCGGCAAGAGCGAATTGGCCGGTGCGATCCGCTATGCCCGCTCGCGCTGGAGCGCTCTTACCCGTTATCTCGATGACGGGCGCCTGGAGATCAGCAACAATGCCGCCGAGCGCGCGATCCGGCCGTTGGCACTGGGCCGGAAGAACTATCTGTTCGCCGGCTCCGACGCCGGCGGCGAGCGGGCGGCGGCAGCATACACGCTCATCGAAACCGCCAAGCTCAACGGCCTCGATCCCGAAGCCTATCTGCGCGACGTGCTTGGCCGCATCGCCGATCATCCGATCAATCGCATCGGCGAGCTCCTGCCCTGGAACATCGCCATCCGCTCACTTGCGCGCGCCGCAGCTTGATCAATTCCGCTCAAGTCAATAGAAAAATCCGCAGCCGCCGGCAGACGCTTACCAGCGATGCGCGCAGTGACGCAGTAGTGTGTTGCCGACTTGGGCAATTTTTTGGTGGCGATCTCGGGTTTACCCGAGATCGCTGGCCCCGCCCCGGATGACACCGCATATGATTCGAATCATGGAAACACTGGAGCAGGCACGTCATGTCGTCGGCTTGCGATAGGCATCGACCACGGTCTGCCCATCACTGCCGGCGCGCATGATCCACTCCCTGGTCAGGCGCTCTCCGATCTGCTGCAGCCCGGTCTTGAGTGCTGCGCTCGGTGGCTGCACCTTCATTCCGCGAGCGACAAGCTGCTCCATGTAAGATTTGGTCCTTTCCTCGGACCACCACCAGCCGCGCACCTCGGCAGCGGCAGCGAGCTTGAGGACCGACTCCTGCGTAGGCTTGTCCAGCTGGTCGAACGCCGCCCTGTTCACGAAAGTGACGTTCTTCGGGATCCACGCCCTGGCGTCATAGAAATAGCCCATGCTGTCCCACACCTTGACGTCGTGCCCGGTCGCGACCGACGTCATGAAAGCGTTGATCAATCCTGTAGCAAGCGCGGCCCGCAGATCGGCGGCCTGGATCGTGACCGGGTACGCTTCGACGATCTGCGCGATGCGCTGGGTGCTGGCATTATATACGCGCCAGGACAGGCCCTTCATGTCAGCAATCTGATTGATCTCTTTTTTGGCAAAGATGCCTTGCGGCGGCCATGGCACGGCAAAGAGCGGCATCAAGCCCTGCGCCGCAAGCTTGCGCTCGATCATCGGTTTCGAGGCGGCCCACAATCTGCGCGCTTCGTCGTAGCTGGTGGCCAGGAACGGCACCACGTCGATCCCGAATATCGGATCCTCGGTGTCATGCAATGAAATCAGGACCTCACCCACTTGCGCGCGTCCGATCCGCACCGCGCTCTTGATCGCGACGGCCGGAAACAACGAGGCATTGGGATGAACCCTGATGGCAAGCTGGCCACTGGTCGCTTCCGCCAGATCCTTTGCAAAGACCTGGAGATTCTCACCGTGGAAATTGTCCGCAGGATAGGCGGATGGGAGATTCCAGTTCAGTTGGGCGGAAGCAGGCGCGCCGGTCAAAATCGGCGTCAGCGCGAGCGTGGCTGCAACAGCCGCCGCCAATCTCAAGGATCGCACTCTGGTCACGGCAGGAAAGACTTCCGGGGTGCCAAAACTCTCCGCATCGCCAGCGTGACATAGGACAGCGCCAAATCCTATTGGTCACTGCGTCACGCCAATCAATTATTTGTGCTTGTTCAGGCGTCGGATGGATCCCCCGGGCAAGATCACGCCTGGCGCGCGGCTCGGGGAGGGACCTTTAGTCCGATTGGGTTAGTGTGCTCGCCCCATCCGGTAGGGCTTGAGGATCGCGTAGACCGCTTCATGCCCCGGCGTTGAGATGCCGTGCTCGCGTCCGAGCGCGACCACCTTGCCGGCGAGCCAGTCCAGCTCGAGGCGGTTGCCGACGTCAAGGTCGTTCGCCATCGAGGCTCTCATTGTTGGCGGAAAGCCCGCCACCGAACGATCCAGCTCTGCCGGAAAGTCCGGCGGGAACTCGACGCCCGCCGCGCGGCCGACGGCCATCGTCTCGCTCATCAGCTTGAAGAAGAAAGCCCGCATGTCCTCGTCGTCGCGGATGACGCCGAGGGGCTGGCGCGTGCTTGCCGTGATGCCGGAGGTGCCTGAGAGCAGCACGAATTTCTTCCAGATGTCGAGCAGCATATGGTCCGCAAGCGTGATGTCGACGTTCGCAGCCTTGATCTCATCCACGTAACCGGCGAGCACGGCATCAGGACGCCGGTCGAGGCGGCCGCAGCGGACCTTGGCCATTGCGCCGGTGTGGCGGATCACGCCGGGCCGCGCGATGGTCGTGACAATATAAGTAGCCCCGCCAATCATGGCGTCGTCTCCAAGGATCGGGGCGAGCCGCTCGACGCTGTCGACACCGTTCTGAAACGTGATCACACGGGTGTTGGAGCCGACGAGCGGGCGCGCCTGCTCGCCGGCGGTCTCGGTATCCCACAGCTTCACGGCGAACAGCACCACGTCGACCGGCCCGACCTGCTTCGGGTCATCGGTGACATTGACGTCCTTGAGATGAAGGTCGCCAAGCGTGCTCTCTATCCTGAGGCCGTCCCGGCGAATGGCGTCGCGATGCGCGCCGCGTGCAATGAACGCCACATCGTGTCCGGCCGCGGCCATCCGCCCGCCGAAATAGGCTCCGACGGCACCTGCTGCCATGACCGCGATCCGCATGTCGTAACCCTCCGCGAAGCCAGTTGTCGCCTTGTCCCACCCTAGCATCAATGCGTTTCGAGCCCGCCGCTGTGCTCGATGAAGCGAGCGATGACGGCGACGCCGTCGCCGGCACGCAGATTGCTGAATACGAAGGGTCTTTCCCCGCGCATGCGCCTGGCGTCGCGTTCCATGACTTCGAGCGAGGCGCCGACATGCGGCGCCAGATCGATCTTGTTGATCACCAGAAGGTCGGAGCGCGTGATGCCGGGGCCGCCCTTGGAAGGTATCTTGTCGCCGGCGGCAACGTCGATGACGTAGATGGTGAGATCGGCGAGCTCGGGCGAGAAGGTCGCCGCCAGATTGTCGCCCCCGGACTCGATCAGCACGAGGTCGAGCGCCGGAAACTTCTTCCGCATCTGTGCCACCGCGGCGAGATTGATGGAAGCGTCCTCGCGGATGGCGGTGTGGGGACAGCCGCCGGTCTCCACCCCGGCAATGCGTTCCGGCGCCAGCGCACCGGAGCGCACGAGATATTCGGCGTCCCACTTGGTGTAGATGTCGTTGGTGATCGCGGCGATCTCGTAGCGGTCACGCAGCTCCTTGCACAAGGCGTCCATGAGCGCGGTCTTGCCCGAGCCGACCGGGCCGCCGATGCCCACCCGCAGCGGACCATGCAGATTGGTCATGACCGGAACAGCCGCGTGTACTGGGTCTCGTGATGCATGCCGGCGAGGTCGGCGCGCATCGCCGCGCCTCCCACGTCGTCGAGCGCCGTGACCAGCGCGCGCACCGCAGTCGCCGCCACCACCGGCTCGACCGCGGCGAGGACGCGCTGGCCGTCGGACTGGCCGAGCGGAATGAGGCGCACTGCGGCCGAAACGAGATTCGCCGCGAACGCGTGAACATAGCAATGAACGGCGGGGGCAAGCCCAATGCCGTGTCCTGCGCACGCAACGCCGACGGCGACGGGGAGCGCGATATCGCCATCGGCGAGCGCCGCGAGCCGGTCGAGCGCGCACGCGGGCCACGCCGCGCGCGTCGTATCGAGGAAGGCTCGGCCCTGCGCCGATGTCTCGAGGTGGCGTTCCTTCGAGGGCGCAAAGGCGATGGCAAGCTCGGCGACCGTGCGCAAGGCATCATCGTCGGCGCGAGCGGCGGCGCGATAGGCGTGCGCGAAGAAGACGGCGTCGCAGTATCCTCCGCCCTCGCCGATGATCACGGCGAGCCACTGGCGGAGCGTTGCGGCATCGCCGATGTCGCCTGCTTCGACCGCCCACTCGATGCCGCCGGAATAGGAGAAGGCGCCAATGGGATAAGCCGGGGAAAGCCATGTCATCAGCCGATAGAGCGCGCCCTGATCGAGTGCTTCTGCCGGTGAGATACTTCGGCTGGGGCGAGGGAGTTCCGCCGCGCTTGTTGCGGCGCGCGCCTTGGGCGCACGGGGAGCGGATGTTGGCTTACGACTCATGGTCATGGTGGCCATGGCGGTGCTCCTGCCCGTAGGCGCCCGGCTCCGGCTCGAACGGCGCCTCGACCGGCGAGAGTTGCGCGCCGAGACCGCGCAGCATGTCTTCCAGCACGGCATCGCGGCGGATGCGCAGCCGCTCGCCGATGATCTCGACGTCGGTGTGGCGGTTGCCGATGTGCCAGGCGAAGCGGGCGAGCTGTTGCGGACTTGCCGCCGTGATCTCGACCAGAGGCTCGCACTTGCCGGCAACGCGCACGACGGAGCCATCCTCCAGCACGAGGCCGTCCCCGTCGCGCAGCGCGGTGGCGTGCGGCAGGTCGAGCAGGAACGACGTACCGCCCTCGGCGGTGAGCACAATGCGCCGGCGATGGCGCTCGCCGGCATCGAGCACCACGCAATCAATGACGCGCGATTTGTCAAGCGACGCACCGCGACGCACCAAGGACGCGCGGCGCAGCGGGTTATTCAAACGCACGGTCCTCAGGGAAAAATCCCAGATCGAGCGTCTCGGCCAGGGAAAACGGACATTCTTCCGGAAAAACTCCGATCGCCAACCCGGACTCTGCGGAGGCAGAAAGGGTCGCTCCCGTATAGGCGGTATGAATTACGCCCGACGGATAAGCACGCAAGCTCGGACTACCCTCAATAATCTCCGCGATGGCCTCACGCTGCCTCCGGATAGTCCTACGCCAACTATTTCCGCGAAAGCCCGGCTGGTATTTCCATTTCAGCAAATGCGTGAGCAGAACCTTCAGCCGGCTGCGAATTTCGCGCTTCTCCGAGGAACCCACGCTTTCCACCTCGTCCACAAGATTGTCCAGGTCGAGATCGTCGAAGCGGCGCTCGCGCAGCAGCCGCGCCTGCTCCTGCGTCCAGGTATAGAAGTCGCTCTCGTAGAGACTGTTCGGCCGAGCTTTGGTTTCGCTGTCGGACATGCCTGCAGTCTAGAACAGAAAGTATCGCTGCGCCATTGGCAGCACCTCGGCGGGCGCGCAGGTCAAGAGCTCACCGTCCGCGCGCACCTCGTAGGTTTCCGGGTCGACCTCGATATGCGGGGTCGCGCTGTTGTGCACCATGCTCTTCTTGGAGATGCCGCCACGCGTATTCTCCACCGCGACAAGCTTCTTCTCGACGCCGAGCTTGCCTCGCAGGCCGGCCTTGAGCGCGGCCTTCGACACGAACACCAGCGAGGAAGCGGTCAACGCCTTGCCGAAGGCCGCGAACATCGGCCGGTAATGCACGGGCTGCGGAGTTGGGATGGACGCATTGGGATCGCCCATCGCCGCGGCGATGATGCTGCCGCCCTTGATGATGACGTCGGGCTTGACGCCGAAGAAGGCGGGCGACCAGATGACGAGATCGGCGAGCTTGCCTTTCTCCACCGAGCCGATGTGCTTCGACACGCCGTGCGCGATCGCCGGGTTGATCGTATACTTTGCGAGGTAACGCTTGGCGCGCACGTTGTCGTTGTCGCCTTTCTCCTCCTTGAGCCGCCCGCGCTGCTTCTTCATCTTGTCGGCGGTCTGCCAGGTGCGGATGATCACCTCGCCGAGCCGGCCCATGGCCTGGCTGTCCGAGGACATCATGGAGAGCGCGCCGATGTCGTGCAGGATGTCCTCGGCCGCGATGGTCTCCTTCCTGATGCGACTTTCGGCGAATGCGACGTCCTCCGCGATCGCGGGGTCGAGGTGGTGACACACCATGAGCATGTCGAGATGCTCGTCGATGGTGTTGCGGGTGAACGGCCGGGTGGGATTGGTGGAGGAAGGCAGCACGTTCGCAAGACCCGCGACCTTGATGATGTCGGGCGCATGCCCGCCGCCGGCGCCTTCGGTGTGAAAGGCGTGAATGGTGCGGCCCTTGAATGCCGCGATCGTGTCCTCGACGAAGCCTGAACTCGTTGAGCGTGTCGGAGTGGAGCATCACC
Source organism: uncultured Alphaproteobacteria bacterium (assembly GCA_963820365.1). Classification (GTDB taxonomy): domain Bacteria; phylum Pseudomonadota; class Alphaproteobacteria; order Rhizobiales; family Xanthobacteraceae; genus VAZQ01. The sequence continues at coordinate 35,656 of CAWFZR010000028.1, read as the reverse complement.
TGCACGTCGTAGTCGTCGGCGACCGACAGGCAGCAGTCGATTGCCGCCGGCGTCGTCCCCCAGTCCTCATGCAGCTTGAGCGAGCAGGCCCCGCCCTTGACCATTTCCTCGAGCGCCGCGGGGCGCGACGCGTTGCCCTTGCCGGCGAAGCCGAGATTGACCGGCAGTCCGTCGGCGGCCTGGATCATGCGGCCGATGTGCCACGGCCCCGGCGTGCAGGTGGTGGCGAAGGTGCCGTGCGCCGGCCCGGTTCCGCCGCCGAGCATGGAGGTGACGCCCGACATCAGCGCCTCCTCCACCTGCTGCGGGCAGATGAAGTGGATATGGGTGTCGAAGCCGCCGGCGGTGAGAATTTTTCCCTCGCCGGCAATCACCTCCGTGCCCGGCCCGATGACGATGGTGACGTTGGGCTGGATGTCGGGGTTGCCGGCCTTGCCGATGGCCGCAATGCGGTCGGCCTTGAGGCCAACATCGGCTTTCACGATGCCCCAGTGGTCGAGGATCAACGCATTGGTGATGACGGTATCGACCGCTCCCTGCCTGTTGCCGAGCTGGCTCTGGCCCATGCCGTCGCGGATCACCTTGCCGCCGCCGAACTTCACCTCCTCGCCGTAGCTGCAGAAATCCCGTTCCACCTCGATGATGATGTCGGTGTCGGCAAGCCTTACCCGGTCGCCGGTGGTCGGACCGAACATGTCGGCATAGACGGCGCGTGAGATCTTGGTCATGAGTAATTCCCGCTTTCCACAGCCGGTCCGGGCGCGCGCGCATTGCATTGCGCTCCGGCTCGGCTACGATGCCCTCAGCTCCTAGCGTTCACCTTGGTAACAGGTAGCTGCCTCGAGACACTCGGCCCGAGTTGGTTGTGCAAACGATCGGCTCGACCAGGTTTCACGAAGGCTTCTTGTCTCCACAGCGGACCTTGAGCTCGGCGGGCAAGTTTCGGCTTGCCCGCTGCTTTTTTGTGCTCTTGCGCCGCCTGATCGAGGGTCTGACGCTCAAAGCTTGCCCATGATCTGTTGGCGAAAGCCATAGATGGTCCGCTTCCCGGCAATCGCGACCAATGTCACCTCGCGGGTCTGACCGGGCTCGAAGCGCACGGCCGTGCCGGCGGCAATATTGAGCCGCATCCCGCGCGCCTTCTTGCGCTCGAACTTCAGCGCGGGATTGGTTTCAAAGAAATGATAGTGTGAGCCGACCTGAACCGGCCGGTCGCCGGCATTGGTGACTGTCAGCGTCAGCGTCTTGCGCCCGCCGTTGAGCTCGATCTCGCCGTCCTTGATGAATTTCTCGCCGGGAACCATGTGAATCTCTCTCATAAGTCTTTCCGGCCGAGTGAAACGAGAGCCGGAATCCATAACCATTGCTCGTGGAAATTTGCACGATCGGGGGTTATGGGTCCCGGCTCGCGCTCGCTTCGCTTGCTTGGCCGGGACGACGGCGCATGCTGATCACCTGATCGGCTCGTGCACGGTCACCAGCTTCGTACCATCGGGGAAGGTGGCCTCGACCTGAATGTCGTGGATCATCTCGGCAATACCGTCCATCACCTGGGCGCGCGTGAGCACGTGCGCGCCCGCCTCCATCAGCTCGGCGACCGTCTTGCCGTCGCGCGCGCCTTCGACAATGAAATCGGTGATCAGCGCCACGCTTTCCGGATGATTGAGCTTGACGCCGCGCTCGAGGCGACGGCGCGCCACCATTGCCGCCATGGAAACGAGCAGCTTGTCCTTTTCACGCGGGGTGAGATTCATGGCATGCCTGCAAGTCAGTTCAACCAGAGCCGCGGCAGCGGGATGCCGCGCATCGTGCTCAAGACCGCGATGAGATCCTGTCGAAGAGCTGCCCCGTCGGCGGCGCACAGGCGCACGACCATCATGTCCTTCCAGGCGGAGGCTGCCACATCGCCGCGGAACCGATCCCCGAGCGCGCGCACGCCGGCAGCCGTCATTTCATCTCCCGGCAATATCAGCACGGTTGCCACGGCCACGGCGCCCTTGCCGACGGCGGATTGCGCAAGCCTGGCGGCAATGTCGCCTTCGAGGCGCATCGCTTCGGCATGGATGATCCGCCCGTGGCGGTGAAGCCGCCACCGGTCCTCCAGTCGGCCATGGCGCACGATCTCCCCCATGCCGGAGCGGCCGAAGATGACGGCCTCGCCGAAGACGAGCCGCGCCTCGTCCGCAAGCTCGATGTCAACCGCGCGCGAAAGCCGCGCCCGATCGAACAGGATCGTCTCCTGCGGCAGCCAGGCGAGCGAGCCGCCGGCGCCGACTTTCAGCTTAACATCGATGACGGCATCCGGGTGCAGGCTGCGGTAGACCTTCTCCGCTGCCGCGGTGGTGACGACGAGGCGCGCACCGGGCGCAACCGACACGTCGAGCTCGAATCGATCGCCGCCGGCCACGCCGCCCGCGGTATTGACGATGACGGCTTCCAGCTCCGGCGACGGCGGGCCCGGACATCGCACGCGCAGCGGTCCTTCCTCGCGCACACGCGCACGGCGCGTCATGCCGGCATCCACCTTCACCGCCAGGGCGATCCGCCCGAACCCGCGGTTGGCTGCAAAATCTCGTTCGACGCGGCTGACGGAGCACTCATCGTCCCCGCCCCGCGGTGTACCTCCCCTGCAAGGGGGAGGTCGGCGAGCAAAGCGAGCCGGGTGGGGGTCAAGCGCAATGACCTCGCGCATCGAGGCAACCCCACCCGACCACTTTTGCTTCGCGCAGCGAAGCAAAAGTGGTCGATCCCCTTCCAGGGGAGGTACACCGCGCTGGTCGCACCCTTGTGCGTTTCATCCCGGTCCGGTCTCGGTCTCAAATCGCCATGGCGCGCTTGAGCGCCGCCTCGTCCATGGTATCGCGGCTGCAGGAATAGACGATGGCGCCGCGGTCCATGACCGCGAAGAAGTCGCCGAGCTCGCGCGCGAAATCGAGATACTGCTCGACCAGCACGACCGCGATCTGCCCGAGATTGCGCAGATAGGCGATCGCGCGGCCGATATCCTTGATGATCGACGGCTGGATGCCTTCGGTCGGCTCATCCAGCAGGAGGAGCCGCGGCCGCATGACCAGCGCCCGCCCGATGGCGAGCTGCTGCTGCTGTCCGCCGGAGAGGTCACCGCCGCGGCGTCCGAGCATGCCGTTGAGCACGGGAAAAAGCGAGAACACGTCGCGCGGAATGGAGCGATCCTCGCGTTTCAGGGGCGCAAAACCGGTCTTGAGATTTTCCTCGACCGTGAGCAGCGGAAAGATTTCGCGCCCCTGCGGAACATAGGCGACGCCGCGGCGAGCGCGTTCGCTGGGATTGAGCCGGGTAATGTCGGAACCAGCGAGCGTGATGGTGCCGTTGCTGACTGGATGCTGGCCGGCGAGCGCGTCGAGGAGGCTGGTCTTGCCGACGCCGTTGCGGCCCAGCACACAGGTCACCTTCCCCGGCTCGGCCGCAAGCGACACCGCGCGCAGCGCTTGCGCCGCGCCGTAATGCAGATCGATGGCATTGACTTCCAGCATGTTGATTACCGTCCCAGATAGACCTCGACGACCCGCTGGTTCTGCGAGACCTGATCGATCGTGCCCTCGGCCAGCACCGAGCCTTCGTGCAGGCAGGTGACCTTGACGCCCAATTCCCGCACGAAGGTCATGTCGTGCTCCACCACCACCACGGTGCGGTCGCGATTGATCTCCTTGAGCAGCCGGGCGGTCTGCTGGGTCTCGGCATCGGTCATGCCGGCAGCCGGCTCGTCCACCAGCAGAAGCTTCGGCTCCTGCGCAAGCAGCATGCCGATCTCGAGCCACTGTTTCTGACCGTGGGACAGCAGCCCGGCAACGCGCCGACGCACGCCCGACAACCGGATGATCTCGAGGATGCCCTCGATGCGGCTCATTTCCTGGTTGCTCTCGCGCCAGAACAGCGTCTTGCGCGCGCGCCGGTCGCCCTTGAGCGCAAGTGCGATATTGTGCTCGACCGTGTGCATCTCGAACACGGTGGGCTTCTGAAATTTGCGTCCGATGCCGAGCAGCGCGATCTCGGTCTCGTCCAGCCGCGAGAGGTCGTAGGATCCGTCGAAATAGACGTCGCCGGCATCGGCGCGCGTCTTGCCGGTGACGACATCCATCATGGTGGTCTTTCCGGCGCCGTTCGGACCAATGACGGCGCGCATCTCGCCGGGCTCGATGGTGAAGGAGAGGTTGTTGAGCGCGCGGAAGCCGTCGAACGAGACGCTCACGCCGTCGAGATAGAGCAGCGCCGTGGTAGTGCGGGGGTCCATGCTCACTCCGCTGCCCGCGCGGCTGCCCGCGTCATCGACCCACCCTCGGTCGGGTCATTTCCATCCTGCCGCCGCTGGCGCCGTTCTTCCCACCCGTGATGGAGCGTTCCAACGATGCCGCGTGGCAGCAGCAGCGTGACGGCGACGAACAGGCCGCCGAGCACGAACAGCCAATAGGGCGCGAGCAGGCCGCTGGTGAAATAGGTCTTGCCATAGTTCACCAGCACGGCCCCGAGAACCGCCCCGGTCAGCGTGCCGCGCCCGCCCACCGCGACCCAGATCACGGCCTCGATGGAGTTGGCCGGGGAGAACTCGCTCGGATTGATGATGCCGACCTGGGGCACGTACAGCGCGCCCGCGACGCCGGCCATGCAGGCCGACAGCGTGAATACCAGCAGCTTATAGGCTTCGACCCGATAGCCGAGGAAGCGGGTGCGCGCCTCGGCGTCGCGAATGGCGATCAGCACCATGCCGAATTTCGAGCACACGATCACGCGGCAGATGACAAAACCCAGCATCAGCATGAGCGCGGAGACCATGAACAGGGCCCCGCGCGTGCCTGCCGCCTGCACATTGAAGCCGAGAATGTCCTTGAAGTCGGTGAGACCGTTGTTGCCGCCAAAGCCGAAATTATTTCGGAAGAAGCCCAGCATCAGCGCGAAGGTCAGCGCCTGGGTGATGATCGAAAAATAAACCCCGGTGACGCGGCTGCGGAATGCGAACCAACCGAACACGAAGGCAAGCGCGCCCGGCACGAACAGCACCATGAAGGCGGCGTAGGCGAAATGCTGGAATCCGTACCAGTAGATCGGCAGCTCGGGCCAATTGAGGAACACCATGAAGTCCGGCAGAACCGGATGCGCGTAGACGCCGCGCGTTCCGATCTGGCGCATCAGATACATGCCCATGGCATAGCCGCCGAGAGCGAAAAATGCGCCGTGGCCGAGGGACAGAATGCCGCAATAGCCCCAGATCAGGTCGATCGCGAGAGCCAACAGCGCGTAGCAGAGATATTTTCCGAACAGTGCGACAAAGTATGACGACAGATGGAACGGCGACGTCGCCGGAACGAGAAGGTTGAGAACGGGAACAAAATCCCGATCGCCGCCAAGGTGGCGAGGAAGGCGATCGCGCCGCGATCGAGGGAACGCCGCACGAGCGCCGGGATCATGCCTCGGCCGCCCGGCCCTTCAAGGCGAACAGGCCCCGCGGCCGCTTCTGAATGAACAGGATGATCAGCACCAGAATCGCGATCTTGCCGAGCACTGCGCCGGCATAGGGCTCCAGGAACTTGTTGGCAATGCCGAGCGTGAATGCGCCGACCAGCGTCCCCCACAGATTGCCGACCCCGCCGAACACGACGACCATGAACGAATCGATGATGTAGCCCTGCCCGAGATTGGGACTGACGTTGTCGATCTGCGAGAGGGCGACCCCGGCGAGACCTGCAATGCCCGAGCCGAGCCCGAAGGTGAGCGCATCAATTCGGCTCGTCCTTATCCCCATCGAGGCCGCCATCGCACGGTTCTGCGTCACGGCGCGCATTTCGAGGCCGAAGCGCGTGAACCGCAGGAGCGCGAGCAGCCCCATGAATATCACGAGCGTGAACACGATGATCCACAGCCTGCTATAGGTGATGGTCAGCTGTCCGACATCGAACGAGCCGCTCATCCAGGTCGGCGTGCCCACGTCCTTGTTGGTCGGCCCGAAGGCGGTGCGCACGCCCTGTTGCAGGATCAGCGAGAGCCCCCAGGTCGCCAGCAGCGTTTCCAACGGGCGGCCGTAGAGGAAGCGGATGATGCCGCGCTCGATCAGGATGCCGATCAAGCCGGCGACCGCGAAAGCCAGCGGAATGGCGATGGCAAGCGAATAGTCGAACAAGGCCGGGTTCTTGGCCCGGATCACCTCCTGCACCACGAAGGTCGTGTAGGCGCCGAGCATCACCATCTCGCCGTGCGCCATGTTGATGACGCCCATCACGCCGAAGGTGATGGCGAGCCCGATGGCGGCGAGCAGAAGCACGGAGCCGAGCGAGAGGCCGTACCAGGCATTCTGCAGGGCGGTCCAGATCGCAAGGCCGCTCTCGATCGAGCCGACCGCATCGGCGGCGCCTTTCGCGACGGCGGGAGAGGCGGTGGCCGGCAGGCCGCCGAGCAGTCCGAGCGCATCCTGATCGCCGCGTGCGCGGATGATGCCGATGGCATCGATCTTGTCGGCATCGGATGCACTGTCGAGATAAAGCACGACCGCCGCCCGCGCCTCGACCAGCGCCCGCTTCACCCGGCGGTCGGGTTCCTTGGCGATCGCCTGGTCCAACGCCGCAAGCGCATTGGCGTCCTTGGATTTGAGCACGGCTTGCGCCGCCTCCAGGCGCCTCCCCGCATCGGGGGCCATCAGGGTCAAACTGCCGAGCGCCGCCTCGACCACCCGCCGCAGGCGATTGTTGAGCCGTACCGGCGCGAGATCGGCCGGGGAAGGCGGCACCGCGACATCGCCCGTGGCGGCGTCGATGAGCTGGTCGAACCGGTCGCGGATGAAAACCCGTTTGCTCTCCGTGCTGAAGAGCAGCCGGCCTTCCTGCAACGCGGCGATGACCGTGGCCGCGGACGGATCTCCGCTTGCCGCAACGGCATTGATGCCCTCGATGGTCTGGTCGAAGCTGTCGGCGGTGAAGGGGATGAGCGCGTCCGCGAACGGCTGCGCCCGCGCGCCCGCCATCGCGGCGGCGATGAGACCAAGCGCAAGCACGAGCGCCATGAGGCAATGGGAGAGAGCGCGCATCCTCCAGCTCCGGCATTGGCCAACGGGGGCGGCCCGATAATCACCGGATTGGGCCGCCGCCCGCCGATCATGCAGCCGATGCTAATGCATGATCCCGAAAGTTGCAGGCTTTTCGGATAAGATCATGCATCAAAACAGAAGCTCGGAGCAGAGTCGCATTGCCGCGACTGCAGGGGCGAGGCATGCCTCGCCCCTGCAACTGGTGATGGCTTTCGGTGCTAGGACGCGCCACCGCATTTTTTTGTCACGGTGTTATAGTTGCCGCATTTGAGCGTCACCCAATCGGCGTCCAGATCCTTGGAGCCGGGCAGGAATTTTGACCAGGCGTCGCCCGCAACCAGCCCTGGCGTCTTCCACACCACGTCGAACTGACCATCGCCGCGCACTTCGCCGATGAAGACCGGCTTGGTGATGTGGTGGTTGGGCAGCATCTTTGAGGTGCCGCCGGTGAGATTGGGAGCCTCGATGCCGGGAAGCGCGTCGATCACCTTGTCCGGGTCCGTCGACTTCACCTTCTCGACCGCCTTGACCCACATGGCAAAGCCGATGACGTGGGCCTCCATCGGATCATTGGTGACCTTCTTTGGATTCTTCATGAAGGCCTTCCAGTCGGCGATGAATTTCTCGTTGATCGGCGTCTTGATGGACTGGAAGTAGTTCCACGCGGCGAGGTGCCCGAGCAAGGGCTTGGTGTCGATGCCGGCGAGCTCCTCCTCGCCCACCGAGAAGGCGACCACCGGGATGTCGGTCGCCTTGACGCCCTGGTTGCCGAGCTCCTTGTAGAACGGCACGTTGGCGTCGCCGTTGATGGTGGAGACGACCGCGGTCTTCTTCCCGGCCGAGCCGAACTTCTTGATGTCCGAGACGATGGTTTGCCAGTCGGAATGCCCGAACGGCGTGTAGTTGATCATGATGTCGGCATCCGCGACGCCCTTCTGCTTGAGATAGGCTTCGAGGATCTTGTTGGTGGTGCGCGGATAGACGTAGTCGGTGCCGGCGAGCACCCAGCGCTTCGCCTCGCCGCCGTCTTTCGACATGAGGTAGTCGACGGCCGGGATCGCCTGTTGGTTGGGGGCGGCGCCGGTATAGAACACGTTGCGCTCGCTTTCCTCGCCTTCATATTGCACGGGATAGAACAGGATGCTGTTGAGCTCCTTGAACACGGGGAGCACGGACTTGCGCGACACCGAGGTCCAACAGCCGAAAACCACCGCAACCTTGTCCTTGGTGACGAGCTCGCGCGCCTTCTCCGCGAACAACGGCCAGTTCGACGCCGGATCGACCACGACTGCTTCGAGCTTCTTGCCAAGCACGCCGCCCTTCTTGTTCTGCTCGTCGATGAGCATGAGCATGACGTCCTTGAGCGTGGTCTCGCTGATCGCCATGGTGCCGGAGAGCGAATGGAGGATGCCGATCTTGATCGTGTCCTGAGCCTGGGCGGACAGGGCGCCGGTGAGCCCGAACGCCAATCCCGCCGTGGCGGCAAGCCAACGGCGGGCGAACGGTCGCTCGGCGACCGCGCCAATGAATGCCTGCATCGCGATGTCCTTCTGTTGACTCACAGCAAACGGGGGAAACCGTTCGCGCGGTCGCAATCGCAAGCCTCGTGCCAAGCCGGCGCGGTGGAATAAATCATTGCCTGAACGAGGGGATTTGCCCGGTCATGCGGTTGCTCGCAGGCAATTCTGGTCGCTTCTGCCACCCAAATAGGCGAATGCCTAATTGCTCGGCAATTGGCATCTCAAAGTCCTGCAAATACAGGTAGAAACAACACCTCCAAAGCCGCCGCAACCGCCCAAGAATTAGGCTTCGCATGCTCCCGGCGGGCTTCACTCCCGCTGCAGCAGCGTCAAGATGGCCGGGTGAGATGCTTCGAGGGCTTAAGGGTCCGCCTGCAGATCGCTGCGAGAACAGATATTATCCGGCTGATGGCCAGCTTCGACGCGCCTTGCTGGTCGGAGCGACTGCACTGAGGCAGTTCCATGCGCCGGCAGGTTCTCGCGTATCTTGAAAGCGCTCTGGCCGTCGCCGTGGCGGCCCTCGTAGCGGGGGCGATAAATCAACTCTTCTTGTTGCCCCACGTCACCGTGTTGCTGCTCGCCGCTGTGCTGTTCAGTGCTTTCCGCTGGGGGTTGGGTCCATCCCTTTTTGCGGCGTTGTGCAGCGTTGCGGTGTCGAGCTACTTCTTCATGCCTCCTCTCTACAGCTTCAGAGTCGAGGCGCCACAGGATATAGCCGACCTGTGCGCCTTCGTGCTGGTTGCCATGTTCACCAGCAGCCTCACGGCGCGCGTGCGCCGCCAAGCGGCCGAAGCATCTGCGCGCCAAGCGCGATTGCAGGAACTATTTTCGTTCAGCCGCACTCTCGCGGGATTGTTGGATCTCGAGGGGCTGTTGGCGGCGACCGCAGGGCATTTCTGCGTAGTGCTACGAAGACCTGCCGTCTTGTTGCTCCCATCGAACGGTGGGCTGCGGGCGATTCCGCCGGACGCCCCCCTTCTCGATGACGCGGCGCGCAAGGCGGCGCACCGCATTTGGACCAGCACGCTTCCGGGAGGAACGCGAATGCCGGCTGCCGCGGCGGAAGGTTGGACTTTCCACCCGCTAACGAGCGCGGGCGGCCGCGTCGGCTTGCTCGCAATCGCGGATGTGCCGAATGGGCCTGAGCCGACCGATCTCGCGCAGCCTCATCTTCAGACGTTGCTCGACCATGCTGCGACTGTAATTGAACGCGCTACGCGCCGGGATGCTCCGACCGCTGTCAAGGCACGCCGGGAACAAGCCTAGAGAAACATATGGGCTCTTTCGGAGACGGCTCACGCAAGACAATTGCCCGGATCTGGCAGTTCCAATTCTTTTGTTTCGCGATTCCTGATTGCTCAGACAGGCTCCTAGCGCGATTTTTTGTGATGGCGATCACAGACTGCTCTTCGGCTCATTGTTAGCCTCGTCTGCATGGAGAGTGCCGCCGCCCGGATTTCTCGCGACCTGTTGCGCAAGAGGGTCCGATGGTAAGAAATTCGCTTTTCTCAAAAGCTTCGCTGTTGTCGCGGCGGCCGCGTCCATTGGAAAAATGAAAAATAAAGGCTAACCATGCAATCGCACCTCAAAATCGGCTTGGCCGCTGTTCTTGCAGCGATATTGCTTTTCAGCAATGGGTCGATGCCGCTGGCACAGCAGGCGAGCAAGCTAGACCAGCTGATCAAAGAGTTTAGCGACTTAAAGAGAGCCGGAAAATATTCCGAAGCAATCCCTCTTGCCGAGCAGATATTAGCGATTCAGGAAGCCCAGCCTGATGCCAATCTTCCTTCTGTTGCGACTTGGCTGAACAATCTTGGCGGGCTGTATCGGGAGCAAGGCCGCTACCCGGATGCCGAGCAACTGCACCAACGAGCATTGGCCATCCGAGAAAAGATACGTGGTCGCGATCATCTCGATGTCGCTAAGTCGCTGAACAATCTGGCCCTGCTGTATCATTCCCAGGGCCGCTACGGCGATGCCGAGCCTTTGTACCGCCGATCATCGGTGATATTCGAGAAGGCGCTCGGTCGCGACCATCCCGAGGTCGCAACGTCGCTGAATAATCTTGCTTTCCTGTATCAGAGCCAAGCCCGCTACGCCGACGCCGAGCGGTTGCACAAACGAGCGTTGGCCGCTCGCGAAAAGGCGCTCGGTCGCGACCATGCCAACGTCGCAACATCACTGAACAATCTGGGTTTGCTGTACGCAAACCAAGGCCGCTACGCCGACGCCGAGCCACTGTACAAGCGGGCGGTGGCTACGTTCGAAAAAGCGCTCGGTCGCGATCATCCCGAGGTCGCGATATCGCTGAACAATCTCGCCTTGCTGTATTTGATCCAGAGTCGCTACGCCGAGGCCCAGCCGTTGTTGCAGCGATCGTTGGCCATTCGTGAAAAGGTGCTCGGCCGCGATCATCCCGTTATCGCTCAGTCATTGAACAACATGGCTTTTCAATACCGGGACCAAGGTCGCCTTGCCGATGCCGAGCCTTTGTTGCGACGATCCTCGGAAATCTTCGAAAAGGCGCTCGGTCGCGACCATCCCGACCTCGCGACATCACTGAACAACCTGGGTTTCCTGTACCGGGACCAGGGCCGCTACGCCGACGCCGAGCCTTTGTTGCAGCGTTCACTGAGCATTCGAGAGAAGGCGCTCGGTCGCGATCATCCCGATTTCGCTCAATCGCTGAACAACCTGGGTTTCCTATTCGCAGACCAAGGCCACTATGCCGACGCCGAGCCCTTGTTCCAGCGCTCACTGGCCATTCGAGAAAAGGCGCTCGGTCGCGAGCATCCCGATATCGCTCAATCGCTGAACAACCTGGGTTTTCTGTACCGGGACCAAGGCCGCTACGCCGACGCCGAGCCTTTGTTGCAGCAGTCATCGGCCATTCGCGAGAAGGCGCTCGGCCGCGACCATCCCGATGTGGCGATATCGCTGAACAATCTGGGTTTTCTGTACCGAGACCAAGGCCGCTACGCCGACGCGGAACCTTTGTTGCGGCGTTCGTTGGCCATTTTCCAAAACGCGCTCGGTAAGGATCATCCCAATGTCGCTAAATCCATGAACAATCTGGGTTTGCTGTACCGAAACCAGGCTCGTTACGCCGACGCCCAGCCGCTATTGCAGCGATCATTGGCGATTTTCGAACAGACGCTCAACCGCGATCATCCCAGCGTTGCCCTGTCGCTTAACAACCTGGGCTTGCTGTATCAGAGCGTGGACCGCCACGCCGAGGCCGAGGCGTCCCACAAGCGCGCGCTCGGCATCCTCGAGAAGGCGCTCGGCGCAGATCACCCCACCGTGGCCGCAACCCGCGACAATCTCGCGCGGCTCTACAGGCAAAATGGCGACGCCGCGGGCGCACTCGCCTATTCACGCCGGGCGACGGCTTCCGTTGTCGCTCACGCCGCCGTTGAGACCAGCGGCGCCCAGCAGACCGGGGACGCCGGCGGTCTGGTCGGACAGCGCACGGACTATTTCGTTCGTCACGTGGCCAACCTTGCGGCGGCGGCGCGCACGCGTCTCGAGCCCGAAGCGGATCTTGGCCGCGAGGCTCTCAACATGGCGCAATGGGCGAAACAGTCGGCGGCCGCGGCGGCTGTCCAGCAAATGAGCCAGCGTTTTGCCTCCGGCGGCGATGCGCTGGCAGCGCTGGTGCGCGAGCGCCAGGACCTCTCCGCCTTCCGGCGCGACCGCGACAAGGCGCTCCTCGCGGCTATTGCAAAACCGCAAGGCCAGCAAAATTCCGCTGTGGTCGGCACATTGCGCAGGAAGCTCGCCGAGATTGACAGCAAGCTCGCCGCCAACACGGCACGGCTCGAACGGGAGTTTCCCGAATACGCGGCGTTTGCAAGCGGCAAGCCGCTCAAGGCGGAGGAGGTGCAGCAATTGCTCGGTGCCGAGGAGGCGCTGCTCTTTTGGCTCGCCGGCGCCGAGGAGAGTTACGTTTTCGCGCTGACCCGGGACGGCTTCGACTGGCATACGATTGCAGTAGGTGCCGAGAAGCTTTCGGAGAAGGTCGCGGCTTTGCGCAGCGGCCTCGAGCTGGAGAAGCTGCCCAGGTCCGCCGGCAAGCCTGCGCTGTTCGACCTCGCCTTGGCGCACGAGCTTTACGTCGAGCTCATCGGTCCGGTCGAAGCTCTGATTGCAGGCAAGCGGCATCTGCTCGTCGTGCCCTCGGGGCCGCTCACCTCGCTGCCTTTCCATCTGCTGGTGACGGAGAAGCCGGCAAAGCCGGTGGTGGGGGTCAAGGACATCGCGCTCTACCGCGACGCCGCCTGGCTCATCAAGCACTATGCGGTCAGCGTTCTGCCTTCAGTCCCGAGCCTGCGGGCGTTGCGGCTGCCCGGGCGCAAGGCCGCAAGCACCAAAGCGATGATCGGCTTCGGCGATCCGATATTTGACCCGGCCGAGCGGGCAAGGGCATTGGCACAGCGGGGCGAAATGAAGCGCCGCGCCGGCCTCACCCGCGCCTATTCGGAATTGTGGCAGGGCATGAGCCCCGACCGCAGGAAGCTCGCCGAGTCGCTTCCCTCGCTCCTGGAGACCGCCGACGAGCTTGAAACCGTGGCCGCCAAGCTCGGGGCTTCCCGCAGCGACCTCCATCTGCAAAAGGATGCAAGCGAGACCGCCGTGAAGGGCACGGCACTCGACGATTATCGCGTGATCTATTTCGCCACGCACGGGCTGCTGGCCGGCGACGTGAAAGGGCTGGGCGAGCCAGCGCTGGCGCTGACGCTCCCGAGCGCACCGAGCGCGCTCGATGACGGTTTGCTCACCGCAAGCGAGGTGGCGCAACTCAAGCTCAATGCCGATTGGGTTGTGCTTTCGGCCTGCAACACGGCCGCCGGCGATAAACCGGGTGCGGAGGCACTGTCGGGTCTGGCGCGCGCCTTCTTCTATGCCGGCGCCCATGCGCTCCTGGTGTCGCACTGGTCGGTTGACTCCGATGCCGCCACCCGGCTCACCACCATGACCTTCGACAACCTGCAGCGCCATCCCGACATGGGCCGCGCCGAGGCACTGCGCCGCGCCATGCTTGCGTATCTCAACGACAGCTCCGATCCCTGGAACGCGTATCCGGCGTACTGGGCACCCTTCGTTGTCGTCGGGGAAGGGGCTGCACGGTGAGGAGGCGAGCCAATGCGCCTCAGCGCCGCGGCGGCGGCTTGGCGGCAAATTGCGATCCGCGAACGCACATCTGGCCACGCGCGTCCTGCCACAGCTTCTCGGTCGCGTGCAGGCGGCCGAGCGCGCGCGCGACGGTGCGGAAATCGAATGCCGAGAAGCGCTCCGCGATGTCGGTATAGTAAAGCGGCTCCTGCGCGATCGTGTCGAGAATCTTTCCCGCCAAGGCTACCACCTCGATCTCGTCACCGGCCTTCCCCGGGTCATCCGATTTGCCGTTGACATAGTCGTCGATCCTGGCGCGGTCCGCGTAGGCGTAGGTGATGCGTTCGTAATATTCGCGCGGAATGCCTTCCGGTATGGTGGCGTCGATGCCGACCTTGGCGCCCGTGGGCACCACCCCGTAGCCTTGCGGCAGACTCGGATCGAGCGGCTTTGCGCGCGCGTTGCTCACGATCATGACGTCCTTGTCGCCCTGCACGCGCGTGGCGATGGCCCATTCGACCTCGGTCGGATCGAACACATCGATGTCGTCGTCGACCACGACGACATGCTTGAGGTCCATCACCGAAAGCGCAGCGAGCAGCGCATTCTTGCCTTCGCCGGGTTGCTTCCTGATCGAGACAACCGCGTGCCAGAACGCGCAACCGCCGAGCGTGACGTTGATGTCCTTGACCTGCACGCCGGCCGTGCGCAGCGCCTGGCGGATCGCGGCGTAGCGCGTGGGCGCGGCGAGCCAGGTATTCTCCCACGGCATGTGCAAATTGTAATAGATCGCGTCCTTGCGCATGGAGATCGCCTTGATGCGCACCAGCGGGTTCCAGTGCAGCCCCCCCATCAGACGCGTGAACTCGCCGAAGCGCCCTTCCGGCCAGGTCCAACCGGTCGGCAGGATCTCCGCTTCCAGCACGATCTCGGCGTCGGCGATGTAGGGCAGGTCGATGCTGGCGCAGGGCGCGAGCTCGACCGGCGCGCCGCGCAGTCCGCCGGCGATGGCCATCTCGTCGACGCCGAGCGGCGCGCGATAACCGGAGCCGGTGATCTCGATCGGATGGGTGCCGATGCTGATCGAGATCGGCAAGGCACGGCCCTGCTCATGCGCGCGCTGGGCGAACAATCGCATATTGTTGGGCGTGACGATGTCGATTCCGGTGAGACTTTTTTCCTTCACGATGAAACGATAGATGCCGCTGTTGAAGCCTAGCTCGGGATCGCGCGCGATCACGACGCCGGCGGTGATCATCGGGCCGCCGTCGAAGATCGAGGACATCGGGATCGGCAATTTGTAGAGGTCGACGTCGTCGCCGGTAAGAACCACTTCGCGCGTCGGCGAAGTCTTGACGTATCTTGGCGCAATCGGCTGATCGATCGCCTGCCTGAGCTTGTCCTCGATCTCCCGAAAAGTCTCGCAGCCAAGCGCCATCGTGGCGCGCTCGGGCGTGCGGATGATGCCGGAGACGACCGGCATCTCGTAGCCGATCACCCTGTGAAAATAGAGCGCAGTCCTGGATTGATCGACCAGCGTCGCAATATGGCGGATGTCGACGGGCTGGTGCAGATCAACGAGCTCGCCGGTCTGCCGCAGGCGATCGAGGAACTGGCGGAAATTCTCCTGCATCGATGCTCTCCGAAAGGCGGCGGCAAGAGGTTGTTGGCGGGGATGGGCTAAGCTACTTAGACCGGGATGGGCCAGCAATCCAGTTCGCAGCCCGGATGGAGTAAGGCCTGCCTTGCCAAGGCTTCGGTGGGCTCTTGGATTGGCCCATCGAAGCTTTCGCGCAGACGGGGTGCGATCCGGGTCAGCTGTCCCGCATTTCGCCATGGCGCGTCGAAGACGCGCACGTGAACGCGCTCAGGGCTGCGCGACGAAGTCCAGACAGCGAAGGACGGCACAGTGAGCGGCAGCAAAACCATGAAGGCCCTCCTCCTTCGCAGGCATGGCGGGCTCGACGAGCTCGAAGTTGCAGGCGACTATCCCGCACCGACGGCGGATGAGGGGCATGTGGTGATCCGCGTGCGCGCTTCCTCGTTCAACTATCACGACATATTCACGGTGCACGGCATGCCCGGGATCAAGGTGCCGCTGCCGGTGGTGGTCGGCCTCGATATGGCGGGGGAAATCGCGGAGCTCGGAGCTGGCGTGAGCGGGTGGAAAGTCGGCGACCGCGTGCTGGTCAACCCGCTCAACAAGACGAAAGGGCTGATGGGCGAGATGCTGGACGGCGGCATGGCGGAGTATTGCCGCGTTGCCGCCGACCAGCTCGTTGCCATGCCCACGGGCGTCACCTTCGAGGAGGCGGCCGCGCTGCCGGTCGCCTACGGCACCGCCCACCGCATGCTGATCACCCACGAGAGCGTGAAAAAGGGAGACCGCG
Organism: uncultured Alphaproteobacteria bacterium; assembly: GCA_963820365.1. Classification (GTDB taxonomy): domain Bacteria; phylum Pseudomonadota; class Alphaproteobacteria; order Rhizobiales; family Xanthobacteraceae; genus VAZQ01. Next base: position 19,580 of record CAWFZR010000028.1, on the reverse strand, counting down.
TGCTTGTCCTCGGCGCCAGCGGCGGCGTGGGCACCGGTTGTGTCATTCTCGCCAAGCAGCTCGGCGCCGAGGTGATCGCCTGCAGCAGCAGCCCGCAGAAAATGCGCAAGCTCAAGGAGCTCGGCGCCGACGAAGTGATCAATGTCAAGGAGGTAGATTTTTCCCGATGGGCAGTCGAGAAATACGGCAAGCCGCAGCGACGCAGCTATGATGGCGGTGTCGACGTCGTCATCAATTTCACCGGCGGGGACACGTGGCACCCTTCGCTGCGGTGCCTCAAGCGCGGCGGCAAGCTCCTGGTCTGCGGTGCGACCGCCGGCTACGACCCGAAGGAGGATTTGCGCTACGTATGGAGCTTCGAGCTCAAGATCATCGGCTCCAACAGTTTCTACGACGACAATCTGCAGGCGTTGATGAAGCTCATTGCGGAACACAGGATGCGGCCGGTGATCGACAAGGTGCTGCCGCTCGAGCAGGCGCGGGAGGGATTGCGGCTGATCGAGAACCGCGAGGTCATCGGCAAGGTCGTGGTCGTGCCGTGATGACCGACATCGGCAGGGGCGGGTTTGAACCCGCCCCTACGAATTGATCGCCGGCTACCGGAGCAATTCTGATGAGCGAAGAAATTACCCTCGAGCGGGTGCAGGAGCTGGTCACCCGCGGCCCTTATCATCAGTGGCTGGGATTGAAGGTCATTGCGGTGCATGAGGACGGTGTCGAGCTCAGCGCGACCTGGCGCGAGGAGTGGGTGGTCAATCCGGAGCGGCGGTATACCCACGGCGGCGTGCTGGCCACCCTTGTCGATCTCGGCGCCGACTGGGCCATGGTGAGCAGGACCGGGCGCGGGGTTCCTACCATCAATCTGCACGTCGATTATCACGCTCCGGCGATGCCCGGCGATCTCACCATTCGCGGCAAGATCGTGCGAATGGGAGGGCAATTCTCCACCGCCGAAGCGCGCGTCTTCGACCGCGAGGGCAACCTCCTCGCCAGCGGCCGCGGCACTTATTTGACCGCCGCCGCGAAGAAATGACCTTCGTCAACCTCGGCGATCTCATTCGTCGCGACCGCGATCCGGACAAGGTCGCAATCATCGATCTCGGCGGCGAGCGCGTTGCGCGCGAATTTACCTACGCGCGGCTCGATTCCATGTCGAACGCCGTCGCGCGCGCGTTGACGCGGCGCGGATTGGCGCGCGGCGACCGTATTGCCATCCTCTCCGTCAACCGCGCCGAATATCTCGCTTCCTATTTCGGCATCATGCGGGCCGGCTTCATTGCAGTGCCGGTGAATTTCAAGTTTCCCCGGGACACCATTCATTTCATCCTGCGGGATGCCGGTGCAAAGCTGATATTCTGCGACGAGCAGCGCTCCAGCGAGGCTCCCGATGGCCTTCCGCGCGTGCTATTCGGCGACGGTGGACCCGGCGGCTTCGATCGTTTTCTCGAGCCCGGTCCTTTCCATGCCGTCGAGCCGCGTGCGCGCGAGCCTGCGATGTTCCTCTATACGTCAGGCTCGACCGGCGCGCCCAAAGGCGTCGTTCTTTCGCATCAGAGCCACATCTGGGCGGTGGAGACGCGGCTGGCGGGCGGCCTCGATCGACACCGCTATCTCATCGCCGCGCCGCTCTATCACATGAACGCGCTTGCCCTGAGCAAGCTCGCCTGCGCCGCGCACGCCACCATCGTGCTGCTGCCGCAATTCACGGCCCGCGCCTACACCGAGGCCATCGCACGCTATCGCTGCACCTGGCTCACCGCGGTGCCGCCCATGATGGCAATGATGCTGCGGGAAAGGGAGCTGCTCGCGGCCACCGATCTTTCCAGCGTCGAATTCGTCCGCATGGGATCGGCGCCGGTCGGCCTCAGCTTGATGACGGCGATCCATGACGCCCTGCCGCAGGCTTCGGTGACCAATGCCTACGGCACGACCGAGGCCGGTCCGGTGGTCTTCGGTCCGCATCCCGGAGGCCTTCCACAGCCGCAGATGTCCGTCGGATATCCGCATCCGCAAGTACGGATGCGGCTCGTCGCCGGCAGCAATCGCAACGCCGAGGAGGGCGTGCTCGAAATGAGCTGTCCGGCGGTCATGAACGGCTACCACAACAGACCGCAAATCGCGCCGCCGTTCAGCGCCGACGGCTTCTACATCACCGGTGACGTCTTCCGGCGTGACGGCAATGGCTTTCACTATTTCATCGGGCGGACCGACGACATGTTCGTATCGGGGGGCGAGAACATCTACCCCGCCGATGTCGAGCGCATGCTCGAGCGTCATCCCGACGTTGCGCAGGCGGCCGTGGTGCCGCTCGACGACGAGATCAAAGGACAAAAGCCGGTGGCGTTCGTGGTTCCCAAGCGCGGTCATGCGCCGAGTGCCGACGACGTCAAACGCTTTGCGCTGGCCAACGCGCCGGCCTATGCGCATCCCCGTTTCGTCTGGTTCGTCGACGAGCTGCCGCTTGCTTCCACCAACAAGCTCGATCGGGCGGTCCTGCGCCGTCTGGCGCAGGAGCGCGCCGGGAATGGTCGCGAATGAGATGCTAAACCAGTCGGCTCATTCGACCTTGAAGCCCGAGGCTTTGACCACCGGTTCCCAGCGCGTGGTCTCCTCCGCCATGAACCGTTGCGCCTTCTCCGAGTTGGAATCCGCGATCGGCTCGAGCCCGGATGCCACCAACAGCGTCTGATAACCCGGATCCGCCATGGCGGAATGGGTGGCCTCGGTGATGCGATCGATGATGGGCTTGGGAGTCGCGGCGGGCGCGAACAAGCCGAGGAAGAGAAGGCCGATCATTCCCGGCAACCCTTGCTCGACGGCGGTCGGAATCTCCGGCGCAGCGCCAAGGCGTTGTGCCGCGTTAACGGCGAGGATGCGGATTTTTCCCGTACGGTGGAGTTCCAGCAGCTGCGCTGTCACATTCGGCGTCATCATGGGAATATGCCCGCTGACGAGGTCGGTGATGCCGGGCCCAGCACCCTTGTATGGAATGTGAACGAGATCGTTGAGCCCGGTGATCTGCTTGAACAGCTCGCCCGAAAGATTGCTCATGGTCCCGGTACCGGCAGAGCCATAGGAGACTTTGCCGGAATTGGATTTGGCGTAAGAAATCAGCTCGCTGACGGTCCGCACCGGCACCGCCGCGTGCACCGCGATAGACGTTGTCGAGACCGCGATGATGGCAATCGGCACGAAGTCCCTGGCGGGATGATACGGCACCTTCGGCATGGTCATCGGATTGAGGACCATTGTGCTGGTGCTGCCGAGAAGGATGGTGTAGCCATCGGCCTGCGCGCGCGCGACCTCGCCGGTTGCAATCGTGCCGCTGCCGCCGCCCTGGTTCTCCACGACAACCGTGCCGAGGAGGCCCTTGACGCGGTCCGCCCACTGGCGTGCGACCATGTCGTTCACGCCGCCCGCCGAGAACGCCACCATCAGCTTGATCGGCCGCTCCGGATACCTGCCTTGATTTGTTCCTTGCGCCGCGCCGCCAAGCGGCGCAAGCGCGGTCGCGGCGAAGGTCGCCCCTGCGAAGGAGAGCACATGCCGTCGGTTCATCGGTCCCTCATGCACGCCAGATATCGTCATTTTCAAGCCTAGGAGAATCGCGGCTCTGCGGGCCAGCGCAGACCCTACAAATTGAACCCGGTGATTGCCGATGCAGGGGCGGGTTGCAAACTCGCCCCTGCCGCATCAACCAACCTACGGCTAGGGACGACAGAACTATATTCATGCCCCCGCGCGCGCTACAAGCGCGCGCGAGATCAACTCGAACGTCGTGGACAAGACCCGTGTCCGATCAGGAGCGCCTGCCACCGGGCCGCCAGCTACCGCTCGGCGGGGAGATATTCCTCGATCACGTCGGGCATTTCGTGCCCGACGTGGAAGCGGCACGGCGCGCGCTCGCGCGCGCGGGCTTTGCCCCGACGCCGGTGTCCATTCAAGTCAATCCCGCTCCCGGCAACGGCCCGGCGCGCCTCACCGGCACCGGCAACGTCACCGCCATGCTGGCGCAAGGCTATATCGAAGTCTTGTTCAAGACCGCCGACACGCCGCTGGCCGGCGAGCTTGACGCCGCGATGACGCGATATCGCGGAATGCATCTTGCCGCCTTTGCGGTCGCCGACGCCGCGACCTTCCATCGCCGGCTCGCCGGTCAAGGCTTTCGCGTGCGGCCTCTGGTGAGGATGCAGCGGCCGATCGATATCGACGGGGCGTCCGGCACCGCGGCATTCACGCTCGCGCGGGTCGAGCCGGGAGAGATGCCCGAGGGCCGTATCCAGATTCTCACGCATCATACGGAGCGCATGGTATGGCAACCGCGCTGGCTTTCGCATCCCAACGGCGCGCTCGCATTGACGCACGTCGTGATCGCGGTCGATGATGCGGGGGAGGCCGCGCAACGCTATGCCCGCTTCACCGGTCGCGCGGCGCGGGCTTCGCCATTGGGGCACACGATCGGGCTGGACCGGGGCCGGGTGGACCTCGTGACGGCCGACGGCTTTCGCCGAATGCTTCCGGAAATCCCGATACCGTCCCTTCCGTTCATGGGCGCCTGCGGGATCAGGGTGGCGTCGCTTTCAGCACTGCGCGAAACCTTGCAGCAGGCGGGGATGAGGACGTCGGAGGCTGCGCAAGGCCTGGTCGCCGCATTTCCCGAAGAAATCGGTCAAGGTGCTTGGCTATTCAGGGAATGAACATCTGGTCTAATCTGACGGAAGGTGCGAGCTCAGGACCGCCGCACATTCTTCTGATCCGATGCCGATCCATTCACCACGCATCCATTGACGACGCATGCATTCATGACAGAACCCTCGGCGCCGCTGCTGGAAGACATCTTGCAACGGCGGCCCTACAACGCCGCAACCGATTTTGTCGATGCCAATATCGATCGCGGCCTCGGGAGGAAGATCGCCTTCGCCGACGGCGGGCGCTCCCTGACCTACGCCGACCTGCAGGAGGGCTCATACCGGTTTGCCTCGGCCCTGCGGGCATCAGGGCTGCGCGAGGAAAGCCGTGTCATCCTCATATGCCACGACACCGTCGATTATCCCGTCGCGTTCTGGGGCGCGATGCGCGCCGGTATCATTCCGATACCCGTCAACACGCTGCTGACCGCCGAGCAATATGCCTATCTGTTCGCCGACAGCCGCGCCGCAGCGGCCGTGGTTGCCGCCCCGCTTGCCCGCACCGTCCTGTCGATCCGAGCCCGATTGCCGCATCCGCGCGTGGTGATGGTCGTCGGCGCGACCGCCCGGGATCGGGCGGAATTGCAGGACGTGGTCTTTTTCGAGGACACGCTGAGGCAAGCCGAACCGGTGCCGTTCACCGCCGCGACCGTATCGGATGAGGTCGCGTTCTGGATGTACACGTCCGGCTCGACCGGCGACCCCAAAGCGGTCAAGCACGTTCATACCAGCGCCATGGCCTCGGCGCGGCTCATGGGCCAGGGGGTGATCGGCATTCGCGAGGAAGATGTGGCGTTCTCGGCGGCGAAGCTCTCCTTTTCGTATGGCCTCGGCAACGCGCTGCTGTTTCCGATGTCGGTCGGCGCGAGCGCTGTCCTGCTGCCGGAACGGCCGACGCCGCAGGCGGTGCTCGCGACCCTTCGCCGCCACCGCCCCAGCATCTTCTATGCGGTACCTTCGCTCTATGCGGCCTTGCTGGCGCATCCCGATCTCACGCCGGGGGCAGGGTCGGATCGCTTGCGGCTTTGCATCTCGGCCGGCGAGGCGCTCCCCGCCAATCTCGGGGAGCGCTGGCGGGCGGTCGTGGGCGTCGACATTCTCGACGGCATCGGCTCGACCGAGATGCTGCAGACGTTTCTGAGCAACCGGCCAGGCGATGTCCGCTACGGATCGACCGGCAAGCCCGTGCCGGGATACGAGGTGAAGATCGTCGACGAAAGCGGGCATGCGCTCGCCGCCGGTGAGATCGGCGAGCTTGTTGTGCGCGGGCCGACCGCGGGAGAGGGCTACTGGAATCAGCGCGCGAAGAGCCGGCGCACCTTCGCCGGCGAATGGATCCATACCGGCGACAAATTCGTCTGCGACCCCGACGGCTACTACCACTATTGCGGACGCACCGACGACATGTTCAAGGTCAACGGAATGTGGGTGTCGCCGTTCGAGGTCGAGGCTGCGCTCATTTCGCATGAAGCCGTGCTCGAGGCGGCGGTCGTCGGCAAGCCCGACGGCGACGGTCTGATGAAGCCGAAGGCCTTCATTGTGCTCAAGGACGGCTATGGCGCCGACGAGGAGCTCATGGAAACGCTGCGGATGCACGTGAAGGAACGCGCGGGAGCGTGGAAATATCCGCGTTGGATCGACATCCGACCCGATTTGCCGCGCACGGCGACGGGCAAGCTGCAGCGTTTCAAGCTGCGGGAGTGACGCGCGGATCGAACAACTGCGTCACCAGCCGGCGCGCCAGCACGCCGGCGACACGCCGGCGATAGTGACCGGGCGTGAACGTGGTCTTCATCGACATGATCTGATCGCGGACGAGCCCATCGAGCCCGGTGAGCACGCGCTCGTCGAGAGGTCCACCGCAAAGCGCGCCCGTCCCCTCCAGCAGCACCGGCCGAGGATTGGTGCCGGTGAATGCGACGCGCAGATCGACCAGAGCATCACCCTCGCGGCGCAGCGCCACGGCAACGCCGGTCACGGGATATTCGATCGAGCGGCGGATGCGGATCTTGTCGTAGGCCGAGCGCAAGCCGGGCGTGTTTCTTGCCCGCACCGCGGTGATGAGCTCGCCCGGCCGCAGCGACAGATAGTACTTGCCGTCCCCCTGCGTCGGCGTGACCGGCCGATCCTGCCTGGCGTAGCCGATATAGATGCTGTGGAGCGCAACCGTGCGCGCGCCCGCCGGCCCGGCGAGGTCGACCTCGGCAGCGAGCGTCATCAGCGCCGGCGCGAGGTCGCCGCTGAAGGTGGCGAAGCAGACGCCGCGACTCTTGGGCGCGACGTGACAGATATCGCCCGTGGTCTTGAGGCAGTGGTGATTGGCGCAGCGCCACCACTCGCTCTGATTATAGAACAGGCAACGCGTGTCGAGACACAAATTGCCCCCGACCGTTCCCATGTGGCGATGGGTCGGGCCGGCAATGTGGCCCGCGGCCTGCGCCAGCACGGGGTAATGGCGTACAACCTGGGGATGGGCGGCAAGCTCGGCCAGCGTGACCGCGGCGCCGATCTCGATTGTCTGCTCGTCGGCACGCAGCGCGCGCAGCTCCTCGACGCCGCTGATGTCGATGAGCGTCGGTGGAGCAACAATGCCGCGCCGGATATTGACGAGGAGATCGGTGCCGCCTCCGAGGAGCTGGCCGTCTGGATGGCGCATGCGCGCCTGCCGCACCTCATCCAGCGTGGCCGGGCGTACCAGCTGGAATGCCGGGAGCGCGTCCATCAGGGGTCTCGGCCGGGACCGGACTTGCTCCCGGACTTGCTCCCATTGCCTGCGCGCCGGTGCTTCTCGAGCGCGACGAACACGCGGTCAGGCGTCACCGGCAGGTCATTGAACCGCACGCCGATGGCATCGGAGATGGCGTTGGTGAGAGCCGGCAGGAAGGCCGCAAGCGAGCCCTCCCCCGCCTCCTTGGCACCGAAGGGTCCGTGCGGGTCGTTGCTCTCGATGATGCCGACCTCGATCGGAGGCGAATCCTCGATGGTGGGAACACGATAGTCGAGCATGTTGCCGGTGACGAGCAGACCGTCGTGATAGGCGGTCTCCTCGCTCATCGCCTGGCCCATGCCCATCCACACGGAGCCCTGCACCTGGCCTTCCACGGCGAGGCGATTGAGCGCCTTGCCGCAGTCATGCGCGACCCAGACCTTGTCCACGCTCACCACGCCGGTGTCCTCGTCGACACTGACCTCGACCACCTGCGCCGAGTAGCTGTAGCCCATGGTGCCGCCGATGGCCGCGCCGCGATATTTCTTGCCGCCGTGCGATTGCGGGATGGTGGAATAATTGCCGGTGACGGTGATGGTGCCGGCGTCCTTGAGCGCCTCGGTCACGACCTCGGTGAAGGTCAGGCCTTTGTCCTGCGCTCCGGCGCGATAGAGCTCGCCCAGGCACTCGATCTCCTCGGGCTTCGCGTCGAGCTTGCGCGCGGCGGCTGCAACCAGCACGCGCTTGAGATTGTGCGCCGCCTCGATCGCCGCATTGCCGACCATGAAGGTGACGCGCGAGGAGTAGGAACCGTTGTCCTTCGGCACCACTTCGCTGTCGCCGGTGACGACGCGAATGCGCGCAAGATCAAGCCCCAGGACCTCGCCGACCGTCTGCACCAGGATGGTCGACGAGCCTTGCCCGATGTCGGCTGCACCCGAGAGCACGACAATGGAGCCGTCGAAATCGAGCTTGATCTTCACGGTCGCGTGCGGCTCACCGGTCCAGTTGACCGGCTTGGAGGCCCCGCTGATGTAATGCGAGCAGGCAAAGCCGAGACCCCTGCGCCTGCCCAGGCCGTCCTTGCCCAGCCTGCCCTTGCGCGTCTTCCAGCCGCTGGCGCGCTCCACCCAGTCGACGCATTGCGGCAGGCCGTAGCTGTTCACCATCAGATCATTGTCGGTGAAGGTCGGCGCGGTCAGGTAATTCGCGCGCCGCACCGCCATGGGATCGAGGTGCAGCTCGTGCGCCATCTGATCCAGCAGGCTCTCGAACGCGAAGCGGATGTCGACCGTGCCGTGACCGCGGAAGGCGCCGCAGGGCGGAGTATTGGTGAGCACGCGCTTGCCGAGATATCTCACATTGTGCAGATCGTAGATGGCGTAGAGCATCGAGCCGGCATAGAGAATGGTCACCACGCCGTAGCCCGAATGCGCGCCGCCGCGCTGGTAGCACTCGCATTCGACCGCGGTAATCCGTCCGTCCTTGCGCAGGCCGAGCTTGAGCCTGATGTCGGTCTGCGGCCGGCCGCGGTGGGTGATGAACGTCTCCTCGCGGGTGATCACCAGCCGCACGCACCCGCCGGCCCGGCGTGCCAGCAATGCCGCGATCAGCTCGACGTTGAGCGCTTCCGTGCGGCAACCGAACCCGCCGCCGACATGCGGCTTGATCACGCGGATGCGCGACATGTCCATGTCGAGGATCTGCGCCAGCATGAGGTGGACGTAGTAAGGAACCTGCGTGCTGGCATGCACGGTCAGGCGATTGCGCTCGACGTCATAATCCGCGACCGCGGCATGCATCTCCATCTGGTTCTGGCACACCTCGGCGCAGTCGTAGCTTGCTTCGCGGACGAGATCGGCCTCGCGCAATCCCTGCTCGACGCTGCCGAGCTCGAACAGAACGTCCCGCTCGATATTGCCCGCGCGGTGCGCATAAATCTCGTTCGCGCCGTGCGCCATGGCGTCGCGCGCGGTGTAGTAGGCCGGCAGCTCGCGCACTTTGAGCTTGATCAGCGCGATCGCCTTTTTGGCGGTGGCATCATCGACGGCGGCGACCGCAGCCACCGGCTCGCCGCGATAGCGCACCTTGTCGCGCGCCAACGGATGCTCGCTGCGGGCAACGGGAAGAACCCCGAAGGTCTTGTCGCAATCGGCACCGGTGACCACCGCCTTCACGCCGGGAAGGCGCATCGCCTCGGTGATATCGACGTCGAGAATCTCGGCGTGGGAGTAGGGACTGCGATAGATGCGCCCGGACAGCATTCCCGGCACGATCAGGTCGGCGGTGTATTTTGCCCGCCCGGAGACCTTTTCCGGCCCATCAACCATCGGCACGTAGCTGCCGATGGTGTGGGCGGGCAGGATGTCGTTCACGGCGCCGCTCCGGACGCGTGAAGCTCGGCGGCGTATTTCACGGCTTCGATGATTTTGACGTAACCGGTGCAGCGGCAGATGTTGCTGCCCAGCGCTGCGCGGATGTCGTCCTCGCTGGGAGATGGATTTCGGCGCAGCAGCCCGGCCGAGGCCATGATGAACCCCGGCGTGCAATAGCCGCATTGCGAGCCGAGCTTCTCGTGGAACCCGCGCTGCACCGCCGAAAGACGGCCGTCCTGCCCAAGCGACTCCACCGTGTCCACGCGCCGGCCGTCCATCACGCCCGCAAGCGTGAGGCATGACAATCGCGGCCGATCATCGACCAGGACCGTGCAGGCGCCGCATTCGCCACCGTCGCAGCCCGTTTTTGTTCCGGTAAGGCCGACGGTCTCCCGCAAATAGTCCAACAGCAACAGATTATCGGGCACCGCGTCCACGCGCGAGCGGCCGTTGAGCGTGAGTTCGACAATGCGTGCCATGTGCCGTCCAATAAAATGCATATGGGCTTGTGCGGCCTGATTAGGTAGAAATTTCAGGCGTATTCGGTAGCCTTCGTTCGGCTCCGTAGTGCCCTATTATATATGGTTCCGCGCCCGTTGGGTGCAGAATTAGGCCCCGAAGAGGGCTCCGTCACTTGAGTCTCACCTGCCGGGTGAACACGTCGAAATTGTACACTGTGTGAACCGCATCACTGATGCCTTCGCAAATCGTCAATACCTCCCTTTCAATTGGAGGTTTCACAAATGCGTAAGCTCATCAATTTTGCAATCGCTGCCACGATAGTGGGTTTGGCCATGGTTTTCTGGGTCAAAGCCGGTGTAGTCGAAATCGATGCCGAGATTGCTCGGCCAATGGTTGTCCTGTCGTCGCCGATGTCCAACCCGTACCTTCCGTTCCGGGTAATGGACCCGGTTTACTGATCTGGAGCTTCCAAGGATCACGCGGGCTCCTGCAAAACACGGCGCGGGGCAAGCCGAGACCCGCCCCGCGCCTTGGAAGCGATCAGGTCGCGCGCGACTGAGCAATCAATCTGCCAAGCGGCTTGGACGCAAACCGGCTTCATCTGGCCCACGATGCGCCAACACGCGGATCGGTGCCACGCACTCGCATCGACGGCTTGTCCGAAATGAAAAGGCCCCGGGGAGGTTGACCGCCGGGGCCTTACGCAGCCCACACGTAGAACCAGGGGGTTCAGCGGGACCGCCCCACACATTTTCCCGGATAAGTGGCAAAATTTAGCCTATGCAACGCACCCCTCGTCTCAACTCGAAGGCCGGCCACATCGCCGCGACCCCGGATTAACCATCCGCCGGCTTTTTCAGCGATGGTGAAGTGTCGTTAGCGACTGTGGCTCTAGCCTGATCGCGTCGGGGGCTGCCCTGGATCGGGACTTGAAGACAAGGCATCAGCCCTCCAGGCGCTCCGATCCCTGGTCGGGCCGCCCAATCTAATTCGCTTAAGGCGCAGGTTGCGACTTTGCAGAATTGAGAATTCTCAAAGTCTCAATCTTCCCGCTGGCCTCCATCTGTACGACCCCACGAATGGCAACCCTCACTCTGATCCTCGGGCTAATGCTGATACTGGCGATTGTGTTCATCACCGGTGTTCTTGCATCCCGAAACGGGATTGCCCCTCGAGAACTTTCTCGGTGAGAGCAGCACCCCTCGCCCCAGCGACTCCCAAACCGCCCTAAACGCGGAGGCAAGCCCAAGGATTCTATAAACCGCTTGGAGGCCGTGTCCGGTGCCCACCCCGCCATTCGACGCGCCGAGTGCCCCAGCCTCCACCGCACGCCGCTCCGCCTGCAAAGGGGGACCCACTTCACCCGCGCTTGTTGCACACTGCGGCCCCGCCGGGCAACTCCTGGCTCTGCGCCGGCCAACGGCCTCCAGCCGCGCGAAACCGCTCGATGACGCCCGCCGGGATCGGAATGCTCTTGAGCTTCAAGGGATCCGCGGGATCCTGGACGACCCAGACCCGTGCTCTCGCTGCCCTCGGCGGCAAGCCGACCGTCGATGGAAAGCCGATGCTGCACGTCGAAGCTGGAGCGTCGAAACTCGCTTACCTCGGAGGCGATCTCCACCGCATCATTGAACCTGGCGGGCGCGAGAAAACGCGCCTTTGCATCGACAAGGGGAATGCTCATCATGCCGAAGGCTCTTGCCAGATCCGCTGGCCGCACACCGAGAGCCGTCTCGAACATCAACCATGTGTTCCAATCGAAGAACTCGAAGAAGCGGCTGTTGAAGACGATGCCGGCAGGATCGCAATGGCCCCATTCGACGGTGAATTGGCGGCGGTAGACGAAATTGGGGCATCTCTCATCTGCTCTGTCAGGCCAAAAACAACCGGGCTTCGTATCCAATGTCAATTGCCGAGAGCGTTGCAGCGCGCACTTTCCGCGGCGGCGCGTGACGCGGCGAGCACCCTGGTCAGGTTCTCGCTGCGCGAGTTATGGGCATGCAGCACGTCGCGGGCGTCTCGCCTGAGCTCGGCTGCGCTGCGTTCCTCCCGTGGCATGATCTGCGCGCTCGGATCGGCGCCTTCCTGCGGGCCGAGGGCGACCAGGCCCTTCCCGAAAGGCAGCTGCTCGCGCTCATGGCGCAACAATCCGGCGGCAAGATCGTCCGCGCTTGCCGCTTGCGCGAGGCTTGCGGCATCGAGCGCCGCCTTGGTGACGCCCGCCCCGACATGCGGCCGCGCCACGAACGCGGCATCGCCTATGAGCGCCACGCGACCAAATACCGTGCGCGGTCAAACGAGTCGAAAATCGGTTGAAAGAATGGCTGCCTTGTGCGCGCGAAGATTTCCGCGACCTGGGGTGCGACCAGCCTGCGCGCGGTTGCCTTGATTGCGGCCAAGATCTCCGGCCGGATCAACGGCGGGGGAATTGCGACTGCCGCTGCCTCGCCCGGCGGCGTCAGTGCAGAGATCGACGAGCGCCGTGTCCGGCTCGGTCGGACGATACAGCAGACGATGTTGTCGGCGCCACGCCCGGAGCTGCGTTTTATTGAAACGGCCGGGAACCGGGTAGGCGAGGAACAGCTCGCCCTCCGGCAGGCAGAAGGTGTAGCGCTCGAAAATCTCTGCCCTGATGTCGGGCGGGACTTCGCTCTCGTCGAGCATGGCGCGCCAGGCAACGTAACCGGCATAGTGCGGCTGGATACCGGGCAGGAGCTGCTCGCGCACGGTGGAACGCATGCCGTCGGCTCCGACGAGCAGATCGCCTTGCGCACGTGAGCCGTTGTCAAAGACGGCGGTCACGCCGGCAGCATCCTGCTCGACCCGGGTCAGCGGCATTCCGAGGCGATAGCTTTCGGGCGGTAGCGGATCGCGCAGCGAACGATAGAGCCGGCCCCAGGAGCTCATGGTCCGCGCTGTCCTCTCTCTCTCAGATAAATGTGTCCGCTCGTGATCGAGGCAGATGATGTGACTTGACCCTGATCCCCCATGGATTTGTCGAAGTCGATGCCGACGCGCTGCAAGAATGGCGAGAAGCTGCGGATGGGTGCGCACGCCGGCGCCGCGGCCGGTCAGGTCATCGGCGTTGCGCTCGAACACCGTGACGTCCCAGCCCTCGCGGCGCAGCAGATGTGCCGCCAGCAACCCGCCGAGCGAGCCGCCGATCACCAACGCGCGTCGCATCACTTGGCGCCGAGGCCGCGGATCACGGCATGGCCCAAGGCATCGACCAGGACATGCTGTCATGACCCGGCCAGTAGTCGCGGTTGCTCTGCGCGGGGTTGCGATTGATCAGCGGCCGGCCATAGAGCGGATGGGTTTGGCTGCGCACTTCGTGCTCGACGGTGAACAGCACCTCGCGCGTCGCGACGTCGATGACGTCCTTGAAGCGATATTCGTACTCGTTGACTTCCAGGGTGATGAGGCCAAGCGCCTTGCAGCCGGCGATAGGGGCCGGAGAAATTCGCGATATAGATTTGGGCGTGATGACGGTCATAGGGCTTCTCGGGCTCGTCGGTCTCGCGGAAATACCAGTATTGCTTCTCCCCCACTTGCACCCGGCCGCTGCGGCCGCCGCCGTTCTCGACCACGGTCGCAAGCGCCCCCATGGACCTCGCGATAGAAACGAGCGATGCGCTCCGCGGTGCCCGGGCGGACGTCGAACTCGATATAGGACATGCCGAGGATGATGCGACCGAAGCGGCTCTCGTCCGGCGCATGCACGTTGATGCGGTTGCCCCAGGGACAGACGGTCTCGACGAATCGTTGCTTTCGCGAAATTGGGAATTTCGTCCCCTCCAGGGGCTTTCGCATTTGTGCAAGACGCTCGAGCAGGGAGGCACGGTCCGGCACCACCAGTCCGGTGATCCCGCGCAGCATATCGGGCTCGCCGGTCGGCAGATGGAATTGGCCCACCCCCGACATTCACCCACATCAGGCGGGCGCCGGTGTTGAGAAACGGATCGCGCGTGAGACCCAATGCGGTGACGTAATAGTGCGTCGCCAGATGCTGGTCGGTGATGCGGACGTTGATGTGCCCGAGATTGACGATATTGCCGAGATCCTGGCCTGCGCGATCGTATTCCTTCCCAGCCATGGCGGTTTTTCCTCTCCAGGGTTCCTCGCCCGTCGCACGAATATTAAACCGCATCCATGCGCGGCTCTCAATGGCAGGGCGGAACAGCGGCATTCGAGGAGCCTTTGCAGTGCGCCGGCATTGGCCCAGTACCCGCTCTCCCACGCGAGCAGACGGGCGCCTGCGCTGCAGCACGGGTCACCCCGGAGGACGCGATGAGCTCTGACAAGACGCTGGTCATCCGCAACGGCACCCTGATCGACGGATCGGGCATGCCGCCGCGCCGCAACGACGCCATCGTCATCGAAGGCAACCGCATCAAGAGCGTCGGCGCCCTGCCCCCGGACGTCCAGCTCGAAGACCGCAGCAAGGTCGAGGTGCTCGACGCCGGCGGCCAGTGGATCATGCCGGGCCTGATCGACGCCCATTGCCACATGTCCTACGGCTACCCGGCCGATCAAAGGCGAGGGCAAAGGCAAGGGCACGACGCGGCCGGAATTCTCCACGCTGAAGTCGGCGCGCAGCGCGCAGAAGGTGCTGCGCGCGGGCGTCACCAGCATCTCGGTGCCGGGCGGCACCTGGTTCACCGACGTCGGCGTGCGCGACGCCATCCGGCTCGGGCTGATGGAAGGCCCGCGCATGTTTATCGCCGGCCGCATGATCATCACCTACGGCTGCATCGAGGACGACGAGCCGTCATGGGAGGGCACGCCCGATCACGCCATCGGCAAGCTCTGCAACACCGTCGACGAGATGGTCACCGAGGTGCGGCGCCAGCACAAGCACGGCGTCAACTTCATCAAGATGGCAGACAGCCGCTCCGGCGACTTGCAGATGCTGTCGAAAGACGAGATCGCCGCTGTGGTCGCCGAGGCGCACCGGCGCAACCTGCCGGTCGCGATCCATTCGCGCGGCGCGGGCTCGACGCGCGCCGCGGCCGAAGGCGGCGTGGACTGGATCATGCATACCGATCTCGCCACCGACGCCGACCTCGAAGCGGTGGCGAAGGCCGGCATGCCGATCCTGCCGACCGCGACGTTCCTCGGCCAGGTGGTCGAGCTCGGCACCAAGGTCAGCCCCGAGCAGGTGCAGCTCGACTTCAACCGCATGAAGAGGCACTTCGACCTGCTGTGCGAGATCATGCACAAGGCGCGCAAGCTCGGCATCAAGCTCCTGGTCGGCACCGACACCGGCAACAACTCGTTCATGACGCCACGGCGACTACACGCCAAGGAGCTGGAGATTTTCGTCAAGTACGGCGGCTATACGCCGATGGAAGCGATCGTTGCCGCGACCCGGGACAACGCCATGGCGGTCGGGCCTGACCGGCCAGGTCGGCGAAATCGCCCCCGGCAAGCTCGCCGACGTCATCGTGCTCGACAAGGATCCGCTTGCCGACATCACCGTGCTGCAAGGCGGCAAGCACCTGTCCTGGGTGATCAAGGACGGCCGCATCGTCGATCTCGATCCGCGCGACGAGATGCTGACGTTCCGCCACGCCGCGGAATAGATGCGTCCGGAACTTTGACCTGGCTGTCATCTTGCGAATGACAGGGCCATTCACGCGTTGTACTCGCGCTCAGCCTGCAGACATCACGCGCAGCGGACGACTGCCGGACGATGCAGCGAATGGAGACGGAAGTGACGATCACAGCCGATCTCGTCTTCCGCGGCGGCAGCGTCGTGTCGCCCGATTGCGTGACCGACGCCAGCATCGCGATCAAGGATGGCGTCATTGTTTGCGTCGGCTCGGAGGCAACCATGCCATCCGCGCGCGAGACCCTCGATGCGCGCGGCCTGCACGTGCTCCCGGGCGCGATCGACGTGCACGTCCATTTCCGCGATCCCGGCTATCCCGCATAAGGAGGATTTCGCCAGCGGCACCGAAGCGGCGGCATTCGGCGGCGTCACCACCATATTCGACATGCCGAATACGATCCCGCCAACCGGCAGCGCCAAAGAGCTGGCGGCGAAGCATCGCATGGCCGCCGAGAAGGCGCATGTCGATTTCGGTCTCTACGGCCTTCTCGGCGAGGACACCATCGAGCACGTACCCGCCCTGGTCGCCGGCGGCGTGATCGGCTTCAAGCTCTACATGGGCAACACGTTCGGGAAAATTCCGAGCCCGTCGACCGGGGCCATGCTCGAAGCGTTCGAGGTCGTGGCGCCCACCGGCAAGCGCATCTCGCTGCATGCCGAGACCAACTCCATCATGGAACGGCGGGAAACCCGGATGCGTGCGGCCGGCCGCCGCCGATCCGCTTGCTCACATTGCGTCGCGGCCCGCCATCGTTGCGGTCGAAGCCGTGAGCCGCGCAGGCTCTGCTCGCCGAATGGACCGGCGCGCGCATTCACGTGCTGCACATCTCCTCGGCCGAGGAATTGCGGCCGCTGCGCGAAGCGAAGGCCCGCGGCGTCGACATCACAGGCGAGCCCCGCCCCCATTATCTCATGCTTTCGACCGACGATTACGCGCGCCTGGGCGGCGTCATCCGCGTCAATCCGCCGGTGCGCGAAGCGCGCAATCAGGAGCCGCTCTGGTCTGCGCTTGCCGACGGCACGATCGATCTGATCGCTACCGACCATGTTCCGCATTCGCCGGAGGAAAAGACCCGCAACGACATCTGGACGGTTGACTGCGGCTTTCCCGGCGTCGAGACCCAGATGCCCCTGATGTTATCGCAGGTCAATGCCGGACGGTTCACGATCTCCGAATACGTGCGCTGGAGCGCGGCAAATCCCGCCCGGATCTGGGGCCTCTATCCGTGCAAGGGCGTCATCTGCGCCGGGATCGGATGCCGATATCGCCATCGTCGATCTCGCCCGCGAATGGTCGATCGAGGATCTCAAGTTGCGCTCACGCTCCAAGATCACTCCCTGGAACGGCCGGCGGGTCAGGGGCCTTCCGATCCACACGCTGGTGCGCGGGCGCTGCGTGATGAAGGATCGCGCGCTCGTCGCCGGTACCCGCGGCTGGGGCCGGTCCGTCCATGCCATTCAAGACATGCCGCCACCGCGCCTTCAAAACGCCGACCAGACCATGACCGCTATCATGCGCGCGAGCGAACCTGCGCGACATCCGGCGTAAGGGTTGCCGTCCGTCTGGTTCACGTTCCCTGATGAGGCTATAAAGGCGTGCTTTGAAGCCGGCCCACGAAGGGTCGGCGTGGGAGGCGACCAATGGCTATGCAGGCTACCAGATCACCCGCATCGTGGCTGACGTGCACCGATGGTCTCGCGGCGCAATGGCAGGATTTCCTGCTGCTCCTTGGCCGTGCGCCGCTCGGCTGGATCTTCATTCTGAGCGGCTGGCGCAAGCTCATGGATATCCCGGCCTTCGTGGCCACCATGCCGCGCTGGACCTGCCCACCTTCCTTGGGTATGTCGCCCCCTTCGTCGAGTTCATCGGCGGGATTTTGCTCGTGGTCGGGCTCGCTACCCGCTACGCGGCGCTGATGATGCTGCTGTTCGTCATCATCGCGACCTTCAGCTCGCACCGCTATTGGAGCTATCCCGAAGCGCAACAGGCGGCCCAGCATGGCACTTCTGGAAAAACGTCTCGATGATGGGCGGCACGGTGCTGCTGTTCATCACCGGCGCCGGCCGCTACGCGGTTGATGCGATGCTGCAGCGCAAGTAGAGCACCTGGTACACTACTGCCAAATAAATCTGCGGTGGCCGATCCGACGGGACGAGTTCCACCGCGCGGCGGGTCATAATTACCTCGATCGCATTCTCAAGCGCGGAAGGCCGGACCGGCGCCCTGCCCGCCCGCTTCCGCAGCACCTCAGAAAGCGGACCCTCCGGCCGCACGAGTGAGCGTCACTTAAGTGATGGAGGGTGACGCGGCCATAAGGCCGGATCGTGTATTTGCGCAATCGCGAGCCCGCGCCAGTCGCAGGCGCTAGCGCCGATCGTCGCCATTGCTGTCCCCGCATGACCGACCGAAATCAGGTCATCAGGTGCTATCGCTGCCGAAGCCGGCCCGCTCGGCATCAGAGTACCGGGGGAGCGACGGAACAGATTGTCGCCGGCTATGCTGTCCTTGACACGGCCCGCGTCCGTCGCGCACCATGGAATTGAGTGGGTCAGGGCTACCTTCATCCGCCAGCTCCCTCCGGGGAGCGCGGCCGAGAAGGAGCTTTATGGCGACTCCACTTCCTTCATGTCCACTACCCCTCATGTCTACCCCCTCGTGTTGGGGGAGACACTATCCACATCCCTGTCTGAGCTCATCGCATCGATCCGCGACGCTGTTGTCGCGTGATCTCCGCTTCCCCAGTCTCTGTGTGGGAATGCGCCCATGAACCACTCTGCTCCGATCGGGGAGAAGTGAGCTATCCCGGGATTTCCTCTCCGTGCTGCTGGCGATTTCGCTCCCCAAAAGGAGGCGGCGCCATCAAAGGCGTCGACGAAAAGTTCGCGGTAAATCCCGTCACCGGGAACAGCATCGCTGACGATCCGATTACCGCTCAGTCCAGGTCGCGCCGGGTACACGCCGACCCTTGCGTGCTACCTACGACTTAGGTTCTGGCAATGGTCCATACGGCTTCGGGTGGACCGTTGCTTACGCCGCCATCACGCGCCGGACCGATCGCGGCCTGCCGAGATATCAGGACGTCTCCGATGAATCCGACGTTTTCATTTTTTCCGGCGCCGTAAGGATCTGGTCCCGGTGCTCGCCGCTGACGGATCACGCGCGAGCGAGGTGCGGGACGGATATCGGTTCCTTCAATATCGACCCCGCATCGACAGTTTGTTCTGCGCGCATCGAGCGCTGGACGAAGCTCGACGACCTGACCGACAGCTTCTGGCGGTCGATTTCACGCCAGAACGCCACCACGTTCTACGGGTCGGGCTGCCGAGAGCCGCATCGCCGATCCTGAGGACCCGAGGCGCATCTTTGCATGGCTTGTCTGCGACACCCACGACGACAGGGGCAACGCCGCCATATACGAGTACGCAGCAGAGGACAGTCGCGGCGTCGATCGGATGTCGGCTGACTGAAAAAGCAACTGTTCGGCGCTCAGCCGCTCGGCGAACCGCTATTTGAAGCGCGCGAAATACCGGCAACACCATATCGCGCCTCCAACCGGAATTCGCCGACACGCAATGGCTGTTCGAGCTGGTGATGGACTACGGCGACCACGAGGGCAGCCAGCCAGGCATCAATCCCACGCGCGCCTGGGCGGTCCGACCCGATCCCTTTTCCACACAACGCTCCGCATTCGAGGTGCGCGCCTATCGCCGCTGTCAGCGGGTGCTGATGTTTC